>NZ_OMPU01000017.1 GCF_900313065.1 Kiloniella sp. EL199
ATTCTGCAGTGGTTTATTGTGAAACTACGAGGAAAACTTTGAGTTTCGACAAAGAGAGCTTCAAAGATCCTCGATTATCATTATAGATAAACATTGACGTGAGCCCTGAAAGTTCCTCCATATTACTGTAGAGTCCTTCGAACCTTTGGAGATGGACGATGCGTAAGTCACGTTTTAACGAAGAGCAGATAATAGGTATTCTAAAGGAACAGGAATCTGAAGTGAGAACAACCGGCTCAAAAAGCTTCTGGCTGAGAGTTTGCTTGATAATGCGGTGTTGAAAGACATCAATTCAAAAAAATGGTACGCCCGAAGCCAAGCGAAAAGCGGTGGCACATGCCTGTTGCGAACACGGGGTGAGCCAGCGTCGGGCGTGTGATGTTTTGCAAGCTGATCGTTCAAGCATTCGCTATCAATCCAAGCGCTCCGATGATGGTGATCTTCGTGCAGCAATACGTAAGGTTGCCACAGAACGTCGTCGCTTTGGCTATCGTCGTATTCACATTATGCTGGAACGAGATGGTGTTTTGGTGAACCACAAAAAGCTTCGCAGGATTTACGGCGAGGAAAACCTGCAAGTCAAGCGTCGTAGCGGTAGGAAACGCGCTCTTGGCACACGCAGGCCTATGGTATAACCGAAAGCCCCTGATCAACGTTGGAGCCTGGATTTCGTATCAGATGCTCTAAACGACGGGCGACGTTTCCGTATGTTAACAGTTGTCGATGATTTTTCACGCGAGAATATAGCCCTGATTGCAGATACCTCTCTATCAGGATCACGGGTCGTGCGAGAGCTTAAACAGATCATTGCCGATCGTGGGAAACCAAAGACAATTGTCTCAGATAATGGGACGGAGTTTACGAGTACTGCCATTTTGAAATGGGTACAGGAAGCTACGATTGACTGGCATTATATTGCACCTGGAAAACCACAACAAAATGCATTCATCGAAAGTTTTAATGGCAAATTGCGAGATGAATGTCTGAATGAAACGCTGTTTAGTTCTTTGAAACACGCCCGCGAAGTGCTCGCAGATTGGAGAAAGGATTACAATCAACTCAGACCTCATTCTGCAATCGGAAACATCCCGCCAGCGGAATATATAAGGAAATTTAAGGTGGACAAAATAGCCACATAAGGCCAACAATTATTTAACCAAGGTCTCTATTTATAACTGGAGGGAACTTGGGGCTCAGGTCACCAGCTATCCTCTGACTCCCCCCTCGCGCACGTAGTAATATATAACATAATGTACTTTATGTTATATATTAACGGCTTTACAAAAAGAGTAAGGTCATTTGCAGCTAATTCGGTTTCAAAATCCGTAACAGTGCTTATGGTTTTAAATAGATCAGCTTTAACCCTCTGGCGGAACCGTTTGAAAATGGCGCTTTACTTGCCGTCCGTGCAGGTAAATAGTAGAACTGATATTGATTTATGTTTATATGATCATTGTCCATAATCTGGAATTTTTTTGTCCCTCAATCGATAACCAGTTATATGGGAGGTTGTTCCAGGTTGTAATATGATCAAATCTTGAGTCTAAAACATAATCCCCATCCAGGGTATGTAAGATGAGAACAAGGTGGAGTTTTTTTTTCTCTGTTGTGCACAATGCAACGGAGAAGCAAGATCGAGGCAATAGTTTGTTTTTGTAAACGATGTCATGTAGTTTTCTTAAAGCAAAATCTTCACAGTCACCGCTTTCTTTGGCAATTTCCCATTTATCTCTTGGATGATCTCCAGCATATTTTACCGTATTATTAATATGCTGATTTAAGGAATAAATACCTTTCAATTCTAAGTTGCTTATTTGATCTGATCGTTGAATACAAGTTTGTTTTAGAAATAATTTGTTGGTATCCAGGAATTTTATCCATCCGTTAGGTGGCAGTACAGAAAAGCCTCTTTTTATAAAGGGATTGGTTTTCGTCTCTTTTGCAAGAAGCACATTTGGTATTAGAGATGCTAAACCAACCTCAGCTATTCCTTTTATAAACTGCCTTCTCTTCATGGTTATGCTCTTTTAAATAATAATATCTAATAATGTGCCTGTTTTAAGTTTTAACATCTCTTTGTTAGGTTTTTGTGCAGATTTAAAGGTAGGTTTTACTGACTTGTATTCTATTTTTTTATTGTTTTTTATTTTGTATATTCCATTTTTATCCTTGTGTAGAGTAATTATGGGCGATTTTATTTTCATTTTTTTATTCTTTATTACTGATATAAAAAACTACTTTCAGTTGTATTTAAGGTTATCTGTCGTATGCGCTCAATTGAATTTTCGTGAAAACGCCAAGGCGGCGTGCGTTTTTCGTTAGTGAACAAGGTTCTTCGTAATTGGGGGCGGTGTTTCCGGAGGGGCGAGAGTGCTTCATAATAACGAGTGGGGATGTAACTGATCAAGTTATACTGGAGTATTTGTAATTAGATCCCTTATGCAGACCAAAGCACACCTAATGGTAGTGTTTTATTTTTTAAACAAATGTCAGATATATCGAATTTTTCGATTTTTATTATAGATTTAATTAGTTTGATTGATTTTTTTAAGTAGGTAAGGTAGCCACCACGAAGTGCGTAATGCTTCAATAAAGAATGAGGTCATAACTCGACGCCATTTCGTAAGTGCTGTACGCGAAATGTTGTTTGCTTTATCTGGTTAACGCGATATTAAAAGATCTATTTGATGCTTTTCTTAAAGATTTTTCGATAGCGACTTGATGCTTTTCTTAAAGATTTTTCGATAGCGACTTTTTTATAGTATTGTTATGCATAATTATGCATGAAGATAGTATTATATAATTATAGGTGTGTTGTTTGTGGTTTATTTAATGTATTTATAGTTTAAGAGTATTGATAAGTTAATTATAATACTTTTGAAATATTTGTGCTTCGAGGTGATTGTGCGCATTGTAATTATTTTTTTATACTTAATTTTTTATAATGAGATTAATTATTTTATTGTTACTACAAAATGAAAATTTCTATTATGAAATTTTTTTGGTTTACTTATGATTTGCAGGATATCATGATGCAAGCAGTTGTTGAGTGGTCAACACGAATTAGAAGATTATACGGTGTTACGAGAGAAGGGGATCTCTACGCAGCCGTTTTGACACAAAGCACTGTTGTTTTAGCTTGTCTTGTTTTTATGGGGCCTTTTGGTAGCTTTCAGCATTTCGAAACAATTATTTCTCATGTGTCTTTCTGGGGTGTTGTTGTTTAC
>NZ_OMPU01000014.1 GCF_900313065.1 Kiloniella sp. EL199
TCAAACAAAGGGCACACCCTTGCGAGCTGGATCAGTCCTTTTTCTTTACTGACCCAGAGAGTGTGCTTAAGTACTTTTTTCGCAGATCAATCCCGTATTCTTCGTGAATAACATTCATCATTTCCCCATAAACAATGTTCTTGAGCTGTTCATCCTCAAGAGCCCGTTCAAGGCGTTTGATCTTCTGGGCGGGAGTTTCTTTGTTCTTTGGCATGGCTAAATGGTTCAAAGGTTTCGACCAATCAAGTTTACCATGCTTGCGAAGCCACGTTAAGCAAGTACTCCGGCCTTGAATGCCATAAAGATCCTGAGCTTGCTTATAAGTCAGATCGCCTTTTTCTATCTCATCAACAACTGAAAATTTAAAGCCTAAAGGATAATCCTTTTGACTACGCCTAACCCGCTCTGTCTTTGAATGTCCCATTATAAGTCTCCAATATGTAAACTTATTTCAGGACGGGACATAGATAACAAAAAAGCCCCACCGAATCGGCAGGGCTTTTAGATGACCAGGAGGTCGAATTTTACATAGTCAAATCAGATTACTGAACCAGATCGATTTCCACGACGCGGTTACCAGGCTCACGAACACCATCTTCAGTTGGTACCAGAGACTGCGTCTCACCAACAGCATCTGGAACGATACGCCCGACATCAACACCGGCACGCGCCATTGCTTCCATCACGACAGATAAACGGCGCTGAGAAAGTGCCTGGTTGTAATCAACTGCACCGGAACGGTCAGCGTGCGCAACCATACGAACTGTTGTCGCATCATTGCTTTGCGCTGCCGAAAGCGCTTCTTCCAGAGATTGACGCCCGGCGTCTGTTGCAACAGTGCTGTCAAAGTTGAAGTACACAAGGAAAGAACTTGCCAGTGGTGCCTCTTCTGCAGCTGGTGCAGGAGAGATGTACGGCTGGAAGTCTGTCAGCTTGAAAGTTGCAAGCGCATCAAGGCCGTTCATCGCAGCATCGAAAGCTTCTTTACACTCAGCACCACGTGATGAGGGTTGATACTGAACAGAGCGCCCAGCTTCTGTTGCTTCAATCCAGCAATCATAATTAACCTGAGCTTTAGCAGCCAACTGAGGCGCAACAACGCGACCACCACGATCAAAAGCTTTGCGCATACGCAACAGTGCATCGGCAAACTCAGGCTTTTGATCATCGCGCAACCAACGATCATCCGGAGCATCCGGCAAGACAGAAGACCGACGCGCAGCAGTACGTGCTTTGTGATTGAAATGCTCGGCATCAACCAGATCCCAGTTATCATCACGCTCTTCGGAAAGAGCAAGATAACCGTCGTACAAGGCATTACTGAACTGAACACCTTCAACTTCAAGACCCTGAGCACTGTCAGTATCGAATAAACCACCGAACATAGCGTCCAGCGGACCAGCGTTTGCCGGTGCAGCAGCGATCACAGCCGCAACAGCCCCGAACAGAAAACTTTTGGTTTTCATTGTCCACCCCTTAATGAGTGCTGCAACCCACAGCAAGAAATAAATTCAGTGATAGCTATACCGTTTCAAACTCTTAAGAGCAAGTCATAGTATAGAATTTTCTCTTCTTCACCACTGTTTTTCATCTAAACAGGCAAAAACAGGGCTAAATTTCAATTGTCAAACTTAAAACCAGAATAGCTATAGGGGTTTGAATTTATTAAGAATCGGTTAAAAAAAGAACCCCAAAATGGTCACACTCACCCCCGAGACAACTTGATACCTTCGTTCTCACCACAGAGTTAGCCGTAGAGTTTTTAACAGAAGTTTGTTTGTAGATGTTTCATAAGTATCCAGCCTTGTCTGCTCAAATATCGAAGCTTTTTGCCCTCGGTCTTGGCGCCTTTATTTTATCAGTAGTAACCGTTCCTGCAACACAGGCTTCCTCCTTCTACAATGAGAAAGCTGTAAAGGTATCTTCCTCAAAAAAAATAGAGGATAACAAAGGCACAGTCGATGCACTGACGTATCCCTGGAGTACAATCGGGCGCCTGAACATTGGTGGTAAAAGTCATTGCACTGGCGTCATGATCGGGAAGAAACACCTCTTTACCCAGGCGAACTGCCTTTACAACAAAGCGGAAAAGCGATGGTGGAACAGCAATGAACTTCACTATCGTGCAGCCTATCAACATGACAGACACATGGCGTCTTCAAACATTGCACGCGTAGAGATATCTGACAGCTATGATCCCAAATCACCTAATAGTCTCGCCAGTATTGCGGGTGACTGGGCGATCGTCACATTGAAAGAACCCTTGGGACAATACACAGGCTGGCTTGGGTTAAAAAGCTTGAATAAAGGTATACGGCGTCACCTGCGATCAGGATCAGCCAAGATGTTTAACGCCGGATATCACAACGGCTGGGAACATGCTGTTCGCCTTTCCAGTGGATGCTCACAACAGGTTTCCAAACAAAGGTTGCCTCATGTTGGTGCCATTCCCTGCCGCGGAACGAATGTAGCACAAAGATCCTTGCCGACCTTTATATACCAGAATGGTGCCTATCATCTGATTTCATCAGCCGCTTTCAATAGAAATGACGCCCCAAGGAAAAACGACAGTTGGGTTTTCGCCAGCCTGAAAAACGCGACCTATAAATGGGGCACCAGCCATCGCCCATAATATCCCGGCCTCTAACCATCCCGGAAGTCGATATAATCTCTTGTGCAGAGGGATTAGTTAAGGGATTAGTTACAACAAGATCATTTCAGGGGGTATATAAGCTGTAACCTCGGGAACAGAGCCTTCATACTTTTCAACTTCAACCAGTGTTGAGTGAGCTGCAGGACCCTGCCCCAGTTCTGACGTACCTTCATCTCTTGTCAAGACATTGGGGTTACCAGCTTTATCCAAGCTTCCAATCACTCCAGGCTCAATCGGGTCGTACCATGCCCCTGTCGGAAGCTGGATAACACCGGGCTGTACAGCTGTGCTGATAATCACGCCTGCGAGGGTCGCACCACGTTCATTGAAAACCCGAACCACATCCCCGGCCTTAAGATCTCTCTCTCGCGCATCATCAGGATGTATTGTCATGGCTTCACGGCCAGATACCTTGCTTTCTTGACTGGTCTTCCCATGGTCAAGCTGGCTATGGAGGCGCGTTGTCGATTGATTGGATATCAGATGCAAAGGAAATTTCTTCGCACAAGAAGATCTCAACCACTCTTTAGGTTCCAGCCACATTGGATGTCCCTGGCAACTTTCCAGCTTAAAAGAAGCAACTGTCTGGGAATAAATCTCAATCAATCCAGATGGTGTTCTAAGCTTGTGACCTTCCGGGTCATTACGGAAATCTTCAAGCAGGACTAAATCTTTACCCGCAGGCAACGAATATTCGCCAGTTTCCCAAAAAGTGTCAAAGTCAGGCATATCAATCCCAAAACTAGCCGCACGCTGCCGATTTTTAGCGTGAAACAGCTTGAGCCAATCCATTTCATTGCGGCCTTCACTGAAACGATCCAGAGCGCCAATAGAGCGTGCAATCCCGCAAAAAATATCATAATCGTTTTTTGCCTCTCCGATGGGTTCAACAATCTGTTTCAATGCAAAAATATCATCGTCACGCTTGGCACAGGCAATATCATTGCGTTCCGCTGTCATCGTTGCAGGCAGAACAATATCAGCGTGGCGGGATAAGGCATTCCATGTCTGTTCATGCACAATAACGCTGTCCGGTTTTTGCCAGGCTTTCAATAACCTGTTCAAATCCTGATGGTGATGGAACGGGTTGCCACCTGCCCAATACACCACTTTTGTATCGGGATAGGTATAGCTTTGGCCATTATAGGTGAAACGCCCCCCGGGATTTAAAAGCAAATCGCTGATCCGTGCCACAGGGATAAAATCCCGAACACTATTAACACCCTGATCAAGCGACGCCCATATAAAATTCCTGAACTGATGCCCAATCCCATTAACACCAGCATAACCAAGCCCGAAGCCCCCACCCGGCAAACCGATCTGTCCCAGCATGGCTGCCAGAACGATTGTCATCCAATGGGTTTGCTCTCCGTGATCAGCACGTTGAAGGGACCAACTAGCCGTGACCATTGTTCGCTTGCTTGCCATGTCCACAGCAAGATTGCGAATGATCGATGCTTCTACACCTGAAATCTTCTCAGCCCAGTCTGCATCCTTGGCCTGTCCGTCGGTTTTGCCCAGTAAATAAGGTTTGAACTGGTCAAATCCGACACAGTATTTATTCAGAAATTCCTGATCATGAAGGCCTTCGGTATAAAGGTGATAAGCCAAGGCAAGCATGACGGCGACATCACTCCCGGGGAGCAATTGATGGTGTTGCGCGTCCAAAGCATCATCAACGTCTTCACGGATCGGGCCAAAGTTCACAAACTTGGTTCCCGCCGCTTTACAGGCGAGCAACCCTTCCTTTGCCGTATGGCGGCCAACACCACCGGCATTAAGCTGTCCGTTTTTAAGGGCAATTCCCCCAAACATTACCATCAGTCGGCAATGCTTTTCCAGAACAGGCCAGGATGTATGCTGTGCCAGTAACCAGTCCATCGTGCCAACAACATGAGGTAAAATTACTTCAGAAGCAGCATAGCTATATGTATTCACAGATTTGGTATAACCACCAATAGAATTCATAAAGCGATGAATTTGGCTTGGCGCATGATGAAAACGCCCTGCACTGGCCCAACCGTAAGATCCTGCAAAAATAGCCTGATTACCAAAATCGGTTCGAACACGATCCAGTTCTTTGGCAACCAGGTCAAAAGCAGTATCCCATTCCACCTCGACAAAGAGTTCTGCACCACGCTTATCTGTTGCGGCCCCCGGGCCTTTTTCCAGATAGCTTTTTCGCACAGCAGGACGCTTTATACGACAGGGATGTTGTATGCCATCAACAAATGACTGGCCGATAGCAGATGGATCGGGATCCATTTCATGAGGTTCAACAGCAGTAATCTTGCCCTGATCAACAGAAAGATAATATGTTCCCCAATGAGACGCCGTTAATCTCTTTTCCATCTCTGCAACACTCTTGTTCGGCCTATTAAGCCCTTAAGGCAAACCTGATCTTCTACGCCCGACAAACGGATTGAATTACTTCGGCGCTTGCAATCGAGAATCTGCAATAGCTTCTTCAACCAATGACACATCTGATCTCATTGCCATATGCCGGTTTGCAATAATATCATCAATCAACAAAATAAAAGCATTCCACTGGAATTCCTGCAAAGCTTCACCCTGTAAATTTTCCACACCTTTTTTCAAACCTGCAGAAAATTTCTTGATGGTAGATCGCAAGATTGCTTTGCGATGAGAACCTTTGATCGAAATCTGATCTTCGATTTCCTGCTTAATCACAGAGGCCTTTAGTGGAATAACAACCTCACTGCCACGCAAAGTAACAATTGCATCCCATGAGAATTCGTCTTCTTTGGTTTCGTTTTCGCTCATATCTTCGTTCTTTGTCTTCTAGGTCCCGCTTTATCTTCTAGGTTCTGGCCACTCGCACCACTCATTTCTTTGTCTTATTCTCACGGCGATAGGCTTTTACATAATCTTCCAAAAGATCAGCTACCAGTTCCGGATCACCCAGAGAATCCCAGATGGAAAGATCAATTTCATCATCATCTGTGTAGCGAAGACCAAAAACGATCAAGTCTTCCGCGCCAAACTCGACCAGCTCATCCCTCAAGCCATCAAGAAGCTCATCACTTTCAGTATTTCTTTCACTCACGTTCATGCCCTCATTTATAATATGTTGTCTATAATTTCATTGCGAGAAAGCAGGCATAAATCCACGCTCTCGTACCTGATGCTCTTATGTCAGAGCCAGTGAGATCATAAAAGAAAATTCGACCATTCGGGGATGTTTAAGCCCTCTTTCAGAAATTGAATAGCTCCATTCAACATAATTTTACTTTTTAAAGAGGCAGTAATCTTTAAAACAAAGACATTCACTTCCAATCACGTCAGCAATAATAATTACGGATCCCCCAATGCACGCTTTGACAGATAATTTTGAAACCAACGTGAAAGGTCAGATACATCTGCTTAATCAAGGACACGTCCTGGAAGCTTTGGATCTCTATTTTCACGACACAGGGATCATGTTCGAAAATGATAATTTGTTTGCACACAACAAAGCCGAGAGTCGAAAAAAACAAGAGCCCTATATCAATAGCGCAAAAAAAATAAGCGGAAAGATCGAAGGTTTGACGATTGTCCCAGAGCAACAAATTTGCCTGTTTTTCAACAAATCACTCTTTACGAATCAAAAAGATCAGGAGTTTCACATCAACGGTCTCCACTGGCAGCAATGGTATGGGAGCAGAATTCAGGAAGAACGATATTACAGCGGCTCACGTATGCAGGAACTCATAAAAAAGGGACTCACCGAGGCCCCTGAAAAGCTAAAATTCTGGTTAGAGAGAGAATATACTCCTAAACAAAACCGTAACCGTTAAACATCCCGAAACATGTTCTACAGAACAGATTGATTAAAAGGCCACCTGATTAAGAAATCATTCTTGCAGATCGCTAACTTCTTGTAGCTAATTATTAGGGAAATCCCGGTTGCGAACATCATTGGCATAATTCTGTACTGCTTTGGTGATGTCTTCATGCACCTGTGCATATCGTCTTACGAAAGAAGGAACATAGCCTGTTCCTTGCCCAATCATATCTTCGGTGACGAGTATTTGACCATCGCAATCAGACCCAGCGCCAATTCCAATTGTCGGAATTGCAATCTCTTCGCTTATCCGGTGCGAGATTGCAGGTTCAGTACATTCAATTACCGTTGCAAAAGCTCCTGCCTCAGTAACAGCATGGGCATCAGCCAGAATCTTTTCTTCATCACGTTGTGTCAAAAAACCACCAACTCTGTTGGCATGTTGAGGCAACAGCCCTACATGTGCCAAAACGGGCACACCGCGCTCTACAAGAAAAGCGATGGTTTCGGACATTTCCTGGCCTCCTTCAAGCTTTATCCCCGCACACCCCGTCTCGGACATAATCCGTGCCGCGTTTTCAAATGCTTGTGCAGGAGAAACCTGATAGCTACCAAAAGGCATGTCCACGATCACACAGGCCTTTTTGCTACCGCGAACAACCGCCGCACCATGAGCAATCATCATATCCAGTGTTACACCCAGCGTATTGGACATTCCGTATATGACCATTCCCATGCTATCGCCAACCAACAGAAGATCGACATGCTCGTCCAACAGATTAGCCAGCGATGCCGTGTAAGCCGTCAGACTCACAATAGGGCGTTGCCCTTTAAGGCGCATAATCTGTGGGATAGTTGTACGTTTAGTCATTCTATAAATCTCTGTAGTGTTCGGGATAATACTCGTGCTCAATGACACGCAAGAGATACTATAACCAGATCAATTGTGCACCGCAACAAAGCCCGTCATATAATTATAACAGGACTTGATCGCAGGAAGATAATTAATCTCGCTAACAACTTAACAAACCGCGTGATTTAGCCATTTCTCTTAATTCATCGCGAAAATCCGGATGGGCAATGGCAATCAGAGACTCTGCTCTTTGAGAAAGAGATAATCCCTTCAGATCAACCATACCATATTCAGTCACAACGTGATGTGTATCCATGCGAGGATCTGTCGCGGGCCCGTCCAGTTGCGATACAATCCGCGAGACACTGCCCGACTTTGCCGTTGAATGCAGAGCAACAAAAGATTTACCACCACGCGAGGCATAGGCTCCACGAACAAAATCAAGCTGTCCACCCGGGCCACTAAACTCCCTCCCCCTCAGATATTCAGCATTAATTTGTCCGGTTAAATCAACCTGTAATGCTGAATTTACAGAAATCATATTCTCATTCTGAGCAATAACTGTCGGATCATTAATGTAGGAAGCCGGATAGCCTGCAAGTGAGGGATTGTCATCCATAAAATCATAGAGTTCTTTATTACCCAGTGCCAAAGTAAAGAGGTGTTTCAATCTATGTAATGTCTTACGCTGACCGTTGATAACCCCACTTTTGATCAGGTTCATAATTCCCGGCGACAAGAGTTCACTGTGCAATCCCAAATCGTTGTGTTTTCCCAGATAACCAGCGACCGCATTTGGTACGCCACCAACGCCCATTTGAATGGTAGCACCATCCGGGATCAGCTCTACTATCTGCCTGGCAATTATTTCATCCACCTTTTGTGGTATTGACGGCAAAACTTCCTGAAGCGGAACATGATTTTCGACAATTGCATCCACTTCCGAGATATGAATCAACGCTTCGCCAAAAACCCTTGGCATTTCCCTGTTAACCTCAACGATCAATTTCCCGCAATTACGGGCAACTGTGGTTCCGTAATCACTATTGGTTCCCAGGCTAAAATATCCATGTCGATCCATAGGGGAAACGGTCGTAATAAAACAATCAGCTCCTAAAGTTTCGCTCATGAGACGGCCTACCTGATGAAAGGTACATGGAATGTATTCCAGCCAGCGCTCGCCTTGTTCCAAGCCAAGTTTTTCAATCTGTCGGTCATGGCTACTCATAAAGAATGAATGCGGTTTGATAACAGACATAACTTTTGGATCAAGAATTGTCTCACCCGCATGCGAGCTGGCATGCATGTAATAAGCTTTCAGACATGTAAGATCACCCCTCATTGCCCGGTCAGCAATCGCCCGCATTAACGCCGGGGGCATAGACACCCCCATAGAAATCATAAGATTGCTCTTGTCTTTAATCATCTGTGCTGCTGTGGATGCAGACATTAATTTTTCAAGATAAGACTCTTGCACGGCAGCCATAATTTTTCCTCGAGAAAATGAGTTACAGTTAAAATAACGTTTCATTAAGTTTAGAAAGAAAATGTTCTGCAAATATCTCAAACAGAACAAATACAAATGAAATTAAAAATAGACAGTTAAAGCTAAAATCATATTCACATCAGTACCATTTTCAGCCAACGGCAACATAATACGCTCAATCATTTTATAATTCGGAATGTGAAATGAAGCAGGACCTTTGCGATAACTTGATATTTTTTTATCGACAATACTTATATAATCACCATAAACCCCTGAACCCAAAAAGTCTGGAAAAGCCTCGTCAACCCACATCCCTGTACAATCCCGATCCATTGCACCATAATGCGCAGTACCAAACAGGCGAAACCGAAAACGCACCGGATCTTTAACAACATCAGTAAGCCAAACATTTGGTAATAATGATGGAATATCAATTGGGTCAAGGTGTTGCCGCCCCGGAAGCGTGTCTTTATCAGGATGAATGGAAAGCCAGTACTCGTATAGAATCCTGTTTTTCTCATCCCACGTCAGACGCTCTTGTTTAGAATATAAATCCAAGCCAACCTGCGAAGCGATATATTTCCCTACCGAGGAGCACTATAACACGTTCACAGCAGGGCTGCCATAATTGGAGCTACTGTTATACTCAGAGCTAATTATTCGACCAGCCTATTCCCCTCTACCCCATGGTAAAAGCCATTCGCAAAGGGCGCAAAATCAATAAGGTCTGACAAAGTTTCTTGCCCCTCTTTGTGTGTAATCGTTCCGTCCAGCTCCGCACGATAGGTTTCTATAACCCGAACCATATCAACCTGTTGTGGCCACAATCTGAAATGCGTCACCCCTAATCTGTTTAAATCGACAATCTCAGCCAACAGATTATTTACTGTGTAAGACATTGTCTGCGTTCCATTCACCGTAAGAAATGCCTCCCCATCCAGTGTTTCAACGTTCATACCATCAGGATCTTGTTCACATACATACAAGCAACCATCCTTACTCAGGCCATGAGATCTGGCGTGATAACAGCGTGCAGAAAGGGCCAGTGGAACACGCCCGAAAGCCTGAATTTCTATCTCTCTGTTTTTATTAGATGCCAGAAGTCGCTCGATAGCTTTCCCCGATAACTCGCACGGCAAGACAACCCGCTGTGCACCATTCCGATAAAAGTAATCCAATGTATCTTCGTTATAGACATTTACAAAGGGACCAACGATATGCGCGCGCTCCTTGAGTAATTCTATGGCCGAAAGGTCATTTGCTTCCAAAATCCAGGGATTATCCTGAACAAGTTCGTGCTGCTCCTTCCTCTCCCTCTTGGACATCACGAGTGAAAGGCTTGAGATAACAACTTCTTTGCCAGCCTTTTCCAGACGATCACAAATCTCTGGAATGAAAGGTGTAAAGAACGGCGCTCTCTTGGAACAGGTAACTTCACCAATATAGACAACGTCAACAGGTGCTTCGTCTGCTATCTGAAAGTAAAAATCACGCCTTTGTTCCGCTGGCCAATTATAAAGAACAGGACCAAGTGTCAGTTTCGCCTGTGAATTTATTACCCGTGAACTCATTAAATCTTATCTCCAGTTCTTTTCATAGGCACCTGCCGTTGACCGGGTTCCCTCGGTAATATTCCCCATATCTATAAATGGAACTGGTTCACCTTTCATTGCGGCATCAATGGCTTTTCGATAACCGGACACAACCTGATAAACGTAGGCTTTACCCCGTTGACGACCTTCTATCTTGAGTGCCCTTACCCCTGCCTGAATAAGTTCCGGCAGCATCATCATGACATTCAGCGATGTTGGCTCTTCAAAAAGATACGACGGATCGCCAGTGTGTCCGACAAACCTGCCTTTACATAGAGTTGGGTAGCCTGCAGCTTCATCATTAGGAAAAGAGTTAATGGTAAATTCCCCTAACCTCGACACAAGTTTTCCGCGACGCTGCTCATATTCAACATGGCTGGCTGGCGAACAAACACCGTTCATATTGGGGGATTTACCTGTCGCATAGGAAGAGAGTGAACACCGACCTTCCGCCATGACACACATCCCACCAAAGGCAAAAACCTCGGTCTCAACATCAATTTCTTTAATTAACTCTCCAATTTCGCGAACGGTTAATACACGCGGAAGCACGACACGCTGAACATCAAATGCAGAGCGATAAAAATTGATTGATTCGGGATTAGATGCAGAGGCTTGGACAGATAAATGCCGTCTTAATTCCGGGTGCTGTCGTTTGGCATAATCCAGCAACCCGATATCGGCCAGAATAACGGCATCAACACCGATTCTAGCAGCATTATCAACCGCTTTATACCAAGGGTCCAAATTTCCAGCTTGCGGATAGGTGTTGATTGCAACATAAACCTGACGTCCCATATCGTGAGCTTTTTGCAAACTCTCCCTTAGCTCCTCAGGGCTAAAATTCAGTCCCGGGAAATTACGGGCATTCGTTTCATCCCTAAAGCCGACATATACAACATCAGCACCCGCATCCAACGCAGCTCGCAAAGAAGCTGGTGTGCCAGCAGGACAAACAAGCTCCATTATCTAGCTCCTTGCACTTGCTGCGATGATTTCTTCAGGGATGTTTTCACTTTGACAAGCTCTTTATCCATCTTCATCATCCGATTTTCCATCCTGTCCAGCTCTTCATCCACTTCCCGCATATGCCGCGCCGCCGGAAGCAAAATCGATTGTTGTACCGTTACAAAATCTCTCTCAAGCTGTTCGAAAACAGAGCCAATTTTTGAGAGCATTTTGTCAAACCCGGGCTTCATAAAAGCAACTGGCCCACCCATCACATCAACAAGAGAAACATCAGCACTATCCACAGCATTCCGAAGTGTCAGCACAGCCTCGGTATCACCCTCGATATTCAAGGTTCTGGAAAAGAAAAGAGCATCACCATCGACGCGTCCTTCCAGCAATCTGATCAAGTCCAGCATTGGCCCAGAAATAACAGCCTGAAACTCGGGATGCTCAGTGCTATTATCCCTGACCTCAACATGTGTTTCACCTTCTTGAACAGACAGATGAAAGCTGTAATGCAAATCTGTCGGTCGAATGAGAAAATTGGTATTTTCCAAAATAGCCAACCGGGAAAAAATTTCTGGATATAACTTTTTCATCCTGTCCAGAACATGTTTGACAACTGGCTTGAAAGAAAATGCCGGGATCGGGCGGATCAGAAATCCGGCAAACAGCATTGGTGTAAAAGGCGGCACCCGAGGAGGTGCATTTTTGTTATACATCAGGAAGAGCTCTGAAATGAATCGATAATTGTGTCGCCGATAATGCTTATCACCAGCTATTGACGCCTTGATCTTCATCAAATACGCCACATCTTTAATTTACTATATGAGATGACAACGCTGCTCTTCTAACTTCCCTGTTGATTGCAAGAATAAAGATCAAGCGTTTAAAACAGTTATCAAATCTAGGAACCTTCAAGACCATGATCACCGATCCATCCTCCATTGCAAAAATTGGAATTGTTACCGTATCTGATCGGGCCAGCCGTGGTAAATATGAAGATCTTGGTGGTCCGGCAATTCACAAAGAATTATCACAAATTCTCACTTCCCCCTGGGAGCCTGTCACACGGATTATTGCCGATGACCAGGATCTGATAAAACAGACATTAATCGAACTTGCCGATACTGAAGGCTGCTGTCTGATTGTAACAACAGGTGGCACTGGGCCAGCCCCGAGGGATGTCACCCCCGAAGCAACGGAAGCCGTGAGTGAAAAGCTCATGCCGGGCTTTGGCGAGCTGATGCGACAGGTAAGTCTAAAGTTTGTGCCAACGGCCATTCTATCGAGACAGACAGCCGGTATTCGAGGGAAAAGCCTGATGGTCAACCTGCCCGGCAAACCATCGGCAATCAAAGACTGTCTGGATGCTGTTTTCCCTGCCATCCCCTATTGCATTGATCTGATCAACGGACCATTCTTGGAGACAGATACCACCTACTGCAAAGCTTTCCGCCCCAAAAGTAAATAATCGTCAACGTCAGAACAACTGAATAACCACAGGAAGTTATCTATTCCCCTATCAGATGAGTGACAACCTGACGTTCATGAGCCATAGCACGGTGCTCAAAAAGATAAATTCCCTGCCAAGTTCCAAGCGCCAGCGAGCCATGAACTATTGGAATGCTAAGTTGTACGTCCGTTAGGGCCGAGCGGATATGTGCAGGCATATCATCCGGCCCTTCACAGGTGTGCCGATAAAGGGAAGGATTTTCTTCGACGACTCGGCGAAAGAAATTATTCAGATCGAATTGCACGTCAGGATCAGCGTTCTCCTGAATTGTCAAAGAGGCCGAAGTATGCCGAATAAAAAGGTTTAATAAACCACAAACAAACCCTTGCTGCTCTGCCCACAGAGAAACTTCGCGCGTAAATTCATAAAGGCCTTGCCCTTTCGTATGAATATCAAATATCGTCTGCACCTGTTTCATTCAATACCCCGGCAATTCTAGCCTCTACAAGCCTTCAAGAATGTGAAATTTATCTTTTGACAGATAATTATCATATTTTTGCCGGATATTAACCCATGTTCGAATGAAACATGTTAAATACGGTGGCCTTGCCGCGATAGCGTCTCATTTAAAGTGTATTAAACAGTACTGTAACCATGGCAAAAACGTTTGATATAGTTAAAGTTTTGGAAGTGACCGAGCAGAATTTAAAATCTGTTGCTCAGGCCAATCTCTATCGCTATTGGCTGGACCTAAAAGCAGACAAAGAACTGCCTGTCTGGTCGGACTTTAATCCAGGTGTTGTGCGTGAATCCCTGCCGGACATCATGCTGTTTGACTCCCACAATGATGCAAATTTTTTTGTATCTATTACAGGCGATAATTGCCGGGAAAACTTTGGTATCAAAGCCAGTCGCTTACCCTTGGAAAAAGCTTTGCCTGAAAATGCTATTTCCGATGCAAAATCCCGCTTGACGCATGTCTATAATACCAGAAAACCACATCTGGTTGCCAAAGAGATGAGATGGGAAACAGCTATAAAGAAAGAACTGCAGCAACAGTCATATACTATACTCTTTCTTCCCTTCGATGTTGAGCATGATACAATAAAGTTGAAGATCCTGAATTCCCTCTATTTTGGATAGTCCTTGGCTATTTCGGATAACGCTTGGTTTATTCAACTAACGTCTTCTTGATCTTTTCATAAATTAGTGATCTCAGCACATTTCCTCTTGTACCGGTAAAGAAGTGAAAGCTACCTTGCGTGTGAGTTTATCTATTATGGAATAAAAGACATGAAAACGCGTATCAAATGGGTAGAGAATGTTGCCTTTATGGCTGAAAGTGGTTCCGGCCATGCTGTTGTCATGGATGGAGCCGTCGAAGGCGGAGGTAGAAACCTGGGACCACGCCCGATGGAAATGCTTTTGATGGGAATGGGAGGCTGTTCAGCTTATGATGTTGTTTACATCCTGAAACGTGGACGTGAAAACGTCGAAGATGTCAATGTGGATGTCGAAGCTGAACGCGCAGATACAGACCCTAAAGTCTTTACCAAAATCCATATGCATTTCCGAGTTAAAGGAGAGGGTTTGAACGAACGTAAGGTAGAGCGCGCTGTTGAACTCTCAGCTGATAAATATTGCTCTGCTTCTATTATGCTTGGAAAAGCTGCCGAAGTTACTCATAGCTTTGAACTGGTTAAATAACGAAATCCGACTAAGGAAAAGCAACACATGAGAGTAGTTCTACAACGGGTTAGTGAAGCTTCTGTCACCGTCGATGGCAATATAACCGGAGCAATCAAACAGGGGCTACTTGTTCTCTTTTGTGCTGAACATAACGATAACGATGATGAAGCGGCTTATTTTGCCAGAAAAATCAGCAAAATGCGGATTTTTACTGATGACGATGGCAAAATGAACCGTTCTGTTCTTGATGTTAGTGGCTCTGTATTAGCTGTCAGTCAGTTTACCCTCGCAGCCAACTGGAAAAAAGGCAACCGTCCCGGGTTTTCCGGCGCAGCTGCCCCGGCTGAAGGGGGAAGACTTTATGAATTTTTCTGTAGTGCTTTAAAAAGCGAGGGTCTCACAGTAGAAAAAGGTGTTTTTGGCGCGCACATGGATGTCAGATTACTTAATGATGGCCCCGTGACGGTTGTTATGGATTCAAAAGACAGTGCATAAATTTAGTGAAATACGAACACAATTAAGTTGCTCGAAGCTCTTTTGAAAATAACTTCCCTGGCACTGTGCCCTGCCCTTCGACCCCTGCAAGTCTTAACATATGCCATATAAGCGCCAAGTTACTTGAGACGACAGGTTTTCCAAGTATTTTCTCGGCTTCTTCCAATACCCCGAACGTACGTAAATTG
Source organism: Kiloniella sp. EL199 (assembly GCF_900313065.1). GTDB lineage: Bacteria > Pseudomonadota > Alphaproteobacteria > Kiloniellales > Kiloniellaceae > Kiloniella. The sequence goes on from NZ_OMPU01000014.1 coordinate 15,148, forward strand.
GTGCAGGAAACAAAAACACCCTCGCAATCTGTCTCTTTACCAATCCTGACAATCGCTTCCAGCATGGAAGCTTCGGATATTCTTGAAACAACCTTCTCCTGATCCTGTTCAAAAGAACCAAAGCTGACAATTTGAAGCTCATTTTCTTCCAACAGAGTTCGCATTGCGTTTGAAACTTCAGGAAGATAGGGTGTTAAAAAACCCAACTTCTTTATTCTTAAAGTACGACAGGCAGTAATCACTGCCGTTATAGGATCAGTTACGGGAACTCCCGGATGTTGCGTATGTATTTTAGCAGCAACCTCGGATGGTCCGATAACGGTCGCACCGGATGTGCAGGCATAGGCCATCGCATTAAACGTTGTACTCTGGGGAAGCAGTCCTGCAGCTGTCGGCATATCTTCGGCCATTTGAGCCAAAGTTTCTTTGGTCACAGAGGGACGACTGGGAATACGCGAATGAAAAAGAGAAACATCAAAATCTCGAATAGCATGCCGGAATTCATTTTTCAGCGTTTCATCGGCCTGTAAAACGATCAGACCGAGGCAAACTTTGGCTGCGTTCCCCTTATCAAGCGTAAAATTCAGCTTCATCTTTCAATCCTACAGTTTTTCATCCCAGAATCTCTGCTTTCGAAATCTTGGAACAGATAGCTCTTATTTTTAAATTATCGGCAACTCAGGGGCAGCACGTTGCGTTAACAATACCGGCACCTCTTCTGTAATCAGAATATTTTCCTCATGAACCATTATTTTCCCTTCCGAAATTTCAAGGCTTGGTTCCAATGTCATGACCATTCCGGGTTTCAGGACTGTATGATCATGAGCATAAATAGATGGCCATTCCGTCAACTGCATTCCAAGTCCATGACCATAACGTCCAACATCAGAAGAACCACCACCCATGGCTTCATGCATCACGCTAAACAGATTGGAACAACGTGTACCGGGCCGCGCATGTTTCATGCCCACTTCTGTTGCGTGCCACAGTTTCTCATAGCCTTGTCTTGCCGCATCGTCTGCATGGGAAATTGCAAAATTCCGGTCAAAATCACAAAAATATCCCTTCAGGGTTGACCCTGTGTCCAGCATTAAAACATCGCCGTCACGCAAAGGCGTTTCTGTCGGCGGCGAGATAACATCGCCATAGCCACCTTGTCCTGCGGCACCGACAAGATAGGGAACATCCTCGGCCCCTTCTTGTAAAAGGGCGATTTTGAATTGTCGGAAAACATCATCCAATGGCTGTCCCGCAGAAAAAAGCTCCCCTGCTCTGGCGAAAGCAGAGCTGCCAATCTCACAGATGTTCTTGATAATTTTTAGTTCGGCCTCTGACTTCACCATTCTCAAAGCTTTGAGAAGATCGGTACAATCGACAAAATCAGCCCCACAGCTTGAACGCAATTCATCAAAATCGCGGACCGGAATACGCAAATTCGTCTCTGGTCCCATTGGCCATCCAATACGGGAATAATTGTTCAGGGCTTTCGTCAAAAGACTAATACCGTCATCTGTTGGATGTGGCGAAGACCAGGTTCGGATATCTTTCACCCAAGTCTTCTGCATTAAATCTGCACCAATTGCCGGAATAACGGCTATTGGTTCGCCCTTTTGGGGGAGCACCAAGAACCATGGGCGTGTCGGGCTTTGCCAAAAAAGTGTACGAAACCCGGTAAAATAGCGAACCTCTGCTTCTGTACAAAAAACCAACGCATCAAGGTTACTTTCACACATTGCCTTTTGAGCAAGAGACAGTCGTGTCTGGTATTCAACTAAATCAAAATCGCTCATTTATATTTCCTGAAACGAGAGGTCTTTTGAATGCATTTCATGGCTAAGAAACAATTCAGAAATCACAGTCTAATAATTATCCGGATACTAATTTACTCATTTTCGAAGATAGTTATAAAAAATATAATACTATTTTCCATTTTGATGCTTGAATTTAATCAACAGTCAATTTCCCGAGACAAGAAATATAATCCTGATTGAACCTCGCAAACACCACAGTTCTGGATGCGACATTCCGGCTCTTTGACTTCCCATCCGTATGGGATTACTCCTTAATTGATAATAATTCCTATTCACAAACCATTCTTTCCAAAGATTTTAGAACACGATGCTGAACAGAAGACATTTTTTAAAAGCCGGTTTGGCCACAGGTTCCACAGTTATTGGCGGTGGGTCACTTGGATTGCTCGCATCACAGGCAAATGCAACACCTGATCTGGTTCTCAAGCCAAGAATAATCGAACAGAATATTATAGGACATAATCCAACCAAGAATGTGTTTTCGTACAATGCATCCGGTCCAGCACCTATCCTTCGTGCGAAACAGGGCGAACCTTTCCATGTACGTCTGGAGAACAAGCTACCGGAGCCGACAACAATTCACTGGCATGGCTTGCGCTTACCCAATGCGATGGATGGCGTGCCATTTGTCACCCAGCCCTATATCTATAAAAACGAAACGTTTGATTACATCTTCACGCCACCTGATGCTGGAACCTATTGGTATCACCCCCATTGCAATACCTTGGAACAAATGAGTTATGGACTCACAGGGGTATTGGTTGTTGATGAAAAAGAAACTCCTGATTTCGACGCCGATGTTACTTTAAACTTGCGAGACTGGCGTTTGGGATCAGATGGTCAATTTATTAACCTGTACAAAGCCAGAAAAAGCGCACGCGCAGGTACTTTCGGGACGGTAAAAACCACTAACTGGGAAGAAAACCCGGTTTATAACGTTCCCAGCGGTGGTATCGTTCGTCTGCGAGCAGTGGTCAGTGACGTTACCCGGATTTTCAAACTAAAAACAGAAGGAGCAGACGCAACAGTCATTGCTTTGGATGGTTATCCAGTACCACAACACTTCCCCCTTGATCACCAAGCGGTTGGTCCAGGACAACGCATTGATATCGCGATTAGAATGCCCGATGACGAAGGTAAAGAAGTCAAACTTATCAACGCCTCTTCATCAAAAGCCTGGACGGTTGCCACCTTGCGATCACAGGGCTCACCCTTGAAACGTGATATACGCGACCTCAAACCTCTCCCTCATAATCCTGTGCCAATTCCCGATCTCAAAAATGCTGAGCACATTCCTTTCGAGTTTACAGCAACAGCAGAATCAGCCCCGAAAAACGGATTTTGCGGCACAATCGGTTTTTCTTTCTGGGCTATCAATCGAAAAGCATGGCTGGGCGTTTCGCCAGATCCAATGGAACCACTCGCAGAACTAAAATTGGGGAAAAGCTATATTTTTAGCTTCAGGAACAGAACACCCCATACACACCCGATTCACCTGCACGGGCTTTCCTTCACCCTGCTCAATTCCAATAAGCGACAGATTGCCCCCTTTGTCACTGATACCGCTCTTGTCTTGCCCGATGAACGTATGGAGGTCGCCTTTGTTGCCGATAATCTGGGTGACTGGCTTCTTCACTGCCACATTATCGAACATCAAAAGACCGGTATGAGCAGCTTTATCCGAATAACTTAGTAAAATAGCATAACGATTGTCCTAGCTATTCAAAGATAGAAAGAATTTTAATAAGCCAAAGCTTTCCAGATGCTGCCTCGTACCCTTGATCTACTGCCATCTGAAAATATTTTTCAGATTTTTGATAGTCAACTTCTGTTCCATTACCAGTCATATACAGCACGCCCGTTTCATATTGAGCTTCTGCATTTCCCCCATCCGCAGCAAGCTTAAACCAACGAAAAGCTTGGTAATAATCCAGCTCGACACCTCGTCCTTCGGCATAAAGCTGTGCCAACCTATTTGCCCCAAGTGGATTATCTTGTTTTGCGGCAAGCTTATAAAAGTGAACTGCCTGCGCCATATCGACTTTAGTTCCTTTTCCTTCTTCAAAAGAAAGGCCTAGATAATATTGACTATACGAGTGTTCCTGTAGCGCAGATTGTTGAAAAAACTCAAAAGCTTTCTCATAGTTTTTGGAAATACCTATGCCGCGAAAATAGAACCGAGCAAGATTATAGAGCCCATAAGCATTCTCTTGATTTGCAGCTTTTTCATACCAATAAACGGCCTTCTTAAGACTTCTAGAAACACCATCTCCTTCTTCATAAAAGACGCCAATACTGTTTTGAGCCAAAGCATCGTTTTGTTTTGCGGCCTTAAGATACCATTCAAACGCGGCGTCTGCGTCTCTCGCTCTACCCAAAGCATAATCATACATGTTAGCCAATTCATACTGACCGCCAGCATATCCTAGCTCAGCCGAACGCTTATAGTATTCGAACGCTTTATCGTAATCTTTCTCAACGCCAACACCAAACTCATACATCTCTCCGAGATTACTGAAAGCATAAGCATTATCTTGTTCAATAGCCTTTAAATACCAATGAAGCGCTTTATCATAATCTTGTTTAACACCATCGCCGCTTTCATAAAAAACACCAACCCAGTTTTGGGCATTAGCATCCCCCTGTTCACTAGCACGAAGAAACCATTTGAGGGATTGCTCATAATCAATTTCACCAAAATCACCGTCCATATACATATGTGCGAGGTAACTCTGCGCATCCAGATAATCCTGTTCAGCAGCTTTTTCTATCCATACTCTGGCTTGATTCAGGTCTTTGTCTCGCCCCAAACCTCTCTCATACATTTTCCCGATTTCTAATTGAGCCCCGGGATATGTTGCCGTCTCAACGGCCATACTATAAAGCTCAAAAGCTTTCTGGTAGTCAGGTTCTTTGTTAAGACTATAACGATAAACATCGCCAAGATTGGTCATCGCATAGTAGTTTTTTTGCTTTATAGCCTTTTCGAACCATTCAATCGCTAAATCTAAATCTTTAACAACCCCTTCCCCATTTAAATATTGCAACGCAAGATCATTCTGAGCATCGCCTATTCCCTTTTTTGCTGCTTTTAAATACCACTCATGAGCCAGTTCAAAATCAGGTTCACGGCCAAGTCCAGAATCATATATATAGCCGATGTGATACAGGGAATAAGCATGACCAAGAGCAGCTGCCTGTTCGTAATACACAAGAGCCTGATCATAATTCTGCTCTATGCCCAAACCTTCTTCATAGAGATAGGCCAAATTATAATACGCATACTGATTGTTTTGCTTTATCGATTTTAGGTATAATTCCCTGGCTTTTGTGTAATCTTGCTCTACACCACGTCCCTCTTCATAAAAAAGTCCGAGAACATTACTGGCATCATCATTCCCTGCTTCAAAAGACTGAAAATAGAGGTTGAAGGCTTTTTTATCGTTCTGTTCAACGACAAATCCATTATCATAAAACTTTGCCAGATAATACAAAGCCTCTGCGTTCCCTTCTTGAGCAAGAGGCTCTATGAAAGAAAATGCCTTTTGATAGTTTTCATTTCTATAAGCTTGTATTCCCTGAGTAAGCGATTCATTTGCCAAAGCATAACAGGTTACAAAAAAGCTTAAAAATGATACAACTATGGCCTTCTTAATCACACTCATAGCAAGAACTCGCGAGACAAAAAATTACAATAGGGAACAACTTTATTGATATATTTATTTAAAATCAATCAATTGAGCTTCAGGCCATATTAGAAAGCCTGTGCATGTGAAATCAATCGACAAACTTCTTCAATATCCGCCCTCATCTGCCCTGCTTCTTTTCTGACAAGCCAGTTTCCACTGGGCATCGCAAGCTCTATGGGGGACAGACGAATCACATCGCCGCGGGCCAAAGCTCCCTCACTTAACGGGAGTGAGGCCAGCAGCACACCGACACCTGCTTTTGCTGCATCCAGTGCAGTGATAAAACTATCAAAACGAATTGCTGTTTTTCGGGGGGGAGAGACCTTTGCTTCAATCGCCCATTCTGACCAACCACTCCGTCGCCCAGCCAACCGAATACATGGCAAATTTTGCCACATATTCTCATCAACATCTTTTAACAGTTGTGGTGCACATATCGGTGATAAAACCTCGGAGAAAAGGTGTGTCGCAATCTTCCCTTCCCAATTTCCAGCACCAAACCTGATCTCAATATCTGCATTAATTGCTTCATAGTCTGCTGGGCGATGAATAGACGCAATTGAAAGAGTGACATTGGGCCGTGCTTCTCTGATCCATGACAAGCGAGGCACCAGCCACAAAGACGCAATGGATGCAGGGCAAGCTATCGTTATGATTTTTGCCCCCTTCTTGCCAAACAGATCTTCAGTTGATCTCGCCAGAGCGTGGAGTGAGGATCGAACAGATGGAAGATACGCATCCCCCTCTGCGGTCAGTTCAACGCCTCGTGCCAAGCGATGAAACAAGGTAACGCCAAGATGAGCTTCCAGCTTTCTTATCTGTTGGCTAACCGCTGCTTGTGTCAGACCGAGTTCCAGACCAGCTTCTGTGAAGTTTTCATGACGGGCCGAAGTTTCAAATGTTCGCAACCAGTCCAAAGGAGGTAATGATGCCAATAACTTACTCCATAGCCATAAAAATAATTAGGTCATAGGGTTACATTATATTGATTGTTTTTATTCCTTATAACTGGACTAATCCAGTCAATTATAAAAATTCTGTCTTGGAGAGATGAAATGAAATTGGACGCCGCAACCATTTTAAATGACGGCAAGGCATTGCAAGTAACCTGGCAAGACGCTTCGTCTGCCCGTTTTCATGCGCTTTGGCTCAGGGATAATGCTCTGGATGCCGCAACACGATCAGAAGGAAATGGACAAAGACTCATCACCATTCTGGATCTGCCTGCCGATACCTCTATTTCAAGTGCAGTGATAGATGCCGAAGGTGTACTTGAAATAACTTTTCATCCCGAAAACAAAACCGTTGTTTTCTCTGGCGATTGGTTAATGGAACACGCCTATGATAAAACTCATTCCACAGATAAAGGCTGGGTCAACACCCGTATAAAAACATGGGATTCCAGCCTCTCTAATACGGCCAGAATTCCAACTGTTGATTACGCTACGGCCCAAGAAAAGGGAACTGAGTTTGGCAACTGGCTCGAAGCTGTAGAAGCCTACGGATTTGCCGTTATGACAGACCTGCCTCTCGAGAGTGGTACTCTTTGTGATGTGGCAGAGTTTTTTGGTTTTGTAAGAGAAACAAACTATGGCCGTTTCTTTGAAGTCCGATCAGAAGTCAATCCTGTAAACCTCGCCTACACAGGATTAGGATTACAGGCTCATACCGATAATCCCTACCGCGATCCGGTTCCAACACTTCAACTCCTCGCTTGTATGGAAAATTCCGCTGATGGCGGAGATTCAATTGTTGTTGATGGCTTTAAAGCCGCTGAAATCTTGCGACAGGAATCGCCAGAAAGCTTTGAGCTTCTCGCCAGTTTCCCGGTACGCTTTGAATACGCTGGAAGCGGTGATGTAAAGCTACAATCCAAACGCCCAACCATTGAACTCGGCCCTGACGGGGAAATGCTGTCGATCCGCTTCAACAATCGTTCGTCTGCCCCCTTTACTGACATTCCCTTTGACCAGATGGATGTTTTTTATACGGCCTATCGTAAATACGCAGAGATCATTGAACGTCCTGAAATGGAAGTCAGCTTTATGATGAAACCCGGCGACCTCTTCATCGTAGACAACACCCGTGTTATGCACGCAAGAAAAGGCTTCTCAGGTGCTGGGACCCGCTGGCTTCAGGGATGTTATGCAGACAAAGATGGTCTGTTATCAACACTCGCGTCAATTAAAGCCAAGGTAACCACGCAGGAGGCAGCCCAATGAGTACAGATAAATTCCAAACACTGACCAAAGAAAACATTGTCAATTTCATCGGTGATATTTTCCATCGCCGTGGTGCGGACTCCTATCTGGGCGAAGATGTGACAATGTCCGAACATATGCTTCAGGGCGCACAACTCGCAGAAAAAGCCGGAGCAGACGACGCTTTGATTGCCGCCGCGCTATTGCATGACATCGGACATTATACCAACGAATTCCCAGACGATGCTCTGGAAAAAGGTATTAATAATCATCACGATGAAGCTGGTGCTGCTGTATTGGAAAAGTTCTTTCCCCCAGTGATCACAGAATGTGTTCGTCAACATGTCGCCGCGAAAAGATATCTCTGCGCAAAAGACGAAGCTTACTTTTCACGCCTGTCAGATGCCTCGATCCATACTCTTAATCTTCAAGGTGGGCCAATGAGTGAAGCCGAGATGAAAGAGCTGGAAAAAAATCCGCATTTGAAGGAAATTATTCAGGTCCGTTATTGGGATGACGAAGGCAAAGATCCTGCAGTAACGACGCCCCCCTACGAATATTATGCACCGATCCTGCAACGCGTTGTTGACAACTTTTGTGTTGCTGCATAGTGACGAGACATCAAACAGGTTAAAATGATATGTCCAATAAAGTAATTCTCGTCATCATGGATGGTGTTGGTTATGACACCGCGCTCTCTCAATGTGGTTATCTGGAAGGAATGGTTGAACTGGGCCGAGCCCATCGTTGGAAAATGCGTACAGCTTTACCAACTATTTCAGCGGCAATGTATGAAACTATTCACACCGGCCTGTCGCCACTTGATCATGATGTCAGTGGCAACGAAGCTCTACGACGCTCAAACGTTCCAAATGTCTTTGATCAGCTACATCAGGCCGGACATAGCACGGCAGCTGTCGCACATTCCTACTTTCACACACTCTATAATGGACCTTACAATCCTGTTGAACATGTCGAAGTAGAAGATGAAACAAAAGTCATCCAGTACGGGCGTTTCTATTCGATGGAAGGCTATTCAGCAGCAAACATCTGCGCCCCTGCCGAAATTGACCTCTGCGCGCAGGCGACAAGCCTCATTCGTCGCCATACGCCGGATTATGTTCTATTGCACAGTTCATCTGTTGACAGTCTTGGTCATAAATACACTGCGGACTCTGCACAATACCGTATTCAAACCTGGCATATAGATAATGCACTGGCACGAACGGTACCAATCTGGCTAGAAGCCGGATACGACGTTTTCGTTACCGCCGACCATGGTATGAATGCTGATGGCCATCACGGTGGAACTGAGGAAATCATGCGCCATGTTCCCTTTTACTATTTTGGTGCAGCGCAAGTTCCTGCAAAAGATCAGATATTGGACCAACTCGCGATAGCCCCAACTGTCCTCTCACGGATTGGTGTTGATATTCCCGATAGCATGAGACAAAAACCTCTACTGCAGGAATAACAAACGTTACAAGAAGATGCTTGTTCAGGATTAATGATCTGAATTAATAGTCTTGATCAATGGATACTCAAGCCATAAGGGCCGCCATCCAGATATCCAAGATAGGCATCTTTTTCGTACCAGTATTCCTGATCCAGTTCTTCCCCGGCCCTGTTGATATAAACACCTGTATAAAACGGCAAATCGTAATACCAGTATTTAACCCGTTCTGATTTTGGATACTTCAAAGCCAGCGTTTCAAACCAGCCCTGAAATTTCTTTTTCGGAATATCTTTCCAACGCAAACAGTAACTGACGTTATTTGCACCTTTGGCACAAAATATCATGATTCGAAGTAATCTGGCTTGTTCAGCAGTCGTCCCTTTTTCCTGGCGATAGAGATCCAATGCTTCTGCAAACATCTCAATCGGTGCTCTTGGCTGATCAGCCGTTTTATTTTCCGTCCAAACACCTTCGGCAGCTAAATGTACATAAACAGGCTGACAGTCCTCAAGGTAACTGTTGATCAACTTGGTACGTGCATAACTACAGCGCGGCGCAATATGATTTTCGTATAGAAAATAGGCAACATTCGACAAGGCTTTAGCCCGATCCCGACTTTCTGCCTGCTTTAAAGCAAGTGCTTCCAAGTCTTGCCCAAGATCAGCATAGAGCTTTATTTCTTCCCTTAATTTGTTTGATTTCTCCAGCGCACTGACTTGAAGAACGGCTTTCCAATCCAGCTTTCTCGAGAGCATTATCGCACCCTGCCAATCTTCCTGAATCATTGCTTCATCCAGATGTGGGCGGATCAAAGCAAATTGTAACAAGGGATCTGCTGTACCAGACAAAGCCGAGATGAAATCATTAGCGCTTAAGAAATAACGAGACACCTGTTCATACAGCACAGTATCCAGTACTCTAAGTTCCGAAAACATCCCATCTTCGCCAACGTTAACCTGCTGAATACTATCTTCCAAAATAAAAGCCAGCGGTGTCTTGTTCTTTAATCGAGCTTCTAGTTGTTTGGTTCGCAAAGCGAATAGATTATCAAGCGAAGTTGCTTTTCTTGCTGCTATATCCGTGATTTGCGTTCGAACATTATCAAACTTGCCTTCTCCTAGGTTAACCATCATCTCAAAAGCTTGAGCATGACCGTAGAGTGGCGTGTTTATATATGGATCACTTGAAGGCCTTTTCCCTTCAAGCAGATAATCGCAAACCATTGTACTATAGCTTTCAATTTCTTCATACTCCCCAGAAACAACTGTCTTTATTTGCGAACACAGTCCCTCCAGTTCTTCTGGCTTGGTCCAATCTCCTGATTTGGAAAGACCTGACATAGAAAGAAGTGAAGCTAAAAGCGTAATCCCATCACGATGAGTAAGTGGGCGGGTCGCAATTTCATCAATATTGGCGCGCAAAGCATTGATCGCGAGATGATCAAGCTGATCTATTTGACCTTCATCACTGGTCAGCAACTGGCTATTAGAAATTTCATCCAGAAGTTCAGTGTAATAACGATCACGATCTCCATAATGCAGCCAAATGCCGATCTCCATATCCTCTACATGGCGTCGGTATTCTGATTGAGGAAAATCGGTCAGAAATGCTTCTGTAAAACTATTGAAAATTGCTGGCAGGAAAACCTTTTCCTGCCCCTCTCTGCCATTGTGAAACAGGGCCAGAACTTCCATATAACGAGCGGTTTCGATTAACCATCCGGCTTCACGACCTTCGTTTTTTTCCTCAAGCGCTATCATTGCAAAAAGTTCTGCAGCCTCGGGAAAGAAGCCGTCGTGATAAAAGGCTGCCGCTTCGATATATTGGGACCAGTTTTTATATAAACCCTGTTCTTTACCTATATGTTCCTGAAATATCTGAGAGCTTTTCAAATAGTCATCAAGGTTGAAAAGGCAATCTTGTACAAGAGCAAGGCGCATCACGGCCAGATGCCTGATTTCGTCCTGTTCCAAGTTGCTACTTTTCAAGCCAGTATAATAGCTGTGAAGGTTTGAGAAACTACCTCCGCTGTAACAATATCCTTGAGACAGATAGTCCCCATTGGCAAAAATATCTTCATTCTCTTCACGGACAAAGGCGCCTAATTCTTGCGATGCAAGTTCTTCAATACGATAGGCTTCATGGAAAGCTCCAACATCTGTTAAAATTTCAGAATCTTTATCTGACCTGTCAACACTCTCAAGTAATTCCAACCGATAACCACGAATCAATTGTTCCAAAAATGCCTTTGCGCGACTTTCTTGTGGAACAAGCATATCAAGTTGGGTTGACGAACAATAGCGCGAAGCGATGGGTTGCTGGCAAGGGGGACCGCCCCCTGCTGCGAGATCACGAGGGAGCAAGCTCGCGATTAACATGACACTCAGCAGTAATGAATATTGCCATGCGAAACGTCCCATATTTCTTTTGCTCCTTTAAAAGACTATGCCATCTATCATCATTACAGAGAAACCCGTATCTGATGTTATTCACCCCCTTTATGGCATCAAGAAGGTGGTCTGTTATCGGCGTTTGTTTTTGCCGATAAAACATCAACGAAACCTCTGCTACAACCACAGCCAGCTTCTTTGCAGCTTGTCGGTTGTCTTCATACCAGGTCGGTAAACCTGTTATACTGATAGAAACATCCTCGGGCATCTGCTTCGTTACAGCCTGTAACCAATCACGATAGTCATCAAGCTTTGAACTCGGGCTATCATAATCAATTTCAACACCAACAATGTTCCGGCCGGCCCGTTTCCAAATATTAATGTCACGATTAATGAAAGCAACAATTTCTCTGTTACTAACCTGTTTTTCCATGCGATATGTCAGTATAATTTTTTCTGTATCTGGAAAAGATTTCGGACTGTGATGCGGCGTTGATTTTTGACCATTCTCATGCCCCCAGGAGCGCACGAGGACTCTGATCTCACCCTTTTGACAGGCTAGCTCAAGCATTTCACAGCTATCTATAAATTTTTGCTGGTTCTGATCTCTGTCATTCAGCGATTGCCCCGCCCACACCCAATGATCAACAATCAGGTCTTGCGCACAAACGGGCGAGCAAAACAAAAAAACGAATATACCAAACAGCATTTTCGATGTTTTGCCTGAACCTATCCGCCTCATAAGTCTATTCGCCTATCATTCACTTAACTGAACACAAGCAGATTAACACAAAAAACTATACGTTAGACAAGCTTGTGAAAGAGTAAGGACTATTACTTCACAAAGAAAACACAAGGCAAAATCATCAACAGAACAATGCCCTTAAAAGATCTCTAATTGAGTGAATTGACACCCCAAATTTATCAAGGAGCTTTGGGAAGGTACAATTCAAGATCGTCTTTGTCACTGGTGATTTCAGCATGCATCAGAATTTTGGATGTAAAAGCCATCGACGTATCAATGACCCATCTTACATGCTTTTCACCAGCTTCATTCTGGGCCGCTACAACTTCTGGCAAAATTTGTTTCTGAAGAAATCCTGCAACACCGGCCAAAGCACGAGATCCCAAACGCAGATCCTCTGCCTTTAGCTTAAAAGCGGATTTTGTCTCAATTTGATTGGCAATGTCACCCAGAATATCCATCATTCTGGAGACCTCTTCATTCATCCGTCCGGTCCGATTGGCAATAAATCTTAAATGACCTACGTAAAAAGTATAATCAGACATTCATCTAATCCCAATAAGTTGCCAATCCGTCATCTCAGAACTCAAAAGTCAGTAGTCCTGCTGCATCCCCCCAAGTTTATCTATTCCAGTAAAGCCCGAGTTCAACACTCAATAACCATTCGTTCTGAAGCAGGCAATAAGATTACCGGCAATCAACCCAACTTTGACCTGACCTATATCATTGCCGATATCAAGCTGGGAGATAAACTATATTATGTGGATCATTAATGTCGAAGAAATACATTTGGACAATATAGCACATTGCATTCTCAAGGATGCTGACATAGCTTAGCAAAAATTACAGGACCAAAGGTTTAAAGTTGTGAGATTGATTTCGGCAAAAAGAGGGTTGTTTGCGCTATACTTCGCGCTGCTACAGCTTCTTGTACCGCCTGGTCTCATGGCAGCTAACGGTTCAGATGGTATTGAAATTGTCATCTGTACTGCGCAAGGCATGAAAACCATTGTGGTTGATGAGAACGGTCAACCAATAAAACCCGACCCCAAACAACAACAAAATTCTGTCTGTGGTTTTGCATCAAACGCTATAAAAGCAACAGCGTACCATTCGACGAATTTGCCCGTTCCGTCACAGGAACGTCAATTACACCTGTTGCCCCAAGATGATATTTGTCATCTTTTCTCTCCTCTTCTGACATCTTACCGCCCCCGGGATCCGCCTTCTATTTTGAGTTAACACCGAACTATTTCTCAAAATCCAAGGACAAGATCATGTCAGCATTTACCCGCACGTTACGTGCAGGGAGTATCGCAATTGCCTGTTGCTTATTGCCACTCTCACCTTCAGCAATTGCAGAAGAATCAACACATCTTCGTATTGCCGTCAAAAAAGACCGTTACAGCGTTGATGCAAAAAAATTCTCTTTCACAACCCGCCGTCCCTCTGCACAAATTGTTGAGACTGCGGTCAAGCCGGACGCAAACTTCAAACCACAAGGTGTCCTGTTTAAAGACTGGGATTATAAAAACGGAGTTTATTCAATTAATGTCCGTGAAGGCATCAAATTCCACGATGGTTCAGACTTTAATGCCGAAGCCGCAATCGCGGCGTTGAAGCTCTATGATCAGGGGAAATCCGACTTCCTTCAGATTGACCAAGCAAGCTTTGAACAAACAGGTCCCTATAGCTTTACATTCAAATCCGAAATCGGTTCTGCGCTCGTTATCGAAAACATGACACATCGCAGCGCTTCTTTGTTCTCGACCATGGGTGATCGCAGCAAAAACCCTATTGGGACAGGTCCATACCTGTTGGAAGATTACCAACCAAAACAATCCATCACGCTAAAACGAAACGACAGTTACTGGGGCGAAAAACCAGCAATTGAGAAAATCTCCTATCGCTTTATCGCTGATGATCAGGTCCGCCTTCTCGCTTTAAAAAACAACGAAGTTGATGTCATTGCCGAAGTCACCCCGCAAATGATGTTGGCACTACCTAAAGATGGCTCGATTGTTGTTCATCAATCTCGTCCTATCCGCTACGTTGCCCTACTGGCAAATATGCACGGCAAAACCCCTTTTGACACCATGCAAGACAAACGGGTCAGAGAGGCTATCGCCCATGCTATTAACCGTCCGCAATTGGCAGAGATCCTGTTCGATGGTCGCGGTGAAGTTGCCAAGGGCATATTGCCAAACTGGATGTTTGATCTGGGTGATGATCACGTAGATGGCTTTGCATACGATCCTGACAAAGCTGGTGCTCTTCTGGATGAAGCTGGCTGGGTCAGAGGGGAAAATGGCATGCGCGCAAAAGATGGGCGCCCGCTGAAACTCAGACTGGTTGCGGCCTATCCAAACGTTTCTTCCGTTCGTCCGATGCCAGAATTGCTGGAACAGATGTTCCGTTCCATCGGCATCGATATTGATCTGGTACAGGTGGATGATTCCGGCGTGTATGACGATACCTATCTCGCGACTGGTGAAGCTGATCTCTATATGGAGTTTGCATCCAACAACAACACAGACCCAACCTATCTGCTTTATAACCTGTTCCATTCAAAAACACCTTGGGGGTATCAGTACACAGCCCCGGGAAAAACAGTAGACGCCTTGCTGGAAAAAGCCCGGGCGGCGCAAAGTCGTGAAGAAATCATCGATTATGTTCGCAAAGCACACAGATCTATTGTGCAAGATGAGCTGGCCGCTATTCCAATCCTTATGGTGCCTAACTTCAACCTGTCACGTCCCGGCATGGAAATCCCTATGTTTGAGCACGCTGACTGGATTGATTATGGTCGTGTAACAGTCAAATAGTTCGACTTGTGAGTTCCGCAAGCTGATGTATCGGCCTGCGGATCGCGACTTGAGATCACGCATAAATAAGCCTTGAGCGAGGGAAGTATTCCACTTGAGAAGCTTTATTCTAAAACGAATGGCAACGGCAATTCCAACTCTACTTGGTATGTCCATGCTGGGTTTTTTCATGGTTGCCTTGACCCCCGGTGATCCTGTCGAGATGGAATTGCGCCGTCTTGGCGTTATTTTCACACCGGATCAAGTGGTTGCCCTGCGTCAGGAATATGGCTTGGATCAACCAATCTTCAAACGTTATCTCGACTGGTTAATACGACTCCTACACCTGGATATGGGACAGTCTATTGCTTCTGGCCGCTCCGTACTGGAAGAATTTAAAACACACCTTCCCCTAACCCTAACACTGGCATCTTTATCTCTCGCGCTGTCGATTTTACTCTCGGTCTTGTTCGGCATAACTGCCGCGCTAACCCGGTCAAAGGTTCTGGAAAGTTTTGTCCAGTTCTTTTCCATATTTATGGTTTCCATTCCTTCCTTTTGGCTTGCTCTCCTCTTGTTATTTATTTTTGCCCTAAGTCTTGAATGGATTTCGCTATTGGGATCAGGAGCATGGTATGACCTCGTCTTGCCTGTTTTAACACTTTCCCTCGGCAGTGCTGCAACAATGGGACGCTTGATAAGAGATCGAATTTTAGCAGTCATGAGTGAAGATTATATCCGTCTGGCAATAGCCAAGGGTCTTCCCCCTACCCTTATCCTGCGTCGTCACATTATGAAATCTATCCTGCCACCTTTGGTGACCAATTGGGCGGTGACCTTTGGTGCATTACTGGGTGGTTCCGTTATTGTTGAAAATATCTTCAACTTGCCCGGGCTTGGGCAAATGGCTCTACAAGCCGTCTTCGAACGCGACTTTGCTATTCTACAGGCTTATTTGCTTTTCATGGGATTGATTTTCTTTGTCAGTAATTTCATTGCAGATCTCCTGAACTATTGGCTGACCCCGCATTTTAGAGAACAGAACAATTCTCAGATGGCTACGAAATGAAGCTCTTGTCATTACGTGCAACACCGCTTGGCTTGAATACAGGTATTATCCTGATTGGATGTTTACTGCTGATCGCCTTCTTCGGGGAAAATCTGGCCCCGCATGATCCCAATAAAATGGATCTTGTCCGTCGGCTCGAGGGGATGAGCTGGACCTACCCCTTAGGCACAGATCATCTCGGTCGCGACGTGCTCTCGCGTTTGATGTCCGGGACACTGCTTTCCCTTGGATCTGCAGTAATGACCGCCGTAACCATTCTTTTTATCGCCTTACCGATCGGGCTTATATCCGCGATGCTCGGCGGCTGGGTGAACCACCTGCTCATGCGAATAACGGATATTTTCCTCGCCTTTCCCATGATCATTTTTTCATTGGTCATTATCGGATTTTTGGGGGCATCGCTTAACTCAGCCATCATCGGCGTCGCGCTGGCCTGGTGGCCCAGCCTTGCCCGTCTGGTTCACACGCTAACAACAGATGCACTCTCCAAAGATTTTGTATTGGCATCGCGCCAATGCGGCATCGGTCCGGTTAAGCTGGTTATACGTCATATCCTCCCTCAGATATTACCTCCTTTATTTGTCGTGATGAGTTTGGAAATGGCATCGATCCTGCTCGTACTTTCATCTCTCAGTTTTTTGGGAATTGGGGCACAGCCACCCGAAGCCGAATGGGGGGCAATGTTAAACGAAGCACGCCCCTTCTTCACCGAGCGTCCCGGTTTGTTACTTGCTCCGGGTCTCTTGATAAGCCTTGCCGTAATGGGATTTAACCTGCTTGGAGAGGGAATTCGTCACAAGCTTGATAACAGGAGCCCTTTCAGATGGTAGACAGCCCTCTTTTCAAGCTGGATCACTTAACAATCTGTCAGCAAGGTAACGATCACAAACCGATTATTGATGATGTCAGCTTCTCTCTGACACAAGGACAACGTCTCGGTCTTATTGGTCGTTCCGGTTGCGGAAAATCAGTTACAAGCCACGCCATTATGGACATCCTGCGCCCACCCCTTATCAGAAAGCAAGGGCAAGCAGTCTTACAGGGACAAGATATCTTTACTCTACCCGACATGGAAAAACGTCGCATCCGTGGTCAGGGAATTTTCTGTATCTTTCAAAGCCCGGGAAGCGCACTTCATCCTGCTCTGACGATTCAGCAACAGATGATGGAATTATCAACGGTTATTGAGCAAAGTCCAACGACAGTTACAAATGCTATTGAATATGCCTTTGATCGTATGCAATTACCATTACGATGCCTGACACAGTACCCACATCATCTCAGCGGGGGTATGAAACAACGTGTGTTAATGGCGATGGCTCTCCTATTAAAACCTAGGTTTCTAATCGCCGACGAACCAACAACAGGACTGGATGTTTTAACGGAACGGGACGTTATCGATACAATGGAAATTATGCTGGAAGAAACCCAAGCCGCCTGTCTGTTCATCAGTCACGATATCCGAATAGTCAAACGGGTCTGTCCTGATCTTCTCGTCATGCAAGACGGCAAGATCGTTGATCGTTGTACAAGGGATGAGCTCACCTATCGCGATCGCGCTGAAACCACCCGGGAAATTATTGATGCCATGAAGGTCGCCTGAATGAGTTTCCAAGTCAATAATCTGTCCCTGTCACTTGGCGGTGATAAAATTTTGCACGATATCTCGTTCACACTGGAACGTGGACAAGTTACCGGATTACTGGGCCGATCCGGTTGCGGAAAATCCACCTTGGCTAAAGCAATGGTTGGCATCCATAGAGTTGACCAATCCTGCCTGAAAATAGATGGCATGATATTCCAGCCCAAGTTCGGGCAAACTGGACACAAGATCCAATATATGTGGCAAGATCCCCATATGGCGCTTAGTCCGTTTTTATCCGCTGTTCGCTGTGTCGAAGAAGCCATGGAAACACAAGAAGGTACGACAAAAACACTACGGCATGAAAAAGCGCAAGACCTGCTACATCAGGTTGGTCTCACCCCTTCTCTTATGCAAAAGCGGCCTCACGCCTTATCTGGTGGTCAATGTCAACGCATCGCACTGGCGCGGGCTATTGCTGCCCAACCTGAATTTCTGATTTTGGATGAACCTTTTTCCGCCCTTGATCTTGTCACACAAAAAAACATTATATCGCTATTGGGCAACCTGCGGCAGCTTTATGATTTCGGCTTGATGATCATTTCTCATGACCTTCGAACACTCTGGCGACTGGCGGATAAACTCATATTGATTGATCAGGGCCACATTATCGAAGACAGACCAACATCTGACTTCCTTCATACCCCCCGTCACGATCTAACAAAAACCTTTGCCAGCTTTGCACTGGCTGACGCTTAATTTTTGCCCAAAACAAGAAGGAAGAGATGTCGATAAATCGTAACAAACGATGAAACAACGCTAAGAAAGAACTAAGCGAAGCACCTATACTTAACTTAGAATTCGCCTGATAGAATTGCTTCCACCTTTTCCTGAACCGAAAGAGCATCGGCAAAGCTCGCAATTGAACAGTCCTTACCTTCACTCCAAGCAATAAGGTTATCCAGCCCGCGCATATAGCCATGTTGCCGCGCATCTTCGATCTCGGAAAGTTCACGTTTCCAGTCGTCGCCCGTTGTTGAATAGAGCTGATCCCACATCGTCAGGCGATAGGACTTCTTCTCTCCCCAAACAGTGAACTCGACAACATCGGGACCAACACCGCCCGCGCTGGCATGAAAGGAAACAGGCGTATTATCACAGGCAAACTGCGCCTGAACACTTGTCTCACAGGAAACATCATCTTCCGGATATATCGCACAAGCGCTTAAAATTTCTGCAGCCCCCAAAAGACGCTCGGTCAAGTAAATGAAGTGCGACCCCACTTCCCGCACAAAGCCACCTTCTTCTCTCAGAGACAACCAGGTTGCATCCTGTTGCCAATCCCGAGGCCAAGGGGCGAAATGCAGACGAATATCGACGGAGTTAATCTTACCCAACTTACCAGCATCAATATCAGCTTTCATTAAATCGGCTGCCTGTGAATTCGCCAGCGGATAGTTGACCGCGTTTAAAATCCTTTTTTGTTTAAAAGCCGCGACCAGTTCCCGTGACTGTTCCACATCAATCCCCAAAGGCTTTTCACAGAAGACAGCTTTGCCTACATCCGCAGCGGCCAAGGCATAGTCCCGATGGGACGCCGGCGGACTGGCAATATAAACCACATCGACATCTGGATGCTTGATAACGCCTTCAACACCCTCAAAAACAGTCAACGAAGGATACGTTGTTTGAGCCGCAGTTCTCGCCGTTTCATTGGGATCCCAGGCAGCAACCAGATCAAATCCACCATGCACTGCCATATTTGTCAGCATACGGTTTCCCATGATACCCAAACCAACGAAACCAATACCCAACGCCATTTCACTGTCCCGATTTTAATCTAAACCCCAAGAGTTAAGTGGAAATCCAAGAGTTCATTTTTGAAAGAAGACTGATAATGCGGCACAAAAATTGGTTTGACCAGTTTTAAAATTAAATATCGTTTAGAAATTTATAACAACCGATAAAGACACTAATTGAGACTAAACAAAAACACCCAACACTTTACCTCTACGACTCAAAGCCCAACAATTCGATGGCTCCATCGTGAAGCAATCTCTTCGGCAGAAATACTAACGTCTTCAACATTTGAACTCCTGAAAACGTCGACATCATCACCTTGTATTGCAAGTTGTTCCACAACCTCTGCCATCAAAGCATTTAGCAAAAAGCAACCAAGTATAGTTGAAGTAGGCCCCATTCGTACCTTACGGTTAGGTATTTTTAGTGCTGCATCACCATATACGCTGCCATTATCAAGAACGATATCAGCCACATCACGTAAAAGAAATCCAGAAGCATGCCTAGAATCCACTTTATCAGTATGGTCTTGAGATGTGAGAGCAATGATCAACATACCCTTGGATTGACCAGCTAAGGCAAGCTCAATCGGATAGGCATTACGACCTGAATTTGAAACAACAATAAGGACATCTTCGGCATTAACCTTAAAGCGGGACAATGCTTTCTCAGCACGCCCTTGTTCTCTTTCAATTTGACTAGAGCGGCGGGCATTTTCGTGCAGCATTAAATCAGGCTCAAAAATAGGTTGAATTGCAGCAATACCACCGGCTCTATAAAATAGTTCTTCTGCGAGCATGTGAGAATGCCCGCTTCCACCAACATAAATAAGTTTCCCCTTTTTTAAAGCTCCCGAAATGGCATTACGTGCAGCTTCAAATGCTCCTGTTTGAGTGAAAAGAACTTTATCAAACAACTCAACCAACTTATCTCTATACTCATCTCGTAATTTAGCCATAAACGATTACTCCTTTATCTCTCCGACATATTTATAACGATCACCACGGTACCAACTAATGGCGTCCATAATCACAGAACCAGCCTCGTCATATCCAGTTTGCGATATTCTCAGAACAGCCGAACGAAGAGGAATGCCAAGGTGGCTTGAAATTTCATCACATGCCTCTATGGCCATCAGACTCTGCAATATTCTTTTCGGGCGAGAACTTTGTGCATCCAAATGCTCGAAAAGTGATGTTTTCCCATCATAATTTCTATCAATGTAGCTAATTGGAATAACAACATATTCGTATGAGAGCGCCTCATCACCAGCTAGACGCAAACGACGAAGAAGCATTGTTTCTGTTTCAAGCGGCAATCCAGAACGCAGTGCAGTATCATAAGGAACCGTTTGAATTGTACGTTCCAAAACTTTTGTTATTGGTACCAATCCACGCATCCGCATATCTTCGGAAAATCCCGATAATTTGGACATAACCTTGGGTACATACCCGGTAACAACAGTCCCCACACCTTGCCGCGTATGAACAACACCAGCTTCGGCAAGGTCTTTGAGACATTGGCGTATGGTAGATCTCGACAAATTTAATCGCGTAGCTAAATCACGCTCGGAAGGTAATGCTTCTCCTTCACTTAGCATTCCAGCTTCTATTACCTCAGTAAGACCAGAGCGTAAGCGATTCACTAATGGTCCATGTTGTTCAGAAATCCGTCGAACTAATATATCAAATACAGCATCCACTACTTTGCTCTCTCCTTAAAAGCTCACACACGCGCAACCAAGTGGTGTGGTATTGGAGTAATAAATTATATTAATTACGCAAATTCACGAGATTTCCTATACCTTCCCGGCAAAAAAATCAAACCAATAACATACCAGCTTGATCTAAACACCCTAATAAGTAATATTTTCAACCTGAAGCAAAAGACGCAGTAATTCTATGAACAAAAACAGAAAAAGCCCCGGCGTTTGCCGAGGCTTTTTGAATTGGTAGCGGAGGAGGGACTTGAACCCCCGACACGCGGATTATGATTCCGCTGCTCTAACCAGCTGAGCTACTCCGCCATAAGGCTTTGACAGTGCCGTTTTGATTAACTGATTCGTCAATCATTCGCGCTGTAAGAGGGGTGATAATGCCATGACACAAAACTGTCAATAGCGGAGTGATACGCTTTTTATTTTTTTTGAAAATCCGCTCCTCACTCAGCCAGGATCTTTAAGGAGGCAGAAGCAGGACAAATGAAAATTGTGCTAGTATTGGCTTGAATCCGGCTTTTCATATCACTACCCTCGCTTTATCTACTCTTTTCAAACTGAAAAAAACAATAGCCGAGCTATACCATGCGAAACATCTTCAAAATGTCGCAGAATACCTGGGAACACCATTCTCACCCAATGTCAGGGTGGTCACGCCTCGTAACAGGATGGCTCATGTTCCCGGCGATATGGTCTCATGAAGCTTGGGGTTGGCCTATAGCTGGCTTTCTTTTGTTTCTTTTTGCTTTCTGGATGTACCTCAATCCCCGTATCTTCCCCAAGCCACGTCACACTGACTTCTGGGCTTCGCAAGTCACCTTCGGTGAACGCGTCTGGCTCAAAGAAGTTCCCTTTGACGGGCTGGACGAACTGCTCGACATGCACAGATCCCAAACACGTGCGTTGGGCATCTTGGCCGGGTTTGGATTTTTGGGCGGCATTATCACGGCCTATCTGAATCTGTTTTGGCCAACCATGTTTTTTGGCTTTGCCATGATCATTGGAAAGATGTGGTTCTGTGATCGTATGGTTTGGCTTTTTAACGACGCCATCGAAATAAACCCAAAGCTTGCCGAGTGGATTTATTAAGGCCTTTTGACCTCTAGACTAGAAGTAAGATGATAGAGTTAGCCTGACTTCAAATAATCATCTGCAAAGGTCAGACTCTCACAGCCAACAAAACGCCTGATCCGCTCCAACTCGGATGTTAGGGCACTCAAGCGCCCTTTGCTGGCGCGCACTTTGGACTCAAGCCACAAACCTTTGACAAACAACTCCGTTCCTTGCCGTTTCATATCAATCCGGCCAATAAGGTTTTCCCCCTCAAGCAAAGGAAAAACATAGTATCCATATTGCCGCTTTGCTTCGGGAACAAAGACTTCGATACGGTAGTGAAAATCAAAGAGACGTTCGGTCCGCTTTCTATCCCGGATCAAAGGATCAAAAGGACTAAGCACCCGGACACGCTTCGGGGCAGTCGGCAAGCTATCCAACTGACTTATAATGCCCTCAAAAGCATAGACTTTACGGGGCTTGCTGCCATCGGCAGATAACACTTCAATCTCGACGATTTCCTTGCCAAGTCTGTCTTCGCACCAGACTTTGGCTTCGGCAGGTTTGATGCCATCCCAAAAAGCAGCGAGTTCCCCCGGCGTCGCAAAGCCGAGTTTCTCCATCGCAGAACGGCACGACCAATCTATAAAGCTCTCATGGTCGATATCTTGGGAAAGAATTTCTGACGGAATAATTCTGTCTGTGACGTCATAAACCTTCTGAAAGCCATCGCGCCGATCAACTGACAAAGCCCCGGTACGCCAAAGAAATTCCAACGCCGTTTTGGATGGGTGCCAATCCCACCAACCCTGATTTTTCTTTTTTGCATTCCCTATATCCGGCGCCTTATCCGGCTTTTTCATATCCCGAGAACGCGTGGGACCATTCACACAAATATGTTCCAGAACTGCCTTGAAATTTTCTTCAAAGCCTTCCCGTCGCCATTTGCGCCATCTTTCAAGCAAATAAGCTTCTGTACGTCCAAAACGATATTTCCAATAGGGATAAAAGATCGTCGGGATAACCGATGCATCGTGTGTCCAGTTTTCAAATAGCGAGCGATCTTTTTCCAAAAGCTGATCAAAGTGTTTTTTCTGATAGGTCTGATTTCGGGAAAAGAGGATCATGTGATGTGCGCGCTCGACAGTATTAATGCTGTCGAGCTGCACAAAGCCCATGCGTTCTATCAGGTCCAGTAACGCGGGTTTACTCTGTTTCGCTGTAGGGTTATCGCATAGCCCCTGTCGCTGCATAAACAGTCTTCGGGCTTGGGAATTACTTATCTGAGGGATCATGCACTGCTATTTCTGTGAAATGTGGGAAAAAACACATCAAAGAACATAACAGGAACAAAATTATATTTCCAGAAAGAAATAAACCTACTGGCTTAAAGGTTAAGCGACACCTTGTGCCTCTTCGTCTAGAACCTGCTTTTCAGTAGAAACAATCCAGCCACCGCCTAACACACGATCACCATCATAGAAAACGGCAGCCTGCCCCGGTGAAATTCCATACAATGGATCATGTAACACAACACGGGCACCGCCCATCCCCAATCCCTGTCCTTCAGGGTATACCGTGGCTGGGGTTGGTTTCGATGCAGAACGCAACTTGACGGTGACTTCACGGCCCTGATCAGTTAAAGGTTCCGCCAGCCAGTTAAGTTCATTCACAAGAACAACATCACGGGAAAGTGCCTCTTTCGGGCCAACAATAACCTGTTTCTTCTCTGCATCGAGGCGAATAACATAAATCGGATCGCTGGTACCACCAACACCGATACCGCGACGCTGTCCAACCGTATAGTTGATAATACCATCGTGCTGCCCCAGAACAGTGCCATCAAGATGAACAATATCCCCCTTGTCCAATGCCCCCGGACGCAAGCGCTCAACAACACGGGCATAAGATCCGTCCGGCACAAAACAGATATCCTGACTATCCGGCTTATCGGCGACCGATAGCCCCATGCGTTCAGCAATCTTGCGGGTTTCTGTTTTCGGCAATCCCCCCAGAGGGAACCGGAGAAAGTCCAGTTGATCTTCGGTCGTCGTGAAGAGGAAATAAGTCTGATCTTTTGTATAGTCAAAAGCCCGGTGAAGCTCAGGACCATTTGGACCATCGATACGCTGAACATAGTGGCCCGTTGCCATCACATCTGCACCAAGGTCCTTGGCCATTGCCAGCATGTCTTTGAATTTGACTTTCTGATTACAACGCACACAGGGAATAGGTGTTTCACCGCGCATATAGCTGTCGGCGAAATCTTCCATCACGTCTTGCTTAAAGCGTGATTCATAATCCAGAATATAGTGCGGGAACCCATAGCGATCAGCCACAGTACGGGCATCATAAATATCCTGCCCGGCACAGCAAGCACCGCTTTTCTCCAAAGCAATCCCATGATCATAGAGTTGAAGGGTAACGCCAATAACGTCATAACCTTCTTCTTTCATCATACACGCAACAACCGAGCTATCGACACCACCGGACATGGCAACAACAACGCGTGTATCTTTAGGCTCTTTATCAATACCAAGAGAATTCATGAGCTCGCTTATCTCGTAAAACTTACTGCGGTAAACGTACTTTGGCGCCAGCCGCCAGAGTTTGTCTGTTTGATGGCTATGTAAGGCCATCCCCTATGGTAATCAAGCCAGAATTGATCCCGACCTTTTACCCGTCACACCTAATCCTGTACCTGCAAAACAAGAATTGCAGTACAAATTTCGGGCAACATATCAGATAAGAGTGATCTTGTTAATGCCCAGTCTCACAGACCACTCGTGCCATAATTGCATGTGTAAAATCATCTACTCTTATTTGTGAACCCATCCGTTTTTTTGAGCCAACAGGTATCTGTAACAATGACAGCAAAAATCTACGATGTGATTTCAATTAATCGTCTCAAAACTATCGGATCGCGAATAAGGTCAATGAGTAAAGAAAAATGTCCCTTACCATTCCTGAGGAATCTATTTTCAGGGGGAACTCGCCAGCGATTGGCTAATTCCAGCCCACCTTTATAAGGTGTCAATTTATCCGCCTGCCCAAGCATAAAGATCACCTTTTCCGGCGACACGACTGAATGACCTGTTGGCTGTACAAAGGGCAAGCACTTCACATAATCGGCCTCACGCCAGCCCAGTTCATGAAGTTTTTTTGGAATACCAAGTGCTTGGGTCAAACATCCTTTGAGCAACACATCCAATACATTTCCGCTGGTGCCAATCAAAAGTAGTGAATCCGGTTTCAAATCATCATGCCAATTCCACGCGACAGAAGAATAAAGCTGTGCCGTTAACGCGCCCAAGCTGACACCGCCAAGAACAACGGGGCCACCACGTTGTTGCCGCACCCAGCCCATCAACACAGAAATATCTGAAATCCATTGCCTGTAGAGTTTGATCAGTCCCATAGGACCTTCGCTGAATATCTGTTCCCCGGCATAAAACCCCGGCGCTTTTCGAAAACCATGCCCCGGTTGCTGCATACGTAAAACGCGAAAGCCAGCGTCTGTCAGTGCACAAACAGGATCTTCCCGATCCTGAAAACAATCCTGTTCAACACCAAGCCCCTGTAAAAAAACAATCGTCGGAGCAGTAGGTTCCAATCCTGCGAGGGGTTCATAACAACGGACCCAGTTTTCTGCCCCGAATTCAGACTCATAGCGCAGCCAGTATTCACGCCCGTAAACGCCGTGAATAGAATGCGAAGAATGAACCGCAGGCAATTTTTTTGGTGGGGAATAGAAATGGTCTAAATCGTCCAGATAATCCCCGAACATTTTAAAAAACTCTTTTGAGGTTGGCAGTTGCCATTGGACAGGGGCGACTTCCCTACGAATTTCTTTAAAGAACAGAGACGCTTCTAATAGCCTTTGCTGCGTTTCTTGTCGCCGTCGTTCGGCAAAGACCCTTCCCG
The DNA here is from genome assembly GCF_900313065.1 of Kiloniella sp. EL199. Classification (GTDB taxonomy): domain Bacteria; phylum Pseudomonadota; class Alphaproteobacteria; order Kiloniellales; family Kiloniellaceae; genus Kiloniella. The sequence goes on from NZ_OMPU01000014.1 coordinate 41,389, forward strand.
CGATACTTAGGCCATCGCCAAACATAACCACTTTCCAGCGTTCAAAAGCTGATTTTGCCACATGGTTACGAATGCAAACTTCTGTCAGCGCTTTGTCACAACTATCAGGCAAGGCATGCTTGAGGCCAAGATTATCGGCCAGCTTTTTGGCATCGCCCTCACTTACAATTGCCGTTTGCAAAACGTGTGTCAGCGGGAAAAGATATTTAACAAGAAGACGAAGAGCTAGCGCATCGAACCACGGACGTGCGAGATATCGACCAACAGTCCCCCGGATCATCGGGTAAGCTTGGGGTGGCGGTAAACACTGAGCAGAACTATGAAAACGTTCTCGGTTCACTTGCACGTGATACTTTCCTCTTGAGTATGAGAGTTCAAATTGAACTCTCAAACCCCCACGGAATTATAGTACCACAGTTTTTGTTTCTTTTCATCTTAAAGCGGTAAGAAATCAACATTCAAGTCATTGAGGACGCTCAGGCCAGTCTCTCAAGATTGATCAATAAGATGAATATAAGACCCTATAACAGAGCCATTTACGCATCCAACCTGTCCCTGTTTTTGACCCGCAGCATCCCTGACATCAAACAAAGGATTATCACCCTCATCTCCCACTACCGTAGAGTAATGAAATTCATGGGCTTTGAAGGTTGATCCCTTATCACCAAGAGCAGTGTTTCCGAGAGTCGTAACCTCGCGATACCCCAATGATCGACGCCGCACAGCAAAAGACGTCTCAAAAGGTAAAAGACCCGCCAACTCATGATGATCTCCGCGAGTATCTATTAGTCCCTTGCCCAGAACCATATAGCCACCACACTCACCATAAATCGTTTTGCTCTTCTTTGCTGCCTGACGCAGGCTTTCTATAAAGTTCAGGTTTGCACCAAGTTGCCCCACATGTAGCTCTGGGTATCCGCCGGGCAGATAGATCGCATCAACTTCTGCACTTGGCTTTTCATCTGCGAGGGGAGAGAAAAAACTCAGCTCTGCACCTGCTCTTTTCCAGCCTTCCAAAAGTGCCGGATAGATAAAGGAAAAGGCAACATCCTGAGCAATCGCAATCCTTTGCCCTATCGGTGGCACGAAACTATGCGTGTCTTTGCCCGAACAAGAAGAAAACCCTGAAAGAAGAGAAGGACGTGCCTGTTTCAGAAGCTCTTCACAGCGAACATCCCACCCCACCTGCTCTGCCGCTTTGTCGAGATAGTCATCAAGTTCGCTATGTTCAATTGCCTGTACCAAACCAAGATGTCTGTTTGGCAAAACTAGATCATCCTGCCTTTTCAGGTACCCGAGAACCGGAATTCCAAGAGGAGTACAAGCTTCTTTGAGCAACTCTGCATGTCGCGGAGATCCAACTCTGTTGAAGATAACACCGCCAACGGTCACTTTTGGATCAAAAGAGGCAAAGCCATGTAAAATAGCCGCCGCCGAAGCCGACATCCCCTTAACATCAATAACGAGGATAACAGGCCACCCGGTTTTTTTGGCCAGTTCAGCAGTTGATCCAGCGCCACCGGCCGCGCCATCAAAAAGCCCCATCACGCCTTCGGTCAGGATCACATCAACATCTTGTCCGCTATAGGTAATGATTGAAGCCAGACTTTTGTCTCTCATCGCCCAAGGATCGAGATTAAAACAAGGACGCCCGGCAGCGGCAGCGTGATAGGCCGGGTCAATATAATCCGGGCCAACCTTGGCCGGGTTAACACGAAGGTTGTTGTTTTTGAAATAACGCAAAAGCGCCAAAGTCAGCGTGGTCTTGCCACTGCCCGAAGAGGGTGCCGCAATAATCAATCCCCTAGGGGTCTCTGCTTTTACAGAAGTGTCCTGCTGTTTGACCTTTTTAGCACCATCTTTGGAAATCAAGCGTTCGCAACCTTATCGACATTTACGGATAGCTTCAGGGGATCAGATGTCAGAACGCGACCGTTCATCGCCCCCATCCAGTCTAGTCCAGAACGCAGACGAACAACTTCGCCAATCACAACAAGTGCAGGCGGTTCAATACCGCTTTTGGCGACATCATCTACACAGCGCCCCAAACTCGTTTCCAGAACTTCTTGTGACGGTGTTGACGCTCGACTGACGATGCCGACAGGCTCATCCCCAGATCGGCCATGAGCCATTAACTTTTGTGCGATATCACCCAAATGTTTGATCGCCATGTAGATCACAATAACGGGTGAGCCCTGTGCAAGCCCTTCCCAGTTAATGTTATCCGGTACAATACCGCTCGCATTATGCCCCGTTAGAAAGGTAACGGCCGAATTACAATCCCGGTGAGTAACAGGGATACCAGCATAAGCCAAACCGCCAATACCACTGGAAATACCCGGAACGACACGGAAAGGAACATTCGCCTCGACCAACGCAAGAGCTTCCTCGCCACCTCTACCGAACACAAAAGGATCGCCGCCTTTCAGGCGCAGGACTCTTTTACCTTCTTTTGCCAGCTGAACAAGGCGTTGCGAAATATCGGCTTGTTTTGAAGACGGTTTTCCGCCCCGTTTACCTGCGTATTCAAGAACACAGTCTTCACGGGCCATCTTCAGGATATCTTCACCAACCAGCGCATCATAGACCAGAACATCGGCAGATCGTAGTGCATGCAAACCATAGAGCGTCAAAAGGCCAGCATCGCCCGGTCCACCACCAACAAGCCAAACCCAGCCGGGTTCAAAATTTGGAAGGTCTAGAGGCAGTTTATCCATTTATCACACTGTCCTTCTCGTGTAGCTTCACTGTGAAGATATCTCAATTTGGGAAAAGACCCCAAACCGGGAAGATACTTCTAAACTGGTGTTACTTTCTAATTCTCTATTCAGAAGTAAAGCCGAACGATTAATAGAATAACGGTTTAGCATTATACTGTCATGGCACGAAAACCAGAAGGAAAATTGAAAAGAGGCTGGACCACCGGTGCCTGTGCCACTGCGGCAACCAAAGCGGCCTATACAGCTCTTGTAACAAATCAATTTCCTGATCCTGTTACTATAACTCTCCCAAAAGGAGAGCAACCCGCTTTTGCCCTTTGCAGAGAAGAAAAAGACGATTGCTCTGCCATGGCAGCAATTATAAAGGATGCGGGCGACGACCCGGATGTCACCCATCGTGCCACGATAATCTCTCGGGTTCGACATGGCGTGCCTGGAAGCGGCATAGTCTTTCACGCTGGCGAAGGGGTTGGCATGGTGACCAAGCCGGGCCTACCCATTCCGACAGGTGAGCCAGCGATCAACCCGGTTCCCAGAAAAATGATGACCGAGGTCATCACGGAAATTGCCAACGAACACAATCTGCCCGGCGACGTGGAGATTGAAATATCCATTCCCGACGGCCAAGAACTGGCCCAGAGGACATGGAATCCGCGATTGGGCATTCTTGGTGGCCTGTCCATTCTGGGAACCACGGGTGTGGTTATTCCCTTTTCCTGTTCATCCTGGATTCATTCCATACATCGCGGCATTGATGTTGCCATAGCCACCAATCGCCCACATGTTGCCGGTTGCACCGGATCAACATCGGAAAAGGCTGTTATGGATCTCTACGGCCTTGAAGATACAGACATGCTTGATATGGGGGATTTTGCCGGAGGTATGCTCAAGTATCTCCGAGATCATCCTGTCCCCAAGCTCACCATTGGTGGTGGATTTGGCAAGCTGACCAAACTTGCCATGGGTCATATGGATCTTCACTCTGGCCGCAGTCAGGTCGATATGTCGTGGCTCGCCGATAGATTGCGTGAAATAAACGCCCCTGAAGATATCATTGAAAAAGCACAAACAGCCAATACAGCCAATCAAATCCTTGTTCGCTGTGTTGCTGAAAAAGTTCCACTGGCTGAAAAAGTTGCTCAACTTGCCCAGACAGAAGCCTTGAAGATTCTAAGAGGAAGCTCCCAAAAAAATAACACCGAGTTAGAGATTATTATCATTGATCGCCCCGGAACCATTGTTGCCAAAACCGGTTTTGCAAAATGACATCAACAGTCGCCAAGAAAACAGCCGGACAATCAAATCAGAACAAGGCTCAAACACGCATTTTGATTTTGGGTGGCACGACCGAAGCCAACCAACTCGCAGATCAACTCTCTTCATATCCCACCTATCATGTGACGACATCACGTGCCGGCGTCACAACAAACCGTAAGAAGGTATCCAGTAACGAAAGACTTGGTGGTTTCGGCGGCATAGAGGGCCTCATAGAATATCTGGAAACAAACACCATCGACATCGTTATAGATGCCACGCACCCCTTTGCCTCAACTATAACCAACCATGCCTGGATAGCCTGCCAAAAACTTGAGATCCCTCACCTTATTTTACAACGCCCGGCTTGGAAAAAAGAAGAAAACGACACATGGATTGATGTTCCAGATATGCAATCTGCACAGGACCATTTGCAATCTCTGGGCAATTCTTTAACTGTGTTTTTAACAACAGGACAAAAAGAACTCAGCGGTTTCACCGCACTAAAAAAGCATAACTTCGTGGCAAGAATGATCGAACCGCCCGCTACAGAGACAGAAGCATCTAACCTGAAAATCATCTTGCAACGTGGCCCCTTTTCGGTTCACGACGAAATCCAGCTTATAAAAGAAGACAAAATTGATCTGATTGTTAGCAAAAACTCTGGCGGTTCCGCAACCAGTGCAAAAATTACCGCAGCCCGAAAGCTCAACATTCCTGTCTTGATGATAGCGCGGCCCTCCTTATCCCCTGCACAGGTCAAGACGACAATAGAAGATTGCCTGGAATGGCTAGGCAACCTCTCTTGAATTCAGCTTTAAATACAAAAAAGTATTGATATTATGCGCATCAAACTTGAAAAAGAACGAAAAGCCGACATTATCCAAGCTCTGGTCAACTTTCACTACTCAGAGTTTGACGAAGATATCAGTGAATTTCGAGCAGCAGAGGTCGTCGATTTCCTGTTACAGAAAATTGGCCCATCACAATACAATCAAGGCATCGCAGATGCGCGAAAATACTTTTCCGAAAAACTGGATGATCTGGATACAGAGTTTTACGAACCGGAAGATTAAGCAATACTTTCAAACGAAGTAATGGAACTCATCGTTTGAGGTAAATAAGAGACAGAAATTACCGTTAACTTATTGGCATAATTTTTATTATCTCTTTAATATCAGATAGGTACATAGAAATAATTTTAAACAGGAACGAAAAATGCTGCGTTGGGGAATTCTATCAACTGCCAAAATTGCTGTAGAACACGTTATTCCGGCAATTTTAAATGCTGACAATGCTGTGATCACAGCTATCGCAAGCCGTGACAAATCAAAAGCAGATGCCCTTGCAGAACGCTTTGCAATTCCACATGCATTTGGATCATATGAAGAACTCTTGGCAAGTGATCTTGTAGACATTGTCTACATCCCCCTTCCCACTTCACATCATGTGGAATGGTCGATCAAAGCAGCAAATGCCGGGAAACATGTTCTCTGTGAAAAACCAATTTCATTAAAAGCGTCTCAAATAGAAGATATCATTCAAGCCAGAGATAAAAACAGCGTTCTGGTTTCAGAGGCTTTCATGATCACGTACCACCCCCAATGGCACAAAGTACGTGATTTAATTCAAAGCGGTGCCATCGGTGCTCTGTCACACGTTCAGGCCGCTTTCACCTATTTCAATAAAGACAGCAACAATATGCGGAACATCCGCAAGTTAGGCGGCGGCGCATTGCCTGATATCGGTGTTTACCCAACTGTTGCAACCCGCTTTGCAACAGGAACAGAACCAGTCGCCGTTTCCGCAAAGGTCAAATACGATCAAAACTTTGGCACAGATACCTTTGCATCCTGTCGCGCAGATTTTGGCCGATTTGAAATGACCATGTATGTCTCAACACAGCTCGCACATCGCCAAGAAATATCATTCCACGGTGACAAGGGATGGATAGAAGTGTCTGCCCCTTTCAATGCAGGCCTTTATGACGCAGACAAAGTCATACTCCACAACACAAATCATTCCGAGCAGCAGGAATTCCATTTTTCAGGTGTCAACCAGTACAAGCTGGAAATTGAAGCTTTTTCCCAGGCAGTGATCGATAAAAATTCAGCAGATAAGGCAAAAGTATTCAGCCTTGAAAACTCGCAAAAAAATCAACGCTTGATTGATGCAATTTACGCCGCAGGCGAAAGTGGGCTTTGGGAAAAGATTTAGCGAAACTTACGGTCAAAGCATATTCAAATCTCTAACTCGATTAGGTAAAACTTGCTTTTTTGCATTTTCACTTTTATGGTTTCTTCGCATTTCAATACGTGACAACACTTAAAGTTTAGAAAAAATTTACAATACATCTTTTAGTGTTGCCTTCCGAATTCACTTACTCATAGTCCTGAGTACCAAAAATGACAATTAAAGCAGTTCTTCAAAGCGGAGATGAAATTCAGGTCAATGGCCCCTTGATGCTGATGGCCGATGACGGACATATTGTCATAAGCCCGGAATTGTTTTCCTGTGCCCAGAACGGCGAGTTTATCAAGGTCCATATTGATAAACTCAGGGATGCAAATTTTTCCGAAGACAGCCTTGGTAAAATAAAAGAGCTAATGTCCTCTGAACTGCCAAGCGTTAAAGAAGCTTGGAAAAAGCTGCATAATCACCACATTCAGAATTAAAATCGCAATCAAAGTACTTCCGTTAGTCGATATCCCTCCCGCCGATAATGCGGCTTGGACTCCACTGAAATGCACCCAAAGATAGAAAAATATCTGTCAACACAAATATTATGATACACTGAACGCTTACTTTAGCTTGCAGCAAAGATTATTATCATGACCAATGATCTTCGTAGTGTATCTATTTCTAACGTCCGTTATATGGCTTTAACGTTCATCGTAAGTCTGGCTTTTGGAATATTTTTTCCCTTGAAAATCTCCATAGCCACTGAATATCAGATTTATAGCTATCACAATGTTCCCCCGTTTGTTGTCAGTGATAATAAAGGCTTAAGCCACGACCTGGTGAACTATCTGAACAGGCACGGTAACAAAAGGTTCCAATTCAAACTCAAGATTCTACCCAGAAAGCGACTGGACAATCTGCTAAAAGCAAACAGTGATATAATTATCCCTTGGGTTTCACCCGACTGGTTTGGCTCAGATGCAAAAACTCGCTTTGAATGGACAGCCCCTCTAATCTCTGATGGAAATGTTTATTTTTCACGGAAAGATCGTTCCATAGAGGTCAAAAGCATGGGGGATCTTGAGGATTTATTATTGGGCGGCGTTCTTGGTCATCGTTATGCACGAATTGACAATGAAGTCGCAAAAGGAGCTTTTTCCAGAATGAACGCCCCCCATGAGCGCAACCTCATCAAGATGGTCGTCGGCAAACGTGTTGATATCGGCTTAATGGCGGAAAGCTCTGCACGTTATCTCGTATGGGAAGAAAAGCTTAGCGAAGAAATTTATTTCAGCACATACAAACACAGCATCTTTCTTCGACGCTTTCTCGTAAGCGGATACCTTCCACAGGTCCGAGAGTTCCTTGACAGCATGATATTAAGAATGAAAGACGATCCGGAATGGGCCGCCATTAAATCACGCTACCAACTCCCCATCGAAATCAATTAATTCTCCTTTACCGTCAAAATATCTCCCTAGTCTCGTCATCGCCTTGGCATAAAGATTGAATGTACTTTAAGCATAGGAAGGATAGTTCCCATGTTTAAAATTACTTTTTTCCTCATATCGTTTTTGAACGGAGAGCAGGAAATGATCATTGGGGGATCAGAAACCTACGCAACTTATGAAAGCTGCAAGGCCTCGGCCGAGTTTGTTGCCCAGAACTCACCCGAAGGTTATCGAACGATTTGGGAATGCACGGAAGTGGGTTGATATGATTATTATTTCGTTATTTGTATATGAATATGATCATCATGGCGAGCCGCTTTGCATCCTTGGAAGCGGATAATCTCATTTGAAACTCCTAATCGCTTCGTCAAATAAGGTTCAATAAAAACCTTTGATACTCCATAAGACCTTCCCTCGGTCGTTAGCCACCGTAATGCCGTTGAGGTTCTTTTGGGATCAAGTTGGTAGTGCTGTTTATTCAACATTTGAAACCAATCCATATCCCACCGAAAATCCCAATTCTGATTACTATTAGAGCACAGCTGGCTATGGCTACCAGTAGGCTGTTCGAACCCCCAATACCCTATAGGAGATTTCGTTTCCCCTGCAGCATACATATTTTTATTGTCACGGTAATAGAATGCAATATCCAGTTTTTTCCCATCATCATGAGATAAGTGTGGCAGCAAAGGAAATCCGTCAAAAAAGGGAAAGTTTGCATCAAGCGCCAGTGTGTATGTGCCAGGAAACCTTGTATTCATATCAGTCGCCAAAGCATTACCAACGTGCAATAACTTTGGAGATACATACTGCCTATTCAACATACAATAAAGAGGCGACTGAACTAAAATTTTGTCTGGCTGATCTGAGAAACAAGGTAGTGCTACACGGCCAAACTGTGGTGCGATAAATATAGAGCTTCCCCATAGAAAGCCGTAAAAAATAATAAACAGAAGAAAGCTATAGCCAAATTTCAATTTACAATTTCGAGCTATATATCTTCTAAAAAATAAAGAGAGAAGGTAAGCAATACCGCCAATTTGTGTAACTACTGTAAAAACCACAAAAATGATAAAGTGCAAGAAGCCCTGAAAAATCTTAATCATTAAATTTGTTTAAGTGTTTTAATTAATAGAGTTTAAAATCTGCCTTGCATCCTATACATAAATTGTGTCCAAAATAAAAAGAGAGGCTCTCAGGCCTCTCTTTTCACTCATAAACCTAATAAATTTCAATCCAATCCACCCGGCACATTTGCTTCGCGTTCCACGACCGCTGCTTTTTTCTTATCCTTACCAAGGCGCAGGACATGAACAAAATCTGGATCGTATAGTTTGCTGTCGATGAAGTCTTTATCATCTGCAAGGACATGTCCGACCAGGATCAGAGCTGTACGGGTGATTTTGGCTTCACGGGCTTTTTCCCGCACGTCTTTGAGCGTACAGCGAATAATCAATTCATCCGGCCAGGTCACACGATATGCAATCACTACCGGACAATCTTCGCCGTAATGCGGAATTAGCGTTTCCTGAAGGTGTTTGAGGTTACGCACGGACAGGTGAATGGCAAGGGTTGCACCTGATTTGCCAAAGGTATCCAGATCTTCGTTGTTCGGCATTGCCGAAGATTTCATGGCTGTCCGTGTCAGAATAATCGACTGACTGACTTCCGGTAGTGTCAATTCCTTCTGGATAACCGCAGAAGCCGCAGCATAGGCTGAAACACCGGGGACAACTTCGTAATCGATACCTAGCTGATCAAGACGGCGCATCTGTTCGGCAACAGAACCATAGAGGCAGGGATCACCAGAGTGCACCCGCGCAACATCCTTACCATCTTTATGAGCCGTGCTGATGTCTTCGATGATCTCATCAAGATTCATCGGCGCAGTATCTTTGATCAAAACATCTTCTGGTGCAAAAGCAATAACGCCTTCCGGTACCAATGATCCCGCATAGAGACACACAGGGCACTTGGCAATGAGATCACGGCCTCGAATGGTTATAAGATCCGGTGCACCCGGACCAGCACCAATGAAATATACCGTCATGCTGCTGATCCTTCTGTGATCGTTTTCACTTCGCCTGTCTCGTCAAAGTTCTCATAGAGGTGGGCTTTCTTCTCATAACCGCGTGGGGTGTACACCCAACATGAACCGTCTGACTTTTCAATCTTGCGTGACGTCGAGGATCCGACAAGAACAACGGTCAACATATCAACCTGATCCGGCGTCAATTCATCAAGACGTAAAACAGTCATACTTTCCCCTTCGCGACCAAGGTTGCGGCCCAGCATAACCGGCGTATCTGCCGGGCGGTGTTGAAGGAGAATTTCAACCGCTGTGGCAAGCTGCTTGGTACGGCGTCTGGAAACAGGGTTATAGAAGGCAATAACAAAATCCCCCTGTGCCGCAGCATTCAAACGCTTTTCAATGGCTTCCCAAGGGGTCAAAAGATCAGAGAGAGAGATTGTGCAGAAGTCATGCCCCAAGGGTGCCCCGATACGAGCGGAAGCTCCCTGCAGTGCAGAAATACCCGGCGTCACCTGAATATCTACACGATTCCAATCGGCCCGTTCTCCACGATCCAAAAGCTCAAAGGTCAGTGCCGCCATGGCATAAATACCGGGATCACCTGAACAAACCAGTGCAACAGAGCGCCCTTCGGCAGCAAGGTTCAGGGCGATACGAACACGCATCTCTTCTTCGCCCAGTTCATAGCCGTGACGGTCCTTGCCTTCGGCCAAGGGACCAAGCAAATCAAGGTAGAGATGATACCCAACCAAATCCGTTACACCGCGGACCACACGATCCACTTCCGGTGCACGCCAACTCTGATCGCCGGGGCCCAAACCAACGACAAAGAGTTTACCGCGCGCCTGTCCCAAAGTTGATGTCTCGATGATCTTTTTTGATTGTCCAATAGCACAAGTCGCACGTTTGGACTTGTTCTTGGCAACAAGAAGTTTACCTTCATCACCAACAGCTGCGAGCGCAGATCCTTCGGACACCCCATGGCAGCCAACCTCGGCAAAGACGATATCTGATGGTGTTTCCAACCTCGGCGTCTGCTTTTCAAGTTCTTCAGCCGGGAAGAAACGCGCAGGAACATCCAGTTCGGCAGCAAGCGCCTCTACAGCCGTTTCATCCGCTTTGACATCAATAGAGAACACGCCCGCCAAGGCTTTAGGAGAAAGTCCCTCAGCTTTGAGAGTCTCATAAACAAGCTTTGAAAGTTCTTCTGATTCTGCATTTCGTTCACAACCAACACCAAGCGAGAGCGTTGCCGGGTGCAGTATCAGTTCTTTCTCAGAGCCAGTGAGATCCTTCTCGGTAACAGTGATAACAAGCTCACCGTCGTCAGAGATTGGAAGACTCCCTGTCTTCACCCAATCAGCATCCCCATTGAGTTTCACCTCTGCACCAGCCAGCACAGCCGCAATAAAGGCTTTATAATCTTGTGGATTACCAAGCTTCCAACCCGAAGGCGGATTATCCAGCGCGATGCCAAAACGATTATCAGAAGCCGTTGTAATTGAGGCAACAACATCAAGTTTACTGCTCAAGGCCTTTGCCAGGTCATTTGCCCCGTGATGGCCACCGAGTAGAGGAACCACAGCAGAGCCATTCTCTGCAACAGCAATGACAGGCGGTTCTGCACGCTTGTCGGCTAATAGTGGAGACAAACCCCGAATAAGAACACCGGCAGCACAGATACCGACAATGGCGCGCCCTTCGCGGAAAAGCGATTGAAGATGCGCAATGGTTTCATCAAAAGAAACATCAGCGCCTTCCACACGGCCCACGCGACCATGAATTTCGCCGACGCCATAGGCATCGCGTAATTTTTTAGCAAGTTTCGCGCCTTCTGCAGTCAGAGCTACGAAGGCAGGAGAGTGATCAAATTTTTGCGTCATTACAGTGTCCAGGCCTCACCACGTTTGTGGACCAAAATCATTGAGAAGTAAGGTGCCTTGGCATCCCCCACTTCGCTTAAAGGCATTACTTTCTGGTTTTCCATGGTTGCGCGTTCCACATAGCGAGCACAATCAACCAAATCCAGTTCTTCAAGAATGCTGCGAATTTTTTCAAAATGGCGACCAACCTTGATGATCGCCGCTGCCTGCACATTGCGCAGGCGTTGTTTCATAATATCGGCATCAACAGGGCCGGGAATGATTGTCATGACATCATTCCGCGCAGCCAAAGGAGCGCCAACCATTGCTGAACAAGCCATAAGGGACGAAACACCCGGTACGACCTCGACCTCGAAACGTTCCATCATGCGTCCAAAGAGATACATAAAGGACCCATAGAAAAACGGATCGCCTTCGCAAAGCACAACAACATCCTGTCCAGCTTCCAGAAACTCTGTAATATCCTTGGCCGCCTGATCATAAACGTCCTGTGCCGGAAAACGTTCTGTCACCATAGGTATACGGATAGGATATTCTGTTTGCCCGCCCGGTAGATGTTCCGCCACGATTGTCCGCGCCAGACTATCGCCAACATCCGGTGCCGGATAAGCCAACACCTTGGTTTTTTGAATCAACCGCAAGGCTTTTAAAGTCAAGAGTTCTGGATCGCCGGGGCCAATGCCGACGCCATAGAGTTTACCCGTCATATTTTTTCGTCACTGCATACTGGGTTACAGGCATCGCCGCCCGCCAGCCATGATAAGGTCCAATGGGGGATGCCTGACTAATCGAAATACGATTGAGTTCTCCCCCGACTTTTTTATGCCATTCAAAGAGTTTCATTTCACCTTCGAGCGTCACAACGTTTGCAACAAAGCGACCACCGGGCTTTAAAATCTTCCAGCAAATATCAAACAGCCCTTCTGAAGTGGCTCCCCCACCCACAAAAATCGCATCAGGGCGTTGCTCTTCTTTTATCAACTCACCAAGGACAGAAAGCAGTTCACCTTCTTTAATAGATAAAAAGGGCGTCCCCAAAGCCTGAGCATTCGCTGCGATGCTCGAAAGACGCTCTTTATCCCGCTCAATCGCAACAGCCTTTGTTCCCCGGGCCGCACGCATCCACTCAATAGAAATGGATCCACAACCAGCCCCCAGATCCCAAAGAATCTGTCCCGCCATCGGCATCAAAGCTGACAGGGTCGATGAACGCACAATCTTTTTGGTCAACTGCCCATCATGCACAAAAGCATCATCGGGTAATCCGGGAACCGTCGGCAATATTTCAGCACGGTGTGTTGCAATACACTCAACAGCAATCGTGTTAAGATCTGCACAGGTTGGGTAAGACCAACAGTGCGCAACCCCATCCAGTACCTGTTCTTTCTCTCCGCCCATGTGCTCAAGAACGGTAATCTTGCTATCGCCAAAACCACGATCTGTCAGCAATGAGGCGACTTCGGCAGGCGTTGTCCCGTTCTCACTTAGCATAAGCAATTGTGCCCCCGGCTGAACATGGGGATGAAGCAGGCTCAAAGGACGCCCGTGTAATGTTAACATATCAACATCCATCATGGCCCAACCAAGTCTGGAACAGGCCAGCGAATAGGATGAGATACCGGGAACAACAAGCATTTCACAAGCAGGAATGCGTTTGGAAAATGTGGCCCCAACACCGAAACACATCGGATCGCCCGACGCCAGAATACAAATATCTTCGCCCCTACGGTCGAGTATCTTTTCGACCATTGATGAAAAAGGTGAGGTCCAGGTTATCTGCTCTCGCTGGTCTTTGCCCAACATAGCCAAGTGGCGTTCTCCGCCAACAAGTACCTTTGTCTGATCAAGCAAACGACGGGCGACGGGTGTCAAGCTACCCAGCCCTTCTTCGCCAATGCCTAAAATGGTGAGCCAGGCACCCGTGTTTGCTTCAGAGGTCATTTGTTATCCTTTGCCACTGCATTCAGGGCAGCAGATGCAATTGCACTTCCCCCGCGACGACCACGCAATGTCATGTAAGGAACGTCAATCTTTGCATCGATCAAGGCATCTTTTGATTCAGCAGCCCCAACGAACCCAACTGGAAACCCAAGGATCGCGGCCGGCTTGGGCGCACCATCATGCAAAATTTCCAGTAACCGGAACAGTGCCGTCGGGGCATTCCCGATAACAACAACAGCCCCCTCAAGATGCTCTTTCCATAACTCGACTGCCGCAGCGGAGCGGGTATTACCAATTTCCTTGGCAATGTCAGGTACGCGCTCATCAATCAGGGGACACAGGATCTGATTATTCGCAGGAAGTCTGTTTCGAATAATACCATCACGTGCCATACGACAATCAACAATAATGGGTGCCCCGGCTATTAGCGCAGCCCTTCCCTTGGATGCAACATCATCAGTCCATGCAAGATCCTCAACCACCTCTGGCATACCGCAAGCGTGAATTACTCGCACTGCGACATCCACGACATCAGCAGGAAGAGCACTCAAGTCAGTCGCCGCTTCTATCTGAGCAAAGGACTCGCGATAGATCTCTTGCGGGTCCCGAATGTAATCGTATTCGACTGTCATGACCTTGGCCTTATCCCGAGATGTTATGCAATACCATCTTCTTTTTTCATGGTGACTGGCCCCAGCGGGTGGTCAGCATGCGGGTATGGATGGTGGTGATGGTCGTGATCATGTCCGTGACCATGCGAATGGCCATGGCTATGCCCGTGACTGTGATCATGTGAGTGGTCGTGAGAATGAGAGTGTCCATGATCGTGATCTTCTGCAGGGCCTGTACCGATCCCTTCCACATGGTGATGATGACTTTCTTGCGGTAGGCCGATTTCGGCCTCAAAACCCAGAACCTGCTCTCTGTACTTACAGAGCTTACAATTCATGACATTGGCACCGTCCAGGATCTCCTGAACACGATCTGCGAATGCGTCCAGAACCTGTGGGTGGTCAGAAAGGTATGGGGCTTTGACGAAATCAATCTCAGGATGGCGCTCAGCGACAAGGTCTGTATAGCTGTAAATACGCTTCACAAGAATACCCGTGAAAAGGAAATACGGGAAGACAATAACCCGCTTATAACCGAGCTTCGCAGCATGCTCGAGGCCAGGTTCAACAAGCGGGAAGGTTACGCCGGAATAACAAACTTCGCCCCAGCCGAAACCAAAACCTTCCCAAAGAAGACGCATTACCTTACTAACGTTGGAGTTCGCATCAGGGTCTGACGCGCCACGACCAACAACCATCAGCATAGTTTCACTAATCGGCACTTCACCGTTTTCTTTATTGGCACTATCCACAGCTTCCTGAATGCGGTCCCCAGCAGCCTTGATCAGCTTGGTATCAATACCGAGCTCACGACCGTATTCAATTTTCATCCCTGGGTTTTGTGCTTCGTAGGTACGTAAAACAGATGGAATATCGTTTTTGGCATGACCAGCAGCAAAAAGCATTCCGGGAATAGCCAAAACAAGATCATGTCCAGATTCACGCAAGTTATCCAGACCCGTTCGAATAATTGGCGTTGCGAATTCCAAAAAACCGCTATCAACTTCGTATTGAGGCAGACGTTCGCGAATACCCCGGGCAACGGATTCAAATTCACGGACGGCGCCTTCATCACGGCTGCCATGTCCACAAACCATTACACCAATTTTAGGACCGTTTTCGGTCATTATACTCACCTCATCCATCATTTTTTAGCAACAGGGGGGCGTTGCTGCGATACACTTTTATCAAATTATGGCTTACGACTACTTGACCTGTAACAAGACTGCTAACATTCTCGCGCCATGTTGATGTCGTATTTGGTCCAAGAACCACTTTTTTTACCAATCCTGATCCTGATTACTGCTATTTTCATAGATATCATAATCGGTGATCCTGCGTGGCTCTATCGCTATGTTCCTCACCCCGTGGTCATTATCGGGAAGGCCATAGAAATCAGTGAACACCGAATGAATAATCCCAAGAACAGCCGGATAAGCGGCATCTTTCTCGGGACCTTACTCTCAATCGTAATCATTGCTCTGGCCGTTGCTGTCGGTCTTATACTCTCCCGAACGCTGGGGCAAGTATCTCATGGCTGGATCATCGAATCCATCCTTGCTTCCAGCCTTATTGCCTATCGAGGTTTGGGGACAGCGGTTCACAATGTATCAACGGCACTTGCACAAAGCTTAGGGGAAGGCAGAAAGGCCATCGGCCATCTGGTTGGACGAGATCCGGAAAGTCTGGACGAGGCAGGCATCTGTCGGGCAGCAATCGAAAGCATGGCAGAAAATTTTTCTGACGGTGTTGTCGCCCCTGTTTTCTGGTTTGCTCTTTTTGGTCTGCCCGGACTTTGTGCTTACAAGGCAATCAATACTTTGGACAGTATGATCGGGCACAAAAACGAACGTTACGATGCCTTTGGCAAATTCGCTGCTCGTCTGGATGATCTGGTTAATCTGGTTCCCGCACGTCTGGCCGGATTGTTATACGTGTTTGCCGGTCTCTTGGTTCCCAAAGCATCAGCAGTCAGAGCCTTTAAAGTTATGGTTCGTGATGCCGGTCAACATCGGTCCCCCAATGCTGGATGGCAGGAAGCAGCTGTTGCAGGTGCGCTAGGTTTTGCCCTTGCTGGTCCTCGTAAATATCCGGGTTATGTCGTTGATGATCCCTGGATGGGTAACGGTGGCCGAAGCAACCTTTCTGCCAAGGATATAAAGTTGGCTCTGAAACTCTACATAGGTGCCGGTTTTTGGATGCTCTGTCCTTTCGCTGCCTGCTTGGGAATACTGGTCTTCCAGTTTTAGGTTCTTTCAACTCCCTTTTTCTGAACAAATCAGATGAGGGATTTGATTAAGCCCGAGATGGATAACACCATCAAGAGGATCAGAACCACATAGCGATAATGATTAGCTGAGCTACGCTGGAAAATATAATTGCCAAGATAGATACCCAGAGTTACTGGAACAACAAGAAGTAGTGCCCGTGCAATCGTAACCTGATCTAAAAGCCCGGCAAAAAACAAGGCTCCTGTGCCATAGGCATCTAGTACTAGAAAATACAGATTCATCGTAGCCCGAACGGCCTCTGCCGGAAGCGCCGCAGCCATCATATAGATCGCAACAGGTAATCCCCCCAAGGATGCAGCGCCATTGGCAACACCTGATACTAAGCCGACGGATAGATTCTTTGGATCACTTTCTTTTACTCTGAAGCGTGCACCCAAAAACAACAGAATACTTGCGATCAATACACCCAACGAGATGGCAATACGTAAAGGATCAGCGGGTATTATTTTCAACAGAAAAACACCTGCCGGCACACCAATTGCGGCACCGACACAAAGCCATTTCAACAGGCCCCAGTGGATAGCTGTCCAAGTCATCCGGGCCATTACCAAGCTTGAAATCATTTCAAGCAACAGCGCAATCGGGACAACCTCGACAGGTAGAAGCACTAGGGTTAATGATGTGACAATTAACGCAGAAAGGCCAAAACCAGCAAACCCACGACAAAGCCCGGCAACTGACCCGCAAAACAAAACGTACAACAGATCAAGAGCATCTAACTGAACTTGCTCTAATGAAAACACCATCACTCAGCCCTGCTTTCTCGGTACGAATCTTTTACAGCATCGAACCTTCTATATTTTACACTCGTTCAATTTAGGCAGAAGGACGTACCAACTGCACAACTTCATTTACAACGGAATAATCCTGATAACCAAGGCGCGCCAAGGGCTTCATTTTAGTCGCATCAACCATACCATCCGTAAGATAAGCCTCATCAATGTGCATTCCGACCACTTCCCCAAGAACCAGGGTATAGTGTTTGCCGCTATCGTTTTTCGGCAGGTCCACAGTTTTGAAAAGTTTGCATTCAAAGTGAACCGGTGCCCCCTTCACACGAGGAGGTTTGACTATCTGCGAAGGAAGTTTCTCAAGACCCGCCTCTTCAAACTCATCCACATCAACAGGGGCAGGCTTTGAGCTTTCGTTCATCGACGTTCGTTGTTCCCATGAAACAAGATTAAAAACGAACTCTTTTGTTTCTAGAATATTCCGAAGTGTATCCTTTGTACCTTCTTCCCGGCTATCCGGGGCTATGCCCACACCAATAATGGGTGGCTCATCCGCAAAAGCATTGAAAAAACTATAAGGTGCAAGATTACAAACACCCTCGGCTGACTGCGTTGAAAGCCATGCAATTGGGCGCGGAAGCACACAAGCTTTAAAAGGGTTGTAAGGCAAACCATGATCTTTGTGTTTGCCGGGAACGAAAAACATCTATGTCTCCGAAGAATAAAGGATCGCAATTAAAAGCTGCAACAAAGAAAGTACAGAAGCTTAGGACGTTCCAGTTAAAATCTAAAGCTTCATTTGCTCTCAACGAAAAAGGCGGCAAAAAGCCGCCTTCTTTTTAAAATTATTTTTTCTGGCTAGAACTCAATACCACGTTGAGCTTTAATGTTCTGATCTCTAAAGGGATGCTTAACCAAAGTCATCTCTGTCACAAGATCTGCGATTTCGATCATCTCTTCCTTGGCATTTCGTCCCGTAATAACAACGTGTAAGTCTTCTGGCTTGTTTTCAAGGAAATCAATCACTTCCTCCAAAACCAGATGATCATAGCGAAGTGTAATATTCAGCTCGTCCAAAACAATCATGTCATATTTCGGATTATCACCACGGCACGCATCTATCATTTCTTTGGATTTAGCCCATGCTTTTTCAGCGGCAGCAATATCACGTTCTCTATCTTGCGTATCCCAGGTAAAACCTTCGCCAAGTGCATACATTTCAACCTGATCAGGGAATTTTTCCAGAACGTATTTTTCACCTGTTTCCCACTTACCTTTTACAAACTGTACAACGCCTATTTTCATACCATTGCCAACAGCACGTGTCGCCAGACCAAATGCGGCTGTGGATTTACCTTTACCCTTACCCGTATGAACTATGATCAAACCTTTTTCATTGACCTTGTTCGATAGCATTTTGTCCCGGGCGGCTTTGCGCTTTTTTGATTTTTCATTGGCGCGTTCAAAATCTTCCGCGCTTGGTTTATTTTCTGTATCGCTCATTTAATGTCTCCCCAATGTCTTCTCTAACTATACGTTCTATAAAACAGCTTATTTAGCTGGCAACGATATTTTCCAACAGAGCACGTGCAGAATTGGAACGTGCTTTCCACAAGTTCCTGTCTTGCGCTTCGATCAGCCGCTCTGCCATTTCCCGCAAAGCAGCAGGATTATTTTGCTCCAAAAATTCGCGAACTTCTGCATCATCCAGATAGGCATCAAAAACAGCATCAAAATGATGATCTTCAACTACTTTTGCTGTCGCTGCAAAGGCAAAAAGATAATCCACTGTTGCCGCCATTTCAAAGGCCCCCTTGTAACCATGACGTCTGACACCATCAATCCACTTAGGATTAACAACACGCGCCCTGACGACACGGCCGATTTCTTCCTGAAGTGTTCTGATTTGCGGGCTTTCAGGGCGAGAATGATCATTGTGATAAACAGTTGGCTGTTCACCCGAAAGATGCCGAATAGCCGCGGTTATTCCACCTTCAAACTGGTAATAATCATCAGAATCCAGCAAATCATGCTCTCGATTATCCTGATTATGAATTACCGCTTCCACATCTCTCAGACGGCTTTCAAACAGGCCGTGTTCTGCTTCCCCAGCACCTCCGCTTCCATAGGCATAACCACCCCAACCTATATAGGCCTTGGCAAGATCGGCTTCTGATTCCCAACCGCGCTCATCAATCAATGCCTGTAATCCAGCGCCATAGGCCCCCGGTTTAGAACCAAAAACACGATATCCAGCACGCTTGACCGCCGTTTTTTCATCCAGACCTTTTGCAATGAGATCCTTAGATTCTGCGGATACTCTTGCAGCCAAGGGGTTCATTTTTTCTGTTTCGTCATCCAAAGCAGCAATAGCGCGGCAGGCAGAATCAAACAGATCAATCTGAGCGGGGAAAGCATCGCGGAAAAAACCGGAAACACGCAAAGTGACATCAACACGCGGCCGATCAAGAACAGACAAGGGCATGACCTCAAACCCCACGACACGTCTTGAAGTAGGTTCCCATTTTGGTTGAACTCCCATCAGAGCGAGGCCTTGTGCGATGTCATCCCCTCCTGTTCGCATATTGGATGTTCCCCAAGCAGAAAGCGCCATTCGCTTTGGCCAGGACCCGTTTTCCTGACGATATCGTTCAATCATCAAGTTTGCTGATTTCCAGCCTAAATGCCAAGCCGCTGGGGTCGGAACAACGCGGGAATCAACTGAATAAAAATTACGCCCCGTTGGCAGCACATCCGGACGCCCTCTCGTCGGAGCACCAGAAGGACCGGGTTCAACAAATTGTCCGTTAAGACCGCGCAGAGTGCCCTTAATCTCTTCGGCACCACAAGAGATTACAGTTGGTCCGATCGTGTTGTTTATCTCGGCAAGAACTGGGCGTGTATTCTCCCATTCATCTAATGCCTGCACCTCTCCGGATACCAGCTTTTGAGCCAAAATTTCCAGACGCTCTACAGTATCTCCGTTGGTTCGCCAGCTATCTCCCGCTGCGAGAACATCAGGCTTAGGACCAAACCAGGGATCACCAAACCGACAATCCAGGGGATCAAATTCAATCGGGAAGTTCAAATCTTTTGACAGCGATCTGATCAAAGAGGCATCCCCTTTTTTCCCTTCCCCACGCGGCAAACGCGTCAAGGCAATGAGCAGATCATCCAAAAGACGCCCTTCCGGGGCCAGGCCAAAGACATGCAGACCGTCGCGTATTTGCATTTCTTTCAATTCGCAAAGATAGTTATCCAGCTTTGAAAGCGCGGCATCTTCATCATCCGTTTGCTCAATCCCGCAATCTTTGTCCAGACCAATTCGCTGGGTAATTTTGAGAATTTCGTCCCTTAAAACTTTCAAACGTCGGGGATCAACCCCAGCAGCTTCGTAGTACTCATCACAAAGCTGCTCAAGGTCTGCCAGCGGACCATAGGATTCAGCCCGCGTTAATGGCGGCGTTAGGTGGTCGATGATCACCGCTTGGGCACGGCGTTTTGCTTGTGTGCCTTCACCGGGGTCATTCACAATAAAGGGATAGAGGTGCGGTGTTGGTCCAAAAACAGCTTCCGGGAAACATTCCCCGGAAAGTGCTAACGACTTACCGGGCAACCATTCCATATTTCCATGCTTGCCCATATGGATAATGGCATCAACCTTTTCTTCCTGTCGCAACCAAGCATAAAAGGCCAGATACCCATGTGGCGGCACCAGATCGGGATCATGATAGGTTTCAACAGGATTGATGTTATATCCACGCGCAGGCTGAAGTCCGATGATGATCTTGCCACAATGAAACGCAGATACAGCAAAGGCACCAGCATCTGGCATGTAAAAAGGATCATTCTCGAAAGCCCCCCATCTATCCTCTATAGCTGTTTTCACAGCAACAGGCAGAGCCTCCCAGAACTGTTCATAGGCACTTAAAGAAATCTTTGATCTGATAACGCGTCCATCAATGGCAGCATTGGTTGGTCCCTCTGCCATGCGCTCGACCAAAGCATTCCCGTCCGCAGGAATATCTGAAACGCTATACCCGGCGCCAACCATTGCCTTTAAAAGCTGTATTGTGCCTGCAGGTGTGTCGAGGCCAACGCCGTTCCCCATGCGCCCGTCCCGATTGGGATAGTTCGCCATAATCACCGCAACTTTGCGTTCAGAAATTTCTTTATTTCTAAGCCGCAGCCACGCTGCTGCCAAATCAGCAACAAAATCAATCCGGTCTGTTACCTCCTGATAACTGACAACAGAGCTTTGGGTTGCTTCGTCATAACGGGCTTCTGACTTGAATGAAACGGCACGGGAAAGGATACGCCCATCAACCTCTGGCAGCGCAACATTCATTGCAATATCGCGGGCTGAAAGACCGCTTAGACCCTCTCGCCACCCAGCCTCGTTCCCGCCAGAGAAAATAACCTGCAGAATTGGCGCATCAACAACATCGAAAGGGGTTTCTTTTCTGCTCACGCCGGGCGTTGAAATTGCAAAGCCCGTGGCATTCAGAATAAGTCCAGTATCTGCATCCTTTAACAGTGTGCTGATGATTCCTGCCGAAATCGGTTCTTTTAGCGAAGCACAATAAACAGGTAAGGGATTAATACCCTTTTCTTTCAGCGATTTGATCAAGGCATCAACCGGTGCCAGATTGGCAGCCTGTAAAAGCGCGCGATAAAAAACAATCGCAGCGACTGGTGCGCCAGCAACCCAGTCCCGACGCAAATCATTCAGCTCAGGATTATCACTTCCGGGCCAGTAAATGCCTGACCGCAATAACGGCTTTGGCTCTACCCACTCAAAATCGCGATCAATTAATCCAGCAAGGTAACATAACAGATTTCGGGAATTGTCCGGTCCACCGTGAATGAGATATTGCCAAACCCGATGATAAACATCCTGTGCTACTGTCGAATGGGCAGCAAGTTCTGCATCTGGCTGATCGTCACCCGGTAATAAAACCAGAGGAATATTCTTTTGCTTACAAATAGCCCTAAGCTGTTCGACCCCATAGGGCCAATAGCCCGCCCCTCCGAGGATTCGTGCCACAACAATCTTTGCATTGGCAATAATATCATCAACATACAAGTCGACTGACATGTTGTGAGATAGTTGCATCAAATTCGCCAAACGCAGAGACGGATATGCATCACCAATTACCTGTCTGGCCTGAACCAGACTGGCCAATTCGGTATCTGCCGCAGATACAATAACAATATCCCCTGGCGTTTGCCCCAGGTCGATTGCTTCGGATCCATCAGCGATTGCCCCGGGTTGGGCTTGTAACAGATGCATAGAGTATTTCTCTTGGTTTGCGTTCTTCTTCCTGGCTCAATATAAGCGTCGGATTGATATCGTAAAATCACCGGAACCGGGAGATTAGTATCTCGGTCTCGGTGTTATACTTTTTTAGGCCGCAAATGCAGCACGAATGGCAGGCTCATCCATATCGTGATCACCTATAATCACAAGACGGGAACGGCGCTCAACACCATCAGACCATTCCTGATCAAAATAATGTTGGAATCTGCTCCCAACACCTTGGATGACAAGGCGCATGTCTTTGTCAGCGACAGCAGCAAACCCCTTAACCCGAAGAATATCGTGCTCGGCGACAATCGGAAGCAACTTTTCAACTAACGCATCAGGGTTTGTGATCTCGCCCAACTCCACGGCAAAGCTCTCGAAATCATCGTGATCATGTTCGTGCCCATCATCATGGTGCGAAGGACGAGAATCCAAATCATCCTCGGCCGCAGCTTCCAACCCAAGCAGAACAGATGCGTTAATCTCACCATGAGATATTTTCACGATCTTTACTTCAGGGCGAATTTCTTTCCGGATAGCCTCCAGAACCGTGTCCATATCATCTTCGTTAAGCAGATCAAGCTTATTCACAACAACCATGTCAGCACAAGCAAGCTGTTCTTCAAAAAGCTCTTCCAAAGGACTTTCGTGATCAAGATTTTCATCCGCTTCACGTTGTTGCGCAATTGCCTCTGGGTTCGTGGCAAACAAACCATCGGCCACAGCTCTGCCATCAACCAAAGTAATAACGCCATCAACGGTTACGCGGGTACGGATCTCAGGCCAGTTAAAAGCTTTCACCAATGGCTTGGGTAAGGCCAGACCAGACGTTTCAATGATAATGTGATCAGGGGGTGTTTCGCGATTTAACAGCTTTTCAATTGTCGGAATAAAATCGTCCGCAACTGTGCAACAGATACATCCATTGGCGAGCTCGAGAACATCATCGTCATTACATCCTTCGATGCCACAACCTTTGACAATGTCACTATCGACACCCAGGTCACCAAATTCATTAATAATAAGCGCAATTCTTTTACCACCAGCCGTCTTCAAAAGATGTTGTATTGTCGAAGTTTTTCCAGCGCCCAGAAAACCTGTAATAACAGTGGCTGGAATTTTTGCTGCTTGAGACATACGTCAAAATCCTGCTTTTAAAAATTTAGTCAGAGCATATTGCAGATGGCTTAATCTGCATTGGTAACCCCGACACCATAAATGTTACGGAAGGGACTACTGCAGCAAGGCGTTGATGTAAACGCCCTGCATAGTCCCTGAAATCTCTGGACATCTTGTCCATGGGGACAATCCCTAAACCTACTTCGTTTGAAACTAACACAACAGGACATGATAACTCGGCCAAAGACGCGACCAGTTGTGCACCTTCTACGTCAGGATCACGCCCTTCCATCATCAGATTTGTTACCCACAAAGTCAGACAATCGACGAGAATAGCTGCATCAGGTCGATGAACTTGTTTCAAGCATTTCACTAAATCCAACGGCTCTTCAAAGGTTGTCCATCGCTCGCCACGACGTTCTTTATGCTCATCAATCCGATCAGCCATTTCGTCATCCCAGACTCTCGCTGTCGCGACATAAAGGCAATCTCCCTTTTGTCTCTCCACCAACTGTTCGGCATAACTGCTTTTCCCGGAACGAGCTCCACCCAAAATTAATGAGTGGGCAGCTCCAGCGTTTGTTTTTGACATCACTTTGAACTCTTTGTCCTCACAGGTCACATACCCGTTTTCATCAAATTCTTACCTAACTCTTTTCTCTTGGACATAAAGTTGTTGCAAGGCAAATATGAAAAACGGCTAATATGAATAAAACCATCGACAGTTCCCAACATTCCATGCATTTTCTACAGGCAATAAGTAGCGACGATTGGCTTCGAGTGTAATGAACAAACCAGATTTCAACGATAATTTTTGTAACAAATTAACCGAATTGCTGGAATGGCGCCGAGATGTACGTCAATTCAAGACTGATCCGCTACCAGAAGGCACACTTGACGAGCTATTAGACCTCGCCTGCCTTGCCCCATCTGTAGGAAACAGCCAACCCTGGCGTTATGTACTGATCGAGAGCAAAACAAAGAAGAAAGAAATCAAAGAAAACTTTGAGAGCGCAAATGCCCAGGCGCTTAGAGGCTATGATGGAGAAAAAGCAAAGCTATACGCCAAGCTTAAATTGTCAGGAATGGATCGCGCCCCAATACAGCTCGCGGTTTTTGCACACGAAGAAACCGAACAAGGCCATGGTCTGGGGCATCAATCCATGCCAGAAATGCTGCGATACTCTGCAGTGTTATCAGTCCATACTCTCTGGCTCGCAGCCAGAGCAAAGGGCATCGGCCTTGGATGGGTCTCTATCATCGATCCTGACGCAGTAAAGCAAACACTGGAAGTCCCGGACGAATGGGCACTTGTAGCCTATTGCTGCATTGGCTACCCGACCGAAGAAAAAGACACACCCGAACTGGTGACACTCGGTTGGCAAGATCGTTTGGGCGATTGCCGTAAGCTTCTTATTAAATAAAAAATGCCCGCTAAAGCAGGCATCTTTTCCAATTCATAACGCGATTTAATCTACGAAAGAGATTTAGATGCAATCTCGTAGACATCATTAGAAAGATTTTCAGTATCCAGAATTCGCTGTAATTCAGCCTTCATCATTTTCTGATGTGTCGCATTCATTCGGCGCCAACTCCCTAAAGGAGCCAGGATCTTTGAAGCAACTTGTGGATTAATTCCGTTCAAATGAATAATACTGTCGGCCAAGAAACGATATCCTTCGCCACCTTCGGCATGAAATCGTGCCGGATTTGCACCAGAGAATGATCCAATAAGAGCCCTGACTTTATTTGGATTCTTATAAGAGAATGCCGAGTGAGTCAGCAGTTTTTTCACCTCCCCCAATGCATTTGGAATTGTTGATGTCGCCTGAACAGCAAACCACTTATCCATAACCAAAGCATTATCAGCATAACGGTTTTCAAACACGCTGAGTGCCTTTTCTCTTTCCTCACCCGGAATGTCGGCCAATAAGGTTAAGGCGGCCATCCGATCCGTCATATTGTCGGCCATTTCAAATTGTTCAACAACAAGCTTCAAACACCCGGGATCATTTTCAATAACTGACAAGTATCCAAGCGCCGTATTACAAAGAGCACGACGCCCGGCAGAAACAGAATCCGGGCTATAGGCTGCGGTCTCTTTACCAGATGAATAAAGCTCTTTGAATTGTCCAAACAAGGCCTTCGCAATACCTGCTTTAAATACTGATCTGACCTTTTCGACAGCAACAAAATCAGCAACTTCCATTTGCTCTGTGACATAGTCAATAGATGGTAAGGTAAGCATCTGTGCCAAAAACGCCGGATCAAGTGACTTGTCTGCAATATTCAACGCCAAAGCATCCGCATATTGACGATCAAATTCAGCAACTCCACCAGCCTGAACAGACTTCACCATCTTAAGCATCAATCTGGAAGCATATGTTTGCGCTACATCCCACCGACTAAAAGCATCTTTATCATGTCCCATCAGGAACGCAAGATTTTCAGTTGTATATTTGGTCGATAGTTTTATTGGTGCTGAAAAGTTTCTATTTAAAGAGGGAATTGGCTGCTCACCAACATCAACAAAGGTAAATGTTTGCTTTTCCTGATCAAAACGGAGAGTACGTTTTGTTTCCTGATTTTCTGCATTCTCTCCCTCAAGCTTTAAAGGGAGTTCATTACCATTCTGTCCGATCAGACCAATGGTGAAAGGTATAAGCAGCGGTTGCTTTATATCCTGACCTGGTGTTGGTGCTGTGAACTGATCAAGCGTTAGGGTAAAAGTTTCCTGTTTTGCATCATAAGACCAGTTAGCTTCAACTTCAGGTGTACCCGCCTGGCTATACCAAAGACGGAAGTGCTTAAGATCTGCACCATTTGCATCTTCCATCGCCGCGACAAAATCGTCACAGGTTACCGCTTGGTTATCATGCCGTTCAAAATAAAGATCCAGTCCCTTGCGGAAACCATCCTTCCCAAGAAGTTCAGCCATCATCCTGATCACCTCTCCGCCTTTTTCATAGACGGTCGAAGTATAGAAGTTATTTATCTCTATATAAGACTCTGGTCGGATCGGATGAGAAAGAGGGCCAGCATCTTCCGGGAATTGTCGCGCACGTAACGTACGAACATCCAGAATTCGTTTTACTGGCGCAGAGCGCATATCTGCACTGAATTCCTGGTCCCTGTAAACCGTCAAACCTTCTTTTAAACTTAACTGAAACCAGTCACGGCACGTAACTCTGTTCCCTGTCCAGTTATGAAAATATTCATGCGCAACAATTGCTTCGATGCGTTCGAATTCAAAATCCGTCGCAGTATCAGGGCTTGCAAGAATACATTTTGAATTAAAAATATTCAGGCTCTTGTTCTCCATCGCGCCCATATTAAAGTCGCTAACAGCCACAATATTAAAGATACCCAGATCGTACTCTAGCCCGAACCGCTCTTCATCCCACTTCATCGAACGGATAAGAGAATCCATGGCGTAAGCGCACTTGTCTTCGTTTCCATGTTCAACAAAGATTTTAAGGGTCACGTCCCGACCAGAACTTGTTTTAAAACTGTCTTCGTAACAAGCCAAATCACCGGCAACCAAGGCAAACAAATAACTTGGTTTCGGGAAAGGGTCATCCCATCGCGCCCAGTGACTACCGTCATCTCCAATACCCTGATCAACTAAATTGCCATTCGAGAGCAGGATCGGATAACTGTTTCGATCAGCATGAACAGTCACCGTGTATGTCGCCATAACATCAGGACGATCCGGATAGTAGGTTATCCGGCGAAAACCTTCTGCCTCACATTGCGTGCAAAAATTCCCGCCAGATAGATAAAGACCTTCTAGCTTGGTGTTCTGCACAGGATTGATGCAGGTAATAATCTCAAGTACAGCTTCTGCAGGAAAATTTGGAATCGAAAGCGAAAATTCCCCGAGTTCATATTCATCACGCCCTAATATTCTTCCATCAATGGCGACAGAATCCAGACCAAGTTTATCCCCATCCAAAACAAGTGCTTGTTTGCTATCAGAATTTTGCCTGATCTTTAACTTGGAATGAACTTTTGTTGCTTCGGGTTTGAGAAAAAACGTTAAGTCAACATGATCTACCAAGAAAGCCGGCGCCACATAATCCTTTAACTGCGTAGCTTTCACCTGTGCCTTTTTCATAATTCCTCACCAAAAAACAACTTTAATTTATACAATATAATATTTACCTAATACTATTAGGTAAGAGCAGTAACAACAACGCCAAAACTACTATTTTCAATTGTTAATATATCAAGTTTGTTTTTGGAACCATGCCGATCATATTAAATTCGGAAAGCACAAAACGCCCTCTACGTGAGCTTTTACAGTCTTGAAGCTGTTTAAAATTGTATTGGAGCTACGCCGTAAAATTGAAATTCAAAACGATTTCATCACACGCAAAACGTTTGAGTGCAATATACGTATAAGACGGTATTATTATGTTGATTAATGCCTATTCGGCCGCGAGATGTTTCATCTTTGCAAACTGTGCATTAAGGGACTTTTCCTCATCAAGCATGTTTTTGATATCACACCCACACTTTCCACACTGTGGCGAACAATCCATGGCTTTATAAACACCCGCGACAGAAGAAGCGCCAAGGCCGACAACATTCTTCACATCTTTTTCTGTAAAGCCATTACATATGCAAACGTACATTTTCTCTCTCGCCGTTGAGAATGATTTTCATCCACGATCAACATATAGTGTAAATGATAATCGATTGCAAATAGATTAATAATGATAACTATATTTAAATGCACCATCACCTTTCTGGCGATCATTTAGATCAAAAAGAAGATGTAACTTTACGCATTATCATTTATGAGTTGGATAAAGCTTATTAGGAGATTATCTTGTCATTTCTTTTATCTCGTAAATCTATCGTTACCCAATGGATGGTAGATCCCGCCCCAAGCAAAGAAGATATTAATTACATGCTTCGTGCAGCCGTCACTGCGCCAGACCATGGATGGTTACGCCCATGGCGTTTTATCGTGATCGAAGGCGAGGCAAGACATAAGCTATCTGACCTTTTTATAGAATCACTCAAAAAACGAAATCCTGACGCAACTGCGGAACAGCTGGAAAAAGAAGGTAGTCGCCCCAAACTGGCACCACTCGTCATCGTTGTCTGCTCTGTCATGACAGATGAAAAACCCGGTGTACCGAAAAATGAACGAGTTCTTTCCGCAGGCGCAGCAGCTCAAAATATCATGCTTGCTGCTCATGAGCGGAATTATGGAGCAATCTGGCTTACTGGAAATGCTGCCTATGATCAAAATGTCAAACAAGGATTAGGTCTTGAGGACAATATGGATATCATAGGCTTTCTCTATGTTGGTAGTGTCGAGAGAGATGTAAAAGAACGTAAACGCCCAGATCCGGAAGACTTCACAATTTATTGGAAATAAATTAGATCGTAATGGCAGGGCTTCGATCATAAGTCCTGCCGATAACAATCATCATAAACGCTGCAAATAATAAAGCAGTGTTGCCCCGCTTGCGAGTATAGCGACAAGCCATAACAACAATACCCACAAACTAGGACCATTTTTCTTTGCTGCCTTAGCCTTAGGTTTTACAGCTTGGCGAGGGCGTTTTTTCAGGGCTTTGCGTTCTGACCGATCAACCTTTGCAGCTTCAGCCTGATGTTTCGCTGTTCGATTATCCCGATCAGCAACAGTGGTCTCAAAAATTACTCGTTCTCGACTGGAATTACTATCTTCATCAAACGTTTCCTGTACCACTCGCACAGCAGAAAACCGTTTGGAATCATACAATCTTTTCGCTGTAGACAGTGCCATGTCCTTATCATCAAGAACGCACTCAAGCACCCACCGATTATTCTGATATGTATCAACTTCGAAAGAAACAGCCTGAGGCATCGCGGCTAAAACCTTTATTTGTTCGTGACTTTTCGGCAATTCGCACCACCAAAGAGTGCATCAACAAATTCATCATCCGATGATAAAGGCATTAACGTACTACGATAAAGAAGCTTATCCCCACCGTCCATACACTCACCACCAATACTCACAGGAACCCCCAATTCCATCACTCTTGGCATAAAGCGTGCTGCCTGCTGAATAAGGCTATCATCAGGAGTAGCGCTTACCTCTTTACCAATCAACGGTTCACGATCAGCCGGCCAAATCAAAGATCCGATATGATGAAAGGTTGCGTCTTCACCTTCATCCCCCAGCAAAATCAAGAAGCACCAATCCCAGTCGTCTCCGAGTTCGGATGCTTTAATGTCATCCAGACTTGGCATTTTCCGACCGTTTTTTTTCTTCTCCCAGTAATCAAGCAGGCGAAAAACGAGACGTCTTTCGATACCTTTATATTCTGCCATCAAGACAACCTTTTGATTTCATGACCAATTTGCACCACTTTTAAGTAACATCAAAATGGTAAACAAATGGTCAAACATCTATTTTTACCTTTATTTGATCTAAGCTGAATTCACTCCTTACCTTCTTTGCAGAATTAATATTGCCTGGGTACCAGCGATCACTTACAACGAACAAAGATTAATTTTGATTTATTCAAGCTGGTATTATGACAGAGAACTCAAAAATCAGTATTATTGGCCTAGGTTACGTCGGCCTACCACTGGCTATTCATTTGGCAAAATATTACAAAGTTACAGGTTTTGATATAAATCAGAACCGTATCTCGGAACTTCTAGACGGTTTTGATCGCACAGGCGAAATCGAAACACCTGATTTACGAAATTCGACTCTTCATTTAACAAGCGATAAAACAGAAATCAGAGATCACAATGTTCATATCGTGACTGTTCCAACACCCGTTGACAGCACAAACACACCTGATCTCACGCCTGTAAAAATGGCATCTGAAACTGTTGGCGGTTTTTTAAAAAAAGGTGATATCGTTGTTTATGAAAGTACTGTCTATCCTGGCGTAACCGAAGATATATGTGGCCCTATTCTCGCCAAATGCTCAGGTTTGGAATGTGGAAAAGACTTTTTCCTCGGCTATTCCCCCGAACGAATAAACCCAGGAGATAAAGAGCATACCGTTGATAATATCACAAAGATCGTCGCGGGGCAGACCCCGGAAGTAGCTCAAACACTTAAAAGCATCTATGGCACCATGAATGGCGACAGAATATTTGTAGCAAAGAACATTAAAACAGCCGAAGCAGCAAAAGTAATTGAGAATGCACAAAGAGATATCAACATCGCATTCGTAAATGAAATCGCCGTTATCTTCCAAAAGCTAGGCATTTCAGTTTATGACGTTTTAGAAGCCGCGGGCACAAAATGGAACTTTCTAAACTTTCAACCAGGCCTTGTCGGGGGGCATTGTATTGGTGTTGATCCATACTATCTTGCTCATTGTGCAACAGCGGCAGGACACGATCCAAAAGTTATCTTGTCAGGACGTTCAACCAATGAGGCAATGAGCAAAGCGGTAAGCAATGCCATCCACAACACAATACTTGCCAGAGATCCCGGCATACAAAAGCCTCGAACTCTTGTCCTTGGATTAACCTTTAAAGAAGATGTGCCGGATCTACGAAACACAAAAATAACTGATATTGTTAATGACTTGAAAGAATTGGGACATGAAGTGGATGTTCATGATTCCATGGCAGATCCTCTGGAAGCCAAACAGTTTTTTGATATAGAGCTAAAACCATCTCTCGAAACTGACGAACCTTATGATTGTGTAATTGGTGCTGTTCCTCATAATGGATACAGAGCACTCACGAACACGAACATTCAACAAATAATCAAACCAACTGGCTTGATTGCTGACATGAAGGGAATGTGGAGAGACCGTCGCTTCGATAATGGATACGGATATTGGTGTCTCTAAAGAAGACTTTAAGAGGCACCAGTTTATCAACATTCAGCATAGAGATGTTAAGTTACTCATCATGAACACCATGGCGAGAAATTTTAATGTCTCTGTGAAGCCATACAGACATTACAAGTCCAAGCCCCATCATAACGGTCAACATCACAGTTCCACCATATGAAATAAGGGGTAAAGGAACACCAACCACAGGGACCAACCCCATGATCATGGCGATGTTGATAAAGACATAAAGAAAAAGATTAAAGGTCAAACCAATCGCCAATAGCCGGCCAAACTGATTTCTTGAGCGCAAAGAAATCGCCAAACCATAAATCATCAAAAGCACATAGAGGCCCAAAAGAACAAGTCCCCCGACCATTCCAAACTCTTCAGCAAGCATCGTAAAGATAAAGTCAGTTTGCTTTTCGGGTAAAAAGTTCAAATGACTTTGCGATCCTTGAAGAAAGCCTTTCCCGAAAACGCCCCCTGATCCAAAAGCAATTTTGGACTGATGAATATGATACCCTGTCCCCAGAGGATCCTGCTCGGGATTTAAAAAGATTAAAACGCGATTTTTTTGATAGGTATGCAAGAACTGCCACCCAATAGGTATCGCAGCCAGACCAGAAACAACCACGACGGCAAACTTCCAAAGCCGCACGCCAGCACAAAAGAAAACAGCCCCTGATGCCATAACGAGCATCCCGGTTGTGCCCAAATCAGGCTGTCTCAAGACAAGTACAGAAGGGGTAAAAACCATAACTAAAGGAATAATCAGAAACGTAATTCGTCCGATATCCTCTTGTGAAACGCCATGAAAATACCGAGCCAAAGCGAAGACAATCGCTATTTTCATCAGTTCTGATGGCTGTAACTGAATAAACTTAAGATCAATCCATCGCTGCGCGCCCATTCCGACACTGCCCATAACCTCAACGCCGACTAAAAGAACTAAGGCAGCAAAGTAAAACAGGTAACTAACACGGAACCAAAAGCGTATATCCACCAAAGCCACAGTAACCATCAAAACAAAGCCAACAGCAAAGCGGATCGCCTGCCTTGAAGCCCAGGGATCAAAACTGGCGTTTGCAGCAGAATAAAGCATTCCCAAGCCAATTGAGGCAATCATACAAATGAGAACAATCATCCCCCAGTTTAACTGCCAGAGTTTTTGACCAAGAGTAATTTCAGGGTTATGTCGTCCAAGATAATGAGGCTGCTGACCCATATTTATGACTCTCCAGCCAAATTAATCATTTCTGCACTTTGCTCCAAAGGTAAAGCTGTCGTACGCGCAGGATCTCTTCGCTGTGTTTCTCGTAGAATATCACGTGCAATCGGTGCTGCGCTTTTTGAACCACCGCCATGCTCAACAATGACAGCACAAGCATAACGGGGATTATCAACCGGGGCATAGGCTACAAACAGGCCATGATCTCTACGACGCCATGGTAGATCTTCGTTTTTGAAAATTCCGGCTTGCCTTTCCGCAAGTGTAATTCTGCGGACCTGCGCTGTACCTGTCTTGCCAGCTAGCTCCCAACCTTCATCTTTTATACGATATTTATAAGCTGTACCACGAGGGTTATTCGAGACAGCATCCATGCCCTGATAAATCATCTTCATATGCTCTGCTGGAATTCCCAGGTCCTCAAATTCTGGAACAGGATAGGCTACGGTTTTCTCACCTTCCCGATACCCTCGCGCAAGGCGTGGTACCACTTTTTTACCGCCTGAAGCTATTCTAGCCGTCATAACACCTAACTGAAGTGGAGTTGCAAGCACGAACCCTTGCCCAATAGAGGTGACAAGTGTCTCTCCTCCTTGCCACGGCTCTCCTATATTAGCCTCTTTCCATGCCTTCGTCGGAATAACACCAGAACGTTCGCCAGGTAAATCAATGCCAACCTTCTCGCCCAGGCCGAACTTGTTTGCCATTTCCGCAATCTTATCAACCCCGATGCGCCGGGCAACATCATAGAAATAGATATCACAGGAATGCTGTAATCCTTCTATCAAGTTGACCGTGCCGTGCCCTCCACGCTTCCAGCAATGGAAACGTGCATTTCCAAGCTTCATAAAACCGGGGCAATAGGCCGTATGGCTCAAAGCGCCAATACCCTCTTTCATTGCAGCCAAAGCAACCACCATCTTAAAGGTTGATCCCGGTGCATAAGTTCCGGCTATTGCTTTGTTCGTCAACGGTGTATAGGGATTATTAATCAACCCGTTCCACTGTTTGTTACTTAGACCAAGATTAAAGGCACTTGGATCGTATCCGGGTACAGATCCCATAGCGAGAACATCCCCGTTTTGAATATCAAGGACAACACTCGCTGCAGATAGCTCACTCATCAATCTTTGCTGGACAAATGTTTGCAGGCCAGCATCAACCGTCAGGATCATTTCCCGACCACTACCACCTTCATTTCTTGAAAGTTCCCGAATGACACGACCATATGCATTGACTTCAAATTCACTGGTACCCGCTTGTCCGCGCATATCATCATCGTGATATTTCTCTATACCGCTTTTACCAATCCTAAAACCCGGAAGTTCCAGTAATGGATCGCCAGTTAGCTCTTTCTCGGAAACAGCTGCTACGTAGCCTAAAATGTGGGACATATTAGCACCGTAGGGATAGAACCGGGTTTCACCAACTTCGATACTTGCCCCAGGCAAGTCCGCTGAATTCACTTCAATACTGCTAACCTGATCCCAGCTCAGATTATCTTTCACGGTAACCGGCACAAAACCTCTTTTGCGTTTTACATCGCGAAGGATACGTTTGTAGTCATGCTCAGAAAGCCTGATAAGCTTAGCCAGGGCATCCAGAGTTGCCATAAGATCAGGTGTCTGCTCTTTGACCACAACAACTCGGAAATTTTGCTGATTGTTTGCGACTTCGACACCAAAGCGATCAAGAATATTACCGCGCCTAGGGGGCAATAAACGAAGATTAACACGATTATCTTCAGCCAAGGTTTTATACTTCTCAGCCTCGATAACCTGCAGATAATACATACGGCCAACAAGTGCAGACAACAATGCCGCCTTCCCACAAGAAAGCATCAGTATTCTGCGTGTGAAACCTTTATGACGGTCCTGGTCTTCGTGAACCATCGGCATAAACTTAATTCCTAATCCTTGAGTAACGTTCGCTGAATCAAGGCAAAAATCCATGAAAAAGCAGGGTATACAGCAACAGTCGTCAGGTTTTGAAAGATCACTGGCCTATAATCAGGAATACCCGGTTCCAACAAGTATATTAAGACCCATTTAAATAGAAAAGCCAAACTGGAAAGAATAAAGAAATTAATCCAAAGTGCTGAGAAAGACGCGCTAACAAGAAACTTACGCTGACCATTTAATGCGAGGCAAAACAGCAGGAAAATTAAGGGGCCAACACCCAGCAAAATACCAGACAGCAGATCATGTATGAAAGCCAATCCGAAAACAGCCCATATCGGCATCAAATCAGGACGGTATAATGTCCAATAAAAAACAGAAATCAGCAAGATTGAGGGAACAACCTCGGCCAAGCTTGGAATACGTAAGGGAACAAGGAATAATACAGTAAGCAGAAGCGTAATCGTAAAAGGACAAGCAGAACGGGCTAATCCATCAATACGTTGCCAGAAGGTCGGGTTCACTTTTGTCCCTCGGCCCCGCTATCCGAGTACAAAATATCCAGATTTTGCTTCAAGCCATAATCTTCCAAGCGTAAAAACTCTAGATGGCCCCAGTCGGCATAAGGTCGTACTTTAATTGCAACATCCGTCAAGGAATGTACAACTCCGACAGGCAGCCCGGCAACGAAACCACCGCCTTGACCAGAAGTGTATATCGCATCCCCAACTTTTACATCAGCACCTTCGTCAAGATAAAGTAGTGATGGAGAAGGAGAGTTATCCCCAGCCAAAATCGCTCTGGATCTCGAAGACCCGACAAAAACAGGAATACGGCTACTCAGATCTGTCAAAAG
Organism: Kiloniella sp. EL199; assembly: GCF_900313065.1. Classification (GTDB taxonomy): domain Bacteria; phylum Pseudomonadota; class Alphaproteobacteria; order Kiloniellales; family Kiloniellaceae; genus Kiloniella. The sequence goes on from NZ_OMPU01000014.1 coordinate 76,701, forward strand.
AATGACACGCGAAGAATGGCGACCAACTTCTGCCACACGACCAGCCAAACCAAGACCAGTCATGGCCGCTTGACCTTTTGCAATTCCCTCTAGACTACCAGCATTGACAACAACAGAACGCACAAAAGAGCCACCCTGATCTGCAACAACCATCGCTGTTGTTATGCTTGGAGCACGTGTAGGAGCAAGATTTAACATTCCACGCAGGGAAGCGTTTTCACCTTGCAGCTTGGCAGCAGCAATTTGCCAACGACGTAGATTTTCATTCTGACGTCGCAATTCCTCATTTTCGGATTTCAGAGCAACATAGTTTTGAGCAGTTTCAATCGTATCACTGATCATAACAACAGGACGATTGGCGATCTCCATTAAAGGAGACACCCCGTCAACAACGGCAGTACGCACTCGTTCAACGCCAACATTTCCCGTTTTAGCTAAAACTATCAATGCGATAGCGACAACAATCAAAACAGCATAAGCAGAACCGTGAAGCCACGCCTGAACAGGCGTTGTCACATGACTGATGGCTCCAATCCTCTTATTCAAGTTCTGCTCCTGTTACATTTAACATGAGATAACTGCCACAAACCTTTGAAAATATTCTATATACTATACACCAAAAAGTTAAAAAATAACTTTTAAATTGGTGAAAACACAAAATAATTTCAAATTTGACGTTAATACATCTGAATGAGAACGTGTTGAAGTGTTTTCCAATCTTCCAGGCAACGACCAGTTCCCATAGCAACACAGCTAAGAGGGTCATCAGCAATGGATACAGGCAAGCCAGTAGAGGCGCGTAAAACATAATCAAGGTTACGCAGCAATCCGCCACCACCGGTCAAGACAATACCCTTATCGACAATATCGGCTGCAAGTTCCGGTGCTGTATGCTCAAGAGCAACTTTCACAGCCTCAACAATACCGCCAACTGGCTCAGCAAGGGCTTCAGCAATTTGACGCTCTGAGATGATCAACTCTTTAGGCACGCCGTTCATAAGGTCGCGGCCTTTGATTTCCATTGTCATGCCTTCACCATCTTCTGGCGGGCAAGCTGATCCGATTTCCTTTTTAATCCGTTCAGCAGATGCTTCACCGACAAGAAGGTTATGATTACGACGGATATAAGCGATAATCGCTTCATCCATTTTGTCACCACCAACGCGAACAGATCTGGAATACACAATCCCGCCAAGAGAAAGGACAGCAACCTCTGTTGTTCCACCACCGATATCAACAACCATAGAACCGGTTGGTTCGGTTACAGGAAGCCCGGCACCGATTGCAGCGGCCATTGGCTCTTCGACAAGATGAACTTCGCGTGCACCAGCAGATTCAGCGGATTCCTGAATGGCACGACGTTCTACCGCAGTAGAGCCGAAGGGAACACAAACAACAATTCTTGGGCGCGCAAACGAACGGCGACCATGCACCTTGTGAATAAAGTGTTTGATCATTTCTTCTGCGACATCAAAGTCAGCAATAACACCATCGCGCAATGGTCTAATAGCCTGGATGTTACCCGGTGTACGACCAAGCATTAACTTGGCTTCATCACCAACAGCAAGAACTTGTTTCTTGCCTTTCTTCTCACCGATTGCAACCACAGAAGGTTCATTGAGGACAATGCCCCGTCCCTTCACATATACCAAGGTGTTGGCGGTACCGAGGTCAATGGCCATATCGGTAGAAAACATGCCAAACAAAGAGACCATGAATTAGCTATCCCTAAATTTCAAACGTCATACACAATTATGCGAGGGATACTCCTGCAAAGCACACTTTGCAAGGCACTGCCCCGTAATGTTTGGAGAAAGTCACAAAATTCCCCCCGAAACAGAATGTCCCGATGGTCGGGTACAATAACACTTTTCACGCGTTGTGAAAGGCCGAAAATCGCAGTTTGTTTACTCTTTCTCGATTTCCTTGTTATCACCCTGTATTTAGATCAATCCCCCCACGGACATATCGTGCAAAGAAAGAGCTTTAAAGATGGTTAACAAATCGCAACAAACACAAAAAAAGGCGAGATAAACCCGCCTTTTCTCTAATAGATCAAAGAAAATTAATTCTTTTCTTTGTCAACAAGCTTGTTAGCACCAATCCATGGCATCATCGCACGCAGGCGAGAGCCAACTTCTTCGATTGGGTGCTCGGCATTCAAACCGCGTGTCGCTTTAAGTTCTGGCTGGCCAGCTTGATAGTCCAAAACAAACTTCTGAACAAAACGACCAGACTGAATGTCAGCAAGAACACGCTTCATTTCAGCTTTTGTTTCGTCAGTAATAATACGTGGGCCAGTTACATAGTCACCAAATTCCGCTGTATTGGAGATGGAATAACGCATATTTGCCATACCACCTTCGTACATCAGATCAACAATGAGCTTCACTTCGTGCAAGCACTCGAAGTAAGCCATTTCAGGCGCATAACCAGCTTCGGTAAGAGTTTCGAAACCAGCTTTAATGAGGTCACATAGACCACCACAAAGAACTACCTGCTCACCAAAGAGGTCAGTTTCACACTCTTCACGGAAAGTCGTTTCAATCACACCAGAACGACCACCACCAATAGCAGAAGCATAAGAAAGTGCTATTTCCTGTGCGTTACCAGAAGCATTCTGATGAACCGCAATCAAGCACGGCACACCACCACCTTTTAGGTATTCACTACGTACTGTGTGGCCTGGGCCTTTTGGTGCGATCATGAAGACATCAAGGTCAGCACGTGGTTCGATCAGCTTGAAGTGAACATTCAAACCATGTGCAAAGACGATCGCGGCACCTTCTTTGAGGTTTGCAGCAAGGTCAGCGTTGTAAAGAGCCGCTTGGTTTTCATCAGGTGTCAGAATCATAACAACGTCTGCCCAAGCAGCTGCATCAGCCGGAGCCATAACTTCAAAACCAGCAGCTTCAGCTTTAGCAGCTGAACCAGAACCCGGGCGCAGTGCTACACGCACATCTTTAACGCCACTGTCTTTCAGGTTGTTAGCATGGGCATGACCCTGGCTACCGTAACCAACGATTACAACCTTCTTACCTTTAATCAGATTTACATCCGCATCACGGTCATAATAGACACGCATCGCTTATTCCTTCCTTACTGTAGCTATTCATAGCTATATCAAATAGAAAATCTCGTGGGTTGTATCGCCTAGAGCGCCTTTGCCCCGCGGGAAATGGCTACAACACCTGTCCGACTGACATCAATCAGCCCTAAGGGTTGCATTAGATCAACAAAGACATCCAGCTTGTCACTTTTGCCTGTCATTTCAAAAACAAAGTGATCGTGACTGGAATCAACTACACGGGCACGGAAAATATCCGCAATCCGTAAAGCTTCAACACGCTTTTCACCAGCACCAGCAACCTTGATCAAAGCAAGTTCTCTTTCAACAGAAGTCCCTTCCTTTGTCAAATCACGGACGCGATGAACAGGAACAAGACGCCCCAACTGGGCCTTAATTTGTTCCAAAATCTGGGCTGTACCAGATGTTACGACTGTAATCCTAGAAAGACCGTGCGCGACATCTACTTCGGTCACAGTCAAGCTTTCAATGTTATATCCTCGACCTGAAAACAGGCCAATAACTCTGGCGAGAACGCCAGGCTCATTATCAACAAGAACCGCTATCGTACGGCTTTCAATATTTGTATCCATCGGCGCCATGGGACGCATATCCTACTAATAGTTTTTGTCACAATCTATTTCGCGTTACCTCTCAAAAAGTAACACGAATAACAAATCAATCCGCGATTAGACGAGAACCATTCCTTCTTCGGAAATTGGCTTCGCAGCTGTATCTTCAGGGCCAAGCAACATTTCATAATGTGCTGCACCTGATGGTATCATCGGATAGCAGTTTTCTTCTTTTGCGACCTGACAATCAAAGATAACCGGCTCGGGGCAGTCAATCATTTCCTGCAGCATTTGATCCAGGTCTTCTGCCTTTTCACAGCGCATCCCTTTCAACCCGAAAGATTCAGCCAGTTTCACCAGATCAGGCAATGCATCTGAATAGCTTTCAGAATGACGGTTCCCATGAAGTAGCTGTTGCCATTGGCGTACCATGCCCATCCACTGGTTATTCACCACAAATATCTTAACAGGTAACCTGTACTGAGCAATTGTCCCCAGCTCTTGCATATTCATCATGAAAGAAGCTTCGCCGGAAATATCAATAACCAGATCCTCACGGTGCGCAAGCTGAGCACCAACTGCCGCCGGAAGACCATAACCCATCGTCCCCAATCCACCAGATGTCATCCACTTCTTCGGCTCATCGAAATGGAAATATTGTGCGGCCCACATCTGATGCTGGCCCACTTCTGTGGTAATATAAGGTTTACGATCTTTGGTTAGCTCATAGAGACGCTTAATCGCATGTTGAGGCTTGATAATTGGGCCATCCTGAACATAGCCAAGACAATCTTTCGCACGCCATTCATCGATACGAGACCACCACGCCTTTAGAGATTTGGCATCAAGAGAATGCTTCTTTTCTTTCCAGATCCGAAGCATCTCTTCAACAACACGCCCGGCATCACCAACAATCGGAATGTCCACCATGACATTCTTGTTGATAGAGCTCGCATCAATATCAATATGAATTTTCTTTGAATCTGGTGAGAACTCATCGATAACACCGGTAATACGGTCATCAAAACGCGCACCAACGTTGATCATGACATCACAGTTGTACATGGCAAGATTGGCTTCGTATGTGCCATGCATACCAAGCATGCCGACAAACTGTTTATCTGTCCCCGGGTAAGCCCCAAGCCCCATCAACGTTGTCGTACAAGGCGCGCCCGTCAAACGAACAAGCTCGGTCAAAACTGTTGAGGCAGAAGACCCTGAGTTAATTACGCCACCGCCAACATAAAAGATTGGCCGTTTTGCATTCGCGATCAACTCAACAGCTTCGTTAATGTGATCTACTTCACCGTTTATTTGTGGGCGGTAGCTTCTGTGTTTCACATCTTCCGGCGCAAGATAACTATCAATCTTACCTTGTTGAACATCTTTTGGCAGATCAATAACAACAGGACCGGGGCGGCCATTTTGCGCAACATAAAATGCTTCGTGCATTGTGCGAGACAAACTCTCGATATCACGAACAAGATAGTTATGTTTAGTACAAGGGCGTGTAATACCTGTTGTATCAGCCTCTTGAAACGCATCGTTTCCGATCAAATGTGTTGGAACCTGTCCTGTAAGACAGATCAAGGGAATTGAATCCAAAAGAGCGTCCGTCAGACCAGTCACAGCATTTGTTGCGCCAGGACCGGATGTGACGAGGACCACACCGACTTTACCAGTAGATCTTGCGTATCCTTCCGCTGCGTGCACCGCACCACCTTCTTGACGAACGAGAACATGTTTAATGTCGTTCTGTTTGAAGATCGCATCATAAATCGGTAGCACTGCACCGCCAGGATAGCCAAACACGGTGTCCACACCCTGATCTTTCAGGGCTTTGATCACTATTTCCGCGCCGGTAAACTGTTCGGTCGCCATTGGTTTCATTCCTCTCAAACAACTGGCTTTTCAATGATGTGCAATCCTAACTCCAATGCCTGTAACAAGAAAAGGAGTAAAAGGCCAAGATTCTCTAGCCTTTCTTTTTGGTTGCGAGCGCGAAAACTAGCCTCTTAGCAAGAAGGGGTCAAGCCGCTTTGGCGAATAAAATTAAAAAAATCACCCCGTAATCTTTCCGAATATTTCTCATTTACGATTTTAGCGTCATTATATTGTGTTCTGATCCATGTCATCTGCCTTTTTGCATAACGACGGGTGTTTTGCTGCGCACGCGAAATTGCGTTTTCCAGACTCACCTTTCCCTGAATATATTCAGCTAGTTCCGGTACCCCCAAAGCCTTCATAATTGGCAATGAAGGATCAAGGGACAGCGCAAGAAGATCTTCGATTTCTTTTAAACCATCCAGATCCAACATAATCTCAAATCGTTTGTTGCAGTTATCGTAAAGATCTTCGCGGGGCGGCACCAAAGCAAAACGGATAAAATCATAATCAGGCACTTGTCCCTTAGCTTCTCTTTGCCAATGCAAAAGCGATTTTCCAGTATAAGAGGCAACTTCCCAGGCTCGCGCCAATCTCTGACTGTCACCGGGGTTAAGTTTCTCGCCTATTTCAGGATCAAGAAGAGAAAGTTCAGCTTTAAAAGCCTCCCCCCCAATCTGTGCTAAACGGGCTCGCCCCTTTTCTCTAATAGCATCAGGAATATCAGGAATCTCGGCGATCCCCTTTTCCAGTGCCCGGATATACATCCCCGTGCCACCGACAAGGATTGGTATTTTCCCCTGTTCATGTACCTGATCAATTTCACGAATAGCCAGAGTTCGCCACTGTTCAACAGAACATCTTCGGGCACCAGAAAGGCTGCCATATAAACGGTGAGGTACCTTTTCCAATGCAGCCTGATCCGGGCGCGCCGTGATCACATCAAGCTCTTTGTATATCTGCATGGAGTCAGCGTTAATAATCTCACCATCCAGCGCAAGTGCTGCATCAACACCCAAAGCTGATTTCCCACTGGCGGTCGGTCCTGTAATGACAATTACTTTAGGCTTATCGTTGATCACGTCTGACTTCTCTGCTTTAACAAGGTCTATCTGGTTCCTACTATAACCTGATCTGAAGAGCCACAAAAACAAATCAGAACCCACTAATCAGACCCGAGGTCACGTCCCAATGCGTTTTGTTGCCACCCTTGTTGCCCGCCCGAATAGCTCCCTGCTTGATCATGCAACGGTTCAATCAATTTCTACATGCCTGACAGAACATGGTGCATCGTTAGAAGAGCAGGACTGGCTCTCAGACGGGGAAGCATGCGATATTTTCTTCTCAGGCCTCACAGTTAGGGAAGCCAAGGAACTTATATCACAGGAATTGTTGGGCAGTTCTTTTGATTTTGCCGTTCAGGAAACAGCAAATCGACGTAAAAAGTTGCTCGTTGCGGATATGGAATCGACCATTATCGATCAGGAAATGATTGATGAGCTTGCCTTACGCCATGGAATAGGCGACCAAATAGCCAAAATTACTGAGCGTTCGATGCACGGAGAGTTAAATTTTGAAGAGTCTCTAAGAGAAAGAGTAGCCCTTCTAAAAGATATTCCTGAAAGCGAACTCTCAGAAATATCAAGTCTGATGGAATTAAATCCGGGCGCTGATACTCTTGTCAAAACCATGCGAAAACATGGTGCCTATACGGCACTGATCTCAGGGGGTTTTACGTTTTTCACAGCGCAAATTCGAGATCTCTGTCAATTTAATGAAGACCGAGCCAACACACTTAACATTAAAAACGGCAAACTGACTGGCACAGTAACCGAGCCCATTCTGGGGAGAGAAGCCAAACTGGAAGCGACAGAAGACCTTATTCAAAAACTGGGAATTACCCTGAACGATGTTTGCGCGGTTGGCGATGGCGCCAATGATCTAGCCATGTTGTCAGCTGTTGGCATGGGCGTTGGTTACCACGCGAAACCAATCGTACAGGAGACTGCAGAATATCAGGTCAAACACACTGATCATCTGGCCCTCCTCTACTATCAAGGCTACAGCAAAGAAGATTTTGCCTGAAAATTTTCAGTATCCCGAAGAAGGCCATAACAAAGGGCGTCACCGATAAACGGGACGCCCTTTTCATAAAAAAGTACTCTGTTTACGAATCAAGCTTGATTGCAACCCAGGAATATTCGCCTTGTTTGAAGACCAACAGAGTAACAACTCTGAAGCCAGCGTCTTTGGCTTTACCAACAAGTGATGCCACCTGTCCTGGATCAGAAACTTCTTCCTGATCGACTTCGACGATAATATCACCCGGACGCAAGCTTTTCTCCGCTGCACTGCTATTGGGAACAACATCAGTGATCACGACACCGTTAACGCTGTCGTTCAATTTAAAGCGCTGTCTGGTGTCTCCATCAAGCTTACCAAGATAGAGACCAAGATCATCGACCTTACTTGTCTTACGTTCATTTTTTTTCTCGGACTTGGAAGGTGCAACCGCAGCGACAACATCATCATCCAGTTGGCCGAGGTCAACCTGAACCGTTTTACGTTTTCCTTTGCGCCAGACAACGACATCAACTTCACGACCAATCGGAGTTTCAGCCACCATCAGAGGAAGTTTGCGCATTTCAGGAACTTTGCGACCATTGAATTCCAGAATAACATCACCTTGCTTGATACCAGCTTTCTCGGCCGGACCACCTTCGGCAACAGAGGCAACCAGCGCCCCGCTTGCCTCATCCAAACGCAGACCTTCGGCCAATTCTTCAGTTACAGTTTGAATGTGCACACCAAGCCAGCCACGTCTGACTTCACCGTGAGATTCTAGTTGCTCAATAATATTCTTCGCCATAGTCGAAGGTATAGAAAAACCAATACCCACTGAGCCACCTGATGGGGAATAGATTGCAGAGTTAACACCGATAACTTCACCGTCCATGTTGAAGAGTGGGCCGCCAGAATTCCCACGGTTAATCGCGGCATCTGTCTGAATAAAGTTATCATAAGGACCAGAGCGGATATCACGTGAATGCGCCGAAATGATACCAGCAGACACAGAGCCGCCGAGACCAAAAGGATTTCCAATCGCGAGAACCCAATCACCAATCCGGGATTTGTTAGAATCACCCCACTTGGTTTCCGGAAGATCAATTTTTGTATCAACCTTTAACAAAGCTAAATCAGTTTTTTGGTCTGTACCAATAATTTCTGCGTCAAGAACTGTACCATCCTGCAAGCGAACAGCAACTTCGTCTGCGCCTTCAATCACGTGATGATTAGTTACGATCAAGCCATCTGAGTCGATAATAAAGCCTGAGCCCTGAGCTCCACCGCGACGAGGCTGTTGAGGGCCTCGTCCTCCTCTACGTTCAAAGAAGTCACGGAAAAATTCTTCAAAGTTTTCACCTTGAGGAATTTGTTGATCTCCGTCGGTTTGCTCACTCGGCTCAATCGTCTGCGTTGTGATAATATTAACAACTGAAGGCAACAGCTCTTCAGCCAAATCAGCAAAGCTATCCGGCGCTGAACGGGCCTTCGCCGCAGCAGCCATTGAAAGCATCCCAATAGCAACAGTCACACCAACAAGCCATTTTTGTATATTGTGACTATTGGTTACAGCTTCCGCCACTGCCACCGAGCGGTTGATTGTATAATCCGCTTTTTTTATCATTCGTGATTTCTCCAACAATTCTTGCCGCACGAAGCGACTAACGAATATTTATGCTCAAACCAATCAGTTTCAAGCTATGTTGCCTCTGACGATGGGGGACGAAATGGGCGTAATTGTGACTTCCGCGTGACATTTCGCTCTTTATTGCCCCTTTAATCCCTTCACTATTAAAGCCGTTATCTAAACAGATCTGATAATCCAGATCAGAAAAACACCAATAACCGCACAACTCAACCCACCGACACGCAATGCACTTGGCGACATATCGTCTAAAAGTTCCAACAATTGCCGTAACCGATGGGGAAAAAGCGATAGAAAAACCCCCTCAATGACAAGTACCATTGCCAAGGCCGTTAGAAATTCAGTCATATCAAAATCACTACTTTTTCATCAAATATCAGGGTCAATATCTACCACAAAAAACGGCGATACCCCGAAAGATATCGCCGCCTTTATAATCATTAAATCAACTTATTCAGCTGATTTAGTCGGTGCATTCACGCCAGAGAAGAATTCAAAGAAATCACTATCCGGTGAAATCACCATATAGGTTCCTTTGGTGGCTAACGCCTCTTCATATGCCTGCATGGAACGATAGAACTTGAAGAACTCTGGATCTTGCCCGTAGGCATCGTTCAAGATTTTTGTAAGAGCTGCATCGCCCTGACCACGAAGAATTTCAGATTCTTTTTTGGCTTCCGCCGTCAGAACTGTCACTTCACGATCAGCGCTTGATTTGATTCGTTGCGCCAACTCAAAACCTTGGGCACGAAATTCAGCCGCTTCTCTTTCACGTTCCGTTTTCATACGAGCAAAAACAGCTTGGCTTGTTTCATTTGGTAGATCAGCACGGCGGATACGAATATCCAGTACATCAATACCAAAACGCTTAGCCTGCTCATTCACATGCTTTTTAACTCGCGCCATAAACACATCACGCTCTGGAGACAGCACGGTGCTCAAAGTTGCTTTACCAAGTTCGCCACGAAGACCCGCATTAACAATTGTTCCCAAACGTGCACGTGCACCATCTTCAGAACGAACTGTTTTGAAAAACTGTAGGGGATCATCAATTTTATAGCGGGCGAAAGCATCAACCAGTAGAGGCTTCTGATCTGAAAGGATCATACGCTCGACAGGTGGGTCCAGATTTAGGACACGCTTTTCATACTTTTGCACATCTTGCCATGGAAGCTTCCATTCCAACCCTGGCTCGGAAACCGTTTTGATTGGATTACCAAATTGAAGAACCATCGCCTGTTCGCGTTGGTCCACAGTGAAAAGCATACTGCTCGCAAGAAACGCAACAGCAATGACAACAACTCCAACAATGAGAGTAATTTTATTATTCATAATACTAACTCCCGATCTTATTGGCTATTTTTACGAAGTTGATCAAGCGGCAGGTATGGCACAACGCCATCCTGCTCAGATCCCAAAATCACCTTATCGGTTGTCTTGAGAACTTTTTGCATCGTTTCAAGATACATCCGTCGTTTGGTCACTTCTGGGTTTTGTTTATATTCACGATAAACTGAAAGGAAACGATCAGCTTCACCAGTCGCTTCATTTACAAGACGTTCTTTATAAGCTTCAGCTTCCTGAATTTGTCTTTGCGCTTCACCACGAGCACGCGGGATAATGTCATTGCGGTATTTCTCCGCTTCATTACGTGCTCTGTCTTTATCCTGCAAAGAACGTTGTACATCATCAAAAGCATCAATCACAGCCGCTGGAGGCTGAACGTTCTGAAGCTGAACCTCTGTAATCAAAATACCTGCTTCATAATCATCAAGGATAGACTGCAAAAGAACTTGTGTCTGTGACTGAATGTCATCACGCGCTTCGGTCAATGCCGGCTGAATATCTGTTCGACCAATAACTTCACGTAGCGCTGACTCTGCCGCAATTTTAACCGTTGCTTCCGGCTCGCGAATATTAAACAGGAACTGCCCAGGCTCTGCGATCTTCCACTGAAGGGTCAGATGAATATCAATAATATTCTGGTCCCCGGTCAGCATCAAACTCTCTTCGGCAACAGCTCTGGTCTGTGTACGTCCACCCGTATTGTTTCCACGGAAACCAATATCAATCTGATGAATGGTTGTGACTTCCGGCGTTAGGACTGTCTGGATTGGATAGGGATAATGCCAGTTCAAACCAGCTTCTGTTGTCTTCACCCACTTACCAAACTGAAGGACAACACCCTGTTGGTTTGGTTGAACACGATAAAACCCGGATGCAAGCCATAGAAGCAAAACAACACCGAGGATAAAGACAAAGCCTTTACCGCTGAATCCACTACCACCTGGGATCATTTCTTTAACCCGGTCCTGACTCTTTCGAATCATATCTTCTATATCTGGTGGTCGTTGTCCACCACCACCGCCGCTATTACCACCGCCCCAAGGGCCGCCGCCGCCAGAACCTTTATTTTCCCAAGGCATCTATTTTCCCTGTGTTAATCAATTAATAATGCAAACGAATTTGCTTGAATCTGTCACTAAATGCACCTGTTTTTCAAGCCCAGCGCAACAGAAAACTGAATATTTTCTGCAAAGGGTGCGTCAATTCCCCCTTATCTTTGTCGTGGACCCTACCATATAATCAAGGCATAACACCTAAATCAACGTGCAAGAGACCAACCAAGAGTACTGCACATATTGTACAAGTCGCGGAAAATTCAAGTGCGAATTCAAAGGGAATTCAGGGATGAGTAAGGTTACAGAACAAAAAATTCTCGATACTTTGAGAACGATTGTAGAACCTCAGAGTAAAAAAGACATTGTCAGTCTCGGCATGATTTCTGGCCTTATCATAAAAGATGGAAATGTCGGGTTCTCTATTGAAATTGATCCTGCGCAGGCTGCAGAGATGGAATCTTTACGCAAATCTGCAGAAAAAGCAGTTCATGCTCTTGATGGCGTTTTATCAGTCAGTGCGATTCTTACCGCTGATAACGCCCCGGGACGGACAAAGCCTCAAGCAGCCTCACAACCTCCCAAGTCCCCACCGTCTCCTGGTCCCGGCAACAAAATTGAGCTTAAGGATATCAAGCACATTATTGCTGTTGCCAGTGGTAAAGGTGGTGTTGGTAAATCGACAACCGCTATCAATCTTGCCCTGTCACTCGCCAAACAAGGCCTAAAGATCGGGCTGATGGATGCCGATATATATGGCCCGTCCCAACCCCGTATGATGGGGATCACCGGGAAACCCTCCTCTCCCGATGGAAAAACCCTGTTGCCAATGGAAAGGCACGGCATCAAGTGTATGTCTGTAGGCTTTCTTGTTGCAGAAGACACCCCCATGATCTGGCGCGGCCCTATGGTTCAAAGCGCTTTAACCCAGATGTTACGAGATGTTGTTTGGGGTGAACTGGATCTGCTGATCGTGGACATGCCCCCCGGTACCGGCGACGCACAGCTAACCATGGCACAACAGGTTCCCCTCAACGGTGCCGTCATTGTTTCAACACCACAGGACATTGCCTTGCTTGATGCACGCAAAGGCCTAAACATGTTCCGCAAGGTGGATGTGCCTGTTCTGGGTATTATTGAAAACATGAGCGTATACATCTGTCCGGAATGTGGGCACGAAGCTCACATCTTTGGTGAACACGGCGCTCGTGCCGAAGCAGAAAAAATGGAAACACCTTTCCTTGGTGAAATGCCGCTGCACATCGACATCCGTATGACATCTGACGAAGGTGAGCCTATCGTAATCTCCTCACCAGACGGCGAACACGCCAAGCGTTACACAACCATTGCAGACAAGGTTTGGTCGAGCCTATCCAGCGCAGAACGAAAAGCACCTTCAATCTCGATGGAATAATCCAGCCCTTTCAGTGAAACACTCCGGTTCTGATACATAAAAAGCCCAGTAAAAATTTCACTGGGCTTTTTATTATGAGGCTTTTTCATACGATTTTGAGAATTTCGCTTTTTGTGAGAGGCTTCAAAAACAGATCAAACTGTTTTTGGTATATTTCATGGCAAGGGTGACAATAAAAAATTTCAGGCATCTGCTTGGTATCTCTGTTAGCCTGTTTCTGAACAGTTCTCTTTGTACTAAAACCAACTATGCAACAGAACTAAGCCCCGTCGACCTTGAATTGGTTCTGGCTGTTGATGTTTCCCACAGTGTCGATAAATACGAAGCAAGCCTCCAACGCAGTGGTTATGTCGAGGCATTGAAAGATTCGGAGGTAATCAACAGTATTAGCTCTGGTCCTCTGGGGCGCATTGCCGTGACCTATATCGAATGGGCCGGAGAGCAACATCAAATCAAAGTCGTTGAATGGTCCATACTTGATAGCCGTGAAAGCGCAGAGATCTTTGCTGACAAACTTACACGTCGCCCAATCAGCTCGGCCCCATCAACATCCATCAGCAGAATAATAGACGTTGCCAGCTTTGAGATTAATCATAATGATTTCATTGCCCCACGATCCGTCATTGATATTTCTGGCGACGGCCCAAACAGCGATGGACGTCATGTCCAGCTGGCCAGAAATGACGCGATTAATCAAGGCATTACGATCAATGGGTTGCCTGTTTTATCCTTTCGGCCCAACCCCAACGGACTCGGAGCACCATCGGCCTGGCTTGGGGCATACTACCTGAAAAATGTTATTGGTGGCGAAAATGCTTTCCTGATTGAAGTTCTCGGCTTTGAAGCTTTCAGTGAAATTCTAAAAGAAAAACTAAAACGAGAGATCAAAGGCACATCAGAGATTGCCTTCAACAAGCCTCAAGTCCTCAAAGAAGGAGGCAGAACTTACTAATTCACTAATTCGCGCTCTCATACTCGATTGGAAATAACAAAGGCATATCCGGGTGTACTATTATCCGGTGCATGCACTTCCCGGGAAACTTCGATCCATTCTTCAGTTTTCGTTTCAGGAAAAAAAGCATCAGCTTCAGGCGCAAGATCAACTTCTGTAATATAAAGGCGATCCGCAAGTTCAATGGACTGCGTATAGATTTGTGCGCCTCCGATGATCATTAACTCGTCACCGCCTGTACGCTGAACTTCTTCACGAGCCAGTTTCAAAGCATCTTCCAGGCTTGAACTCAAACTTACACCTTCTGCTGCAAAGTTTTCATCCCGGGTAATCACGATGTTAAGGCGTCCGGGCAATGGATGACCGATTGACTGAAATGTTTTGCGCCCCATGATCACCGGCTTGCCCATTGTCTGGGCTTTGAAGAATTTCAAATCACCGGGAATATGCCATGGCATAATGTTATCTTTCCCGATCGCTCGGTTTTTTCCATGGGCTACAATCAGGGAAACAGTCGTCATACACTCACTCTCTTCAATTACACATAACTAGAGAAAAACACTAAAAGCATGGCTCGTAGATTGCGTCCATTAACCTTGATTTCAGATTATCTATGAAAGCTGCTGGTCAAAGACGGATAAAATATCCTATTATGCAGCCCAGCCGTCATTGGCAATGAAGGCATCATAATTAAGCAATTATAAAAACGGAAGCCCAAAACCGAATGGCCGACATCAACAATAAATCAGGCGGATTTAAGCGCCAGACAATCACCGAAGCGGTGGCAGAGGCTCTCAGAGAAGAAATACTTTCAGGACAGCAAAAAGAAGGAGCACAACTAAGGCAAGATGCCATTGCTTCACGCTTTAACGTCAGCAGAATTCCCGTACGAGAAGCATTGCGGCAGCTGGAAGCAGAAGGTCTGGTTACCTTCTATGCCCACAAAGGCGCCGTTGTATCGGCTTTATCCCGCGAAGAAATCCGTGAACTTTTTGACGTCAGACGCTTGCTGGAAGGTGATTTGATCTCTCGTGCAATTCCCAGAATGCCGCCAGAGCTTATTCAGGATGCAGAAAACATCCTCAACCGTTATGATATAGCCCTTGAGAATGGTGAAGTATCTTTGTGGGGAGAACTAAATGCAGAGTTTCACCACATCCTTTATATCGCAGCCGAACGTCCAAAAACCTTGGCAATCGTGCAAAACCTGCACAACAATATTGACCGCTATCTAAGAATACAGCTCCACAGTGTCGGCGCTCGTGCCAAGGCACGCGACGACCATTGGGACCTTCTCAAATTCTGTAAAGCCGGGGATGTACAGTCAGCCGCCGATCTACTGGGTCGACATATTGAAGCTGGGTGCGAGAATTTAATAGAGTTTCTGGACGAACAGTCCGCCGGATAATATCAATCCCTCTGATAACATCATTGGGCGTGCCTCTAAGGACATGTACAAAAAAAGAAAAAAGCAGCTTTATCATTTGCTGCTTTTTTCTTTTTATGAACTTATTGTATAAAATATTCATATCATATTATTCAGGTCGAATGCGATGACTGATCTTCAAATAAAAACAGTAGAAATGCATACCGGTGGAGAACCTCTGCGCATCATTACTGATGGATACCCTGCAATCAAAGGGGCCAGTATTCTCGAAAAACGTCGCTATGTCAGGGATAATCTTGATCATCTGAGACACCTTCTAATGTTCGAGCCCCGCGGACATTATGATATGTACGGGGCTCTTCTGGTCGAACCGTCTCATCCAGAAGCTGATCTTGCTGTGCTCTTTTCACACAACGAAGGTTACAGTACCATGTGCGGGCACGCTGTCATTGCCTTGGGACGATATGCCATCGATCAAGGCATTATAGAAGCAGTAGAACCAATCACTACAGTTAAGATTGAATGCCCCTGTGGCCTTGTCGTTGCCGATGTAGATGTAAAAGATGGCAAAAGCGGTGCAGTTTCTTTCCGTTCCGTTCCTGCCTTTGCTTTCCTTACAGGCCAAAGCATTGATGTACCGGGATACAACACTGTCACATTCGATATTGGATACGGCGGCGCTTTCTATGCATTGGTTTCAGCAAAACAACTGGGATTAGATATACATAATTCCCCAACGAAAGATCTTGTTGATGCTGCTGATGCTATCAGTTCTGTCCTAAAGTCATCAATCGAATTAACTCACCCGGAATCCGATGACCTTGCATTCCTCTATGGTACAATTTTAACGGATGGTGAAGATTCCTATACAACAACACCAACCGCCAATATCTGTGTCTTTGCAGATCGACAGGTTGATCGAAGCCCAACCGGCTCAGGTGTCACTGCGCGTATAGCAGTGCAGATTGCAAAAAAACAAATCGAGATTGGGCAAACCCGCCAATTTAAGAGTGTCACCAAGAGTCTTTTTGACGCAACAGCTGAAGAGCTTATCAGCTACGGACCTTATCAGGCAGTTCATGTTCGGGTTAAAGGAAAAGCAAACTATACAGGTGAATCCACCTTCACGATAGAAGACGACGATGTAATTGGTCGGGGCTTTCTGTTAAAGTGATGAAAATTCAATATGATAAAAATAAATGACAGATAAATCGTCTCTTTAGCATTGAAATATTGTATATAATATCCGATAAACAAATATAATAATCTCAACACAAGTTAAAACAGGCAAAAACTTACACCATCCACAAACTTCGTGCCTTCATAATAGGCAGTCAATTCAAGAAAGTTCAGTGGATTAAAAAACCAATACCGGAACCCGGCATGAACGGGCTATCGATTTTAGAATGATCGCCAGTCGTCTAAATCAAAAATAACAGATCAAACAGACAGATGATAATCATCATCCCCAACTCAAGGAAGTATAAGTCTTGAAACAGAATTACATTAACGGTCAGTTTGTTGAAGGTTCAGCAGCCCGTGATAATATCAACCCATCAAACACATCTGAAATCGTTGGTGTTTATACTCAGGCTGACGCGGCACAAACCCGTGAAGCAATTGATGTCGCGGATGTGGCTGCGAAAAGCTGGTCACAGTCAACACCACAACAACGCTTTGATGTACTGGATACAATCGGCACAGAACTTCTGGCTAGAAAAGCGGAACTCGGTGAGCTCCTTTCACGCGAAGAAGGTAAAACCTTAGCTGAAGGTATCGGCGAAACTGCGCGTGCAGGACAGATCTTCAAATTCTTTGCAGGCGAAGCACTGCGCCTTAAGGGCGATAAACTTGCTTCGGTCCGTCCCGGCGTAGAAGTCGAAGTTGTCAGAGAAGCGTTGGGGGTTGTGGGCATCATTACCCCATGGAACTTCCCGATTGCCATTCCGGCATGGAAAATTGCCCCGGCAATCTGTTATGGTAATGCCATCGTTTTCAAACCAGCCGACCTTGTTCCCGGCTGCGGTTGGGCACTGGCTGATATCATTTCACGCTCTGGCTTACCAGAAGGCGTCTTCAACCTTGTCATGGGTCGTGGTTCTGTTGTTGGTGAAGAAATCCTGACCAATCCTAAAGTAAATGGTGTCAGCTTCACCGGATCAGTTGCGACTGGCCGACATGTTGCCGCAACCTGTGCCGGGCGTATGGCCAAATTCCAGCTCGAAATGGGTGGTAAGAACCCTCTGGTTGTTCTTGATGATGCAGATCTTGATATTGCGGTTGAGACAGCCGTTCAGGGCGCATACTTCTCGACGGGTCAGCGCTGTACGGCATCCTCACGCCTGATTGTTACAGAGGGCGTTCATAATGAATTCGTCGCGAAAGTAATCGCCAGACTTGAACAACTCAAAATCGACAATGCCTTGTCAGATGGTGTCCACATCGGTCCGGTTGTCGATGAAAATCAACTAAAACAGGATCTGGATTACATTCGCATTGGTCAGGACGAAGGTGCAAAACTTGCTTATGGCGGTGAACTTCTGGAACGTGCAACCAAAGGATTCTATCTGTCTCCGGCCCTCTTTACAGAAACCGGCAATTCAATGCGCATCAACCGCGAAGAAGTCTTCGGACCTGTTGCCTCTGTTATTCGTGTTACCGACTATGATCAAGCCCTTGCCGTTGCCAATGATACAGAGTTTGGTTTGTCATCCGGTATCTGCACAACATCCCTGAAATACGCATCACATTTCAAACGGAATGCCAAAGCAGGTATGGCAATGGTGAATTTGCCCACAGCAGGCGTTGATTACCATGTTCCATTTGGGGGCACCAAAGGATCTAGCTATGGCAGCAGAGAACAGGGCAGCTACGCTGCTGAATTCTTCACAACAGTGAAAACTGCCTATACGCTGCCATAAGGGAACGAATACGACTCAGCCTATGGAGATTATGGATGAGCGCGGGAACGAAAAAAAACATACTCGTTATTGGATCGGGTATCATTGGTCTTTGCAGTGCAAGCTATCTTCTAAAAGACGGCCATTCTGTAACCATTGTTGAACGCGATCCACTCGGTGATGGTGCATCTTGTGGTAATGCAGGTGCAATTGCCGCAACAGAAATCGTTCCCTTCGCTCTTCCCGGGCTTTGGAAAGATGTACCAGGTTGGCTACTGGATCCCCTAGGTCCTCTATCCCTTCGCCTGACCTATTTGCCAAAGTTCCTCCCCTGGCTGTATCTGTTCCTGAAATCCAGCAGTCATCAACAGGTAGAAAAAACAGCTTCGGCAATGAGTGCCTATCTGAAAACGGCTTTTGATGACTACGCCCCTCTTCTGGGCGAAGCCGGCCTGCAATCCCTTTTGAAAACAGAAGGTTCGCTAACAGTTTACAAAAGCGAAAAGGGAAGAGAAAAAGACTCCTATTACTGGGATTTAACCCGTCGAAACGGTATCAAAGCCCGCAACCTCTCCCGATCAGAAATTCTGGACCGCGAACCACAGTTGGGAGAGCTGGCAAAATGTGGTGTCTACACGCCTCAATGGGGACACTTTGCTGATCCGGCGGATTTAATCAAAGGCCTTGCAGAACAGTTTACCCGCAATGGCGGCACCTACCTTACAGATGAAATAGAACATATTGAACACCAGGATAATCGCCCTGCATCAGCAATAACCAAGGGCGGCAAGAATATCGCATTTGATCAGCTGGTGATCTGTGCCGGAGCCTGGTCCGCACGTTTGGCAAAAAAGCTTGGAGATTCTTTTCCACTGGATACTGAACGTGGCTATAACACTACACTGCCAACCCCCGGAGTTAGTCTTAACAACATGGTCCTTTTTGCAGAGGACAAGTTTGTTGCCACGCCCATGAGCATTGGTCTGCGTATCGGCGGGGCTGTTGAATTTGCCGGGATCGAAGCCGAGCCCAATTATAAACGATGTGATGCGCTTCTAACGCTAGCAAAAAACTATATGCCAGATTTGAATGGTACAGACGGAACCAAATGGATGGGGCGTCGTCCGTCCACCCCCGACAGCGTGCCGGTTATTAGCCAATCAAGCCAACATACAAATGTCCACTATGCCTTTGGTCATGGGCACCTTGGCATAACCGGGGGGGCTGTCACAGGACGCACCATTGCTAATATGGTGTCTGGCCAGCCAACAGGATTTGACCTCACCCCTTTTAAAATTGATCGCTTTAGCTCTTAAACTAAAAACCCCGAGCGCAAAACCACGACTTGGCTAGAAAGCTTCCATAAGGATAAATACACGTGGCAAACCATACTTTTTTCTGTGTTGATGCACATACTTGCGGAAACCCGGTCCGGGTTGTTGCTGGCGGCGGGCCTCTTCTTCAAGGGAACTCAATGCTGGAACGGCGCGCGCATTTCCTTGCCGAATATGACTGGATCAGAACAGGATTAATGTTTGAACCGCGCGGACACGACATCATGTCCGGCAGTATTCTCTATCCCCCGACCCGTGAAGACTGTGATATCGGGATTCTATTCATTGAGACCAGTGGCTGCTTGCCCATGTGCGGGCACGGTACGATTGGCACTGTCACGATCATGATTGAGCGCGGTCTGATTACGCCAAAGGAAGAAGGTGTTTTGCGTCTGGATACCCCCGCGGGTCTGGTGATCGCAGAATACAAAAAGAACGGTGATTATGTTGATTCAGTTCGCATTCGCAACGTAGCCTCTTTCCTTCATTCAACCAATCTTAACGTTGATGTACCTGACTTCGGCAACCTGAAATTTGACGTCGCCTATGGCGGTAATTTCTACGCCATCGTAGAGTCGCAGGAAAATTATCAGGATCTCAATGACATCACACCGGGCGATATTCAGCGTCTTAGCCCCATGATCCGTAACTTGATAAACGAAAAATACGACTTTGTTCATCCTGAAGACGATCGCATTCGCGGTTGCTCACACCTACAGTGGACGGGAACACCGGTACATCCAGAAGCCCATGCCCGAAATGCCGTCTTTTATGGAGACAAAGGAATTGATCGTTCGCCCTGTGGCACCGGTACATCCGCCCGAATGGCACAGTTAGCCGCCCGTGGGAAACTGGATATCGGTAGCGACTTTGTTCACGAAAGCATCATTGGCAGCTTATTCAAAGGCCGCGTCGAAGATCGAATAAAAGTTGGTGAATATGATGCCATCATCCCATCTATAGAAGGTTGGGCGCGTATTCACGGCCTAAACAACATCTTTATTGATGATCGCGACCCCTACGCAAAGGGTTTCTTGCTTGCATAACCCCCATCAAATCAAAAGCCGTGTTTGAACAGTTAGAATTTTAACAACTTAATCAACCGTACCAAAGGTTTGCTACATTGAAACCATGTTCAATGATGATCGAAGCAGGAGATCAGACGGTTACGCTTCTTCGAGGCTATCTTCTATAAAATAAATTTGTAATTTAACCTGCATCTCAAAAAATTACATTATTTTAGATTGTAGAAACAAGGCTAACACGGCAACATCATCCTCACCAAACCATCATTAAAACATATCCCTGACCATAAAGTATCGAGCATTAATGTAAAAAGAGGAAAGATATGGAATCGGGCATGGAAAAAAACATTCCACTAAGCAAGAAAAGACTCACCTTGCAAGTGATTGCTGCCATAATGTTTGTCGTCTTGGGAAGTTGGATACTAACTCTATCTCCTGACAGCATTGAGAATAATCGTCGTTTCAACAACATTTATCTTGTTTACGGCGTAGGCATTCTAGGCGTCACATTTTTTGGATATTGCGCTCTTATTGGTGTGAAAAAAATGCTTACTTCGGCCCCCGGCCTGATCTTTAATAAAGAAGGTATTATAGATAATTCCAGCGGTGTAAGCGTTGGCTTTATTCCATGGAAAGACATCACTGATATCAAAATTTCTCAAATAGCACATCAAAAATTTATTTCTATTGTAGTTAACCATCCAGAAAAGTATTTCAAAAAAGGAACCCGCATCCAGCAACTTTTAAACAAAGGGAATATCAGCATGTGCGGTACACCTATTAACATTTCCTGTAACACCTTAAAAATAAAGCACAAAGACTTACTTTCTCAGCTCCAAGAATATCATCTGGCCTACAAGACTTCAGGTTAGAAATAGATATAATCCCCATCTCTAATCAAATCATTATAATATGGGCTGAAATAACACATTAGGCTTTTGGCAACCAGTATTAACGTCACACTGTAAACATTCATCAGGCGTTTATGTTCGGCCAAGTGAAAGATGGGGTAAAGGTACTAAAAGCTTCCCATTAATATAAGAAAAGCTTTTAGTACCAGATATATTTAAACTGATAGTCCACTAATTAGTGAAAATCATCCTATTTTATTAATAAAACCGTCAACCTGCCTGGATAAGTCACTGCTAAAACCTTGTAACTCTGTCGTCGCAGCAAGAACATTTTGAGATGCTCCATTTGTTTGATTTACAGAATTTTCAACTAAAGAAATCTGCTCAGATGCAGTAGAGGTATTTTGAGAAGCAACAGATATACTGCTCGCAATTTCAGTTGTCGCACTACTCTGTTCTTCTATAGAAGAAGAAATGACGGTAGAAATTTGGTTTATTTCCTCAATAATCGTTTGAATACCCTTAATCGCACCGCCAACAGATCCCGTAGCAGATTGAATATCATTTACTTGCTGTTCGATTTCTTCAGTAGCTTTGGCTGTTTGAGATGCGAGACTCTTAACTTCAGAAGCAACAACAGCAAATCCTTTACCGGCTTCTCCTGCTCTTGCGGCTTCGATTGTCGCATTAAGTGCTAACAAGTTTGTCTGCTCAGCAATTTCTGCAATTAAACTGACAACTTCTCCTATTTTTTGTGCCGCTGTTGTCAACTGTTCCATTTTATCATTTGCGCCAATAGCTTCATCTGTTGCGCTTGTTGCAACAGTGCCAGATCTTTGTACTTGCTGCATGATTTCGTTTATTGAAGCAGCAAGCTCCTCAGATGCAGCCGCAACTGCATTTACACTTTCAGTCGCATGGCGTGTAGATCCTGTTGCCTGATTAGTCCCAGCAAGAGCCGCTTCTGAATCCTTAGACATATTTTGGGCAATCTCGGTCAAATTCCCTACTGACGAAGAGACTTGCTTCACAATACTTTCAACAGAAGCTTTAAACTCTTCAGATAAGGCCTTTCTTTCTTGTTGCGCAGAAGCTTCATATTGCTTTTCAGCTTCAATACGCTCTCGCTCCAACTGCTCTTTTTCTTCCGCATTCGCTCGAAAAATTTCCAATGCTTGAGCCATTTCGCCAACTTCATCTTTTCGATCAATGTAGGCATTTTCAATGTTCAGATCACCGCCTGCGACCTTCTCCATCATAATTGCAAGCATCGGAATTGGGCGCATCAAACTACGAAGAACAATAATCGTAATGATTGCACCAATAAGAGTCGCAATCAATGAAGCAACAATGAGCGCATTAATAATATTATTTAAGCCCAGATTGATCTTTTCTTTAAGAACACCAGCATAGAGAATACCAATTTTTTGCCCTTCAGGAGAAAGAATTGGTTCGTAAATAGTATAATAATCTTTTCCAAGAATATTAGCTTCTCCGTTAAATGTTTTTCCAGATAATATAACTGGATATACTTTCCCCTTTTGGCCTAGTGGTGTTCCAACGGCTCTGGCTCCATCACCTTTAATTATGTTTGTTGTAACCCGCCAAAAATCTTTACTCTCATCTTCCCACCGGAAAACAGTAACCGTTTCACCAGTTATCTTTCCAATTTCATCAATCATATTATGATCCTTGAAATCGCTAATCCCAGCCATAACTAAATCCCGAACTTTACCTTTATTGTCGACAGAAAAGGTCGTTTCAGGATACTGCTTTTTCAAAAGAGCAGCCGCTGTTCGCAAACTAGAATTTTGCTGCTCAATCACTGTTTGAGTTAAATCGGCTTTAAAAGTCCATGCAGCCCAACCACCAACCATGGAAGCCGTGATTGCAATAATAAATACAAACAAAAAGACAATTTTCGTACTAATTTTCAATGACTTCATCATAACAACCCCTAATTTTTGGCAACTTTCCCTGTGAATACTTTTACGGCCATAGTATTTATTTTTACTTAACTGAAAGACATACAAACAATTAAACTCATCCGAGAATAATCAACAAACAAAATATGTGCATTATAAAAAAGTTATTACTAATCAAACAATTAAATAGGTTCAAATATTAAAATCCCCTAAGTGTAACCCTACATTAAATATATTTTTTTGATACATTAGATATGTATGAAATCAACCCACCAGATAAAAACCCAAACAGATGTGCTTCGAATGAAACGCCCCTCGTAGGAATAAAAAGTCCCGAGATTAACCCGCTATAAAGCGCGAGAACAAATACTGCGATGACGATTGATCGAAAATCTCTTCGCCACCATGCAGATCCCAAGAGATAGCCTAGTAACCCATAGACAAGACCACTCGCACCAATATGAAGTGCTGTGCGCCCAAAGCACCATACCAGCCCGCCCGAAAAGAGGATAAGTGCCAAACACACCGAACGAAACTGACCCTTTCTGTCTCCGCGCCTTTCCAATGACACCAAACAGCCAAGGATTAACAGAGGGACCGAATTAGATATCAGATGGACATAGTCAGCGTGTAAAAAAGGAGAAACAAGAATTCCCGGAAGTGTTCCAATGTGTCTGGGGACAAGACCGTATTGATAAAGTGCGCCTGACAATACCCAGTTCAAGGCAAAAACGACCCAGAGGCCGCCCACAAAAATAAAGACATCCCGGAAGCGATTAAGAAAATTCATCCTAATTTCATAATGTCCAATATCACGAAGCCCGTTTGCATGTCACCAACGATTAACCCGTTCCCATTTCCCCAAAAGCTCTCCTTCAGTACTATGTACGTCATAATGAGAAAAATTTGCGCAGGACATACAGGTATGAATTGGCAAGATCCGAAGACGGCTGCCAACCGGAAATTTATCGTAGGGCAAATCACCGGAAACGGATGTAATAAGACCGTGTTCCTGATGAACAGATTCAACATATAATTCTTCAATAACGTCGCCATCCAGTCCACACACAAGACCATAGCCTGTGTGGGAAGAGAACTCGCTAGCACTTATATCTTTCGATAAAGCTAAACCGCCAGCATCAATTAAAAGACGTTTTGCCGTTTTGTTATGCCCGATGACTGAAGCCAGAACCGTCGCTGCAATCTCATTTTGCTTGCATGCTCCGATAAACATCTGGTCAACATCACCAAACATATAAACGCCCGGTCTTATTTCTGTCAGTCCTTCGTAGCTTTTGGCAAAAACAGCTGTCGGTGTTGAACCGGCGCTGACAACAGGGCAAGCAAACCCTGCCTTCAAAAGACGTTCTGAGGCTTTAACAACAGATACCCTCTCTTGCTCGGCTATTTCAGCAATCTCTTCTGGTGTAGAGAAATGATAAGAATGACCGGCATGAGTCATTACACCTTCCAAGCTCAAGCACCGGGACGCTATAATAGCCGTTGCCAGATTCAAAAGATCTTGAGAATCAACAAGTACACCTCCGCGTCGCCCGCCACTGTCAATCTCGATTATAATTGGAAAAGTTGTCCCGAGCCTCTTGGCTTCATCATCCAGCAAGGAAATGGCATCAGAATTATCAGTGATCAACGTCAGTTTGACGCCCTTATCCTGCACTCGCTGCGCCTGAGATAGTTTTGATGGAACAATCCCCACACCATAGAGAATATCTGTTACACCACCACTGGCAAAGAAATCTGCTTCAGCCAAGGTAGAAACCGTAATGCCATCAAAACCATCTTTTGTCGCACAGTGATAAGCTTCGAGAGTTTTCGCCGTTTTCATATGCGGGCGTAACTTTATTCCGGCTTCTTTGACGCGCTCTTGCATCACCCGACAATTTTCTTCAAACACATCCTTATCAAGCAAAAGCGCTGGCGTATTCAGAGTATTGAAAGGCATGATTTTGTCCCCTAAAGGTGCTTGTGTTGATGAAATGTAAAACGGGTCAATCAGTACAAAGATTTACGTTTAAACAGATACTTTTCCTGCGATATGTGGGTGCGCTTCGTAATCAAGAATCTCAAAATCATCAAAGGTATAATCAAAGATACTGTCGGGTTTTCTTTTGATCCGCAGGCTCGGCAATTTGAGCGGTTCACGTTGTAATTGAGTTTTCACCTGCTCAAAATGATTGGAATAGATATGAGCATCACCAAAGGTATGGACAAAATCACCCGGTTCCAGATCTGCTTGCTGTGCAATCTTATAGGTCAGAAGCGCATAGGACGCGATATTAAAGGGAACGCCCAGAAAAATATCCGCAGATCTTTGATAAAGTTGGCAAGATAACCGACCTTCGGCAACGTAGAACTGAAACAGACTATGGCACGGCGGCAAGGCCATATTGTCCACCTCGGCCACATTCCAGGCAGAAACAATATGCCGTCGGGAATCAGGGTTACTCTTGATTTGCGCCATCAAATTCGTGATCTGATCTACCGTTGTGCCATCAGGTGTGGGCCATGAACGCCACTGGTGTCCATAGACAGGACCAAGATCGCCATTTTCATCAGCCCATTCATCCCAAATCCGCACCCCGTTTTCCTTAAGGTATTTAATATTCGTATCCCCGGACAAGAACCAAAGCAACTCGTGAACGACCGACTTAAGGTGAAGTTTTTTTGTCGTCATCAAAGGGAACCCTTGAGACAGATCAAAGCGGATCTGTCGCCCAAAAACACTTCTAGTGCCTGTACCTGTACGATCTCCTTTATCCGTTCCGTTCTCCAGGACATCTTTCATGAGATCGAGATACTGACGCATTAATTTTCCTTTCAAAAGTTATGGTGTGCAAAAGTTAGGATGGGAAGAATCCGAAAACCTGTTTGAAATATCATATCACGTGTCAGGATTTAGTCATCAGTTGAGCAGATGTCCTTTTGCAAAAAATGTTAATCTCTCATAATTTATCTATCCAACCGCCTTGCCAGAACGCTCAATGAAGAAGTGTCCCGAATGAAAATAATCAGAACTCTTAAATATATTTTTATCGGTGTAGGCCTCATCGCCCTGCTCTCTATGGGGGCATGGTCCTATATGACATTTCAATTTATCGATACGGCTCATTCTGCCCAAGGAACAGTGACTAACTTGATCCGGTATCGCTCTTCATCAAGCTCGTCCACAAGCAACTCTTATGTCTATCGTCCTGAAGTTGTCTTTCAGACCTTAACAGGCGAAAAGATAACCTTCCAATCAAGCACCGGGGCAAATCCACCAGCTTATAGCAGAGGAGAGACCATTAGCATTCTCTATGCCCCCCAAGCCCCACAAGATGCGAAAATCAATGACACCTTATCGCTTTGGTTTGGCCATATCATTTTGGGAATAGTGGGTTTCATTTTTTCCGCTTTTGGTCTTGGTATATCGGCCTATCTATACAAAAAAGAAAAACTGAAAAAGTACCTGTTACGTCATGGTTCTCCCGTTACGGCCCAAATAGATTCTATTAGTGAGAACACGAGCATAAGGGTTAATGGCAAATACCCGTTCCAGATTATAGCGCGCTGGCAAAACCCGATAAACAACACGCAACACCTCTTCAAAAGTGAAAATATATGGTTTAATCCCAGCCCTCATATACAGCGAGATACCGTCATTGTTTTAGTTGATCATTCAGATCCGGAAAAATATTTTGTCGATATTTCCTTCCTGCCCAAAACAGCGGGATAATTCTTGGTTTTCGCTATTTAAAATAACGCGTAAATCCTTTTGGCTAAGAAAAACACTCTTTTTAGACATCTACTCTTGTGAAGTCCTACAGATAGTTACTATATTCAAGGTGTCGGCTTCGGTCGTCTATGGTGCTAAACGGACTTATGGAATAAGCGTTGTGGACCCGGGGGCGGTACCCGGCGCCTCCACCATTCCTTACATTCAGATGAATGTGAATTATGGGGGCGAAACAGGATCGACACGCGTGGTAAAGATTTGTTCGGTGCCCGGCATGGTTCCGCCGTTATCGGGCCGTTTTGAGTAATTGCAAATGACAATTCTCGTGAGGTAGCTCTCGCTGCTTAATTGCAGTCTGAGCAACCGCTTTTAAGCCCTAGGCTGTCACAAGCCTAGGCGGGGTTCGGGGGCACCTGGCAACAGAAGCCCCCACTTTTCATGTCTGGACTCTGGCTTTGTGTTAGAGTAGCAGATAAAGGTATAAAATGAATCAGAGCGACAAAACGTTCAGATAAGCAGTGGCCGGGTAAATTAGAAGTATGTCGGGAAACAACGAGATTTCAGAAAGCGAACTCCGCTACGACCATATGGTCGAAAAAGCTCT
Organism: Kiloniella sp. EL199; assembly: GCF_900313065.1. GTDB lineage: Bacteria > Pseudomonadota > Alphaproteobacteria > Kiloniellales > Kiloniellaceae > Kiloniella. The sequence continues at coordinate 104,460 of NZ_OMPU01000014.1, forward strand.
CTTGAATGTGGTTCGGGAATCGCTTGAATACGCCGCAGAACATGGCCTGCCCGGCGACCATCATTTCTACATCACCTTTAAAACAGCTCAGGAAGATGTCAGTATCCCTGACCACCTGAAAGCGCGCTACCCCGGTGAGATGACCATCATCCTTCAATATCAATTCTGGGATCTTGAAGTTGGTAAAGATGGCTTCAGCGTAACACTAAACTTCTCTGATGTTCCGGAACGCATGAGCATTCCCTATTCTGCTATCGTTGCCTTTGCCGATCCATCCGTACGATTTGGCTTGCAGTTTGATATCACAAATGGTGATGACGAAGATCTGGAAGAAGAGTTAGAAGATCTTCTGGAAGATTTTGACGAAGACGGTTTCGAAAATAGCGATACAGCTGCCAATGCAGATGACAGCCCGGAAGAGCAAAAACTCAAGGAAAAACAGCGTGAATCCGGTGATAACATTGTCACGCTGGATACATTCAGAAAAAAGTAATCCTTCTTCATCCGAATATCTAGGCATAACTGCTTCAAAACTCGACTTGAATACCATCCTGTTATGATTTGATGGAATGATCTTTTGTATGCTTCAATACAAGGGATAAGAGGTTATTGCTCTCTCAAAAATGCACAGCTATGGCATAGAACTGCTCACGCAGAAATATAGCCAATTTCTAGCTCATTTGATCTTCCAATCATCAATAACCGACCTGCCAAAGCAATTAGGGGGCAGCCATAAAAGGCCGCCCCCGCATACAACTTTAGAAAAATCGTGTCAAAAGGTGCTAGAAGTGAGCTGACTTTGTATTCCCCGGCTTTTGAAGCGGCGGCGCAAACTTGGTGAGGTCAATACCTTCAACAGACGCCTTGTACTCTTCCATTGTTGGGGTACGACCAAGAATTGCAGAGAGAACAACAACCGGCGTAGAAGCCAGTAAAGATTCACCTTTTTTGTCCTTGGAATCTTCCACAACGCGACCTTCAAAAAGACGCGTTGAGGTAGCGAGAACAGTGTCACCCTTAGCAGCTTTTTCCTGGTTCCCCATGCAAAGACTACAGCCAGGTCGCTCAAGATAGAGAATATTCTCATATTCTGTACGAGCCTCAAGTTTTGGGGCTTCATCATTAAATTCAAAACCAGAATATTTTTGCAAGACGGTCCAGTCACCCTCTTCCTTCAACTCATCAATGATGTTGTAAGTCGGTGCGGCAACAACCAATGGCGCTTTGAATTCGACACTACCGTGCTCTTTCTCAAGATTACGAAGCATTTGCGCTACAATTTTCACATCGCCTTTGTGAACCATACAGGAACCAACAAATCCAAGATCGACTTTCTTCTCTGCCTGATAATAGGAAATAGGTCTGATTGTATCGTGTGTATAACGCTTGGAAACATCGGCATTGTGAACGTCTGGATCTGCAATCATTGGTTCATCGATTTCATCCAGATCAACAATAACTTCTGCAAAATATTTGGCGTTATCATCGGGGATCAATGCTGGCTTTTCACCGGATTTGACTTGGGCAATACGCTTTTCAGCAATATCGATCAAGCCATGGAGCATTTTATTATCGTTCTCCATACCCTTGTCGATCATAATCTGAATGCGTGATTTCGCAATCTCCAGCGATTCAATCAGGGTCTTGTCTTCGGAAATACAGATTGACGCTTTGGCTTTCATCTCAGCAGTCCAATCTGTGAAGGTGAAAGCCTGATCAGCCAGAAGCGTACCGATATGCACCTCAATAATACGCCCCTGGAAGACGTTATCACCGAACTGGTTAAGCATCTGTGCCTGTGTCGCATGAACCACATCACGGAAATCCATGTGATCAGCCATAGTACCTTTGAAGGTAACCTTAACTGATTCAGGGATTGGCATCGTTGCTTCACCAGTTGCCAAAGCCAAAGCCACTGTACCTGAGTCAGCACCGAAAGCCACACCTTTTGACATTCGTGTATGAGAGTCACCACCAATGATGATGGCCCAGTCATCCACAGTGATATCATTTAATACCTTGTGAATCACGTCTGTCATGGAATGATAGACATCTTTCGGGTCACGTGCTGTGATCAGTCCGAACTTGTTCATAAAAGCCATCAGCTTGGGCGTATTTTCCTGAGCTTTAAAATCCCAGACAGACGCCGTGTGACAACCAGACTGGTAGGCACCATCTATTGTCGGGGATAAAACTGTCGCAGCCATAGCTTCAAGTTCTTGCGAAGTCATAAGGCCTGTTGTGTCTTGAGAACCAACAATATTAACCTTTACACGAACATCGGAACCTGCATGCAAGACAGCCCCCGGACGAACACCAACAGCATTTGCATTGAAGATTTTTTCAACGGCTGTAAGCCCTTGCCCTTCATGATAAATCTCTCTTGAAGCAGCAAAAGCTGATTTCAATTCCACACCCAGAGTTTCAGCAGCAAAGGTCTGAAGCTTTTTACCGAATACGATAGCATAAGACCCGCCGGCCTTCATGAACTCAACCTTTTGCGGACTAAAAGAAGAAGTCACGTCAGCAAGTTCTTCATCACCAACATCATTGAGAAGCTTTTTGTCTTTTGTATTGATGGTGAGAACAGTCCCCGTTTCTACAGAGAATTTCTGTTCCAGAATTGGATTGCCATCATTGTTCAGAATTGGCTTGCCTTCCGGACTTAGCTTCTTAACCCAATTCTTCAGATCAATACCAATACCGCCAGTTACCCCAACTGTTGTCAGGAAAATCGGCGAAATCCCGTTTGTACCCGCAACAATCGGTGCAACATTAACAAATGGAACATAAGGACTGGCCTGTTTACCTGTCCACAAGGCAACATTGTTAACCCCGGACATACGTGAAGATCCGACACCCATGGTGCCTTTCTCAGCAATCAGCATCACCCGCTTATCAGGATGCTGCCTTTGAAGTTCCTGAATTTCATCCTGTGCGTCTTTGGAGATAAAGCATTTACCATGTAGTTCACGATCAGAACGAGAGTGTGCTTGATTCCCCGGCGACAGCAAGTCGGTGGAAATATCGCCTTCAGCTGCGATGTAGGTAACAACCTTGATCTCATCTTCTACGTCAGGAAGCTTGGTAAAAAATTCAGCCTTGGCATAACTTTCCAAAACATCACGTGCAATAGCGTTTCCGGCATCAAAAGCCGCTTTCAGGCGTGTCGTATCAGCATCGTAGAGGAAAACCTGTGTTTTCAGCACTTCTGCAGCTTGTTGAGCAATCGAAAAATCATCACCAAGAGCCAAATCAAGAAGAGCTTCAACAGAAGGTCCACCTTTCATATGAGAAAGGAGTTCAAAAGCAAAAGAGCTAGTAATCTCTTCAACGACTGCGTCACCAAGAATAATCTCTTTGAGAAACGCCGCTTTTTCGCCAGCTGCGCTGGTTGTGCCGGGCAAGGTGTTGTATATGAAATACTTCAGAGAATCTTCTCTGTGTTCGTTTTTCGTATCTTTGATTTGAGATATGATTTCTCGAGTAAGCGCATCATCTTCTATAGGTTTAGGGTTTAATCCCTGTTCTTTACGCGCTTCGATCTCTTCTAGGTAGGCTGTATACAGGCTCATGGTTATCCCGACGTATGACGTTAGATAAGTTATTAAATACCAGGTCTTGATAAAGGGACTAGGAGGACCCGGGAAGTTTTTTGTATGTCGGTGTATAGCAAATTCATGCCGCGTTGCAATATATTCTGCGGCAGCAACACGAGCTTTCCCAAGTCTCTATCGTAGCAACACAGTATCTTTTAACTGTTTATTTCTTCGATGCACGTCCCATAGTTTTGGGATCCCACTTTACCACTTTCTTGGGCTTTTCAGGCGTTGCGAGAATAGAATCATTGTTCTGACCGACCTGGCTGGCAAACTCTTCAAAACGCCGACGCATTTCTTTCTTCTCTTCAGAAGACATCTCCTGAACAGATTTGTCAGATAAATCTTTCTGGCGAATATCACTCATGCTCTATACCGTAGATCTGTGCATAAAAAGTCATAACCTGTTCTAAATATACACGAAAGCATCATGACAAGCATCCATTTTCTACAAAACGGTCCGGATAAGCCTTGCAATACAGATAAGGCCACTATCCTTTTCGCCCATGGATCAGGTGCCCCCATGGATAGCGACTTTATGAACTATTTCGCTGAAAAATTAGGGAATGACGGTCACCACGTTATCAGATTTGAATTCCCCTTTATGGCAGAACGTAGAACAACCGGGAAGAAGCGCCCTCCGGATAAAGCACCTAAACTATTGGAATTCTGGCAACAGATTATAAACCAGCACCCGCAACGTCCCCTTTACATAATGGGGAAATCTCTTGGTGGGCGTATGGCCAGTATGATTGCCGATGAAATGAACGTTACAGGCACAATCTGTCTCGGTTATCCTTTTCATCCGCCCGGGAAACCAGAAAAAACCAGAACGGCACACCTTGAAAATGCAAAAACACCCTGCCTTGTTATCCAAGGAACACGGGATCCCTTTGGCAAACCAGACGAAGTTAAGCATTATTCATTATCGGATAAAATAAAGCTCTATTGGTCAGAAGATGGGGATCATAATTTAACCCAACGGAAAAGATCAGGTCGAACGAATGAACAAAACTGGTCCGAGGCAATTGAGGCTGTAAACGTATTTATTAACGAGACAAACCCATGAACAAAACCTTACCAAGCTGCATAGAAGAAACAATAAATCTCTGTCTTCCTCTGGGTGAAATCAGAGTCAGACCAATGTTTGGCGGACATGGTCTTTATTTTGAAGATATCATGTTTGCCTTGGAAGCTTTTGGAAACATCTATTTAAAAGCTGATAAAAAAAGTGAGAATCTTTTTATCGAGGCTGGCAGCGAACCCTTCACTTATGAAGGTAAAAACAAACCGATAAAAATGTCATATTGGCTTGTCCCTGAAACAGCACAGGAAGATCCAGAAGAATTTATTTACTGGGCCGAGCTCGCAATTGCCGCATCAAAACGTGCTCACGCAAAAAAGAAACCAAAAAAAAGAAAATTATAATCGAACCAACAACAACATCCTTTGAACGCAAAAAGCTAATTAGAAAGAAAGAATAACAGTCACCGAGAATAAATAGTGCAGATAGCCTGTTTTTCCATGACGCATTCTGTGTATACTGCGGCGCAACATTACAATTGAACAGATAACAGACAAATCTGTTACTGCTCTGATTATTATACCAGCTGCCAGAGAAAGTTAGGGAGCCACCAGCATGTCCGATCAAGGCAACATCCGTATCGAAACAGATTCCATGGGCGAAATTGAAGTCGCAGCAGACCGTTATTGGGGTGCACAGACTCAACGCTCGCTACAAAACTTCAAGATCGGTGGTGAAAAAATGCCACCAGCTTTGATTAAAGCACTTGGCACACAGAAACTGGCCGCAGCCCGTACAAATATTGAACTGGGCGTGCTGGATAAAAAGCTGGGTGAAGTAATCTGTCAGGCCGCGCAAGAAGTTATCGACGGCAAATTAACCGATCATTTTCCGCTGGTCGTTTGGCAAACAGGTTCTGGTACACAAAGTAACATGAACACCAATGAAGTCATCGCAGGTCGTGCAAATGAACTGCTGACAGGTGAGCGTGGCGGAAAATCCCCTGTACATCCAAATGATCACTGCAATATGGGACAGTCATCAAACGATACTTTCCCGTCAGCAATGTCCATTGCGGGTGTCAGGCAGTTGAGCGAAGAAACCATTCCTGCACTGGAAAAATTACATACTTCCCTTGATGCCAAAGCAAAGGCTTACGAAAAAATCATCAAGATTGGGCGTACCCATTTGATGGACGCAACACCACTGACTCTCGGCCAGGAGTTTTCCGGTTACGCCAAACAGATTGAATACGGCATTGCCCGGATCAAGAACACTCTTCCGCGTCTAGCAGAGCTTGCGCAGGGCGGCACAGCTGTTGGTACTGGCTTGAACTCTGTCGAAGGTTTTGCCGAAAAGTTTGCTGCACAGGTTTCAGACATTACAAAACTGCCCTTCACAACTGCGCCAAACAAGTTTGAAGCACTTGCTGCTCACGACGCCATTATTGAGGCATCAGGCGCATTGAATGTCCTCGCAGCTTCATTGATGAAAATTGCCAACGATATCCGCATGCTTGGATCAGGTCCTCGTTGTGGATTGGGTGAACTTCTGTTGCCGGCAAATGAGCCCGGCTCATCGATCATGCCAGGTAAAGTAAACCCAACACAGGCAGAAGCCATGACAATGGTTTGCGCACAGGTTATGGGTAATCACACGACAATAACGGTATCCGGATCTAACGGACACTTTGAACTGAACGTCTTCAAGCCTGTGATGATTTACAACCTGCTGCAATCCGCCAAGCTAATCGGTGATGCCTGTGATTCATTCCGTGAGAACTGTGTTGATGGTATCGAAGCAAACGAAGAACGCATCACAACGTTGATGCAACAATCTCTGATGTTAGTCACAGCCCTCAACCCACATATAGGCTATGACAACGCTGCTAAAGTTGCCAAAAAAGCTTACGTTGAAAACAGTACCCTCAAAGAAGCCGCTGTGGCTCTTGGTCTGCTGACAGCAGAAGAGTTTGATGAAAAGGTCCGCCCCGAAAACATGGTCGGCCCCCGTAAAACATAAGTAGATTTAAGGCGGGTGGTAGATCCACATCTGCCCGCCTTATTCTTCTTTTGTTGCATTAAGAGAACGACATGGTTCTGGACTTCAAATCAGAAGAAATCAAAAAACGTTCCGTAACTATATCCGGGCACCGAACCAGCTTTAGTCTGGAAGAAGGCTTTTGGCAGGAAATAAAACTGCTCGCAAAACGCGAAGGCTTATCGCTCAACCAGTTTGTTGAACAAGTCGACGAAGCCAGAACAAGTAACCTTTCAAGCGCGCTTCGAATTCTTGTCCTCAATCACCTGAAAGAACGGCTTGAAGACAGTAACAAAGATACGGCTTCTGAACCGACCCCAGAAAAATAGAGCGCCTTTCCAACGGAGAAGCGCTCTATTTTTTATGTTCGATTACCTTACCCAGTAATCGCTTCAAACGAAAAGACTAAGGCTTAGCCACCAAGTTCTTTAAATAGGCCTTTCAAGAGTTCTTTAGCCTTTTTCTTTTTGGATTTTTTATCTTCAACAACAGGCTCGTTTGTTTGTTCAGCAGGTTCACCCGTTACCTCTGATTGCGGTTCAGGCACATCTGAACTTGGAACTTCGCCACCTAGAAGCTGATTGATCGTGTTGGACTTGTTTGATTGAAGGAACTGCCCTTTGACTCTGGGGTTTGGTTTATCCAACTCACCGTTCAAATGAACAGTCAGGTAAGGTTTGGTAGGATCTTCACCTTCCCTAAACAGATCGCTTTGACTTTTAATTAACCATGCTGGTAAATCAACTGTTGCGGCTGTAAAGACCGATGTTCTATTGCCATCGACGCGAAGATCTTTGGTAACCAATACCCCGTTATGAATTGTATAGGTTCCCTTCAACTGAGCAGGGTGCCCGGCAAAAGATTGCAACAATGTTGTTGTGGCATCACCAACGCCTTGAATTCCTTTTAATTTCGAACCAAGAACACCGAGCAAAGCACCGCCAACAACTTCTTTCGTTTTAACCTTTGCAGTTAAGACACCACTAATTTGACCATTACCATTCAGCCCTTGAACAAGATCAGCTTCTGAGCGCCCTTCTGATGTTACCTTGCTCTGAAGTGAAATGGGGCCAGACACCCGTTTGAAATCAGCGACGTCGCGAAGCAATGCACCACTATCGATGTTTTGGCCATTTATATCCATATCTATGCGCAGTTGATCCCGACCATCAATAGTACCCGTTGCCGTCACCCCACCGCCATAGGCAATGCCTGAGAATTGGGACAAGGTCAAAGTGGCGTCCTGCAGCGTCGCTTTTGCCTGTACATCTGCAATACTGATGGCATCGCTTCGCACTGCATCAGATATAAGTGAAACGTCTGCATTCAGGGAAGACAAAGCAGCCAGATCAAATTTTTCCTGCGACCAGCGTCTGTTCAATCCCGCGGAAACCGAACTGCCGCCACCGCTTGCGCCACCAGAAGCACCCCCTTGAACAGGCCGTGGCAAAAGATTACTCAAATCCAATTTGCCTGTCATAAGGTTCGCAGTTACTTTTGGTTTTGTACCTGTCAGGTTTGTAATAACGCTCCCCTGAATACGCGTATTTGCAATGGTTCCATCAAGTTCTGAAAGCTCTATTTCAGAAGCATCGGCCTTTACCATCGATTTAACGGAAACACGCCCCCACTTGGAATTTGTCGCTGCTTCAGGGTTAATGCGTCTAACCAACTGGGCTGCATCGGGATGATCAATAGCTACCAGACCTTGATATAAAGAAATTTCTCCAGGCCGAAGCACTCCTTTGGCCTGGTAAGAGCCCCCCATTGCTGCTCCAAGAAGATCCAAGGACAAATTTTCCTTGGTTCCCTTGATATTGCCACTGACTTCCACAGACCCGAGTTGCGCTAACCCATCAACTTTTTCTTGCCCCGCAAGCGTCAGGAGTTTTGGTAAATCGATAACTTTGGCAATAACAGTTGTATCAAAAGCAGGTGTCGCAGTCTCAAAGTCTTTAATCGTACCGGACAAAGCCAAGGAGGACCCTTCAATATCATCCAGAGAAGCATTTTTGATTTGCAAGCGACCTTGTTGAAGCGTGGCATCAAGCTTCACACCACGAAAGGGGATACCCTGATACACAGCTTCACCAAGTGTAATGTCCAAATTTGCATCGGCGCGTGTTAATATCGATCCTGCTTTATTTCTTTCAGATGCCTGTTCTTGCTGCTTGCCATTAATATTATTTGTTTCAGAAGAGTTCTCAGATACGCTGGTATTTTCATTCGCGGGGAGAGCCGGGTCTGCTATTTGTCCAGCTTTGTATGCATCCAGATCAATCCGATCAATGACAAGGCGTGCGCCAATTCCGGGACGATCCCGAAGAGCAATTGTTGCCGCACCATCCAAATGTGTAACATCCAAAGTCACAGAAACCGGATTTAAAATAACCTGATCAGGCTTCAAACTAAATCGTACCTTGCTATCCAGACGTCGTAATCTGTCATTGGGTACATCAGGAACATCTATATCAAGCCAGGTCAGAAGCCCTCGCAGATCTTCTGTTCGCGCATTCAGTTGCCCATTTACTGTTTGATTTTGGTAATTTGCAGCAAGGGCAATTTGGCTCCCGCTTGGAAGCTGGGCACTTAAATTCTGTAACTCAAACAACCCGTTCTGAAGGCGTGCTTGCATCACCAGCCCCCGCACAATCTGTTGATTATAAATAATATCATCAACACTTAACTGTGCCTTCAAAAAAACATCAGGAGAAAAGGTTGGCCACGATGACGCTGGCAATTGTTCAGATCGGCTCTCGGCCTTTGTCTTTCCTGTTGACGATGTACTTTGCCGGGGAACATCCTCTTGTGTCATTCCCTGATTCTTTTGCATTGCATCTTGAACAGCAAGAATATCGTCCAAATTAACTCTTGGACTAGCCAAGTTCATTGAGATAGCCACACCATCCTTAAGACCGACATTAACACCACCTGTTATTTTTTGTGCTCCGACACGCACCACAATGTCGTTCACGGCAAGCTTATTCAAATTACCTTCAAGCTCGGCAGATAATTCAAAGTCACTTTCAGCACTTGTCTTCATATCAACTTTAAACAATTCAGAAACCAATGAACCCAAATCGCTACCATCACCTTCAAATTTACCGCGATAGGAAATACTGTTTACATGACGAGAAACCGAACCGTTGAATTTTAATTTTGCTTGAGAGTCTGGTAGACGAACACCTGTGTTAATTGCTGTTGCCCCTTCTTCAGCGAACCTACCCAAATCCAATTCAACTTCGGTCCGCTGCCCTCGCAAGAGAAGATCTCCACTCAACGAAAAAGGTCCTGTAAGACTATTTGCAGCAATCTCGACATTAATCCCTTCAAGGGTTTCATGAGTAGTTCTCTCTGCATCATCATAATGGATTGTACCATCAACAATCCGAAAACGATCCAGAGTTACACCAGAAAAAAAAGTGCTTTCTGGCTTACTTTGATTGCTCTCTTGAGCTGAGAAGCCGCTATTATTAATTTCAGCAGTATTACCAGCCTCTTTCTTTATCTCTTTTGAGGAAAACACCCAATTCCCCGAACCATCCGAAAACTTCTCAATATGAATTGTCGGTTTTCTTAAAATGACCTCATCGACACGCAAACGGCCACTCAAGAGAGGAAATATCGCGACTTTAACGCCCAGTTCATCAAGAGTAACCATCGCTTCATTACTGGATCTTGGATCATTCGCGAAACGAACATCAGTTGCAGAAAAACTTGGTATAGGTAGCACCCTTAGATTAAGATCCCCTTCAATATCCATAGTTCGCCCGGTATAGGCATAAACCTGTTCTGTGATATCGCTTTTATACTTGTTCCAGTTAACAAATCCTGGGCCGAACAACACACCGGCAACAACAAGCAACAGTATTACAGATATCGAAATCGTAAATTTACGCACGATCCAACCTTTTATGATGTTTTATGGTTTAGTGTGAAAAATCACACCCTATAATTGTTAAGAATTAACCTACTCATAAGCTTGTATTTAATCAATCATTCGCAAGAAATACTTCTATTTAAAATCTGTCAAATTCAATAAAATTCACGTATGAAAGTTAAAAATAAACCATTACGTGCAATTCCATGATAGACTCCCTTTTCAACATTTTTAAGACCGGATACGACATATTGCCTAGAATATTATTTGTTTGTTTCTTTCTCTTCATTCCAAACCTTAGCTTTGCAGCGAATCAACTCTCCAGCAAAGAACTTACTCAACTGTGTAGTTCCGAAGATCGCTGGTATGGTGGCCTGTGTAACGGCTATATTACCGGCACCGTCGAAAGTTTATTGGAAATGCGAGAGCAAGGATTGATTGCAGAAGCATTTTGCTTCCCGCCAAATATACAACGCGGTCAATTCATTGATGCCATAAGACAGTCTTTGGAAAAAAAGGTCGATACTAAACCAGCATTTGAAAGCATCGTATTAACATTAAGGGAAAAATATCCGTGTGAGTGAGATTTCAGAGGAAAACGAAAATCCTTCGATACGCCCCAATAATCTTAAAGATTTGATAGCAGTTATTTCCTGCGTATCAATTGCTGGAATCAGTATGGGGTTCACCCTTCCTTTGATGACAATATCCCTTGATCGCGACGGGAGCAGCGGCTCGTTCATTGGTCTTATCGGTTCAATGCTGGGAATTGCGATTGTTCTTTTCTCACCCTTTGTTCCAGCATGCATTTCCTTTCTTGGCATGAGAAAGTTTGTCATCATCTGTATGTTGGGCGAAACATTGATGTTTGTCTGCCTATTCCTCTTCCCCGCACCCGTTGCCTGGGTTCTTATACGTTTTGTAATGGGAATGGCCGTTGCCGGAATCTTTATAGCCAGCGAAAGCTGGATCAATCATCTTGCCATTTCATCACATAGAGGCCGAATACTCGCTCTGTTTAATATTTCATTAGGCTTAGGATTTGCGTCCGGGCCGTTACTTTTGATTTTAACTGGCACTGACAACTGGCTTCCCTTTATAACCGGGGCTTGCATTTGTTTTATTGCAACAATGCCTTTATTGCTTGTAAATGATCCAGAGATGGATTTGGAAACTCCCGGCAGTTTTAACCAGTTTTCATTTATACTCATTGCTCCCGCCTACTGTGCTGCAGTTGTGCTGGCATCAGGCACCGAAACTCTAATGGGCACTTTCTTTCACTACTACGGTTCGAGAGTCGGATACGCGCAACCTGACATGCATGTTATGCTAACTCTGTTCTTCCTTGGCGGACTAATCTTCCAATACCCCATTGGATGGCTCGCCGATCATATGAATATTCCACGCCTACTACTTATTCTGGGTTTGGTTTGCATAATCTGCATCATTATGACTTTCCAATTTTCACATATAATCTTGTTATTCAAATTCCTGTTATTTTGTTGGGGTGGTATTTTAACATCTATCTACAATACAGTTCTTACTGCCGTGGGGCATGAATATAAGGGGGCTGATCTAATAGCCGCAAATGCGTCATTTGGCTTTTTGTGGGGAGTTGGTGGCCTAATGCCACTCATAGGGGGACAGGCAACACAAGCATTTCAGGGAGAAGCTCTGATTTATGTGTCTCTGGCTCTGGCAATACTTTTTGTTGTCCTTATGATTGGCACACTAACAAAAGCAAAGATAAGAAAAAAGAACTATAACTAGCTTGTCTTCTTTTCGTGTGCTTTCCATTGAGCTTTTTTGCGATATATCGTCGAAGGATTTATGTCCAACAAACTTGCAGCTTTAACAATATTGTCGCCACAAGCTTTAATTGCAGCTTCAATTGTCTCTTTTTCAACAATCCAGAGAGGAATAACTTCGGTTGATTGCGGCAGTTCTGCCAAGTGATTCGCTGTAGATAATAACTCGACAGAATCGTGCTTGTTATTATCCCGAGAATCATCACCAGTTCGTTCAGGAACATTACCTTTATATTCTGTAAAACCAGCATTTTGCCCCCCCAAGGAAGGCAACATATCTACGGTTAGAATTTGTCCTTCATTCAAAACTATGGAATTTCTTATAACGTTTTGTAGTTGTCGAATATTACCCGGCCAACTGTAATTATTAATCGCTTTGATTGCTTCTGCAGAAAAACTTGTAAATTCTTTCCTTTCTTCCTTTGCATAATCAAGTAAAAAAGATTTCGCGATTTCCAGTATATCTTCATCCCGATCCCTCAAAGGAGGAAGATGAATGGGAATAACATGAAGTCGGTAATACAGATCTTCGCGAAACCTTCCCGCCTGAACTTCTTGCAAAGGACTGCGGTTGGTCGCACAGACAATTCGAATATTAACCTTCTCAAGCCGTGTACTTCCAACTTTGTGAAACGTACCACTCTGAATAAAACGCAACAGCTTGGTTTGCAAATCAAGATCCATTTCACAGATCTCGTCCAGAAATAACGTACCACCATCTGCTTGCGTTGCAGCACCGTCTCGATTACCAATTGCCCCGGTAAAAGCCCCTTTTACGTGACCAAATATTTCAGATTCCATCAAATCCTTTGGTATGGCCCCGCAATTGAGTGGCACAAAAGGTTTATCAGCACGCGGGCTGCATTTATGAATTGCTTCAGCGCAAACCTCCTTACCGGTACCACTTTCACCCGTAACAAAAACAGTTGCCTTGGATGTGGCGGCAGAATCAATTGTCCGATAAATCGCCTGCATAGCAAAGGAAGAGCCAATGAAACCATAAAAATGCGTCCGCTCCTTAATGGCTTCAACCATCTCGGATAACTGCATGTGTTTCAGAGCATTTCGTACCGTGACAATTAATCGGTCCGCAGAGAACGGCTTTTCAAGGAAATCATATGCCCCCAAACGCATTGATTCGACGGCAACATTCACTGATGCATTCGATGTGATAATAACAACAGCAACAGGAAGATTCTGCTCCTGCACCATTCGCAGGATCTCAATACCGTCCATATCCGGTAATTGCAGATCAAGAAGCATAACTTTGTATTCTCCCCCATCCAATTCATAGAGAGCTTCTTTTCCCGACATTACCTGTGTTGAATCATATCCAGAGCGCTTTAGGTAGCTTGTATACACAGCAGCTAGCGATGCTGTATCTTCAACAAGAAGAATGGGGGGGGTCTCTGCCATCAACTATACTACCAAAATCAGGAAATACTGAACGGAACAAGCTTGTTACAAATGATACGAAGGAACCGGCACCTTGCCAAGCAATTCAAGACAAGCCCTACCTACCTCTTGGGAAGCACTTAGCTACCTTGATGATAAGCTTCCATAGTTAACGCCCCAACCACATCTGCATTTGCAGCAAGCTCAATTGCATGTTTATGGTCACCACGCCGACAAGATTCATTTATAAGACGCATCTGTTCTTGCAAACGAAGAGCACCAAAAGTTCCACTCACACTTTTTAAAGTATGGCTCTCTCTTTCCAACTCTTCACCGTTGTGCGTGCGTGCCGCATTTATAACACCAGCAAGGTGCGTTTTGAGATCAGCGCAAAATTGCTCAACCAGAGAAGGAATGATCTCTTCTCCGACTTCATTTGACAAAGCCTGAATTACCAACTCATCCCGGACAGGATAGGTTTTACCTAATTCTTGGATATCTAGTTCATTAAACGAGCTAATTGTCCTGTGCTCCCCTCTGAAATCGGCACGACAACCGACATTCCAGGATGATTAATCCTGTTCTTCAACGTTCCGAACACCTGTCCGAAAGAAATATGCTCACAAATAAAGGCAACTGCAAACAACGATCTGCAACGGACAGTAACGACTCTAACAGAATAACAGCTATCAAATAGTTACTCACTATAAAAGTTAGGGATTATACATACCCTGATCCATATCAATGAAGTATTGTCATGAAGCCGTCACATCGTAGGTGGCAAGAATTTTCCCAGAAAGTGCATCTTCGCAATAGAGGCTGACATCATATCCCCATAATTGAGCAATTCGGCGCATCACCTGCTCGGCTTCCTTACCGTCAATTGGCACATCATCATGGACCATATGACGCAAAGTAATCGCCCTGTCACCTTCAAACTCTACATCGGCAACCTGAATATCCAGTGTCATAGCCGAGACTGTATACGACTTTGCCAAAGCACTCCGGATTTTTTTATATCCACGACTATCGTGAATGGCATCAACCTTTAAGTGAGGCAGAGAGGAATTATCATGGATCTGAAACAACCTGAAATCCCGGATAAGTTTCGGGCTTAGAAATTGTAAAATAAAACTCTCATCCCTGTAGTTTGCCCAGGCGTCTTTCAGAACTTCAATACCATTTTTAGATCCCGCTATATCGGGAAACCATAACTTATCTTCATCAGTCGGATCATCGCAGATACGGTAAATATCCTGCATCATTGCAAAGCCGAGAGCATATGGATTAATACCACTCCATCTCTGATCATCGAAATCCGGTTGAGCGACTACACGGCTGTGATAATCAATGAACTCAAGCATTGCACCCTCGGTAATCAACCCCTTATCAAAAAGCCTGTTCATAATGTAGTAATGGCAAAAACAAGCACAGCCTTCATTCATCACTTTGGTTTGCTTTTGCGGATAAAAATACTGGGCAATATTTCGAACAATTCTCAAAATTTCACGCTGCCAATCTTCCAGTATGGGGCTATGCTTTTCAAAAAAATAAAGAAGATTGGCTTCAGGTAATCCAAACTTGGCCATATTAGCTTCTTGGCGCTTGCTCTTTACCTCTTCGTCCTCTGCATCAGCTTCTTTATGCGGCAATGTCCGCCAAATGTCCCTATAGTCAGTGCGTTTATGCTCTTCGCGATCATCTATACGCTGTTGCGCCATTTCTCGGGACATCGGAACAGGTCTTGAATAGTGATCGACAGCATTTTCACGAAGTGCGTGTGCTGCATCCAACAATTCTTCCACCGCTTCAACACCGTGTCGCTCTTCACACTTACTAATATATTCGCGGGCAAAATGCATGTAATCAAGAATTGCCTCGGCGTCAGTCCATTGTTTAAAGAGATGGTTATTCTTGAAGAAATGGTTATGCCCAAAAGCAGCATGGGCCACGACCAGCGCCTGCATCGTCATGGTGTTTTCTTCCATGATATAGCTAATGCAGGGACTTGAATTTATCACAATTTCATAAGCGAGACCGCGCATGCCTTTGCGATAATAAAATTCATCCTGAACAAAGCTTTTGCCAAATGACCAGTGATTATACATCAACGGCATTCCAATACCTGAATAGGCATCCAACATCTGCTCAGAAGTTATAACTTCTATTTGATTAGGATAAACATTCAAGCCCAGCTCACTATTCGCGATTTCTTCTATGGCATCATAGACACGATCAAGCTTCTCAAAGCTCCATTCAGCACCTTCATAGAGATGTTTCTGAGGCTTTTGTACTTTCTGCGCCTTCGCCATAGGGACTCCTTTCTATAGCTTCACGAATTAAACAGCTTTTAGGATCTCAAAGTTACTCGGTACTTAACTGTCTGCGGCATTCTCCTTGGAAAATAAATCTTGAAAAACAGGGAAGATGTCATTCGGCTTAACCACTCTTCGCATCGCAAACTGTTCAAACCCTGCAGTAAGTTGCGCATAAATCCGCCAGAGATCAGTCATGTTTTGTTCGTCTTTAAAAATTTCCAGTTCTTGTTCATCCATAACTTCAATATAGGCAAAATATTGGCACGCAGGTAAAATCACATCCCCCATAATGGCCAGACACTTTTCCCGGTCACTGGCAAAATTATCACCATCAGATGCTTGCGCCGCATAGACATTCCAATCGCCAAGTGGATAGCGATCTTCCAGAACTTTCTGCATTTCTTCCAAGGCAGAGGAAACAATGGTCCCGCCCGTTTCTCTGGAATAGAAAAAGGTCTCTTCATCAACCTCTTTGGCCATGTGCGTATGGCGAATAAAGACCAGTTCAACCCGCTCGTATTGTGTAGAAAGAAACAGATGCAGGAGCATAAAAAATCTCTTCGCCAGATCTTTCATGCTTTCACTCATAGATCCGGAAACATCCATCAAACAGAACATGACAGCACGTGTGTTCGGTTTTGGAATTTTTGTGAAAGATTTATACCGTACATCCAGGGGATCTATATAGGGAACAAATCGCCGACGATGCTCCAACTGCTCAAGTTTTTCCTGTAACTCTTTCAGCTTTTTGGTTTTCCGTCCTCTCGCCTCCAGTTCAAGGATCTCTTCACGTAGCGTGTTGAGCTCTTCGTTACCTGGCCGCTTCATAGAAATTCGCCGGGCAAGGCTATGACGCATTGTCCGCTTCAAGTCCATATTGCTTGGTGATCCAACGCGGACATATCCTGCACGCTGTTTCTCGAATTCAACTTCTTCTTTCAATGAAGTCTTCACTAGGTCGGGCAGCTCCAGATCTTCAAAGAAGACATCCAAAAACTCTTCTCTTGAAAGAGAGAACTGAAAGCTGTCCTCCCCTTCTCCATCTTCACTGGCTTTTTTACCACCCTGACCTTCCCCGCCTTTTGGTGGTCGCTTTATTTGATCACCTGTCGAAAACTCTTTGTTCCCGGGAAGAACACGATCATGTTTGCCCTTGGTGTAATCATATTTAAACCGAGGTTCGTTTAAGCCCTTAGAGGGGATGGTTATGCGGCCATTATGACCAATATCAGTCACTTTACCGCCATTCACAGCCTCTTTCACAGCTTTACGGATCTGGCTTTGAGCACGACGAATAAACCGCTGCCGATTGGGTAAACTCTTGCCCTTTGGGTTTAGCCGCCTGTCAATAAAATGCATCATGCTGTTTAATCCACTTAATCCATTACCTCCCAAGGTTTCCTGCTTACTTAGCCTGCTTTATTCACACGCATGTACCAGTCAACCAAACGATGGACCTGTCGCTTGCTATACCCACGATCAACCATCCGATCGACAAATTCATTGTGTTTGGACTCTGTCTTCTTATCTTTTTTGGATCCGAAGGAAATCACAGGCAACAGGTCTTCCACCTGACTAAACATCCGCTTTTCAATAACTTCCCTTAACTTTTCATAGGACGTCCAACGCGGGTTTTGCCCTTTATTATTTGCCCGGGCACGCAAAGTGAATTTTACGACTTCATTTCTGAAGTCCTTGGGATTTGAAATTCCTGCAGGCTTTTCAATTTTGGACAACTCTTGATCCAGAATACGCGGATCCAACAATTGTCCTGTATCCGGATCTTTGAAATCATGACCCTCAATCCATGCATCCGCATAGGAAATGTAACGGTCAAACAGATTTTGGCCGAAGTCAGAATAAGATTCCAGATAGGCTTTTTGAATTTCATTCCCGATAAATTCAGCATAACGAACTGATAGATAACCTTTGATGAATTCAAGGTATCGTTTTTCTATCTCATCCGGGAATTGTTCCCGCTGTATTGCCTGTTCCAGCACGTACATCAAATGGACAGGATCGGCAGCAACTTCATTCGGATCATAGTTAAATGTTTCCGCCAGAACCTTGAAGGCAAAACGAGTAGAAACGCCATTCATTCCTTCATTCTGCCCCGCAGCCTCCCGATACTCTTGGATTGGCTTTGCATTTGGATCGACATCTTTGAGATTATCACCGTTATAAACGCGCATTTTCGAGAAAATATTGGAATTCTCATGCTCTTTTAAACGCGTCATGACACTGAACTGTGACATCATTTCCAAGGTTGCCGGAGCACAGTGAGTTTCGCTTAAATCACTGTCTCTGAGTAGTTTATGATATATGTCAGCTTCTTCGTTTGCCCTTAAGCTATAAGGAACCTTGATTACACAGACACGATCAATGAAGGCTTCGTTATTTTTGTTGTTCTTGAAATTTTGCCATTCAGATTCATTTGAATGTGCCAAGATGATGCCCTGAAATGGAATAGCGCCCAAATTTTCTGTTCCCACATAGTTGCCCTCTTGCGTTGCAGTCAGTAAGGGGTGCAGCATTTTAATCGGCGCCTTAAACATCTCGACAAATTCAAGAAGTCCCTGCGTCGCCATATTCAGACCACCACTATAGGAATAGGCATCAGAATCATTTTGGCTGTAATATTCCAGTTTTCGAATATCAACTTTTCCGACCAGCGTCGAGATATCCTGATTGTTTTCATCTCCAGGCTCTGTTTTGGAAATACAGATTTGACGTAACTTTGACGGATACATCTTCACCACAGTGAATTTAGAAATATCTCCTTCAAACTCTTCTAATCGCTTAAGCGCCCAAGGCGATATCAACCCCGTCAAACGGTGTTTGGGAATCTGATATTTGTCTTCCAGCAAATCGCCCATGGTTTCCGGGTTAAACAAACCAAGCGGAGATTCAAAAATAGGACTGATATGGTCTCCGGCTTTCAAAACATAGACCGGGCAGTTTTCCATTAAGATCTTCAATCTTTCGGCGATCGAAGATTTACCACCCCCTACCGGCCCCAATAAATAAAGGATCTGTTTCTTTTCTTCGAGCCCTTGGGAAGCATGTTTGAAGAAACCAACAATACGTTCGACAGTTTCTTCCATACCATAAAATTCGCTAAAACTCGGATAACGCTTGATCGTCCGGTTCATAAAGATCCGCCCCATACGCTCATCCTGACTGGTATCGAAAAGTTCAGGTTTGCCAATAGCATCCAGCATTCGTTCTGCAGTTGAGGCGAACATACCCTTGTCTTCACGACACCCGGACAAGTAATCCCTCAACGACATTTCGCTTTCTTGCCGGCTATCATATAGCTCGGAATAAGCTTCGAAAATATCGGTCTTGGGCATTATGACCTCCTCTGTATATATTGGCGTAGCCTGTGATGCATTCCTTCATAAATCAGCCTGTGTCATCTGTTTTAACCAATGGAACTTCAGAAGGCTGAAACCAAAATCCATCAAAAAGCGCACAAGAAAATCAATAAAACTCTAATCACTTGATACTGCTCTTATATTTTTTACGCTTCATCCAAGAAGGTGGATTAACTATTTTTGTTTTTATTTCATAAAAAGTTTTATCCACAAAAAAAGCCTCGGTAAAACCAAGAGGCTTGACCGAGGCTACTTCACAAGACAAAAGATCGTTTTATGTCCTCAATTCTTTCGCGACTTCAGCAAAACGATCAACATCAGATTGATTTGAATTAAAGGACATAACCAAACGAACCAATGATCTTTCTTCCCCCGGGATCATTTCATAAAACTCAAATCCGGCACTTTTGAGAGAAGTTACCATCGCTTTTGGCATCATCAGGAACAAAATATTGGCCTCCACAGGATGAATAAATTTAATCTCTGAGTGATCGGATAAAAGTCTCGCCATCCGTTGTGCCATGTCATTAGCCTGTCTGGCATTTTTCCGCCACAAATCATTATCCAGATAGGCAGTTAACTGGGCAGACAAAAAACGCATTTTTGAAATAAAATGCCCACCACGAACTCGCCTGTTTTCCAATTCTTTGACGTTGGCTTTATCGAAAAAAACAACGAGCTCAGCACCCATTGCTCCATTTTTTGTCGCCCCGAAAGAAAGAACATCAACACCGGACCGCCATGTAAGGTCTGCTGGTGAACAGCCTGTTCCCACAACAGCATTGGCAAAACGCGCACCATCCATATGAACCTTGAGATCGTTCTTTCTTGCAACCTCCGTTATCGCTGCAATTTCATCTGGTTGATATAACGTTCCTGCTTCTGTTGTTTGAGTTAAGCTAACCAAAGAGGGTTGAGCATGACGAGGAACACCTCGGCCAAAAATAGCATTTTCCAACTCAGTATGAGAAAATTTTCCATGGTCACCAGCCAGAGGAATAAGCTTCGCGCCACCTGTATAAAATTCAGACGCACCACACTCATCTACATTAATATGTGCCTCTTTATGACAATATACCGTGCCATAGCCTGGGGTTAACGAGGCAATAGGTAAGACATTAGCAGCTGTTCCACTAATAACCGGAAATACAGTGACATCTGTTTCAAAAACTTCTGACACTTTGCCAGACAGACTATCAGTCCATTGATCAGCACCATAACTCATTGCCGCGTGCTCATTATTTGCACGCATTAATGAGTCCATAATCTCTGGCGATACACCTGTTACATTATCAGAGGCAAAATTAGTCATATAACTTGTCCCATAAGTCTTTCGCTATTGCTGAAAACATTCCTTGGCAACACTTCAATCCGTCGAAATATCAATCTGCCAGCCGCCGATTTTGGTACCATTAAGACTGTCATAAAGTTCCACACGCTGACAGTCACGCGTAAGCTCGCCATCAAATCTAAAGAGAACACGGCCTTCAAGTAACTGTGTATCAGCCAAACGACAGCCTGCTGGAATCTTGATAGAGACAGTATCAAAAGGCTCACCCGATCCATCAGCTAACTTTCCAGCAACTTTCTTTTCAGAAAGCATTTCCACTTCTTCGCTTTTTTTTGAAAGGGTGCCATCGCTTAATCGTGTAGAGATCGTGTAAATCACTACAGCAAAACCGACAACAAGTAGAATAGTCATTATAGCGACGGCTATCTTAATAGCTTTCATCTTGTACAACCCACGAGTAAAAGGAAATCATGTAATAAGCGAGCAAGATCTGTTCGGCAAGCCAAAGCAGCTTAAAAGAAAAGCCTATACGAGGGAAACATGCCAGATAACGGCGATATCGCGAATGACTCACAGATGTACAGTTTGATCGTCTCTGATGCTGAAAAGAAACAACGCCTTGATCGCTTTCTTGTTCAACACCTTTCTGATCTTTCCAGAAGTCGTATTCAGGCTCTTATTACTGAAAAGTGCCTTACCATTGACGAAATGATCATCGAAACACCAAACTATCGATTAAAGCCCGGACAGACAGTTCGCTTAATCGTTCCCTCCGCAGCAGATCCTGAGCCTGTTGCCCAGAACATCCCACTCGACATCGTTTATGAAGATCCCTATCTCCTCATTGTGAACAAACCATCAGGCATGGTTGTTCATCCCGCACCAGGAAATAGTGATGGTACCCTGGTTAATGCACTACTCTACCACTGCGGAGATGATTTCAAAGGTATTGGTGGTGTACGTCGCCCCGGCATTGTTCACCGTATTGACAAAGATACCAGTGGCTTAATGGTTGTTGCTAAAACAGACGAATGCCATCAAGGGTTAGTTCAGCTTTTTGCCACACACGACATAGAACGAAGTTACAATGCAATTGTATGGAGTTTTCCAAAACCTTCTGTAGGCGAAATAAAAGGAAATATTGGACGCAGCCCAAAAAACAGAAAAAAAATGGCTGTTGTTCCGACAGGAGGTAAAAGGGCTATTACTCATTATAAGACCCTTGAGATCTTTTCAGCTGGTGCAGCAAGTTTAATAGAGTGTCGATTGGAAACCGGACGAACGCATCAAATTCGCGTTCACATGACCCATATAGGCCATCCACTTCTAGGGGATCCGCTCTATGGCAGTCAAAGCCAGAGCAGAACCAAGAACCTCCCTGAAGCGGCTCAAAATCTCATGAAAAATTTTCAAAGGCAGGCTTTGCACGCCAAAACACTCGGATTTATTCACCCTATAACAAAAGAAAAACTGTTCTTTACGAGCGAACTATCAAGGGATTTGAAAGATTTGATTATTAGTTTATAATAATTAAAAATCGCATTTAGAATCAAGTTACCTCTTGTGCACCGCGGCATGACACACCATATGTAGCATCACGCAGAGAATATGCCGTTGTGAGCATTGCATCATAACTAGCTATCAAAAGGGGAACGCAAAATGGTATCATCAAAAATTCCAGCCCTGACACCAGAGGGAAATCTGTCACGATATCTTCAGGATATTCGCAAGTTTCCTATGCTAGAACAAAATCAGGAATACATGCTCGCCAAACGCTGGCGTGAACATGACGATACTGATGCTGCTCATACCCTCGTCACCAGTCATCTGCGTCTCGTGGCAAAAATCGCTATGGGTTATCGCGGTTATGGATTGCCAGTCTCGGAACTGATTTCCGAAGGCAACGTGGGCATGATGCAGGCTGTGAAACGTTTTGATCCGGAAAAAGGTTTCCGCTTGGCAACCTATGCCATGTGGTGGATCCGCGCATCTATCCAAGAATACATCCTACATTCCTGGTCTCTCGTTAAAATGGGAACAACCGCTGCACAAAAGAAACTTTTCTTCAATTTGCGTAAGCTTAAAGGACAGATGTCTGCGATCGACGACGGAGATCTTTCACCTGAACAGGTAACGCATATTGCTGATACCCTGAAAGTTTCAGAGAACGACGTTGTCCAGATGAATCGCCGACTTGCAGGGCCGGATAATTCCCTCAATGCTCCTCTACGCATTGACGGTGATGGAGAATGGCAGGACTGGTTGGTTGATGAAACAGAAAGTCAGGAAGTTCAGTTTGCTGAAACAGAAGAATTAACAAAACGCCGAGCCCTTCTGGAAGATGCCTTGCTTACCCTGAACGAGCGTGAAAGACATATCCTTCAAGAACGCCGTTTGAAAGACAACCCAACAACGCTGGAAGACCTTTCTCACATCTATGATATTAGTCGTGAGCGTGTCAGACAGATCGAAGTTCGTGCGTTTGAAAAACTGCAAAAAGCAATCAAGAACGCAGCGATTGAACAAAAGCTCGCAACGTCATAAATCACATAAAGTCAACTACAGACACAATAAGTCAGCTAGATACTACTCTAGCTGACTTTTATTTTGGCATTCATATAAACAATAAGAAATTTTTCTGGAAAGCAGTTCACTGAGAAGTTAGTTTCCTAGAACAAAATTCAAAAAGTGGTAACCAGGTAAATCATGACATCCTCAAACAATGCATTCGAAGACGATCTTCCCAAATGGATGTGGTTGTGGTTACCTATTGCTCTAGTATCAGTATTACTGATTACCGGCCTCCTTCTTCCAGAAGAGACTTATGCTCGCTGGATTGGAAATGAGCGAACAGGCATACTTGAGACATCTCATGCAATTATTCCTGCAATCTCTTTGATTCTAGCCCTCAGGATCATTCTTCATCCCAACGTTTCCACCTTTTCCTTCCTCTGGTTTTGGATATTGCTTGCTGCCCTGGGGAGTTTTTATATGTCAGGGGAAGAAGCCAGTTGGGGCCAACATTGGTTCCAATGGGATACGTCAGCTGAATGGTCAAGGATTAATGATCAGGGAGAGACCAACTTTCACAACACAAGCTCTTGGCTTGATCAGAAGCCGCGCACAATTCTGGAAATTGGCATCATCTTGGGCGGCATTGTTTTACCGCTTGTTTTTCGAAAGAAACCACATCTAAAAAATCATCCCTACGCGATTATCGTCCCAACACTGGTTCTAATGCCAACGGCAATCATTGCAGAAACTACCCGGATGACAGAGCGCTTGCTTGCAGCTCTGGATGTCCCTTTTCGCTTCTTCCAAAGAGCGAGTGAAGTTCAGGAATTGTTCTTTGCCCTATTTATACTTTATTACCTGATCATCATCTTAAAAAGAGTGAAAAAGCTCAATTAACCTCCTGTTCCTGTGGTTCCACCTCTTCCACAGCAGCAATATTTGCAGATTGCTTAACACCTTCGCCCCAAGCTTGAATCAAGTCGTCTTGATAACGTCGGATAGATTTAATTTTCCCTTCTGTTGAAATACTCAGATAACTGGAAACAAAAACAGGTGCTCCCAGGTAGAGAATCCATCCTAATCCTGCAGCACCATATGAAATCATCATATTCCAAGGATCCGCGATAGCGCTAAAGGCACCGTCAAAAGACTGTCCCCGTTCCCATAACTCCATCAATGAGGGCAACACACCACAAAAATTTGGCAGGCTGATTGTAACTGTAAAATATCGGTGCGGATTACGATCAATAACATAAACGACAAGGCTGGGTACCATCAAAACAGCCAAGAGAATGGCTGAAGGCATTAAGACCGCTGCCAGCACGAGAATAATTAACAGAAGAGGTAAACGTCCCATAATACCCTCTAAAAAACCCAGGCTATTGTCATAAGAACCAATGCTAAACTAGAACACACACCGGAAATAACGGCAGATGTTTTATCACTGACATGTCGAACATTCTCATCTGAAACAAGTCCTCCCTGTTCCAACCATGTTGCTTGGGCTTCCAGATTAGAAAAAATCACCTGAGCCTGATCAAACCCGATCTGATCTTGATCCTTGATCTGAGAATTATCCAAAATTGACTGTAGTGTTGTTAACTTACCTTCAGAAGTCGCACTTTCCACAGCTTCGCGTAATTGCTTTCGAAAAGCTGTATTATGAAAGTTCTCAACAGAATCTATAAGTAAATTCGCCATGTG
Organism: Kiloniella sp. EL199; assembly: GCF_900313065.1. Taxonomy (GTDB): domain Bacteria; phylum Pseudomonadota; class Alphaproteobacteria; order Kiloniellales; family Kiloniellaceae; genus Kiloniella. Next base: position 129,410 of record NZ_OMPU01000014.1, read on the forward strand.
CGCGGACAACGCTGGCAAGTTTGGCGGCCCAAACTGTTTTTGCATATCGGACAGAATTCTTAATGAGGCACCATTATAAACATCTCGGTTAAACGGGTCTTCAAAACGCTTTAACAAAGCATCAAAATTTCCGCGCATATGATTCATCGCAAAAGCCAGAATATGCCGATCCACAGGTGCACCTTCTATACGGCCAGCAGTCACCATGCTTTCCAAAGCCGGCAGAAGGTTTTTTACATCATCAACATAATGATCACCAACCAGTGGTGACATACAGGGCCAACCTTCATTACCTGCATAAACCGCACGTTCCATACCATAACCGGGAACCATGCTTTTTACATTCTGAGCTAAGCTCTCTATCTGTTTAACAATCGCAACGAATTCAGGTTTGGTTCTCGTTTGTGATGTGACCCAGGCCTGGGACAATTTCATTCGAATAATATCAAGAAACTGTTCGACTTTGCCCGGCTCAAAAAACTCCAACGCTGTAGCTTGGGCAATAGCGTCAACACGAACAGCGACATCTTTGTATATAATAGGCGCAGAAGGATCCAATGCCATAATCGAAGCAGATACTGCCCGATCATCACCGCTTCCTGTTGTCGCCAATGCGTGAGATGTTCTTTCAGCAAGAACAATTAAATCCCCCATGTCATCATTTGAAAGCGCCCGCCGAACCCAGGAATCCAAATGATCTGAAGAGATTAATCCTTTACTTTCCGACCAGTTCAACCTCATCGCATTTGCCAACATAGGTGCTGTTAAATAGTCTTTTCCGGCAAATGATATCGACCTTACAGCTTTAGGGGGAAGCGGAACCTGTTTAGGGCTAAGATGTCGCCCATTTGCCCACATCTCAATATCTTGCATTGCCCATCTCTCGTAGGGATCATCACTCAATAATCCACGTAGAGGTTCCATTAATTTAAGAGGTACACGCGTTTGACCGACCAATGCGCCGTAAGACCCCAGCTTTATTTTAGCTTCAATAATCTGCTCATCAGACTGCCCCTGAACAAGGGTTCCCCCCATAGCCAGTTCAGCAAGCAGAACACCAAAGGAATAGAAATCATCAAGCACACCGCCATCACCACGACCAGCGGGAGAAGCCATACCAGAATCAATCGGTTCGTACAATACAGGTTGGGCATAAGCAGCTGGTGTTGAAAGACATTCACCCAACATTGCCCTACCGTCGGATGTCATGAAAATATTTTCAGGACGAATAGCCCGATGCATTAATGTTCGCGCTGAAAGCTCTCTCAAAGCAGGCAACAGGTTATAGATAACCCCATTTATGATAGCTTCTTCATCCATCTTGGGAACTGGGTGACCCACTTGCGGTATCAGACGCTTTCCTGAGGGACGTTCATATACAAGAACAAAACGACGAATATTATCATCAGGGAAAACAACCGTTCCTGATCCCACAGGGGTCATCATCACAGGGCAGGAAACACGGCTCATTAATCTGATCATGGAAAACCGTGGTGCCGCTTCTTTTTGGCAGACCAGAGCAAAAAGAGAATTATTCCCCTTAAGGCTCGCCGCTGCTATCGCCATCGTTCCCGGAGATTGGAGTTCGGGCAAGCGTTCAGCAGGCAAAAGTCGAAACTTGTCCTCAAACTCTACAGGTTGTTGTAGATGCACCAATTCATTGGCAATTTCCTTGATATGAGCAGGCATTACTTCCTCAACCCGAGAACAGGCCCCCCGGCCTTCACAACACAAAAGATAAATACAGTTCTAGAGCTATAACAGAGAAAGGTAAAAAAGATAGTTAACAAAGTTTTTCTTTTTGTTCAGCGGCCCTGCCTTTAATCACTATCCTCCCCCGAATTCAGCTACCTCGGCATGGCATCAAAAACAAAGCTCTGAATTAGCCGCAAATCATATTTATCTTTTGGAATAACAATCGAAATATCATAATCCTTTGGCATTTCCCTGATTGGTATCGCGCTTAACGTATCATTACTTGTTGTGCTATTATCCAGAAAAATTCCAAGGCCAACATCGTGTAGTATGGCTTCTTTCATAACCGGAAAGGTTGTTGTTTTTATTATTCTTTTAATATGAATATTTTCACGCTTTAAGGCGATACGTACTTCTTTCTCAGTCAAAGATCCTTTCTCTGGTAGCAAGAGCGCCTCGCCTTCCAGTTCGTGCAAAGAAATGCTTTTGTATTTTGAAAACCTATGACTTTTAGGCACGTACAGAACATAACGACAGGTCGCTACTTTCTGATACATCAACTCATCTGAAATTGGAGGTTCTGTAATGAATGCGATATCAACCTTTCTATTTCGTAACAAAGATACAGAAGTCGTCCAGTCATATAACGTAAAATCGATCTCAACATTTGGATGAGCCCGATTAAAGCGTGAAATGTATCCCAACGCGGGCAAAGGAGCATTACCGATAATCGTTAAATGTCCCTCTCCCAGTTGGGAATATCTTGTCAGCTTTTCCTCTAATAAACGATCCAGCGTTAGGTATCGATCTGCCAAATCAAAAAACTCACTACCTGTTTTAGTCAGGGTAAATCCTTCCCTGTCACGTAAAAATAACTTGGACCCAATAATATTTTCCAACTTGGAAATATGTTGACTCACAGCAGATTGAGACACTTGCAGTTTTAAGGCTGCAGCTGAAAAACTGCCTTCGCGAACGGCATGAGCGAATGCAATGATTTGGTGAGAATTAGGGCGCATAAATCAACATATCCGATTAATTGAGTTCATAACTCTAACAGACATTAGCGTCACTTATATGACGTCATACAAACGTCTCTGAGGCTTATTAGATTGCTGGCGAAACTAACGGAGACCATCATGGCCAATATTCGCCTCAGCAATATCTCAAAGCGGTTTGGAAACACGGACGTTCTAGATGGAATCGACCTTGATATTAATGATAAAGAATTTGTCACCCTTGTCGGACCATCTGGATGCGGGAAATCAACTCTTCTAAGAATTATTGCGGGTCTCGAAAGCGCAGATACAGGAACTGTTTCTATTAATGATACGGATGTAACTGGCATACGCCCTGCAAATCGAAACCTATCGATGGTTTTCCAATCCTACGCCCTCTATCCGCACCTCAGTGTAGCGCAGAACATGCTGACACCACTCAAATTAAGAGACCTGAGCTTTCTACAGCGGCTTCCAATGATCGGCCCTCTATTAGCCAAAACAGAGTACCAAACACTTTATCAACAAGTAAAAAAAACGGCACAGATACTCAAAATCGAAAACCTGCTTGAGAGAAAACCCGGACAACTTTCTGGTGGACAACGACAACGTGCAGCTCTGGGGCGTGCAATGGTAAGAGATCCATTAGCATTTTTAATGGATGAACCTCTTTCCAATCTTGATGCTGCCCTGCGGGTTCATATGCGATCAGAATTAACCCAACTGCACCAGCGCCTGAAAACCACTTTCGTGTACGTTACTCACGACCAATCCGAAGCCCTTACCATGTCAGACAAAATGGCTGTCATGATGAAAGGGAAAATACTACAGTATGGTCCTCCGGACGAGATTTATCACAATCCACAAACGACTGATGTTGCGCGTTTTGTTGGTTCTCCTGCCATAAATATAATTCCTGGATCTACTGATGAAACTGGTTGTGTCAGCTTGCTTGGCAGATCTTTAGGGATCTATATTTCAAGCCCGCGTACGTCGATACAAATAGGATTGCGGCCAGAACATCTTTCCCTTTCAGAAGACAGTTCAAACAGCTTTCCTGGAATTATCAGACACATAGAAAACTTGGGTTCAGATCTGTTTTACCATCTCGAAGTAGAGGGGATGCGGCAAAGAATTGTTGTGCGAACCTCTCAGAGTGAAGGCAGAAGACTTCCTCTCGGTAGCCTCACTTGCTTCACGGCAGAAAAAGACAAACATCTTGTCTTTGATGAAAATGGCAATCGATTAACAACCAAATCGCAGAAACTGGCAGAGGTCGCGTGATGAGCCAGTCACGTGCCTACCTATGGCTGATTGCCCCTGCGTTATTTTTGATGCTGCTGATACTCATCATTCCAATCTTTGCGGCATTGGGATTGAGTTTCACCAACTATTCTCTCGGAAATCCTCAAGCAAACTTTGTTGGTTTACAGAACTACGAACAAATTTTCACACGAACAACCTATCAAAAAATGTTCGGGGCAACCATTCGTTATGTCTTTGTTGTTGTCCCGATTACAGTTGGATTGGGATTAGGCGCGGCACTATTGATTAAATCCCTTACACGGTTTGGCGACCTTTATAAAACCATCTATTTTCTTCCTGTTATGGCCGCGCTAATTGCCATGGCTATTGTCTGGGAGTTTGCTTTCCACCCTACCATTGGAATCATAAATTCCACTCTGGAACAAGGCTGTGGAACAGTTCTCGAAAACTGGTCTTGGTATGCAAATGGCTGCGAACGAACTTTTCCTCTGTGGCTAACAGATCGAAACTATGCGATCTGGACTGTTTCTTTCATTGGCATATGGCAAGGATTTGGCTTCAATATGGTACTTTACCTTGCCGGGCTAACCTCTATTCCAAAAGAACTCTATAGTGCTGCCGAAATGGACGGTGCTAAATCATCATGGGAGCGTTTCAGGTTGGTTACCTGGCCTATGCTTGGCCCAACAACTGTTTTTGTTGTCACAATCAGCTTTATCCGCAGCTTCCAGGTATTCGACATGGTGGAAGCCTTCTACCCGCAAGGCGGTGGTCCATCAAAATCTGTCTATGTGATGATGTTTGCACTTTACGAAAAAGGTATCCAGCAAAACCTCATGGGTATAGGTGCAGCCATAACTGTTATCTTTTTAATCTTCGTAATGCTTCTAACCATAGTTCAAAGATGGCTGGTAGATAAGAGAACCCATTATGTCTAATTTTGATACCTCTCAGAGAATGTTCCAGTTTTCTACCTCAGAAACCATCAAACATATGGTTCTGATTTTCGGTGCCCTGATTGTGCTTTTACCATTCTACGTGATGTTAAGCTATTCACTCAAGGCACCAGCAGAAATTATGCAGAACACGGGTGGATTTCTCGGCGCGCAGGAACCATTTCGCGATGATTATTGCATTAAACTAGGGAATGCTATCGCAGACTGCATGGTGACACCGTGGATTTATAATTATAAGACGGCATTCGAAAAAGCACCTCTCCTTCGCTATTTATTAAATGGTGTGTTGGTCACTTTTTCAATATTTTTCATACAGGTTGTGATTGCTCTCCCTTGTTCCTATGCCTTGGCGAAACTAAAATTTTGGGGCAGAGACACCGTTTTTGCGCTCGTTCTCTTTTGCTTGCTGATACCTGTCCATGCCATCGCTTTACCACTTTATATCATGCTGGCAAAGTTGGGATTGACCAACAGCTATGCCGCCCTTGTCATTCCCTGGACAATCTCTGTTTTTGGAATTTTCCTGATGCGGCAGTTTTTCATGACCATTCCCGATGATTTGATTGATGCCGCTCGGATGGACGGCATGAGCGAGTACTCAATTATATGGAATGTTATGCTTCCCGCAGCAATTCCGGCACTGATGGCCTTTGCCATATTTAGTGTCGTGGCGCATTGGAATGATTATTTCTGGCCACGGATCGTTGTTACAGGAAACAGAGAACTTTTCACGCCACCCTTAGGGTTACGTGAATTTAAAGGTGATGCTGATGGCGATAATTTTGGCCCCATGATGGCAACTGCTGTTGTAATTGTTACGCCCCTGCTGGTTGCTTTCGCCTTGGCGCAAAAACGGTTTATCGATGGCATCACACTTTCTGGAATGAAATGAGGAAGAACAGCTATTCCTCCTCATTACAAAATCCCTAACGGGATCAACAAGATCTGGATAGATCAGCAAAACCGGATCCAGATCAAGGGTAACTGGAGATAAGATAATGAAAAAACTTCTAACTGCAATAGCCTGTACGTTTATTGCAACATCTGCAATTGCGGATGACAAAGTCACGATCGAATTCGCATATCCCTATTCTCATCTGTTTGATGTGACATATGAGAAAATACTGCCACAATTCAACAAGGCCCATCCAAACATCGAAGTGAAATTCCGCGCAACTTATGAAAGTTACGAAGACGCATCAAACACTGTGTTGCGTGAAGCCGTCGCGAATGAGCTCCCCGATGTCACGATGCAGGGGCTGAACCGTCAGGCTATTCTTGTCGATAAAGGAATTGCCAAATCTCTGGAACCATTCATCGCTAAAGAAACAGACTTTGCCAAAGATGGATACCATCAGGCAATGCTGGATCTGGGCACTTTCAATAATGAGGTCTATGGTCTGCCATTTTCCATTTCATTGCCTGTCGGGTATTACAACATGGAAGTGATGGCAAAGGCAGGTATTACAAATAAAGACCAATTGCCAAAAACCTGGGATGAAGTCATCGCAACATGCGGCAAGCTTCGTGAAGCAGGTGTAAAAAACCCAATGTTCTGGGGTTGGAATATTACCGGAAACTGGTTCTTGCAGTCATTGATGTGGAGTCAGGACAAACCAACAGTAAATGGTGTTGATTTTACGCTGGATGAAACCGAAGGTCTGACTGCTCTTAACACAATGAAATCTCTGTTCCGTGGCTGTGATATGCAGAACATTGAATGGAAAGCAGCCCTGGCCTCTTTCTCAGCCGGCGAAATCGGAATGATGTACTGGTCAACATCTGCTGTCGGTGCTGTTGAACGTTCAATGGGTGACTTTACGCTTGTTACTCATGAATACCCAGGCATCGTTGCCGGTGGCCCACTTGGTTTACCTGCTGGTGGTAACTCGGCAATGTTGACATCAACATCTAAAGATCCCGCCGTTTTGGACGCATCATGGAAATGGCTAAAATTCATTACATCTGGTGAAGGCGCAGCTGAAGTTGCCAGAACAACAGGATACATGCCACCAAATCAGGCTGCCAACGATATCATCCTAAAAGATTTTTATAACAAGAACCCAGCAAAGGCGACAGCTGTCCGTCAGTTACCACTCCTACGTGAATGGCAAGCCTATCCAGGTGATAATGGTCTCGCAGCCACTCAAGTCATCTATGATGCCATAGAGGGTATTGTTACCGGAGAGTATGAAGATATGGAGGAACTTCAGCAAGAATTGTCCGAAGAAGTTCAGGATCTATTGCCTGCAGCTGCAGGTTCTTAAGCTTATCTGTAAGAGCACTCGCAGTTTTTGCGAGTGCTCTTTTTCATTTTCAGACAATTTGGTAGCCAAATGAAAATTCTTCAATTAACAGACATTCATCTTACCACGCCGGGACAAACGATTGCAGGTCGTGACCCTAATGAAAATTTCAACAAAGCTTTGAAGCACGCACTGCAAAATCATTCCGATGCAGAAGCAATATTCATAACAGGAGATTTATCTGATTGGGGTGAAGCAAAAGATTACCAACACCTAAAATCAATAATAGGCTCACTCCCTATCCCGGTTCATTTATGTATTGGCAATCATGATGACCGGAACACCCTTATTGATGAATTCCCGGATCTTAAAGGCGAAGGTGACTTTGTACACAAGGTAATTCCATTATCCCTTGGACACGCGATTGTATTAGATACATGGGGAGAAGAAACCCACGCGGGGCACTTTTGCGAAAGACGCAGTAAATGGTTAACCAATCAACTGACAACACTTAAAGGCCCCATCTGGCTTTTCATGCACCATAATCCCGTTCCGTTAAATATTGCTCCTCTGGACAAGATTATGTTGCTGGATGCAGATCGTTTTGCAGAAACAATCAAGCCCCATAAAGAGAAAATAGCCCATATTTTTCACGGGCACTGTCACTTACCCCTATCGGGTTCACTTCACGGTATCCCCTTCAGTGCCCCCCGAGGGACAAACCACGCAGGGTGGCCAAATTTTTCTGCAACAGATTTACTCACATCTTCTGACTTGGCTGAATCCTATTCAGTTATTTTTGCAGAAAAAGATCATACAATGGTTCACATGGTTGAATATGGGTATCAAGGTGAATTACGCATAGAAGGAAGCCCCGACTATGCTGACTGGAATAAAATAACGATGATACGTTAAATTTTAGAGTAGTTAAGATTCAAACCAGAAATTCGTCGCCAGAAATTCGTCGGACGTAATAAAAAAGCGCTTTCTATTTCGAAGGCGCTTTTTTGTGAGAAAAATCACATTGATATGCAGATCTTATGACTTCGGATGGAATGGATCCTGAACAAGAATTGTATCATCGCGTTCCGGGCTTGTTGACAGCAATGCAACGGGAACATCGATAAGCTCTTCAATACGGCGGATGTACTTAATTGCCGTCGCAGGCAGATCTGCCCATGAACGTGCGCCATACGTGCTATCATCCCAACCTTCGAGGGTTTCGTATATCGGTTCAACTTTGGCCTGCTTACTTGGTAGCGATGGCAAGTGATCAAATTCTTCACCATCAATACGGTAGCCAACACAAACCTTAAGTTCTTTGAAACCGTCAAGAACATCAAGCTTGGTCAAGGCAATACCCGTGATCCCACCAACCTTACATGCCTGGCGTACCATCACGGCATCGAACCAACCACAACGACGTTGGCGACCAGTCACCGTACCAAACTCGTGTCCACGTTCGCCCAGACGTTGCCCGACATCATCAAACAGTTCTGTTGGGAAAGGCCCGGAACCTACGCGTGTCGTATAGGCTTTTGTGATACCCAGAACATAACCAACAGAGCTAGGACCAACTCCAGAGCCAGCAGAAGCCTGACCTGAAATTGTATTGGATGATGTCACAAAAGGATATGTACCATGATCCACATCCAACATTGCCCCCTGAGCACCTTCGAACAGTACACGTTTGTCTGTTTTGCGGCATTCTTCAAGGCGTTGCCAGACGACATCGACAAAGGGAAGGATCTTTGGTGCAATTTCCAAAAGCTTTTCAACAACACCAGCACCGTCAATCTCAGGCTGCTTCAATCCTCTTAGCAAAGCGTTATGGTGAAGCAGCAATGCCTCAACACGCTCTTTTAGAAAATCAGCATCAGCCAAGTCACAAATGCGAATTGCACGACGGCCAACCTTGTCTTCATAGGCCGGGCCAATACCACGACCTGTGGTACCAATTTTGGCATCGCCCTTCGCAGCCGCTTCACGTGCGCGATCAACTTCGCCATGCAGCGGCAAAATAAGGGCTGCATTTTCAGAAATTTTCAGATTCTCAGCTGTAAGCTCTACGCCTTGCTCGCGCAGACGATCCATTTCAGCCAATAAAGCCCATGGGTCAACAACAACACCATTACCAATAATGGACATTTTGCCCTTGCGGACGATACCGGAAGGTAAAAGAGAAAGCTTATAAACTTCGCCATCGATAACCAGTGTATGACCGGCATTATGACCACCTTGAAAGCGGACAACGACATCTGCCCGCTCGGACAGCCAGTCAACGATTTTACCTTTACCTTCATCTCCCCACTGGGAGCCAACAACAGCAACATTAGACATGTCAGTTATTTCCTAACTCGTGTATGTGGTCATTCTCTAGGAGATGACTACAGGATAAACGCAGCGCTTCCGCGCGATCATTCTCAGCAGGTTCAAGACCTGAAATTGTTATCCACCCCTGTGCGCGCAATGCAGCACCTTCGTCACGTCGTGTTCCATGCGGAAGAAAAATACGGCGTGCGACCTTTGGTTTGGGGAGGGCTCGTAAAACGGTATCCATAAAAAGAGTGAAACCCGTGGCAGGCTCTGTAACGTTATCTACGCTGACAGAATCATATCGTCCGCCACGTCCAAGTTCTCCACGGACACCTTTGGCAAAAAAGATAAAACTTGTTCCTGTGTGGTATTCAAAACCGCGGTGTTCGACCAGATCCAGCGTTATCGTTAATTTTGGAGCAGCTTTTGCGACCAGTTCTACCACATCAATAAGTTTGGCAAACTCGTCAGCAGCAACGCCAGAAAACTCCAAATCCTTGGCATAATCAATAACATGCTGGGCTGAACCCGCTGCATTGAGAAGCTTCAAAAAGAAAGTTGCGTTTTCCCCGGCAATCTTTTCAACTTCGGCCGCATCCTTACGATCCAAAGCAACCCGCAGTTCCAAAGCCTGTTCAGCATCATAGCCAAATCCATTTGCAATAGCCGGAACCAGCGTTGGCAGATTGATATCAACACTCAGATCCTTGACGCCCACAGCTTCAAGCGCGGTAACAGCAGCCAAAATAACCTCGGAATCTGCTGTATTCTCGGTAATACCTATCAGTTCACCACCCACTTGGGTAAACTGTCTTTCCGGACGAAGTTGACTACCCGTCACTTGCAGAACATCCCCACCATAACAAAGGCGCAGAGGTCTCGGCGCCTTCTGAAGGCGCGAGGCCGCAATTCGTGCGATCTGTGGCGTGATATCTGCGCGAACCCCCATCATACGATGGCTGGATGGGTCCATAAGGCGGAAAATTTGATCGGATAAAGTTTCGCCAGCGCCAGAAAGCAGCGCATTTTCAAACTCCAGCAACGGAGGTTTGATGCGGTCATAACCTTCTGATGAAAAACTATCTATAAGACGGCGCACTACTTCGGCTTCATGCGCGGCTGCAGGCATCAACAAATCCTGTAAGCCAGCTGGTAACAAAGCCTGGTTCCCATTTTTTTTCATGGTCTGCGTTCCGGGTCGTTTTTAAGCTCATACGATGCGAAAAAACCTGCCGTGACCGGAAAGGGTCTAACCTTGGGCTCTTTCGGTGATTGACTACAGGTTTTACCCCTCAAGAGCAACCTGATTCCCTGATTCAGAGCCGAAAAGTTACTCTTTTCTGACAACAACGCTGAAATATGTAGCGAATTCAAAAAGAAGGCTGCAAGAAATACTCACAGCCTTCCCAAGTCTTCACAAAAAAGAGTGCGCTCTAGAAGTTAAGTTGCACAACCTGTTTCGTTTGTGGAAGCTGTTTAACCTTATCCAGCTGCGCAGCGTCCAACGGGCTATCCAGTTCGATAAGAGCAATCGCATCTTGTCCCGGTGCTGTCCGGCCCAAATGGAAGGTAGCAATGTTTACACCTGCTTCGCCCAGCTGCATACCGAGAGCCCCGATATATCCCGGAGAATCTTCATTGGTCAGATAAAGCATGTGTTTGCCAAGCTCTGCCTCAATTTCGATACCTTTGATATTAACCAAGCGAGGACGTTTGCCACCAAAAAGAGTTCCGGCAACAGAACGCTCACCTTTTTCGGTTGTAACTGTCAGGCGGATCAAAGTCTGGAAGTCACAGTCACGTTCGTGCTTGGCTTCACTGACATCAATATTGCGTTCCCGTGCGATCACAGGTGCGCTTACCACATTCACAGAATCCATAATTGGGGCCAAAAGGCTGGCAACAATCGTCTGTGTCAAAGGGCGGCAATTAAGGGAAGCAACAGAGCCTTCGTAATCAATCTTGATTGCCTTCAGGCCTGTTCGTGTAAGCTGACCAGCAAAACTACCCAACTGTTGAGACAACGCCATATAAGGTTCCAGCTTGTTGAACTCTTCAGCAGTCAGAGATGGCATGTTCAATGCATTCGTTACAGCACCAGTCAGAAGATAGTCTGAAAGTTGCTCCGCAACCTGTAATGCCACATTTTCCTGTGCTTCAGCAGTTGATGCCCCTAAATGAGGCGTCGCAACAAAGTTTGGAACGCCAAAGAGAACAGAGTCTTTTGCAGGTTCAACTTCGAACACGTCACTCGCTGCACCAGCAACATGACCGCTCTCCAAAGCCTCTTTTAGATCCGCTTCAACAACGAGACCACCACGGGCACAGTTAACAATGCGGACACCCTTTTTCGTTTTGCTCAACGCCTTGGCATCAATAATTCCCTTGGTCTGATCAGTCAGAGGAACATGGAGCGTGATAAAATCGGCCCGCGCCAGTAATTCGTCCAGTTCAACCTTTTCTATGCCCAAGTCCTTGGCACGTTCAGGAGACAGGAAAGGATCAAAAGAAATCACTTTCATCTTCAGTCCCTGCGCACGATCCACAACAATAGAACCGATATTCCCACACCCAATCACACCCAGGGTTTTCGCTGTAAGCTCAGAGCCCATAAAGCGAGATTTTTCCCACTTACCGGCCTGAGTAGATTCGTTTGCTTCCGGAATTTGCCGCGCTGCAGCAAACATCATCGCAATCGCGTGCTCAGCAGTGGTAATGGAATTACCATGTGGCGTGTTCATGACAACAACACCTTTGGCAGATGCAGCATCAATATTCACATTATCAACACCGATACCTGCGCGGCCAACAACTTTCAGCTTTGTCCCAGCTTCTAAAACCTGCGGCGTCACCTTTGTTGCTGACCGTATTGCCAAACCATCATAGTCACCAATGATGGCGATTAGTTCTTCTTCAGAAAGACCAACTTTGGTATCAACTTCGACACCACGATCACGAAAGATATCCGCTGCTTTCGGGCTCAACTTATCACTTATGAGTACTTTTACCATTTTTCCAACACTCTATTTGAATTCTGTACGTACTTGCTCAATCGCCCAGTCCAACCAAGGCAGAAGAAGCTCGATGTCTGCGGTTTCAACTGTGGCCCCGCCCCAAATGCGTAATCCCGCAGGTGCATCGCGATAAGCACCAATATCAAGCGCAGCATTTTCATCTTCCAACAACGCGGCAAGTCTTTTTGCCGCTTTAGCCTGCGCATCATCGGAAAGGGCAGTAAACCAGTTCGCCGTAACCTTTAAACAAACCGATGTTGTCGAACTCGTTGATGCCTCTTCAGCAAGAAAGGCAGCCCAATCGCTTTTGGATACCCAATTTGAAATTGCAGCAAAATTGGCATTACAGCGTCGAACAAGCCCTTCCAGACCACCAACGCTTTCGGCCCACCGAAGAGAATCCAAAGCATCTTCGACACACAGCATCGAAGGCGTGTTTATGGTCGCACCAGTAAAAATCGATTCGTTTAATTTTCCACCTTTTGTTAAGCGGAAAATTTTCGGCATTGGCCAAGATGGCTCATGGCTCTCTAATCGTTCGACGGCACGTGGACTAAGCGCAATCATACCGTGAGCACCTTCGCCCCCCAGCACTTTTTGCCAAGACCATGTTGTGACATCCAGTTTATCCCAAGCTAAAGGCATCGCAAAGGCAGCTGATGTTGCATCGCAAATAGAAAGTCCCGCACGATCAGAACTGATCCACTCTCCATTAGGTACACGAACACCAGAGGTCGTACCATTCCAGGTAAAGACCACGTCACGATCCCAGGAAACCTGTGATAAATCAGGCAGCTTCCCGTAATCAGCTTCAAAAGTACGTACGTCATCAAGCTTCAGCTGTTTGATTACATCTGTAACCCAACCTTTACCGAAACTTTCCCATGACAGCATATCAACACCCCGAGGGCCAAGAAGAGACCACAACGCCATTTCTACAGCACCAGTGTCAGAAGCTGGGACGATTCCGACATGATAATCTTCGGGGATATCAAGGATTTTGCGAGACAGTTCAATCACTTCCGCGAGCTTAGCTTTTCCGCCTTTTGCGCGATGAGATCGACCATGCCAGCAAGAGCCTAGTGAATCCAGAGACCAGCCAGGACGCTTGGAACAAGGGCCTGATGAGAATCTTGGATTTAAGGGACGTTCACTAGGTTTTTCTTTCATTGGACATTTTACTCCAGTATGGCAGTTTTTTGACTGCACGAAACAAACCACCCTGAATTTAGGGTCGCAAACCGACTTTTTCAGGTCGCAGGTGCATCATAAACATATTGCATCGCAAAATGCTTCCTTTTATTTACCAGATTTTCACAGAAATGAAATTTTTGCATAAGCACGGCATTGTAGGCAGTGCTATTCCAGAATATTTTCTATATAGTTAGAGGAATTGACTTCGCAAAGTTAGGTGAGCCAAAGCAGGGTGGAAATGAATACCGATCAATTTGTCGTTTTTGCCATTATAGGTCTCGCATTAATTTTGTTTGTATGGGGCCGTATAAGGTACGATGTTGTCGCAATGATGGCACTTATTGGGTCTGTGATCCTTGGTGTTGTCCCAGCTGACACGGCTTTCGAAGGGTTCGGGCATCCCGCGGTCATAACTGTTGCCGCCGTTTTAATAATCTCACAGGCCTTACGTAATTCAGGCATCGTAGAGCTGGCAACTCGTTTTTTAGAACCCGCTGCGGGACACCCCACGATTCACATTCTAGCCCTGACAGCTGTTGTCGCCGTTTGCTCTGCATTCATGAACAACGTCGGCGCACTTGCCCTCATGCTACCAATAGCGATTGGTAGTGCCTACAACAGCAAAAGGCCCACAAGTGAAGTCCTTATGCCCCTCAGCTTTGGCTCATTACTCGGTGGTCTCACCACACTGATTGGTACACCGCCAAACATTATTATCTCGAGCTTTCGGCAAGCTGAGACGGGCCAAAACTTTGCCATGTTCGACTTTTTACCCGTTGGACTCGGCGTGGCGCTAACAGGCATTCTTTTCATCTCTGTTGTCGGCTGGCGTCTGTTACCAAAACGAGCCGTAAACAACAGTGAGAATGAGGACCTTTTCCAGATTGAAGACTATATTGCCGAGGTTCGAATTCCGGAAAACTCTCCCTATGTGGGTCATCGTCTTGTTGACTTGGAGACATTGGCCCAAGGTAACGTGGCTGTTGTAGCTTTGGTTAGGCGCGAAGACCGTATGCTCGCACCATCTGGCTATATGCGCCTAAAAGCAGAAGATATTCTTACTCTGGAATCAGATACCGATACACTCCAACGGGTTGTTGATGAAGCCAATCTTGAGCTTGTCGGCTCTGCAGACGAAAGCTCTCAAGAGCTTCAGTCTGATCGTGTTGGTATATTAGAAGCTGTGGTTACACCAGGATCCAGACTCGAAGGACGCACAGCTCATAACATGCAATTACATACACACCACGGGATTAATACCCTTGGTGTTGCAAGGCAAGGCCAGCCAGTCAATGAACGAATCGGACGGGTTCGCTTTATGCCAGGTGACGTTCTTCTCATCCAGGGTATCAGAGAGGAAATGCCTGAGACTCTGGCGTCTCTAGGCCTTTTACCACTCGCAGAAAGAGAACTTTCCTTAACCCCCAAACGCGGGTCAATTGTTGCTCCTCTTCTATTTGCGCTCGCAATTTTGCTGGTTGTTTTTGGCATTTTACCGCCACAAATCTCTTTCCTTGGTGCCGTTGGCACAATGGTTTTGCTCGGAGAACTCAATCTCAAGGAGCTTTACGAATCTGTGGATTGGTCAATTATTGTACTCTTGGCTGCAATGATACCCGTAGGAATGGCTCTGGAAACGACAGGAGGCACAGCAATGATTGCCTATCCTCTTGTATCTTTAAGCGAACATATTCCTATCTGGGTCATACTGGGATTACTGATTCTCATCACCATGATACTATCCGACGTCATGAATAACGCTGCGACTGCCGTTCTTATGGCCCCTATTGGTATCTCCATAGCCAATAGCCTCGGCGTTAATATTGATACTTTCCTGATCGCAATTGCCATCGGCAGTTCATCAACCTATCTGACCCCTATCGGGCACCAATCCAATTTGCTTGTTATGGGTCCCGGTGGTTATAAATTTGGTGACTATTGGCGTATGGGGCTGCCACTCGACATCATTATTCTTGTTGTGTCGGTGCCTCTTATTCTCTGGATATGGCCACTCTAAAAAGTGTAGGCCATTTTCAAAATATTGCTATTTTCATCATATTCGGTCTGCCGGAAACCCAAATTTTCGTAGAGTGCTATTGCGTGATCCATTTGGCCACGAACAGTTTCAAGCAGAATTGAGTGCGCCTTCTGTTCTTTGGCAAAATCAAGAACAGTCATTATAAGGGCCTGCCCTGTATGATGACCTCGCCCCTGAGGTTCAATCCAAAGCCGTTTCAGTTCACAGCAAGCGCCCTCTTTAAATTGAACACCAACGACGCCAATAGCCTTTCCATCGGAAGATTTTACAAGCCACAAACGCCCATAGGGAAGCGAGTAGCGCTTATCAATTTCATCCAGTTCTTTTTCAAAACCTTCAAAGCAAGGGCATGCCTGTGCCCATTTTTCATAACTTTTGAAAAGCGTCACAGCAGAAGAAAAATCTTCAGGGGAAGTCACTATTTCAATGTTCATGTATTCAATCTCTTTATTGTGCCCACTGAAAATAATCAGGGGATACTATAAATAAACTGTTCCCTTGAGATAAAGCACTGCTGTTCCGGTTAAAAGAATTCGATCTCCACAATCTTCTATCTCTAACACGCCCCCCCGTTTAGATATCTGTTTTGCAATCATCTTTGTCTTGCCCAACTGTTCTTTCCAATAGGGGGCACAAACAACGTGTGCTGAACCCTTTACGGGATCTTCCGGAATGCCACAGTGGGGGCCAAAGTATCTGGCGACATAATCATATTCACGGCTGGTTGATGTGATAATCAAGCCATCACCGGGTAGTGCCGCAACTTTGTCAAAATCAGGTTCAACAGCAAGCACACTTTCTTCATCCTCAAGCACAGCCATCAACTTACTTGATTTGAGGGTCGTTTTTGGGCGTACTCCAATGGCCTCTTCAACCATAGATACGCCATCAAATAACGACGGCGGGCGAGCCGGAAAATCGAGTGTGTAGTGTCCATCAGCACAAGAGACTTTTAACACTCCGCTTTTGGATTCAAACAAAATCTCTTTGATATTTTTATCCAGTTCGCTTGCAATCACGTGTGCAGTTGCCAATGTCGCGTGTCCACAAAGATCAACCTCTGTTGTCGGCGTAAACCAACGCAAATGATATCCCTGTTGTGTCCTTACAAAAAAGGCCGTTTCAGAAAGATTATTTTCTGCAGCAATCTTATATAGCAAGTTATCAGGCAGCCATTCAGCCAGAGGACACACTGCAGCCGGGTTTCCCTTAAAAACCTGATCTGCAAATGCATCAACTTGATACAGAGAAATTTCCATCATGCTTCGGACTTCTTCTTTTCTATTTTGGTGTCTCTATTTTTTTCATGCAATTTTCAATCGCTTTCAAAGATAGATCAATATCCTGGCTCGTAATCTTCCATGATGAAACCGAAAGCCTGAAAGCATTGTGACCTTTCCAGACCGTCGGACCAAACCAGCAAGTACCATCCTGCTGAACAGCTTGAATCAAAGCTTCTGTTTTCTCAGCGCTATCCCAGGAAACCACTATCTGATTAAGGACGACATCATTCAGGATATTTAATCCCAAAGCTTCCAAGCCGTTGGCAAAATATTGAGCCAAGTTACAACAGCCCGAAATCAAGTCATTAACACCTTCACGGCCTAAGAATTTAAGCGCTGCCCATATATCCACACCGCGGGCACGCTTGGAAAATTCTGGAATATAATTTTGAGATTCGCCGTCTCGTTCTTTGAGATAAGCAGCAGATACAGACATTGCCCCATGAAGAGTCCCACCATCACGACACACGACAACCCCGCCATCATAGGGCGTGTTCAACCACTTATGTCCATCTGTAGCCCAGGAATCTGCCTTATCAATGCCACGTGTTAAATAGGCTCTGGATGATGAAGATCGCGCCCAAAGACCAAACGCACCATCCACATGCACCCATGCGTCAGCAGATTGCGCAAGATCACAGATCTCATTAATAGGATCAAAAGCCCCACTATTCACATTTCCCGCCTGCGTACACACAATCGTCTGACTATCCAGTACAGGTAGCTCTCGAATATCCATTGCCCCATTTGTGTCGGTTGGAATTTTTATAACTCTGCTTTTACCAAAACCAAGCAGAGATAGTGCCTTCAAAACGGTCACATGTACTTCATCGCTGACAATGACTTTGATTTCAGGTGCACCAAAAAGCCCATCGTCTTCAACATTCCAACCTTGTTTTTTCAGGATTTTGTGCCGTGCAGCTGCCAAGGCTGTAAAGGTGGCCATTGTTGCCCCGGTCACAAAACCAACTGCTGATTGCCGTGGTAAATCCAACACATCCAGAAGCCATTGCGCTGCCACCTTTTCAATCTTATCAGTCGCAGGTGACGTAACAGAAGACGAAGCCACCTGATCCCAAGCTGTCGCCATCCAGTTTGCACCAACAGAGACAGGCAGGCTTCCTCCCACAACGAAGCCGAAATATCGACTCCCTGTTGATGCAACAGTGGCCGGAGAACCTACTTCATCCAAATGCCTTAAAATATCATTGGGATCATGCCCTTTCTCGGGGAAAGGTTCTTCAAATCCTCTCAGAGCCATAAGATCAGGATTGGCAGGGAAGACCCTTTGAGTATCAATCTCAGAAAGATATCTTTCACTTCTAACATATGCATCACGTAACAATTCATTTGACATTGTACTCACCTTTTCCTGTGAACATAAACGGCCAATCACAACATAACCATTTGAAATTTAATAATTTCCCTTAAATCGAAAGAAACAATTTTTTGAATCTTCACAATTGTCACAGTTAAAACTTGATTTAATTAGGGGTCAATGATTACATTGTCACCATGACAAATTGGCTTCCAAAAGTAAAATTCGGGGCAGGCCCCCGCTATATGGCAATTGCTGACGCCCTTTCTGAAGATATTCGAAACGGCTTTCTGCAGCAGGGTGATCGTCTTCCAACGCATCGTGATCTCTCCTGGCACCTTGGCGTAACTGTTGGTACGGTCAGTCGCGCATATGCAGAAGCTGAACGTCGAGGTTTAACATTTGGCGAGGTTGGTCGCGGCACCTTTGTTCACGGCCCATCTGCAGCCGAACGCCATATGCTTAATCAAACCAGATTCAAAGATCACAATTTAATCCAGATGGATTTTGCTTACCCCCCACCGGGTGAAGTTGAAGAGAAAGAAATGACCTCAACACTTCAAAGTATTTCCACTGACCCAGAGGTTTCATCTCTCCTCAGCTATCAGCCTCATTCCGGTTTGCCGCATCACCGTGAAGCTGGCGCGAAATGGTTCGATATGAACGGCCTGACAGTAGAGCCAGATAACGTCATTCTTACCGCAGGTGCGCATCATGCCATCGCCGTAGCCATGGCAGCACTGGCGCGACCGGGTGATCGTGTCTTATGTGAAGAGATGACGTACCCTGGCATACAATCAGTATGTAGAATGCTGGGCTTGCGTCTTGATGGCCTTGAAATGGATGCCAATGGCATTCTGCCAGAGGCATTTGAAGAGGCCTGTAAAGCTGGTGACGTGAAATTTTTATATTGCGTCCCGAACTTTCAAAACCCGACAACACGTTTGCTTCCGATGGAACGGCGACAAGCCATTGCAGATATCGCTCGCCGCCACAGGGTTTCAATTATTGAAGATGATGTTTTTGGGCTTGTTGTTGAAAACGCCTTGCCCCCCATTACCAATCTCGCGCCAGAACGCTGCTATTACATCAGCTCGCTTGCAAAAACCATTGCGCCGGGCTTAAGAGTTGGATATCTGACCGGTCCTCAACACAGCATTGCAAGTTTGATCGCCGCCGTGCGTGCCACCTGCTGGATGGCTTCTCCCATCACCGCTGAAATTGCAACAAGATGGATCATGGGAGGTTCTGCTGAAAAAATTCTGGAAGGCAGAAAAAAGAGCGCTCGCCATCGTGTAGAAATCGCCAGAGAGATCTTCGCCGACTACGAAATGGAAAGTGAGACATTGGGCATCTATGTCTGGCTTTACCTGCCAGCACCATGGAGATCCAGTCAGTTCACTCATGCCGCAAACAGAGCAGGTGTTACAATTTCTGCTTCAGAGGCTTTTATTGTTGGCCGGAAAGCCCCCCCGCATGCAGTCAGAATTTGTCTGGGCCAACCGGATTCAGAAGAAAAGCTGGTAAGGGGCTTGGAAATTCTTGTCGAGATCTTAAAAAAAGGTCCAGATGTTGGTACCTCTGTTTTTTAGGTGAGAGACACAAATCACTCATCTAAAAAACAGAGGAAAAACGACCAAAGCAAATTACGTTACGTTAGAGATTGTATCAGAAATCTCGGACACAACAGTGCGCACCAGATCAGAATCTTCGCCTTCCGCCATAACACGGATCAATGGTTCTGTACCCGATTTTCGGATCAAAACACGACCTGTACCATCCAACTGCGCTTCCCCTGCTTTAATGACATCTTGTACCTTACCCATCCCTAAAACATCATCCAAGGGCACACCGCTTGTAATACGGACATTTTTCAGCAGTTGTGGCAATGGCGTAAAACCACGAACGACTTCACTGGCCGGACGATCAGCTCTAATAACAGCAGCCAACACCTGTAGGGCTGCAATCAAGCCATCCCCGGTTGTTGTATGATCACTGATCACCATATGACCGGACTGTTCACCACCAAGATTATATCCCTGTTCACGCATGGTCTGGACAACATAACGATCTCCAACAGGTGTACGGATCAGCTCTAGCCCCAGATCTTTCAGATAAGTTTCCAACCCCATATTGGACATAACCGTTGCGACAACACCACCACCCTTGAGGAGTTCACGCGCGTGAAGTGTCTTGGCAATAATAGCCATCACCTGATCACCATCAACGATTTGACCATGCTCATCGGCCAAAATCAGACGATCTGCGTCTCCATCAAGTGCAATGCCTATATCTGCACCATGTGCAACAACAGCCTCTTGCATCAGGCTGGTGGCCGTTGCACCACATTCTTTATTGATGTTAAAACCGTCTGGCGTCACAGCAACCGGAATAACCTCTGCCCCAAGCTCATAAAGAACCGTAGGTGCAACTTTGTAGGCCGCTCCATTTGCACAATCGATAACAACTTTCATCCCATCAAGACGTAGATCCTTAGGGAAAGTATTTTTCACGAACTCAATATATCGCCCAGATGCGTCATCCAGACGGCGCGCACGGCCTAATTTAGAGCTAGAGGCAAGAGGAATAGAGTTACTATCCTGAAGACGAGCCTCGATTTTGGCCTCGACATCGTCTGACAATTTAAAGCCATCAGGACCAAATAGCTTGATCCCGTTATCTTCAAACGGATTGTGTGATGCCGAAATCATCACCCCCATATCCGCCCGCATGGAACGGGTCAACATACCTACAGCTGGGGTTGGGACAGGCCCCAGAATAACCACATCCATACCAACAGAAATAAAACCAGCCGTTAACGCAGGCTCCAGAAGATAACCTGACAAACGCGTATCTTTGCCTATCACAACAGTGTGGCGATGATTACCACGCAGGAAATGTGCCCCCGCAGCCTTTGCAACAGCCAATGCAATCTCTGCTGTTACCGGTTCTTCATTGGCTTTGCCACGGATACCATCTGTTCCAAAATACTTACGGCTCATCTATTTTATAACTCCAACACAACGGTAATATTCTAATCGTGTATTTTACACAGCCTGCTTAATCGCCTGCCCAATTGCAAAGGCCTGACTTGTTTCAGCAACATCGTGAACACGGTACATCTGCACACCACGATCCAGTCCAGCCAACGCACAAGCAAGTGATCCTGCTATACGATCTTTAGGTTCTTCGCCCTTGGACAGCTTTCCAATAAAGCTTTTGCGGCTCACACCAAGTAAAACCGGACATCCAATGCCATGTAAAAGCGACAAGTTATCCAACAATCTAAGATTATGATCTACAGTTTTTCCAAAGCCAATACCCGGATCAATCGCAATCATATCTTTTGGAATACCAGCATCCAGACAAGCCTGAACACGTGACTGTAAATAGTCATATATATCCAGTGCAGCATCCTGATACTGTGGGTTAGTCTGCATGGTTTCTGGCGTTCCCTGCATATGCATCAGGATAACAGGAACATTCGCCTTTGCTGCGGCTTCAAGGCTTCCCGCATCACCTTCCAAAGCTGTGACGTCATTAATAATAGCTGCACCGGCCTGTACCGCTTCGGTCATCACCTTTGCATGTCTGGTATCGATAGAAACCAATGCGCCTGCTCCGGCAAGTCTCTCAACAACAGGAATGACACGTCTCAGCTCTTCGTCTAATGAAACAGGATCTGCACCGGGCCGGGTTGATTCGCCGCCCACATCAAGAATGGTTGCTCCCTCGTCAAGCATTCGTAATCCAACATCGACAGCTGTACTCGTCGAATAACGATCCCCCCCGTCAGAGAACGAATCCGGCGTTACGTTGATAACCGCCATAACATGTGGACGTGACATATCCAGCCCAGCAAAAGAAGACCTTGGCTTTCCCAAGATCGCCAAAAGATCAGATGCAGTGGGGGTTAAATCGGTATGTTTGTTGTCTGTCAGCCACAGAAGAATTTCGGAAGTTGGAAGGGTACGACGTTCTCGAATATCACCGGACAGCGATCGAATTGTAACCTCGGCAGCGGCAAAGCAGTTACCATTTCCCATAAAGGGCAATGCTTTGCCAACGGAACTGTAGCTAGATGATATTCCGATCGGGCGAATATAGAGTTTATCGGGCATGAGATACCTGCGGATATCTGTGAAACCACCAAGGCCTCACAGAATGCGAGGCCTTGGTTCAAGTTAATCAATAAGAACAGAAGAAAACCGATCAGCTCTCTGGCTGAGGTTCCGGTGTTGCGCCGCCCTTATCATCTTTTTCGTCATCACGATGAACTTTACCGCTCTTTGGAACCGATGCGCGAGGAACTTCAGAACCATGACCTGAGCTACTATCATCACTGCGATCTATTTTGCCTGTTTTAAGGAGTTGATCAACGTCTTCTCCTGAAAGGGACTCATATTCCAACAGCGCTTTTGTGATAAGCTCAAGTTGATCACGGTGATTTGTCAAAACTTCGCGAGCTTGCTGTTCAGCAGTCTCGATAATGCTCCGAACTTCATCATCAATCATCTTCTGGGTTTCACTGGAAACACTCAGGCCATTATCACCGCCACCACCATAGCTAAATGGATCATCCTGACGAGATACGTAGCGCAGACGACCAAGCTTTTCGCTCATGCCGTATACCATCACCATGGAGCGGGCCATGTTTGTCGCCTGCTGAATATCATTTCCAGCACCCGTCGTAACATTATCCGCACCATAGATAAGTTGTTCGGCTTCGCGCCCACCAAACATCATCGCCAGACGCGCCTTCATTTCCATGACTTTATAGCCGAGACGGTCACGTTCTGGCAGGTTCATGGTTACGCCCAGCGACTGGCCACGAGGAATAATTGTCACCTTATGAAGCGGATCATTGCCTTTAATATGGATACCGACCAAAGCGTGACCAGCCTCATGATAGGCAGTCATTTCTCTTTCTTCATCGGTCATCACCATGGAACGGCGTTCTGCGCCCATCATGACCTTGTCTTTTGCATCTTCAAAGTCGGACATGGTGACCACGCGCTTACCAGATCTCGCGGCAAGCAGAGCAGCTTCATTGACCAGGTTAGCCAAAGCAGCACCAGAAAATCCAGGTGTTCCCCGCGCAACAACACGCGCATCAACATCCGGTGCCAGAGGTACTTTCCGTAAGTGAACCTTGAGGATTTTTTCGCGACCAAGAATATCCGGGTTGGATACCGTAACCTGTCGGTCAAAACGCCCCGGACGCAACAAAGCATTGTCCAGTACGTCTGGACGGTTTGTTGCAGCAATAATGATCACACCTTCGTTTGATTCAAAGCCATCCATCTCGACCAACAACTGGTTGAGTGTCTGCTCGCGTTCGTCATTACCGCCGCCCATGCCAGCACCACGGTGCCGACCAACAGCATCAATCTCGTCAATAAACAGAATACACGGGGCATTCTTTTTACCCTGTTCAAACATATCGCGAACACGGCTAGCACCAACACCCACGAACATTTCAACAAAATCAGAACCTGAAATGGTAAAGAAAGGAACATTTGCTTCGCCAGCAATTGCTCGTGCCAACAAGGTTTTACCAGTACCCGGAGGACCAACAAGCAAACAACCTTTCGGGATTTTACCACCCAACCGCTGGAATTTTTGCGGATCTTTCAGGAATTCAACAATTTCCTGAAGCTCTTCCTTGGCTTCATCAATACCCGCAACGTCGTCAAAGGTAACGCGACCTTGCTTTTCGGTCAGTAGCTTGGCCTTGGATTTGCCAAACCCCATTGCTTTACCGCTATTGCCCTGCATTTGACGGAAAAGGAAAATCCAGACACCAATCAAAAGAATCATAGGGAACCACGAGATCAGGATCTGTATCAGAGTTGACCCTTCTTCCAATGGAACTGCTTTCACTGTCACACCGGCATTACGCAGCGTTTCAACCAGTTTGGGATCATCCGGCGCATAACTGGAGAATTGGCGCCCATCACTGGAAACCCCTTTGATTTCACGCCCCTGAATAGTGACAGAGGAAACTTGTCCAGATTCGACCTGGGTTAAGAACTCAGAATAAGCTACCTGTTGTTGCCCGCTCTGAGACGATGGTCCCTGAAACAAATTAAACAAAGCAAACAAGAGCAGGGCCACTACAATCCATAGGGCTGCATTACGGCTGAAATTCAAGGTAACGACCTTCCAAAAAATCTAGGCTGCACATAAACAGGTACAGCAAAATGAATCACTTCTTCCTAGAAGATAATGCGCTTACGCTCCTAAGCAACCGTAAAGGGCAACTGAATCAGCATATTTTTTGGTTCGAATCGCATTTTCATCAAAATTTTATCGATCCAGTCCGGATTCAGGTACTCTAAATGGGGAACGGTTATGATTTTATCCCCAAGATAAACAGCTGGCAGACTATATCGGACAAAACGAGAAACCCCTACATTTTTAACTGCCGGGTGTAATGAACACAGATCCTGCCAACCTTTTTCACCCAATGTTTGTAACATTAGGCTGTCACTTTGCATTAGATCATTCACCTGGACGAAAAATCTGTTATCCCACAAGCATTCTTGTCCCGGATTTAACGGCAACTTTGGCACCAATCTGTTCTCGCGAACGATAAAAACAACCTCATCTTTTTTTACAATTTCACACCCAGCAAGAGTCGCTTTGACAGATCCGGTACTCATCAGCGATTGAACCAAACGATCCAGTTTACTGGTTTTAGGAGAATAATTTCCTCCACCAATTGTCAAAAGCGTGCGTTGCAGAACTCGCTGGAATATTTCTGTTTGAAATTTTTCCGATTCGCGAAAATCAATTTCTGCATATCCAACCGGGTTCAACCGCACCCTTTGATCAATAAAGGCGTCGGCTCTTTTTTGCAGCGAGCGACGAATTCGCCCCAGACTATGGGTGATGCGCTCTAAACTGTTTTTTCTAATTCCTTGCCGATCCAACATTGGTAACTGATGTCGGATCCGATTTCTCAGATAGTCTGACTGCTGATTACTTGGTTCTTCAATCCATCCCCAGCCCCAATACCTGAGCGTTTCGACCAAGCGCTCTTTGGGAAAGCCAAGCAAGGGACGGATAAGCGTCATAGCCCCTTCTTGTCGCTGCATGGAGATACCAGCCAAACCGTCAGATTTACTCTGACGGACAAGCCGCATCAAAAACGTTTCAATCTGATCATCGAGATGATGTCCCAAAGCCAGAAAGAAGATTTCCTTATCTTTACACCATTTCGCAATCAAATCATGGCGCGCTTTTCGCGCCCGAACCTGTGAACTCCCCGTTTCTTTCTGATCATCGGGAAAAACTCGCGTGAGAACAACGTGCGCAATTCCTTCGGCCACAAGACGGGCATGAACCCATTGAGCTTCAATTCCGGATTCCGGGCGTAGACCATGGTCTACAGTGACAGCAAAAAGCTCCCCTCCTTTTGTTTTCAGCCAATTCCTGAGCAACAGACATAACGCCATGCTATCAGCACCACCTGATACAGCAACACCAAGCCGAAAAGGATTTCGGGGAAGAGTTATCACAGACATCAACTGTGCAAACTCTTCCTCTTCAATTGCTTGTATTTTGTTAGCTGTCTTTGCTTGAAACACCTTTTCAGGCGGGTGATCACTCACAGGAAACTCTTTGCTTAAGGGAACTTATGGACAGTTCAAACGTTGAGCTTCCTGCCCAGCGCGCTGCTTAACAATCGCACTTGCATTTGGATAGCGATTAATAAGTTCACCAAAGGTACCACAGGCATCAGATGTATTACCAAGAGAAGATAGTGAAAGGCCCAGTTTCAAAAGGTTATCAGGTGCTTTAGAGGAATTTGGATATCGCTGGAAAGAATCAGCAAAAGTGATCGCAGCTTGCTGATAATCACCACGCACATAATAGGTCTCGCCCAACCAATAGGTTGCGTTACCAGCCAGTGAATCTTCAGGGTGGCTTTCAACAAAGGTAGAAAAAGCCTGTTCAGCTTCATCATAACGGGCCTGACGAAGCAACCCAAAGGCATAGTCATACTGTTCTTTAGGGGTATCACCTGGCAAGATATAGCTTGCCACTTCGTCAGAACGTAATCCACCCTGGATCAAGCTTTGTGGTGATGCACTATCAACAGCCGTATTAGGTGCAGTCGCCGCCTGTTGTTGTGTGTTGAAATTATTCAGATCTTCAGCTGGAATCGTTCCCAAAACACCGGGTTGTCCAGATGCTGGTGGTTGCCCTGTTGTTTGTTGAACTGGCGAGGCTGTATTCGTTGAAAGAGACGTACCTTGCTGCCCAGTTCCAGATTGGGCTCCAATTTGGGTTCCATTTTCCAGATTCTGCAAACGCAGATCTGTATCCGCAACAAGCTTATCCAACCTTCTGCCTAACTGATCGAGACGGAAATTCACTTCTTCAAACTGCCCGGTCAAGCTTCTCATCTGATTTTCAACCTGGGAAAGACGAAGTTCCAGCCGCCCGGCATTGGCACCACCTGTGTTAGTGCCAACAGCGGCAAGTTCTTCAGCGGATGGCGTTTTACCCTGGTAAACGTGTTGTTGCAGTGTCACCAGTTCACGTTGCAGGCGGTCAATTTTATTAACCAGCCCCTGCACTTGTGAATTTTGCGCCCAGGCACTTGCCTGCATTACCATAACAACAAACGCAACCCCGACCCCTAAACGAAACGTTTTCAAACTTACAGCCGTCAATGACATTTTTTCTTGCACCCTTAAACGGTAATAGGTCCTAAATCTATATAGCCTTATATTGGTGAGATTATGGCACACCAATTAACAAGCATACAGAAGCAGTAATTTAACAAAAAAATCCCGTTTGGTTTACACAACCAAACGGGATTTTTAATAAGGTCAGTCTATGCGCTTAGTTTACAACGAAGACTGCACGACGGTTTTGAGCCCATGCTTCTTCGGTAGAACCGAGAACTGTAGGGCGTTCTTTACCGTAGCTTACGACCTGAACGCGGTTAGGATTTACACCAAGAGCAACAAGGTAATCACGTACAGAGTTTGCACGACGCTCACCAAGAGCCAAGTTGTATTCGCGTGTTCCACGCTCATCAGCGTGACCTTCAACAGTCAATGTTACAGCTGGGTAGCTGTTCATCCAAACTGCAAGAGCTTCAGTTGTTTTCTGACCTTCAGCCTGAAGATCACTTTGGTCATAGCCAAAGAAAACACGGTCACCAACGTTTACAACGAGGTGCTCCAGAGTACCAGGTTGTGGTCCCTGAATAGAAGAAGAACTTACAGAGGAGGACTGGTCAGTTGTACCAGTTGTCGCAGATGAACCGTCGTTAGATCCGTCTGCATTGTTATCAGAATTGCTGGCACAAGCACTTAGGAACAGTGCGGCTGCAAACATGGTGAGCAACTTAAAGCGCATAATTTTTTCGCCCTCTCGAGTAATACCCGAATACTAAAATTGTTAGGTGATCCGTTTGAAACAACAGATCAACGAAGAAACTCAATAAACCCCCAGTTACACCGATTAAATCGGGAAACGTACCCGACTATAACGATATAACTGTTATTTATCAAGCATACAGCTTATTGCAATAGCGGAGACCAAGCCGGATCAACTCCATCAAGAGGCGTAACAACCTCTCTTTCGTTATATCCTGACAGATCAACCGTATAAACTTTGCTTTTCACTTTTCCCCGGCTATCAGATTTGCCCTGTTTAAAATAAGACAGAACCCGACCATTCGGAGACCAGGTAGGCCCTTCAACATGGTATCCCTCTGCCAACATACGCTCGCCTGATCCATCGGGCTTCATAACCCCGATATAGAACTTTCTACCGGAAAGACGTGTAAAGGCAATCAAATCACCACGCGGAGACCAGACAGGTGTCGCGTAACGCCCTTTGTTAAAAGAGATTCTCTTAACATTACCACCGTTAATATCCATCACATAGAGCTGCTGGCTACCACCGCGGTCAGAGTTGAATACAACCTTAGATCCATCAGGTGAATAGGACGGCGATGTGTCAATAGCTGGATGATTTGTCAGGCGAGAAAACTTTCTGGTCCGCAGATCCATTGTATAGATTTCGGTGTTCCCACGGTCAGCCAAGCTCATCACCACAGAATTTCCATCTGGAGAGAATCGTGGCGCAAAGCTCATTCCCTTGAAGTTACCAAGAGTTTCTTCACGGCCTGATGGAATATCTAGTAACTTCACTTTCGGGACATTGCCCTCAAATGACAAATATGTGACTTCTTGTGAAGTTGGCGAGAAACGAGGTGTAAAAACATCCCAGCGACCATTTGTGAGGAATTTATGATTGAATCCATCTTGATCCATAATCGCCAAACGACGTTGACGTCGATTTTGAGGTCCGGTTTCAGATACGTAAACAATACGGGTATCAAAGTACCCTTTCTCGCCAGTTAACTCCGTATATATATAATCAGAAATCTGATGAGACATTCTACGCCAAGCAGTTTTAGGAGCCGTTAATTTTCGCCCCTCAAGCATTACTTCGCCATAAACATCAAAAAGCCTGAATTCAACTTGAAGACGGCCATCTCCCAACAAAGCAGCTTTACCAGAAACAAGAGCCTGTGCATTAATTAAACGCCAGTCACCAAACCGAACACCAGTTGAAAGAGATCTAACGTCTTGAATAAATGCTTTATTATCAATAGGCTTAAACAGCCCTGTTCGTTCAAGGTTACCGGAAATCACCTCAGAAATATCACGCCCAATCAATTGTTCTTCAGGCTGACCACCATTAAAATCTGCTATAGCGATAGGTAAAGGCTCGACAAAACCTTCCGTTATGCTCACATTGATTTCAGCCTGAACAGGAAAACTACCAACCGCAATTCCCAACACACCAACCACAGCAATCAGCAAACCGCGCGTTGCTTTTATTAACATCACTATTCTTCTCCCGTTCATTGTCCGACCATTTTTGACGGATCAAATCGAATATTAATCACTTTCCAATCATCATAAAGATCGACTGGTAATCTGTAAGCTTCACATTCCGCGAGCGCTTGACTGAGTTCGCTAGATACAGAATTAAGACATCATCATGATCAACAACGACAATCTATTCAACACGATCATCCCCAAGCAACTTCATAGTAAACTTAACAAGAGTATCTAACTAAGAATTGGGGCCAAATTTTGTTTCAACCGTTTCGATAAGCACAATCGGCTATGCGACTGCTATAAATTACGAACAAAAACAAAGCCCCCCCTTAAACCACAGGAAAAGGCATTTAAGTCAAATCTTAAAATCATTGCCCGAACATTTCAGCAGGATTAAAGGTCAAATTAACTGTCTGCCAGTCAGCATAAACATTCTTATACTGGATCGGAAGTTCTTTATATGGGGAACATTTAAGAATTGCCGCCCTAGCCTTGACCGCTGCTGCAGTATAATAAGCATCTTTATTAAAACGCCCACTTGGATCCACAATTTGGACATTCGCGACACTTCCATCTTGGCGCATATTTACTGAAACCTCGATAACCATTTCATCAGCCTGTAAAGCACCAGCATCAACGGACCAACAGCGCTTCATGTACTGCACGAACAATCTTTGGATGCTGTTAATCTGTGCAGCAGAAGCCCGTTGACGTGTCGGTGTTGTTGGTGCCTTACCTTTGGTTGTCGTTTTCTTTGGCGCTGATTTCAACTTGTCGACATTTTTCAAGATAGACGCAAGCGCATCAACCTTTGGCTCGTCCTCTTTCTTCACAACTTCCGGTTTGGGCTCAGGACGCTTAGGTGGTTTTGGTCGCGCTTTAGGTTTTGGTGGTAAAGCCTTTTTCGCCTCTTCAGGTTCTGGCTCAATATTTTCAATGATTTCTGGCTCAGGTGCTTCAACCTTCAACGGTTCCGGTTCGGGAGCAGGCTCCGGCTCTGGAATTGGCTCCGGCTGTGGTTCAGGCTCAGGAATTGGTTCTGGTTCTGGTTCTGGCTCAGGTTCCGGCTGTGGTTCAGGCTCAGGAGTTGGTTCTGGTTGAGGTTCTGGCTCCGGCTTGGGTTCCGGCTCTGGAAGCTCTTCCGGCTCGGGTTCAGAAACATCCTGTTCTGGTGCCGGTGGTTTTTCCAAATCAAGCTCTGCAAGTACAACAAACTCGACAGGTACAACCTGCTCAGCAAGAAAAGGCTTGTTAAAGCGTGGTAATCCAAAAATTACAAACGCCAACAACGCCATGTGCATTAATAAAGAAACAGCAATGCCTGTACGCATATTCTTAGCGACTACTTCTTTTCTTTGGGTAATTCAGCAATCAAAGCGACCCTGTCATAACCCGCACTGTTAACAAGACTCATCACCTGCATGACACGACCATAATCGATAGATTTATCGCCACGCACATAAACCCGCGTATCCGGTTTATTCTCTGTAATTGCATTCAGGCGAGGAACCAACTGTTCTTCTGTAACCTTGGTTTCTTGCAGAAAAAGCTCACCAGTTGCACTTACAGAAATGACCAAGGGTTCTTCCGAAGCATTCAGTGTTTTGGCTTGCGCTTTGGGCAAATCGACGGGCACCCCGACGGTCAACAGAGGCGCCGTCACCATAAAGACAATCAGAAGCACAAGCATAACATCGACAAAGGGCGTTACGTTGATATCACTCATCGGTTTACGACTGGAACGCTTCCAACGACCACTTCCTTTGGATGAACCACCACCAAGTGTCGGCGCTGCCATTCTAGTGCTCCTCTAGCTGACGAGAGAGGATGGCACTGAACTCACCGGCGAAAACTTCCAACCGTGCACCATAACGCCCGATGTCACTAGACAATTTGTTATAGGCAAGCACAGCAGGAATAGCCGCAACAAGACCAAGAGCGGTTGCAAAAAGAGCTTCTGCAATCCCGGGGGCAACCACAGCAAGGCTAGTATTCTTAGAAGCAGCAATCGAGGTGAAGGCATTCATAATGCCCCATACTGTCCCGAAAAGACCAATGAAAGGCGCAGAAGACCCAACAGAGGCAAGGAAGACCATACCTCTTTCGAGAATATCCATCTCCCGGTTCAGGCTGATATCCATGACACGGTCAATACGCTGTTGTAAACTAACGCGAGCATGATCGCTACGGCTACCATTACCTCGACTACTAGCACGACGCCATTCACGCATCGCAGAAATAAAGATACTGGAAACTGGGTCAGAGGGGCGTTTTTCAATACGATCATAAAGATCATCCAAGGATCCACCAGACCAGAAAGCTTCGTCGAATTGGTCCGCACGGCGGCGCAAGCTACGCAATTTCACGATTTTATCAATCATGATTGCCCAGGACCAGATAGAGGCAATAATGAGAATAAAGATAACGATTTTTACAATCAGGTCAGCCTGAAGAAATAATCCCCACACACTGAGATCATGAACAGCGGCTGCCCCACCCAATGCAACAGAATCCACAACTTCGCCACCAAGACCAACTGTCTCGACTGTTTCTACAACTTCATTTGCCATCGGCTTTGACAGCTCCTTTTAGTACTCAAAACTCATTCCTCAAACTTGCGTCCCGGGTTTACACCCCGAACTTACTCAAAGTCTGACTTATTTCTGACGGGATCCTCATCGGTCCCCCCTTTTCATCCACACAAACAATATTAATATCGCAGTGAACTAATGGAACATCGTCCCGATAAACAATCTGTCCAAACGAAAAGCTTGCACCTTTCATTTTGGTAATTCTGGATTTAACAACCAGCAAATCATCAAGATATGCTGGTTGCGCGAACTTAAGAAAGCAATCTTTTACGGCAAAAAAAAGGCCAAAACGTCGGCTTAGATCTGTCTGTTCCAAATCAAGAAGCCTCAAAATCTCTGTACGGGCTCGCTCTGCAAACTTCAAGTAATTGGCATGATAGACAATTTTAGCATTATCCGTATCTTCGTAATAAACGCGTACGGGATAATAGTGATTGCCCTTTTCGAACACCCCGGAAAGAGGAAGATCACAAATTTGCTTCATGTTTGCCCCAATCATCCGATCTCATTACTATCTTCCGACGTTCCTGCGCCAGTAAGGAGATCCATTTGTGATGATCTTCGAGCCTTACTCTCAACAGGTTCGTTCAAACCCAGATATGTATACCCCGTTGAGCTGAGCAATCGCCCACGTGGTGTTCGCTGTAAAAAGCCCTGTTGGATCAAATAGGGTTCAATGACATCCTCAATGACGTCTCGTTGCTCGGATAAAGCAGCAGCAATAGTTTCGGCACCGACAGGCCCCCCCCCGTAGTTTTCGGCTATGACCCGCAGATATCGACGATCCATGGCATCAAGCCCCTTTTCATCGACATCCAGGCGACGCAAGGCCACATCCGCATCAGCAGCTTCGATCAATTCAACACCAGCGACAGCGGCAAAATCCCTCACCCGTCGCAACAAACGCCCGGATACCCTTGGTGTACCTCTTGCACGGCGCGCGATTTCAAAAGCGCCGTCATCACTCATGGGCGCTTCAAGAATTTTGGCACCACGGGCAACAATCTGCTGTAGCTCATCTGGCTCATAGAATTGAAGCCTTAAGGGGATTCCAAACCTTTCACGCAAAGGCGTTGAAATCAGGCCTGAACGTGTTGTGGCTCCGATTAAGGTAAAGGGCGGAAGATCAATTTGCACAGATCTTGCGGCTGGTCCCTCACCTATAATCAAATCCAGCTTGAAGTCTTCCATCGCTGGATAAAGTATCTCTTCAACTACCGGGGACAAACGATGAATTTCATCAATAAAAAGAACATCGTGGGGTTGTAAATTCGTCAAAATCGCAGCCAAGTCGCCGGCTTTGGCAATAACAGGTCCTGATGTTGCCCGAAAACCTACGCCAAGTTCACGAGCAACGACCTGAGCCAAAGTCGTTTTACCAAGGCCAGGTGGCCCAAAAAACAACACATGATCAAGTGCATCACCGCGCTGTTTCGCGGCCTCAATGAAAATATGCAGATTTTCGCGTAATTGACGCTGTCCGATAAATTCCCCAAGACTTAATGGACGTAGAGATTTCTCAGCCCCATCACCTTCCGAGAATTCATTAGATACTAATCGATCATCACTCACCGCATTAACTCCGCAAGACCACCGCGTATCAGTTCTTCCAGCGGCGTATCAGCCCCCTGCTCACTGGATACTTTTGCAACAGCACTATAGGCTTCAGAACGTCGATAACCCAAATTAACCAATGCAGAAACTGCATCCTCTGAAATAGCCATCGGCGTTGCCTCAGATTTCCCCTCAGCTGCAGAGCCATCAACAATTTCGCCTGAAGTTCCCAGAGAAAGCTTGGCAATTTTATCTTTTAATTCGTTCATGATGCGGATGGCCAACTTAGGCCCAACACCATTAGCGCGGGTTATGGTAGTTTTATCCTGAGCAGCAATAGCCACAGACAACTCGTCCGGAGATATAGCAGACAAGATCGCAAGACCAACCTTTGCCCCGACCCCCTGAACGGTACCAAGCAAAAGATACCATTCTTTTTCAGCAGCCGTTGCGAACCCAAAAAGATGGATATGATCTTCTCTGACATGGGTTTCAATCAACAGGCTTGCCACTTCGCCTTGGCCGGGAAGAACAGAGAGGGTGCGACTGGAACAGAAAACGATGTATCCAACGCCCCCAACATCGAGCATAACCCAGTCATCCCCTGTGGAATCAACCTTTCCGGTCAGCTTGCCGATCATCTAAACTTCTTCCCCCACGCTTTGCCTGCTTTCTTTACCGTTCTAGGGTCTTCAATTCCCGCTTTTTTCAAAGCTGCACTGATTGGGTCTTCTGTTCCTTTTGCCCATTTTCTGTCAGTCGAAGCATTATGGGCATGACAGATTGCAATAGCCAAGGCATCCGCAGCATCAGAAGAGGTAATTTTACATCCTGGCAACAGGCGTTCAACCATCATCTGAACCTGTTCTTTTGTTGCGTGACCAGTCCCAACCACTGATTTTTTGACAATCATTGGCAAATATTCACCAACAGGCAAACCAACCAATGCCGGGGTAATAAGGGCAATACCACGCGCCATACCAAGTTTAAGCGTTGAGTTAGGGTTCTTATTGGCCAACGTAATTTCGACGGCAGCTTCATCGGGTTGATAATCGGCAAGAACAGCTTGAATACCGTCATGGATTTCCACAAGTCGTTTGGGCAATTCGTTTGTCGACAACGTTTTCACAACACCATTTGCAATATGGTGTAGCCTGCTACCTTCTGATTCGATAATTCCCCACCCGGTAAAACGAAGGCCGGGATCGATTCCAATGATCCGCATACTCTCTGGACCCGGCCTCCTTTATGACTTAGCCAGCTGTAAGCTTGGCCATAATTTCATCGGCGATTTCAAAATTTGCACTAACGTTTTGAACATCGTCGTTATCGTCAAGCGTATCAATCAATTTCAACATTGTTGATGCCTGGTCTTCATTCAAACTGATCGTGTTTTGCGGTTTCCATTGAAGACCTAGCTCTGTCGGGGGGCCAAACTTCTCAATCAGAGCATCCCGGACAGCGGCAAAATCACCGGGGTCACAAATTATTTCATAATCGTCATCAGTGCTTTCCACATTATCGGCACCGGCTTCAACGGCAGCTTCAAACACTGTATCTGCATCAGCAACAGATGCGGGATAGGTCAAGGAACCCACACGGTCAAACATGAAGGAAACACTACCCGTCTCCCCCAGATTACCTCCAAGTTTGGAAAAGGCTGTCCGAACTTCGGATGCCGTCCTGTTACGGTTATCCGTTGACGCATCAACAATCACAGCCACACCAGCAGGACCATAGCCCTCATAACGCACATCCTCGTAATTTGCGACTTCTTCCCCGCCGGCAACACGTTTAACGGCGCGATCAATGTTGTCTTTCGGCATGTTCGCAGCACGTGCCGCCATGATGGCATTACGCAAGGTAGAGTTTTGTTCCGGATCCGGCAATCCAGAACGCGCTGCAACCATAATTTCACGTGTGTGTCGTGCGAAGATTTTTGCACGTTTTTTATCCTGAGCACCCTTGCGGTGCATAATGTTCTTAAATTGTGAGTGGCCTGCCATGAGCAGAATTCCTAGCTATCGTATTATTAAACAGTATTTTTAATTGCCTTCTAGCAGGATTTCACGGCCAGAAGAAGCCCTAATAAAGCTGTTTTCTTTTTTCGATCACGACCATATAGGATGATCATCCTGTATTATCGACCATGTTCTGATCTTGAAGTTTGAGATCCCTGGTCAAAATTATTAACTAAAGTTTAAGTTAAAATTCATAAAATAACCTATCATCAATAAAAGAACGCGATATCTGGATCGGCAATACACCATGGCAGAGAAGTTCCATATCCTTGATCTCCCCGAGGACGACCAACTTGATGCAAAAGAATTCTCAAAACTGGCAGAACAAGCTGCTGACCTGACAGAGGATTACGCATTCTATTCAAATCTGGATGCCTTAAGCACACTTATTAAAACAGCTGAACCTTCAGCGAATCAAACGTCAGAAGCGGCTTCACAGGTAATATCTATCGCAAATGACACACTTCAACAAACCGATATGATGATTGACGAGGTACAGCGTTTTAAATCTTTGTCAGAAAAAATAGCTAAGCACTCATAGCCATTGGCGTCAATCGGCCTGTGGAATCGTTTGAGACAATCGTCCACCAACACGAACGGGTTCTACACGAGTCGCCAAACCGGTTGCATCATCGGTTTCAATGTACAACGCGCACAATGTTGCTTCACCAATCGCCGGACTCATGCGCTCTGTTGGCAATTTTTTTGTAAAACGCGCAACAGGAACTTCTTTTTTCATACCTATAACCGAATCGTAATCTCCGGTCATACCAACATCACTCTGATAGGCTGTCCCATAAGGTAACACCGTGTGATCAGCAGTTGGTACGTGGGTGTGCGTCCCAACAACAAGGCTAACCTTGCCATCCAGAAAATGTCCCATGGCCATTTTTTCACTGGTTGCTTCTCCGTGGAAATCAACAACAACAGCAGAAAGTCCCTGTTGCCCCATTTTATAGCGATCCAGGATTTTAGAGATAGCGGCAAAAGGATCATCCAGCGGATCCATAAAGACACGTCCCATGGCATTCATAACCATGATTTTACGTCCACCCGACACTTCGTAGAGCGCCGCCCCGCGACCCGGGGCACCTTCGGGGTAGTTCAACGGACGCAACAAACGATTTTCGTTGTTGATATAAACCATGCAATCCCGTTGATCCCAACTGTGATTGCCACCGGAAACCACGTCCGCACCATGATCAAAAAACTGCTTACAGATTTTTTCCGTGACTCCAAAGCCCGACGCCGCATTCTCGCCGTTCACGATAACAAAATCCAGTTTCAGGTCCCGTCGAAGACCCGGCAAGTGTGCAACAATTGCATCTCGCCCAGAACGCCCGACAACATCACCACAAAACAATAATCTCATAATAGTCTCTCATATAATGGGACAGCTATAGAAAAGCAGCCTTTTCTCAACACACCGTCCTACTACCCTGTGCAGGACAGCTTGGCAAAGAGTTTACCCGAGCGAAGTCCACTCCCGATAACATCTTCGCTTAAAAATATAAGGAATTAATGAGAGATTGAATCAGGAGAGACAATAACTTCCTGCTCGGTCACGATATAGTTCAATGGCTGATCATAAGGTCCACGAATAACTGTTGGCATTTCCTGCCCTGCATAGGCAACTCCAATCGCCGTGACCGCTTTTTTAGCCCGTAATTTATCCAGCGTCCGGTCATAAAACCCCCCGCCATAGCCAAGGCGATAACCAGCGCGATCAAAAGCAAGGAGCGGAACAAAAAGAATATCAGGTTCCAGCTCTTGCTTGTCGACACCTGGCTCTTTGGTACCAAAGCCAGCATCATCAAGCGCATCACCCGGTGCCCAGCTTCTGAAAATCAAGGGTTTTCCAGCACCAAGCATAACGGGCAATACGGGTTTGAAACCTTTGTCATATAGCGTTTGCAATAGAGGCATCGGATCAAGTTCATCACCCAGGGGCCAATAGGCAGAAACCACAGCCTGTGCAGGTAGAGGAATCGCCTCAAACAAGCGTTTGCATAGTCGCTCCGCAGCATCAGGATTGTGCTCATAGGCTTCAGCACGATTCTTCTTTGCTTCTTTACGAAGCAATTTTTTGCGCTGATCAATCTCATCGACATTCTGTGTGGTCATCATCCCCCCAAAATCCATATCTATTCACCCTGATCAGGGTCCAATAAACCAGAGAGGAAAACGTGGTGCCGCGGCAGCCGTCGGCTCAAAGTCCTCTTGCGGCCTGCATAAGCAGGTGGGCGCCATATACCGAGACCACGATCCCGGCAGGGACAGCTCCCTAAAGAAGATTATTGGCCCCAGGGATTTTACCAGCCTAACGCACTCCGCAGCACCAGTGAGATCTTTTACTGATTTTCCAATCGGGCGGCAATAGATTCCAAGCGATCAGCACAACTTTCCAGCGCGCTTGCGACTTTCTCTGCTTCAACTTCGTCAACAGCAGTATCTTTTTTACCGCTTGCCGATTTACCATCATCAATTTCGATATAGGCTTCGTGTAATTCATCAGCAAGAAGCAAGCTCGCCATGAGCATTAAATGAGCTTCACTGACTTGCCCCATTGATCCTTTAAGTTCATCAATTTTTTGATTGATATACTTGGCCAATCCCAAAAGATGATCTTCCTGCCCATCCTGACAACCAACTGAATAGCGGCGTCCGTTCACATTAAGTGTTACTTGCGCCATACTCTTAATTCTCCAGCGATGCCGAAAGTTGTCCGATCACTTTATCCAGGCGATCACCAACTTCCCGTTTGGTATTTTTAAGTTCAGCGTTCTCTTTCAAACTCTGATCGAGATTTTTTTGCAACTCTCGAAGCTCATCATCGGATTCGTTTGATGTTGCTTCAATGTTTTTCTCAATTGTATCCACTGCAAGAGCAAGACGCTCCACAGCTTTTAGTAATCTCGTCATATCAAGAAACAGCCATTTGCTGAAATTTTATCCCCAGATCAGTAACCCGGCTCAATTACAGGGTAATATCAATATTCACCAGAATAAGATGCCCATCTTACATAGGTCAACAGCCTGTCTTACAAGTCTTTTCATTGTGACCTTTATAAGGTTATTTTTCCGAACATGACAATCATTCCTCAGATCACTGTTGACCTTGGCGGTGCAAAGGGGCATTTTGCCGCCGTTAATGGCCCCCTGTCTTAAACATTACAGACAGGATAATCTGAACCCAACCGGGGACCTTGAATATGACTGCACTGCGCCTTCCCGTATCTGCTGCGGACGCCGCGCCAGGTAGCAACCACACTGATATGGCAAATGCCATTCGTGCTCTTTCCATGGATGCCGTTCAACGCGCGAACTCTGGACATCCAGGAATGCCAATGGGCATGGCTGATGTAGCTACCGTACTTTACAGCCGTTTTCTTAAATTTGATCCATTACGCCCTGACTGGGCAGATCGCGACCGTTTTGTTTTGTCTGCTGGTCATGGATCAATGTTGATCTATTCCTTGCTGCATCTTACTGGCTATCCGGATATGACGATGGATCAGATCAAAAATTTCCGCCAGCTGGACAGCATCACAGCCGGTCACCCTGAATTTGGGCATGCCCCCGGCATTGAGACAACCACCGGTCCTCTTGGACAGGGTATTGCGACCGCTGTTGGTATGGCCCTGGGTGAGCGCATGATGAATGCCCGTTATGGCGACGAGATTGTGGATCACTATACCTATGCCATTGCGGGGGACGGCTGCCTTATGGAAGGCATCAGTCACGAAGCAATTTCAATGGCCGGTCACCTGAAACTGAACAAACTAGTTGTTCTTTTTGATGACAATGGCATCACCATTGATGGTTCAACGGACATGTCCGTTTCTGATAATCAGATTAAACGCTTTGAAGCCTGTGGCTGGGATGCGGTTGCCATTGATGGTCACGATCCCGAAGCCATTGCTACAGCAATCGAAACAGCACGTAACAGTGACAAGCCTTCACTGATTGCCTGTAAAACAGTAATTGGTTTCGGTGCACCGACCAAAGCAGGAACATCGAAAACTCATGGTGCGCCGCTCGGCGATGACGAGATTGCAGGCACCAGAGAAAAGATTGGCTGGCCGCACGCTCCGTTCGAAATTCCTGAGAACATTCTCAAGGCATGGCGATCAGCCGGTGAACGTGGTGCAGAGTTCTCGGCGGCATGGGATGCTGAACTCGCAAAAATCCCCGCTGACAAGCGTAAGCTTTTCGAAGATCAAATGGCAGGTAAGTTGCCAGATGGCTGGAAAGAAACTTTCCGGGCTTACAAAACCAAAATCAGCGAAGAAGCACCAAAACTGGCAACACGTCAGTCTTCTCAAAAAGCTTTGGAAGAACTTACAGCACTGATCCCGCAAATGATTGGTGGCTCTGCTGACCTCACAGGCTCTAACAACACCAAATCCGGTGTTCAGGGCCCTGTAAGCGCAGACAACTATGGTGGCAGCTATATTTATTACGGTGTACGTGAACACGGTATGGCAGCTGCCATGAACGGCCTAGCCCTTCACGGCGGTTTTGTACCTTATGGCGGAACCTTCCTTGTCTTCACAGACTACTGTCGCCCGTCTATCCGTCTTTCTGCCCTGATGAAACAACGCGTTATCTACGTCATGACGCATGATTCTATCGGTTTGGGCGAAGATGGTCCCACACACCAACCTGTCGAGCATATAGCCTCTCTTCGTGCGATCCCGAATCTGAATGTGTTCCGTCCTGCTGATGCGATTGAAGCTGCCGAGTGTTGGGAACTCGCGCTTGAAAGCGAAGATACTCCTTCTGTAATCGCTCTGACCCGCCAGGGACTTCCCGCACAGCGCAAGGATATATCCGTAAACTATTCCAGTTACGGTGCTTATATCCTTAATCCTTCTGTACTTGATCGTCAGGTCACGCTGTTGGCAACCGGATCAGAAGTAGAGATTGCGCTTGCAGGTCAGAAACTTCTTGAAGAAATGGGCATTGGTACAGCCGTTGTTTCCATGCCATGCTGGGAACTGTTCAAACAACAGCCACAGCATTACCGTGATGAAGTTCTCTCACCCGGCACATTGACAGTTGCCGTTGAAGCAGCTCTTCCATTTGGATGGCACGAGTGGATTGGATCACAAGGCGCATTTGTCGGGATGACTGATTTCGGCGCGTCAGCCCCAATCGATCAACTCTACAAGAAGTTTAAAATTACACCTGAAGCAATCGTAGACGCGGTTAAAGCGCGCCTGTAAAGCTTGGGATCTGTTAAAGGATTTTAGATATGACTGAATCACTTGCAGATATTGCGCAGGCTCTTGTAACCAGCGGCAAGGGGATTCTTGCCGCTGATGAGAGCACAGGTACTATAAAAAAACGGTTTGATTCTATAGATGTAGAATCAACAGAAGATTCCCGACGCGATTACCGCGAACTCCTTTTCCGGGCAAAAGGCGGAAATGATTTTATCAGTGGCGTCATCCTTTATGATGAAACTCTGCGTCAGAATGCAGCCGATGGCACGCCTCTAAGCAAAATACTTCAGGATCAAGGCATTATTCCTGGTATTAAAGTTGACCTAGGTGCCAAACCACTCGCCGGACATGACATAGAAACAATCACCGAAGGCCTTGATGGCTTGCGGGATCGTTTGAAAGAATATGCCAAGCTTGGCGCTAAGTTCACCAAGTGGCGCGGTGTTTATAAAATCACCGACGAAACCCCAAGCTTTGCTGCGGTTAATGCCAATGCCCATGCTTTGGCACGTTACGCTGCTCTTGCGCAGGAAGCAGGATTGGTTCCAATTGTAGAACCAGAAATCCTGATGGACGGCGATCATGACATCAATGTCTGTCAGGCCATTAGCGAAGAAGTTCTACGCTCCGTTTTTGCCGAATTGGCAAATCAGGAAGTTGAGTTGGAAGGCATTCTTCTAAAGCCAAACATGGTGATTGCCGGACAAGATTGCCCAGAACAAAATTCTGTGGAAGAAGTCGCTGAACGCACAGTTGCAACCCTCTTGCGTTGTGTGCCAGCCGCTGTTCCGGGCATAGTTTTCCTTTCCGGAGGTCAAAGTGATGAACTGGCAACAAGCCATCTCAATGCCATGAACAAGATCAGTAGCAATCTGCCATGGAAGCTTAGCTTCTCTTATGGTCGTGCCCTACAAGCAGCCCCCCTCAAAGCCTGGGCTGGTAAAAAAGAAAATGCCGGTGCAATGCAACAGGCGTTTTTGAAAAGAGCCGAAGATAATAGCAGGGCGTCGACAGGCACCCTCGATTAATCTTCACCCTAATGAGCACCCCATCCGAAAGGTTGGGGTGTTGTATTAAGAGGCAAAAGCCTCGAACACGTGTAACTAAATAAAGAAAATAGGTTCCAAATCATGACAGTCAAAGTTGGAATCAATGGTTTTGGTCGCATTGGTCGCCTCACGCTTCGTGGAGCAATTGAAACCAATCGTGACGACATCGAAATCGTTGCTATTAACGCATCTGGCGATCCCTCTATCCACGCCCATATGCTTAAGTTTGATTCCGTCCACGGTACCCTCAATGCCGAGGTCGATGCGGATGAAGAAAACCTCATTATCAACGGCAAAAAAATCAGAATGCTGCATGATCGTGATCCCGCGAAGTTACCTTGGAGCAATTATGGCGTCGATATCGTACTGGAATGTACCGGTGCCTTTAACAATGTAGAGGGTTCTTCCCTGCA
Source organism: Kiloniella sp. EL199 (assembly GCF_900313065.1). GTDB lineage: Bacteria > Pseudomonadota > Alphaproteobacteria > Kiloniellales > Kiloniellaceae > Kiloniella. The sequence continues at coordinate 171,467 of NZ_OMPU01000014.1, forward strand.
TATGGTTGGTGGCGCAAAGAAAGTTTTGATTTCCGCCCCTGCCAAAAAAGGTTGTGATCTGACTGTCGTGTACGGTGTTAATCACAAGCAACTTAATGCAGACCACAAGATTGTGTCTAACGCATCTTGCACAACAAACTGCCTAGCCCCGGTTGTTGACGTTCTTCAGAACCAAATCGGTATCAAGAATGGTTTCATGACAACCACACACGCTTACACAGGTGATCAGACAACGGTTGATTCCAAGCATAAAGACCTGCGTCGTGCACGTGCTGCTGCCGTTTCAATGATCCCGACATCAACAGGTGCTGCCCGGGCAATCGGTGAAGTTCTTCCTGAACTGGAAGGTAAGCTGGAAGGAAACGCAATACGTGTTCCAACCGCCAATGTCAGCTGTATTGATCTGACGTTCACTGCCGAACGGGATACAACAGTCGAAGAAATCAACAACGCCATGATTGATGCTTCCAAAGGATATCTGAAGGGTATTCTCGGCATTAATGCACTGCCACTGGTTTCCTGCGATTTCAATCACAACCCATCATCGTCTGTTTTCGATACCACACAAACCCAGATTATCGGCGGCAATTTTGTCCGCGTTCTAGCCTGGTACGATAACGAATGGGGCTTCAGCCTGCGTATGCTGGATACAGCTATTGCGATGGGAAAACATCTGTAAAAAGCAAATAATTCTTTGATTTGTATGGGGTTCTTTTGAACCCCATTTTCTTTTCAACTTCTTTTTTAACACGACCTATTCACTTTTGTGATATGAGCTATTCTTTTCTATCCATTGTCAGCTATCCCCCGCTTAGGTATGAAAAGACATGAATTCAGAAATCTATCTTCTTACCCCTTCCGACTTGTTGTCTGATGACAAAAATGTCGAACAGTTCAAAGCCTTATACACACAGGCCTTGGATCGTGGCAGGGTTTCTTGCGTTTTGCTGAGTGGATCAGCTAGTAACCCAAAGACATTGAAAAAAACGGTTGAAGCCCTTCAGTCTGTCACGCAAGAACGAGACATCGCCTTTCTTATAGAAGATGACTATGAAAATGCCAAAACTTTGGGATGTGATGGTGTACATCTAAATGATGCGGGCCGCTATAAAGAAGCGCGCGAATATCTTGGGACCGATTATATTGTCGGTGTTGATTGTGGTATCTCACGGCATGACGCAATTCTGGTTGGTGAGGCCGGGGCTGACTACGTTGCCTTTAACAATAGGCGCCCTTTACCGGAAATTGAAGACCCTGACGTTCGTGAATTTGAAGAAGGTGGTCCCAAAGGTCTGGAGCTTTTGACCTGGTGGCAAACAATGATGACGCCGCCTTGTGTATCCATGGATGATATCCCGATCGAGGCCGTAAAATCACATGCAGATGCTGGGGCTGATTTCATCGCCGTACAAACAGCCATATGGAACCATAGGGATAATCCGGCAACAGCAATCACAGAAGTAAATGAGGCGATTGCCTGAACGCTTAGGACCTGATAGTTTCCCCAGCGAAATAAAAGTACACACACGAATTGATGTTATTTGACAACTGAAGACGGGCACAGATCATGAAAATTAACGGTAATGCCATTCGCCCTGGCAATATTATTGAGCACAAAGGCCGCTTGATGCGCGCCATGAAAACTCAACACACTCAGCCGGGCAAAGGTGGAGCGTACCTGCAGGTAGAACTAAAAGATATCCGTGATGGTACCAAAATGAATGAACGTTTTCGCGCCAGTGAAGATGTTGATCGTGTCCGCCTTGATCAAATTGAGTATCAGTTCCTGTTCCGCGAAGATGACATGCTTACCTTCATGAACAATGAAACCTATGAACAAATTTCTCTGCACGAAGACATGGTCGGTGAACCTGTGATCTTCCTTCAAGACGGCATGACAGTTTCTATTGAGCTTTATGAAGAAGAGCCAATCTCTGTTGTTCTTCCTGACACCGTCATTTGTGAAGTTGTCGAAGCTGATGCAGTTGTCAAAGGACAAACAGCATCTTCTTCCTACAAGCCGGGTGTACTTGATAATGGTGCCCGTATTCTTGTTCCACCACATATCGCAGCCGGCACACGCATTGTTGTTAACACTGCTGACGGTAGCTATGTGGAACGTGCTAAAGATTAACTCGTTTATGTTAGAGGGATTTTCATTGCTCCTCTCTCAACACGGCCCCTTAAAATAAGGCCTCCTGAACACGGAAAGTAATTTCGATGGTATATCGCTCCCCCCGTATTACGGTTATGATTCGCGCCGCTGAAAAAGCTGCTCGTAGCCTGAAACGTGATTTTGGTGAGGTTGAAAACCTGCAGGTTTCAAAAAAAGGACCTGCGGATTTCGTTTCAACAGCAGATCTTAAAGCTGAAAAAATCCTCAAGGAAGAGCTGAAAAAAGCACGCCCTGAATTCGGTTTTTTGACAGAAGAAGCCGGGGAAGAAAAAGGCAATAGTAAAGACGAGAGGTGGATCATTGATCCCCTTGATGGCACGACGAATTTCCTGCACGGGCTGCCACATTTTGCCATTTCCATTGCCTTGGAAATTCGTGACGAAATCGTTGCCGCGGTTGTTTATGACCCAATCAAGGATGAAATGTACACAGCTGAAAAAGGCAACGGCGCATATTTGAACGATCGTCGCTTGAGGGTTTCTGGTCGTGTTAGCCTGGACAGCACAATCATTGCGACGGGAACACCTTTCCTTGGGCGCGGAGACAGAGGTCCCTTCCTTCGTGAGATTAACGCTGTAATGGCACAGACTGCAGGTATTCGCAGATGGGGCGCAGCTGCTTTGGATCTAGCTTACGTTGCTGCCGGGCGCTATGACGCTTTCTGGGAAAGGGATCTATCGCCGTGGGACATGGCAGCAGGCTTGCTTCTTGTGAGAGAAGCGGGCGGATCAGTCACAGAAATTGACGGACGGGCATTAAAACTTAAAAGCCAGAGCATCCTTTGTGCAAATATTGATCTGCACCCCAAGATGGTAAAATTGTTTAAAGAGTCCGGTAAATACTAGCTTTCCGCACTTTCAAAACCTCAATTTGTACTGTTTTACAAAGGCTCATCTTGCATGAGCCTTTGTTTCTTTTAGCCTTCCCTATTGTCGTATCCCTCTATGAGCATTAAGCTACGGACAAAGATTCACATTTGGGAATCATCCTGGGGGATGGAAATTGTTCAAACCTATGAGCTATATGCATAAAAATAGACACCAAAATCGCTCAACAATGCTACAGGCAAGCTGTGCCACACTCGCACTACTATGTAGTACATCAGCCGTCGTTGCACAGAACACAACGATCATTGGCGGCTCCGGAAGCTCAGGCGTTTATGTTAACGAACAGCTAATTGGTTCTGTTCCGGCTTATTCCAATGGATATTCTTATGGTGCCCAAGGCGTTCCCTCGGGCTACCCCGGTGCTGGAAACAATCAATATCTCAGCAGACCCGGCAACTTGCTTTTTCCGCCTGCACGCTTTCCGCATAGCCAAGTAACAATAAACAATTTCGCTGACTTTCAAGGTTCTGGTTATAACCAAACAGCCTATACAGCACAAAATAATCCACAGGTTTATAATTCCTGGCAACAGCGCTATGGTCAAGACCTCTACGCACGGGGCGGTTATCTCCAGCAACCACAGCAAACAGCAGCCTCAAACCTCTATAACCCATATGGCCAGCCGCTTGTCCCCTTGTCACAAGTATCCAGTACACATGTCGCAAGTACCGGACAACAGCCACAATATCCGTCTCAAGTTCCGGCGTCTTCACCTCAATCACAGTTGCTGGTTCCGCCCCCCAATGGTGGAAACCGTGTTGTACAAAGAGCATCAACTGTAACGAGATCAACGCCTGAGCCAACGACGCAAGAACCTGTGAGACAAACAGCCTCTATCACCCCACCTGCTGCGCCGAAAGTAACCTCTAAAAAAGCAGAACCTGTCAGTCAAGCACAGGCACCAAGTTCTACTATTCCGCCGGCACCAGTGGCAGAAGAAACGCAACCGACCAAGATTGAACCAGTTGCAACACCACAAACCGTTGCCCCCAAAACTCCGGCTGTAGAAGCGACTGTCAAAGCAACAACGACAGCAGCGACCGAGGGAACAACATTTTCTGCACCAGATCCGGTGGCATCACCCCCATCAATTACAACCCCGGCAGTCACAGCCCCAGCTCCGGCGATTGAAACGGTTACAGCAGAGCCTGTATTAACCCCGCCGCCAGTACCAGAACCAACGACACCGACAGCAGGAACAGACATCCCTACAGCGCCTGCAATTGCCGGAGCGGCGTTGACAGAGAGCACTGAAGAGCTTTCTCCGCCACCTCCACCGCCGGCAGAAGTACCTTTAACTGAGACAGCACCGGTTGAGCTTCTTCCAACGACAGAAGAAACAGCCGCAATTACGCCGCCGGGTGAACTGGGTCCGCTTCAATTGTTGTTTGAACAAGGCGAAGCCGACTTGGGTTCGGAAGCAAAAGCACAACTAAATACACTTGCGGATCAACTTCTGGCTGATGAAAGCAAAATCATACAGCTTCTCGCCTACGCCGGTGATAGTGAAAGTAATGCCCAGGCGCGCCGCATATCCCTTTCCAGAGCACTTGCCGTTCGCGGCGTTTTGATGGAACGCGGTATTCCAAGCACACGGATGCATGTGCGTGCTTTGGGTAATAAAGCTAAAAACGGCAACCCGGACCGGGTGGAGATAATTCCAGTACAAAACTAGTTCTTTGACCTACTCTCGATAACGGGAAATAGCTGTCTTAGTTTTGCCTAATAAAAGCTGTAGCCTGCAGAAGAGTTTCTAAACACCAGAGGGCGCTTTACGCATGAAACGGCCAACACGCTACCTAATCCGAATGGGGATTTTCTTAGGAATAGTTAGTCTCGCTGTTGCAGCACTTGCACCAAGTCTCCACGAAGCTTTCATAGCCAATGCGGTTATGAATGGTATGATTCTAGGCGTTCTTTTCCTGGGTATAATCTACATTTTTCGGCAGGTCTTGTCGCTTAATCCAGAATTAGCCTGGCTGGAGCACCTCAAAAGAGAAACAGAAGGTGGCTTGGTCTTCGCTGGCTCTATGAATGAAATCAGAGAACCAAGACTTCTCGGCCCCATGGCAACTATGATCGGAGAAAAAAAAGGCAAACTGAGCCTTTCCACTCTTTCCATGCGGACACTTCTTGATGGCATCCAAAGCCGTATAGAAGAAAGTCATGATATTTCCCGATATTTGATCGGCTTGCTAATCTTTCTGGGGCTTCTGGGAACGTTTTGGGGACTGCTGGAAACAGTTAATGCTGTCGGTGATACCATTGCCGGCCTTAGCACAACGGCCGATGATCCCTCTTCTATGTTTGATGAACTGAAATCCGGTTTGGCAACACCATTATCCGGCATGGGCACAGCCTTTAGTTCCTCACTATTTGGACTTGCAGGTTCACTAGTTCTCGGTTTCCTGGAGCTACAAGCCGGACAAGCACACAATCGCTTCCTTAATCACCTGGAAGAATGGCTCTCTGGTATCACCAAACTTTCCAGTGGTGGCCCTGGTGCTGAAGGAGACCAGTCTGTTCCCGCCTATATATCAGCATTGTTGGAACAAACTGCTGAAAGCCTTGAAAAGCTGGAAAGAACCATGGCTCGGGATGAAGAAGAGCGTGTCAGGGCAAACCAGTCTTTGGTCACTTTGACGGAACGCATGTCCACTCTGACCGATCATATGCGTGCAGAACAAAGTGTTATGCTCAGCATTGCGGAAACTCAGGCACAGCTAAAACCAATACTGAGTCAATTAGCACAAAAACAATCAACACCGACAAACGCAGGTATCGACGAAGCTTCCAAGGGACACCTAAGGAATATGGATCTCCGACTGGAACAACTTTCTGGTGAGATTGCTAATGGCAGAGAAAGTTCTGTTCAGGAAATAAGAAGCGAAATACGACTGTTAACACGCACATTGGCCGCTATGGCAGAAGGGGAATAACCCCGCATGTTTTCGGCAAGTCGCAGAAGCAGCAAAAGATCAATCAACATCTGGCCTGGTTTCGTCGACGCCTTGGCAACACTGCTACTTGTGATCATTTTTGTACTCATGGTCTTTATGGTTGCCCAGTTTACCCTCAGTAATGCACTAAGTGGTAAAGACAAAGCCTTATCAAACCTGAACAGAGAAATTAGTGAACTTGCCGAATTACTTTCGTTAGAGAAATCAGCGAATACCAGATTACGTTCCAGCGTTACACAGCTCACAACTGAGCTGCAGAGTTCGATATCCTCACGAGACAGTCTTGCAAACCAGTTAGCCGCGCTTTCTGAAGACAAGGAAAATCTGGAAGGCGAATTACTCTCGGTCAGTAAAGAGCTCAAAGACCTTGTGAGCGCGCAAGCGTTATTACAGGAAAACAATGATCAGCTTGAAGCGGAAAAGCAAAAGCTTCTGGATGACAAAAAGGGCATTGAGGATCAACTATCAGCATTGGAACTGGCAGCTGCGAAGTTATCCGCAGAATCTGCAAAGGTGAATGCTGAACTGGAAGATGCTTACAAAGTAATTGAGGCTGACAAAGAAAAAGTAGAAACTCAACTTGCCGAAATAGCTCTGCTGAAAGAACTTCGTGACAACCTCACAGAAAAACTCGCAACAGCAGAATCTGATATCTCTGGCCAAAAAGCACTTACAGAAGAAGCACAAACAGAAGTCGTTCTATTAAATCAGCAAATTGCTGCGCTTCGCAAGCAGCTATCAGATATATCGGCAACGTTGGAAATCACCGAAGCCATCAATGCAGCACAGGAAACTCAAATTATCGACCTTGGCAAGCGCCTCAACGTTGCGCTCGCGACCAAAGTGCAACAGCTAGCAAGGTACAGATCAGAGTTTTTTGGCAAACTTCGTGAAGTTCTTGGCAATCGCCAAGACATCCGAATTGTTGGGGACCGCTTTGTCTTTCAATCCGAAGTTCTTTTTTCCAGTGGTTCAGCAACACTGGAAGCTGGTGGACAGGATCAGTTAGGCCAACTTGCAAAAACACTCAGAGAGCTTTCCGCCAACATTCCTGATGATATCGACTGGATTTTACGTGTTGATGGCCATACCGATGTACAACCAATTTCTACAGCTGAGTTTCCTTCAAATTGGGAGCTTTCAACAGCAAGAGCCATATCCGTTGTAAAGTTCCTGATTACGCAGGGCATACCTGCATCCAGACTGGCTGCAACAGGCTTTGGTCAATTCCAGCCATTGGACAGCAGCCGCGATGAAATAGCTTTCAGACGCAACCGCCGCATAGAGTTAAAACTGACACAGCGTTAAAGAACAGGATGCTCTTCTCAATAACTTTTTAAACCTGTACTCGGAAACCCCTTAAAATCGCGCACAGTTTCACTTGTTACTAAGAAGAAAAGATCAGCAAAATAATCTAACTGGCAGCCTGAACGGTTAACTCCGCGTCCATATCCTGACCGAACTGTAATTCAGCCAGACGCGCGTAGAGACCATCCTGTTTAACCAACTCAGCATGCGTTCCGCTTGCCACAATACGACCTTCGTCCATAACCAGAATACGATCTGCCTTCAAGACCGTCGCCAGGCGATGGGCAATCATCAGTGTTGTCCGACCATCCAGAAGATTATCCAAAGCTTTCTGAACCGCCACTTCACTTTGAGAATCCAGAGCTGAGGTCGCTTCATCAAGGAGTAAAATCTCGGGGTCTCTCAAAATCGCCCGGGCAATGGCAAGACGCTGTCTCTGTCCACCAGAAAGGCGAACCCCCTTTTCGCCAAGATAGGTATCATACCCTTCAGGAAGCTTCTCCAGAAAATCGTGTGCAGAAGCAGCTCTGGCAGCATTGAGAATTTCTTCGTGACTGGCATCAGGACGACCATAACGAATGTTCTCGTATGCAGTGGCAGAAAACACCACAGGTTCTTGCGAAACCAGACCGATGTGCTTACGCATTTCAACAGGGTCAAAGTCGCGAAGGTCAACATCGTCAATCTTCACAACACCCTGCTGCACATCATAATAACGGAGCAACAGCTGAAAGACCGTAGTTTTTCCTGCTCCAGAAGGGCCGACAATTGCCACCTTCTCCCCCGCCTTGATATCAGCAGAAAAACCAGTCATTGCCGACTGTGTTGGCCGGGATGGATAATTAAAGCTCACATTGGAAAAAGAAACAGCGCCTTTAATTTTTGCAGGCAATGGCATTGGTGCTTCCGGTGCGGCAATATCTGTTTTAAGGGCCAAAAGGCTTAACAACCTTTCAGTTGCTCCAGCTGCACGCTGCAAATCCCCAATAACCTCGCTAAAGGCACCTAGAGAGCCCGCAACAACGATTGCATAAAAGACAAAGGAAGAAAGCTCACCAGCTGTTATACGTCCTTCCAAAACATCGCGTCCACCAACCCAGAGAATCGCACTGATAGAACCAAAAACCAGAACAATGACGATTGCTGTCAGCAATGCGCGGAATCGGATTCGTGTTACAGCCGTCGAAAAGGCATCTTCAACCCGACCAGAAAAATACTGACGATCAAGGTCTTCATGGCTAAATGCCTGTACAGTACGAATCGCCCCAATTGTCTCGTCAGCATACACACCAACATCCGCAATCCGGTCCTGACTATCCCTACTCAGTGCACGCACTTTCCGACCAAAAAATAGAATCGGGATCAAAACAAAAGGAATAACAAGCGCAACAAATCCGGTTAATTTGGGGGATGTAATAATGAGCAGCACTAAACCACCGAAAAACATCAATAAGTTACGAAGAGCAATGGAAAAGGATGAGCCAACAACAACCTGTAAAAGTGTTGTATCCGTTGTTAATCTGGAAAGAACTTCACCACTTCTGGTGACTTCGAAAAAAGCTGGCGACATCTTGATAATGTGCCCGAACACAGCAGAGCGAATATCAGCAACAACACGCTCTCCAATCCACGAAACAAGAAAATAACGGGAATAGCTGGCCAGGGCTAGAAGCACTGTAACACCGAATAAAACAAAAACGGCTTGATCGAGCAATTCGCTATTACCACTGGAAAACCCCTGATCAATCAAAGCCCTAAGCCCTCGACCAAGCCCAAGGACGGTGCCTGCGGCAACGACAAGAGCAATCATCGCCCCGCAGATCTGAAGCTTGTAGGGACGCACAAATTGCCATAGCAGCAACAGATGTTTTAACTCTTTGCTTTTAGATACGTCTTCGTTTGATGACACAGCTAAATTCTTTTCACTGTTTCGGCTCATACCTGTCTTTCCTGAAGAGAGACTCCATTTCCGGATCCCATAAAAATAATTACTTACCTAATAACGGAATTGACCTTTCCACTCCAGTATGAGAAACCACAATTTATTAACGGCTTCAATGCGACCCTATGCCCCTGGCATGTAAATTTCAGGTAAATTTTTACGATTCGTGGAATTAACTTGCCTCTTGGCGCAGGTTCGGTTAAATAGCCCCCGCTTCCTAAGGGGATACGGACTATGAAAAAAGATATTCATCCAGAATACCACACCATCAAAGTTGTTATGACTGATGGTAGTGAATTCGAAACACGATCTACATGGGGCAAAGAAGGCGATGTAATGCGTCTTGATATTGACCCCAAGAGCCATCCAGCTTGGACTGGCGAACACCGCTTGGTTGATACCGGTGGTCAGGTTGCCAAGTTCAACAAGCGTTTTGCAGCTTTTGGCATCAAGAACTAAGCCAAGCTGTTGAAATATTAAGAAAGGTTCCGTATTACGGAGCCTTTTTTTCTGCCCTATCCAATTGAGAATCCAATCGAACGACTCTCGTATAGAGTTGATGACTACGCCCCATCAAGTCAGCCATTCTGGGGTCAGCGCCATCTGGTAACTCATCGAGTATCTCACAAACATTCTGACCAGATATTCTGTTATCAGGGTTTCTGGCTTCATCCATGCTGATCTCTCCATCAAGAACAGCTCTTTGCACCAATAGCCAAGCCATAACCTGAGTAAGGCGCGCTGTAAGGCGCATACTTTCACAACAGATTTGCAAACGATCCTCTGGCTTTAACCACAAGTGTCGATGACGGGCTCTATCCGCCAGATAGTCCCTTGCTTCTTTCGTCAGGGACAAAGCTTCTTGATAAGTCGAATCCAGATACGTAACCATAAACCGCCTGATAATCTTTACTCTCTGCATTCAACACAACAGTTCGTGCAGAGTTTTCCTCAATCTATCATAAGGGCCTTAACAAATTGTTGGTCAAGCAAGCAAAGCCCAGGATCATTCACTTTCTGCTGATCAAAAGGCTCAAAGAATTATTTTTTGGCAGGCCGTATCTTGAAAATAATTGCTACCTTTCTTAACTCAATTATTACAGGAAGTGCCATCCGGGCTTCCGTATATTCACTGGCCTGACCACAAGGTAGGCTAATTATTAAGCTTGTTGCTCAAAAGGAGAACACGCAATGCACCATCGTGACTTAACACCATTACTACGCGCTACTGTTGGCTTTGACCGCATGATGAACATGCTTGATGCATCTGCCCGACCGGATACAGCATCATCCAGTTACCCCCCCTACAATATAGAAAAAACAGCCGAGCACGATTACCGTATTACAATGGCTGTCGCAGGTTTTTCCCGGAACGACCTTGAGATTACAATCAAGGAAAACTCCCTTCATGTCGCCGGAAAAAAAGAACGTGATGAAGATGATCAGGTAACTTATCTCCATAGGGGAATTGCAAACAGATCTTTTGAAAGAAGTTTCGATCTGGCAGATCACATAAAGGTAACGGGTGCTAATCTTGAAAACGGGCTTCTGATCATAGATCTCACACGCGAGATTCCTGAATCAAAGAAGCCACGCAATATCCCCATTTCAAATGGCGCATCAAATGCATCTGAACTGATAGATCAGCAATAATCTTCCGATCATAAACGCCAAAGACCGGGCTTATTTTTTATAAGCCCGGTCTTTGTTATTTTTGGCAATATATCTAACAGATATTACGATCTATGTCGTTTGATCTGTTTGTCCACCCTGTCAACTTGCCTTTGTTACGCAAGAGGTTATGAAGACTCGAGCCTCTCGTCAAGGACTTGTTTTATTTTTTGGCATTTTTACGACAAATTTTGCCTTCTTTCAGGCATTTTTCTTCGTTCGAATATAATTTAAAAGCAAATAAGATCAGAATATTAATCAAAAAAAATCCGCCGGCAAAAAAACCGGCGGCAAGTCAACAGGGAGGCATCAAAAAAAAGATAAATAGTAATAAAGAAACTAAAAAACTCTTTTTGACATTACAAGATTATAACAAATCAACTAAAAAATAGTTAACAGCATAATCCTTGCTTCTACTCATAGAGATTTAAGGTGTTATTTCTGGTTTTCAAGAGGCAAAAATGAAGGGAAGCATAATAAAAAGCTCCCCCTGCGTATATTTATTTCCTTGGGATAAAATAAATAGCAATAATAATGGCTTGTTAGATTATTGCGCCATCCAGCCGCCATCAATTGAATAAGGTGCACCGGTCATTTGATCCGCAGCATCACTACATAAAAAAGCAGCAAGCTTTCCAATCTGTTCTGGCGTCGAAAAGCCCTGGGAAGGGGTTTTTTCCGAAACAAGAGCTCGTTTTTCTTCATCAAAAGATTGACCGCTCTCTTTTGCTCTTGCCTCAATTTGCGCACGAACCAAATCAGTTAAAACCCAACCGGGACAAATCGCATTTACCGTAATCCCCTGTGTTGCAACTTCCAAAGCGACAGCCTTCGTTAGTCCGACAACGCCATGTTTAGCCGCAACATATGCCGATTTGTTTGGTGAGGCCGTTAAACCATGCGCTGAAGCAACATTGATTATGCGCCCCCACCCCTTTTCCTTCATCTCGGGTAATGCAGCCTTAATACTATGAAAGGCTGAAGAAAGATTAATGGCAATAACCGCATCCCACCGCTCTTCGGGAAATTCATCAACGGGCGAAACATTTTGAATGCCTGCGTTATTTACAAGTAAATCAACCCCACCAAGTTTTGTTTGAGCCTCAGCGATCATACCCCGGATATCATCAGGCTTGCTCATATCAGCAGCGGAATAAGCAACCTTAACAGCGTGATCTTTAGCCAGTTTTTTCTCAAGTTCAGCGATTTCAGATCGATCACCAAAACCATTCAACATGATATCGGCCCCTTCAGCAGCCAAGCATTCAGCAATTCCCTTACCGATACCACTGGTTGATCCTGTAATAACCGCCACTTTCCCTTTGAGGCCGGGCATTTACTTTCTCCTGTAAACAATAATTGAGGAATATCACCTAGGTAAGACGTGCACATAGTATGCGATTAACAGGGTTACCGTGACAACTGATAGAATCGTAGAAGATAAGACGACAGATGCCGCTCTGGCAGTGAAAACACCATATTGTTGCGCCAAGATAAAAACATTCACTCCTGTCGGTTGCGCGGCCAGAATAACGGCAACAGCAGCCCACAAAGGCGGCACTTGAATCACGTTAAAAACAAGGTATGCAACAATACTTGGGTAAATAACTGTTTTTAATCCCACGATTAGAAAGCTCTGTTTTAAGTCACCAGCCAATTTGAATTCGGTTAGGGAAACTCCCAACGCAAAAAGGGCGCAGGGAACAACAGCACCGCTTAATACTGCGGTAAAACGATCCAGAACGGCGATAAATTCAACACCGGAAAGCTGAAAAATCCCCCCGAAAATCAAGCCCAGAATAATTGGATTGCTCCAGATTGCCTTTGCCAGAGAAAGTGCAATAGCCTTTAGGCCTTCGCCACCATCCCCTTCCCGTGACAGATCATATTCCGTAAGCATAGAGGTCAAGGCCATTAGGATCGGAGCCTGAAATGCAATCAGCATAGTCAAAGGAACCATGCCTTCATCACCGAAGGCTGAATAGATCAAAGGAAAGCCGAGTAACAACAGATTTCCATAGGTTGCCCCCATTGCCATGACAGCGGATTCTTTAAGCCCATGACCATATAAAAAACGGCCCAGAAGAGCACTGCAGATGAAAATTGTCAGAGAGACACTATAAAAGGTCGCAATTAAGGGAAAATGGATATCCGCTGACAAATTACCCCGAGCCATTGTTCGAAACAAAAGGGCAGGAATAGCCAGATAATAAACAAAAAAAGACAATCCCTTCAAAGCAGAAGACGAGACCCAATGCCTTTTACCAGCCACATATCCGGACAAAATTATAAGGAAAACTGGTATGACAATTTCTAGGCTGACAAACAAAAGATCACCTGATGCGACTAATAAATATTTTCATTATTGAGTTTAACTCTTAAAGAGGCCATCCAATCCTTGACGATGTTTTTCTTTGCGATCGATTTCATCACGGGTTCGGGCAATCTCATCTTCCAACAGCGAAATATATTCCCGTAATTCTTCCAACCCCATAGGTTCAAGATTTTTGAGTTGGGGTTTGCCTTTTTTGGGTTCAAGATCATCAAGGTCCATATCACAAACTTTCTCTGTTTCATTCCCCGTTTAAATCGCGGGTAACTCCATTGTTACCATTGGCAAGAATCTTCCCAGCATACTAGACTGAATATCAAGAAGAAAAACAGTAGATTAATAATTGGCAGGGCAAGCAAGTGGCACAAAATACTTTCGGGGAAATCCCCGAACAAATGACGGCAATTGAAATCAAAGAATACGGTGATGCAGATCAGCTTGTACCAACAGAGTGTGCAGTTCCGACTCCGGCAGAAGATGAAGTACTGATCAAGATCAGTTATGCCGGCGTAAACCGGCCAGATGTAATACAGCGAAAAGGCCTGTATCCTCCGCCCCCTGGAGAATCGGATATTCCGGGCCTCGAAGTTTCAGGGACAATCGTAAAGTTGGGAGCACAGGCAACACAATATGCGCTCGGGGATCAGGTTCTCGCACTGGTTGGCGGCGGAGGCTATGCAGAATATTGCACAGCACCAGTAGGGCAATGCCTGCCGATACCGAAAGGTCTTTCTCTTGAACAGGCAGCAGCTTTGCCCGAGACATACTTTACTGTCTGGAGTAATATTTTTGATCGTTGCGAACTTAAATCAGGCGAAACGATTCTGATTCACGGTGGAACCTCGGGCATAGGTACAACCGCAATTCAACTGGCAAAAGCTTTTGGAGCCAAAGTTATTGCCACAGCCGGAAGTGACGAAAAGTGCCAAGCTTGCCGCAATCTTGGCGCAAATCTCGCGATTAACTACAAAACCCAGGATTTTGTTGAAGAATCTAAAAAATTCACAGAAAAAAAGGGGGTCGATGTTGTTCTCGATATGGTCGGTGGTGACTATATACAACGTGATATTTCAAGCTTGGGAACAGACGGGCGCCTCTGCTTTATTGCCTTCTTGTCCGGATCTCAAGCAAATGTAAATTTCATGCCTGTAATGCTGAAACGCCTAAAGATTACCGGGTCCACTCTTCGTGCACGTTCCAGAGCATTCAAGGCACAGATAAGCCAAAACCTGACAGAAAAAGTCTGGCCACTCATTGAAGATGGGAAGCTTGGACCATTAATCTACAAGACCTTGCCTTTGGACAAGGCAGCAGAAGCACATAAATTAATGGAATCATCGAAACATATTGGTAAAATCGTTTTAAAACTTGAAAAATAGCCCCAAAGCCAACTAATTAACAAAAAAAAACACCTTGATCCTTTATTTACTGCTTGGCCTCGCGGTATATTCGGGGTAAGCCACCCGTTGGATACGTATTACCGTAGCCGAAGGATCATTAGCCGACGGCACGATTAGGAGAACCAATGTCTCAACCACTAATGCCAAAAGCGACCGCCGTTTGGTTGGTCGAGAACACATCGCTCACTTTTGAGCAGATTGCTGAATTCTGCCAACTTCACACACTGGAAGTGCAAGGAATTGCCGATGGTGAAGTCGCTGTAGGTATTCGGGGAATGGACCCCATTGCGAATTCTCAGATTACTCGCGCGGAACTGGAACGCTGCGAAAAGGATTCGTCAAAGTCCCTGCGTTTTTATCAACAGGATGATTTGCCACAACCCTCCAAACGGACAAAAGGCCCACGCTACACACCAATTGCAAAACGTCAGGATAAACCGGACGGGATTGCATGGTTGGTTCGCCATCACCCTGAACTTACGGATAATCATGTTTCAAAGCTGATTGGGACAACAAAGAAAACCATTCAGGCAATCAGAGATAGATCTCACTGGAACATCAGCAACATTCGTCCTCGTGACCCTGTATTGCTTGGCCTTTGCAAACAGGTTGATTTGAACGCAACAATCGATAAAGCGATCAAAGAAGCTGAAAAAGCTGGCCGTATCATTCCAAAGCCAGAGCCGATGGAAGAAGAAGTTGTTGAAGCCCCCGTAAAAGAAGAAGTGCCGGAAGATCCGTACGAAGCTTTTACAAGAGCTTTTAAAACAACAGATTAATCTCTCGATACAGCAAAAATCAAAAAGGCCTCTTATTTTAAGAGGCCTTTTTCTTGGTTAAATAACAGAGGTTATGTACCAACAATCGCACTACGTCGTCATGCCATATCCAATGCTTTGTAAAGCCATCCGTATCTCGTCCAGAATAACTGGATCATCAATAGTCGCAGGAACTTTGTAATCTTCGTTATCAGCAATTTTACGCATTGTGGCGCGAAGAATTTTTCCTGATCGTGTTTTTGGCAAACGATCGACGACGACTGCAAGTTTGAAAGCCGCAACGGGACCAATGTCATGTCTGACCTTCTGCACAACTTCGGCAACAACATCACTATGTGATTTTTCCGACCCGGCCTTTAAAACCATAAAGCCCAGTGGCAGTTGACCTTTTAATTTGTCAGCCACACCAATGACTGCACACTCCGCAACATCTTCATGGGCGGCAAGAACCTCTTCCATAGCTCCCGTTGACAGGCGATGCCCTGCGACATTGATGATGTCATCTGTTCGGGACATAACATAGATATAGCCGTTTTCATCTTTATAGCCCGCATCCCCTGTTTCGTAAAATCCCGGAAAGCCTGTTAAATAAGCCTGACGATGGCGTTCTTTAGCATTCCAAAGAGTAGAAAAGGTTCCCGGCGGCAAGGGAAGTTTGCAAACAATCGCTCCGATATCGCCAGCAGGCATTTCATTATGATCTTCAGCATCAAGAATACGAACATCCCATCCCGGAACAGATCGAGCGGGGGACCCGGCCACAATTGGCAACTCTTCAATTCCCAGACAGTTAGAGGCAATCGGCCATCCAGTCTCGGTCTGCCACCAGTGATCAATGACCGGAACTCCTAGCTTTTCCAGCGCCCAATTCAGTGTATCAGGGTCACATCGTTCGCCAGCCAAAAACAACGTTCTGAAATGGGACAAGTCGTATTTATCCAGATAGGTCGCATCAGGGTCCTGTTGACGGATCGCACGGAAAGCTGTGGGAGCCGTAAAGAGTACAGAAACACTATGCTCTGAGATAACGCGCCAAAAAGCCCCGGGATCTGGTGTTCCCACGGGTTTGCCCTCGTACATCACCGAGGTTGCCCCATAAATCAAAGGACCATACACAATGTAGGAATGCCCAACGACCCATCCAACATCCGATGCGCCCCAAAAGACTTCCCCTGGTTCAACATTATATATATTTTTCATAGACCAATGAAGGACAACAGCATGCCCACCGTTGTCACGAACAATTCCCTTGGGTTGCCCCGTGGTGCCAGAGGTATAGAGAATATAAAGTGGATCAGTTGCCGCAACGGGGACACAATCAACACCCGATGCCTTTGCTTCGGCATCCGCCCAATCAATATCGCGCTCCACTATCATTGATGCCGCTGCTTGAGGACGTTGCCAGATAACACAATGATCAGGCTTATGAGTAGAAAGATCAATCGCCTCATCCAGCAAGGGCTTATAGGGAATAACCTTGCTAACTTCTATACCGCAAGAAGCAGAGACAATAACTTTCGGACTACAATCATCAATTCGCGTTGCCAGTTCATTGGCTGCAAAACCACCAAAAACAACGGAATGAACCGCACCAAGCCGTGCACAAGCCAACATAGCAATCGCAGCTTCCGGTATCATTGGCATATAAATGATAACCCGATCACCTTTTGAAACCCCGAGTTCAACCAGCGCCCCCGCAAATTTTGAGACACGCTTCAGAAGGTCAGAATAGGTAATATGTTCTTTTGTATCTGTAACCGGACTATCATAAATCAATGCGGTTTGCTCGCCACGCCCCTGTTCTACATGTCGATCAAGCGCATTGTAACAGGTATTTAGTTCTCCACCGCTAAACCATCGATAAAAAGGCACGTCTGTGTCATCCAGCACCTTGGTAAATGGTTTATGCCAGTTAATTTCTGATGCAGCTTCGGCCCAGAACGCTTCTGGTTCGGCCAAAGAACGCGCTTGCACGTCATCAAATGAACCCATGATGTGTCCCAACATGATTATATAATTTTTATCTCCAGCCTCCCCGACCGGTACGAATAGCTTGCTGCATATTCAAGAACGGATCAATTTTCCCTATAGGCAGAAAGTCACATTAGATAATTATTTTACAAATTTTTTACAGAGAAGATAACAGAAAAACACCCGCCGGATTATAAACTAGGCGGGTGTTTTCTTTATTCCAACGCGAGCATTAGGTACTTAAAAGCACCTCAGCATTTATTAATGGAGATCACTCAACATTTGCATTTCGTCTTTAACGCGAAGCTTTTGCTTTTTAAGTGACATCAACAGGGATTCATCGGGATGCGGGCGCAGACTCTCCTGATCAATAGCGCTCTCTAAAGTAACATGTTTTGTACGCAAGGACTCGATGCGTTCGGCAGTGGCCATATTCGTCTCCCTCTAATACCAAAGTTTCAATTGCTACCAATCACACTTAATGTCGCGAATATTGACTTCAAACAGCTTTCTCAAGAATCGTTATTGCACCAAGTATTTCAATGGAAAATCTCCATTAAAATACCTGAGAAAATTTTTGGGAAGTACTGATCGTGTCTGAGATGGCGTAACCAAGGCTGCTGGCCGTTTGTTCGGCTTTAGTGTATGGGATATTTCCAAAGCGTCCCAACCGCAGTTATCTTGTTTATTTCGTACCAACCCAAACCCACAACATTGTTGAGAAGACAGCGTGTGTATATGGTAGACCTGTTGGGTGAACTTGCCAAGGGTTAGCCAACATATATTTCATTTTTCCATCATAAATGTGAAAGATAGTTACTCATGACCAAACAGAGAATCATTGTCGGGATAAGCGGTGCAAGCGGCGTAATTTATGGCATCCGGCTCTTGGAACTATTACGGTCTACTGACATTGAAACTCACTTAATCATGAGTAATTCTGCAGAAATTACATTAACTTATGAAAACAACCTCAAAGTTGCCGATGTCAAAAACCTTGCGGATGTGGCCCATAATGTCAAAGATATTGCTGCTTGCCTTTCCAGTGGCTCTTATCGGACTTTTGGGATGATTATCGCCCCCTGTTCTGTCAGAACCATGTCTGAAATATCAAGCGGCGTGACTTCGAGTCTCTTGACCCGTTCGGCTGATGTTATTCTAAAAGAGCGCAGAAAACTTGTTCTCATGGTTCGGGAAACACCACTCCATACCGGGCATCTTCGTACCATGACCAACCTGTCAGAACTTGGGGCCATTATTGCGCCCCCCGTTCCCGCATTTTATGCCAAACCCGAGAACTTGAACGATATGGTGGATTATAGTCTGGGCAGAATTCTTGATCTGTTTGATATTGAGCTTCCGAACATGAATCGATGGGACGAAAACAGTAAGAAACGCCCAGCTCATTAACCCTGCGCATTAAATTATCAAATGTCATAATTATTGTTGAGCTTTTTGCGAAATAAATGCGTCATAACCGAACTGGTCTATTCATTTACAGCTCGCAATTTATAGAAACCAGCGAGTTTCTCTTATTGAAAAAGCCAAACAGCTTCCAAAGGAGGCAATTCCGGGAATCCGCCACGTACAATTGCTGCTAAATCAGCGCAATCTACAGTACCGATTGCATCAACTTCACAGAGTTCCAGATACAAAACCATGTTCTTTGCAGCCATTTCGGAAGACGGTAAAAGAGCTGGCCGCAGGGTCATATGAAGATGCATGACGTTTTGCTGTAGTGCTTCGGCCCATAACTCGGAATCCTTTACCAGATTGCGTAAACCTTCTGTATGGCGAAAACCGTTGATCGTTTCCGACCTCATCCAGGTTCGGATATCTCGCAATGGCTGGATTACATGATCTCGCCACTTTTCTATACCAGAAATCAAACCGGACAGTTCTTTAGAACTCAACTGTTTACCGCAAAAGCCAGCCCAGCAACAAAAAAGCAATAAATTTACATCTAGATCATATTTTTCCTGTAAAACCAGACAAGCAGGGGCAACCCCTTGTTGTCCATAGACATCAAGTGAGAAATTCCAAAAAGGGTTTACAGGCAACTGACTTTGATCAAACATATTCACACCAGCTTATAGCGCACTGTGAATAAAGAACAAACTATCGAATCGTTTCGGCACACATTCCAAATTACTATTTTGAAGCAACAAATCTACTGCTTTTTGACCGTGCCATATTGTTATCTATCACGAGAATTCGGCACATCAGAAATAAAACTTACACAAAAACTATGTTTATTTTTAAAGTCAGAGTATAAGTAACTCCTTCAGTTAATGTGAGTTTAAGAGACCCCGACACGTGGCAAATACAACAGGCAGCAGTAGAAAAGAGCTAATCGAAGAACTTGAAAGGCTCAAACAGGAACATCGAGACATGGATGATATCATTGCCCGCCTGCAAGAGCATGCCCCTTTTGATCAATTACAACTCGTAAGGCTGAAAAAGAAAAAGCTTAACCTAAAAGACAGCATGAACAGAATTGAAAGTCAGCTGCTCCCGGATATTATTGCCTGAGACATCGCAATCCAAAAATGCTTCATATGTTATGAATCTGCGGCTTTAACTTTGTTGAGAAGCGTCCGTTTCTTTTGAAACGTCCTGTTTCGCCTTTTTCTGCTCATACATTGCTATATCAGCCGCTTTAAGGGCCGCATCAGCATCTCCCCCCTGGAAACTATGAACACCATGTGAAACATGGACATGCACCGAATTCCCCTCGTAATCAAAAGGCGTCTTGGCAACTTCACCAGATAAAAATTGTGCCTTTTCGGCAGCTATATCCGGTGGAGCCTGAAGCAAAATGACACCAAATTCATCCCCGCCCAATCGCCCTACAATATCAGACGAGCGTACATTTCTAAGCAAGGTAGATGCAACATGTTTAATCACCTCATCACCTGCTTCATGTCCCAAGCCATCGTTAATTTCTTTCATGCCATTTACATCAATGTAAATGACACTGCCCGGGACTTCGTAACGTTCACTGTAAGCCATCATTCGATCGAGTTCGCGCACAAAGGCTCGGCGATTTAGAACAGGAGTCAGAACATCTTGATCCGCAAGCTTCTCAAGGTAATCCACTCTCTTTTTAGCCTGATCAAGCTCCTGCCGAACGTCTTGAACCTCTTTCATTAGCTTCTCGATAGCGGCGCGAACTTTTGGCGTGAACTCAGCTTCAGGGATTCCACCAATAGAGGCAACATCCACAGGAGCCGTCGCATTAGACACGCCTTCTACTTTTTGTGCAGGCTTTACGCTAGGTGCGGCTGAAACACGCCCGACACTGCTCACAGAGCCAGTTCCACCAGTTGGTCTTTGGACCTTCATTCCACAAGCAATCCCTTTGCTTTATTTTTCATTCGGGCTTCCTGCCAGAATATCAGTTATTTTAAAGCAATCTCCATAAACGAGAAGGCATAAAAATAAATACTTTAATAGACTTTATATAGAATCATTTTACATAACGTTACCAAAAAAACAGTAACTGGAGAGCAAAACCTGGTGTTCTCTTTACTTGCCTTCTTTTCTTTCACGTCTTAATAATGCGCTCCGATGCACAGCTAAATCAGGATTAAGCAATGTCCGAGAAATCTCCGCAAGTTGGTATAATCATGGGTAGCCAGTCCGACTGGCCCACGATGAAGCATGCGGCCGAAACCCTCGAAACTCTGGGTATATCCTACGAAAAACGTATTGTATCTGCTCATAGAACGCCGCAACGTCTTGTCGAATATGCAACGACAGCACGAGACAGAGGCCTGAACATTATCATCGCAGGGGCAGGTGGCGCCGCGCATTTACCAGGGATGGCGGCTGCTATGACACCATTACCTGTATTTGGTGTCCCAATCGAAAGCAAAAGCCTGAAAGGCCAGGACAGCCTGCTCTCTATTGTTCAGATGCCCGGTGGTGTACCCGTCGGAACGTTGGCAATTGGCAAGGCGGGTGCAATTAATGCCGCTCTCCTCTCAGGGTCTGTACTCGCACTGCAAGATGAAAACATTGCAAAAGCTTTGGATACCTGGCGGCAAAAACAAACTGATGCCGTGGCCAATGAACCGGTTGATACCCCTTAATTAAAAAATACCTATTCAGATAACGTTTTACGGACATCCGTGGAGACAACGATCATGAGCAAGTCGCTTTCAGCCCCTCTGGCCCCAGGTTCCATCATCGGCATCCTCGGGGGTGGACAATTAGGTAGAATGGCGGCTTCTGCAGCCGCAGAATTGGGCTATCATTGCCATATTTACTGCCCCGAAGCTGATAGTCCAGCAAGCGAAGTTTCCAAATACTCAACAACTGCAGCTTATGACGACGAAAAAGCGCTTGCTGCCTTTGCTGAACATGTTGATGTTGTCACCTATGAATTTGAAAATGTTCCGGCCAAAACAGCCGCTTTTCTGATTGATCGCATTCCGGTTAATCCCGGACCAAAGGTCCTGCACATTTGCCAAAATCGGTTACGTGAGAAAGATTTTTGTAACTCTATTAATGTCCCGACAACACGCTATATGGAAGTCACAAATCCAGAATCACTTGATCGCGTTGTCAGAGACATGGGGCGTCCCTGCATTTTGAAGACCACCGAGATGGGGTACGACGGCAAAGGACAAACTTTCATTTCTGCAGATACCGATTTGGCTGACGCATGGAATGCTGTAGCTCCCAATATGGATCAAGCCGAACTGGTTGTTGAAGCACTTGTTGATTTTCGTATGGAGATCTCAGTTATTGTAGCCCGTAGTATTCAGGGGGATTGTCAGGCTTACATTCCTGTAGAAAACAGACATAAGAACCATATTCTGGATCAAACAATCGTCCCTGCGCGTATCTCACAGAAAATTAGTGATCGCGCGGAAGCTCTGGCGCGACATATGGCTGAAGAAATGGAACTCATCGGCATGATGGCCGTAGAGATGTTTGTCACAACAGATGACGAGATCCTGATTAACGAAATGGCTCCCCGCCCGCACAATTCGGGTCACTGGTCCATGGACGCCTGTGTTACATCCCAGTTTGAACAATTTATGCGCTCCATTGCAGGGTTAAATCTGGGATCAGTTTTCCGCCATTCAGATGCTGTGATGACGAACCTTCTTGGTGACGACGTTGAAAAGTGGGAAGAAATACTTTCTGACCCAGCAAGCAAACTGCACCTCTATGGTAAAGATAAAGCCAAACCCGGACGGAAGATGGGGCATTACACCCGTATTATTCCCAGAAATTAATTTTTGATAAGATTATAATTATATCCTGTTAATTCTTTTTCAAGCAAAACAGGATATAAGTATAAATTGAGGGGGCGTCCTATTAAAGGGAGGATGCCTTGGGAAAAGGTCAACTAAGCAGATTTTCGAAACGGTTATGCTCTGTCTGTTGCGGAGCAATATGGGCAACAGTGACGTTGTACGCCACGTCTATCAACGCAGAAGATTTCATACTTTACAGCTATCACAAAGTTCCACCGTTCGTCACAAATAACACCACAGGTCTAACCTATGATCTAGCTCAGCAACTTGAAAGAATGAGCCAAGGCAAACATCGTTTTACGGTAAGGCTTGTACCTCGTAAACGCCTAAACGAACTTATGACCAAACAAAAGGTTATCGTTCCCTGGGTTACGCCAGTTTGGTTTAAAGGGCAAGGATCCGACTCCTTTGCGTGGTCAGCGCCAATTATGATAGACAGCAGTGTTTATATATGGAGATCTGATAATCCTCATAACTACAGAAAACCCAATGATCTTATTGGAACCAGATTAGGTGGCATCAGAGGGTATAAATATAAAGGTGTCGATGACCTTGTGAAAAAACAACAAGTCGTTCGCACCGACACCAGTAGTGAATGGCAAGTCATGCAAATGGTTATGTCAAATCGGGTTGATGTTGCCATTATCCCCGAAGCAGGTGCCTGTAACCTGATACGGAAACACAAACTTTATGGTAAATTCAAAATATCCCAACATCATAGTTTTACTCGGAAATTGATGATCACAGGGAACTCGGACAGACATCTTCTCAGCTATATGAACAATCTTGAAAATGATCAGGCATGGGAAACTCGATTGGCCGGATACGGCGCCAGAATAACACCACTGGGCAAACGGGATGAAAGTAATTATTGTGATGAAACACTCACAACATCATTTCTTTTGAACGACTAATATATCTGAACAAGATTTAATGCGCATCATTCTGAGCCGAAAAGGTTTTGACTCTCAATACGGAGGAAGCCCAAGCCCCATATTGCCGGATGGACAAATGTTCTCTCTGCCCATTCCGCATCCTGCAGGGCTCAAAACGTACAACGATATTGACTCGCCATTAGGAAACCTTGGAAGTGTCCTTCAACAATTAAAGCCCAAAGCAGCATCTCCCCAAGACAGAACCCACTTAGATCCTGATCTCTATCCTCAGAGTCTTCCTCGTCACCCAGATTGGAGCAGTTGTTTTGGGCAGTATGGTGCAGCTCAACAACATCTTGCTAATCAAGGTGTATCTTCAGGGGACCTCTTCCTTTTTTTTGGCTGGTTCAGGCCCGTGGATGAAAAATTTCGTCCTGTGGCCAAGCAACCTGATTTACACGTTATCTATGGCTGGTTACAGGTTGAAAAAATAATCAACATCGGCACCGATATTCACTCTGCGGCAAAACAGTATCCAGCCTTTGCTGACCACCCTCATCTCACACATTCTTTCGGTGTGAGTAACACACTCTATATTGCAAAAGACAAACTAAAAATCGGAACACTAGAACCGAACATGCCAGGTGGGGGCATTTTCTCTCACATAAATGACAATAGAATTTTAACGGCATCGGGCTCTACGCGATCCATCTGGAATTTGCCCAAATGGTTTGCACATCCGGCTCCAGCACTATCTTATCATCTAAAAACAAATAAATGGACGGCAACATCCAAAGGCTGGAAGTTGAAATCAGCCCCTAAAGGACAAGAGTTTGTGATTAATACTCAAGGTCGCAATCGCCCAGCCAACCACTGGCTCAAAAAGCTATTCCACGACCAAATTTCATAAGAAAACAAAGAAATCTGATTTACTTCTAAGTGCTCTTCTTGGCGAAGGGTGAGCAGGCATGAAACTTATTCGCGAACGCACTTATTTTACCCACTGTCTTTCCAAGAGCTCCGCCGATTTTGAGGACTTCAGCAATACGCCGATCAAGAAAAGCCCAGGTTTTTTCGAAATCTTCAGAACCATCATCCAGCCAGAATAAAAGGGTGGAACTATAGACACCTGCAAGCAATAGCCGCTTACTATAGAAATTGTAATCGGTAGATGTATCACCCGCAGCCAACCACATTGCATCAACAGTATCATATACGTTGTGCATCCCCTCGGTTGCCTTAAGTGGCATTGTAAAAAAGCTCACTCCTTTGCGAATAGCTTCGCGATCCGGTGTCATCAGTTCCAACTTGGTTCGCACAGCCAAGGTAATTCGGTCACGCACTTTCATGTCCGTTAGGCCATTTTTTTCCAACGTTTCCATGACCTGATGATCAAGCTGCTGGTTATAAAACCGCAACACGTCTGTTACGCCCCTTGGAAAAAGAATAGAAATGTTTTGGGATGAAAGATCACAATTGGCTCCAGCCTCTGACAGAGCAGCCTCACTCCACCCTTCAAAAGGAACAATGGATAACAGAGCTTTTAACAGTTGGGCTTTTTTTTCTTCGCTCATATCGCGACCCTTTAAACTTCCAAATTCACGTCATAGTCTCATTCGTCAGGCTTTTGATAACCGACCTCTGACGAAAAAATAAGTGACTTAATATCTGTCATTCGTTCTGTGTAAAGAACACCATCCAAATGATCATATTCATGCTGAACGACACGCGCATGAAATCCCGAGGCTTCACGCTCGATAAGCTTACCATCAAGGCCTAAGCCACGATAGCGAATTGATCTGTGACGGGGAACTTTTCCCATCAATCCGGGCATAGACAGACACCCTTCCCAGCCTTCATCAATTTCATTACCAAGAAACTCAATTTCCGGGTTCACAAGAACCGTCAAAGGCACCCCAGCCTCTGCCTCTTGCGAAATGCCCAATCTTTCAGCTTCCGCTTTGGCGCGTTCGCCAGAAACAAAGAAGGTAAAAATACGTTTCGACTCGAAAACCTGCGGTGCCGCTATCCCTGTACCGCCAACCTCTGTCATAGTTTCAACCATGCTTTCAACAAGCTCGCGAATTTCCGGTACAGTCGGATCAGGAACAGGCTCTGCAACCCGTCGCAAAACAGGATGCCCCATTTTTGATATCTTTAGTAAGGTCATGTTTATACTATGTAACTCTGGTTACAGAGGGTCAAAACAAAACACTTAATCTTGGCAAGAATTATCATATTACCTCGCTAAGGCGCAGAAATACTGAATAAAAGAATCTCGTCTTGCCTCTATTCTTCCCTTCACATTCATAATAGCCTGTGATAGGTACTGCCATGAACCTGCTGTGCCATTGGCTCAGCGGATGTTCTTTATGTGTTCAACTCGGGTAACCGAGAAAACTCTGTCAGACCAATCATGGACTGACGTTAGAAAGGAGCTGATCGCCCGTGCAAGTACACGTTCGTGATAATAATGTTGATCAGGCTCTTCGCGCGCTTAAGAAAAAGCTGCAACGCGAAGGTGTCTTCCGTGAAATGAAGTTGCGTCGTCACTTCGAAAAACCATGTGAGCGCAGAAAGCGCGAGGGTGCCGAAGCAGTTCGTCGCTATCGCAAACTTCTTCGTAAGCGTATGGAACGTGAAGGCTATTAAGGTCTGATCGACGTTCGTTGAACGTCGCTTAAGGCGAGATATCTTCCTCTGGAAGAAGGACGGGCTGCCCTCTAACTCAGACGGCGGCCCGTTTTGCGTCTAGAATAAACCTAATCATTTATCAGAGAGAACAATCCTATGCTACACAGCCCAGCTTTGTGCATCAGGATCCTGCCCAACCAGTGCAAGGCCATAAGCAACGGATTCAAGCTGTTTCCCGCTTGCCAATTTATCCTGACCAAACAACTTGGCAAAAAGTGCCTGTACAGCTGGAACATATGATGTCCCACCCGTCATAAAAACCTTATCAATCTGGGACAGAGGAATTTTGCTTTCCTGCAACAAACTATCAACCTTCTTTTCGATCACAGACAGATCTTTGGCAATCCAGCTTTCGAAATCTTGTCGGCAAATCGTTTTTTCAATTTTTTTGTCACTGAAATGAACTGAAAATTCGGTCTCACTCTTGTGAGTTAAAGCCATTTTCGCTTTGGAAATGGCGTCATAAATATCCATGCTCCAGTCATTATCGACAACGTCGATAAAGGTTTCGATCATTTCCGGATAAACTGCCACTGACTTTAATTCACGCAACTCACGTAAAGTTGTTGGGCTTTTCAAAATCCCAAGCTCATGCCACTTGGAAAAACGATTATAGAAGCTATTGGGCATATCCAGGATTTTACGATCCAAAGAATAGTATCCACTCCCCTTACCAAGAGATGGTGAAACCACATGATCAATCAATCTACTATCAAAGGTATCACCGGCAATACCAACACCTGCATACCCTAAAGGTGTTGATCGCAAGATCGAACCCGAACGTTCAAACTTGATAAGAGAGAAATCGCTTGTCCCTCCACCGAAGTCAGCAACAAGAATCGTTGCTTCCTTTTCAATATTTTTTGCGTAGTAATACGCCGCCCCTACAGGCTCATAAACATAACTTACATTGGAAAAGCCAACGCTTTGGTAAGCAGCATCGTATCGGTCTCGGGCCAAGCCTTCATCCGGAGAATGCCCGGCATAAATAATCGGACGCCCAGCAATAACCGTGGTTTTATCTTCCGGGATCTGATCTCCAGCATCAGAGACAAACTGTTTAAAAAAATCAGCCATAATATCTTGCAGCGTAAAACGTTTAGAGAAGATCTGCGTTTCCTGAAACAGCTTACTAGCGATATGGCTTTTGAAGGACTGTAGAAAACGCACTTCACCCCGTGCCGTGAGGTATTGTTCCAGCGCCCAAGGGCCACCGGCGACATCTACTCTGGAATTTTTAGCTGGGCTGTGCTTTTCGTAGCAAAGCAGGCTACGATAGACATCATATAAAACATCATCGTGCTTGAACTTTACGGACTTGACCGCCCCCTTTGAATCAGCCAAAGCAATCACAGTATTCGTCGTACCGAAATCAACACCAATTGAGGTATTACTCATGGCTTCATCCTCGTCTGTATAAGTTGGAAAAAAGGGACGCGATACATGATCCCTTTCAAGCCAACTATCAAGCAATAATTTGTAAAAATCCCGCTCTCTACTACTTTATCCTCTGTAGAACTCTTCTACCTTTCACAAACAAAAAGAGCACCACAAGGGTGCTCTTTTCTAATAGGCCAAAAGAATAGAAGCTCTTAGAGCTGCTCCAAGGATTTAACAATCTTTTCGCACATCTGTTTTGCGTCACCAAAAAGCATCATGGTGTTATCACGGAAAAAAAGTTCATTCTGAACACCTGCGTACCCCGCAGACATACCACGCTTTACGAAAAGAACGGTCTGAGCCTGATCGACTTCCAGAATAGGCATTCCGTAAATCGGGGATTTTGGATCAGTCTTGGCAGCCGGGTTTGTAATATCATTCGCTCCAATAACAAAAACAACGTCCGTCGATTTGAAATCACGGTTGATTTCATCCATCTCCAGCACTTCGTCATAAGGTACTGATGCTTCTGCCAATAACACATTCATATGTCCGGGCATACGGCCAGCAACGGGGTGAATAGCGTAACGCACATTGACGCCGTCAGCTTTGAGCAGATCAACCATTTCGCGCAGCGTATGCTGAGCCTGCGCAACGGCCATTCCGTATCCCGGCACGATAACAACTGATCCTGCATTTTTCATCAGGAAGGCTGCATCATCACCAGATCCAGATTTCACCACCCGATCATCATCACCACTGCTTCCTGCAGGACCATCTTCACCTTCGGCACCAAAACCACCAAGAATAACGCTGATGAACGATCGGTTCATGGCTTTACACATAATGTAACTAAGGATTGCACCTGAAGAACCAACAAGAGCACCAGTTATAATCAACAGGTTATTTTGCAGGGTAAAACCAATGCCACATGCAGCCCAACCTGAATAGGAATTCAGCATGGACACCACAACAGGCATATCGGCACCGCCAATTGGTAAAATCAACAGGAAACCAAGCAACAAAGTAACTGCGATTAAGATCCAGAGATAAACAGGCTCCTGCGTTGTGCAGAGAAGAACAAGCAGAACGACCACCAACGCCCCAAGCGCAGCATTAAGCATGTGCTGCATTTTGAAAACCAGAGGTGCGCCAGAAACCAGTCCCTGTAATTTGGCAAAAGCAACCACGGATCCTGTAAAGGTAATGGCACCAACTGCGGTACCTATTGCCAACTCAATCAAGCTCGAAATCTGAATATCGCCAACACGTCCGATGCCATAGGCTTCGGGCTTATAAAACGTTGCCAATGCAACACAAACGGCAGCAAGACCGACAAGACTATGGAAAGCAGCAACAAGTTGCGGCAAGGCTGTCATTTGGATACGCAAAGCAATAACGGTACCAATCGCACCACCCACGAGAAGCCCCAAAAGAATGGTTCCAAAGCTCATCACGCCAGGTGCCATAAGGGTTGTTCCAATCGCCAGAACCATCCCTACGATACCAAAAACATTTCCCTGTCGACTTGTAGTCGGATGAGAAAGTCCACGAAGCGCCATAATAAAGCAGACTGAAGCAGCCAGATATAACAGAGCAGAAAGATCTGATGACATAATAAGCTCCCCCTATTGCTTTTTCTTGAACATTTGCAGCATACGCTGCGCGACGATAAAACCACCAAAGATGTTCACCGCTGCAAGTACAATGGCGATGAACCCCATGATCTCGCTAAAACCAACATCCGCAGGTCCCGCGGCAATCAATGCACCGACAATAATCACCGATGAAATGGCATTGGTTACCGCCATCAAGGGCGAGTGCAACGCGGGCGTTACATTCCAAACCACGTAGTAGCCGACAAACATGGCCAAAACCAACACAGTAAGCCCCATTATGAAGGGGGACCCAGCGCTCTGCCCTGCCGTCTCAACAGCAAGACGACTGGCTTCAGATGCAAGGGATGCAACTTCGTCAGATAAGGCACGCGCTGAGTTAGCGACATCAGTTGCCTTGTTGATAAATTCCTCACTAGACATCAGACATTCCCCCCGTCTTTAGGCTCCGTTTTAGTTCCGGGTTTACTTGCTGTTGGCTTCGTAGTCGTTTTCTTCATGGGTGTTTTCTTTGGAGCAGCAGTCTTGGCCAGTGTTTTCTTTGCTGGGGCGCGCTTCGCAGGCGCTCTTTTAGTGGTAGCCGTTTTTTTTGCCGGTGTTTTAGCTGTAACGGTTTGCGCCTCTGTTGTTTGCGCCCCTGGGGGTTTCGCAGGAACAGCCTCGCTCTCAGCGGACACCTTTGATTCAGATTTAGAAACCGGTTTCTTTTCAGCGTGGGCCAAAGCAGGATGAACAATTGAACCTTCGTGCGTCACGCAGGTTCCTTTAACAATTTCGTCATTCCAGTCAATTTTTAAATCCTTGGTTTCTTTATCGAACATAAGCTCGAAGAAATTAAAGACGTTCTTCGCATAAAGCGAAGATGCATCCGTGGCCAAGCGTCCGGGAACATTGTTATAACCAACGATAGATACGCCGTCTTTCTCAACAACTTTCCCAGCAACAGACAATTCACAGTTACCACCGTTTTCAACAGCAAGGTCAACAATCACCGATCCCGGCTTCATTGATTTGACCATTTCCGCCGTCACCAGAACGGGTGCGGGGCGCCCCGGTATCAGAGCTGTGGTAATAACCATATCAACCTTGGCAATGGTCTCAGCAATCAGTGCTGCTTGTTTTGCCTTATAAGCATCCGACATTTCTTTTGCATAACCGCCAGCGGTCTCTGCCTGCTTGAACTCGTCGTCTTCCACAGCAACAAACTTTGCCCCGAGAGATTCAACCTGTTCTTTCGAAGCAGGACGAACATCAGTTGCAGACACCACGGCACCAAGACGTCGTGCCGTTGCAATTGCTTGCAACCCTGCAACACCGGCTCCCATAACAAAAACCTTGGCCGGAGCAACCGTGCCAGCCGCAGTCATCATCATCGGAAACGCCCGATTGAATACTGCTGCACCATCCAGAACAGATTTATATCCAGCAAGGTTTGACTGACTGGACAGAACATCCATTGATTGTGCGCGGGTGATACGTGGTACAAAGTCCATCGCAAAGGCTGTTAAGCCAGCTTTGGCATAAGCGTCGAGTTCTTTCTCGGACCGATATGGATCCGCAATAGCAACAACAACCGTGCCTTTGGACAAAGCTTTTAACTCATCATCTTTACCACCCGCGATGGGTTTCTGCACTTTTAAAACAGCTTTAGCATCCTTGTAGGTCGTCGCCGCATCTTTCCCAATGGTCGCGCCAGCATCTCTAAAAGCTGTATCCGTAAAACTGGCAGCTACACCTGCCCCTTTTTCCACAAAGACATCACACCCCAAAGCAACCAGTTTCTTCACTGTCTCTGGAGAAGCAGCGACCCGTGTTTCATTCGGGCGACGCTCCTTGGGAATAGCAATTTTCATATTATCTCCCCATATCAATTCCCCAGTCAGTTCATCATGAACCAACCATATATTATTTTTATTAAAGCTCTTTTCCACCGCATGCTGCAAGTGTGCACTGCACAACAACACAATAAATCAATCTTATTATGTGGGTTAAGGCTCACTCTAGGAAGGAAAATATTAGTTATTAGAAAACTTTATAATCAAGTTCAAAAGAAGATATCACCCGGATTCTCATGTCTATACAGATAATTGCCATCTAGGCTATTAATTGGGGCAAGTTGTTCTGTTGCAGAGCACAAGATTGTCTGATGTTTAATTCATCATAATTAAAACTCCCGATAAGTTGATGAAACAATTGATGCCAATTGATCTCAGCTTTCAAATGCATAAAAACAGATCCCAAGCCAACAGCAGCCCGGTCCATTAAAACAAACTCTCTCGGCGGTTTCACCCCACCCAGTCGGCGCAATTCCTGATGAACTTTATTAGCGACTTCAGCTCCATAAGCCCCACCTTTATAATCATCAACAATCGTTCTTTTTCTGTCCTGAAGCAGCGGACCGTATAGAAAATGTGCCCAGATATTCAAGGTATCGAGCATCTCCCGGCTTTGAATTTTAAATCCCCAGCTTTCATACGCTTGAACAGCCAGATTTTCGTCATCCCGCTCTAGTCCGAAATAGAGATCAATGACCCCTTTAACAAAAGATACATCAAAAACACGGATACAGCCAAAATCCAACAGATTGACATCACCATTCTCGCGTATGGAATAGTTACCTAAATGAGGATCACCGTGAATAACACCGTATTGATAGAACGGAACATACCAGGCACGAAACATGTTCATTGCCACCTGATTACGCATTTCCAGATTGTTTTCATAGAATTTGACGTGGTCCAGCAGCGGGACACCATCAAGCCAACTCATCGTAATTAAACGATTTGTCGTTAACTCGGGAACAGCTTTCGGCACACATACATGTTTTTCATCAGCAAGCATCAACCCGTAAAGCCCCATGTTTTGTGCTTCGCGCTGATAGTCCAGCTCTTCACGCAAACGATCTGTTAATTCCTGTAAGATATTCGAAGGATCAATTGCCTTGTCATAACGCCGATAGATACCGAATAATAAAGCGAGCTGTTTCAAATCAGCCTCAACGGCCGAAATCATGTCCGGATACTGCAATTTACAGGCAAGTTCTTGCCCATCGGCACCAATCGCACGGTGAACCTGCTCAAGCGATGCAGCCGCGGTTGCCTCTTGATCAAAAGATTGAAACTTCTTTTGCCACCCCGCCCCAAGCTCGGTCTTCATGCGACGCTTCACAAACAACCACCCCATGGACGGTGCATTTGACTGGAGCTGACGGAGTTCTTCTGCATACTCTTTGGGAAGCGCATCCGGGATGGTTGCCAGAATTTGTGCGGCCTTCATCAAGGGGCCCTTCAGCCCTCCCAAAGCCTTCTTCAATTCAGCGGAATGTTTCGCAGAATTAAGGCCTGTCCCCAGAACACGGTTTCCAACAACCTGCGCAGCCAACCCTCCAACAGAACTTCCAACCTTTACATAGCGCTTTAAACGTCCAGACAGACGTGATCCTGAATCACTTATATCCTGAATATCTTCGTCATCCTGCATGCTGCTGGTCTTTCATAAAGCCTCTCAAGCTTGCTTAACCCTAAAACACCTGATTTTTATATGGTGTCAGAATATCCAAAGTGCCAACTCAATCTTACACCATCAAAAAAAACCAGCAACATTTGAGAAATTATCCCAAAATATATTTCAATTACATTTATATTTGAGAAAAAATAGTGTCTTTACTCATATACCTTCCTCCGTAAAGATATCAGTAGGATCAAGGTCTATGCTATCCTGTGATTATTAAGAACAATGATTTTTCGGAACAAGATAATGAATAAAAGACTTTGGGTTCAGCAAGCTCTCAACAAAATCGAAGCGGACTACAACCGTTCTTCTGACACACATCTCATTAAGCTGAATTTGCCAAGTTGTCTTGACGTGGATTTATATTTTAAAGATGAAAGTACTCACCCAACAGGCAGCCTGAAACATCGTCTGGCAAGATCTCTCTTCCTCTATGGCCTCTGTAACGGATGGATTGGCCCGGATACAACGATTATTGAAGCTTCATCAGGTAGCACGGCAATATCCGAAGCATACTTTTCCAGATTGCTAAATCTTAGATTTATAGCCGTTGTGCCCAAAACCACAGCCCGCAGAAAACTTGCGCAAATCGAATTTTATGGCGGTGAATGTCATCTGGTTGATGCCAAAGATATCTATACTGAATCTGAACGACTGGCACGCGAGCTAAACGGACATTATATGGATCAGTTCACCTACGCAGAGCGTGCAACCGATTGGCGAGGCAACAACAACATCGCCCAATCCCTGTTTTCACAAATGTCACTGGAACCTCACCCCTGCCCGGAATGGATTGTTGCCAGCGCAGGTACCGGTGGTACATCGGCGACATTGGGTCGTTTTATACGGTATGACCAATCCTGTACCCACGAGACAAAATTATGTGTGGTTGATCCGGAAAATTCAGTCTTTTATGACTTTTACAAAACAGGCGATAAAAACCTGACCAGTCCGGGATCACGGATTGAAGGTATTGGGCGACCAAGGGTTGAGCTTTCTTTTGTACCCAGTCTGGTTGATCGTATGATCCGAATTCCGGATGCAGCCTCTATTGCTGCAATCAACGTTTTAGAGAAATTACTTGGACGGAAATGTGGCGCATCAACAGGGACAAACCTTTATGGTGCTTTCCTCCTTATGTCCGAAATGAAAGCCCGCAAAGAAAAGGGCAGTATCGTTACGCTAATCTGCGATTCTGGTGATCGTTATCTCGATACTTATTACAATCAGGAATGGCTTAATCGCCATAATATCGATACTGCACCTTACATCAAAAAACTTGAATCATTTCTTGAAATGGGCTCACTTTCTCTAACAAACTAGAACCTGTACCCAAGACCCACACCCACAATCCAGGGGTCAACATCAACGTCGCCCTTGATTGCCCCTCCATTAATTGTCGCATCCGTATTCAACCAAAGACGCTTTACATCCAGATTGAGTGACCATGCATCATTAAGCTCATAATCAACACCGATCTGGGCTGCCGCACCAAAGTTGTTGTCATAATCGACATCAAGTCCGTTTGCGCCATCGGCATTGTAGAAAACTGTGTAGTTAACCCCTGCACCGACATATGGCTTGAATTTACCGAAATTGGTAAAGTGATATTGAAGAGTTAAGGTCGGGGGCAACAGCATTACATCACCGAGATCAGCAGTTCCGCCACCATTAATGTTTTCAACTTTCGCATTATGTTGCGTCGTTGCCAGAATCAATTCAGCAGCGATATTTTTGGTAAAGAAGTAACTGATGTCCAATTCTGGTACATAGGAGTTACTTAGATCAGGCTTACCACCAATTGTCGTATTCCCGCCATCATCAGGGATAACACCAATACCACGCAATCGAATAAGGATGTCGCCTGCTTCACTGGCATAAGTAGGAACATAAGAAAGGATTGCCCCTGCACTAACGGCCAATATTGCAAGAGATTTTAAAATTTTACACATGGCAAATGACTCCATTTCCACAACACCAATGAACAAAATATCTCATTGTGGATTCAAACACTTAACTTGATGGAGAACTATTATCCCTGCTTCAATGCCAGAACATTGAGACAGATCAAAAGATAATATTATGATTAAAAAAAAGACCCTCCTAAAAAGGAAGGTCTAGAGATTAATCAAATCGTGAAACTATTATTCCATTTCTTCCAGCTCATCAATAAAGCCAGATACAACTTTAAGCCCCTGTTTCCAGAAGTCAGGATCACTTGCATCCAAACCAAAGGGAGCAAGCAGTTCTTTATGGCGTTTAGAACCGCCAGCAGAAAGCATATCCAGATATTTTTCAGCAAACCCGTCTTCGCTTTGCTGGTAAACTGCATAGAGTGAATTAACCAGGCAATCACCAAATGCATAGGCATAGACGTAAAACGGCGCATGGATAAAGTGCGGCACATAAGACCAATAGGCTGCGTATTCATCTTCGAAACGAATGGCAGGCCCCAAGCTGGCTTTTTGGGTTTCCATCCAGATTTCCCCGAGTTGTTCGGGCAATAATTCACCCTTGCGACGCTCATCATGAACCCGTGTTTCGAACTGATGCATAGCCACCTGCCGCACAACAGTGTTCAACATATCCTCAACCTTCGAAGCCAGCATGATCCTGCGAGCCTTGGCATCTTCTTTCTTTTTCAAGACAGACTGGAAGGTCAGCATTTCACCAAAGACAGAAGCCGTCTCGGCAAGAGTTAATGGTGTAGCGGCCATAAGCGGTCCTTGAACACCAGCCAACACTTGATGCACACCATGTCCCAGTTCATGGGCCAAGGTCATAACATCTCTTGTTCGACCCTGATAATTGACCAGCAAATAAGGGTGAGCACAGGGGACAGTTGGATGCGCAAAAGCACCTGGCGCTTTACCTGGACGAACAGGCGCATCAATCCAGGGGTTATCAAAAAACTTCTGTCCAACTTCCGCAAGTTTTGGAGAAAAACCTGCGTAAGCGGTCAAGACGGTCTCTGTCGCATCGGCCCAGCTGATCACATCATCGTCGTCATCCGGCAGTGGCGCATTTCGATCCCAGTATGGAAGTTGCTCAACTCCAAACCACTTTGCCTTCAGCTTGTAATAACGATGCGCCAGATCCTGATAAGAATCAGCAACAGAACTCACCAACGCATCGACAACTTCATCTTCCACAACATTAGCAAGGTTTCGGGAAGAAACAGGGCGAGAGAAACCGCGCCATTGGTCTTCAATTTCTTTATCTTTGGCCAGCGTGTTAGTAATATGGGCAAAAAGGCGCTGATTTTCACCCAACACCTTCCCCAGTGACTGAGCTGCTTCCTTACGTGCTTTTGGGTCGCGATCACTGAGTTTATTCAGAATCTGCGCAGAACTGTATTCTTCTCCCATATATGGGAAGCGAAGGCTCGCCATTGTTTCATCGAACAGTCGGACCCATGCGGAACGACCCGACACGCACTTCTCATGCAGGATTTTCTCCACATCATCAGAAAGCTGATAGTCCTTTTGTGCTCGTAGATCTCTCAACCATGGTGCATATTTGGCAAGAGAGCTACCCGTAATCTTCGATTGCAGATCACCATCGCCCAGCTGATTAAGTTCCAAAGTAAAGAACAGAACATGAGACGAGATACCCGTGCTGCGTTCTTGCATGGATTGGAAAAACTTTCCAACTTCCGGATCGCTCATATTTCCCGCGTAAACCAGATAGGCATAGCTCATCACTTTGCCCATAATCTCTTGTGCGTTTTCAAAAGATTCAATCGCGGCGCAAAGGGCATCCCCGTCAAGATCAGCTAATTTACCTGCATATTTATCTTTAAAAGCAATAGCTGATTCCTCGATCGCAACCAGATCATTTTCCAACTCGGCAGAATCTGGTGCGGGATAAAGATCCGTCAAATCCCAAGCGGGTAAAGTACCAAGCTTTTCATCAATAACTTCTTTGGGGTGAGCAGCTTCGGTCATAAAAATTCCTCTCATTCCGCAAACGCGGTCTTCAAATACGAACGTTGTCTCTATAAGTTAGGATCTAGAAATTGAAAACAAGGCGTGAATCGCCAAATATTACAAGACATAATGATAAGAAATCACAAGAACAGGTAAAGGCCTAACAAGGAACATGGAACAAACTATTTCTCCCCCGCATTACAAAAACCTTGTCAGTCTCTTCTACGCGCATGCAAAAGAGAAAAAAGAACAGCCTTTTCTTTGGTTTAAAGAAAACAAACAATACTGGCCCATAAGCTGGGAAGAAACATCCCGACGCATCACTGCAATGGCACGTAGTCTGAAAAAGCTGGGACTTGAAAAAGGCGACCGGGTTGTCCTTGTCGCAGAAAACAGACCCGAATGGTTTATTGCCGATCTTGCCATTATGACTGCAGGGGGAATATCCGTTCCCGCCTATACAACGAACACTCATGCCAACCACAAGCATGTTCTTGATCATTCCGGTGCCAAAGGAATTATTGTTTCCACGACAGCACTTTGTAAAAAATCGCTCCCCGCGGCACAGAAAGCATCCACCTGTCAGTGGGCCATTACGATGGAAACCGTCGACAAAGATGACATGGATATCTTTGATTTTGATGAGAATGATACGGAAATAGCAATACATGAGTGGGAACATCTGATCGCTGAGGGGGATAGCCTCTCCTATGATATCGAAGCCGAGGCTGAAGAACTCACCAGAGAAGACATTGCCTGCCTCATCTATACCTCGGGAACAGGCGGTCTGCCCAAAGGGGTAATGCTCAGTCACGGTGCCATTCTCTGTAACTGTGAAGGTGCCTGGGATGTTCTCTATCATCTTGGCTTGGGGGATGAAGTATTCCTTTCTTTCCTTCCCCTCTCTCATGCTTACGAACATACAGCGGGGCAATGCTTCCCTCTGTTGCTGGGTGCGCAAATCTATTACGGCGAAGGCGCAGAACATCTTTTGCGCAACATGGCTGAAGCGCGTCCGACGATAATGACTGCCGTTCCCAGACTATTTGAATCCATGCATAGTCGTATTACACGCGGTCTGGAAAAAGAAAAACCGCTCAAACGCAACCTGTTCTACAAAGCCGAAGCCCTCGGGCGAAAGAAGTATCACCAATCGGACAATCTGGGGCTGATCGAAAAACTCCAGGATCGGCTTTTGGAAAAATTGGTTCGCAACAAGCTTCGCCAGCGTTTCGGCGGGCGGTTAAAAGCCATGGTTTCCGGTGGAGCAGCCCTTAATGAAGATATCGGGCTTTTCTTTCACGCGCTTGGGCTGACAATTTTGCAAGGCTATGGGCAGACTGAGGCTGCCCCTGTTATCGCTGTTAACCGACACGACAAGATAGACATGTCCACTGTCGGCCCTCAGCTTAGAGGCGTCGAAATCAAAATTGCTGATGACGGCGAAATTCTCGCTTCAGGTGAACTTTTAATGTCAGGATACTGGAATAACCAAAAATACACTGATGAAACAATCAAAGACGGATGGCTTCATACCGGGGATATTGGCGAAATCGATGATCGTGGTCGCCTAAAAATCACAGATAGAAAAAAGGATATCATCGTCCTGTCCGGAGGTGACAATGTTTCCCCCGCCCGGGTTGAAGGTGAACTATCTCTACATCCCTCAATTCATCAAGCCATGGTTTACGGAAACAAAAGACCTCACCTAACCGCAGTTATCGTCCCGGATGATGAATTTCTTGATCGTTGGGGTGAAGCCAACGGGATCGCAGCAGTTCTCGCCTCTGTACACGACAATGCCTCTTTAAAAATCTCCATTGCGAAGGCTGTTGATCAAATTAACCAACAACTCTCTCCCCTAGAGAAAGTACGTAAATTTGTGATCGCCAAGGAACAGTTCACCATCGATAACGAGATGATGACTCCAACACTGAAAGTAAGACGTCACAAGGTGTTAGAGGTATATGGGGAAGAAGTTGAAGCACTCTATCCGAAAATATCCAAATAGAGTTCCCCCCCAAATAAAGATGCCCAATGAAAAACGCCAAAATGGCAATAGACAGCCACAGATTGACCTCTGACAGGATTTTGACTCCACGACCAACGCCCGAGACCACAGATACAGTGGCCAAACCAGAAATAATCGCAATCAGAACCATCATTGCTGCCAACGCAGGTTCGGTTCTAGTAACACCATCCGTTACAGTTTCCGTCACCCAGAATCCCCAGCCTGTAATTTCAAAGAGTCCAGTCGCCATCTGTTGCACACCAAGCCCAAGAGACGTCGCAACACCAAAGACCGTACCATTCACAGCCAACAGATCAGCAAGATGCCCAAGCGGGCCATAAATTCGATCACCGATCAGCGGGTAAAGTGATGACCGAATGGTCAACGGCAGGTCTTTACGATAGGCAAAATACGCCAGCGCAAGAGCCACAATCACATATATTGCCCAGGGATGGAATCCCCAGTGGAACAGAGTAATGCGCATGGCAACTTGTGCCGCTTCTGCTGTTTGCGACACATCTTCTGTTATGAAGGGGTTAGACTGGAAATGGTAAATTGGTTCGGCAATTGACCAGAAGACCAGACCAATCCCCATGCCAGCGCCGAACAGCATTGCAAACCAGGAAATTATTAATTCCTGTAAAAAAATCCCCTACGCCTTCGGTGGCAATAAACGCCATAATTACCAAGGCAAAGACAAGAAACTTCGACCATATTGCCATGGTCGGATTCAAGCCTTTCAGAAAGCCTGATTTTGCCCTCATACTTAATCCTCCCTGAATGAGCCCGAATTGGGCCGAGGACATAATGAGAAGACCTAAATCCTTTTCATGGCTAGAAGCGACCTCTTAATAGAGGTTTCGAGGATAAAAAGACCGGCAGTTCCTTCTGAACACGAACATTTCATTACATTGCAGCATTTAATTGCAACGAAAAATATCAATAAAAACAAAATGAAACACACATCAGAGTTTTGCTGAGGTCTCAACGACTAATTTTATCTAAAATGTAATTTCAGCTTCTCTTTTTCCATCATTTCCTTTCATCCTGCTTGACTGTAGTCAAGAATATCATTAAAAATAAGTGATCGCTCACTTATTTTTACAAATCAAGAAAATCATAAAGTTCGTTTATATTGCCGAAACAATTCGGCACTATACAGCAAAAGACGATTAGAGATGCGGAGTATCAAGGATGTCACCAGAAGATCTGATCAGGGAAGAGAAAACGTTGGAAAACCAAGATCCTGAGAAACAAGTTGGTGACGAAAACCTTTTGCACCTGTTGCAGAGCAAACGCTTTCTGCCTCTTTTCCTCACGCAAGCACTGGGCGCTTTAAACGATAACGTCTTTAAAAATGCGCTTGTCGTCTTGATTACCTTCAAAATGCTTCACCTATCCCCCGAGGAAGCAAAAGCAATGGTCACTCAGGCTGCGGGCATCTTCATCCTCCCCTTTTTCCTTTTCTCCGCGATCGCAGGACAACTATCAGACAAGTTTGAAAAATCACGCTTGATCCGCCTGACAAAATACCTCGAAATCATTATCATGGGGCTTGCCAGCTATGGCTTCTTAACAAACTCACCCATTTATCTTATGGTTGTGTTGTTCCTGATGGGAACACAGTCAGCTTTCTTTGGCCCCCTCAAGTACAGTATTCTTCCCGATCATATGCGGGATGAAGAGCTTATCGGTGCAAACGGGCTTGTCGAAGCGGGAACTTTCTTGTCCATCCTGATCGGCACCATCATCGGCGGCATTGTCATTATGACAGAAAATGGGTTGGAGACTGTCTCCCTCCTCATCATAGCGCTGTCCCTTATTGGCCTTGCCACAAGTTACTTCATTCCCAAAGCCGAAGCTTCTGAACCATCCTTAAAGATCAACCCGAACTTTCTGGCAGAAACCTATAACCTGGTTAAACACAGCGCAGGCAACCGCCCGGTATTTCTCTCTATTATGGGTATTTCCTGGTTCTGGTTTTTTGGCGCAACGTTTCTCTCTCTGTTCACACCATTGGCTAAGCAGATCATCGGTGGCAACGAGTTAATCGGCGTTCTCTTTCTTACGATGTTTTCTGTCGGTATCGCTCTCGGTTCGCTGATATGTAACAAATTGCTCAAGGGTGAAATCACAGCACGCTACGTTCCCTTTGGCGCTCTGGGTCTATCCCTTTTCAGCTTTGACCTGTACCTCGCATCCAACACCATTACCCCCACGTCATCCTCGTTGATTGGCCTCGCAGAATACTTCCAGCATCCCGAACTTATCCGTGTTTTGATTGATCTACTGCTTATTTCTATCAGTGGTGGCCTCTATATCGTGCCGCTTTATGCCATCCTTCAGCATGAAAGTAGCGATAGTCACCGGGCAAGGAATGTTGCCAGCAACAACATTCTCAACGCACTGTTCATGGTTGTGTCGGCTATCGGGGCAATGGGGCTGTTCAAGCTTGGCTTTACCATTCCTGAGGTATTTTTGATCGTTGGGATACTCAATCTTTTTGTTGCTCTATATGTCTGCAAATTGCTGCCCGAAGTTCCGACAAAGCTTTTCTTCAGACTATTACTTAAAACATGCTTTCGCGTGGAAGTCAGAGGGGAAGAAAATCTTGAGGATCTCGGCCCCAAAGCCGTTATTGTCATCAATCATGTATCTTTCCTTGATGGCATTCTCCTCGCGGCCTTCCTGCCCGGTCGCCCTACCTTTGCCATCGACACCTATGTCGCCCAGTGTTGGTGGGTAAAACCATTCCTTTCCGTCGTTGATGCTTATCCGATTGACCCGACCAATCCCATGGCAACCAAAACCATGATCAATGTGGTCAAATCCGGAAAACGTTGCGTGATCTTCCCCGAAGGACGTATTACCGTCACCGGCGGCATGATGAAGATATTCGAAGGCCCCGGCATGATTGCGGATCACGCTGATGCTCCTTTGCTACCCGTTAATATCGAAGGCGCGCAATACACACCCTTCTCACGTCTCAAAGGTAAAATACGTCAGCGCTGGTTCCCCAAGGTTATTATCACCATTCATCCGCCCAAGAAACTTCGCCTCAGTGACGATATTCGCGGCAGAGAGCGTCGATCTGCCATAAGTGTCGGCCTCCATGATCTGATGAGTGAAACCGCTTTTAGCTCATGCCCGCCAGAAGGTGGCCTATTCAAAAATCTGCTGGATGCCCGTGATATTCACGGTGGTGACGCCGCAGTTGTCGAAGACATTCAACGCGCGCCGCTTTCCTACAACAAACTCATAACATCAAGTTTTGTTCTCGGTGACAAGTTTGCCGGCTTTACAAAACCGAAAG
Source organism: Kiloniella sp. EL199 (assembly GCF_900313065.1). Lineage (GTDB taxonomy): Bacteria > Pseudomonadota > Alphaproteobacteria > Kiloniellales > Kiloniellaceae > Kiloniella. The sequence continues at coordinate 213,491 of NZ_OMPU01000014.1, forward strand.
AGATCGTCGGCCTCTTGCTCCCCAACTCTTCGGCAGCGGCAGTATCTTTCTTTGCCCTACAGGCAATCGGGCGCGTTAGTGCCATGCTCAACTTCACCATGGGCGAAAAGAACCTGTTGTCTTGCTGTAAAACCGCAGAGATCAAAACCATCATCACATCTCGTAAGTTCATCGAACTAGGACGTCTTGATGATCTGGCTGATGCGCTAGGCCGTGAACACAAGATTATCTATCTCGAAGATCTCAAAGAAGAAATCTCTCTCGGGAACAAGCTTTGTGGTTGGGTGAAAAGCCAGTTTGCCAGAGCATTCCACAACAAATCAGCTCCAGAGAGTAACGATGCAGCTGTCGTACTGTTCACATCAGGATCAGAAGGTGTGCCAAAGGGCGTCATGCTCAATCACAACAACCTTCTGTCCAACAGAAGTCAGCTTGCCGCCGTGGTGGATTTCAACTCGACAGACACCGTTTTCAATGCCCTGCCCATTTTCCATTCATTTGGCTTAACAGGCGGCCTTCTGCTGCCCATCCTCTCTGGCATTAAAACCTTCCTCTATCCCTCACCACTCCATTACCGCATCGTTCCCGCCCTTGTATATGACACCAATGCGACCATCGTCTTTGGAACAGATACTTTCCTGACAGGCTATGCCCGGGTTGCCCACCCCTACGACTTCTATTCGGTACGACACATCTTTGCCGGGGCGGAAAAGGTCAAGGACAGCACCCGAAAAACATGGTCAGAGAAATTCGGCCTTCGCATTCTGGAAGGCTACGGCGCGACAGAGACTTCGCCGGTTCTATCCACCAACACACCATTGCAGTACAAAGCAGGCACCGTCGGGCGCTTCCTGCCCGGTATTGAAAGCAGGCTGGAACCTGTACCCGGTATCCCCACGGGCGGGCGCTTGTTTGTCAAAGGTCCCAATGTCATGAAGGGATACCTGCGCGCCGAAGCCCCCGGGCAGCTTCAACCACCGGAAGACGGTTGGTACGACACCGGAGACATTGTGGTCATGGACATTGATGGCTTTGTCTCCATTCAGGGCCGCGCCAAACGCTTTGCCAAGATAGCAGGTGAAATGGTTTCCCTAACCGCCGCCGAAGACCTCGCAAGCAAAATCTGGCCCGGCTTTATGCACGCCGTCATCGCCCGCCCTGACATCAAAAAAGGCGAGCAACTCATCCTCGCCACAGAATGCCCCGACGCCACCCGCGCCCTTCTGCTAAAAGAAGCGCAGGAACAAGGCATCAGTGAACTGATGATCCCCCGCGAAATCGAAATCATGGATAAAATCCCCGTCCTCGGCACAGGCAAGACCGACTATCAGACATTACAGAAGACACTTGTGCCTGAGGAAATATGAGTAAAATCATTCAATACAAACAGCTTGTTCTTTTTCAATGCCAGGCACCATCGCATCGAGGCCATACCAATATTGAATCAAAGGAGTGTGAGACGAATTGGTTAGTGGCGAAAATTCTACTGCTTCAACGCCAGTAAGACTGATAACAGCCGTATCACTATTATAAGGGAATAATGAGGCAGTAACTGCAAGCTCTATAGTCTTTTTATTTTCTTCAAAAATCTCTATAGATTCTGCACTCATAGGAGCTTCAAATATCCCTACATTATAAACCATCTGCTTACTTGTGGGAGTTTTATCCTGAAGGAAAAAATTCCAATGACCGATTTCAGCATTTTTCTTATAATATTCGTATAAATCTAATTTTTCAGAATACCAATTCTTAAACAATTTCTCGCCAGTGACCAGCGCATAGCGATATATGTCTTCCCAAAAAACAAGAGCAATACTTACTTTTTTCGATGTATAAACAATTTTAACATTGGTTAACTGTTCAAATTTTGTGAACAGTTCTTTTGCATAAGCTACTTCTGCATCTTCGCCATCAAGAAAAACCTTAAGTTCATGGCTATTCCAACGCGAAAAATAAGCATCATCATTTGGAAAGACGAGTTTCTTAAACTCGCGACAATACTCTTCTTTTGATATGTCGTTTGTAGAGCCAGAATCTGCATGAGCACTTAGTGGGACAACCAAAAAGCTCATAACAATCATAAATAAATAACTATAACCGATATTTTTCACAGAATTTCACCACTTAAACCAGACGAAAGAACTCACGCATAACGTGTAGTCTCAAATGTATGACACAACAACATTTAGGAGACAATTAGGATTTCTGCTCCGAAGAGCTATAACAATCAGTAAAAAACTTAAAATTACTCTATACAAATCTCACAAAAAAGCCCGCCAGTTTGCGGGCTTTTTCTTCAACGATGTGCGGTGAAATTACACCATGCCAAGAGCGTGTTTATAGACGTCAATTAGCTCTTCCTGCTCCATGCGTTCTTGCTGCTCCAGTTTGCGAAGAGAGACGATCTTGCGCATGATTTTGGTATCGAAGCCAAGTGCTTTAGATTCGGCATAGACTTCCTTGATGTCGTCGGCGATGCCTTTTTTCTCTTCTTCCAGACGCTCGATCCGCTCGATAAAGCCGCGAAGACGGTCCGCTGTTACACCGGCGATTTCACCTGGCACAGCCGCCGCGCTAGAGGAACTTGTTGTTTCTGTTGCCATATCATCTGTCTGGCTTTCATCAGAAGTATTTTCTTCGTAGCCTGATTCGAAATCGCTCATGCCCGGGGCCCTTTTATAAAATCACGTGTAATGAGTTGTCTCATAAATTATCTGCTGCGGAAATTAACGTCCTGCGTCAGCTTTGGCAATGCCCTGCAACAGGCAGGGAAAAGTTTTTAGCCACATGTCTCTCGCTTACCACAGTCTGCTTAATCGCTGGCTGAATCAACAGACAGGCTAATCGTGCGCGGGTTTGCTTTTCTCAAAGGCCGCTTTTTGTTCAGCCGTTGCTTCCAACTGGTGCTTCGATTTCCATTCATCATAGGGCATACCATAAACAATCTCACGCGCCTGCCCGTAATTCATGGCCTCGCCCTTTTCTTCGGCAGCGGCCATATACCATTTAGACAGACAGTTCCGGCAAAATCCGGCGAGGTTCATCATATCGATATTCTGAACATCTGTGCGATCTTGCAAATGAGAAACAAGGCGCCTGAAGGCAGCCGCTTCCAGCTCCAGTTTGGTTTGTTCGTTCATACTTATTACTACCCTCAGTTCTATATTCATTCTGTTGCTTCAATTTATAAATCGAGCCTGGTCACAGAACTTACAAAATTTATAACTTATTCTGTAATTTAATCTGATTACAAAAGCATTCAAGTTGAATGAAATAGATTAGGTCATACCTATGCGAGTCTTTGATGCGCCCATAGCCTATAAACTGCCCTTGGTAATTGTTACCCTTATCGTAATAGCCGCTATTACTGTTGGCATAATACTTACAAATCTAGCACAATCCGGCTTGAAAGAAGCTGCGGAAGCGAAGCTCACGGCCCTTACCCAGTCTCGCAAAGCAACGCTACAAAATTATCTTGAGACAATACAATCGGACATCCAAATTCAAGTGAACCACCCAACAACTCTGGTGGCTCTCAACGCCTTTAACAAAGGCTGGCACGAGTTAGACGGGAATCAACAACAGAAGCTGAAAAAGCTGTATATCCTTGATAATCCCTTTCCTACAGGGGAAAAAGAAAAACTAGACAGTGCGAATGATGGGTCTAGCTATAGCCATGCTCATGCAGAATACCACCCCATTTTCAAAAGTTTCCTCAAAGCCAGAGGTTATTACGATATTTTTCTTTTCGCTCCCGAAGGTGATCTCATTTATTCTGTTTTTAAAGAAAAGGACTTTGCAACGAACATTATAACAGGACCTTGGAAAGAGACAGACCTTGGTCAGGCATTTATTTCAGCAAAGAAAAACCCCCGTTCGGGTTTTCAATCCTTCTATGATTTTAAACCCTATGCACCAAGTAATGGAGCAGCGGCTAGTTTTATATCAGCCCCCGTATTAGATAAAAACGGAACGCTCGCAGGTGTGCTCGCATTTCAAATGCCAATTGGCAAAATCAATGATCAGATGCAAATTTCGGCAGGTATGGGCCAAAGTGGGGAAACTTATCTTGTTGGACCAGATTTTTTCATGCGAAGCGATTCACGATTCAGCCAAGAATCAACGCTTCTTAAAACCAAAGTTACAGGAAATAATGTCACCAAAGCTTTAAAAGGAGAAAGCGGCGTAGAGACAATTGTTGACTATAGGGGCGTGGAAGTAATCTCTGCCTATACACCGTTAAAGTTTATGGGGACCACATGGGCAATACTCGGCGAGGTCGATGTTGCAGAAGCCGATATCCCGATACAGAACATGTTGATGACTGCTTTGGTAACCGTACTTATCGTTCTCGGTATAGGAGCAACCATCGGCATTTTTTATGCACGGCATTTGTCTGTTTCTTTACAAAAAATGGCTCACAGAATGAAAACTCTCGCCAACGGAAATTTGTCTGATCAAATCCCTTATAGTGACAAAAAAGACGAGATTGGTGAAATGGCTCAATCCGTTCTTGTGTTTAAAAACAATGCCATTGAAATGGAGGGTCTTCGCAAAAAACAAGAAGAAACAAAGAAAAATATTGAGTTACAAAAAAAGCAGGTAATGAAAGATCTTGCAAACGATTTTGAAGGCCGGGTGAAGGGCATTGTAACATCGGTATCGTCATCATCCACTAGTCTGTTTTCAACATCAGAACAGTTAATGTCAACAGCTGAAGAAGCTGCTAACCAATCATCATCGGCTTCCGCTGCCTCACAACAAACATCGGCTAACGTTCAAATGGTTGCAACAGCAACCGACCAGCTTTTAGCATCTATAGCCGATATTACACGGCAAACAACTTATGCCGTAGAAATGTCCCATAAGGTTTCCGATCAGGCAGAAACCAGTACACAAGTCGTGAACAGCTTAAATTCAGCAACGATTAAGGTGAACAAAATCGTCAACATTATTTCTGATATAGCCGAACAGACAAATCTTCTTGCTCTCAACGCAACCATAGAAGCAGCCCGAGCCGGGGAAGCCGGAAAAGGCTTTGCTGTTGTCGCTAACGAAGTGAAAGGCTTAGCATCGCAGACTGCCTCGGCAACAGAAGAGATACTATCCCAAGTTGATAATATTCAATCCTCAGTAAACGAAGCGATCGAAACAATTAATACGGTGGCAAATGGGATTAGTGAGATAGAAGCAGTAGTCACGTCAGTCGCATCGGCAACCAATGAACAAGAGGCAGCCACTAATGAAATATCCAGAAATGTGAAAGAAGCTGCCCAGGGAACAGAGGCCGTCATGCAGAGTACTGTTACTGTGAAACAGGCTTCAAAGGAAACAGGACAAGCCTCGCACACCGTTCGAGATTCAGCATCTGTACTTGCAGAAGAATCTTCGCACCTTACTCGGGAAGTTGATGCTTTTCTCCAGGAAATCAGGGCAACCTAGCTATACGTCGTCAAAGGCTGATAAGTAATGCGCTTATTTCTTGCGTCCTGTTTATTTCTTCGCCCTTACAGGTAGCACTTTATTTCTTTCAGTGACGGGCAATGCAATACCTCTTCAAAGGCATTGATCATATGTGCCGTCCATTGATCTATTCCGGCCTGATCAGAAATCAAGTCCTGACGAATTTCAATCAGAACATTGGGCAAGCCCCGACGGTCAGCGTGCCTTTCCATGGTATGTCCATGATCATCCCGTCCAGAGTAAGGAACGTTATCGCCACAGGTAAAGCCCTGACGCGTAAACGTTTCGATGAGCGGCAAAGGAATGCGCGGGTCCTGGTTCCATAACACACAGACAGGCCACGGTCGGGCAACACCCGCCATTTCGTGGGTCATACTGTGCATGGAAACGACAATCGGCACCTGTCCCTGTTCAATCATGCCATCCAGTGTCGCCTCAATTTGATTGTGATAGGGCCAGTAAAAAGTGTTCAGGCGGGCTTCGCGTTCTGCCGTGGGCATATCCTGATTGGCAGGGACATGGCATCCGTCACTGACCACAGGCATCAGGCCATCGTTATCCAGCTTGCGGTTCGGGTCGACAAGCAAGCGCGAAAAGTTACTGAAGATCGCACGGGATTTAAAATGTTCGGCAAGGCCCTCGGTCACGCCCTTGATGCCGATATCATAGGCGACATGCCGCGTCAGATGATGGTCTTCAACGCCCAGATTTTTGCGGGATTTAGGAATAAAGGATGTCGCGTGGTCGCATAAAAAAACAAAAGGTGTGTCTGCATCTTCATTAATGACGTTCACCGGGCTTGGTTCATCCGCAGCCAGAATTTGGATATCCATTATCTTCCTATTACTTTTACCTTAACACAGCCTTGAGCACGGGGCCTCAGCTCGGGGCCTTTACTTTGCACAATATCTATTGGTCATTACATCAGAGCGCAAGGCTTCGAGCCTCTCTCAATATTGTAATGACTTGATGTGATTTCCAGAAGGATCTTTGCCATGACAACAGAAAGTCGTTTCATGCAAAGCCCGACAAGCTATCTACCATCAAAGACAAAAACCGACCAGATTTTTCATCACAACGTCAAATAAAGACAGGAATCACCCCTTTTGCAAAGGCTTCTCTTGACGAAGGGCACTGTTCATTTCCATAAAGGCATCTTGGTTATGACACTTGATAAGCGAAGGCCCTGTAGATGAACGCGATATCCCCCCAAAAGTTCCTACGAGATCTTTTTCAGGCTGGTTTGGATGCAGCAAATCCCCGATTGGCTGTTCCCAGTTATTTACCACAGCCACCCAAGGGAAAAACCGTGGTTATTGGTGCCGGAAAAGCGGCAGCTGCCATGGCCAAAGCTGTCGAGGAAAATTGGGAAGGCCCTATCGAAGGTCTTGTCGTCACCCGTTATGACCACGATATGCCCGAGGGCAAAAAATGCACCCGCATCGAAGTTGTCGAGGCCGCCCACCCGGTACCGGATGCAGCTGGTCGTGAAGCGGCAAAGCGGATCTATGAAATGGTTCAGGGGCTCAGTGCCGATGATCTTGTTCTTTGCCTTATTTCCGGCGGCGGGTCGTCTCTGCTGGCGCTCCCCGCCGAGGGTCTGTCTCTTGAAGACAAACAGACAATCAACAAGGCTTTGTTAAAATCCGGTGCAAACATCATCGAAATGAACACAGTGCGCAAGCATCTGTCGGCCATCAAAGGCGGTCAGCTTGCCGCCGCTGCCGCCCCCGCACAGATAGTCAGCCTTTTGATCTCTGATGTGCCCGGGGATGATCCTGATGTCATTGCATCCGGCCCAACGGTTCCAGACCCCAGCACCTTTGCAGATACCCGTGCCATTTTGGCCAAGTACGATATCACGCCGCCAGCATCCGTTGCTGCGCATCTGGAAAAAGCGGCTAAGGAAACGCCCAAACCAAACGACCCGGTTTTTGCCAACTGTTCAATGCACATGATTTCCCGCCCTCAAGATTCTCTTGATGCCGCCAGACTTGTTGCTGAAAAGCATGGCTTTACGCCTGTGGTTCTTGGCGATTCAATCGAAGGAGAAGCACGGGAAGTTGCCAAGGTTATGGCCGCCATTGCAAGACAAGTTACCAACCACCATCAACCTGCACCGGCACCTTGTGTTCTCTTATCCGGTGGTGAGACAACCGTAACAGTCAAGGGAAATGGCCGCGGCGGCAGAAATGCAGAGTTCCTGCTCGCCCTTGCCGTAGAGCTTGATGGCGCCGCAGATATCTATGCCCTTGCCTGTGACACCGATGGCATCGATGGCAGCGAAGACAATGCCGGCGCAATTTTGAGTCCCGATACCCTTGAACGTGCTGAAAAGCTTGGCGTTAGTGCCAAAGAACATCTTGCCAATAATGATGGCTATAGCTTTTTTCAGGCTCTTGACGATCTCATCATCACCGGACCAACACGGACAAACGTCAACGATTTCCGTGCAATTGTGATTATGCCCAAGAGCTAATCGTTACTAAACAGAACTTTACGCCATCGCTGTTTAGCTTAATTTTTGCTCAAGGCGTGAAGAGTGAAGTGTAGTTTTCCGACATAAACGATGAAACAACCCATGAAATACTGGGAAGGAAAAGTTGAGATAAACGGCTATAAATGAAACAGGTTGCCTAAAGCGCAACCTGTTTTTTTACCCGCTTCATATCAACAAAGGACTGCGCACTGAACAAGAAAACTGCAAACCAGATCAACCCAAAAGATATGGCATGTACTTCTGTAAAGGCTTCACCAAAAAGCAACGTTGCCAGCAGCAGGTTCACTGTTGGTCCTACGTATTGAATCATACCAATTGTTGAATAGTTCAGGCGTCTGGCAGCCGCAGCAAAACAAACCAATGGCACGGTTGTAACAACCCCGGCCAGCATCAACATCAGACTGATTCCAGCGCCGCCAGCAATATAGATCACCTCGTTCTGAGTTCCAATCCAGATCAGATACCCCAAAGCGATGGGTGTGACCATTGCTGTTTCAGCAAAAATTCCAACCTGCGCCCCGACGGGCAAACGTTTTCTGATTAGTCCGTAAAACCCGAAAGTTGTTGCCAAAGTCAGCGCAATCCAAGGGAACTCCCCGCCAATGTAGGTTAGATAACCAACCGCTATCGCAGCCAAACCAACGGCAACAGCCTTCAAAAGTTTCAACCGCTCACCAAGAACCGCCACTCCCAAAAGAACATTCACCAGTGGGTTTATGTAATAACCCAGGCTTGCCTCAACCAACCGACCGTTGGAAATAGACCAGATAAAAATCAACCAGTTCACAGCAACAAGTAAGGCGCTCAACAACAGCCAGCCCCAAATTTTAGGTGAACTAAAGATTTCTTTAATTTCGGGCCACCTTTTCCGCAGAAGCAGCAAAAAAGTCAGAAGAACCAAAGACCAGATAACACGATGGCTCAAGACCTCGAAAGATCCTGCCGCCTCTACCTGCTTGAAATAAAGCGGCGTCAGGCCCCACCATAAATATGCGGTCAGTGCGAGAAATACGCCCTGAATAGTGTCACGTGTCATTTTGGAAATCCTTACCAGAGACTTTCAGACTACTCTGGGTCTATAAACTTTGCTAGCCAGATTACGTCACCAACACATTTATTTTATAAAATATGCTATAAAGGATTTTTCAACATTCTCAAATGCTTCGCCATTGGTCGACAATACCATCCCTTATCGCTCTTGGACGCAGGTTCAGGTTATTTTATTCTTAATCTAGTAGCTTCTTGTCGGTTTCAGGCTTTCTCGAACGTCCTTCGCTTAATGACACTCAATGAAGAGGAAATATAATGCTCTATTCGTTCCTAATTTATTCTGCCGAAGGTATTCATGGACGCCTTTCTCCCGAAGAACAGGAACTCGCCCTTGAACAACATCGATTACTCCAAAAGAAGCTGGACGAAAGAGGTGATTTTGCAACGGCAAAACTTATGCCTGTCAGTAACGCAGTGACCCTAAAATCCAAAACAGATCAAGGTCATAAAACCTTGATAACTGATGGCCCCTTTGCAGATACCAAGGAACAGTTCGTCGGTTTCTATCTGGCAGATTTTCCAAACCTTGACGAAGCCATTGCGATGGCAGATATGATCTCGACCCCCTATCACAGTATAGAAGTCAGACCTGTTTCATGGTCAGGCGGAACCCTGTCCAGCTTTCAAGATGGTTGATCCCGCATGCCACTAATCGGAATAATCTAACATGCCTCACCACCCCTGGCTTCAGGCCCGATTTTCAGATATCCGCCCCAAGGCCATCGCCGCATTGATAAGCTATTTTCGGGATATTGATCTTGCCGAAGAAAGCTTTTCTCTCGCCTGTACTAAAGCTCTGGATGGTTGGCAAAAACAGGGATTACCCGATGATCCCTTTGCCTGGCTTCTAACCGTTGCTCGCAATGCCGGACGGGATATCATTCGCAAGAATAAAACGCGAGACGATCACAAAACACAACACGCTCAAGATAACACAAGTCACGACGCTTTCGATGACGTTCAGGAAGAAAATGAATTCCGCGATGATGTCCTACGCCTGCTTTTTATCTGCTGCCATCCAAAACTCTCTATTCAGGATCAATCAGCACTTGCCCTGAAAATCGTTATCGGCTTGTCCGTTGAAGAAATTGCCTGTGCATTTCTTGTAAAATCCAAAACGATGGAACAACGTATTACCCGGGCAAAAAAAACGATCGCAAAAGATAATATTCCCTTTCAAAGTCCGGATTTGATCGAGCGCGCAGAGCGCCTCAAAACTGTGTCCCTGATGCTTTATCTGCTTTTTAACGAAGGTTGGTCCGCCAGCACTGGCGACGTACAGATAAAGGTCCTGTTGTGTGAAGAAGCCATTTACCTCGCCAGACTCCTTTTGAGTCTCTTCCCCTCTCAAACAGAGACAATGGGCTTACTGGCTCTGATGCTGTTTCAACATGCCAGATATCCGGCTCGTATTGAGAATGACAAGCTTATCCTTTTGAAACATCAGAATAGAAACCTCTGGAACCGTACGATGATTGCCGAGGCTCATGTGCTTTTGGAAAAAGCACTCCGACACGGTACTCCGGGTTCATTTCAAATCCAGGCAGCTATCGCAGGCGTCCATTCCAACGCATCGGCTTACGAGGCAACAGACTGGGCCGAAATCGAACGCCTTTATGCCGTGCTGTATCAATTTGAACCCACCCCGATTGTTAAGTTAAATCACGCCGTCGCCATTGCCAAAACCAAAGGATCAGCAGAAGCACTCAAAATACTCGATGATCTTGATAAAGAGCTTCAAAACTATCGCTGGTTTCATTCAACTCGTGCTGCTTTTTTGTTCGAACTCGGTCAAAAAGACAGGGCCAAAACAGCGTATCAAACGGCTTTGGCCTTAACACCAACAGAACCGGAACAGGCAATTCTTCGAGAAAAATTCTCGAATGTAAAAAATAATTATCCGCTTTGTCGGAATTTACCTCTGTCACGCGTCCTTGGTTTATCTGCACTAGGCAGAAAGCATAAACCAAAGGATGAAACTATGTCACAAACAACAATGACAACACCCGGCGCAGCCGGATGGATTGGCTATTCCAGCCCTAACAGAGACGAAGCCGTAAAATTCTATCGCAATGTTATGGAATGGACCTTAACCGATCTACCCATGAAAGACGGATCAAGCGTCCCCGGCATTCTTGTCGAAGATGAATTGATCGGCGGCTTTTCACCGGAACCTGCCGACAAAGGGGTATGGACAATATACATTACCGTCAAAGACGTTGATGATGCCACAGATAAAGCCCGCACAGCCGGAGCAAAAATTATCAGGGAACCAACGGATGTATCCGGCGTTGGTCGCATTGCAATCATCAATGATCCCCATGGTGCCCGCATTGCTATGATAACCTACGAAAGCATGCAGAAATAAGTCGCACACATCAACTCATGAACAAAGCTGCGAACACAAGTGTTGGCAGCTTTTGCCCTCATACTATCTCCAAGGATTTTAAGATGAAGCACTTTCTATCCCTGCTTGCCTTTGTGATCATCACCTTCGCAACTCAAGGCACATCGCATATGCTGATCAATATTGAACATTATGAAGCCCTGGGTTTCCTGCGGGCTGAACCAATTTTTCTGCTGGGTTTTATTGCCATGCTTATCCAAGGGACGATCATGACCGGGTGTCTCCACCTTTTGGCCCCCGAGGGTGCAACGATCAGACTGGGACTGATTGTTTCCCTCGGTTTCGGCCTTTTCCTCTCGTCCTATATAAGCTTCGCGTCGCCCGCAAAGTATGCCGTACCCTCAATCTGGGAATGGATCGCCGTCGAACTGTCAGTCAGTGCCATCCAGTTCATCGTCTTTGGTATAGCCCTTGGTTTCATTCACTCTCTTTTCAATGCTAAAACCCGTGTAGAGTTTAAAGAAGAATTTAAAACCTAATCCAACTTGTTAGGAGGAAGATTCATTACTCCAAAACTTCTGGCTTTGGTCCACCTGTGGCCCAGTCTAGGAGTTCAACGTTATGAACAACGGGAATATCTGTTCCCGATGAAATCTGGCACTGACATCCTATATTTCCTGTCGCAATAATATCCGGTGTCAGTGTTTCAATGTTTTTGACTTTGCGATCACGGAGCTTCTCAGCCAGTTCAGGCTGCATAATATTATAAGTTCCGGCAGAGCCGCAGCACAGATGCCCCTCAGGCACATCGCGTACGACAAAACCTGCACCTGTTAGCAGCTCTTTCGGTTGTCTGGTTATTTTCTGGCCGTGCTGGATTGAACAGGGGGCGTGATAAGCAACTATCTTAGCAGCCTCATCACCCTTTTCCTTATCCACCAGCGCTACAGGTTCAAGCTCTGCAAGATATTCTGTGATATCTTTTGCAAGGCCAGAAATCTTTGCCGCACGCTCGGCCCAATCGGGATCATTGCGCAGCATAAAACCATAGTCTTTTATGGTTGTTCCGCATCCAGACGCATTAGTGATAATGGCATCCAGTCCCTCTCCTTCGATTTCAGTCATCCAGCCTCGAATAGCAGCCTTCATCTGCTGTTCTGCCATTGCCTCCTTACCCATATGGTGAACAAGCGATCCGCAACACCCCACGCCCTTGGCAATAACAACTTCGATACCGTGCTTCGTTAAAAGCCTGATAGCTGCTTCATTTATCGATGGCGCAAGAACAGTTTGCGCACAGCCAGATAACAACGCAACGCGTCCTTTCCTCTCTCCGACTGCTTTGAAGGTTTGAGGTTGGTCGACAACACTTGCAGCGGGCAGATCTTTAGGGGCCAGATCAATAAGTGCCTTTACTCGCCCTGAGACAAAGTTCTTCACCAACGGCTTTGTCAAAGAGGCAATATTCAATGCGCCACGAAACCAGAAAGGCCGGGGAATAAGATAGCTGAGAAGATTGCGTAATAACCTCTCAAACAAAGGGCGTTTATAGCTGTGTTCCACATGATTACGTGCGTGATCCACCAGATGCATATAGTTCACCCCTGACGGGCAGGTTGTCATACAGGATAGACAGGACAAACAGCGATCGAGATGTTTTGTCACCTCCGCCGTTGCCGCAACGCCTTCTTCCAGCATCCCCTTGATCAAATAAATTCGTCCACGAGGGCTATCCAGTTCATCCCCCAACAGCACATAAGTCGGACATGTTGCCGTGCAAAACCCGCAGTGCACACATTTGCGTAAAATACTCTCTGCTTCTTCAATGTTAGGGTCCGCCAACTGCGCGAGAGAAAAATTGGTTTGCATTTGTCTCTCCTATAGATCTGCGTATAAACGGCCAGGGTTCAAAATAGCTTTGGGATCAAAGTTATCCTTTATGCGCTTCATCAGGGCATACTCTCCCGGTTCAAGAGGCTGTTGAGGGCTTTCAGCGTCCTCAATACCTGTAGCCGACCTCACTAACGTCGCATGTCCGCCAGCACTCTTTAGCCTACCCCGAAGAAGAGAAGCATTATGATCTCCTGTAAGTGACAGCCAGATAAGTCCGCCTGCCCAGTCATAATAATACTCAGCCTGCTCGTTGAACTTCAAACTGTCAATAAAAGCACTTCCTTGTGCAGGCGGGAGTGATATACGCCATATAGATCTTTCTTCTGACTTTAATAAAACCTCTGCATCACGAAGTTTTTGCCATAAAGATCGACTTTCCGGATCAGCAATCAAACTTCCCTTGCCAAAACCTGTCAAAAGCGATGTCAATTTGTCCGTTCTATAGGTGATTGAAGGGCCATGTCCTTCTAGCCTGAGCAGTGTCATCGCGCGCTCTTCTGCTTCCAGGGATAGCTTCGAGGAAATGATTTGTGGTATATGTGCAGCCGAAGACACTTCGCGCGAAGAATTTAAGGCGACTGACATGGCCCTGTTTGCCTGTTCATCTGAAAGCCCGTAGAGGACATAACTTTTTTCTTCCAGAGGTGCAGGCAATACCTTGATCGTAATATCACTCATCACAGCAAGGGTCCCATAAGATCCCGCCATAAGTTTCATAAGATCATAACCCGTCACATTCTTGACCACCCGACCACCGGATTTGAATGTTTCTCCCCGGCCAGAAACCCCGGAAAAACCAAGGAAGTGATCTCTGGCAGCACCAGCTTTTAGTCGACGTGGCCCCGATAGATTACAGGCAACCATCCCACCAAGCGTCCCTGCGTCCGGTGTTCCCTTTAAAAGAGCACCATAATCCATAGGCTCAAACGCCATGTACTGGTTGTTCTTGGCAAGCTCTTCCTGAATTTCAATAAGTGATGTCCCCGCCCGCGCAGATAGCACTAACTCTTCTGGCTCATACAAGGTAATGCCAGTTAAAGCAGACACATCCAGTAAGTGATCGGCACAAACAGCACGCCCAAGCTTCTGTTTACTTCCAGAGCCGATAATCTCCATAGACTCTTCCTGGGATAACCCCCACTTAACCGCTTCTTCCAGCTGACCTGCGTTCTCGGGTTTGATATGGCTCATGAAAACTCTCGTAACGTTTTTTTATTATTCTTTTTAGATCTTTATTTCTGGGCACATAGCTCCAGAACAATCCTAGAAGCGGGGAATATCGGGAAAGGGTAACTTGCCCTTATGTATATGCATACGCCCCAGTTCTGCACAGCGATGCAATTCCGGGAAAACCTTGCCGGGGTTTAAAAGCGCCTTGCTATCAAACGCACATTTCACCCGTAGTTGTTGCTTCAGATCAATCTCGTTAAACATTTCAGGCATCAGATCACGTTTTTCAACACCAACCCCGTGCTCCCCAGTCAAAACACCACCAACCTCGACACAGAGTTTAAGTATGTCCGACCCAAAGTCTTCTGCCTTTTCCAATTCCCCCGGATTATTCGCATCATACATAATCAAGGGATGTAAATTACCATCCCCTGCATGAAAGACATTGGCCACTCTCAGACCGTAATGCTCACTCATTTCTCGCATACGTTTGAGAACGAGAGGCAGCTTGTTGCGAGGAATTGTGCCATCCATACAATAATAATCCGGCGTCAGACGACCTACGGCCGGGAATGCCGCTTTACGGCCAGCCCAGAAAAGTTGTCGTTCTTCTTCATTCTGGCTAATACGGCTGGTAATAGCCCCGCATTTCTCTGCTATCGCTGAAACTTGATCAATAAGGTAATCTACTTCAGCCTGGGGACCATCCAACTCTACAATCAGAAGCGCCTCGACATCCAAGGGATACCCCGCATTCACAAACGCTTCCGCGGCCTCGATGGCAGGCTTATCCATCATCTCCATACCACCAGGCACAATACCCTCGGATATGATCGCAGCGACACAATCACCCGCACTCTCTGAACTGGAGAACCCCAGCAATAGTGCTCTTGCAGTTTCCGGTTTTGGCAAGATGCGGACAGTTACTTCTGTCACAACCCCAAGCAGCCCTTCCGAACCTGTCATTAACCCCAGCAGATCATACCCGGGACTATCAAGGTGTTTTCCTCCAAATCTTAAAACCGTCCCGTCAATCAGGACCATTTCAATGCCCAGAAGATTATTTGTCGTCAAACCATACTTGAGGCAATGCACACCGCCTGCATTTTCGGCAACATTCCCTCCAATAGAGCAAGCAATCTGGCTGGAAGGATCGGGCGCATAATAAAAACCTTGTCCTTCTACAGCTTTTGTAATTCCCAGGTTCGTGACACCGGGTTGGACAACGGCACAACGGTTATCGTAATCCACCTCGACAATCTGATTAAATTTGCCCATACACAGCAAGATCGCATCTGCCAGTGGCAAAGCTCCACCGGACAGAGATGTTCCCGATCCACGGGGAACAACTTTAATGCCCTCGGCATGACAATAGGTCAAAACCTGACTGACCTGCTCAACGGTTTGAGGCAGAACAGCCATCAGAGGAGGTTGTCGATAGGCCGTCAGGCCATCTGATTCGTATACCTGTAATTCCCGATCACTTAAAATCACGCCTTCGCCGGGAACAATCTCTCTCAAGGCTTCAGCAATCTCATTTCTTTTGGCCATGATCGATTGATCAGGATCAGGCATCTTCATCTGGTTTCTCCCGGATTTATCATTCTTGTCATAGCCTCGCCTAACTTCGCGACAAGAACAAGTCCGGAGATAAAGAGTTTCTGTCACAGTATTTGAGACATATCGTCATATTTGAGATTTATCAGGCAAAAAAGAAAAAACCGCTCCCTCTAGCGAGAGGCGGTTTTTTTTCTTAACTTCATTCTGACCAATGGCCAGACTGAACAAGATTAGCCCTGACGCGCTTTAAAGCGAGGGTTCTTCTTGTTGATGACATAAACCCGGCCGCGACGACGAACAACACGGCAGTTCTTATCGCGCAGCTTGGCAGTCTTCAGAGAGTTTACAACTTTCATGGTCCTACCTTTGGCAAAAAATGTGCCCGCTGATCGGGCTGTCGAGAAGTCCGGACAATATGTAAGGACCTCTTGGATGTCAACTGCCTGATCAAACAGAGTGAAAACTGAGCGCTTCTATACGCAACTTTTTGGGTAAACAAAAGAGAAAAGAGACTCTTTTTCGGATTCTTTACCAATCAGACAGCATTTGAGTCTGAGATTGCCTGATTGCGAGGAATCGATAGAGCCTGATCGTGCCGGATTCAAGGGCATGCGTACGGCGCGCCCATAATTCCATCTCGCTGACTAAAACTTCTTCCATCTTCTTGTCAGCACCATTTTCCTTCATCTGGCCTAAATAATCAGCCCAGCCGCTTTTGACCATCTCCAGATAGCGATCTGTCATATCTTCAAAAATACGGCTTTGAACATTACCTGCGGTAAAGCCTTTTTCATATTCAAGTTTGGTCCAGATCTGAAGGCCATCACCTTCGCTCTCTTTCCATGATTTCAATATTTCTTCATCCGGCTCATCAGCAACGATGAAATCAGTAAAAAGAAACTGCCCGCCATCTTTCAAGGCACGACAGGTATCTTTGAAAAACTGTTCTTTGTTCTGAATTGTATAAAGAGATTCTTTTGAAAAAATACAATCAAATGATTTAGGCTTAAACTCAAACTTTTCGGGGTCAAAAGCCAGAACAGGGGCTTTTTTTGCCATACCTGCCATGGTCGAGATTTCCATCCCTGCATCGACCATTTCATGGTCACGTTCCATACAGGTCACCCAAACACCAAACTTATCAGACATCGTCCGACCAACGCCACCAAGCCCAGCGCCGATATCAAGTACATTTTTGGAAGGATCTAAACCAAAAGGTTTAATAAGTTCTTCAATATATTCTTCATCACCCGGGGTTGCGTTTCCCTCGCCCCAAACATCCTGAATAAGCTGAATACGGAGGCTTTCCCATTCATGGCTGTCAGCACGAACATCATGCTCTTTTATAGCAGGCATAGGCGGTGCTTTTGGTACTATGCGTAATTCATAGCCAAACCACCAGGCTTTCAACCGGTCAAAAAACGATATCTGGCCTTTCATGACTTGCGTATTGGCTGATTTTGCCATCTAAGCAATGCTCCTCATGCCCAGAAGGCTACCGTACTGATATGCAAACCACAAACGCAAACAAACCCATCTCCTACACCGACCACTGATATAGTGGTCATCCCCCAAATATTTACAGTATCATTACCTTAAAATGTAATAATCCATTATAATAACGTTATTACATCTAATATTAAGAGAAACATTAATAACAGCATTTCATGATCAAGAGCAACCATCGGTTTGTCCGGGATCACGCTGAATTGAGATCAAGGCCGATATTCGCGGACTATGAATTGCCGCACGCGAAATTTGTGTCCTCTCGATAATATTATCAAAAATCAGAGGCTCATAATTATAATAAACTTCAGCAATAATTATGTTATCCAATGGATCCACATTCAAACCATTTGGGATTTGTGCAGTCGTTCCTACAGCACCAACACTCCCTGTAACAGCCAAATTACCGGCGCCGCATTGTTTCCAGTTAACTTGCGGGGGGTCTTCTCCGGTTCCACTAACAGACGAAACAATAATCACCCCATTATTTTGAAGGTCAAAGGGGTGAATAATATAGTCTGCCGCATTAAAAAGAACGTTCATCTCTGTCGCTGACATACTTCTGGATTGCGTTACAAGGTCGCTAATTTCAGCAGTTAATCTTAATATTTTGTGATGTATCCAGATATATCGGCTCATTTCAATGACGCCTGATAACATGATTAGGAGCACGGGAAGAATCAGGGCCAGTTCAACCAAAGCCACACCCTTATCACACTTAAGGAAAGGATTAAGATACTGCTTCGTACGACGAACTACTCGATAGACAAAGGAGGATGTTAGCACGACGCACCTCCTCCGTAAGGTTCATTACGGACAGCGACACTGGCCCGCAGTTTTACTTTACCGTCTTTTCCAACTAAATGAGCGATGTACCCCGTAATCAACTGTGTCTCATGTTCAACCGTATAGAGAACAACTTCAGAGCCATTCCCGGCACCATCAAACCCGGAATCAGAATCCCAAGCCCCGTTACAATTCAAATCTGTAAAAGCTTCACCAGCGTCATAAGCATTATTCCCATCGGCATCGACGTAAGGTTCTGGATCACCAATCGAATCAAAATCTTTATAAACAAGCGTGGATAATTCATCTGCCTTCACCTGAACAAAACCGGCACCATGAAAATTAATCGTTTCTAGTATTTTTTCTTCTTTTGTAACTCCTGGTGCCAAATTACCTGTCACACCATAACGCGCAGCCTCACGCAACCCACCTTCCAACAAGATAGAGGCAAAATAGACGCCACCAAGATCAAATATCCCCAAAACCATCGTTAAAAAAACCGGCAGACCAAGAGCGTATTCTAATGCCACAACACCTTTGTCACATTTTGCAAATCTGGAACGTTTGATTCTTTTGATTAGCTTATACAATGGCATTATTTTGAAATCCGAAGTTCAGATAACTCAGTGCCTATTTTTTCAAAGGCTTTTTCCAATTCCGCAGCACTGTCAGCCTTAAAATAATAAGGCGCTGTTGTCGCGCTTGCGACATTCTTCATCAAGTTAGTTTCCACATGATATTCGACAACGTATATATCAACGCCAGTTGCTTTTACCTGCGCGGCAACAGCAGACAGTCGATCATTCATCTCAGATACACTTAAATCACCTCTATAAGCATCACGATAAGAACTTGTATTCATGCCATCTGTCATGATTACGATGGCCCGGCGAAGGTTACTTTTATTACTCGCCTGATCATAAGGTTCTCCCGGCATCAAAGCACGCCAAGCCCAAACAAGTCCCTGCGCAATTGTTGTTGTACCGGTCGGATCGGAAAGTTCATTAATTGCAGCCATAGCATGACTTTTTGTGCCAGAAAGCTTTGAAATTCCCCACTCCGGGCAGCGTACCGTATACAAATAACCATTATTCGGATTAACAACCCGACGTGGCATTGGTTCCCATGCTTCCCAGACAACACCACCAACATCAGCATCATACAGCAAATGATCTGCGTCATCGTCATTTCCGTTATCAGTATAACGGGCATAAGCACACCCAACCCAATCATCATCAGGCTCTGTAATAAAAGGAACTGGAGAGTTATTTGTATACCAATAGCCATCAACAAGAGTATTAAAATCTGGATCGTAATCAACACCGCGTTCTGCAACATTTACAGCAGCTGACCACGGAACCAGCCCAACTTGCAGATTTTCGCTTTCGGTCTCATTCCCAAAAAGTTTACCAACAAGAACACCGGCAGCATCCTTGGCAGAGTCCAAACGCGATCCCGTACCATCAGATGACCCCATAGATCCCGTTGTATCAATCGAAATAACAACATCCAAAGGGGTGACAAGTCTTGTAACCTCGGCACTGGCAGAAACTGACATTGTTTCTCGGCCAAGAACCCTCATTAATGTTGTATCAAGAATAGCAGAAGCTGCAACTGTTACGGTTGTACCATTATTATCAATGACAGGGTCTTCAAGCGTAATATCAACCCCCATAAAACTGCTCGGGAAATTTGCGTTGAAATATTTCTCGAACTCATCTTCCAACTTGTTCACATCATCTGCATAAGGTGCGGCGGCCAATGCAGAAGCATCCAGTGCCTGGCTTAAACGTGCTTTGACAACATAACCACGCCCGACATCAACTCCCAGACCAACTACTCCAATCAGGGGAATAATAACCAAACCAAAATTGATAAAAATCGAGCCTTGCTCACAGACGCAAAACGCCCTCGCCGTCTGATTGATACGGGTCTTAAAATCAACAAGCCTTGTTGCTATTACTGAAAAAGGTTTTATCACCAGATCGCCCTGCTAATTTGAGCATCAATCGCTATTCAATGCATCACGTTTGCTGCTACGGCTTAATTTGCGGCCATATACTTGGCTTATCATGCACTTTTACCAAATGAGCGATTAAAAAAAGATTAACGCTAACCCATTAAAATAAAACAATAATTTAGATAAAATTTGAGATTTATTTTTAATCAGGGATAAATTCAACAATAACAGCCCTGTATCTCGCAATACCAATTCCCACAAGACAATAAACTTGAACAAAAGAGTTTTTCACTTCAGAAATACCGGGAAAGACTTAAGACACTCATTTAGCTCATTCGATGTAAAAAATAATCAAGGCACAAAAATTGGAGCCCTATATTTTTCTCGCAATCGCTTTTCTTGGCTCTCTGATTTCTGCCTTGTTTGGCCTCGGTAGTGGGCTTATCGTTCTGTCACTCGGATCGCTCTTTATCCCCATCAAGGATTGTATCGCACTGGCGACTATCCTCTTTATGGCATCAACGTTCACAAAAACCATCCTATATCATCAATATATAGACTGGAAACTCTCGGCCATAATTGCCTTGGGAAGTATCCCCTTTTCCCTGTTAGGGGCCGAAACGCTAGCTTCTATTGATCCAGAACCGCTTCGTCCCCTATTAGCAGGGTTTATTATCCTCAGTGTTATCATTAGTACTCTTGGGCTACAACTATTCCTGCCTCAAAGAGCATCCATCGCTCTCGCTGTTGCTGCGCTATATGGGTATGTATCCGGACTTCTTAGCAGTGGAAATCCCATTAAGGCGTTAGCGCTAGATCGCATGGGTTTTGAGAAGCAATCTTTTATCGGTGTGATGGCAGCAACTGCACTCGGCGTGAACATCACCAAGTTGGTCAGCTATTCAGATAACAGCATACTCCGGCCAGAACATTATCCACTTGGGATAGCCTTGATCGTCATCTCAATAACTTCGGCCCTGATCGGTAAGAAACTTATCCATCGAATTGAGAACGACAGATACAAACAAGGCCTGTCTGTCATTTTGATTTTCTCGGCAATAGCCCTGTTATTTAAATAGCTTTTGAGAAGCCAGACAAAAGAAAACCCCAAGGTTTCCCTTGGGGTTTTCATGGTGGGCGTAACTGGGATTGAACCAGTGACCCCTTCGATGTCAACGAAGTGCTCTCCCGCTGAGCTATACGCCCTGTATCCAACAAATCGTCTGATAAAACACTCTTTGTTTGGTGAGACAGGGAAGTATCAAACTGCCATATGTTTGACAAGCCCTTTCACAAAAGTTTTCCGTTACAAAAGTACTTTCTTCACTTCAATAATTAAATCTCTAAGATGAAATGGCTTCGACAAAACCTTCGCACTTTTGAAAGAAAGATCTGTCTCCTCCATCAGTACTCCCGAAAAACCAGTAATGAACATCACTTTTATCTCCGGCTGATGAAAACGGGCAATCTTGGCCAACTCAACGCCGCCCTTTTCCGGCATAACCACATCAGTAAGTACCAAATCAAATCTGTGAAACGATAAGGTTTCTTCAGCTTCCAGGCCATTCGCAGCAGATATCACATTGTGTCCAGCCCGCTCCAAGGCACGGCACAGGTAATAACGCAAGTTATCATCATCTTCTGCAAGAAGAATGTCAGCCATCAAAAAAGGTGTATCAATCAAATAAAGTTCAAAAAAACTCTCGACACTTCGTCATCATCGCATCAAGAATAGATTTAACCTTATACAACAAATCACTGCCCATAATCAAAAGAGCACCATGATAGTCACACCCTACAGGCAGAAATCAGTTTCCATTTTACAATTGGGATATATATCAGGCTCTTCACGATCATATCATGACTTACGACCTTAATGAGATGGGCGAAAACATTTCGACAACACAGCAAAAGATACCTACAGACTTCAAACAAGGGGCTGTGAGAGAGACAGAATCCTATCGGTTACACCTGCCCGATCAGCACACATTACCCGTTGTTCTCTCGTCACCTCATAGCGGTAATAACTATCCTGAATCATTTATCCAGGGATCAAAGCTGGATAGCCATGATCTGCGTCGTTCAGAAGACTCTTTTGTCGATGAGCTTTTTCAAAATGCTCCAAAGTTAGGGGCACCCCTACTGTGCGCACTCTTTCCCCGTGCTTTTGTCGATGCCAACAGAGAACCTTTTGAGCTCGATCCCCATATGTTCGAGGATGAACTGCCTAGTTATGTAAATACAAACTCACCCCGTGTTGCAGTTGGCCTGGGAACCATTGCCCGCAATGTCACGAGCGAGACACAAATTTACAAAGACAAGCTAACCTTTGCTGAAGCAAAAGATCGTATAGAGCGATTTTACTGGCCTTATCATCAGGTCCTTCGTCAACTTGTCGATGCCACAAAACGTAAATTTGGTTATTGTATCTTAATTGACTGCCATTCGATGCCCAAACTTACCACACAGGTTAACGGTATCAGTTCACGATCTTCATCTGTTCATTTTGTGCTCGGAGACCGTTTTGGCACAGCTTGTTCAAGCGCAGTCACAAAAACAGTAGAAGATATTTTAGAACAAAATTCATATCGTGTGCTCTGTAATAACCCTTATCCCGGCGGATTTATAACCCAGCATTACGGTGAACCAGCCTTGGGAATAAACTGCCTTCAAATCGAAATATCCCGCACACTCTATATGGATGAAGACAGGATTGAACGCCGCCCGGATTTTGATGATATGGCCTCATTAATGGATGAAATCGTTCTTGCTGCCGGATCAATCAAAGCAAACGTTCTCGACTATTAGTTCTGCAAATAAACTTGAGCTGCTGATACTTTTTGCCGCCCCATCTGTCATTTTGAAACTTAAAATGAACAGCCTAGGCATCATCTGTGCATAAGGTTTTACTCAATGCCAGAAACCATCAATCACGATTGTTTTTATTTTCAAAACACGCCATCTCTAACTATTTAATAAGAAAAGACTTTTCCTACCATCTTCACTTTGGACTGAAATCTTTAAAACTTTCACCCCTCTAACCATTAAAAATTGGCCTCAAAATTGCTTTCTAAATTTCAACAGTAATGGAAACTGGAGGAGAGAATGTTCGATCATGAAAGACGTCAGGATTTTCTAATTCGTAAAAACCAACAACCCGTAAAAATTTTGGCAATGAAAGAAGAAAATGTCGGGAAATTTATTAGTCGTGTAACACGCAAATTCCCAAATGAACACTGGGAAATTTTACCTCGGATGCTACCAATTCAAACCGACTAAGAAACTAAAAGATGAAAGGTCATTGGATAACAACCATTCATCAAACATCGCAAATACAACAGGGAAAGGAGTAAAAGATCATGCTGTGCAAACTGTTACAATCGCTTGTGCTTGCTATCGGTGTTCTCACATCAGCCAATGCTTTTGCTCAATCCCTTAGTACAAAAAAAAATAATGATATCTGCGCAGATATTATTACCGAAACCGAAATTCAGAAAAAAATTCCTCTTCATCTTCTCAGAGCAATTTCGCTTGTTGAATCGGGCAAATGGGATAAAGAAAAGGGAAGCAAAGTAGCATGGCCCTGGACAGTGATGGCAGAAGGAAGAGGAAGATATCTTCCGACCAAACAGGCAGCTATTGTCGAAGTACAAAAGCTCAAAGCAAAAGGTGTAAAAAATATCGACGTTGGCTGTATGCAGGTTAATTTGTACCACCATGCCAAAGCATTCAAATCATTGAATGACGCTTTCGATCCTCATAAAAATGTTGCCTATGCGGCAAAGTTTCTTGTTGAGTTACGTGGTAAATCTCCTTCCTGGACATCAGCTGTAGGCAGGTATCATTCTTACAATCAAAAATATAGTACCCCCTATCGCCGTAAGGTCTTGACCGCCTGGCGAAATGAAAAGCACCGTATCAACAAAGAACTACGCCTCGCAGCTCTCGAAAAAAGAGCTCGTGATAAAATCGCAAAACAGCAAACCAAGGCCACAAAACAGGCAAGAAACCCAGGTGGTGTTGCTGTCACTCACTTGAAAACAACAGAACCTGCATCCACTTTGAGCGTAAGTCTCCCGCAATCCAGTTCACGCAAGAAAGCAACACCTTCAACAAAAGGCCTCGCAAAAACATCTCAAAAAGCAGTTATGACGAGCTCGTCAAAAAACCGGGCAGTTCCAACCCAAGCCGCCGGACGTTCAATTGCCACCAGGATTCTTTTTGAGAAATTTGATGTGCAGTCCTAAAGTTCCATAGAAAATTAAATTAAATTAAATAAAACCACAGCATCAGATACAAATAATTGACACGTTCCCTTCTTCTAAAGTAGCTTGATATTAAATCGCGAGGTTCCCCCTGTGGGATGAAAAGGGAATTTGGTGAAGTCATAATACGACTAACTCCAAAGCTGCCCCCGCAACTGTAAGTGACGAGATATCATTTTGTAGCCCACTGGCCAAACATCGGCTGGGAAGGAAAGATTGATATTGTTGATCCACGAGCCAGGAGACCTGCCATCGCATTTATCAACCCTTAACCCGGGCGGGGTGCACCGGAGGAGAAAATGCCATGACGAGTCACGCCTCTACTCTATCTTTCGCTTCAGCGATTGTTCCTTCAAATTTAAAAAATGATCCAAAATCTATCATTCATCAAATGATTATGATGGATAAGGAAACGAACACGCCGCCAGAAGATATTATCATCGCCTGGATTTTGAGTCTTCCAAGTGAACTTGACCCCGCGCTGGCTGCCAAACGGTTACTAAAGCACTACAAAGATGTGGTCGACCAGACAAATAAAAGCACTTTGAAAACGATGATGTTTCTCAAGCAAACAGCCGAATTTCCCAAATCGCGACTGGCTGCAACATCACGTCGAGGCTCCAGATATAGGCGAAAATTGCACTCTTAATGCGTTGTAAGCTTGCCCGATATAAGAAATTAGAAATACTTCACATAAAACACAGGTGCCTCAGGATATGAAACATCACAGTGTTGCATGTAGAAAGAAAATAGTAGTACGAGAAATATGGCGGTTGAGATATAAGTCAACTTCCTGTTTCCCCTCGCCTTTCTTAAAGTACTGAATTATTGATTAAGCTGCCTGCCAATTACAAACACATACTTGCTTTAGCGACACCGCTGATATTATCAAATCTGACCGTTCCATTACTGGGCGCTGTTGACACTGCTGTCATGGGGCATTTACCAGACCCAGCCTTTATTGGCGGTGTTGCTGTGGGGGGCACAATTTTCAGCTTCCTTTTTTGGGGCTTCGGCTTTTTAAAGATGGGAACGGTAGGCTTCACATCTCAGGCTTTTGGCGCTAGAAATTTACTTGAACAACAAGCTGCATTTTTGCGGCCAATGCTACTTGCTCTGTTCTTCGGGTTACTGCTAATTCTGCTACAAGCTCCGTTGTTACAGCTATGCATTACACTGATTGACGGTAGCGCTGAAGTACAGCAATTAGCATTTCAATACAGCACGATACGTATATGGAGCGCCCCAATCGCTCTATCCAACTATGTCATTATCGGTTGGCTCATAGGCAAAGGCGAACCGAAACTAACCTTTATTCTTCAGATAATTATAAACTCTGTGAACATTGTTCTGGATCTGATTTTTGTCATTGAATTGGAATGGGGGGTAGAAGGTGTCTCCCTGGCCACAGTGATTGCTGAAAGCGTTGGTTTTGCCGTTGGGCTGTGGATTATTTTGAAAAAATCTGATTTTTTTGCAAGCTCGATTAATTGGCAAAACGTTTGGCTCCGTACTCATATTCTCGCCCTCTTTACAGTAAACAGAGACATCTTTATCCGCACTCTATGCCTCATCTTTGCTTTTGCCTGTTTCACACGATTAGGCGCAAGCATGGGGGATGAGATTCTTGCCGCCAATGCCGTATTAATGCATTTCCTCTATTTCTCAGCCTATGGGCTGGATGGTTTTGCCCATGCAGCGGAAATAACAACGGGTCATGCAAAGGGGAGAAACGACAATGAAGAGTTCAGGAAAGCCGTAAAAGCCAGTAGTGCCATGGCGTTTTTCACTGCAATTATCTTCGTTATACTCTTTTATCTGTCTGGGCAGTTTATTGTAGATTTGTTCACAGATATCCCAAGTGTCAAATCGACTGCAGCAAGTTATATTTATTGGCCTATTATTATGCCGCTGATAAGTGTTGCAAGCTTTCAATTGGACGGCATTTTCATTGGCACAACACGCACAGCAGATTTGCGAAATGCCATGATACAGTCATTGGCTACATTTCTGATCAGCGCATGGCTTCTTGTCCCAACATGGGGAAATCACGGACTATGGCTTGCAATGACTATTTACATGGCTGCGCGTGGTATAACGCTTCTGAAATATTACCCTGCGCTTGCCAGATCAATTGGCCCCGGAACGAGCGAAATCAAATCTATTAAATCTTAACTTCACTGAGATCAGAAATCCGGTGGATATTTAGGGCCATTATTCACCATTCTGTGGTAGAGAAACAATAATAGACAGTCCACCGTCTTGACGGTTTTCTGCCCGGACATAACCGCCAATTGCCTCTACATTTCTGCGAACAATCCATAATCCAATACCCATGTGATTAGAGGATCCCACACTTGTTCCATACTGTTCACCTCCTCCGACATCCTGTCCTATTTTCTTTGGCCTGTAAGAAACATATCGTTCGAAAATACGCTCCAACTCACTTTCCGGCACACCGGGTCCACGGTCACGAACCGCCAACTCCGCTGTTTTTCTGCCATTGATTAAATCAACGGTAACTGTCGTACCACGCGGAGAAACTTCAAGAGCATTATCAATAATATTCTCAAGAATTGTCTCCAGCATGTCTTCACCTGCAAGAACAGAAATTTCATGATCTATAGAGCTTTGCAAGATCACCCCTTGCTGGGAGAAGCTCACATTATAAGCTTCAAGCATCCTCAACAAGAGAGCAGAGAGATCAATATTTTCTCTGGGCGGATTCAAAAGTTCAGCTGAGGTATGTTCGAGATGACGAGCTGTCGAAACCAAATTCTCCAGGCGATCAAGAGCCTCCTCAACAACCTGAAGAGCCCGACGGCCTCTTTTATTCTCTGTCTCGACCGTCTTGTTCAAAGGTTCAAGCGCTTGCCTGATAATTGCCAGAGGTGTTTTGAAAGCATGCGCATTATCCTCTGCAGCCCTACGAATAGAATCAGATGACTCCCGCAACGTATGAGTCATCCGATCAAATTCATGAGCAACAGGCTCCAGTTCTGGAACTTTGTTACTCATCATAAAGCTGCTTTTGTCAACGCTCCCCTCACGAATACCACGGGCAAGATCACGAAAACGCATCAAATCACGCCACACGGTAAAAACAAGAATAGTGAGAATAAGTGCCATGCCAAGATAAATTGCAGCCGCAATCTGAACCTCAAGTGTTTTCCAGTAAGGTTGCCCGATAGAAGACCCAAGGAAAACTTCTGCCGACTGTGTTGCAATAACCGCCCAACACCCTGCATCTGTTCTGATTGCTGTCATTGAGGTCAGAAGCTCTTCAATCCCACTAGGTCGAAGATGTCTTATCGCCATAGGCCGTTCGATCAGACAGCTGGCAGTCAGATTATCGAAAACCCCTTGAGAGACCAGTGTTTCACGCTCTTTGCGTAACTCGTCCCCCGAAATTCGTGGCTCAGATGCAACAAAGAACACTCCCTGTACACCTTCTTCTCCAGCAGGGCGGAACAGAACTTTAATACCGTTGCCTTTAGTTGCTATGCGCTCGATTTCATCAGGTAAATCCAACAAAATAGATGGATCGGCACTCTCAAGCATCGGCCGCAAGCTTTCGGCCATAAGGCGTCCTTGTTCACGGACAGCGGTTAAAACAATATTTTGGCGATCCAGATCAGCCTGACGAAATTCTTGATACAAAAGGGCCGGGACAGCAAAAAACACCAAAAGCATAATAACAAACTTGGCAAACAACGAGTGTACGGCCCGGCTCACTCGTGATCGCCGCACTTTCTGTTCACTCTCGTTTATGATCACGCTTTGATGCTTCACGATCTAACCTTCTGGTGAATTAAGCCGTACCTGACGGACCATCATTCCGCCAGCGATAGCCAAATCCGGGATAGTTTTCAATATGTTCAAAACCATCATCAATTTCACGGAATTTCTTACGTATGCGCTTAATGAATGACCGAACATTCGCTTTGTAGCCATCCGTACCGTAACCAGCGACGAAGTCCTTACCATGTACAAGATCGTATATCTGGCGGTAGCTGACATCGTTACCAATACCAGTGGCAAGAAAGCAGACAATTGCAAACTCTGTAAGTGTCAGATCAAGCTGTTCTCCTTTCCAGTAAGCCCGCATGATATCTTCCCGAATTTCAAGATCACCAATACGAGAAGACAGTGGATTGCCTGCATCCTGTTCATCTGATTGAGCGGAAGAACTTCCCTTTGTACCTTCGGCAATCAACCGTAACCGTTGTAAAATGATCGGCAAACGCCTGGATTTATCGATAAAATCAACGGCTCCCCAGCGAAGAGCAGCTTCTTCGTAAATTTCATCACTGAGCATTGTCAAAAAAATGACCGGATTATTCATACGCGCTTCGCGCAAGCGTCTAAGAACAGCTAAACCATCAAGCCCGGGCATACGCCAATCCAAGAGAATTGGATCAAGCGAGGGTTCATTCAATAAATAACTCAACACATCAGAGCCATTATCAAAATCAATAACATTAAACCCTTCTTCGGAAAGGTTCAGCCCAAGTGATTCTCGAAAAAGATCATCATCATCAACCAAAATAACGCGCGGACTTACTGTCTCAACTACTGTCGTCGCTGCCATCATTTTTTATCTCCTGCATTCACATTCATTACTCTTGAGTGGTCACACACATCACAAATTCATCAAAGAATTTACTGTACAAATCAATTTGCCTCATGAATCAGGCGACAAACTGTCAAGAACGTCTCTTTTTAAAGAGTTCGTATCTTCCATTATTTTTTGAAAACAGGCCTGAACGACTGCATGATCCTCTTCGCTGATTGCACTTGGCTTTAACGGTGAAGTACTTTCTGTCAGTTTTTCATCATCGACTTTCAGCGATGTAACCCTTGAAAGACCATCCCCGTTCAAACCACTTTCATAAGCCAGAACTCGATAATCCCCAGCCTGATCCAGTTTCGGGTAGAAAAAAATCTGCAAACTACAGGTCTCAATATCGTAACCCCAAACACGAGCGGGATAGACATCCCTAATCCATACAGGCTGTCCCAGTTTCTCCCGGACCTGAAGAAAAGACATGCCAAGCAGTTCGCTAATTTCCGGTGTAACCAATAACGATTTTTCTGAAGCATCCTGTTTTTCTGAAGCATCCTGGTCGGATTGCAGTTCCAGCAAGCCTCCTACCGGTTCCGGCCTATCTGGTATATCTTCAGGCTTCCAGTTTGGTTTCGGAACCTCGAATTCAGCAACCTCTTGCGGTTCATGCTCCGCATTACCGCGTGCAGCAATCTGAGGTTCAGCAGGCTTCTGTGCATCACTCGCAGTATTTTTGTTCGCAAAGAAACCGCCCTTACCTGGAAAATTACTGCATCCAGCTAAAAGAAGCATCATTACAAAGAAAAATGGATAACGAAGTGATCCCCCGACCCTGTTCATTCCTAGATGACATCCCAGCATAATTGTCTCGTAGCGCGAACGCTGATTATCCCTTATCGACACAAACCTTCCAAGGCTTGTGTTTATTTTGTGGTCAAGACTTAATCGATGTTAAAACAAACAACGTATAAGCAATTCAAAACTGCCTGATAACAGTAAACCCTGATAACAGTAAACAAAGAGCAACCTTTCCCCTCAGAAGCCCGGCAAGAATTCCGTCAGGATACCGGAGGAAACAAAAGCCGCCGTTGCCATCATAAACGATAACATCATTGATGACCACGGAAAGGCGATTACACTAACGTTTCCTTATAGGCTTTAAAAAATGTCATTTTAAAGGAAGCCTAAACAAAATAGTAATTACTTGAGAAAGAAAGACAACCGGAAACCAGTAGAACTCCTGCTTTCAACCATTGCACCGCATCAAATAAATCGGTATGTCAAACACTCCGTTTTGGAAATAATTTTACTAATGCATTTCCGTATGGGCCCGA
This sequence comes from Kiloniella sp. EL199, assembly GCF_900313065.1. Classification (GTDB taxonomy): domain Bacteria; phylum Pseudomonadota; class Alphaproteobacteria; order Kiloniellales; family Kiloniellaceae; genus Kiloniella. The sequence goes on from NZ_OMPU01000014.1 coordinate 243,892, forward strand.
CAACTATATGATGCCCCTGTCCGGGTATGTTTTCTTAGAATATAATCAGCAGGAACCGAATGAAAATCTGCCAAATTTGCGCTGTCGATTTCTCGCTTTACCATATGCTTCTTCCCTTGATGAAGGGAATGCGGGATGCAGGACATGAAGTTGTTGGCGTATGCAGTGACGGCCCTTTGATCGAAAAGATTCGAGCTGAAGGATTCCGAGTTGAAACCATCAAAATTGAGCGATCTTTAAATATTTTTTCGCATACCAAATCATTTGGCACTCTTACCCGCTTTTTCAAAAACGAGAAATTTGATCTGGTACACACACACACGCCTGTGGCATCTTTGATTGCTCGCTTTGCAGCCCGTGCTGCCAGTGTTCCCCAAATAGCCTATACAGCGCACGGTTTTTATTTTCACGAAAATATGCCTGCAATAAAGAAAAACATCTTTGTCGGACTGGAATGGATTGCCGGACGCTTTACAGATACGCTGTTCACCCAAGCCCAGGAAGATGCAGAAACAGCAAAGAGACACAAGCTGTGTAAAAACGGAACTATAGTTGCCATTGGCAATGGCATTAACGTCAACAAGTTTTATCCTGCGACCCCAAAATCCTACAGAAAAGCACTCAGGACAGAACTGGGGGCAAAGGACGATGAAACTGTTATTTTGATGGTTGGACGCCTGGTCCGGGAAAAAGGCTATGTTGAGTTGATTGAAGCCATGAAGAAAGTCAACGCAACACTGTGGATTGTAGGAGATCGCCTTGCGAGTGATCACGCCACAGATATTGATGATGCCATGACACAGGCTAAAACAGATGAGAAGTTAAAAAAACGCATTCGGTTTCTCGGCTACCGTGATGATGTGAACCAAATCATGCGGGCTGCTGATATTTTTACTCTCCCCTCTCACCGAGAAGGAATGCCAAGATCAATTATCGAGGCAATGATGACTGGCCTTCCCGTCATTGCTACGAACATCCGGGGGTCTCGAGAAGAAGTAGATGATGGAAAGACGGGCATTCTGGTTCCTGTCAATGAACCAGAAAAGTTGTCCGATGCACTTTGTAAGCTCGTGAATAGTCCCAAGCTACGAGAAACCATGGGTACTGCAAGCAGAAAGCGTGCCCTAGATCTCTATGATGAGCAGAAAATAATCGCAACCCAACTCAAGCTTTTAAATCTCAATTAAGGCAAAGTGCATGACGACATTACGCACAAAAATTGCCATGGGTTTATACGCTTCTGTTGCAACCTTTATGACACCGTTCGTTAAATATCATCTAACGAAACGTATAAAACGCGGTAAAGAGCATCCTGTTCGTTTTACAGAAAAGCTTGGCCATGTGTCTCAAACAAGACCCAAAAGCAAGTTGGTATGGATACACGGGGCATCTGTCGGGGAATCTCTTTCGATCCTTCCTCTACTTGAAACTTTTCACAACCTACAACCAGATCTGAAGTTCCTTGTTACAACAGGGACAGTAACATCAGCACGATTGATGGAAGAGCGCTTGCCGCCATACGCTATGCATCAATTTGTGCCGGTTGACCTGCCTCTGGCCATTGGACGTTTTCTTAAAAATTGGCGCCCGGATATTGCTCTGGTTGTTGAATCAGAGCTATGGCCCAATATGATTTTCCAAACGAAAGCCCGGAATATTCCCCTTGTACTTCTCAACGGGCGTATGTCACAAAAATCTGCAAAGTCCTGGGGCAAAGCGTCATTTTTCATTCAAGATTTACTGAATCAATTTGACCTAATCCTCGCCCAATCAGCAACAGATGTACGTCGCTATACAGAATTGGGGGCACCACATGTTAAGAAGCAAAGTAATCTTAAGTTCGCAGCCGCACCTTTAAGTTATAAACAAGATGACTTTGATAAGCTTTCAACACAGATAGGCACACTACCTGTCTGGTTTGCCAGTTCCACCCATAGGGGTGAAGAGGTTTTTCTGGCAGAGACACATGAAAAGCTTAGAGAAAAAATTCCAAACCTGCTTTGTATCATTGCCCCCAGGCACCCGGAACGAGGTCCCGAAATTCTCAATGAATTTCAAAGAAAAAACCTTCCTCTTACTCTCAGAAGCGAAGGCAAGGGTATAACGCCCGATACCTCCATTTATCTGGCCGATACTTTGGGAGAGCTAGGGCTTTTTTATGCCCTCTCACCTGTGGTCGTCATCGGGGGATCATTGTTACGCAAAGGCGGTCAAAATCTTCTGGAACCAGCCAGACAGAACTGCGCTATTATCTGTGGACCTGAAATGCAGAACTTTGAAGAAATCTGCAACGAAATGGTTGAAAATCATGCTGTTATAAAGCTCACTCAAGCGGAAGATGTCACAACACAACTGGAAGCGCTTTTACTCAATGAACCACATCAACAGAAATTGGCGCAAAAAGCTGCTGTTTATGTGAAAGATCGCGGACAGGAAATTAATGATGTGGCTAGAGAGATACTGCAAAAAATCCCGGTTGGGTAACAATTAACCGGGCAAGCAACAGTACCCTATGATATTCGATCCAGTTTCTGAGACAAAAGGATCAACCCTTCCAATGTAGATGGTGCCATATACCTTTCAAAAATCGGAAGCTGTGTTACAGGATCTTTTTGTAGTGCCCTATTCACCGATTGCCTGCTCATCAAAACAGCAGAACATTTTGCTTCCTTGGCGCAGATAAATGTATGCACATCCACGTCTTTTGTCCCACCGAAAGGAACTGCAAAGGAAGAGGTCGTTCTATATTCCCCACTATTGAGCCAAGCTTGACAGGAAGTGATCTCTTCACGCTGCTGATCTTGTGACAAAGAAGATAAAACATAATGAGAGGCACTGTGATTTCCGTAACTGATCAGAGGGTTCACAATCAGATCATCCTTTTTCGCAATCACCTTGGAAAGGTCAAGCAACTCATTGTCAAAATTGTTCTCGGCAAAAAAATCATCTAATGCCTGATCTATAAGCTTACTATTCAGCTCTGGCTTTTTGCTATCTTTATAAAATCGTTCTGATCTTATTTGTTGCGCCCATTTTTCTTGCGAAAAGTATCTTAAAAAGGCTCCTTCAAGCCCTTTTGACAGGACAAGCCGTACTTTGTCCCGCCAAAAAATGCCCCCATCAATCAGGTTACTGTTGAGAAATATCGTAGATGGCAATTTTTCACTAATCAACCAAGGTATCGCGTGGGTAAATAGATCTGTATAGGCATCGTCAAAAGTAATTACTGCAAGGCCTTGCCGGTTCTCTGCCGCAATAAAATCATCCAAAGAAACGATTTCAAACTGATCTCGCAACCACGTTATCTGTTTCCTGAATTCAATCGGGTTGACGTTATGCAAACGACTTTCCAAGCCCATTGGAATATTTTCAAAAACGCCATGATACAACAGGATGTGACCACTTTGATATTTAGCCGTCAATTATTTTTCCTAATGTAACCATTTCCTTGACACCAGTTATTCGAACGAAAGTTAGGAACTTCATTCTTTATAGGCAATAACCTCTACCCGGCGATCTTCATCTGCCTTATCTCCGGTTCCCCAAAGAGAGAAACTCCCATAGGCTTCACCACGGAAAACGGTTTCAATCCTCTTTTTGGCTATACCTTTTTTAACCAGGTAATTCTTGGCGCTTTGCGCCCGTTTAAGAGACAATTTTTTATTGGCTTCCGGATCACCCTGTTTATCAGCCTGACCGATGGCACAGATTTTAAGTGAAGGATGACCATCAACAACGTCAAATAGATCATCTATTTTTTTTTGCGCTTTTTTGGAAAGGCTGGATTGCCCAACGTCAAAATAAATGACTTTTTTCACCAGAGGGTTTTGATCAACTGGCACTGAACAATCAACCGGGCTAGACATCGCAGTAGAAATAGTAACACCCAGCACCAAGCAGCCAGGAACCAAATACCGAATGACAAACTTCACCATGATAAGTACCCCCTTAAATATGTCTTCTGTAAATCAGTTTAGCTTACTGACCACGAGAAAACTACCTCAAGCCACTTCACGTGATTGTCCTGCGGCCAAAAACTCTTCGTATGCCTGTTGAATAACACGCTCATCTGAACCCGGTTTAAATGCATTTTGACTCAAGCTTCTTCGCCAGGCACGGGCACCCGGTAATCCATTAAAAAGCCCCAGAACGTGTCGTGTGATTGACTTAACTGGAACACCTTCAGCAACTCTTTCAGCTGCATAAGCACAGAGCTCATCAATAACTTCGCCCCGATCCTTGATCTTGGCTTCGCCATAAAATCTCTTATCAACTTCTGCCAGAACATAAGGATTTTGATAAGCCTCCCTGCCAATCATGACACCATCTACCTTTGTGAGATGATTTTCGACCTGATCCAGCGTTTGCACACCACCATTAAGAATAATTTCCAGATCCGGAAAATCCTGTTTAACCCGGTACACCACATCATACCTCAATGGCGGAATCTCTCTATTCTGCTTTGGACTTAACCCCTCCAACCAGGCTTTGCGAGCATGAACAATCAATGTTTGGCAACCTGCGTTTTTGACCTTTGTTACTAACTCGTGCAAAAATTCATATGAGTCTTGCTCATCAATTCCGATACGCGTTTTGACTGTTGCTGGCAATCCAGATTGGGCCATAGCAGAAACACATTCAGCAACCAGATCAGGTTCAGCCATCAAACATGCACCGAACCGTCCTTTCTGAACACGATCACTCGGACACCCGACATTAAGATTAACTTCATCATATCCAAAGTCGGCTGCTTTAGTAGCACAAGCTTTGATTGCTTCAGGGTCACTTCCCCCTAGTTGCAACGCAATTGGATGCTCTCTTTTGTCGAACCTCAAAAAACGTTCCGGATCTTTGCCATGAAGTAAAGCGCCGGTAGTGACCATTTCCGTGTAAAGAACTGTATGTTGTGAAATCATGCGCAAAAAAGAGCGCTCGTGCCGATCTGTCCAATCAAGCATAGGAGCAACACAAACTTTTCTGTCCATTGTTTTCTTTTCCATCAACCTACCCAACGTCATCTCACCTACAAAACCTGTGGTTCACAAACTCAATACAATGGAGCCATGATAACAAACCAGAGTTTTTAAAGCATTGGCCTTTTAACAGGTATCGCACAAACATCAAACGATAGATGCCTCCTTCACGCCAAAGAAACGCCTTACTACCCACCAAGAAATTGAGCTTCCCCCTAATGAACAGAAAACAAGGCCACTAAGCACCACAAAAACCATTTTTCAAGCAGTCCAATTACTCAAAATTGCCAAACATACATCAAATAAACCACACAAAAACACAAATACCCACTATTATCCCACTTTTAACTTGTTCAAAATGACATTCCCTTTTATGATCGCCCCATAAGTCAAAAATGACACAAACACCTACTAACTCTGCGTTCAAAACCACGCACAGACTGAAAGAGGAAGCCCGCAATGATCAAGGCCATCACCTTTGACCTATGGGACACAATTGTCGATGACGATTCAGACGAACCCAAACGTGCCGCTCAGGGCTTAAGAAGCAAAAAGGAAGAACGTCGTCACATCGTATGGACAGCCCTGAACGAAGTTGCTCCTATAGATATGGAAACGGTTAACCTTGCCTATGATGTTGCCGATGCTTCTTTTAATATTGTCTGGAAAGAACTCTTTATAAACTGGACTGTTGAACAACGCATTCGCGCTATTCTCAACGGTCTGGATCGCAGCCTTCCAAAAGACCTTTTCGATCGCGTTGTCAAAGAGACTGGCGACATGGAGATCAACATCCCCCCCAATGCAATAGATGGTGTCAAAGCAGCCCTGGCAGATCTTTCAAGCCGCTATAAACTCTGTATTGTCTCAGACGCCATTGTCACGCCGGGAACAGGTCTTAGACAAATTCTCGAAAACTACGACCTAAAACAATACTTCAGTGGCTTTGCCTTTTCTGATGAAGTCGGACATTCCAAGCCTCATCGCAGCATGTTTGATACAGCCGCAAAGCAGCTTGACGTTCAAGTCGAAGAGATGTTGCATATTGGTGACCGAGACCACAATGACATCAAAGGGCCGCATGCATTGGGAATGAAAGCCATACTTTTCACAGCAACGCGCGATGTTGACAAAGATCACACAACAGCCGATGCAATTGTCAACAGCTACGCAGATTTACCTTCTGCAATTGATGCCCTTGCGAACACCAGTAAATAACACTTAGATCCAAACCGGAGAAAGACAATATGTCTCAAAGTCCACGTTTTCTCGTTGTTGATGGCTATGCCAAAGAAGGACGTGACGGCCTGAAAGAAGGTGGCGCTTCTACTGCAGGTGACCTTTATGTTAAAATGCTGGAAACACAAAGCCCCGGCGCCAAATGTGATATCGTTTATCCAGCAGATCCGGGGGCCAGCCTTCCTTCTGGTGCTGGTCTTGAGCAATATGACGGCATCGCCTGGACCGGATCGAGCCTGACGGTTCACTCTGATGATCCAAAAGTTGTTCCCCAGATTGAATTTGCCAAAGCTGCCTATGAAGCACAGGTTCCAAGCTTTGGCAGTTGCTGGGCGGCACAAATTTCTGTCGTTGCAGCCGGTGGTGCCTGCGCAGTTAACCCCAAGGACAGAGAAATGGGCTTTGCCCGCAAAATCTCTCTGACCCCTGAAGGTCGTGCCCATCCTTTGTTCGAAGGTAAAAAATCAGTCTTTGATGCCTTTATCAGTCACGACGATGAAATCACACATCTTCCTCCCAATGGACAGGTACTGGCTTCTAACGACTGGACATCAGTTCAGGCCGTATCCGTAACCCACAAGGGGGGCGTGTTCTGGTCTGTACAATACCACCCGGAATATGATCTCCACGAGATGGCAAGACTATGTTATTGCCGCAAGCAAAAACTTGTCGACAAAGGCTTCTTTACAAACCTTGAAGATGCTCAGAAATTTGTAGACATGCTCGAAGCACTTCATCAAGATCCAAGCAGAAAAGATCTATGGTGGCTGCTCGGTATTGATCATGACATCATGAACGCCGACATTCGCCAGGCCGAAGTTAAGAACTGGATTGAACGCCTCGTCATTCCAACAATGGCTCGCAGACGCTAACCCGCTGCAGACGATTTGCAAAATCAGGTCTGTGGCTCGCAACGAGAAACAGACCTGATTTATGAGTATCTCTAAGAAAGAAAAATCTGTACCAGCGCCTCGCGCATGGCAGCGCATGCTAAGCGGACGAAGACTAGATCTTCTTGACCCCTCTCCCCTCGACATCGAGATCGAAGATATCGCGCTCGGCCTTTCCCGTGAAGTACGATGGAACGGACAGACACTTGGCGAGTGGGGCTATACCATCGCCGAACATTCTCTTCTTGTAGAAGAAATTGTAAACCTGCTTAAACCGGATACAAAACCCGAGATCTGCTTAGCCGCTCTGCTCCACGATGCCCCGGAATATGTCATTGGCGACTTGATAACCCCTTTTAAATACGCAATTGGCAGTAGTTACAAAGATCTGGAGAACAGATTAATGCAGACCATTCATGTCCGCTTTGGCTTACCCGCCAATTTACCAGACACAACCAACAAACTGATCAAACGTGCGGATCGTATGGCAGCCTATCTTGAGGCAACCCAGTTGGCTGGCTTTAGTGACAAGGAAGCCAGCAAAATATTTGGCAAGCCCCGCGCCATGCCAAATATTCGCATCACAGCTATATCACCACAAGAAGCCAAAAAAAATTTCCTAAAGCGTTTTGAAGAGCTTTCAGAACACACGAAATTTTAACTGCGAAACCTCTCGGCAACCGCATGAAAAGCTTTTACAATTCTGAGTTCTCTTCGACGCTTCAGCGTTAAGAGGTATTCTGTAGTTTCCAGGTCAGCATCTATGACTTCTAAAGTATGAACACGTTGATCTCGTGGTAACTCATGAGAAGATACAATCCCGATACCTAAGCCAGAGGCAACAGCTTCGAACAGGCTTTCCCGGCTTGCAATTTCCATGATGGGCTTAATATCAAGCGATTTTGCCTGACAGGCTTTTTCAAAAACCTGACGTGTTATGGATTGAGGCTCGCGCCAAATCATTTTTTCTTCACTTAATTCAGAAAGCTTGATTTCTTTTTTGCCGGATTGCGCCCAAGGATGTGTATGGCAACAGAAGACAACCACGTTATGACGATAGAAAGGAATTGCTTCAACCTGTGGATTTTCTTCCCATTCGGTTTGTAAGGCGATATCGACTTTCTCTGTCAAAAGATCCGCTGTCACTTTTTGCGAGTTACCAATATTCAAGCCAATGTGTACCTCCGGATACTTCTTCTGAAAAGCCGCGATGATTGGAACAATGAAATAGGGACTTCCCGCAGCAATCCGACACGTCCCGCTCCGCAGTTCCTTGGTCGCATTCAAAAGTTCTACTGCTTCATCTTCAAGTGCAAAAATTTGAACTGAAATTTTTAAGAGATCCTCACCCACTTCAGTCAAGGTAACGCCACGGCTGTTTCGGCGGAAGAGACTAAGCTCGTATCTCTCTTCCAATGCCCTGATATGTGCAGTTACAGCTGGCTGGCTTATAGATAACTGTTCTGCAGCTTTCGTCAAACTTCCTTCACGCGCCACAACATTGAATGCTCTCAGTTGAGATAGGTTCATCTCTTATCCATAATTTTTAATTATATCTGAAATAAAAATATCCAATTAGATTTATACCTATAGATATTTCATAGTTCAGAACAAATCAACAAAACCTGCAAAGGCCCTTGTCTTATGACCAGTCATCTATCCTCACAAACTACAACACCCCAAGGGGCGGAGGGGGATGTCAATCACTCCCCTCGACGTAAAGTATGGCATGAGAAAAATATTGATGAAGATGCCAAGGAACTGCTGCGCAGGGATGAGCAGGTTTTCCTCCACCAATCCGTTTCCACGCCCTGCCTCTCTGTCATCAAAAAAGCCGAGGGGATTTGGATCGAAGATAATCGCGGACATCGGTTCATGGATTTTCACGGCAACAATGTGCATCATATTGGCTATGGTCACCCGCGCTTAAAACAAGCAATTAAACAACAACTGGATGATCTTCCCTTTGCGCCACGGCGCTTTACCTGTGATCCCGCAGTAGAGCTTGCCGAAAAGCTGACAAGTCTGGCACCCGGCGACCTAGACAAGGTCCTCTTCGCAACCGGGGGATCAGACGCCATTGAAATTGCCCTTGCCTATGCCCGTGCCAAGACAGGACGGTTCAAAACGATTTCTTTCTGGGATTCATTCCACGGGGCCGGTTTTGGTGCGCGTTCAATTGGCGGGGAAGAAATGTTCCGTTCTGGCCCCATAGGTCCCCTCTTACCCGGCTCAGAACACGTACCGCCATTCGGTGATTACCGCAATGCCTGGGGCGTTACGGAAGGTTCGGCCGAGCTTTGTGCAAATACAATACGCTACGTTCTGGAAAAAGAAGGGGATGTTGCCGCAGTCATAGCCGAGCCAACCCGTGCTGTCCCTTATATTGCGCCGCCCGGATTTTGGAAAAAAGTTCGCAAAGCCTGTAATGACTTTGGCGCTCTTCTCATTTTTGATGAAATTCCAACAGGACTGGGAAAAACCGGAAAGATGTTCTCTTGTGAATACGATGAGGTTATCCCTGATATTCTGGTTGTCGGCAAAAGCCTTGGCGGGGGTATTCTCCCCATTGCAGCCACCATCTGCCGCCCGGAACTGGATATTGCTGATCGCTATGCCTATGGTCATTACACACACGAAAAGAATCCTGTAACGACACGTGCTGCGCTGACCACGTTACAAATCATCGAAGACGAAGGCTTGGTTGAAAATGCCGCAAAAGTTGGGGCTTATGCCCTTGAACGCCTGCGGGAAATGCAAAACCGTCACCCCCTGATCGGCGATGTTAGAGGACGTGGCTGTTTATTCGGCGCAGAACTTGTTACAGACAGAGACACCCGCGAACCCGCTAATGACGCTGCCGACATGGTTTTATATGCAGCTCTGGACAAAGGCCTTAGCTTCAAAACCACCATGGGTAATGTTCTTACCTTCACACCTTCTCTGGTCACAACTCAGCAAGAAATTGAAGACGCGATGAACATCATTGATCACTGTCTGGATGAAGTAGAAAAGAAGCTGGGGTATAAATAGATCCTCAGCTTTTTTCAGTTCATAGAATCTGATTGAGATTATGACATTGCAGAGCAATGAGATCGCTTTTATCCTGCAATCATGACAAATATTACATTCAGACACGCAGAGGAAAAAGATCTTCCCGCTATCATTTCCATGCTGGCAGATGACGAACTCGGCGCGAAGCGTGAAGATGCGTCTTTACCTGTGAATCAAAAATACAAAACAGCCTTCGAAGCCATTGATAAAGACCCGAACCAATACCTCGCCGTTGTAGAGCAGGGAAAGGAAATTGTCGGCTGTCTTCAACTTACCTTCATCCCAGGTCTTTCTCGTCTGGGGATGTGGCGGGGACAAATTGAGAGTGTTCGCATAACTTCCAGCCATCGAGGGTCAGGCCTTGGCAGCCAAATGTTTGAATGGGCCATTGCAGAGTGCCGTAAGCGCGGGTGCGAACTTGTCCAGTTAGCAACAGACAAAGCGCGTCCTGATGCCCTCAAATTTTACGAAAAACTCGGTTTCAAGGCGAGCCACGAAGGTATGAAACTCAGTCTAGACTGATCCTTTCTTTTCAATCACCAGAACTCTTGCAGCACCAACGGGATGAGCAACATGCTCGTCCCCTTCTCCGGCATAGAATATATTTCCGGCTTCGATCAACTGTTCCAGTTCTTGCCCTGCTTCTTTATAAAACATTCTGACCTTGCCATCCAAAACAACAAAAACCTCATCTCCGTCGTTCTGATGCCACTTATAAGGCTTGTCAGTCCAATGCAGTCGGATGGTTGCCCCTTCGATTTGTGCAATGTCCATCGCATCCCAAGCTGCATTCCCGATAAACTTGGCTGTTTCTATAAACTTCACTTTGCACCTCATCACTCAATAGTTAATTCTCCTTTGATGGTAAGGACTTGTCCAAAGCGATGATATAGGCATGATGTATAGTTAAGCCTGTTATTTTAACTATACCATTTTTAGAAATATGACCCGATCTCTTGATCACAAAGACCTAAAACTCTTAGCCCTGCTACGCAACAATGCGCGTGCGTCAATCAAAGAGCTGGCTGCAGGTGTCGAACTATCCCGTACGGCATTGATAGAACGCATCAGGCGTCTGGAAGAAGATGGTGTCATCGAGGGATACACCCTAAAGAAAGCGCAAAGAGAAGCGCCTCTGACATTTTTTCTGTTGATAAAAACGCATCAACCATCATGCGAACTTATTGCACCTCGCCTGACAGAAATTCATGAGATAACAGCCTGCCATTCACTTGGTGGAGATATTGACATAATTATTGAGCTATCAACAAATACCCCACAACGCGCAAATGAGATCAGAGAAGAAATATCCGGCTACCCGGAAGTCGCCCACATAGCGACCTCAACACTTTTGAAAACTCATTTCGAAAAATAAAAGGCCACCTTGAACAGATGGCCTTTTCATCACTGCTTATAAGAACAGTTTTAACATTATCCGCGAATTGCCTGCTCCAGATCTTCTTTCAGATCATCGGCATCTTCAAGGCCGACCGAAATCCGTAAGAAGCCCTGTGTAATGCCAACTGCCAGACGTTCTTCTTCGCTCAGGCGTTGATGCGTTGTCGAGGAAGGATGTGTAATCAAGGTTTTGGAATCCCCTAGATTATTTGAAATATCGGCAACACGAAGACGATTTAAGACTTTAAAAGCAGCTTCTTTGCCACCCTCTAGTTCCAGACCGATCAGCGTACTTCCCTTCCCGGACATCTGCGTCATGGCAAGGTCATATTGTGGATGTGATTTCAACCCGGGATAAATTACCTTTTTAAGGCCCGGCAATCCTTCGATATGGCTTGCCAGTGCCAAAGCATTATCACTCATTCTGTCAACGCGAAGGGCAAGGGTTTCAAGCCCCTTAACCATCGTCCAGGCGTTAAAGGGACTCATAGACGGACCTGTATGACGCAGGAAATCCTTGAGATGGTCAGCATCAAATTCCTGGGAACACAGAATAGCGCCGCCCATACAACGCCCCTGTCCGTCTATATGTTTGGTTGTTGAGTAAACAACAATGTCCGCACCAAATTCCAGTGGCTTTTGCAGCATTGGTGTCGCAAAAACATTATCAACAATGACCAAGGCACCTGCAGCGTGCGCCATATCACAAACAGCTTTGAGATCAATGATATCCAGGGCCGGATTTGAAGGTGTTTCCAGCAAAACAGCTTTAGCGCCTTTGGCAAGGGCTGCTTCCCAAGCTTTCAAGTCCGTTCCGTCAACAACTTCTGTCTCAACACCATACCGGGGTAGAAGTTCGTTCAAAATAAACAGGCAGGATCCGAAAAGAGCCTTGGCACCGACAACGCGATCCCCGGCTTTAACCTGTGAAAGGAGCGCTGCATTAACCGCGGCCATACCGCTTGCTGTTCCACGGCAAACTTCTGCTCCTTCCAGCAATCGCATTCTCTCTTCAAACATGGAAAGGGTAGGGTTTGCATAGCGGGAATAGACATAGCGTTCACGATCACCATTGAAAGCTTCTTCTGCTTCTTCTGCTGAACTATAAACATAGCCAGAATTCAGATACAGCGCTTCGCTTGTCTCATCAAAGCCACTGCGCATGAGCCCGCCTCGCACCAGTTCAGTCTGGGGGCGAAGCTTGCGTGCTGAAGCATTTGAATTGCTGTCCGTCATCTTTCTATTCCATTTACTCTATTCAAACCCTTTGGAAGTTATCCCAAAAGACATACAATGTTGGTTCCAAATTAATTTTGCTTCCAGGGCATACCAGCGGCTTTCCAACCTGCAACGTTTCCCCGATGGCCGCGTTCATCTGCAGGTCCTTCGAAACCGTGCAGAATATTAAAACAATTTTTATATCCCTGTGTCGTCAGGGCAATTGCGGCTGAAACAGAACGCACACCTGAACGACATAGAATATAAAGGGATTGTTCTTCCCTAATCCTCAACTGCTTTACCGTCGTCACAAAATCAGGATTCACCTGCATCTGCGGGTAGGCCTGCCAAGGCAAGAGTTGCGTATCTTTCCCCAAGGCAGACAGATCAGGTACGCCCACGAACTGGAACTCTGGGATACTTCGCACATCAAGTAAAACAGCATCGGGATCTTTTTCCAAGACATCCCATGCTTGCTCTACCGATACATCGCCAGCGTAGTTTTGTTCCATTCCGATCTCCATTTGTGCCCGGCAATTGGTTAATGGCGCTTATTAATATTGAGAATTAGGGATTTTAAAACCTTTTTCATCAAATACTTTATTCAAATACTTTTGAAATAGGATTCAGGCATGTCTGATTTAGAAGAACTTCGTACCCGGGTAGAAGCAGCTGAAGAACACTTTGGTCTCATCGCTGATCAGCAAAAAGGCTATAGCCAACGCTTGATTGCCCTGCTCAATATTACCGAGCAGAAGGATCAGACCATCGGAAAACTCGAATACGAAAACGAGCAACTTCGTACAATGCTGTTCTCTCTTTTACAATCTATCGAAAAGGGAGACACCACAAACACCCTTCAGGATATGGATACGCGCATTTCGGCAATGACGAGAGAACCTGTTGAAATAGAAAACAAATCAGCGGATTCCGATCTATCCCTTCCTGCTCCCGAAGACGAGGTTGCAGCCGAAGAAGAAGCTTCTGACGTTGAAGAAGACACACCGGAACTAGACAATTCTTCACCACAAGAAAACGCTGATGAAGACAGCATCGACGAGATCGAAGAACTTGTCACGGACCTGGAATCTTCGGACAGCGACAGCTACATGGCTGTGGATGAGAATGACCTTTCTATGGATGATACGAACGAAAGCACAGATGATGAAATAGTCGACGTGTCTATGGCAGATGTCAGCGAATCTGAAAGCGAACCCGATTCTTCAGAATCCGAACCAGATGAAGTTTCTCTGGCAGATTCGACTGTAGACGTTTCAGAAACAGAAATAACCGAAGATATTTCTGAAAACCTGGCAGAGGATATAACTGAATCGGAAACTGCCGATGCCGCTGGAGATGATGTCATCGCTGAAATCGCAGACAACCTTGAAGAAGCATTGCCGGCAGAAGGCAAGGACGAAGACAGCACTGAAGAAGCTATGACTGAATCTGCAACAGCAGAAGATATCGATAGCCCGTTAGAAGGGCTGGAAGATCCTCTCGAAGATCAAATTTTATCTCAGGATGCAACCACAGAAGAAACTTCGCCGAAAACAGGAGCTGCAGATGGTATGTCTGCCGAAGCAGAACCCCCTGAAGCGACGGAGGCATCAGAAGAGGTCGTAATTAATGATGAAGAAATCCCCGTGAGTGAAGATACTGACATTGACAGCTTCCTTGATGAAAACGCTGGTGAAGAAGAAAAATCAGGCAGCCCGGAGATCGAAGATATAATGGAACGCATTTCAAAACAGGCGCTTTCTCAGGGTGAATAAAGAAGGAGATCATTCACACAAAAGATCGTTTCTATTTTCCCTAGGCACTGTCTTGCGTTAATGCCTGTTTTTACGTCTTTCTTTTTCGAGAAGCATCCTTACCCGTGATTTCGGACTATTTAAAATTATACCTGCCACCAACACTGCTCGTCACAGGGGCTATTTATCTCGTCGCCTATCCTCAAAACTATCCTGCGCCTATAAATCTGTTACTTGGCATTGCCCCGACGGCTCTATCCGTTTTAGGTGCAGGGCTTTGCCTTTGGTTTAGAAAGTCCAATCCGGTTTTTTGTTTCGCTATTGCAGTTTCCCTTGCCTATTTCAGCAGTGATATGTCCGAAACCCAATCCTCTGCCGCATTTCTTTTCATACCATTGGCATGGATGGGGCTGGCAATCAGTGAAGAACGGGGCCTTTTAACACCTTCCGGTTTTACCAAGGGACTCTTGCTGTTCGTCGCGGGATGCATGATTGCCACACTGGGTTACCCCGCCAATGACCTGGGCATATTTTCCAACCTTTGGATTGATTTAAACTACGCGATGCAATGGCGTCCTGCATGGGGATTATGGATGCCTTTACCTACCCTGGCTTTTGGCGGTTTCAGCCTTGCTGCTCTGGTTTTGACCGTTCGTCTGATCATAAAACACAGACCAATGGATGCGGGATACCTCGGCGGGATCATTGCACTCTTTGGTGTTGCCCTTCGGTACGGCGATTCACCAGCCACGCCAATGTTTATAACCCTC
The DNA here is from genome assembly GCF_900313065.1 of Kiloniella sp. EL199. GTDB lineage: Bacteria > Pseudomonadota > Alphaproteobacteria > Kiloniellales > Kiloniellaceae > Kiloniella. The sequence goes on from NZ_OMPU01000014.1 coordinate 259,188, forward strand.
GCTTCTCTTCTACTCATTCTCAGTCTTTTCCAGGAATCACACCGTATGGCGTTTCTGGATGAACTAACCCGTATTCCCGCACGACGGGCACTTCTTGCAGATATGAAGAAGTTAGGGCGCCGCTATACACTGGCGATGGTAGACATCGATTTTTTTAAAAAGTTCAATGATACCTATGGGCATGATGTCGGTGATCAGGTTCTTAGAATGGTCTCGTCTCGCCTCAGCCAGACTGGTGGCGGTTGCCGCGCCTATCGCTATGGCGGTGAAGAGTTCACGTTGCTTTTCCCCGGAAAATCTATTGATGACGCCTTTGACTATCTTGAAGAAGTCCGGGAACGTATCCAGGGAACTGTCTTTGTTATCAGGGGGTCAGATCGCCCCACAAAAAAACCGACAAAATCAAAGAAAAGCTCGCAAAAAAACACGGGAAATAAAAAGGTCAAAGTCACCGTATCTATCGGTGTCTCAGAACGCACTGAAAAGCACGAAGACCCAATGGACGTGATGAAAAAAGCTGACCGCGCCCTGTACAAAGCAAAAGACAAGGGCAGAAACTGTGTCATTGAAATGTAAGTGATAGACACCACCAGATTATAAAGAAGCTCAGATTTCACAGGAAATTCCGAGCTTCTTTATTATTCATCCAATGTATTTTGTGCAATACAGGCTTTATTCCTGCCCACCCAGAAGAAGCGCATCATTGTCATCAATGGGAACCCCTGGGGTATTCTTCGAACTTCTGATGACCTGAATGGTTTGCACTGTCGCTACATGAGGTGCAGCAGTCAGTTTTTCCGTCAATTCGTTTTCATGACTGGTATTGCGGGCAACCAGCTTCAAAACAAAGTCGTTTGAGCCACGTGTCATGCTGCATTCACGCACTTCGGGCCACTCATTCATATAGCTCTCAAATTCTGTCAAAACCTGCTCGGACTGACCTGTCAGGCCAACCAAAGCATAGAATGTCACTTCATAGCCCAAGGATTCAGCCTCTAGCTCTGCGTGATAGCCCTTGATAAAACCAGCTTCTTCCAAAGCCCGGACCCGTCGAAGGCAAGGAGGAGCCGAAATACCTGCCCGGCGGGCGAGTTCGACGTTCGTGACACGTCCATCTTCCTGAAGATCCTGAAGTATACGAAGATCTATACGATCTAACTTTACGCGGCGCATGCAAACGTCCTGTACAGTGTTTCCGGTAACACCCTAAACCTTCATGTTCTTACATGATAAACAATTAGAGCGAATCGAGTGATTTTGAGTAACAATATTACTCGCGACCTCCGGTTTTTCAAGATACAACAAACAAATTCTATTAGGTTACTGTCTCAATGATGGTCTTTTCCTTGCCTAGATCCTCTTGTCGCGCGATATTCCCTGAACAATGACAGAGATTAAGAAAAACCTTGTTTGCTGGGCTGTTAGCGATGGACGCGCCGGTATCGAAGCCAATTGTCTGGGCCTTGCAGCGGCTATGGGATTATCCCCTGTCATTCACCATGTGCAGATGAAATCCTTTTGGAAGTGGCTACCACCTTCGCTGATCCCTTTACATACCAGCATCTATGATGCATCCGCGTTTTCGCCAAAAAATGCCCCCAAAGCCAAAGGAAAACCAAAAGACAACTGGCCAGATATCATTATAGGTTGCGGGCGTCAGGTTGCTCTTTTCACGGCATTGGTTCGTAAACTGAGTATGGGAAAAACTTTTGCCATTCAGATTCAAGACCCCAAAGTATCCCCCAATCTCTATGATTTGGTTATTACACCTGAGCACGATAGATTAAGAAGCCCCAATGTTCTAGCTACTTGTGGTGCCCTCAACAAAATTACGCCTGATCTTCTTGAACGGGGCAAAGAAGAGCTCACCCCTCGCATAACGCATCTGCCCAGACCACTAGTTGCAGTTTTGATCGGTGGCAAAAGCAAAGCCTATGACCTCACAGCCGATATTATTCACCAGCTAGGTAACAAACTTCAGAAACTGCACCAACAAACGGGATGTGGTTTTTTGGTGACAACATCCCGGCGAACCGGACAGGACAACGAAGCGCTATTATCAAACTACCTGAAAGACCTCCCCGCATTTGCGTGGGATGGACAATCCCCCAACCCCTACTTTGGTTTTCTGGGATCTGCCGACGCCATAGTCGTCACCAGTGATTCAGTGAACATGGTTACAGAGGCAGCGAGTACCGGTCGCCCTGTCTTTACCGTTGATCTGCAAGGCGGGAACAAAAAGTTTGATCGTTTTCACAGGAAGCTCAGGGATGATGGCATCATTCGCCCTTTTACTGGTACGCTGGATTCATGGCATTATCCGCCGCTTTGTGAATCACAGCGGGTTGCCAAAATCATATTGAAAAAACTGGATGATTCCGGACGGTTATAACAGAAAAACAAAAGCCTGTAGAGAAAGCTGAAAAGATATTGATCTCCCCCTTGTAGAGAGCGAGAAGGCACTCTATTTTTCACACAAGCACAAGACGATTCTATCGTGATTTTCGCCGAGATTTCCCCAAGATTATTGTAGGGATTTCCACCTCGTTTCTCACCATTAAGATCAGCTATTGATCAATTTTGGTGTTGTTATGGTGTCTCGGAACAATGTTGATCCGGTAAAGATATAAACGAGAAAGATACAAAGAGCATGTCCGAAACCCACCGCACCAAAGTACTGATTATCGGTTCTGGCCCCGCCGGTTATACCGCCGCCATCTATGCAGCGCGCGCGAACCTGGAGCCAATTCTGGTTCAGGGCCTGCAGCCCGGCGGCCAGCTGACGATCACCACAGAGGTCGAAAACTACCCCGGGTTTGCAGACGTTATTCAAGGCCCGTGGTTAATGGAACAGATGCAGAAGCAGGCTGAGCACGTTGGCACAAAAATGCATTTTGATATTATTAATGAAGTCAACTTTGATGAACGCCCCTTTGTCTGCACAGGCGATAGCGGCAACAGCTACGTTGCCGATACAGTCATCATCGCGACCGGGGCTCAGGCACGCTGGCTGGGGCTGCAAGGGGAAGAAACATACAACGGGCGCGGTGTTTCCGCTTGTGCAACCTGTGACGGCTTTTTCTATCGCGGCAAAGAAGTTGCCGTTATCGGGGGCGGGAACACCGCTGTCGAAGAAGCCCTCTATCTTGCGAATATCTGTTCCAAGGTAACACTGGTTCATAGAAGAGACGCCCTGCGGTGTGAAAAGATCCTCGAAGATCGCCTGTTGAAAAATGAAAAAATCGATATTCAGTGGAACAAAGTTGTTGATGATGTCTTGGGCACGCCGACAGATGGCGTAACAGGTCTGAAGCTAAGAGATACTCAGAATGATTCATTCTCTGAGCTTGATGTCAGCGGCATGTTTGTGGCCATCGGGCACGATCCTGCGACAGCAATCTTCAAGGGCAAGCTGGATCTGGATGACGAAAACTACATTCTGGCAACCCCCGGCACGGCAACAACCAATGTTCCCGGTGTTTTTGCGGCAGGTGACTGTGTCGACAAAATTTATAGACAGGCCGTAACCGCCGCCGGAATGGGCTGTATGGCTGCACTGGAAGCAGAACGCTATTTGACTGAAATGAATGACTAGAACGGGTCACACAATCAGGATAAAAAAGCGGAGCTTGCAAGAGCTTCGCTTTTTTTATTTGTCCAAAATACACTCAAGTGGGGATTGAATTTGGACATTTAGTTTGATTTGGGCCTTCCCAAAAGCATACGCTTAGGCACAATTTGTTAAGAAGCTGTAATTACAGTAAGATATTGATAATTTACGAATCGCTGCCGCGAATTCAACGCGCAGACTAAGGGAGAAATGGTTTGTCAGAGGGCACAAAACGCCGGAGTGGCCTGAAAGCATCGATTATGGACTGGGATAAGCTGCGTATTTTTCACGCCGTTGCCGAAGCCGGAAGCTTTACCCACGCCGGGGAGCAACTGAACCTCAGCCAATCAGCCGTCAGTCGACAAATCTCTGCTCTGGAAGACAGCCTCAAGGTATCTCTTTTCCATCGCCATGCGCGCGGGCTGATCCTGACGGAACAGGGGGAACTCCTTTACAGAACGGCTCATGATGTCTTTGGCAAACTTGCCATGACAGAGGCACAGCTAACCGAGAGTAAAGACCGCCCCAAAGGCCCACTTAAGATCACAACAACCGTTGCTTTTGGCTCAACATGGCTCTCACCGCGCCTGCACGAGTTTATTGATCTCTACCCGGATGTCGAAGTACAGCTTATTCTATCAGACAAAGAGTTGGATCTTTCCATGCGCGAAGCTGATGTCGCCGTGCGTCTGCATCCGCCAAGACAGGCCGACTTGATCCAGCGGCACCTGCTCACAGCCCAGATGCATATCTATGCATCCGCCAGCTATATTAAGAAATATGGCATGCTGCGCACTGTCGAGGAAATCTCTGATCACAGGCTCGTTGTTTATGGCGACGATACAAAACCGCCGCTACCAGATATCAACTGGCTCTTACATGTGGGAACCGAAGGTCGTGGACTGAGACGTGCATCCATGGCGATTAATAACATCTATGCCATTATGAAGGCTGTGCGCTCTGGTGCAGGTCTGGGGGCGCTTCCTGACTTTATGACACAGGAATCAAGCGATCTCGTACAGGTATTACCAGAGGTTGAAGGACCTCAATTCGACGCCTACTTTGCCTATGCCGAGGAAATGAGATCATCAAAACGAATTGCCATTTTCCGCGATTTCCTATTACGCAAGGTCGCAGAATCAAAATTCTAAGGCAAAACGCCTAAAATTACGCTTTTATTACAAAATCTTAATAGGTATGCACATAATGCATATCGGCACTGTAATAATGTAAATCGACATCCGCAAAAAAAATGCTACATTCATTGTCATCAGATGTTGCGTTGCAATATCTACTTTGACTGGCTGTTGAGCTTGCTCCGGCTGGTCTGTTTCCAGGCTCCGGCCTGGGGGTCTTCGGACCCCACGTCTCCCAGACGTGAAGCCTCCCTGTTCAACTTGCCCCCAAGACATTGTTCTTGGGGGTTTTTTTTGCTCAATCGATTCCTGATATTACTCTAATGTATTTATTTTACTCCTTTTCACAATGTTCTCACCACATTTAGTCATCTTTCTAATCGTTACGATAACTATGAATGGCCAAGCCAGCATGCTACACAGCTTATGAGTAATGAAGCAAACGTCCAAACAGGAAACACTATGAAAATATTTATGGCTCTATCTTTTTTGCTTGTTACAGCGTCTATCTGTTCTGCTGATGAATTTAATGAAGTTAAAGCCGCTTGCGATGCTGGAAACCCAAAAGGATGTTATTATCTCGGGTTATCTTACGAGGGCGGAATTGGGGTCGAACAAAATTTTCAAAAAGCAGTTATTCCATATAATTACGCATGCAATGGCGGATACTCTAAAGGATGTATTAATCTAGGAGAGATGTATAGAAATGGTTATAAGATCGAACGAAATCTTGAAAAAGCAGCAGCCCTATTCACACATGCATGTGAAAATAATTACATAATAGGGTGTTACTCCCTTGGAATCGCGTATTTGCATGGAGAAGGCATTCAGCAGAATTCTCAAAAAGCCGCGATCAAATTCAAACAAGCCTGTAATGCCGATGACGCGCCATCATGTTATGTCCTAGCAGATTTGTATCATGACGGAGAAGGCGTCGTACAAAATATCGAAAACACAACAATATATTTCCAGAAAGCCTGTAACTTAGGGCTTTCAAAAGCTTGTGAAAGGCTTAATTGAAATATGCACAAATCTAAACCATAATAAAATAAGAGTGCTGACGAAGAGTATCAGCACTCCAATAAGATACAGCTTGCCCCCTACTCCGCAGCCTGCGGCAAAGATTGCGTCCCACCTATAACAACCTCATTACCCGGCCTTGGATCTCTCGGTACATTGAAAGCCAAAATCAAGGATATCACAGCCATGCCTGCACCAGCAGCGAAGACCATCCACATGGCTTCGTCGGGGAAGGCATGTCCGAAGAGGACCGGTATAAAGACAGCCGGGATATGGTTGATGGAAAAGCTGACGCCAGAGGTAGAGGCAATATCTTTGGGATCAGCGATTTTTTGCAGGTAGCTTTTCTGTGCAATGGCAAAGGAAAAGAACAGGTGATCCAATATATAGAGGACAGCACCGATCCAGGCTTCTGCGACCAGGGCATAGCCAGAAAATACCAGAATAAGCCCGATGTATTCACAGACCAATGCGCGGCGCTCGCCCCAGCGTGAGATGAATTTACCGATTTTAGGCGCAAGCCAGAAATTAATCGCCTGATTCACCAAGTAGAGCATGGTGATTTCGGCCACAGAAAAATCGAACTTCACGACCATCATAAAGCTGGCAAAAGCGACAAAGATCTGACGACGCGCTCCGCCCATAAAGGTCAGCGCATAAAAGAGCCAATAGCGTTTGCGCAAGATCATCTTCTTGTGCTGCACTTCCTTTGGCTGATAGGAAGGAAAAGCAAATACAACAAACAGGACGAGCAAGATGGTCATGGTACCACCCGCCAGATAGACCCATTTATAATCAAGGCCAAAAAAGGTGAAGATCACCCAGATCATGCCGTAGGCAATGATTGACGCGATGGAACGGGCAGAAAGCTGTCGCCCCATAGACAAGGGCGCGCGTTCCTTATCAACCCACTGCAGGGTTAGCGACATCTGGACGGTTTCGTAATAGTGAAACCCCACAGACATGATAACGGTGGTCACATAGAGGCCAAAGGCACTGGGGTAAAAGCCCGTAACGGCAACACCCACGCCCAACAGAATTAAAGCCATAAGGCCAAAAGTGCGTTCCTTGATAAAAAGAAGGAACAAAAGAGCGCTCACCACCAAGAGGCCGGGAATTTCACGCACAGACTGCAAGATGCCGATTTCAGCGAGACCAAAGTCGGCCTTTTCCACAACAAAATTATTCAGCAGGCTCATCCAGGTTGCAAAGGCCAACGGCATGGCCGCGGAAAGAATGATCAGGCAACCTTCAGGCGTACGCCAGACTTCCGGTTTCAAATAATGACCGAGGGATTTCATATGTTATTTTCCATCAAGACTTTTTTTAATTATCGTTACAATAAGACATAGCGACGAAGGCTGTCTTGCGTTATCGTGCCATATGATATCGACAAACGGACATTTGCGGGAAAAACCTCATGAGAATTGAACCGCTACCCAATCAGCCCTTGGTATCGAAACCCAATGATGTGCCAGAAGAACTGGTGCGCCCGGTAATGGTACGCGCTGCGAATATGCGCCCCGGCAGGCGGGTCTTGCCCCACAGTCATGCATGGTGCCAACTCGCCTACGCAGCCGAAGGGGTTCTCGCTATTTACACAGATCAGGGTAGCTGGGTCGTGCCCCCGCAACGGGCCGTGTGGATCCCCCATGAAACTGATCACGAAGTCTATTCCCCCCACGGTTCAAAATGGCGGGCGCTGCATCTGGACAAAGAATTCTCTCAGGGTATGCCAGATAGCTGTTGCGTTATTTCCGTCTCAAAGCTGTTGAGGGAAATGTTACTGCACGCTGCCAATCTACCCATAGAATATGATGAGCAAGGGCCTGATGGGCGGATGATGCAGGTTCTTATGGATCAGATCCGGACAGCCAGAACCGTTCCCCTTCACTTACCCCTTCCTCAGGATCTCAGGTTACGTCGTGTTACCGAGTGTTTAATCCACACTCCTTCTGATCCGAGAGGATTAGGAGATCTCGCCAACGATGCGGGCGCAAGTAGCCGTACGCTTGCAAGATTGTTTTCCAAAGAACTGGGCATGACCTTTCGCCAATGGCGTAGCCAGTGCCGCCTGATGGCATCCATGGAACGTCTGGCTCATGGCGAACCGGTGACATCTGTCGCTATTGATTTGGGATATGACAGCCCCAGTGCCTTTATCGCCATGTTCAAACGTACCTTGGGAAAACCCCCTGCCGCCTATTTCGCCGCTCAATAAAAAAAGCCACGCATTTCTGCGTGGCTTCTTAATTTTCATGCCGAAAGATTATTCAGCTGCTTGTGTCGTCTCTGCAATCTTCTCTCTGTGGTTATCTCTATAGAGAGCCTTGGCAAGAGAGATCACCATCAGAACCATCACCATTGTGAAGGGAAGCGCCCCAATGATCATCGCATTCTGAAGCGCGCCAAAAGGATTTGCTTCTGCACCACTATTACCAGCAATAATCAAAGCACCGATTACACTGGTTAGAATCACGCCCCAGATAATGCGGTGCTTGATACCTGTTTCCTGCTCACCACCGGACATAATTGTATTCATCACAAGAATACCAGAGTCAGCCGATGTCACCAGGAAGGTCATGATCAGAACAACACACATGATCGTTAAACCGGACAGAACACCGCCGGAAAGCATCTGACCAAGGGTCACAAATAGCTTTGCAGTATTGGTCGCGCCGATAATCGCGCCATCAGCAACGCCCGTTAGCTCAAGATCAATTGCTGTTCCGCCAAGGATGGTCATCCACAGGAAACAAACAATCGCCGGTGCGATAACACATCCAAGGATGAATTCACGAACAGTACGACCTTTGGAAATACGCGCAAGGAAAAGACCAACAAATGGAGAGAAAGCAATCCACCACGCCCAGTAGAAGGTTGTCCAGCCGGCTTGCCACCCAAACTGACGTCCTTCTGTACCAGCAGCATAAAGTGCTACCGCGACTTCGTCTGAATTCTCAAGTGCAGTCACAGAGGCAGGCAAAGTCTCTTTGAAACCGTCCAAAGATCCCCATGCGTTGGTCGCACCGCTAAAGATAGACGCAATGTCTTCGGCTGGCAGACCTTTGGCAACGTCAGGAAGCGCCATCGCAAACTCTTCAGCAGACAGCGGGCCATAAGCACCAAATGACATTTGAGCGAAGTGAAGGATATAATCAACCAAACTCGTACCAAAGGTTGTCATTGCAAAAGCAAAAGAGCCAAAGAAAACAAATGTCAGAAGCAGGATGATTGATAGTACCAGGTTGAGGTTAGAGAGATACTTGATCCCGCGACCAACACCAGAAACGGCAGACAGGATTGATAACCCCATAATGATGAACAACGCCGCAAGCAAACCAACGACACTTGGTTTTGGCGCTTCGGCATCGCCGTTCATAAGCCAGCTCATATCTGTGACAGCATAAACACCATCTACAAATTGGCTGACACCAAAGCCAATGGTCACTGATACACCAAGAATGGTCGCAACAACGCCAAGAACATCAACGATGTGACCAAATGTTCCATTGATCATTTTACCAAAAAGAGGGGTCAGAGCTGAACGAATCGTCAAAGGCATATCGCGAGTGTATGCGTAGTAAGCCAATGACAGTCCTGTGGTCACATAAATAGCCCAGGCATGAAAACCATAGTGCAGGAAGGTATAGCGATAGCCAGATTGGACCGCCTCTTCAGTATTTGGAACCACATCTCCATCAATGATAACCGGGTTTGATCCCCATAGACCGAGAGGTTCTGCGGTCGCGAAGACCATCAAACCAACTCCAAGGCCAGCACCAAACATCATTGAGAACCATGAAAAGTTGGAAAATTCAGGCTTAACCCCTTCAGCACCCAGCCTTTTCCTGCCTGAGGCCGGTATCAAGGCAATGATAAACAGGAAGAATGCAAAACCGCCAACGGCGATAATATAAAAGGTGTTAAAACTATTCAGGACGTTAGAATTCAAAGCAGACAGGACGCTATTGGCATTGCCCGGCCAGACCAGCGCCCATATAACAAGTAGGGTCATACTGATCTTACTGATTAGGGCAATGGGGACACTGTATCCCTCATAAAAGCCTCCCTCGGCCTTCTTGATCTCAAGATCAGTGAATGGTGGTTTGATTGACATTATGTTTCCCCGTTTAGATCTTTATTATCGTTTTTTGTGTAGCAGCTTTATTAACTCTGATTACTCAAAACGATTTTTGGCAAAAACGGGTGCAGTCGAGTACACCGGAGTATTTTTATTATCTATCTATGTCTTTGCAAGAAGCCCAAGTATGATTTCACAGAGTTCAAACAGATAGCTGTCACCAGAGTACTTCATTTTTCCTCATAACGTTACACAAATATTACTTTAACTTTCACACAAATATTCAGTCAAATTTAAATTATTTAAGTTTATTAAAATAAAATTGAAATAACCTTAAGAATTATTGACCTAAAAACCATGAATATACGAGACCAAAAAAGCAGATCGATCCTCATCGACACTTTCTCTTTTAGATCTTTCCAAGCATCTTTTAAGCTAAAACGTTACGCGTCCTGTCAACACCACAACCTGCTGGCAAGAAAATTATTTCGGTTAAGATTAGTATCGAATGTTCATCCAGTTATAACTCGAACTGACAATACTTTTCATATCATTTTTAGCAACATTCTCATGAACCTAAAACTCCCTCTAAAATAGAAAAATACAACTATTAACTCTCTTTGTATTTGACCTTAAACAGAACCTAGGGGAGTATATAGCTCCTCACATTTTGCGGTCATTTCCTGGAATTCAATCATGCAAATCAAAAGCTTAATTTGTTTAGCGTTATCACTGCTAATTTCAGGATGCGGAATATCAGCCACATATCAATCAAAAGGCGACTATTCTGCGCAGAATGATAAGCAGTACAACTATGCAATTTTATCACCACTGTCTCATCCTCTAGCTAAACAAGAGATGCGTGGTTTCCTCCTTGAGAGAGGTTATACGGTTATACCAGCCAACCTGTACAAAGCTGTTCTAGAAAACTTTATCATTCATGATGCACTCGTTTTTCAATGTAATGCAGCCGGTACAGCGGAAAGAGCCGTGATAGGCATCTCACAAAAAGTAAGCTGTTCAGCAGTCGATTATGAAACAGGAAAACCAGTTTATAACGGCTTTGGGGAACATATGGGGGACTTTGAGGAAGATGACTTTATCGGTGCAACAGCAGCAGCCTTAAATAACATTTTTCCTACCGGACAGGTAGGGCGTATTTTGACGATACAAGAGCTCGCAACAAACTTTGCTCAAAAAGAAACTTCTCCTTCTGCATCAGGATCAGAAAAAGAGAATGAATCATCTGAGTCAACTGGCACAGGCTTCTTCGTTAACAACAAAGGTTATGTAGCAACAAATCATCACGTCATAGATGGGTGTAAACAAATCAATATAAAAAACAGCCTTGGCGCAACATCAAGTGCTGAAGTCATAATATTTTCCGAAGAAGACGATCTTGCAGTAATAAAAACCAAGATTAAATCTAATAAATTTGCTTCAGTTTCAGCGCCTCCCCTGCAAGGAGAATATGTAGCAACATATGGCTTCCCTCTTCCTGGGCTTTTATCAACAGATGGTATTTATACTGATGGAAGAATTAATGCTTTAAGAGGTATGGGAAGCAATAAAAACTTCCTACAGGTTTCAGTTCCTGTGCAACACGGAAATAGTGGTGGAGCATTAGTAAACAAATACGGTGAGTTAGTCGGAGTTATTGCCTCAAAGCTCAATGCCGTTGCAGTCGCGGGTATGACAGGTGACATCCCTCAGAATGTTAACTTCGCCGTCAAAGAAAGCCGCTTAACGCGGCTTCTTGACAGAGTCGATGTACCCTATAATTCACACGAAACAAAAAACACCAAATATTTACCTGAAGACCTGAATAACAAAATCAAAGCTTACTCAGTCTTAATTCATTGCAAAAGCTGATCTTCTCTCAATTTAAGTATAAAGACGTTCGCCTTTAATATCTTTATATAGATCAGCGACTTCATCAGCATATCCGTTAAACAACAGTGTCGGCACCCGCTCGCTTTTGCCGAGTGGTTGCTCAGTAGCCTGGCTCCAACGCGCATGGGCAACGTCCGGGTTAACATTCGCCCAGAACCCATATTCCGATTCTTGAATTTCTTCCCAGAATGAAATCGGTCTTTCATCTGTGAAGGTAAATTTTATAATCGACTTCGTAGATTTAAAACCGTATTTCCACGGTGTTACTAATCGAAGCGGTGCTCCGTTCTGTTTTGGCATTGGCTTGCCATAAATCCCTGTGGCAATAAACGCAAGATCGTGAGATGCCTCTTCAATCGTCAATCCCTCGATATAGGGCCAGGGATACCAATGCGCTTTCTGACCGCTGGCAATATCAGGCAGATTAAAGGTCTCCATACGGATATACTTTGCACTGGACAACGGACGAGCAAGTTCGACCAGTTTCCGTAAAGGAAACCCGGTCCACGGAACAGCCATCGACCATGCTTCAACACAACGATGACGGTAGAAACGTTCTTCAAAATCAATCCTTGCAAAAAGATCATCTACATCCAGCAGCATCTCCTTCTCTACCATGCCATCTATGGCAATCGACCATGGGCGCAAGTGCAAAGCCTGAGCTTTTTTATGAATGTTTTTCGAAGAACCAAATTCATAAAAATTGTTATAGGTTGTCGCAAGCTCTTCAAGACTCAGATCCCGATCAAGCTTATAGTGATCGTTTCGTTTCGCAGGATAATATTTGGCGCTTGGATCCAGACTGGACTGCGTTGTTGTCTTTTCGGACGGTGCTGTTGCCTCTGCCGAGGGTTCATCACACCCCGTCACAAGGCCGGCGGATAAAACTGCTGATCCCAAAGCAGCTTGCTTCATAAAATTGCGCCTATTCAAATATACACTTTCCTCGGTTAACTGACTTTCTTTCAGCTCCCAAGGTTTGCAAAATTTCAATAACATTATAAATCCTCTGTCATGTTACAGTTACAGAGATACTCTTTGTCTTTCTCACAAACAAATCACTGCTGCGTTAACACCCCGTGTAACAGATACTTCAAGCTATCAACAAAATGAAAAAGGGTACATCGAATGATGCACCCTTTCATAGTTTTAAACCAAATCCTCTCGTTCAAATATTTCGCGAGAAACTGATCGTATCCTTAACTCATCTTTAGCTCAGAGCTTCACAAGCCCGTTTGATACGCTCACAAGCTTCTTTCAATGCTTCTGTAGATGTCGCATAGGAAATACGGAAGTAAGGTGAAAGACCAAAAGCCTCTCCCTGCACCGCAGCAACATCAAAACTTTCGAGCAGGTAGGTCACAAAATCACCATCAGATGAAATCTGTTTTCCATCCGGGGTTGTCTTGCCAATAGTACCCTCACAAGACGGATAGACATAGAAAGCACCTTCAGGCTTTGAACAATTAATGCCCGGACAATCATTGAGTAAATCAACAACCATATCACGGCGCGCTTTGAAAACTTCGTTATGCTTGGGAATGAAACTTTGATCCCCACGAAGAGCTTCAACAGCAGCTGCCTGACTGACAGAACAAGGGTTTGATGTACTCTGAGACTGAATTTTCGCCATCGCTTTGATCAGTGGCACAGGACCACCGGCAAAACCGATACGCCAACCAGTCATGCAATAGGCTTTGGAAACACCATTCATGGTCAGCGTACGATCATAAAGGGACGGTTCAACCTGTGCGGGTGTTACGAATTCAAAGTCATCGTAGACGAGCTTTTCATACATATCATCCGTCAAGATCATCACGTGTTCATAACGTTTAAGCACATCTGTCAGTGCCTTCATCTCGTCATAAGAATAGGCTGCACCCGTCGGGTTTGAGGGGCTATTCAGCAACACCCATTTTGTTTTATCAGTGATTGCTTCTTCCAGATCTTCGGCCTGTAGCTTAAAACCATTGCTTTGCATACAAGGCACAGCAACTGGTTCGCCGTCAGCCAACAAAACCATATCAGGATATGACACCCAGAAAGGTGCCGGAATGATAACTTCATCACCCGGATTCAGCGTCGCCATAAAAGCATTATAGAGGATCTGCTTACCACCAGTACCAACCGTAATCTGTTCTGACTTATAGCCGAGACCATTGTCTCGTTTAAATTTTTCACAGATTGCCGCTTTAAGTTCCGGCGTCCCATCAACGGCTGTGTAGCGTGTGTCCCCACCATTAATGGCGGTAATAGCGGCTGCTTTGATGTTATCCGGCGTATCAAAATCCGGTTCACCAGCGCCAAGGCCAATGACGTCACGCCCGGCAGCTTTCAGTTCACGGGCTTTTGTAGTTACAGCAATAGTCGGAGAGGGTTTGATTCGCGAGAGGCGATCCGCAAGTTGCGGCATGACCTTATGCTCCTGTTGTTTCGCCGAATCTAGACAAGATTAGGTCTGATCGGACTTACGAGTTTCAAGACGGGGTGTTGCACAGCGGCACCGTAATATAACCGACACAGACATCGCAACAGTGAATCTCAGAATAAGGCATTTTTACGATTTTCCTGTCAATTCGCACACCACAAAAATAACACCCTTCAACCGACATCCTTAAGATGCTGTTGCCCTAAAGCATAAACACCAAATTGCCGCATTTCTTCTAAATAGCTGTCACACTTTATCTCTAAAAGAGGTAATCAGCAGAGCTTCAATGTACAAACTACAAACTTAAAGACCCACTTCCTGACAGGAATAGGGCGTATTATACAAACGCGAGGAGATGCGGGATGCACCGAACAGGATATGTCCGCGATTCATACAAGCAAAATGATCGGAAAACTGGTCTTGTGAGTCTGACAGCTCTTTTGGTTCTGTTGGTATTTGTTTCGACAGTTTCTGTTTCTTTAGCTGCGATCCTGTCCCCAGAAAGCTTTCTTGCTGACCGGATGACCCACCAAGAACGAGACGAAATAAAAAAAGAGTCTCAATAGCCTCTTTCCTTGCACACTGCTTTTAAATCTTAGAAAGTTACTTTCCTATTCGGCCAAAGCATCTTCACCATCAAACGTAGCAGCAAGAGCATGCATTACAGACGCAATACGTATAGCGTCCTGAATACCTTCTTTGGAAATACCGCCCGCAGCAACCTGCTTTTCATGGGATTCAATGCACATGCCACAGCCATTGATGGCTGAAACTGCCAAGGACCAAAGTTCAAAATCAACTTTATCAACGCCAGGGCGACCGATGATATTCATGCGTAATCTGGCTGGAAGCTTCAAATAATCCTCATTCCCGCTTAAATGTGCAAAGCGGTAATAGATATTATTCATCCCCATAATGGATGCCGCTGATTTTGCTGCTGAATAAGCTTCAGCAGACAATTTTTCTTTTGCTTCAGCGTTAATTGCCTTGATGACAAAAGCATTTCGACTAGCCAGAGCAGAAGATAGCGCAGCTCCCCAAATTTGCTGCTCATTCAGGGATGTCGACGTCAGAACATTGGTGATGTTCAATTTGAGGTCTTTGGCATAATCAGGAACTGCTGACTTCAGATCACTAATAGACACGATCTATATCTCCCTTTATCGCGTGATGTCATAATTTTGATACTAAGTTGAGGTTTAACTGAAAAAGGCGGGTTCGGTTGCCCGGACCCGCCCTTTTCTAAAGCTCTTGGTTCTTAAGCAACTTTAAGAACGTCGTCGCCTTTGTTCCAGTTACATGGGCACAGCTCATCAGTCTGTAGCGCATCAAGGATACGAAGAGTCTCTTGTGGGTTACGACCAACATTCAAACCATTTACACCAACGTGCTGAATGATTCCGTCAGGATCAACGATGAAAGTTGCACGAAGAGCAACACCAGCTTCTGCGTCCAGAATACCAAGATCTTCACAAAGCTCGCGCTTGATGTCGGAAACCATTGGGAAAGGAAGGTCATTCAGATCTTCGTGGTCTTTACGCCATGCCATGTGTACAAAATCGCTATCGGTAGAAACACCAAGAATCTGCGCATCACGATCTTCGAACTCTTCGTTCATTGCACCAAAGGCAGCAATTTCAGTTGGGCAAATGAATGTGAAATCTTTTGGCCAGAAGAAAACAACTTTCCATTTTCCTTCATAGCTTTTGTCTGTGATTTCAACAAAACCATCAGTTGGGTTATTAGAAACAACAGCCGTCAAAGCGTATTCAGGAAACTTATCACCAATCGTAAGCATGCTTACTTGTCCTCATAATTATGCCCACCTTGTGAGCGCCGGTATTAATGCAAATTTTAATTGCGTCAAAATCTAATTGCGCAAGGCCCTGCGCAGAGGGTATTTTCATGCACCTACTTAATCTCCAGAAATTCACGAAGTCAAGATTTTTTTAGAATAATTCTAATTAACAACTAACTTTGTGTCTTTACCCTCTTTCCCTCTCTTTGGAAAAAAGTTTAACTAGGCAGAGCCAAGTACCTTTGAACACGGTAGATTAAACCAAATGGACCGCTATTTCTCAATCTGGAAAAGATCTCAATTCAACCTTCTTCCCAACCCTGATGCGTCCAGATCCATGGCTTATGGAGAGGATCTCGATCACATACTCTCCAAAGAAAGCTGTCAAAAGGCCCTTGAAGAAATAACCAGTTGGCCTGAGTATAAAGTCAGCCCGCTTGTCTCATTGCCAGGTCTTGCCAGAGAACTTAATCTTGTCGACATCAGTTTCAAGGATGAAAGCAAACGATTTCACCTCGGCTCTTTCAAAGCACTCGGCGGCGCCTATGCTGTTTACAGATTTTTGAAATCAACTGTTGAGCAAAAGTTGGAGACAGAAATAGGCGCTGACGATTTAAGAAAAAAAACTTACCGTGACATCACGTCTGAATTAACAGTTACAACTGCGACTGATGGTAATCATGGACGTTCAGTTGCATGGGGCGCCCAAATCTTTGGATGTAAAGCGACAGTCTTTGTTCCAGAGAGTTGTAGCACATCTCGCATAGCCGCCATTGAAGAATTTGGAGCAACTGTAATCCAAACGTCCCTGGATTACGACGACACTGTTGAATACTGCTCCAGGGACGCTGAAAATCAAGGTGCCCAGATCATCTCGGATACGTCATGGGATGGTTATCGCGACATTCCTGCACAGATAATGCAGGGCTATAGCATTATTGCAGAAGAAACCCTGAAGGAATATTTCACACGTCGTTTTCGACAGGCAATTCCTCCATCACATATATTCCTTCAGGCTGGTGTTGGAGGATTAGCCGCGGCACTAACCGGTTATTTCTGGGCTCATCTTGGCGAAAGACGGCCAAAAATCATCATTGTGGAACCAGAAACTGCGGCCTGTTTATATGCATCTGCAGCCGAAGGCTCTTTAATCAAAGCAAGTGGTGATAAAGAAACCGGAAAAATTCACACGATTATGGCTGGGCTGGATTGTGGCGAAGCATCTCCTATCGCTTGGGAAATTCTATCTCATGGAGCCGATTTCTTCATGACAATACCAGATACAATAACGGGCCCGACAATGAAGTTAGTCGCAGGTTCCCCCTTTAATGATCCTGTTTTGGAAGCAGGCGAATCAAGTATCGCAGGCCTCGCCGCTTTGATTATGACAGCAACACACGAGGATACACGTGAAGTACTTGGCTTATCACCTGATTCACGTATTCTTCTTATTAACAGTGAAGGTATTATGGACCAATCCCTGTACCGAAAACTTGTAGTTGAAGATCAACCTAATTGAGCTTACATAACTTTCTAAATCTCCAGACCAGAAAACACGCCAAACCAGAGAATATAAATGACGTCTCCATTAATAGAACGCATCTCGGACAGTTTTTTCAAAGATGATTCGAAGCCCTTTCGCCTTGATTCAGAGTTCTCGCCATCAGGGGATCAACCCCAAGCAATTAAAGAACTCTGTGATGGATTAAATGAAGGAGAGCGCAGTCAGGTTCTACTGGGGGTAACCGGGTCTGGTAAAACTTTCACAATGGCGCAAACAATCCAGAAATTGCAACGCCCCGCCCTTGTTCTTGCCCATAACAAAACGCTCGCAGCTCAGCTCTATACAGAGATGAAAGGTTTTTTCCCGGACAATGCGGTTGAATACTTCGTCTCGTATTATGATTATTATCAGCCCGAAGCTTATGTCGCTCGTACTGATACCTACATAGAAAAAGACAGTTCAATCAATGAACAGATTGATCGCATGCGCCATGCTGCAACCCGTGCACTTTTTGAACGAGATGATGTCATCATTGTTGCTTCGGTCTCATGCATTTATGGTATCGGGTCCCCTGAAACCTACGCCCAGATGACACTTAGCCTCAAGGTCGAGCAGGAAGTCAACATGCGTGATATTCTGAAATCACTCGTAGAGCTTCAGTATACCCGTAATGATATCGCTTTTGGCCGCGGCACTTTCAGAGTACGTGGTGACACGCTAGAGGTTTTTCCGGCACACTACGAAGATCGTGCATGGCGGATATCTTTTTTTGGCGATGAAATTGAAACAGTTCAGGAATTTGATCCACTAACTGGTGAGAGAACCGCAGATTTAGAGGGCGTTAGAGTATACGCCAACAGTCACTATGTGACCCCCCGCCCCACACTCTTACAAGCAGCGAAAGGCATCAAAGCGGATCTAAAGGTTCAACTGGAGAAATTCAATCAGGAAAACAAGCTCCTTGAAGCCCAGCGTCTAGAACAACGAACAATGTTCGATCTGGAAATGATCGAGGCAACAGGAGCCTGTGCAGGTATTGAAAACTATTCCAGATACTTGACCGGGCGCGCGCCCGGTGAACCACCGCCCACTCTATTTGAGTACCTGCCTGACAATGCACTGCTCTTTGTCGACGAGAGCCACGTGACCATCGGGCAGCTTAACGGCATGTACAATGGTGACTTTGCAAGAAAATCCAATCTTTCTGAATATGGTTTCCGTCTCCCCTCTTGCATAGATAACCGCCCACTTAAATTCCAGGAATGGGAAGCCATGCGCCCGCAAAGTATTTTTGTGTCGGCTACGCCGGGTCCATGGGAACTCAATGAAACCGGTGGTGTTTTTGCTGAACAGGTTATCCGCCCGACCGGTTTGCTGGACCCTGTTTGTGAAATCAGACCTACAGAAACCCAGGTCGATGACCTTATCAAGGAATGTAAGGGTGTCGTCAGTCGAAACATGCGTGTTCTTGTCACAACACTGACAAAACGCATGGCAGAAGACCTGACAGAATATCTGCACGAAGCCCATCTGAAAGTCCGTTACATCCATTCCGATATTGATACCTTGGAAAGAATGGAGATTATCCGGGACCTTCGCAAAGGTGTGTTTGACGTTCTAGTTGGCATCAACCTTTTACGTGAAGGGCTTGATATTCCCGAATGTGGCCTGGTCTGTATTCTTGATGCGGACAAGGAAGGGTTCTTGCGTTCGACCACGGCTTTGGTTCAAACCATTGGCCGTGCCGCACGTAATGTTGATGGCAAGGTCATTCTTTACGCCGACAAGATGACACCTTCTCTGACCAAGGCTCTTGATGAAACCAATCGCCGCCGGGAAAAACAACAGGCTTATAACGAGGAACATGGGATTACCCCTGAATCTGTTCGCAAACAAATAGGGGATATACTCGGCTCTGTATACGAAAGCGACCATGTCACTGTTGACCTGAAAGATACAAGTGACAGTCATCGTGTCGGACACAACCTCAAATCCTACATAGACGATCTGACCAAGCGAATGCATGAAGCTGCCGCTGATCTGGAATTTGAAGAAGCCGCCAGAATTCGGGATGAAATCAAAAAACTGCAAGATGATGAGCTTGGTCTCTCAAACACCTCAGGTGGCGATCTGTCTGATCGTATGGCTGTTGCCGAAGCGAAATCCAAAAGCAAGAAGTACCGTAAAGCGAAACGGTAACTTGATTCAAAACATTCTCTCCCCGTCGTGCGGGTTAAACTTCCAAACTCCTTCGCGCAATGATATCCTGCGATTAACTACTGGATAGAATATATGACTTCGTCTATGACTGGAAAGCTGCCAGAGTTTCAATTCTGGCAGGATTTATTAGCCTTTAACAGGCTAAGTACAGCCATTTGGGTCTTCGATATAGAAGGCCATAGTATCTGGTGGGGAAATGAGCCCGCTCTCAAATTTTGGGATGCCAATACGCTTGATGATCTGATCCAGAGAGATTTCTCAACGGACTCCAGTTCAGTAAGAAGACGCCTCTATGAGGTGTTTGAAACATCTGCCAAAGGTGACCGGGTTGAAGAAAACTGGACGCTCTATCCAAATGGCCAACCACAAATGGCTATTCTGACCTTCACACCAATTTTGATCGAAAGCGAAAAAAAAGCCCTTCTTATTGAGGCAACACCGCAGGTAAAAGATGAACTGGATCACAGAACAAAAAGAATTTTGGAGGCGATCAGACACACTCCTCTGATGATCACCACGTTTGATGGAGACGGCAGTTTACTGGCACAAAATCCTGCCGCGGCCAATGCTTATAATGTTCAAGAAAAATCAAAAACTATAGAAGACCGGTATAATGACCCAGAAATCCTCAAGCGTATTCTGGATCACCACGGTACACTCAAGCGCTTTAAAAGAGACATCAAGACATACACAGCCTTTGGAGAACGCTGGCATACCTTAACAGCGGAAATGGGCCTTGACCCCATTTCCGGGCGACAAGTTATTGTCACGACAGAAGAGGATATAACAGAACGTGTTAAAGCGCAGGAAGAACTGAGACGACTTAACTTGAATCTGGAACAACGAGTTGCTGAACGCACACACAAGCTAACTATCGCCCGGCAGGAAGCCGAGAACGCAAATAAATCCAAAGGTAATTTTCTGGCAACAATGAGCCATGAACTCCGCACCCCTTTGAACGCAATTATTGGCTTCTCCGACATGCTTGAACATCAAGTTTATGGGCCAGTAAACGCCAAACAAACAGCAGCGTTGAAAGACATTCATTCCAGTGCCCAGCACCTATTGGAATTGATAAATGAATTACTTGATGCTTCTACCATTGATAGCGGCGAACTGAAGCTGTTCGAAGAGTATTTTCAGCACGATGATATCGTTGATTATTGTCATGCCACTTTTGAACTCGAAGCAATGAAAAAAGACCAGAATCTGATTGTAGAAAACAACGTCAGAGACATATTGATCAAAGGAGATTCCAGACGGTTTCGTCAAATATTGATCAACCTGCTTGGTAACGCGTTTAAGTACACACCCGAAAAGGGATCTGTCTCGCTAAAAATAGATTATGACCCGGACAATAATCTTCTTTTCCAAATAACAGATACCGGAATTGGTATCGAAGAAACACGCCTTCCTGATATTTGCAAAGCCTTTACACAAGCAGCCTCTTCTTCTTGGGCCGCAGGCAAAGGTGTTGGGCTTGGTCTCTACATTGCTTCACGTTTAATTGATGCTCATGACGGAACGCTCACTATCGCAAGCAAAATCAATCAGGGAACAACTGTAAAGGTTTCAATTCCGAATAGCCGCCTGAAAGACGCTTAACAGGATTCTGCTTCCTTCAAATAAGTGTGAGAATCTTGTTTTTATTTATATACCAAGTCAATTTTCTGACACACAGACAAACAAGCAGTTGATTTTTTTCTGCCTCGTCTCACATAAAAGAGAGATAAAGGAGCGTGGTGTTTTGATGGTACAAAGAATACGATTCTGGAAGTAGCTGACCTTCATTTTAAGAACCTGTCAATAACGGCTACGTCATGACGGGAGAAGGCCATTCACACGGAGAGCATTGGATAGAAATTCTTGGTGCGAAATGCAACACCCACTTAAGCCATGTTTTTCTCAACAGACCAAAACCCACAGGCTTGAGCTACTGTGCCAATTCATCCTCTTTAAACCTGAAAGTAAAAGCAGAGCCAAAACCCGACAAATAAGGCCAAAATTTGACAATCCTTAAGATAGACTATTGAAATACTCCTCAATGAGGGGCATTTAATGGCCTGTATTCTCTCGCAGTATAAGCCGAGAGAGATCCGGCGCGAACATTAATAGAGTGAAGTACATATGACGGCAACAGCATTTCTGGCAGCAGGTGGCGGCCTTGTCCTATTAGCAGTAGGCGGCGAAGTTCTCCTCCGTGGTGCACTGGGAATTGCTCGAAAGCTTGGTATTTCACCGATGTTAATTGGCCTGACTATTGTGGCCTGCGCAACTTCAATGCCGGAACTTATGGTAACGTTAGTTGCTGGACTTGATGGAGCAACAGACATCGGGGTTGGCAATGTTATCGGATCAAATATCGCCAACATCCTTTTAATTCTCGGGGTTGGTGCGTTGATATCCCCGTTGGCGACAAAGCCTTGTGATGTCATGCGTGATACAATCGCAATGTTGATTGCAACGGCGATTTTTATGATCTTTTCTTTTTTAGGTACCTTCACTATTTGGCATGGCGTCTTTATGCTGGCCACCCTTACATTCTACATCTGGCGTAGTTATTACCGCGAAAAAAAATGTAACCCCAAAGAAGAGGCTGATCCTGAATTGGCCGAAGAATTGGAAGCTGCTCCCGGTTCAATTCCCGTTTCAATTTTTCTTCTGATAGTGGGTGTTGCAGGCCTTATCATTGGCTCTGACCTGCTTGTTGATGGCGCCGAAACTATCGCGCGGGCCGCAGGTATTTCCGAAACAGTTATTGGTGTAACACTTGTTGCTCTGGGAACATCACTTCCAGAATTGGCAACAGCCATTGTCGCAGGTCTGCGGAAACATACGGATGTTGCCCTCGGCAATGCTCTTGGTTCAAATATATTTAACCTGCTATTGATCTTGGGTGTTCTGGCAATTGTATCCCCTTTTAGTGTTTCCCAAGCCGTTATTGAATTTGATATGTGGGTAATGGCTGGCGTCAGCCTGTTGATTGTGCCAACCATGTTTCATGCGGGTAAAATCTGTCGATCCAAAGGGGTTCTTTTTATTGCCCTCTATGCTGCTTACATTCTTTATCAGTTCAAAGACAAGCTTTTTCTGACTTAGGAATAAATGCTTCAACACCTCAAGGTTTGCTTTTGACCAATAAAGGTTCACGGCGTAGATTATGCCCGAGAAATTGCCCGTGATTCGGGCTTGAAATAGACAGTTTAAATGAAAAGGAATGTCGGGATGACATCCGAAAAATCAACCATTTCCAGAAGCCAGTTAACAGAGCAAAAATTAACTGTGCGAGACCTTACTCTCAGCTGCAATATCGGGTTAACAGAAGAAGAAAGGCTGCGTCCACAGAGATTAAAGGTCAATCTTGAGCTAACATTAAATCCTTTACCGGTTCTCAACGATGAAATTGATGAAACCATCAACTACGGCACTTTGGTAAAGAAGGTCAGAAATGTATGCTTACAAACAAAAGTGAAACTTCTGGAAACACTCGCCAACGACATCTCTGAAACCTGTTTTTTTGACGATCGAATTAAAACAGTTCATATGCGTATCGAAAAACTTGATCGCTATCCTGATGTCGCAGGGGTAGGTATTGAAATTACCCGGCACCGATCCTGATAAAAGATACTTTATAAATTGAAAGACCAGAAAAAACTCTGACCTTTTCCATATATGAAATTACAGGAAACCTTAATCTTTAATAGCGACTCGCGACCTAATAATTTTCTAGCCAGATTCGCCCCTTACTCATAACGACCATAAATAAAACCTAAAGGAATCAAAGAGATTTAATTCTGAGAATCCTTGACTTGTGCACAGGAGAAATCTTTCTGTAACCGTCAAGCCATAAAAAAGAATTTTTTTTATAGTTTTGAACATTGACTTTGAATTTAACAACAAAATCAAATACTTACAAAATATGCCTATTTTTTAAGCAGCTTATTGTAACACTAGTGTTTTCAAGGGGTATAAGCTTAGGCTCACAAGATAGCCACAAAGTTATCCACAGGATCCGTGGATATAATTCACCCCGGTTTCACAAGGGAAACACAACAAATGGGACGAATCCTATAACTTCTAAAGAGTCCCTCTAAAACGTTAACAAAGTGTTCTTGACCTGTTCCACATTAAACGCCATCTAAGATGTCATTATGTACTCATTCACTTCTTAGGTTACCTGTATGCTGTTACATTAACTCCGAGAGTGTCAGATCAGTTCATCAATTAAAGCAGCCATGACAAAAATACCCTCGCGCAAAGCAAGAAAAAAAGACCCCTCCCAAGGCGGTAAACGCTCGGCAATGGCAGCGCATGAAGATTTGGATCAGACAGCTTCCAACAACCTGCTTGATACTGTTTCTGGCTTATCTGAGGAAACCATCAGTTGGGAAGCTGGATCACAGTCTGAAACTGAGCAGTCAGCAGGAACCAGTAATATAGAAATAGGAACGAGTGTTATTCTCGGTGTCGTCAAAACTCTACCGGGTTCCCCGGGTGTTTACAGAATGATGGACAGCGAGGGGAACCCTCTCTATGTAGGGAAAGCAAAGAACCTCAAGAAACGTGTTGTTTCTTATACCCGGGTTGACCAGCTTCCATATCGAATAAAGCGTATGGTTTCAGAGACCCGATCTATGGAAATCGTACAGACCAATACCGAAGCCGAAGCCCTTTTGCTGGAAAGCAATCTCATCAAACGGCTTGCGCCACGTTACAATGTCTTGCTTAGAGATGATAAATCATTTCCCTACATTCTGATTACTGGTGATCACGAGGCACCGCAGATCACAAAACATCGCGGAGCTCAAAAAAGAGAAGGTCAATATTATGGTCCCTTTGCCGATGCACGATCTGTAAATCAGACCATAACAGCATTGGAAAAAGCTTTCTTACTTCGCTCGTGCAGTGATGGGGTTTACACAAATCGCACTCGGCCTTGTCTGATGTATCAAATTAAACGTTGTTCAGCTCCCTGTGTTGGTCGCGTTTCCTTATCCAATTATGCCTCTCATGTACGTGAAGCAGAAAGCTACCTAAGTGGTTCATCCTCGGATTTTCAAAAGGAAATGGCCGAGAAAATGCAAACTGCAGCAGAAGAGCAGGATTACGAACAGGCCGCAGTATACAGGGACCGCATTCGTGCCCTTACGGCAATTCAATCCAAACAGGAAATCAACATTGCTGAGCTGGATGATGCAGATGTTTTTGCCCTTTTTGAAAAGGCCGGACAATCCTGCATTCAAGTGTTTTTCTTTCGCGCAGGCCGAAACTATGGCAATCGTTCTTACTTTCCAAAGCATGATAAAACCATAGAAGCAGAGACTGTTCTCACGTCATTTATTGCTCAGTTTTATGCAAACAAACCTGTCCCCAAGTTGGTGATGGTGAGCCACAAGTTGCCCGAAGCCTCAATCCTTGCCGAAGCCCTTGCGACAAAAGCCGGACGCCGCGTCGATGTCACACAGCCATCACGAGGTCCCAAAAGGAAACTTGTTGAAAACGCAACAGTCAATGCTCGTGAAGCCCTAGCTCGACGCATGGCAGAAAGCGCGAGCCAACGTCGCTTGCTGGAAGGCTTGTCTGATATGTTATTTCTGGAAGCAACGCCAGAACGGGTAGAAGTGTATGATAACTCGCATACCCAAGGTTCAGAAGCTTACGGCGGAATGATTGTTGCCGGCCCCGAAGGCTTCATGAAAAAAGCCTATCGAAAATTTAAAATTCGCGGCGATAAACCCCAGGAAGATCAAGGCGAAGAAGCCTCTGCCACCTATCAGGCAGGTGACGACTACGCCATGATGCGAGAAGTTTTAACCCGCAGGCTCTCAAGAAGCCTAAAGGAAGATCCTGATCGGCAGACGGATCAATGGCCTGACCTCTTGATACTCGACGGGGGACAAGGACAGTTATCAGTTGGCATAGAAGTTCTGGAAGAACTTGGGCTCACAGACATTCCGATCGTAGCCATTGCGAAAGGGCAAGACCGAAACGCCGGGCGTGAAAGAATTTTCCTTCCCAATCGCCCTTCGTTCCTCGTCGATCCAAAGGACCCGGTACTATACTTCATTCAACGTCTGCGAGATGAAGCCCACCGCTACGCCATAGAAACCCATCGTAAAGGTCGCACCAATGCGCGTTTGAAATCGGCCCTTGATGGTGTGCCTGGAATTGGTGCCAAACGTAAAAAAGCACTATTGTTCCGTTTTGGCTCAGCAGATGCTGTTGCCCGTGCAGGTGTAGAAGATCTGGCTACGGTAGAGGGAATCAGCCGTGTCGTGGCACAGTCAATTTATGACCATTTCAACACCGAATAACTTTCTATCCCGCAGCGTCTTATTCCGTGGTCGCCATCACCTTATTTGATCTATAACATAGCAACCGCCTTATCCAGGCATTATATAGCTTGTAATAACTTACCAACACGTCAGAGGATTTATTATGAAGGTTTTTGGCCTTGCAGGTTGGAGCGGTAGCGGCAAGACAACTCTTCTCAAGCAGTTGATCCCGGTTTTCGTCAAGCGCGGCTTAAAGGTTTCAACATTAAAGCATGCGCACCACAAATTTGACGTCGACAAACCTGGCAAAGATTCTTACGAACACCGCGAGGCTGGTGCCAGTGAAGTTATGATTTCATCAGGAAACCGTTGGGCTCTGATGCACGAACTGCGGGATGAAAAAGAGCCAACACTGGAAGAGTTAATCCCCCATATGACCCCCGTGGACATTCTTTTAATCGAAGGGTTTAAGAGGGAAAGTCATAAAAAACTGGAAATTTTCCGTCCGGCACTTGGCAAGCGCATGCTTCACAAAGATGACCCCAACATTATCGGGATTGCAACAGATGACGAAGAAATAGATACCTCACTGCCTGTAACAAGTCTCAACGACATTGAAGCTATCGCTGATTTCATCTGCTTGTCCTGCGATCTACATGACAAAATCAGAAAGGCCGCGGACTAATGGCCCAGCTTTCAGATGATTGTTTCGCTCACGGCGGCAAGTTAATGACAACTGCCGAAGCCCTTTCCCTGCTGGAAGAAAAGCTTAAATGCATTACTGAAACAGAAACAATATCTGTTGTTGAGGCTTTAGGCCGAATATTAGCTGAAAATATTGTCTCACCTTGCAACGTCCCCCCGCATGACAATTCTGCCGTTGATGGCTATGCTGTATGTTTTGAAGATCTAAGCCATACATCTGCAACCATTTTGCCAATTAGTGATCGTATAACCGCCGGAAGTCACGTTAGAGAAACTCTTCGCAAAGGCACTGCAGCACGAATTTTTACCGGCGCTTCCATGCCACTGGGCGCAGATACTGTACTAATGCAGGAAGACTGCACGCTTGAAGGAGCCGACAAAGTCTCTATTCCCGTTGGCATCAAGCCAGGATCAAATAGAAGGTTTGCTGGTGAAGATGTAGAGAAAGAATCTGTTATTTTCGCTGCAGGACGCACAATACGGCCACAGGATATGGGGTTGATTTCTGCAGTCGGCATATCGACCATAAAAGTACGTAAATCTCTTCGCGTTGCTTTTTTCTCTACAGGCGATGAGCTTAAAAGCCCCGGAACACCATTAGAAAGCGGGCAAGTCTACGATTCAAATCGCTATACAATAAACGGCTTGTTAAAAAATCTGGGCTGTAACGTAACAGATCTTGGTATTCTTCCCGATAAGCCTGACCTTATTCACAAGGCGCTCAAGAACACGATTAATCAATATGATCTCGTTCTGACATCGGGAGGTGTATCTGTTGGTGAAGAAGACCATGTAAAGCAGATTGTCGAATCTTTGGGATCACTCCACGCCTGGCGACTGGCAATCAAACCCGGCCGACCTATTGCGTTGGGCCAGATAGGATCAACTGCTTTTGTCGGACTCCCCGGCAACCCTGTGGCTGTCATTGTCACCTTCTCAAACTTTGTCCGCCCACTGATCAATTTACTTTCCGGCGCATCAAATACACAGCCCAAGGTATTTCCTGTTATTGCCGCCTTTTCCCATAAGAAGAAAAAAGATCGCAAAGAATGGGTCCGTGTCCATCTGAAAGAAAACCTTGAAGGACATTTGGAAGCACATAAGTATCCAAAAGAGGGTGCTGGCATTCTCTCATCAGTTTGTCATTCCGATGGCTTTGCCGTTCTTGGCGAAGATATATTATCCATCAAACCGGGAGACATGATTTCCTATTTGCCATTTAACGAGGTTGCTTTATGAAAATTCTCTACTTTGCCTGGTTAAGAACCACAATTGGCAAATCTTACGAGGAAATTTCGCCTCCTGACACTGTCAGAACCGTGGAGAACCTTCTCGATTGGCTACCCTCCCTTGGTGAAGATTATTCTATCATCCAAGAGAAAAGAGACCTCTTACGTATCGCGATTAATCAGGAATATGCCAATCTTGAGCAGAAAATTAAGCAAGGTGATGAAATAGCCCTCTTCCCACCAGTAACCGGGGGATAAAAATGATCAGGGTACAGGAAAGCGATTTTGATGTCGGACAGGAGATTAAAAACCTCACCAATGGAAATCATGCCATCGGTGGTGTTGCCTCTTTTCTAGGTCTTGTCCGAGACATAGCAAGTGACGAAGAAATATCAGCCATGACGCTCGAGCACTATCCCGGAATGACCGAGAAAATGCTCGAAGAAATAGAAGCCGAAGCAAATCGTCGTTGGGAACTTGATGCCAGCTTGATTATCCATCGCTATGGACGCATGGAACCGGGCGAACAGATCGTTTTGGTTATCACCTGTAGCAAACATCGCAAAGCAGCTTTCGAGAGCTGTGAATTCCTGATGGATTATTTAAAGACAAAAGCCCCTTTTTGGAAACTTGAAGAAACACCAGAAGGCGGCAAATGGGTGGATGCACGCGATAGTGATGACACCGCAGCATCCCGCTGGATAGAAACGTAATTTCTTAACAGCAGCCATAAAGATAGCCCCATATCAATGAAGCACGGTGCTATTTTTATAATGTTTTTCTCTTGTAATGCCCCGGTAAATTTAATGCCCAGTAAATTTATACAGCAGGCGCACGAACCAACTGGTCATAAGCCAGTAAAAAATCTTTTGTTACCTCGCCGGGAGTGAACTTATAATCACCGATTTCGGAAACAGGAGTTACTTCAACCGCAGTCCCTGTCAGGAAAACTTCCTGCGTTTGTGCGAGCTCTTCTGGCATAATAGACCGCTCAACAACGTCATAGCCTTTTTGTTTGGCCAAATCGATTACAGTACGCCGCGTAATCCCATCAAGAAAACAGTCCGCAATTGGCGTGTGAAGTTTCCCGTCCTGTACCAAAAAGACATTAGCGCCTGTCGCTTCTGCAATTTGTCCCCTGTAATCAAGCATCAAGGCATCATTATACCCCTTTGCTTCTGCAGTATGTTTGGACAATGTCGCAATCATGTACAGTCCCGCAGCTTTGGAATGAACCGGTGCCGTAGCTGGATCAGGACGGCGCCACTCTGCGAAATCCAGACGAATACCTTTCAAGCGATCTTCCGGAGAAAAATACGACGGCCAATCCCAAGCGGCGATCGCGACATGAATTCGGGATTTTTGTGCAGAAACGGCCATCATTTCGCTCCCTCGCCAGGCGACTGGTCGTAAATAGCCATCAACGATGTTATTTGCATCCAGAACTTTTTGCGAAGCCTGGTGAAGCTCCTCAACCGAATAAGGAATATCAAACCCGAGGAGTTTTCCTGAATTGATCAGTCGTTCATGGTGCTCCTGCATTTTGAAGATACGTCCATTATAGGAACGCTCGCCTTCAAAAACACTGCTTCCGTAATGGAGGCCATGACTGAGAATATGAATCTTGGCCTCACGCCAGGGAATGATTTCACCATTGTACCAGATAAAACCGTCGCGATCATCAAATGGAAGCATAGCCATAGCTTTCATGTTAAAGGTGGTATAGAGTTTGTTTTCACGATATTTCCATAACATTACGCATGACATCAGTTGCTTAAGAAGATGGAAGTAACGTAATTTTATTACAAGAACAGGTGATTGGTTGACATTTTTGACTAGAAAATCACAAACAATAGATAATACTAATTCAACAGATAAGTCAACATGACTGACATAAAATCCGGCCCAAACCCTCTTTTCCTTCGAACAGATGAAATTATGCAGGCAATTGAGTTGTTGTTTTTTGCATATAGAGATTTCACAGGGGAGCCCGACGAATTACTGGCTGAGTATGGTTTTGGACGCGCCCACCACAGAGTAATACACTTTGTTGGACGCCACCCGGGCATGACAGTGAGTGAGCTGTTATCGATTCTGCAGATTACGAAACAATCCTTATCCCGGGTTCTGTCTCAACTGGTTTCTGAGGGTTTTATCAAACAAACGCCAGGAGTAATTGATCGCCGACAACGATTATTAAAGCTTACCGAAAAAGGGCTAGAGCTGGATGAAAAGCTTTTTAATGTTCAACGACAGAGGATAGTCAAAGCCTATAAAGAATCTGGCGTAGAAGCTGTTGCAGGGTTCAGGTCTGTTCTGATGAATATGATGGAAGAAAGTGATCGTACCCGCTTTTCAAAGAAGGGTTCCTCCCCCTCTACTCGACGCTAAAGTTCATTAAAACTTTAACGACAATAGATTTGGTTTCAAAATTAAGATCTGTGCATACGAAAGCGACACGCTATACTGTAAGACATGAATGATATTTGCCCGCACTTACTGGTCGTTGATGATGACGATAGACTCCGTGAACTCCTCCGGAAGTTTCTGACGGATCAAGGCTTTATGGTCACTGCCGCTTCAAGTGCAGAAGAAGCCAGATCAAAGTTGGCATCCCTGTCATTCGATCTATTGATCCTCGATATTATGATGCCTGGCGAAAGCGGGCTGGAGCTTACCAAATCCTTACGAGAAAAGGATGATGTTCCCATCTTGCTTCTAACAGCGATGGGGGAAACAAGTGATCGTATTAACGGATTGGAAGTCGGGGCTGATGATTACCTGTCAAAACCCTTTGAACCAAGAGAGCTTGTTTTACGTATAAATGCGATTCTAAAGCGCATACAAACGACTGCTCCCATCACAGAACTTTCAACAGAGAACGTTGTTTTTGGGTCTTTCAGGTTTGATGTTCGCAAATCTCAACTCTGGAATAATGACGAGTTCATTCATCTGACCGATGTAGAGGCAACCCTGTTAAAAACCTTGGCTCAACAGGCAGGGACTGCTGTCGGACGCGATGACTTGATTGAGAATGGACCAGAGCTTTCCAATACGCGAAGTGTAGATGTGCAGGTAACTCGCCTGCGTCGCAAGATTGAACAGGATCCCAAATATCCCCGTTTTCTTCAAACAATCCGCGGCGTCGGATACATTCTGAAAACCGATTAATGACCAGCGCACCATTAAAAGAAACCTTTCTTGATGAAGAAGAAACGAGCCTTCAAAAAAGAAAACATCCTTTCTTTCTAAAACGATTTCTTCCCAAGTCTCTTCTCGGTCGATCCCTTATCATTATTATCACTCCCCTACTACTGGTACAGGCCATTTCAGTGTGGGTTTTTTATGATCGACACTATCAGACGGTTACCAAACGTCTGGCACAAGGCATAGCTGGTGATATTGCAACGGCTATCTTACTTCTTGAGGATGCAGAAACACCTTATGCAAAAGCCAATGTTTTCCAGCTTATGCAAAAAACAGCGGACTTGTCTCTCACACTCCATCACGGGATTGAGTTGCCACCCGTTCACTGGCGACCAGGGTGGTCCGTTCTGGAGCAGCGCCTTGACCAGGCCATTAATGATCAACTCATTAAAAACCTGCAAAAAGACTATCGTTATGAAATCGATACCACCAGCCTAGCTGATCAAGTGAAGATACAAATAGAGTTGAAAAATGCTATATTATTGGTCCTTGTCCCCAGTAAACGGCTTTTCACCTCAACGACCTATCTTGTCATACTCTGGATGGTTGGGTCATCGGTTATTACTTTTGGCGTTGCCGTTATCTTCATGCGTAATCAGGTCCGTCCGATCCAACGCCTTGCCCGAGCTGCAGAGAGTTTTGGTAAAGGCCGTGATGTAAAAGGTTTCAAACCCGAAGGGGCAACAGAAGTCAGACAAGCTTCCGGTGCGTTCATCCGCATGAGATCACGGATAAAGCGACAGGTTGAACATCGCATGGCCATGCTTGCTGGTGTGAGCCACGACCTGAGAACACCGCTCACCAGAATGAAACTTCAATTAGCTATGTCAGGACAGTCTGAAGATACAAAAAACCTTCAGGTTGACGTCTCTGAAATGGAAAAGATGATTGATGGCTACCTTGCCTTTGCCCGTGGAGAAGGTCGAGAACAAACCGCAACATACAACGTTTCCGCCCTGTTAAAAGGCTTGATGCGGCAACTAAGCTTCAACAACAATCCTATTGATTTACATATCGAGCAAGAAATCAATATTCAGCTTCGGCAGGAAAACTTCAAGCGCGCGATTAGCAATCTGGTTACGAACGCACAACGCTATGGCAGTCATGTAATGGTTTGTGTCAGAAAGAAATCAAAAGACACAGACGAACTTCTTGAAATAACCATTGATGATGATGGCCCCGGCATTCCAGAAGAACACAGGAAAAATGTTCTCAAACCCTTCTTTCGATTAGAACAATCACGGAACCAGGCAACTGGCGGCGTTGGATTAGGTCTCTCAATCGCCAATGACATTATCAGTAATCATGGCGGAGATCTTTCATTGGAAGATGCCCCCGGAGGTGGATTACGCGCAAGAATTTCTCTTCCTTTTTAGCGCTTATATATCTCCGCTATATTTTAGTGCATTCTGCTTCCATTAGGTACTTTATGGTCAGGAGCAAGCAAAACAATCCCCTCCTCCTCATCCAAAGCACCAAGAACAAGAATTTCCGACAGAAACGTGCCAATCTGGCGAGGTGGAAAATTCACAACAGCCATGACCTGTCTTCCAACAAGAGCTTCGGGTGTATAATGATCGGTAATTTGAGCAGATGATTTACGGACACCTATTTCTTCCCCAAAATCCACCCAAAGCTTGATCGCCGGACGACGAGCTTCAGGATAAGGTTGAGCATCAATAACAGTTCCAGCTCTGATATCAACTTTCAGAAAATCATCAAACGTCAATTCGTTACTCATATAACTTATTCCCTCAATAGATAGAGCAAAATAATTATACGTAACGCATTGAAAAGCAAGAAAGCTTAAGCTGCTTTTGATCTACTCACCCTATTCATTCCAGAACAACGTCTCGCCACGGTATCCAGCCGCCCTAAAACTTTATCCAGCTTGACCATCGTCTTACCCAAATCTTCAGTGTTGTCATTTAGCCAAGTTTGAAGTGCTACAAGATAAGCGACAGAGAAGGCTTTCACCCTCAATATTCCTCGAAGGCCGGATGTTGAGAGCCCGGTGGTTTCCAACATCAAAGGCATAGATCGTTTCAGGTTACAAAGGAACAATAAAGTAGAAATCGGATCTCTACGACTATCCTTGGCAATAGCGCGAATGCCCTCTTTATAAGGTATCAGAGCGTCAAACCTGTTCATGCAAATATCAAACAACCTGTCTTTCGCTGGTTGCTCAAGGTAATCATTATCATGCTCTTCCAAAACACCTTGATCTGCCTGTTCAGAGATAAATCGCAAAATAGAATTCCTAGAAGGAAAAATCTGGTGCAAATCAGATAATGATACTTTTGATGCAACAGCAATTTCAGCAAGAGACAGAGTTGCCCACCCCTTTTCAACAGCCAAAGACATCGCTGTTGAAACAATATGTTGGGGTATTTCTGACTTTTTCATCACTACTCTCCCCACAATGAAGATATCTCTACTTATATAGGTCAGAAACCAGAGATTAAAAGGCAGCTTGCCTGTTTCAATATCTTCTAACTCCAAGAAAATGCGTTAAAGGCCTATAACAACTCTCTACTTCGATTTGCTGCCGCAGCGACAGCCTTGTTCATAACTGGCTGTAAACCATCAGCAGCCATAAGAACGTCAAGTGCAGCTTGCGTCGTTCCATTAGGGCTGGTGACGTTTATACGCAGTTGACTGGGGCTATCATTGGAAAGCCTGAGAAGTTCACCAGCACCGGATACCGTTGTATCGGCGAGTTTCCTCGCCAACTCTTTCGGTAATCCCGCATCAACACCGGCTTGCGCCAGGCATTCCGCTAGGTAAAAAATGTAAGCCGGGCCGCTACCTGAAACACCCGTAACAGCATCAATCTGCTCTTCACTGTCAAGCCAGGCCGTTTCCCCGACAGCTGCCATAAGCTCTTCACATGCATCGGCTTGCTCTTTGCTGATGTTTTGATTTCCATAAAGAACAGTCATACCACGCGATACTGCAGCAGGTGTATTCGGCATTGTCCGCACAATGGCAGCATCTGTACCTAGATGTTTTTCAAAAAATGAGATTTGTTTTCCGGCAATAACGGAAAGAAACACTGTCCCTTGTCTGGCATAGTTCTGGTAGTCAGTAATCGCCGAATCAATCATCTGTGGCTTCACTGCAAACAAGATATAATCCGGCAGGAATGACTTTCCCAGATCAGCCAAAGTTTCGACGGCCTGAACACCGTCATCAACAAAGGTTTGCATATAATCAGCCCGGGCAGAGGGATCGACAATAGCAACTTGTGATCCCTTTAAGCCACGATCCAGCCATCCTTGCAGCATTGCGCCGCCCATCTTGCCACAACCAACAAGTAGCAAGGTACCATTGTTAAGCATATTCAGCGTCCTGTTCCATAAACCCTAAGAAACAGAACTCTACGCTTCTCCTGCCGTATCCATCAAGGCAAGATCAACAGCATTTAATTCGGAATCCCCCCCAGCGGAAACCAATTGGATCGCAGGGATAAGACGATCCCACTCTGCAACTGCGGTCGCGACCAGATCTTCGGTTTGATCCTGAGAAAAACCATCCTGCCCTCTTAATGGCACAGTATGCCGATAAGCAGGCCCCCCGGTTTCAGGAACCAGATCAAAATGCCCAAGCCAGAGCTGGTTGTTGACGGAAATCAACAGTTCACAAATACGGCTTTTGGCCAACTGCGGGATAACAACTTCACCATGACAGGCAAAAAACATTGCCTGTAATTCGCCCTGCCATTGAAAATGAAGATGAAGTGGTCCCCAATGTCCTTCAATCACTGCCAGAAGCTCGAAATCACTTTCGCGCTCAAAATCCCAGTTATAGTCCAGGATCCATTCTTCGATAGCATCAATAGGATTGAAAGGTAGTCGCTCATTCGTAGTTTCTGAGTTCATTGCACTAACCCCTCACTAAGTATAGTTGAGCAAGATACAATAGTCGCCGCCACAATCCATATATTGAATTAATGTGACAGAATACTACCAAATATAGTGTGACACAGAACGAATCTTGGGATCAAGAAAAAACGTAAAATAAAAGCCCGAACGGCATTCGGGCTTTCTCAGGTCCCATATCAGGGACACATATTTGGTTACAAGCTATTCAGAAGCGGAATTCATCTCTGATCAGCTGGTTATACCAAATCAAGATATTAGCCCGCTTTTTTAGGTGCCGCTTTTTTACCAGCTGACGTGCGAGGTGTCGATTTTGTTGCGCCTTCCAGCTTGGACAGTCTTGCTTCAAGCGCAGCAACTTTTTCGGCCAGATCTTCGCTTTCTTCCCGGGCCTTGACAGCAACAGCTTTCATAACATCGAATTCTTCACGTGGAACAACATCCATCTGAGCGATAATACGTTCAAACTGTTCACGAATCCGAGCTTCAACCTCTCCTCTCATACCTGCGGCGGCCCCCATGGCACTGCTGGCAACTTTAGCCAGATCATCAAGGATACGATTTTGAGTTTGCATGTCTTTGCCTTTCACATTGTAAGCCTTTTCAGAGTAATCCAATTTCGACTCACATTTTTGACTTTATTTGAGCCTAATATGGCTCTTTGATCACTCGGCTTCAACCTTGTTCGTTATTGTTTGAACAAAGGTCTCAAAAAATATCCTTAAAATATCGATGCAAAAGCTTCTCTATAGCGTCTCAAAAGCATATATAGAGAAGCAGAAGATATATCACGAAAGGCTTCAAGCATGTTTCTCGTTACTGGCGGCGCTGGTTTTATTGGTTCAAACCTCGTTGCATCCCTTGTTGAACAAGGCAAATCCGTTGTCGTCAGCGACTGGCTTGGCCATGGTGACAAGTGGCGAAATTTGGCAAAACATGAACTTGAAGACATTATTAAGCCCGAAGCTCTTCCAAAGTTTTTAGCTGAAAACGCAGATAAACTAGAAGGTGTATTTCACATGGGAGCCATTTCGGCGACCACCGAAACCGATGGTGATGCCCTTATGGAAAACAATTTCAAACTCAGCAAAGACCTATGGCATACCAGTGCAAAACACAATGTGCCCTATATCTACGCTTCATCCGCTGCGACTTATGGTGGCGGAGAACACGGCTTTGATGACAACGAAGATATTGCACATCTTGCAAAACTTCATCCCTTAAATGGCTATGGCTGGAGCAAACAGCTTTTTGATCGCTGGGTTGCCCGTCGGATAGCGAACAACGATCCGCAGCCACCACAATGGGCTGGCCTCAAGTTTTTTAACGTCTATGGCCCAAACGAGTATCACAAAGGTGGACAGGCAAGCGTTGCTTTCCATCTTTTCAATCAGGTTATGTCGGGCGAAGCGGCAAAGCTATTTCAATCTCACCATCCTGATTATTCTGATGGCGGTCAATTGCGCGACTTCATTGCAGTTGAAGACTGCGTTGAAGTGATGATGTGGCTTAAAAAAAATCCCAAGGTAAGCGGCCTGTTTAACGTTGGAACAGGTCAGGCGAGATCTTTCGTCGATTTGGCCCGGGCCGTCTTCTCGGCAATGGACCGTAATGAAAACATCAAATATATTCCGACACCTGAAAACATTCGCGATAAATACCAATACTTTACCGAAGCCTGTATGAATAAACTCAAAGATGCAGGCTATAATCGCCCCTTCACATCGCTAGAGGATGGAGTTCAGCGTTATGTGACAGAATTTCTTGCACAGGAAGACGCTTACAAATGACACAAGAACTGGTCTTCGCTGCCCTCACCTATCCAGAAATTGACCCCATAGCTATTAGCTTGGGTCCTTTGGTGATACGTTGGTATTCGCTGGCTTATATCTTTGGCATTATTCTTGGTTGGCGCTATTGCCGATGGCTCTGCTTTCAGGCTCCAAGACAGTTACGACCAATAGCCATGGATGATTTTATCGTCTGGGCAACACTCGGAATTATTCTCGGGGGTCGGTTGGGCTACGTTCTGTTCTATAACTTTACCTATTTCCTCTATAATCCACTGGAAATCTTTGCCGTCTGGCAAGGCGGGATGAGCTTCCATGGGGGATTACTGGGTGTTATTACAGCCATGGTGCTCTTCGCGCGCAAAGAGAAAGTACACTTTCTGGCTCTGGCTGACATCATCGCCTGCGCAACACCAATCGGTCTATTTTTTGGTCGTCTCGCAAACTTTATCAACGGCGAGCTATTTGGCCGGGTAACAACCGCAGAAATTGGCATGGTGTTTCCAAATGGGGGGCCCCTGCCTCGCCACCCCAGCCAACTCTATGAAGCGGGCCTCGAAGGATTGACCTTGCTTCTGATCCTCTACCTCGTTGCCCGTACAGGTGGGCTTCATCGCAGAGGCCTGACAGCTGGCCTGTTTCTGGTTGGGTACGGCCTGTCCCGAACAGTTGTTGAATTTTTCAGGGAACCGGACGCCCACATTGGCTTCCTCTTTGCAGAGATAACAATTGGTCAGCTTTTGTCATCGCCCATGATACTGGTCGGTATAGGTCTTGTTGTTCTGGCTTTCCGGCAACCGCTCCAAACAACCGGACCAGAATTCAAACCTGAAGACATCTCTCCGAAAGAGGCTGATAAAGCAGCAAAAAAGAAAGCTTCATCGAATAAGAAATGAATACAACGCCCAAAAAAGGATCACTTTTTGAAAGCTTTCGACGACGCATAAAGCTCGAAGGTGCGATATCTGTCGCTGACTATATGGCTGATGTTCTGATCGCTCCGACACATGGCTATTATATATCGAATGAACCTTTTGGAGTATCCGGAGATTTCATTACCTCCCCCGAAATAAGCCAGATGTTCGGTGAGCTCATCGGCTTTTGGTGTGCAGATACCTGGAACAACATGGGGGGGCCAACTGAAATTCATCTCGTTGAGATGGGCCCCGGTCGTGGCACACTCATGAGTGATCTTATGCGTGCAGCTGCGATGGTGCCCGGCCTTCACTCGGCTGTGAAAATACACCTCATCGAAGTCAGTCCCAAGCTGCGTAAAAAACAAAAAGAAGCCCTAAGCGAATATGATGTTAGCTGGTATGACGACTTAACAGATCTCCCCCAAGGACCCTGTATCTTTATTGCCAATGAATTCTTTGATGCACTCCCTATTCGCCAATTTGAGCGTTCTCCCAAAGGCTGGTGCGAGCGGTTAATCACCTTGGACGAAGATGAAACCGATCTGGTTTTTACGCTTTCCTCCCCTTCAAAAGCGATTGAAACAATTATCCCCCTAGAATTGGTTGATAGTCATGAAGGGGCCGTCGTCGAGCTTTCGTCCATAGCTGCGAACGTTTCTGCGCAAATATCCCATCATATAAACAACTATGGGGGCGCAGCGCTTTTTGTGGACTATGGGTGGGCAACACCAACAGCCAAGCCAAGTTTGCAAGCTATCCGCAGTCACAAAAAGCACCCTGTCTTGCAGGAACCGGGTACGGCAGATATTTCAGCCTTTGTTGATTTTCCCACACTGAAAAAATCAGCTCAAGCAAATGGGGTCACTGTTTACGGCACTATCACCCAGGGAGACTTTTTACGAAGTCTTGGGATTGAACAACGTGCCGAAATGTTACGTCGCAATGCAGATCAAAAGCAGGTGATTGATATCGCCGCAGCTGAACATCGCTTAACTGATCCCAGCCAGATGGGAAATCTCTTTAAAGTGATGGCCCTGACAAAATCAGACCAACCAACACCAGCCGCATTTCCAGAACAAAAGGAGGCATCATGATAAAAAGCCCTGCGCTGGACCAGCATGACCGTATTAAACATGGCTTTCTCACACGACAAGATGGGGTAAGCCAAGGCCTGTATTCATCACTCAACTGCGGGTATGGTGCAGATGAGGCGAATGAAAATGTAACCCGGAACAGGAAAATTGCACTTGATCGCATGGGATGTCCCCAAGCACAACTCGTCACAGGTTATCAAATTCATTCCGCAAATGTAGAGATTGTCAAAACGCCGTGGAACTGCCCCGAAGGTGCACCGGAAGTAGATGCCTTGGTAACCAACCAACCAGAAATCGCATTGGGCATCATGACAGCAGACTGTGCACCTGTTCTCTTTGTTGATCCTGATGCGCAGGTGATCGGAGCAGCACACGCGGGCTGGCAAGGCGCTTTCAAAGGCGTAACCGACAGTACAATTGAGGCAATGGAAAGCCTGGGCGCAACCAGATCAAATATCTACACTGCAATTGGTCCCTGTATTGCCCAAGCGTCTTATGAAGTTGGTGCAGAATTTGCGCATCGTTTTTTTGAAGATACTGACGATAACATGTCGTACTTCATTCCCGCTCCAAGGGAAGGGAAGTTTCTTTTTGACCTTCGCCAATATGTGGGGGACAGGTTAAAAAAATATGGCGTAAAACAGGTATCTATTTCAAAGAATGATACCTATGCTGAAGAAAATCTATTTTTCAGCTATCGTCGATCATGCCACAGAAAAGAAGCTGATTACGGCAGAGGTATATCAATTATATCATTGGAAAGAACAAACTGATGCCACACTTAATTCTCTTCTTTCTAATGTGTATTCTCGGTATTCTTGCGACGTGCAGTTTCATGTGATTGCAAATTTGACCTGATATCAATGTCTTTGTTTCATTCTTCAAGCATATGAAAAACCTTTCCCTGCTCCTCTTTATCTTGATGATAACTGCCTGTGGTCCTCTACCACGACCTTTTATGGCCGAGGAACCAGATAGCAATCCGCTTCTAAAGTTAGAGAACACCCGCCCCCTCGCCGTTGAGCCGCCTATTTTTCAGCTAAATGAAACGGCTATAGAGACAAGTGACCTTACCCTATGGGCACAGAATAACCTGAGCATAGCTTTACGTGATCAGGATCTACCAGCAGCAAACTATGCTTTTGCCTCAAACAACCTCCATCTATACAGCAGCTTTGAAACAGAAAATACTGCTGGCGATCAAGTCTTCTTGAGCCTCAAAATCAAAGTTACCGAAACCGCAACGCCAGATCTTTTCCTCGTTGAATTGGAAGAAAGAACCAAAATCCCCGCGGTACATTTGAGTAAAAATGCAAAACCAATCCTTGCAGAACTCATAAAAAGAGCAGCACAAAACGTTAGCTTTGAGATTTCACAGCTTGATCAAGGACCCTCCCCAAATCCACAAACGGCAGATCATGTATCTATCCAACTCGCCTCCTTACCTGACCATCTTGATGACAGAACCAGGAAGGTACTGGAAAACGAATTGAGAGCATCATTTCAAATCAGAAAACTGTATCTGACTCACCAGATGACCGAAGCTTTCACCTACAAACTCAATCTGGAAATCAATCTATCAAAACAAAACGAACAAGGGATTTTGTCTCTGCTTTGGATTCTTGAAGATGGTGCCAACGGTAGCGAAATCGGCCAAATCAGCCAAACGAACCCAATTCCCAACCTGTCCCTTTCCCGTATACTGATTCCAGCTGCCGAGGCAATCGCAGAGGGAACAGCTATGGGAATCAAGGACCTGCTGCAACAAAAGAGTCTTCAAAATCAAGCTGTTCTGAAATAACAAAGAAATGAATCCTTATGGGCGTTTACAGAAAAGACTGAGATTGCTAAGTTCCGCCCGTCCAATATGAAAACTGCCGACAAGTCATCTGTTATGGCTTGTCCAGCCTAGCCGGGGATTTTGGCGTGAAGATCTTAACGGGTAACAGCAACCGACCATTGGCCGAGGCCATTTCTGCATACTTGAATCTACCACTGACCAAAGCATCAGTGCGACGGTTCTCCGATGAAGAAGTTTTTGTGGAAATCCATGAAAACGTGCGCGGTGAAGATGTATTTATTATTCAACCGACATCCTATCCTACCAATGACAACCTTATGGAACTCTTGGTAACGATTGATGCTCTGAAACGCAGCTCTGCGAGCCGTATAACAGCCGTAATGCCATACTATGGCTATGCGAGACAGGATCGTAAATCCAGCCCTCGCACACCTATTTCGGCCAAACTTGTTGCAAACCTGATTCAAACTGCCGGGGCGGATCGCGTTCTTACCATGGATCTACATGCCGGACAGATTCAAGGTTTCTTTGACATCCCAACCGACAACCTTTTTGCGGCACCTGTCTTTACCAAAGACATTCAGGAACGCATGTCCAAAGGACCTCTGACCATCGTTTCTCCGGACGTAGGTGGTGTTGTACGTGCACGTGCCATTGCAAAGCGTCTGGATGCTGATCTGGCTATCATCGACAAGCGTCGTGAGAAAGCTGGTGTATCCGAAGTTATGAACATCATCGGGGATGTCAAAGGTCAACGCTGCATTCTTATTGATGACATCGTGGATTCTGCAGGTACTCTGTGCAATGCAGCTGGGGCTTTGAAAGATGCTGGCGCAACTGCTGTTTCCGCATACATCACACACGGAGTTCTTTCCGGTGGTGCCGTTGCACGTGTAACCGCCTCCCCACTAGAAGAGCTGGTTATGACCGATTCAATTCAAGCAACTGAAGCCGTTCGTGTCGCCCACAACATGCGTCAGATTTCAGTTGCTCCACTGATGGGTGAAGCAATGCGCCGCATTAGTGACGAACAATCCGTATCCTGTCTGTTTGACTGATTACGACTGATCGCCACAGATTGATTTGACGAATAGCTTTCGTCCGTATACAAGACGGGCGAATTCTCTGGCTCAGCACCCCTGGAGGCTGGCCAGTTACTACCTCGGCGGAGCAAATACTCCACCGCTGTTATTTTACTTTTGGAGACAAAAAATGAGTGATATCACAAAAGTGAGCGCAGAAGCTCGCGAAAGAGCCGGCAAGGGGCCCGCTCGTGCCGCTCGTCGTGCAGGTCTTGTTCCTGCCGTCATCTATGGTGCAAAAAAAGACCCTGTAATGATTAACCTGGACCCACGTCCAATCGTTAAAGAGTACAACTCTGGTCAGTTCGGCACCCGTCTTTGGGAAATCGAAATCGGTGGAAAGAAAGAACGTACACTTCCACGTGACATTCAGTTGCACCCTGTAACAGACATGGTTGAGCACGTTGATTTCCTTCGCGTATCTGCAAAGACATCTGTTAACGTTATGATCCCTGTCAATTTCATCAACGAAGACACTTGCCCGGGCCTTAAACAGGGCGGCGTTCTTAACGTTGTACGTTACGATATCGAACTTTCTTGTCGTGCAGATCACATCCCGGAAAATATCGAAGTTGATCTGGCTGGTGTTGAACTGGGCGACAGTGTTCACATCTCTTCCGTTAAACTTCCAGACGGTACAGAGCCGGTAATTTCCGATCGAGACTTCACAATCGCAACTATTGCTGTACCAAGCTCTGTTAAATCTGCGAAAGCTGATGAAGAAGGCGATGAAGAAGAAGTTGCTGGTGAAGAAGAAGCTGCCGCAGCTGAAGAGTAAGATATCTCTCTTTTGATCTGAACCCAGAGGTTAAACTGGCATGCTATTGTTTGTAGGTCTCGGTAATCCAGGTCAGAAGTACGAGAATAACCGACACAACATCGGTTTTATGGCGGTGGACGATATTGCCCATCGCCATAATTTTTCGCCATGGCGTTCTCGTTTTCAGGGCAAGACTTCCGAAGGCAGAATAGGTTCTGAAAAAGTTCTGGCCCTCAAGCCTGAAACTTATATGAACGAATCTGGTCGTGCTGTTGGCGAAGCAATTCGTTTTTTCAAAATTGATCCCGAAGATGTCTTTGTCTTTTATGACGAGCTTGATCTTGCTCCAGGGAAACTCCGCATCAAAAAATCCGGTGGATCAGGCGGACATAATGGGATCAAATCTATTGATGCCCATATCGGTAAAGAATACTGGCGCTTACGGATGGGCATTGGCCATCCCGGTCATAAAGAACGTGTTACAGGTCATGTCCTCGGTGACTTTTCAAAAGCTGATCAAGATTGGTTAGGAAAAGAAATCAATGCCATTTCTCAGCACATAGATCTTCTTGTCAAAGGAGATAGTCCCGGTTTTATGTCAAAGGTTGCACAGGATGTTGCTCCGCCAAAGCCAAAGAAAGTACCTGCGACAAAAGCCTCTTCGAATGCCCCCGAAAGCGGCAAAGACACTTATAAAACGGTAAAGGCAGAAGCCATCAAAACCGACGCCAGTGTCAAAAATAGCAAAGACGGATGGCAATCGACCTTGGCTAACTGGTTCAGTAATAGTAAAACCCCCCAAGATTAGTAATTACATCAAGCCACTGGCTGATAGATAGATAAACAACCAACTGTTCTCGGCGTCATAACCACGCTTTTGCGAGAACCATAGTAAAAGGGAACATCCCATGGGTTTCAACTGCGGCATCGTCGGCTTGCCGAACGTAGGCAAATCCACGCTTTTCAATGCGCTGACCGAAACAGCAGCAGCTGAGGCGGCCAACTATCCTTTCTGTACCATTGAACCAAACGTTGGTCGGGTTGCAGTACCCGATCCACGACTGGACAAGATTGCAGCTATTGCCAGTTCCCAAAAAATTATTCCAACACAGCTCGAGTTTGTTGATATCGCGGGTCTGGTCCGCGGCGCGTCCAAGGGCGAAGGCATGGGCAACGAATTTCTTGGCAACATTCGTTCTGTTGATGCGATTGTCCATGTTTTACGCTGTTTTGATGGCGAAGTTACACATGTTGACGGGTCAGTAGATCCTGTGCGTGATGCCGAGACAGTCGAAACAGAGCTTCTTATTGCAGACCTTGAATCTGTTGAGAAGCAGATCACATCAAATGCAAAGCGGGCAAAAGGCGGTGACAAAGAAGCCAAAGCCAAGCTTGAAGTTCTGAACATCGTTGTAGAAGCCTTACAAGAAGGCAAGCCCGCAAGAACGGCAGATATCTCTTCGGATCAACGCGCTCTATACAATCAACTTCAACTGCTCACAGCAAAGCCTGTCCTGTATGTGGCGAACGTTGAAGAAGAAAATGCCGCAACCGGAAACAATTATTCCAAAAAAGTTGAGGAGATGGCCGCAGCCTCGGGCGGTGTAAGTGTCATTATTTCTGCAGCGATTGAAGCCGAAGTTGCCTCGCTTTCCGATCCAGAAGAAAAATCCGAATTTCTTGCGGATCTCGGTCTGGAAGAAACTGGCCTGAAAAGAATTATTGCCGCCGGGTATGGCCTACTTGGCCTCCTGACCTTCTTTACTGTTGGCCCCAAAGAAGCACGCGCATGGACAGTTGTCGAAGGATCTACGGCACCAAATGCAGCAGGCGCTATTCACACTGACTTTGAACGCGGCTTCATTCGCGCTGAAACCATTGCCTACGATGACTACATCGAATGTAATGGCGAACAAGGTGCTAAGGATGCCGGAAAAATGCGTGCAGAAGGAAAAGAATACATCGCCAAAGATGGTGACATTTTCCACTT
>NZ_OMPU01000013.1 GCF_900313065.1 Kiloniella sp. EL199
AACGCGGGATCATCATAGGGCACTAAATCTTTCCCCCTCCGGTCGTATGCGGTATTAGCAGTCGTTTCCAACTGTTATCCCCCACTCCATGGTAGATTCCCACGCGTTACTCACCCGTGCGCCACTGTCCAGTTCCCGAAAGAACCTTCTCGTTCGACTTGCATGTGTTAAGCCTGCCGCCAGCGTTCGTTCTGAGCCAGGATCAAACTCTCAAGTTGACCTGACTTCTGTCTTAAAACAGAACTCAAATTCTATTACTGACTAGGTTTTGTGTAACTTATTTCGAATAAGATACATGAAACTAGCTAGCTCATCGCCATAAACAACAAACCGCCGTCCACGCATCCCTTCCAATTCATATCAACAATGTCAAACAACTATTCACTAAACCAGA
Source organism: Kiloniella sp. EL199 (assembly GCF_900313065.1). Taxonomy (GTDB): domain Bacteria; phylum Pseudomonadota; class Alphaproteobacteria; order Kiloniellales; family Kiloniellaceae; genus Kiloniella. The sequence continues at coordinate 395 of NZ_OMPU01000013.1, forward strand.
ACCAAAAAAACCCGGCCCCGAAAAGCTAGACGATATATATAGTCTTTTTCCCTACCGTCAAGGAACATCTGAAACATTTTTGTAAAAACTTTTTCAAGGAACAAATCCTATCCAAATCCTCAAGCCAGCTTCTGTAAAACTTCCGCTAACTGTCTGTTTTTACTCCACCTTTCCGATGTACCGCCAAAGCACCTGCCCCGTCGGTGAGCGACCTTATAGGCCTACACCAACATACTGTCAAAGACCTTTTTGCAAAAAACTCACATTTTTTTAATATTACCGTCACAAGGGTGTTTTGCGTAAGTTTATTACTCAAAATACCCTTGTCTGTGATGTTTTCTGAAATGACGAGATTCACACAAAGTAAATTCGTGGGATAATTAGAGCAAATCCATAAAGAATCCCTGAATCTAAATGCGAATCTCTACAGAGAATATGCATGATTCTTCCATGAATTATTAAAAAAGAACTTTCGCGCCGAGAGATTCGCCCTAATTTCATCGAATCACCCCAAACGAAAACAGGATTCTGAACTGAAGATGCCTATTGATAACAATTATACTGTCAAAAGAATCCCTCCCAGCGACGTCGACCTCTATAAAGAGCTCAGATTGGAAGGTCTAAAAGATACACCTGAAGCTTTTGGCGCATCCTACAGGGATGAATCCACCAACGCGCGTTCTTATTATTATACACTTCTAGAAAACCATGATGTCTTTGGTGTCTATCGTAATACAGACACACTTGTTGGCATTGCAGCTTTAGCACTTTCCCCTAAAGAGAAGCTCAAACACAAAGGAACACTTTGGGGCATGTATATAAAACCGGAAGCACGCGGCAACGAATTAGCAAAACAGCTTGTTTTACAAATCATCAAAATCGCAAAAGAAACCACGGAGGAGATTCTCTTAACTGTGGTTGCTTCAAATGTCTCAGCTATCACCTTATACAAGAAGCTGGGCTTTATCGAATACGGGACCGAACCCAGAGCACTTAAAATTGAAGACCGCTATTATGACGAGGTACTTATGCGCTTGCCACTCACATAAGACGTCACGCCAAAGTGACTTTGCTAAATAGCGCCTTCTATACACGTATCTTATAAGCAGACCTTTTATAAATTTCTCGTATATTCATTAAAGCACCATATGATCGAAGCTGATCTTAAGCGTAAGAAGGAATTTTCCGTAATATTGCCGTCGCACTTTCAAGCTATCTTGCCTAATCTCAATTCCTCTGTGATCTTAGAGGCTTAAGCGAAAGGGGCTAATTAAGTATGAATACGAGTGCAGAACCAACAAACGGACAGGTCGTGATCGGATTGAATGCCGTTATTGTTGCTATTATAGAAGAGCAGCCAAAGGTTCTTGTGGTTCAACATACTTCTGAAACACTTACCGCACAGCATGAGACCCTGACCGAAAGGACGGCCTTACCCCATGACAATCGACATGAAGCGCTTCCCTTTGGCCCCTTTTACCCGCTGAAACATCGCACGCTTGAAGCTGGGCTGAGGTCGTGGGTGGAAGAACAGACAGATCATGACATCGGATATGTCGAGCAGCTCTACACATTCGGGAACGAAGGACGCGACCCTCGCGAAGAAGCAGGCGGAGCCCGTCTGGTATCTGTCGGTTACCTCGCTCTGGTACAGGACACCGGCCCGACAGCGATTGAAAATGCGGTTTGGCAGGATTGGTATCGTTTCTTCCCTTGGGAAGACTGGCGCGATGGCACCCCTACTATATTAGAGAGCGATATCATCCCCGCTTTGCGGAAATGGATTAAAGATGCCCAGAATAACGACGAGCAAAAAGATCGTTACGAGCGCACCTGTATTACCTTTGGATTGGATGACACCCCTTGGAACGACGAACTGGTTCTGGAAAGATACGAACTGCTCTATGAATCAAGTCTGGTCGCAGAACGCCAGGACAGCCTGAGTAGCGGAGAAATTAGTGATCACCGTGGTACGGCAATGGCACTGGATCACAGACGCATTCTGGCAACCGCTATCGGGCGATTACGAGGCAAGATAAAATATCGCCCCGTCGTGTTTGAACTCATGCCCCCAACCTTTACGCTGTTGCAACTCCAGAAAGTTGTCGAGGCCCTATCGGGGTCACTGCTTCATAAACAGAACTTTCGGCGCCTGATCGAGAAAAAGGGGCTGGTTGAAGCTACAGGGAAAATCGAAAGCCAAACAGGGGGCCGCCCTGCCAGCCAATTTAGGTTTCGGCGCGAAGTCCTGATGGAACGTCAGGCATTAGGTGTTCGTCAAAACTAAATCTTCCATCCATCAAAACCCGAGTCATCTCAGGCTCTAACACTACTTATACTAATATTGAGCATAATAAGCTTGACCAGGGTAATACTCACTTGTAGCATAAGCAGAAACAGGGAGCGCCCGTCTTTTTTTATAGCCCCCTTATACTCAAACAGAGCAAAAGAGGTTAGCATGCCTGCCAGTACTGCAGCCGCAGAGACAGAAGAATTCACCTACACACCGGAAGTGGCAGAGCGCACCGCCTCTGTCTTTGAGAAGGTTTACCCCGCCATCAGTAAGGAAGAATGGCCCGACTTTGCGCCCTATGTTGATGAGATCCTGCGTTTGAAGAAGGAACGCAATGCCGTTGTGCTCGCCCACAATTATCAGACCAGAGATATCTATCACTGCGTTTCTGACATCGTGGGGGATTCACTGGCCCTTGCACAAAAGGCGGTTGATGTCGAAGCCGATGTCATTGTCATGGCCGGCGTTCACTTCATGGCAGAAACAACAAAGCTTCTTAACCCGTCCAAAACCGTTTTGATACCGGACCCCAAAGCCGGGTGCTCTCTGGCAGATTCCATCACAGGCGAAGATGTCCGTAATCTTCGCAAAAAGTACCCCGATGTTCCAATTGTGACCTATGTGAATACCTCCGTCGAAGTAAAAGCTGAATCAGATATCTGCTGCACATCAGGAAATGCCGTAAAGATTGTTGAATCATTGGACGTTGATCGGGTGCTCTTGATCCCCGACCGCTTTCTTGCCGCGAATGTGGCCACCGAAACCAACGTTGAAATTTTGACATGGGAAGGCGAGTGCGAAGTACACGAACGCTTTACGGCACGTCAGGTCAAGCAGCTTCGTAAAACGCACCCCAATGTCACTGTTCTTGCACACCCGGAATGTCCGCCTGAAGTTGTCGAAGCTGCAGACTATTCAGGATCAACCGCAGGGATGATCAACTTTGTGTCCCAGCAAAAACCTGCCGAAGTTGCCCTGATCACAGAATGTTCTATGGGGGATAACATTGCATCTGAAAACCCGGACACCAATTTCATCCGATCCTGCAATCTTTGCCCTCATATGCAGCGCATCAATCTGATGAACATCTGTGAATCTTTAAAGACGATGACGCACGAGGTTACTGTTGACCCTGCCCTTGCTGATCGGGCACGCCTCGCGGTCCAACGTATGCTGGATGCAAGCTAAGGAGACTTCCCCGTGCCCAATCCCGCCAACACTATTAAAAGCACAACGACAGATGTTTTGGTAATTGGCGCAGGCCTTGCTGGCTTGATGGCGGCGTTACGACTTGCGCCCAAAGCAGTAACGCTTTTATCAAAAGGACCGCTTGGGCAAGAAGCATCCAGTACTTGGGCACAGGGGGGAATATCAGCGGCATTAGACCCTGCCGATAGTCCCGCAAGTCATCTCGCGGATACACTTGCCGTCGCCGGCGGTATTGCAGATGAAGATATTGCCTCATTGGTTACCAATCTCGGGCCAGAACGCATTCGCGATCTGATCGATCTCGGTGTGATCTTTGACCATGATGACAAAGGCCTGAGCCTCAGCAGGGAAGCTGCCCATAGCCACAGACGCGTTGTCCATGCCAATGGGGATTCAACGGGTAAAGAAGTCATGCGTGTCTTGCAGCTTCGGGTAAAAGAGGCTGCACATATTACGGTTATCGAAAATGCAGAGGCCGTAGATTTGCTATGCCAAAACAATCAGGTTTTTGGGGCAACCTTTCTGGAAAACAATGAAGTGCAAGCCGTCACAGCAAAAGCCACGATTATTGCAACTGGCGGCATCGGGCAAATCTACAGCGCAACCACCAATCCATTCGCCGCTTGCGGAGATGGACTTGCCATGGCCGCCCGCGCTGGTGCACGACTGAAAGATCTCGAATTCGTCCAGTTTCACCCCACGGCCATAGATGTGGAGGCCACTCCCCGGCCCTTGGCAACCGAAGCACTCCGCGGGGATGGTGCATGGTTGGTGAATGAAACAGGCAAACGATTTATGCTCGGCGAACATCCTCTAGCCGAATTGGCGCCACGGGATGTTGTCGCCAGAGGTATATGGCGGCAGATACAAAAGGGGCATCGCTGTTATCTTGATTGCCGCAAATCTATCGGCAAGGCCTTTCCCGAGCACTTCCCCACGGTATATGCTCACTGCGAAGATCATGGCATTGATCCGGTAAAAGACCTTATCCCCGTCGTCCCGGCGGCGCACTATCATATGGGTGGCATAGAAACAGATAATCGCGGGCGAACAAACCTCGGTGGACTCTGGGTTTGTGGCGAAGCCGCCTGCACCGGCTTGCACGGCGCGAACAGACTGGCCAGTAACTCTCTGCTCGAAGCTTTGGTTTTTGCCCCTCTTGTCAGCAAAGATATCTGTGATTTCCTTGCCGCAAACCCGGCAAAAAAAATCCCTGAAATAGATATTTTCGAAAACCCCAATACTCGTTCCAACAGCGCGAAAAACGATAACAAAGCCATTCATCAGCTACAAACCCTAAACTATCGCTACATAGGACTTTGCCGGGATGAAAAGGGACTAAAAACACTGTTGAAAGAGTTGAATCATCTTGAAATAAACAACCCACATGCTTCTGCTCGATTAAGAAACATCATAACCATCAGTCGCCTGATTGCGACGACAGCACTTGAGCGGAAGGAAAGCAGAGGGGGACACTATCGTCTCGATTACCCCAAGAGCGATCCGCAATACCAGCGCCACAGCACGCTTAAACTGAACAAAGAAACAAAGGATGTCGCCACAGATACAACAAATGTTGCAATCAAGCTGGCTTCATAGACTCCCCCAGAGATAATTAGACAATAAAAGTTTAAACGATGAAAATAACGCCCCTGCCCTCACCCCTTATCTCACAGGCCGTAAAGGCCGCGCTTCTGGAAGATCTTGGATCAACCGGGGATCTCACAAGTCAGTCAATGATCCCGGAAGATGCCCAACTGACAGCATCAATTGTAAGCAGAGAGAAGGGCATCGTTTCCGGGTCCGCATTTCTGAAAGCTGCAATGGCAGAGTTATCAGAACAGGTGATCGTTAAAGTTTTGCAGGAAGATGGCACACGCCTCTCTCCCGGAAGTATCGTTGCCACAATAACAGGTTCTGCTCGCGCAATTCTGAGCGGTGAGCGTGTTGGCCTGAACTACATGGGCCATCTATCGGGAATTGCCACTGCGACCCGTAATATCGTTGATCTGGTTAACGATCTGCCTGTGCGCGTTACCTGCACCAGAAAAACCACCCCAGGCCTGCGTGCTTTTGAAAAATATGCAGTGCGGTGCGGCGGGGGACACAATCATCGCTTTGGTCTTTATGACGGCGTGATGATCAAAGACAACCATATCGCTGCTGTTGGCGGCGATATCGGGAAAGCGATTATGACCGCCAGATCTCAAATTGGACACATGGTGAAAATCGAAGTCGAGGTCGATCGACTTGATCAACTAGAACAGGCCCTACCCCACAAGCCGGATATCATTCTGTTAGACAACATGGATATACCAGCCTTGCGTGAGGCCGTAACCATGATTGATGGACAGGCCATTGCAGAAGCATCTGGCGGCATCACCCGAGAAACAGCACGTGCCATTGCAGAAACCGGAGTTGATGTTATCTCCATGGGATGGCTAACCCACAGCGCCCCCTGTCTGGATTTGGGGCTCGATATTCTCTAACCCCAAACTCAAACCTGATACTCAAGCCCGATACTCAAGACAGCCCGAGCCAGGCACGGATGGAATACCCAACAACGCCCAAAACAAAAACACCGCCAAACCATAACCCAACAAACCAACCCAAACGACGCCATATGCACTGTTCTTCTGATTGGGGTGCAGTTTCTGATTTACCCCTTGCTGGAGATCCGGCCAATGCCTTATTCGCGGAGCTATGCGTCACCATCAATGATACCCCTCTTCAGGATCGACTTTCCCGCGGAATACCCAATAAGCGTAAGCCGTATAGCCAAGGATTAACGGCACGAGTACAGCCGTACCAATAAGTAAAAATTCAAGACTTACATCGGGTGCTGCCGCTTGCCAGATTGTCAGGCTCGGGGGCACCATGTAAGGGAAAAAACTGATCCCCAAGCCTATGTAAGTCAGAACAAATAATCCCAAACTGGCAAAGAAGGGCCAAGCGTCATTCTTTTCCCGAAGACCCCGCAATAACACCAGCGCCGAGATCAAAACAAGAAGAGGCACAGGAGCCGTATAGATTATTTGCGGCATGGTAAACCAGCGCGCCAGAAATTCCGGATTAAGAAACGGCGTCCAAATACTGACAAGACCAATGAGGCCTAAAAGCCCGAATAACGCCGGCTTTGCGTAGCGGTAAGCTTTCTCCTGAACAGATCCAACCGTTTTTAAAATCAGCCATGTCGATCCCAGTAGTATATAGCCCACAACAACGGATACACCTGTGAGCAGTGAAAACGGCGTTAGCCAATTCCACCATCCACCTGCATAGGCACGATCAATCACGTCGATGCCCTGAACCAAGGCCCCCAAGGCAATTCCCTGACAAAAAGCCGCGGCAAGTGAACCACCAAAAAAAGCCAGATCCCAAAGTCCTTGAGAGTTCTCGCTTCGCCACCTGTATTCAAAGGCAACACCGCGAAAAATCAGCCCCAACAGCATAAAGGTCAAAGGCGCATAAAGTGCAGGTAACACAACCGAATAAGCCAAGGGGAAAACGGCAAAAAGCCCGCCCCCACCAAGAACCAGCCAAGTCTCGTTTCCATCCCATACCGGCGCAATGGTATTCATGGCATAGTCACGTTCACTTCCCTTGTTAAAAAGGGGAAACAAAATACCAATGCCCAAATCGAAACCATCCAGCAGAACATAAGCAAGAACAGCAAACGCAATTAACAAAGACCAGACAAGTGCGAGATCAATTTCCATTTACCTTACCTCCTGAAGCTTTTGCTAATCCTTGATCATGCCCAGAAATCTTTTCGATCGGGAACATGCTTGTGGCACGTACAGGGGCTTCATCAGGCTTATAATCATCAGGGATATCAGTATCGGGTGTTCGCTTCATCAAACGCAGAATATAAACCACACCGACACCAAACACCGCGAAGTACACGACAACAAAAGCAAGGAGAGATATTGCGACCGCAGGGGCATCAATCGGTGATATAGAATCAGATGTCCGCAACAGACCGTAAACTGTATAGGGCTGTCTTCCAACCTCTGTCGTAATCCACCCGGCTAAAAGGGCGATAAATCCAGATGGTGCCATCCAGGTAGCAAATCGTAGCATTACAGGCGTCTCATACAGCTTTTTCTGCATGCGGCGAAGAAAACTCCACGCGCCTAAAGCAGCCATCAGGAATCCCAGCCCGACCATGACACGAAATGACCAAAAAACAATTGGTACATTCGGCCTATCTTCCGGGGCCCATTCTTTCAAACCTTTGATTTCACCATTGAGATCATGCGTTAAAATCAAGCTGCCCAGTTTAGGAATTTCCAACGCAAAATGAACCGTTTCATCCTGCATTGATGGCAAACCAAAGAGAATAAGCGGGGCCCCTTTCCTTGTTTCAAAATGCCCTTCCATCGCTGCAATTTTAGCAGGCTGATGTTCCAGCGTATTTAACCCGTGAAAATCACCTGCGATAATCTGAATCGGCGCAACGATAACCGCCATCCACATCGCCATTGAAAACATGATCCGCGCAGATTGGTTCGTTTTGTCCCGCAACAGATGCCACGCAGCAACACCACCGACAACAAAGGCCGTTGTCAGATAAGCAGCCAAAACCATATGAACCAGACGATAGGGGAATGAAGGATTGAAAACAGCTGCCCACCAGTCCACGGGAATAAACTGCCCGACTTCGTTGATACTGTAGCCTGCTGGTGTCTGCATCCAGGAGTTCACAGACAATATCCAAAAGGCAGAGAATAGAGTACCAATCGCCACCATAAGCGTCGCAAAGAAATGCAGTTTTTTGCCGACTTTATTCATGCCAAAAAGCATGACTCCCAGAAATCCGGCTTCCAGGAAAAAGGCAGACAGAACTTCATAGCCCATCAGCGGACCAAGTATCGGCCCCGTTTTGTCGGAAAAAACACTCCAGTTCGTCCCGAACTGATAACTCATGACAATGCCAGAAACCACACCCATCCCGAAAACAACGGCAAAGATCTTTATCCAGTATTTGAAAATTCGCAGGTAAACATCACGGCCTGTCCAGAGCCAAAGACCTTCGAGAACAGCAAGGTAACTCGCTAACCCGATAGAAAAAGCCGGAAAGACAATGTGAAAAGAAATCGTAAAGGCAAATTGCACACGCGCCAGAAACGCAGCATCCAGAAATTCAACCATATCCAATCGCATTCAAATCAGAATGCCCTCAGTTGTTGATTTGAATCTATAGTCATTCCAAATGGATGTAAGTGCAAGACACCATGAAAGAGCGTTTTGTCTCACACAAAAAGTAGGGTTTTACGCAAATGCACCCTCTATATAGCAAAAGAGGATGCTACCTTCACCAGATGCATCCTCTTTCCTATCATCACACAATTAAGATTATGATTTCACTAAATACTAATCAGTTGTTGGCAACCGCTGAATAGTCATTCCAACTGGATACAGGTACAATAGCCTCACGCGGAGATACATTCGGGCGGGTCACCGGGCGGTAACCGTCGGCGGCTTTTTTGCGCAACGCCCGATCAAGCTGTTCTGTTTCTCTTGGAGAACGGCCACCATGGACAAGGATTTTCTGGCCGACTTGATGTACTGGGAAACCAGCTTTTATCGTATCACCGTTTTCAACATAACAAACACCATCCACAAGATCGCCAACGGTATCATCTGTAAAGTCGTGATCTTCGGAATAGTCCAAAAGCAATGGGACGGAAGATCCCAACTCTAAAAGAGCCTGCCTTGCTGATGCCAACTGTGCGCGTGCTTGCTCCAAATCAGACACAGGCTTGAACGTCAGCGCATCAACTCCACCAGACACCAATCCCTGTACTTGAATATAAGCGCCATACCGCAGCACGTTGTCCGTACCCGTTGCATTGGATTGGTCTGCGACACCCAGCACAAATCGGCGACGATCGCCACCTGGCAATGAATCAACAGCCAGACAAGCAGCTTCAGCGGCAAGGTGATTGATAATGAAGGTTTCGTCCTGCATATCGAATTTTGCCAAAACATCCAGCGAAGCATCTTGCGTGTGTGTTCTGATCACATCTGCACCGGCTTCCAAAAAGTCTTTGTGAGCCGCCGTCACTAAATCCGGACGGGAAATATTCAAAGCAGCAAGACAGTCTTCGTTTCCAAAGGTAGCGCGCTTGAGATCAATCGCAGCTTCACGCAGGGCGGATTTCAAATCACCATCAGTTAATAAAACACGGCTGTTTAGCGCATCAATAAAGTTTCTCATTATGCTGCTTCCTTCTCTTCAGCTTGAATAGATAGAAGCCGGCATACAGCTTCTGTTAAAGGCGAACGGTTCAGAGTATAAAAATGGAAAGCGTCCACACCGCCATCAATCAAATCACGGCACAGATCCAGACAAAGCGATACAGCAACAGCAGCAGCCGTTTCAGGATTATCTTCCAATCCCTCAAAGGCCTTACTGACCCAATCCGGGATAGTTGCACCACAACGATCAGCAAAACGCTTTAATTGAGTAATATTATTAATCGGCAAAATGCCCGGGATAATCGGGATTGTAATGCCAGCTTTTCTCGCCTCCTCTACGAAGCGAAAATAGCTCTCAGCCTCAAAGAAAAATTGCGTAATTGCCGTTGTGGCACCAGCATCCTGCTTTTTCTTCAAAAAAGCCAAATCATCAGCCAGTGACTTGCTGTCAGGATGTGGATCAGGATAGGCCGCAACGGCAATGTCGAAATCACCCAGTTCTCTGAGGCTTGCAATAAACTCAACAGAATCCTGAAAACCATTTTCGTGAGGTTTAAAGGCAGCACCAGGCTCCTCTGCATCACCCCGTAAGGCCACCAGACGGCTCACCCCCAGATCACGCCAGCCTTTGACAGTTTCCAGAATTTCAGCTTTTGAGGCTCCCGCCATTGTAATGTGGGCAGCCAGCGTCAGATCTTTATCTTTCGATAACTTTTCCAACAGATCTTTTGATTTCTGCTGGCCAGAACCACCGGCTCCATAGGTAATAGAGTAGTATTTCGGCTCAAAAGCTTTCAGACGCGTTACTGCCTTTGTCAGATTATCAAGACCGTTTGCCGAAGCCGGCGGAAACAGTTCAAAACTGATATCAGTTCTTTTCATTCTTCCTTACTCCGTATTGGGATCGCGACGCGCTGTCCAAATGCAGACCGTCAGCGGATCACCCGGAAGATGTTCTGGATCAGAGAGGGTTAACCCTGCATCATCACAAAACTCTTCAATTTGTTTATCATCAAAACCCAACCAATGATGTGCATGATCATCACGAAGGCTATCCATACGATGGGGCGCGAAATCCACCAGAATTAAACGACCTCCGGGCTTGATGACCCTTGCGGCCTCGCGCAAACACATTCGTGGATCGAGGGCATAGTGCAGCACCATATTTAGGCATACCGCATCAAAGCGGGCATTCCCAAAGGGGATTTGATACATGTCCCCCTGACGCACCTGACAGTTTGTCAAACCCGCATGGTCAATATTGTTTCGGGCAATCGCCAGCATCTCGCGAGAAATATCCAAGCCGACAATGGAGCCAACTTCACCAGAGACAAGTTCCAAAACGCGACCAGTACCTGTACCGATATCAAGTAGTTCAGTTACTGGCTCTCTCAGCAGCGTTTCCTGGAATGCAGCTTCAATAGAAGAGGTATCGATGTGAAGAGATCTAATCTCATGCCAGTCAGATGCATTTTTGCGGAAATATTCCTGCGCCTTGCGTGCACGTTCTGCTTTGATGTCTTCCAAGCGCTGAAAATCCAAAGCAAGTTTGGGATCATCCGCCGGGATCAAATCAATGACCAATCGCGCCAACTCAGAACAAGGCTGGTTATCTGACAGCCTGAAATAAGCCCAGTTGCCTTCCTGATGACGCTCCAGAAGACCAGCCTCCATCAGCAACTTTAGGTGACGGGAAACACGTGGCTGGCTTTGTCCAAGAATTTGAACAAGTTCGCTCACAGTCAATTCCGCATGGGCACAAAGACCCAAAACACGTAAACGCGTTGGTTCGGCAATAGACTGTAATCCTTTTAATAGAACTTCCACGATAACATCTCCTCCAGGCGTGAACTGCGCGCCAAAATCAATATAACAATATCTTTATGTTGTAATTTATCAAGAAAAAAAATAACCCAATAGCGATCATTTTTTATTTTTATGCGACACACAACGATTTATCTATTTGTTTTCACACTATTTTATAAATTCCATTCTTCATCTTTACAAAAATATGAAGAATCCTTGGCATGCGATAAATCATCCTTTTGCCACATTTAGGGCTAAGTCCCTTCAAAATTGGGTCCTACATTCAAAACCGTAGAGAGCTTCCCCTCTCTGCTAGAGATCCTGAAGATCTCCACATTACCCCAAAGCTGGACTCTAGCGGCTGCCGGATACCCGACTGGCAGCCGCATCCTCTTTTAAGACTCCCGATCCCCTTGCGTCATAAGGAAACACCTTATTGGCGAGAGGGGATTTTTTTTGCTATACGCTTTTTAGTTATACGCAAGAGAGTCGATCAGGCATGATGGCCTTTCGTATCTTAGTTCCAATAAAAAATAAGGGTTTAGATATTGGGCAGCAGCCTTTTTCAAGGGGAAGACCTTACCTGTATAAGAGGCGGGCGCACTGTCTTTCTCGGATTGAGCTTCAATCTTGAGCAAGGACAGGCCCTTATTCTCGAAGGGCCAAACGGTAGCGGGAAATCAAGTCTGATACGCATGCTGTCCGGTCTTGTTCGACCTAAACTTGGAAAGCTTCTCTGGCAAGGACAAGACGCAACGAAAGAGCCCGAAATTTTTCAAAGACGCATCCATTACATAGGGCATCGAAATGCGATTAAACCTGTTTTGACAGTTTTGGAAAATCTGGCCTATTGGTCGGGAAAGACAAAAGACGATCCAAGTTTGGACGACGCTTTAGATCATTTCAGAATGCTTCCGCTAAAACACACCCCGGCGAATCTCCTCTCATCCGGACAAAGCAGACGACTAACCCTCTCGCGCTTGCTGGCATCAGAGCGATCCGTTTGGCTATTGGATGAACCCTCTGTCGGGCTGGACGTTGCCTCAGTGGCTTTGTTGGAAGATGTCATCAAAACACATAGGTCAAAAGGCGGGTCAGTTATTTTTGCGACACACAGCCCCATTCATGTCGAAAATCCAAACCGATTAAATCTGCAAGATTACAGTCCGCTTTATAACAAGGAGCTTCTTGCTGTTGAAGATGATGAGGAGTCCTGGGTATGAAGGCCTTCCTCAACATTGTTTCAAGAGATTTGCGCCTGGCACTCCGTCAAAAATCAGATTTAACCATGGCCGTATTGTTTTTTATACTTACCGCCATGCTGTTTCCCTTTGGTCTCGGTCCCGAGCCTAACTTGCTCGCGCGTATTGCCCCCGGCATTATTTGGGTCACGGCTTTGCTGGCCGTCTTGCTTTCTCTGGAACGTTTGTTTCTTGCTGATTATGAAGACGGAAGCCTGGAACAACTTATTCTCTCCTCAACATCACTGGAAGTTGCCGTCCTAGCAAAGGTCTTCGCTCACTGGCTAACAACGGGTCTCCCATTGATTCTGGCCGCGCCCTTAATTGCGCTGCTGTTTAATATGGATTCTGACGCTATGACGATTCTTCTGATTGCCATGATATTGGGAACACCAAGCCTGAGCTTAATCGGAGCTATCGCAGCAACACTGACCCTTGGCGCAAGACGTGGTGGCGTATTGATTCCTCTGCTTGTTCTCCCGCTTTATATACCAACACTGATTTTTGGTGTCGGAGCGATTGATGCAGCCATGAACAGTCTGGAAGCTGGTGCGGTTATCGCAAATGCGCGACCTCACCTTTTGTTGCTTGGCGCAATATTGCTTGTTTCATTATTAATAACCCCACTTGCCGGAGCCGCCGCTTTAAGGCAGTCGGTAGAATAAAAAACACAAAGAAGTGAGTTGAGGCGGATTGATAAATACCCAAGTTGATTGAAGTGCAAAATTGATTGATATCAAGGCAGGGTATATATCTTTGTCCTAGTGTCTGCTCACCGTTAAATAAACCTGTGCCTGATGCACAAGAATGTAAATTGAAGGGATAAGGACAATGTCGGTCTTTCACCGATTTGCCAATCCAAACAGATTTTTGAAGCTGACCAATCAGGTGCTTCCATGGGTTTCCGGCCTAACAGTAATCTCACTGGCCGTCGGCCTCTACATGTCTTTCTTCACCTCTCCCCCTGATTATCAACAGGGTGAAAGCGTACGGATTATGTACATTCATGTACCATCCGCGTGGATGGCCATGTTTGTTTACACGTCAATCGCTATTGCGTCAGTTTGCTCGTTGATCTGGCGGCATCCCCTTGCAGATCTGGCGGCGAAGGCATCCGCCCCCATTGGTGCAGGCTTTACCTTTCTGGCCCTGGCGACAGGATCACTGTGGGGCAAACCAATGTGGGGGGCCTGGTGGGTATGGGATGCACGCCTGACATCTGTGCTAATCCTTTTCTTTCTTTACCTCGGCCACATAGCCCTGATGCACGCCTTCGAAGAACAGGAACGCGGAAACAAAGCTGCCGCCGTTCTTGCCATTGTCGGCTTTGTGAATATACCGATTATCAAGTTTTCCGTGGACTGGTGGAATACGCTTCATCAACCAGCTTCAGTCATGCGCGCTGACGGTCCGTCGATTGATCCCTCAATGCTCTGGCCGCTCATGATTATGGGGGTAGCCTTCAAACTCTTCTATATCGTTGTTTTATTAATACGAATCAAAAGCGAGCTTATAGAAGCCAAGTTGCGCAAGTATCGCCGCGCGGTTGTCAATAAGGCACATTAAGATTGCAATGAAAAGCTTTGATAAATCAGTGAGAGATCAACAAATATTGATCATGATGTGAATCAAAGTCTTAGGGTTTTAGTGTGACATAATGCGCTAGTGTTTAAGCGATAGAATTATGTCTATCTTCAAAATAAGAGAAGAAGCCGGAAAGTGGTATAATTAATTCCGGCACAACTCAGGTTACGCAGGACAGTATGGAACAGATAACGAATTTTCTCTCGATGGGAAACTATGGCGCTTACATCTGGACGGCCTATCTTTTAACGGCTGCTGTAATGTTGGGCTTACTTGTTACAACCTTGCAACGCCTGCGAAAAAACAAAGCTGAACTGGCTGAATTCCAAACTATGCAGAATTCAACCAAACAGTCTGGTCACAAGGAAGAGACAGCCCGCCCATGACGCGGAAAAGCCGTAGAATGTATGTACTCGTGGTCGCCATTGCTTTGCTGGCCTCTGCGACAGCACTCGTATTAACTGCTCTGGACGATAATATCACCTATTTTTACAGCCCCTCGGACCTAAAAACCAAACAGGTAACTGTTGGTCGGGCACTCAGATTAGGTGGCCTCGTCGAAGATGGAACCTTTGAAAAGCTGGACGGCGGTCTCAAGGTTAAGTTTTCCATTACAGATGGCGCAGAAACTGTCGCTGTAAACTATGAAGGCATACTTCCTGACCTCTTTCGCGAAGGACAGGGCGTCATTACCGAAGGTAGCCTGAATGAAAAAGGTGAATTTATTGCCCACGAAGTTCTGGCAAAGCACGACGAGAATTACATGCCTGCCGAAGTTATTGAAGCTTTGAAAGCATCCGGAGAATGGCGCGGAGATGAGGAGCAAATAACAGAATGATTGCTGAACTTGGACAGTTTGCCATTATCATGGCCCTGCTTGCCGCGATTGCTCAATCAATCCTGCCCCTGATCGGCGCGGAACGACTTGATAGCCGCTTGATGGCTTTTGGTAGTCAGGCATCATTGATTCAATTACTTTTTGTTTTTCTTGCTTTTGGCTGTCTGACCCAAGCTTACATCGTTTCTGATTTTACCCTCGTCAATGTCGCTGAGAACTCTCATTCAACCAAACCGTTGCTATATAAGATCAGCGGTGTTTGGGGTAACCACGAAGGCTCTATGCTTTTATGGATACTTATTCTTGCGGTTTTCGGGGCCGCGGTTGCTGCTTTTGGGCGCAACCTGCCAGTGACGCTCAAAGCCCGGGTTCTCGCAGTCCAAGCAATGATTGGCGTTGGCTTTTTAACCTTCCTGATTTTTACATCCAATCCCTTCACCCGCCTTCTCGTACCGCCGGAAAACGGTCGCGACCTCAACCCCCTTTTACAAGACCCGGGTTTGGCCTTTCACCCACCGATGCTCTACGTCGGATATGTCGGCTTTTCCGTAGCCTTTTCCTTTGCGATTGCCGCGCTTATCGAAGGCAAGGTTGATGCCGCATGGGCACGCTGGGTTCGCCCCTGGACTCTTACCGCCTGGACCTTTTTAACGGGCGGAATCGCGCTGGGTAGCTGGTGGGCCTATTATGAACTTGGTTGGGGCGGCTGGTGGTTTTGGGACCCCGTAGAAAATGTTTCTTTCATGCCATGGCTCATGGGAACTGCCCTGTTGCATTCCGCCATTGTGGTCGAGAAAAGAAACTCTCTCAAGGTCTGGACCATTCTTCTTGCAATCCTGACCTTCTCTCTCTCTCTTATTGGCACCTTCATTGTGCGTTCAGGATTGCTGACCTCTGTTCACTCCTTTGCCGTAAACCCGGAACGCGGCATCTTTATTCTGTTCCTTCTTGCGATTGCTATTGGCGGATCATTGGCACTTTTTGCCTTCCGCGCCCCATCCCTCAAAGCTGGTGGCATTTTCTCACCGATCAGTCGCGAAGGCGGGCTATTGTTAAATAACCTTTTGCTCAGTACTGCCTGTGCAACTGTGTTCCTCGGCACACTTTATCCACTCTTTATGGAAGCTTTGGGCGGCGGTCGCGTTTCAATCGGACCACCTTTCTATAACAACACCTTTGTCCCAGTTATGGTTCCCCTCCTTCTGCTGGTCTGCGTTGGCCCCCTGCTTCCTTGGAAGCGGGCCGATTTGGTCGGCGTTCTTGGCCGTTTAAAATATGCAGGCCTGGCAACAATCCTAGCAATCTTACTTGCATGGTATGTCACAGAAGGTGGACCTTTTCTGGCTATTCTGGGACTTGGCATGGCCGCTTGGATGCTGTTGGGCACCCTGAGCGAGTGGGCAGATAAAATAAAGCTTTTCCGGGCGCCTCTGGCCACAAGTTGGCAACGCATGATCAAACTTCCCGGCTCTGCCTGGGGTATGACACTTGCCCATGGCGGTCTTGCTATTGCCGTCGCAGGTATGATTTCAACATCCGTATGGAAAGTCGAAGACGTTGCCGTTCTCAAACCAGGCGAGACGATCTCTGTTGCCGGAACAGATTATCGCTTCGACGGTGTTCGCGAACTCGCCGGCCCCAACTATCAAGCTGTAGAAGGCACATTCACCGTGAGCCAGAACGGCGAATTCATGACCATCTTAAAACCTCAGAAACGCCTTTATAACGTTCAGAAAATGCCAACCACAGAAGCTGCGATCCATTCAACTTTTGTTGGTGACTACTATGCCGTTATCGGGGATCAGGTTGAAGATGGTGGCTGGACAGTTCGCATATACCGCGAACCAATGGTCACCTGGATATGGTTTGGCTGTACCTTGATGGTCTTGGCCGGTTTTCTCTCTCTTGCAGATCGACGCTTGAGAGTAGGAGCCCCCGCCGGGAAACGTAAACAAGGAAAACGTGAACAGAAATCTCAGCGGAATGCGGCAGCATGAATAAAAAAATACTCTTTACGCTTCCGCTTTTGATCACACTGGTTCTGTTCGGTTATTTCTTCTGGGCACTGACAAAACCGGGAAGAGATCCCAAAATCTTACCGTCAGTATTGATTGATAAACCAGCACCTGAATTCAATCTTGTTGCCTTGGAAAACCTTGGTGTACCCGGTTTCTCCAGAACTGATTTGACCAGCAATGGCAAAGTATCAGTTGTGAATATTTTTGCATCATGGTGCGTTCCCTGTCTTGCGGAACACCCGGATATGGTCAAACTGGGCAAACGCGACGATATAAATCTCTATGGCATTAATTATCGCGACAAGCCCGAAGATGCTCTCAAATGGTTAAACCGTAACGGAAATCCTTATCACAGAGTCGGCAGAGACCCCAAAAGCAGAACTGGAATCGAATGGGGCGTTTATGGTGTTCCGGAAACCTTTATTGTCGATGCATCGGGTACCATACGTTACAAACATGTCGGTCCTTTGAACCCAGGTGATCTGGAAGACAAGATTTTACCGATTATCAGCAGCCTACAGGCACAAAACTAGTCTGGTACATTTTTATAGCTGGGAAATTATTTACCAATGCGTGGCTTATTTCTTCTTACAGCCGTCCTTTTTCTCTTCACAGTCAACAGCAATCCTGTGAAAGCTTTCGACCCTGACGAAGTCCTTGATGATCCTGCGTTAGAGACACGTGCCCGCGAGATATCAAAAGAGGTCAGGTGTCTGGTCTGCCAGAATGAACCTATCGATTCCTCTAACGCCGATCTGGCCAAAGAACTACGGATTGTTGTCAGGGAAAGGCTTGTTGCCGGTGATAGTGACGAGGATGTGAAAAGCTATCTTTCAGCCCGTTATGGCGATTTCGTCTTATTCCGCCCCCCTTTTAACACGGCAACTTTTTTACTTTGGTTCGGCCCTCTTCTCGTTTTGGGCGTCGGTGGCATTGGCATGTTCTTTTTTTATCGTGGCAATAAAAAGCTCAAAGTTGCCAATCCTCTCAGCCCGGAAGAAGAGGCACGCTTGAATCTGCTACTGGATAAAGACAATAAAACAAAAGGCTCAGATTCAGGAGAAGCCTCATGATTTTTTGGGCAATCATTGGCACACTAACCGCACTTTCTCTACTGGTTCTTATCAAACCACTGGCAAAAAAGGCTGAGACAGCCCCCGCAGATACAGCAGAATCGGATCTTGCTGTTTATAAAGACCAGCTAAAAGAAATCGACAAGGATCTCAAAGCTGGAAACATTGCAGAGGCTCAGGCTGAAATTGCCCGTATCGAAATTCAACGACGGATTCTAAATGCAGGGCAGGAACAATCAGCCTCAACCACAGGTCAGCCCCTTTCGCCAAATGCAATGAAAGGGTTATTGGGAAGTTTGATCGTTACATTCCCAATCGCCGGGTTAGCGTTATACATATATCTGGGACAACCCGGCATACCAGGCATGCCCCTTGCCGAGCGAGACATAGCCGCTGAACGCATGGCGATTGCTCAACAGCAAAACAATCAACGCAATACTGAAATGATGGCACTTGCCGAGAAGCTACAAGCCCGACTGGAAAACGACCCCCAAAATCTGGAAGGTTGGATGTTACTCGGCAGTACTTACGCAGAAATTGGACAATTTCCCCGCGCAGAAAAAGCCTTTCGTCAGGCAATGGAAAATAATCCACCCAACCCGATGGTTTACAGCGCGGTTGCCGAAATGATGGTTGCACAGGCAGAGGGTCAAGTCTCGTCGGATGCGCTTGAACTTTTCAAAAAAACCCTTGAGCTCAATCCCCGTGATCCACGTGGACTTTTCTACAGCGGCCTTGCCTTAACACAGGCTAACGCAAACGAAGATGCACTCAAACTCTGGTTAACGTTACGGACTTACACATCGGCAGCAGACCCTTGGCTTCAGGTTTTAGATAGCCAGATTGTTGAACTTGCCAACCTTGAAAAGATGAACCCGGAAAAGCTTCTCGCATCTTATCCTGCACAGCCCCCAACAGAAACAGCTGAACAACAAGCGGAAAACCAAACAGGACCTTCGGCTGAGGATATGGCCGCAGCCGCTGAATTAAGTGCAGAGGATAGAAACGAGATGATCAACGGTATGGTTGAAAGACTTGCTGATCGCTTGTCAGAAACACCGGATGATCTGCACGGCTGGATACAACTGGCACGGTCCTATCACACACTTGATAGAACATCAGATGCACTTGAAGCCATTAAAAATGCTGAACTCGCTGCGGAAAAACAACCGGATACAGAAGCAGCACGAGAGCAAATTCAAAAGCTAAAGCAAGAGCTTGATCTTTAAAAATCTACAACAGAAAGACCTAGAGAAGTTGTATATATTTTTTTTGCTTTTCATAATGAAAAAACCACACTAATTTCATTAGGAAGCAAAATAAAAAGATAATTCAACAATGGGGACATAACCTATGGCGTCAGACGCCGCGGCTATTGTGGATAAAACACCTGCACTTGTTTGTGAAGACATTCATAAATCATTCGGCAATATCGAAGTTTTAAAAGGTGTTTCCTTAACTGCTCACGAAGGCGATGTCATCTCAATGCTCGGTTCCAGTGGTTCCGGCAAGAGTACCTTTCTACGCTGCATCAACCTTTTAGAAACCCCGAATTCCGGTAAAGTGACCGTTGGTGGCGAACTCATCAATATGAAAGCCACCAAGTCTGGTGAACCTTTACCGGCAGATAACAAACAAATCGAACGCATTCGTTCTAAACTGTCTATGGTTTTTCAGGGATTTAATCTCTGGTCTCACATGACAACACTGGAAAATATCATAGAAGCCCCGATCCACGTGCTCGGCCTGAGTAAAGCGGAAGCCATTGAACGCGCGAATGAGATGATGGAAAAGGTCGGCATCTACGAGCGTAAGGATTACTATCCTGCCCACATGTCCGGTGGACAGCAGCAACGCGTTGCAATTGCGCGTGCTCTGGCTATGGATCCATCTGTCATGTTGTTTGATGAACCAACATCCGCGTTGGACCCGGAACTGGTCGGGGAAGTATTAAAAGTTATCCGCGACCTTGCCGAAGAAGGTCGGACAATGATTGTTGTTACACACGAAATGGGTTTTGCACGGGAAGTATCAAACCAAACGCTTTTCCTTCACAAAGGTCGTATTCTAGAGCAGGGAAATCCACAAGAGATTTTCGCCAATCCACAATCAGAGCGTTTCAAACAATTTATCGCTGGAAATCTAAAATAATAAGACAAACAACAGGTATAACAATTAAATTTAGGGAGCTATTAAATGAAAAAGTTTCTTGTAACTGCCGTAGCGGCAGCAATGACATTCACAGCTGGCGCTGTCGCAGCAAAAGATCTGCGTATCGGTGTTGAGGGCGCTTACCCTCCATTCAGCAGCATCGACACCAATGGTAACGTTGTTGGTTTCGATATTGATATCGCCAATGCACTTTGTGAAGAAATGAAAGTAAAGTGTACTCTGGTCGTGCAGGATTGGGATGGTATCATTCCAGCGCTTAACGCTAAAAAATATGATGCAATCATCGCATCCATGTCCATTACCGAAGAGCGTAAAAAGAAAGTTGATTTCTCTGAGAAATACTACAACTCTCCTGCGCGCTTCCTTCGCAAAAAAGGATCAGGCATCGAAATCACAGCTGAAGGCATGAAAGGCAAGTCCGTCGGTGTGCAACGCGGTACAATCCACGATAAATTTATCACTGCTGAGTTCCCAGATACCGAAATCAAGCGTTATGGCACGCAGGACGAAGCATACCTCGATATCGCAGCTGGTCGCGTTGATCTCCTGATTGCTGATTCCATTGCTATGGATGAAGGTTTCGTCAAGACAGACGCCGGTAAAGATTTTGAGCTCTTTGGCCCATCATACAATGATCCAAAATACTTCGGCGAAGGTGCTGGTATTGCTGTTCGTAAAGGTGAGACAGAACTACGCGATCGTTTCTCTGCTGCCATCAAAGCAATCCGTGCAAACGGTGTGTACAAAGCGATCAACGACAAGTATTTCGACACAGACATCTACTAAGGACAACGATGGAATGACCATCTTGTATCCTGGTTAAATACTGAAAGAGCACCCCCGGAACCTAGATGATCAATCTGCGTTCCGGGGTGCTTTTTTTAAAAGTCTGAAAGTCCAGACTTAAAATCGGAAGATTTAAAATGATTAACCTTGATGGCTACGGATATAGCATCCTTGTTAGTGGCGGCATTATTACCGTCTCCATCTCTATGGCATCTTTGCTGGTTGCCTGTTTTTTAGGAATGTTTGCTGCACTTGCACGGCTTTCAAAAAACAAAGTCGCCAGCTCAATTGCTTTTGGCTACACCACAATCATTCGCGGTGTTCCAGACCTTGTTCTGATGCTCTTGATTTTTTTCGGCGGTCAGGTTTTTGTGAACAATCTGCCAGAAAATCTTTTGAACTTTACAACGTGGATCGGCGAATTAATCGGGGCAGGAGATTCACTGAAAACAGCTGCAGAACCTTATCTTGATTGGGGATATATCGATATCAACCCCTTTATTGCAGGTGTACTGACCATTGGCTTTATCTTTGGTGCCTATATGGGCGAAACATTCCGCGGGGCCATCATGGCAGTAGACCGGGGAATGTTGGAAGCCGGCACAGCCTATGGCATGACAAGGTTTCAAATCAACCGCCGTATTCTCTTTCCGCAGATGGTTCGCCATGCGTTACCCGGAATTGGTAATAACTGGCTGGTTCTTATGAAAGCTACTGCGATTACATCAATTATCGGCCTTGAAGATATGGTCCGAAAAGCAGGCCTCGCAGCAGGGGCAACCCGCGAACCCTTTAAATTTTATCTCACTGCGGCTATTGCATTCCTCGTTCTAACCACTTTATCGATTTGGGTTCTAAAGTTAATTGAAAAACGCTATTCGGCTGGCGTAAGGAGTGCGCTTTGATGGACTTACAGATAATACAGGACGAGCTACCTTTATACTTCGAAGGCTTACTTCTCACGATCAAACTTGTACCGCTCTCACTTTTAATCGGGTTTCTTTTTGCAATTCCGCTGGCCGTGATGCGGTTATCAAAAAATCCACTGATAAATTATCCCGTCTTCGCCTTTACCTATGCATTCCGGGGAACACCACTTATCGTTCAACTGTTTATTCTTTATTATGGCGTAGGGCAGTTTGAAGGGTATAGCGAATTAACCAAAGAATTTGACTTCCTGAAAGGAGCTTACTTCTTTGCGTTACTGGGCTTTACGTTAAACACAGCAGCTTACACGACAGAAATTTTCCGAGGGGCAATGGCACAAACATCCTTTGGTGAAGTCGAAGCAGCAAAAGCCTGTGGCATGTCACAGTTTTTAATCTTCAGACGGATAATCATCCCCAGTGCATTAAGACGCGCCCTCCCTGCCTATTCTAACGAAGTTATCTTTATGCTTCACGGCAGTGCATTGGCCAGCACCATTACTCTGGTGGATCTAACCGGCGCAGCTCGTATCGTTCAATCTCGTTACTACGCCCCTTATGAGGCTTTTATTACTGCCGGTGTCTTCTATTTTATTCTGACTTTCTTGTTTATCTGGCTCTTCCGTCTCGTCGAAAATCACTACAACAAGCATCTGAAACGCCGGGAAGAAACCATCCAGGTCGTGACCTGATTTCATATTGATCATCCATTTAAAAGGCCGGAAGATAAATCATCCGGCCTTTTCTCTTATCTGAACTTGCTCTCTACCTTACACACCAATAGCATAACATATGAGCTACCTATAGGTAGTAACACGACCAATAATTGGTGATTTTGTTATAAGTAATATCGCCAATTAAGATATTCTTTACATTGTCCTATGCTAAAATCAGTAAGTGTTTTTCCTTTGGCGTAAATTATCTGCATCGGGTTAAGGGTAAATTTATATAGTTTGCAGAAAATAGGATAACGACACTGTATGATGTTGATGGATCAGGAACTACAATTGATAAAGGTGAGAGCTACGTGGATCTGGAAAGTATTAGGGCACAACTACCTGGCTCAAACATTGATGAGACCAGCTTTCTAGCAACGGATTATTTAAATCATCTCAACGAAGCTGTGATGATGCTGGAAATGGTGCCAGACATGCCGGATCTTTTTGAAGAAGTTCAGGCTTGGGAACCCAAAAGCTATCAACAGCATTTTCTAGACAGTAGTTTTCAGGCAAAAGAACTTGCCGTGGCTGCCTACGAATCAGCTCCTGAAAAATTTCGCATCCCCTTTGATAAGGCGGTCGAACTCGCCGACAAAGGTATCAAGGACAGCAGAGACGCCATAGAACAGGCTCTTGCCTCTGGTGATCACGTTTCCATCGCCGCACTGGTACCGGATGCTTCCACACACATCCGTCATATGATTGATATTGCCAGTGCTGTTATTCATGGTAATCACAATGTTTTGCCAGCTGACAAGATCATGGAAATCGAAATGGACTGGCAGGCAACACTCTCTGGCAACATGATGGCCGGCGGCATGGCCGAAGAAGAAGAAACTCTGGATGCAGAAGCTATGGGACAAGATGATATCGACGCCCTTTTCGATTAAATCAATCTTTCCACAGTTCAAAGCGTCCCTTTGAAGCTCTGATACTTCTGCTTTCACTCTTGACGACTTAGACCTCCCTGAGCAAACTCCCCTCGCGCACAAACCGAGGAGAAATCATGGAAGATTTATCAACGTTCTGGGAAATAACACTGGAAGTCTGGAATCAGGGTGTTTTTGGGGTCAGTATTGGTCACATCATAACATCCATAGCAATTTTCTTTGCTTTCCTTGTTATTCGGGGATTGTTTTCAAGGCTCGTTATCAGTCGTCTCAAGGCACTGACAAGAAGAACCAAGAACTCTGTGGATGACCATGCATTAGAGGCACTAGAGGGACCAATAAGGATGATCCCGATTGCCCTTGGTGTTTTCTTCTCGCTCGATTATTTGAATCTTGGCGGAGAAGCAGCAGTGTTAGGCAACAATCTTGTGCGCTCTCTAATTGCCTACACACTTTTTTATGCTGTTTATAAACTGATAGATCCTCTGGATTTTTTACTCCATCGTTTCACAACGGTCCTCACCAGCATTATGGTAGACTGGATTATCAAAGCACTTAAAATTTGTGTCGTCTTGCTTGGTGCGGCCAGCATTCTGGAACTCTGGGGCATCAATGTTGGTGCCATCATCGCAGGTCTTGGTCTTTTCGGTGTTGCTGTTGCTCTTGGCGCCCAAGATCTTTTCAAAAACCTTATTGCCGGCATTCTCATCATTGCCGAGAAGCGTTTTAGCCGCGGTGATTGGGTGCGGATCGAAGGAATAGTTGAAGGAACTGTCGAAGACATTGGCTTCCGTTCAACCCGTATCAGACGCTTTGATAAAGCACCTGTCTATGTGCCAAATGCCAAACTGGCCGACAACGCCGTTATCAATTTCTCCAAAATGACAAACCGCCGTATTTACTGGAAAATCGGCGTTGAATACGACACAACAAGCGAACAACTTCGCAAGATTGTGCAAGAAATTAAAGATCATCTGTATGTCACAGAAGCCTTTGAAACTGATGATGCCCGCGCAACAACACTGGTTAATGTAGATTCATTTAACAGTTCATCCATTGATATTATGATTTACTGCTTCACCAAAACAACAAACTGGGGCGATTGGATGAACATCAAAGAAGATTTCGCCCTGAAGCTAAAGGAGATCGTCGAAGGCAATGACAGTGCCTTTGCATTCCCGACATCAACTTTGCATGTGGCAAGCTTGCCAGAATCTCCGGCTCAAATTCAAAACCTCCCCGGACTGGAACCGGAAACACCGCTCAATAAGGGATAATATAAAAGGGGCTCTCATGAGCCCCTTGATTCATTGTGTTATTAGCGGCGAAACTTTTCCCTTCATTACCCCTCATTCCAGGGCATAATTGGAACAGAGGTAATAGAATTCTTTGGGCTGCCTTCAATAACTCTGTCACTATAAACCAAATAAATCAAAACGTTACGCTTTTCATCAAAGAAGCGGACTACTTGCATGGTTTTAAACACAAGAGATGTGCGTTTGGTAAAAACCTCTTCACCATCCTCAAGCTCTTCACGGAATTTGATCGGGCCGATCTGACGACAGGCAATCGATGCATCCGTTGTATCTTCGGCCAAACCCACAGCACCGGATATACCACCGGTTTTTGCCCGGCTAAGATGACAGGCAACACCTTCGACTTTTGGATCATCAAAGGCTTCAATAACAATCTTATGATTAGGCCCTAACCATTTAAAGACGGTATCTACCTCTCCAAT
Organism: Kiloniella sp. EL199; assembly: GCF_900313065.1. Lineage (GTDB taxonomy): Bacteria > Pseudomonadota > Alphaproteobacteria > Kiloniellales > Kiloniellaceae > Kiloniella. The sequence continues at coordinate 25,892 of NZ_OMPU01000013.1, forward strand.
CTCTTCCGCTTGAACAGCTGGAGAGAAAACAAACAGACCAGCACCAAGACACAAAAATACTTTGTGGATAATATCACGTAGTTTCAAATTCATTTTTAGAGCTCGCTAAATTCTAGGGGCATGTTTTTCATAGCAAAAGCAATCGACAGTATGATCGTTGACCATGCCGCACGCTTGCATAAAGGCATAACAAATTGTCGGCCCAACAAAACGAAAGCCATTTTTCTTTAAAAGCTTGGAAAGTTTTTCAGATTCTGGTGTCGAAGCTGGCACCTGGGATAAATCAGCCCACGAATTCACAAGTGTTTTATTTTCCACAACAGACCAGACAAGATCCCGAAAAGATCCTTCGCCCGATTCCATGATTTCGAGCCAAGCCTTGGCATTAGTGACGACCGAATTGATTTTCAGACGGTTTCGCACCAAACCCGTATCCCGCATCAGGCGTTCAACATCATCTTCGGTAAATTTTGCAATCTTGTGTGGATCAAAGCCAGCAAACGCCTGCCTGTAATTTTCACGCTTTCTCAGTACGACTATCCAGGATAGTCCGGCCTGAGCTCCCTCCAGAATAAGCATCTCAAAGAGCTCGCGATCATCCGTTACCGGAACGCCCCATTCTTTATCATGATATTGAAGATACAGGGCTTCATCACTAACCCAGCCACAACGCTTTTTTTCCTGATTACGACTCAAAGTCTTCCCCCAACCCCGTTTCCAGTTCTTACGTTATCTGATTTGTTTATCAAAAAGCGTAAGTAATTGCGAAAATGTTTACAAAATATTGATAACCGGATACTCAATCCCTATCTGGGGATACAATTCAATCCCTATCTGGGGATACAATAATGACTATATAGGATGCCAAATGAGCGAAATCAATTCACTGATCAAAGGCTATCACGCTTACCACACTGTTGACTATCGCAGAGATGAAGCGCTATTGCAGTCTCTTGCCAAAAAAGGGCAATCACCAAAAGCGATGGTTATCAGTTGTTGCGATTCTCGCGTCGAACCGTCCTCAATATTAGGAACCTTGCCCGGTGATCTTTTTATGGTTCGCAATGTTGCCAATCTAGTCCCTCCTTGTGCAGCAGATGATCATCACCACGGCACATCGGCCGCATTGGAATATGCAATCACACAGCTTCACATCCCTAATATCATTATTATGGGGCATGCAATGTGTGGCGGTATCAAAGCACTTGTGGATGGCATTCTTGACGATTCCAATGACAGCTCATTTATTGCCAACTGGATAGAAATTGCCAAAGACGCAAAAGAAAAAGCCAGTTGCTGTGGCAAAGAAGGCGAGGAATTACAGCGTGCCGTTGAGCAAGCCTCAATCCTTAACTCATTGGAAAACCTGATGACTTTTCCCTTCATCCAGGAACGGGTCGCCGATGGAAGAGTCCAGTTACATGGTTGGTATTTTGACTTCTCCACTGGTGAATTGTTTAGCTACGACAAAGAAAAAGACGCCTTTATCAACCTCTAGAAGCTAACTGATTCAAATCGTTAACCTTTAATCAAATGAATCGAGTCACACTACCTCTGATAAAGTAAACTATTGGGGGTCGTGCGCGCATTCGCATTGCAGGGGACATGGCATTGGTTGAGTTAGACGAAAGAGCAAACAATACAGGCGTCGAAAAAAGTACTGATAAACGGACCAGGTCTTCAGAAGACCCTTTTATCAAACATTACTTTAGCCGTATTGACCCCGATATTGCGAACAGCTTTACAGATGAACAAAAACACGCCATCAAACAAATGTTTGGCGCACGCGGTTACGCTAAACATCCTGTTGAAATAAGGCGATCCATTCCCTTTGGCCGTCATCGATTCTATCTGATCTTTTTACTTGGTCGTGAGAGGCGTGCTTACGAGCGCCTAAAATCCGAAGGGCAAGCTTCCGGCTATGTTGCCTATGCTTTAGCTAGCGCCTTCTGGTTGGCACCCGCCATTATGATTGCTGCACTCGTGCATTTTTTCGGGTAAAACAATCCATATTAAAAGTATTTACGTACCAATAGATTCAGTTTGAAAAACAGTTGACCGTAATCTCTTTCCGAACCATTAGAACAAATAAGGTGGGAAAGAAGGACCATGCAACAAACAGAGCGTACGTTTCCAAGGTTAAATAAAAAGCGTTCTATGCCTTACTTTTATCAATTCTTGCAATGGTGTTCGTTGTTGAAAACCCGTGTTTCAAATCGGCCAGAATAACCTGACCACCATTCTTGATAACAACATCACCGCCAACAACCTGATCAAGCGTGTAATCGGCTCCTTTGACCAATACATCAGGTAAAATAGCTTCAATCAGTTTTAACGGTGTATCCTCATCAAACAAAACAACCTGATCCACTATTTCCAGAGCAGCTAAAACCGTTGCCCTCGTGTTCTCATCTTGAATCGGGCGGCTTTCACCTTTGTAGCGTTTTACAGAAGCGTCTGTATTCAAACCAACAATCAAACGATCACATGATGATCTGGATTGCTGTAAAGACGCAATATGCCCCGGATGTAGCAGGTCAAAACTACCATTGGTAAATCCGATTTTATAACCCGCCTTACGCCACTGATCGACACGATGTAACGCAGCATCCAATTCAGCGACCTTTGTCTGGCTTGAGTGCCCATTTCGGGCAAGAAGAGCCTGTCTGATTTCACTGCCATAGGCAACAGCCGTCCCGGTCTTGCCAACAACAATACCAGCTGCAATATTCGCCAACCAAGATGCTTCCAAAAGGCTCAACCCGGCCGCAAGGGCTGCGCCAAGTACAGCAACAACAGTATCACCAGCACCAGAAACATCAAAAACTTCCCGTGCTTCAGCCCCCAAATGCTCGACAACGCCATCTGACGTTACCAGCGTCATCCCCTCTTCACTACGCGTGGCCAGTACACCTTTTATACCGCACGTTTTGATCAGATGTTTGCAGGCAGCAACCACTGCCGCATCACCATCAACAGACATTCCCGTCGCTTCGTGTAGTTCTCTGCGGTTTGGAGTAACAATACTTACACCCTTGTAGATACTGTAATCACGGCCTTTCGGATCTACGATTATCTGACATCCTACATCAAGGGCTGCAGCAATAATTGTGCTCAGGGTTTCTTGGTTCAAAACACCCTTGTCATAATCAGACAGAATAAGCACAGGAACAGCCGCAAGATTCTCTTGAACTCGCTTTATGATTTGGGAACAAGTGTCCAGAGAAAGAGCACGATTCATCTCTCGATCAACCCGCAAAAGCTGTTGATTACTTGCCACAAAACGCTCTTTGATCGTCGTCTGACGCGTTGCCTCAATGACAAGATTAAGCGGTTCTTGGCCAACTTCCTTCTGAACAAGCTCACTCACTTCTTGACCAACGGCATCATCACCAATGACGGCAACAAAGTTTGTGGAAGCTCCAATAGCAGCCAGGTTACGAAGAACATTTCCCGATCCCCCCAGCATAGACACCTGACGATTGATTTTCAGCACAGGGATTGGTCCTTCGGGTGAAATGCGTTCCACGCTGCCATAGATAAAACGATCAAGCATAAGATCACCCACAGTCCGCACGCGCGCACCAGCAAGATCATCAACCCGAGCAACCAAATCCAGCAAATCAATAGAAGAGTGAGTTTCCGAAGTCATCCGAAGTAACCAATGTTCATAAAGTTTCGTGTATCTCTTTTGCTACCTATTCAGGTTACGGGCAAGTTTTTTAAGGAATAGCTTTTAATCGAGCCATATTTTAATTGAAAATATCACAAATATAGGTCATTCCGGTAAGGTTAACGAACTTTGAAGACTCTCAAGGTTAATAATGTTACACACGATGATGCAATCTGGATGTAATGTAGCCCGCCCTTATGGATAACTCGACTTCAACAAAGCAACCCGAAGGCCAATTCAGCCAGGAAAAGGTCTTTCTGGATTATGTGAAACGGATCGGCAAACAAACCGATAATCGTCGTGCTGTACATATTTACTTATCGCGGTTACGCCCTTACCATCAACGGGATCATCATTTGCGTATCGCGCAAAATGCATGCGAAGACTTGATTGCCAAATTTTCCGGCACTCTTTTTAGATTGCATAATAATGATCTGGTTGTTGTCACCACCGGGGCAACTGTTGCTCAAATTGATGAAACAATATTAAGGCTGCGTTATCTTTTCAGCGACGATCCAATGCTTGCCGGGGATTATGACTTACAGGCTGACCAGTTCTGTAGCTGGTTTAACCTGGAACATGAATATGCGGACCTGATCGCCCTCGCAGTCAAAATGAACGAAGATCTTGATAACCAAATACGTCGGGAAAAAGCTGAAGCAATCGCAGCAATACACGGCAAACCAGCCGCGAAACCGAAAATTCCGCTGATGCCTTCGCACCTGGCTGCTGTCTCCAAGGCAATTAATCAGGCCGATCTATCCAGTTTAATGAAACGGCAGTCTATTTTCCTCGTCAACAAAGATCAAAAACCTGAAGCGCTATTCAAAGAACTCTTCTTTTCAATTGACCAGCTTCAACAAACACTCCTGCCAACCCATGACTTGCTATCCAATCGTTGGCTCTTTCAGGATCTAACCCGTTATCTTGATAAACGCATGCTGGTCATTCTTCGTCAAAATGACGATTCAACTCTAACCAGATCTTATAGTTTGAATCTAAATGTCGCGACGGCCTTGTCTGATGAATTTTTAAAGTTGGACCATACCTTGGGCGAAGCTGTTCGTCGCTCCATTGTAATTGAATTTCAACTTCTGGATGTTTTTGCGGATATTGGCAGTTTTACCTTTGCCCGCGATTTTTTAAGAGAACGTGGTTACAAAATTTGTCTCGACGGCATTACTCATTTGTCTCTGCCAATGATTGATCGTCGTACTATGGGCTTTGACCTGATCAAACTACAATGGAATCAGGATCTGACTAAATTTCTGAAAACCCCTAGAGGAGATGAAATCAGAAATACAGTTAGCAAAGTTGATCCAAATAGAATGATACTCTGTCATTGCGGTGCCGAAGACGCTGTAAAAACAGCGCATGAGCTAGAGATCAAACTCATGCAAGGTTTTTACATTGATAAATATGTTAGAAACTGGGCCGCTTCAAAAAAGGAAGAATCCAAAAGCCTCGCTGATGCAATGGGACGCCACAGGGCTGAAGCCGATCATGAAGAATAGAGTTTAACACTCCAATTCTGATCAGACCTAAGCGTGTGGGGCATACTTTGCCAATATACGCTGAAGTGTCCGTCGGTGCATTCTCAAACGCCGCGCAGTTTCAGAAACATTGCGATCACACTGTTCATACACACGTTGAATGTGCTCCCAACGCACACGATCTGCCGTCATAGGTAATTCAGGCGGAGGCGGCATATCCCCATCAGGACTGGACTGTAACAAAGTTGCCGCAACTTGATCGGGGTCAGCCGGCTTTGGCAAATAATCCAATGCGCCAACTTTCACAGCGGCAACAGCCGTCGCAATGTTTCCATAGCCTGTAAGAACAACTACACGAGCATCTTTGGATGTTTCGTGGATCGCTTTAACGACATCAAGACCAGATCCATCTTGAAGTCTCAAATCGACAACAGCATACTCCTGAACTTCTGAATGTGCCAAGCGAATACCATCCGCAACGGAGTTGGCAATAACAGGTTCAAATCCACGCCGATCCATAGCCCGAGACAAACGTTCAGCAAAACGTTCATCATCATCAACAATCAGCAGCTTCTTTTTTTCCGCATCTTGCGACTCTGACATTACTTGTTACCCCTAGACAATTCTATTCTTTGTTATTTCAGTACATTCTATGCTTCTGGACACAGGCGGTCAAAGATGCATTAAGCTCAGCTGTCTTGCAAAAAATTCATACGCCAGAAGCTCATCAAAATTCAGTTACGACGCTCTTTAAGCTATCTGGCTTTAAGCTATCTGAGGTGCAACTTCCAAACGATGTCTGGGCCAAACAATCTCGACAAGGGCGCCACCTGATTCATGGTTAGAGTATGTCACTTTCCCCCCGGTATGGGAAAGCAAGGTTGTTGCAATAAAAACCCCCAAGCCCATGTGATCACCATCTTCTTCCTTGCGACGGTCTTGATTTTTTGAGCCCAAGGCTTTTGAGGTCAGAGTTTTCTTGCCTAAAGCTTTCTGAGCATGTTCGCGACTGGAAAGCAATGGGTCCCCTAAACGACCGAGAACCTGAGGATCAAAACCAGGCCCATCGTCATGTATTGTTAGAGTGATTGTTCTTTTATCCCAGACCAGCGATATCTCAACTTTCTCTTTTGCAAACTGGATGGCATTTTGAGCAAAAAGCCCCAACGAGTGCAAAATTTCAGGGCTGCGCTCCACCATCAGATGTTCTCCATTTACTTCTGCCCCGGAATCTTCACGCGCTTTTGCCTCTATGAGCGTTTGAATATCTAATTTCTCATAGGGGACAACAGCAGTTTCAACAAGACTTTGGAGCGGCATAAAGTTGTATGGATCCCCCCCGTCTTCTTCTGGCCAGGCCGCAAGATTTTGTAAAATTTCCCGACATCTCAAGATCTCACTAATCAAGAGTTCGACATCCGGCAGGTAAATATCATCGGGCGGCAATTCTTCCTTCATTTCTTTTGCCACAACAAGCATTGTTCCCAAAGGACTGCCCAGTTCATGAGCAGCAGCAGCGGCCAAGCCCCCCAATGCTGATAATTTCTGTTCTCGGGCCAAAGCCATTTGTGATGCCACAAGCGCCATTCCCATTGATCTTGCCTCTTCTGTTAATGAGGAGACATAAGCGGCCAAAAAAATCGCCGTAAAAACCAACGCCGCCCACAAACCATAAAGATAAAGTGAATGAAGAAAAAAGCTGCCTTCAGGCCAAGAGAGTGGCAAATAAAAGAAAACATTGGCTGTCACGGCGACAATTGCGAGGATACTTAAGCAGATGGTGCTCCGCCTGGTGAGAATAGAAGCCGATACTGTTACCGGTCCCAGGATCAGGATTGAAAAGGGATTTGTCAGTCCACCAGTTAAAGACAACAATAAAGATATTTGAATCAGATCAAATGCCAGGGCCATGGTTGCTTCTTTGTTACGCAACCAAGATGAAGCTGGACGCGTCGCAACCTGGGCCACATTCAAAACACCAGATGTTAAAACTACCAAAAATGCCGCAACCAGGTGAAGCTCTAGCCCAAGACCAAAATGGGCGATTAGCAACGCCGCCGTTTGTCCACAAATTGCCATCCATCTGATGAAAACAAGTGTCCTTAAACGAACCCGTCCTTGGTCGGGATGTAATCCTACTTCGGGTTCCAATCGAAATGTACTACTCACTGTCTCGTTCCATTTTCCAGACTTTATTCCCGGGTGGGATTTTGTAATCATTCTCAGGTAAATATTTATAATCCATATGATTTTTGTAGCATCTCGCGCTAATAGATATCATTCTATAGCAAAACAGGACAAGATTACTTTCCCAATCGTGTTACATTAAGCTCATGCCTCAGTACGCTATTCATGTTGAGAACCTCAACAAAAGCTATGATGATGTTCTTGCAGTCAAATCAATTTCTTTCGCCGTAAAACCCGGCGAAACCATCGCCCTGTTAGGCGGAAACGGCGCAGGGAAAACCACGACAATATCCATGCTGCTTGGTATTCTCTTGCCAACATCGGGCACAATTAAAGTTCTTGGCGAAGATATGGTCAAAGATCGTTTCAAAGTCATGCACCGTCTGAATTTTTCATCTCCCTATGTGGATCTGCCCAGACGGTTGACTGTCCGACAAAACCTTATGTTTTTCAGCAAACTCTATGGCATTATCAACGCCCGGGAACGCTTGATGCATCTGGCTGAAGAACTCGACCTTCTTGAATTATTAAACCGTCCGACGGGAAGTTTGTCCGCAGGTCAAAAAACACGGGTTTCCGTTGCCAAAGCCCTGATCAACGAACCCGAAATTCTCTTGTTGGATGAGCCAACTGCCTCTCTTGATCCGGATACCGCGGATTGGGTTAGAAGCTACATAAAAGAATACCAAAAACGTACCAGCGCTGCGATTTTGCTCGCCTCTCATAACATGACCGAGGTCGAGCGAATCTGTGACAACGTTCTAATGATGAAATACGGCAAAATTGTCGATCAGGGAACACCGGATGATCTATTGCACCGCTATAGCCGAACAAATCTGGAAGAGGTTTTTCTTGATATTGCCCGAGATAGAAAAAATTCTGCGAACCAAAAAGATAACGATATTCCCAGAAAACCACCTCATGACGATCTAGAATACGGGGATATTTAGATGCCAAACTCAGCAAGCCAAACAACAGCCACCATTCCCCGAATAAGACACAATCCCTCTGCATTGATCCGCATACAATCTGTCATGATGCGACACCTTTACCTGATGCGTGCTTCCTGGCCACGTATTTTTGAGCTTATGTACTGGCCATCTATTCAAATTGTGCTCTGGGGTTTCATTACACAATTCCTGTTAACAAACAGCAGCTATATCGCCCAAGCAGCAGGTGTTTTGGTTTCAGCTGTGCTTCTTTGGGACATCCTCTTTCGTGCACAGCTTGGCTTCAGTCTCTCTTTTCTGGAAGAACTCTGGTCTCGTAACATTGGCAATCTGGCTGTCAGCCCTCTTCGTCCCTATGAGTTTTTAACTGCTCTGATGGTCATGAGTATGATCAGAACGCTGATCGGGATTCTACCTGCCACTTTTCTCGCAATTCTTTTTTACGAAGTCTCTCTCTACGATCTGGGATTACCGCTGATCTTGTTCTTCAGCAACTTAATGATGATGGGATGGACCATCGGTCTGTTGGTTTGTGCACTTATTCTCAGAGTTGGGTTAGGCGCAGAATCCATGGCTTGGCTGACCATCTTTCTCATTGCCCCCATCTCGGCAGTCTACTACCCCGTAGACATCTTGCCAGAATGGCTACAAGCACTTGCATGGGGACTGCCAACAGCACCGGTATTTGAAGGCATGCGTGCTATTCTTTTTGATCAAGGTTTTCAACTTGACCTGTTTATCCATTCCCTGCTCTTGAATGTGCTCTACTTCTCTATCGCAATTTGTGTGTTTTTATGGGCTTACCACGTCGCACGAAAGCGTGGTCTCTTATTACAAATGGGGGAATAGCAGCGCTACTCCCCTAATAAAATCGTTTGTACTGGCTATAAAGGCCGAAATTAAGCCGGGCCACTAACCCCGGCTTCGGCAAAGGTCGCCATGCCATTATGACAAACACAGGCCGCCTTCAGAATTTGCAAGGCAAGTACAGCGCCCGAGCCTTCACCCAGCCGCATATTAAAATCCAACAGGGGTTCTTTACCGATATTTGCCATCAAAGCCCGATGACCGGGCTCAACGGATTGATGTCCAACAACACAGTGATCAAGAAGCCTGTGATCAATTGCATGAAGAATCGCCGCTGCTGCTGTACAGGTATAGCCGTCGAGAACAACCGGGGTACGGGCAAGGCGTGCCGCAATAACAGCCCCGACAATTGCTGCGAGCTCAAGGCCGCCAACACATCGTAAAATCTGGAAAGGATCATCAGCAAAAGTTGGTTTATGCAATTCAATCGCCTGATCGATCAGCTTGGTTTTCAAGGCAAGCGTTTCATTATCAACACCAGTGCCCCGACCAACCCAGTCAGCGGCACCCCCACCGTAAAGTGCGGTGCAGATTGCTGCTGCTGATGTGGTATTACCAATACCCATCTCGCCAACAGCCAAAACATCAATGCCTTCTTCGACGGCCATCATTCCATAGGCAATCGCACGGACAAAATCTTCTTCCTCCATCGCGGGCTGTTCACTGAAATCAGCTGTTGGTTCATCAAGCGCGAGTTCGTAAACACGAAGATCTGAATCAGCCAATCCGCAAAGCTGGTTAACTGCCGCACCGCCATGAATGAAGTTCGCCACCATTTGCTTGGTAACTTCTGTTGGATAAGCAGAAACACCCTTGGCCGCAATACCGTGGTTCCCAGCAAAAACAGCGGTAAAGGGGCGTTCAACCTGCGGTTTATTCTTTCCTTGCCATGCAGCAAGCCAGATTGCCAGTTCCTCTAGTCTCCCCAAGGCACCCAAAGGTTTCGTAAGCTGTGTCTGCCTTTCTTCTGCAGCTTTTGCCGCCTCTCGGCTTGGCCCCGGTAATTCTTTTAGCAGAACATGAATTTCATCAAGCGTCGAAATAGATGCCGCGTCTGACATAGTTTATTATCTCCCTTGCCCCTGATTTAACACAGGATTGCGATGCCTTCAGGCTATCAAATACCTTTACAGAACCGCTTCAGGGCGGCATTTGTTTCTTTGTGCGTTGATAACCCGATTTAATCGGTTTTAAAGCTCTGGCCCAAGCCATAACATAGCAGCGGGTCATTGTCTTTACCTCAGAACCACTCTCTTTGTCGCATATACACCGGATAAGGCAACATGACAGCTCAACCGACCAATAAACCGCACCAATGGCTGAACATGATAAAGAAATTTGAACAAGACATTCGCATCGTCATGGCTTTCATGACGCGGATCCCGGTGCCTTATCCGCTTGATACAGAAGGACGGCCAACAAGCCGTAACCTTGCAGAAGCGGCATGGTCTTTTCCCCTTATCGGCATTCTGGTTGGGTTTGTCAGTGCCACAGTACTGGTCATTGGCTTCTATCTATCGCTCCCACTTTATGTTTGCGCCCTTCTCGCCATTGTCTCTAGCATCCTTGTCACAGGCGCTCTTCACGAAGATGGGTTGGCCGATGTTGCTGATGGCTTTGGCGGTAGTCATGATCCAGAACGAAAACTGGAGATCATGAAAGATAGTCGTGTCGGGAGTTACGGTGTCCTTGCTCTTGCTATCTCGGTTCTCATGCGCACGCTGTTGTTAGGTAGCTTGCTTTCTTTGGCACAACTCAGTCCTCTGGGTGCCGACAACTATCAATGGGCGATTCTGATACAGATATTTGCCATCTACATTTCGGCACATATGATTGGCAGAGGACTTGCCCCCTTGATGATGAGTCATCTTCCTCTGGCAAAGAAAAGCGGGATGGCAGCAACCGCTGCAAAACCAAAGTTACGCAGTAGCTACGGTAGCCTGCTTCTGACATTATTTTTTCTGTTCCTTTTTCTTCCGCCCTTATCTGTCTTGATTGTTCTTGTTTCCAATGTCCTAATGATTCTGTTTTTATCATGGTTAACAATGCGGCAAATTGGCGGGTATACAGGGGACGTTCTTGGCACCGCGGTTCAACTCTGTGAAATCGTGACCTATCTCGCTCTGTTGAGCTATATCGCCTAGGAGGCACAGGTGACACAAACCAGATGGTGGTGGGTCAGGCACGCGCCAGTAACGGAAAACAACGGCACTATATACGGCAATCTGGACTTAAACTGTGATTGCCATGACAAAGACAGTTTTCAAGCTCTCGGTGGAATCCTTCCCGATGAAGCCATCTGGGTAACAACACCCCTGAAACGGACCCATCAAACCGCTGATGCTATTCGCGCTGAAATGCTGGCCCGTGACTTTCCTGCTTATGATGTAATCGATGATTTTCAGGAACAGTCCTTTGGAGACTGGCATGGCATGACGCATCAGGAATTGGGCGAAATTCGGGGTGATCCATGGCATCGTTTTTGGCATGCGCCTGCATCTGAAGCCCCCCCGGGCGGAGAAAGTTTCGAAAGCCTTATTGTCCGAACTGCAAAATCAATTGATGCCCTTAATCAAAAATACATCGGTAAAGATATTATTGCGGTAACCCACGGTGGCACAATTCGGGCCGCAGTTGCCCATGCGCTGGATCTTAACCCCGAAAAAGCCCTTGGCCTATCCATTGGCAATCTGTCTTTAACCAGACTGGATTATTACCTAACCGAAGATGAAAATACGACAGATCATTCATCCTGGGGAGTTGGCAGCATTAATGCAGAACCGTTTGCTTTCAAAACAAAAAAAGCTCCTCAGTAGGAGCTTTTTTCATATCTAGTGATTTTGAACCGTTTACAGCACAAACCTTATCACAAAGAAGATTGAAGCAGACAGTAATGCTGCGGCAGGAACAGTGATCACCCAGGCAGCAATAATTGTCGTAAAGTGCGATCGGCGAACCAGTTTACGGCGGCCAATTTCTTCACGATCAGCAATAATACCTTCATGCTCACTTTCAGGGTGACGCTCGTGCTGTCGCACATACTGGCGGCGGCGCTTACTTTTCTTGGTATAATATTCCCGGAAGAAACCAACACCAAACACAGCACCTACAGCAATATGCGTTGAACTAACGGGTAACCCCAAAGCTGATGCCATGATCACTGTAATAGCGGCAGAAAGCGCCACACAGTAAGCCCGCATCGGGTTCATTTTAGTAATCTGTTCCCCCACCATACGAATCAGTTTGGGACCATAGAGGAAAAGACCAAGGCTGATACCAATCGCCCCAATAATCATTACCCAGATCGGAATGGAAACCTTCGCCGCGATGTCACCAGATTCCACAGCATGTAAAACTGCAGCCAAAGGACCAACCGCATTCGCCACATCATTGGCACCATGTGCAAAAGACAACAAAGCCGCAGAGAAAATCAGGGGTAAATGAAACAGTTCTCTCAAGGACTGGTTCCGGTTTTCCATACCTTCGGACTGTTTACGAATAACGGGTTTTAAAAGCGCATAAGAAGCAACAAAGATCGCAGCACCAATCATAGCAACCGTTGCATAGTCTGGTTTCCAGATCTTCTTCAGCCCCTTCATCATCAAATAACATGAAAAAGCAGTCGCCATAATCGCAAGCAGCATTGGTACCCAACGGCGCGCAGCTGCAATTTTGTCATCACGATAGATAATATTGCTTTTGATAAAGGCGAGGAAAAACGCCGCAATAACGCCACCCAGAACAGGCGAAATAACCCAACTGGCGGCAATCTTACTCATGGTAAACCAGTTTACCGCACCAAAACCAACAGCGGCAATACCTGCGCCCATAACACCACCAACAACAGAGTGTGTCGTTGAAACCGGTGCCCCAATGTAAGTGGCAAGGTTAACCCACAGCGCAGATGACAACAGTGCCGCCATCATTGCCCAGATAAAGGTCTGACTATCTGGAACGAGCGATGGATCAATAATACCTTTGGAGATTGTCGAAACAACATCACCCCCGGCCAATAGTGCCCCGGCGCTTTCAAAAATAGCGGCGATAATCAACGCTCCCGTCATGGTCAAGGCCCGTGACCCAACGGCTGGTCCGACATTGTTTGCAACATCATTGGCACCAATGTTCAGCGCCATGTACCCGCCAAGGGTTGCAGCGACGATGATATAAACGGCGTTTGGCTGCGCCCCGATCAGGATACTGGCAAAACCACCAGCTACTGCCAGGAATAGAATAGCAAGGCCTGGCGCAAGAAGATGTTGCGATATGGAGCGCGTGGCCTCTTCCATCGTAACGATTTTACTTAAGTCTTTATCCAGAGATGGTTTTGCTAACTTCATATCGTCTGATGACGATGAATTCGTATTTCCTGACGGATCAGAAGATGCCATTTTTCAAACCTTCATACACCAAAATTGGGTAATTTCAGATTTGTGATAGTTTCATTGCATTTAAATGACAAATTATTATTTCGTGACTCTAATATGACAATTTAATGACAAACCATATTCAACAACAAAACATATCATTCTGCGGAAAATGCTCTACAGAACAGAAAATATAAGCGCTCCACCCCTTTGGGGTTATTAGTTTTGGCTCTCAATTGCCATCTCTTCAAAGAGCCATTTTCTGAATTTTCCGATCATACCATCCCCGCGTACACCCTGTTGCAGACATCATCGCCCCATGGAATCGCCCTTACCCTTATGAAAACAGAAGAATAACTCTCCAACGAACAGAATTTAAACTGTTTATACTTTCAGTCATAATTCGCTCAAATTTGAATGCCATCTTTTGAGATACTCAAGTTTCACAATTCGCACTTCGGTATTCTGTTACCTACCATGTATTCGCGCAGGCAATTTTTTCGCTCCCTCTTTGGCGGTGCAAGCCTATTCACAGGTTTGGGGAGTTATGGCTTTGTGCTTGAACCTGGTTTCAGGATGTCGCTTTGCCGTCATCAAGTCTCTCCCGCCAATTGGCCAAAAGGGATGACGTTGAGAATAGCAGCGCTAGCAGATCCCCATATAGGAGAGCCATATATGGAGATCGAACGCCTGGAAAAGATCGTCGAGCAAACAAATAACGCCAAGCCCGATATTGTTGTTCTACTTGGAGACTATGTCGCTGGACATAAATTTATCTCACGCCATCTTTCTGTTCGTTCCGCAGCAAAGGTTTTTGCCAGCCTAAAATCACCTCTGGGAACCTACGCTATCTTGGGAAATCATGATTGGTGGGATGATCCCGTTGCCCAACAAACTCGACAAGGCCCTCCGCTTGCACAGAAAGATCTGGAAGCCGAAGGTATTCCTGTATTGGAAAACTCTGCCTTGAAGCTATCCCATCAAGGGAAACAGTTTTGGCTTCTGGGGCTTGGAGATCAATATGCCTTTCTCGATAAGGCTAAAGGATATATTGGCCGGGATAATCTTCCAGAATTAATGTCACAAATCACAGATGATATCCCGAGCATTCTTCTTGCCCATGAGCCAGACATTTTTCCACAAGTGAGTACAAAAATCAGTGTCACCCTTTGTGGGCATACCCATGGCGGGCAAATACGTCTGTTTAACTATTCGCCGATTGTTCCATCCCGTTACGGAAATCGCTATGCCTATGGACACATTATCAAAGACAACAAAAACCTTGTTGTTTCAGGCGGCCTGGGTTGCTCCATACTCCCCGTCCGTTTTGGCGTTCCCCCGGAAATTACAATAATTGATTTAGTGTGAATAATTAAAGTCATCATCAAATCACTCATCGTTTCACAATCCGCTCCAAGTTAACCTTTTCAAATCTTCCAGATAGGGCAACCGCTTTTGGGCCGATTTGATAGCATTTAGATTTAACTGGGCGCGCAAAAATTCAGGTTCCATACTGGCGCGTTCAAGATCATGACCATCAGGACCGATGATACAGCTACCGCCTAAGAATTCTAAGCCATTTTCATTCCCACACTGATTGGCATAACAAACATAAATACCATTCTCAAAAGCGCGGGTCGGCATAACTTTATGTGCAACAACACCCCATTGTGCCCCAAGAGCAGTTGGTACAAGGACCAAATCCACCCCCATTTTTGCTATGTGTCGAAAGTTCTCTGGAAATTCGGCGTCATAACAAATAAGCGTTCCGATATTAAAACCATTTAAGGAGAACACTTCACAATGTCCGCCTCTTTGAAAATACTCTCTCTCGAACCCTGGTGGCAACATCAGCTTACGATGCTCACCTAAACGCTGCCCGTTTTTTCCAAAACACTGTGCAGAATTATATATTCTCCCATCATGGCTCTCAGAATATCCATAGTGAATAGCAATATTATGCGCCCTGCATAAATCAGCTATCTTTTTGGCAAAAAAACCATCCTTTGCTTCGGACCATACGTGAACTCTTTCTCCTACGTTATACCCTGTTAAAAATAATTCAGGTAATAGCAGGAAATCAGCACCTTCTATCTGCGTGTTACTTAAATTCTCTTTCAACCACTGAAAACGCTCATCCGGGCCATTTAGCGTCGCAGGATTTTGAGCGATCACGACCGTCAGTTCATTCATACTCAAATCAACCTTTGCTCAAAAGAATCTCGCGTGGATAGTTGGTAATATAGTCGAACCCTGTCTCCGTAACGACAACAGAATCTCCAATCCGGCCAGCTGTCGTACCATCGATTGAGATGCCACCATCTACCGCGAAAGTCATTCCGGGTTTCAAAACGGTTTTATCCCCTTCTTTTAGCTCTGGTGCTTCCAAATAAGACATCCCGATAGAGCGGCCCGTACGATATCCCGTTTCATACCCCCGCTTTTGATAAACTTCATTAGCTGCCGCGGCGACATCTTCGGCAAGGATCCCGGGGCGAATTGAACCAATTGCAGCCTGCTGCGCTTCTATTGCAGCTTCTTGAACATCACGCGCCTTATCAGTGACATCGCTGATGTGAAACATTCGATCAAAACCCAGTTTATATTGCTTGAATTGCGCCATGTTACAAAAACAGAAATACACGGGATCAAATTTCCGATAGGCCTTTACACTCGCACGGCGGTGCACCATAGAAGAATCTGCTCCGCTTTGGAGGATCTGTAGATTATGAATCATTGGGGAAACAAAGCTTTCCCAGCCTGTATCGGTCAAAAATGTCGCCGCTTTGCGAGATCCTGCATCAATAACAGCCAGTGCTGATTCAAACTCCTGCCTTCCCTCGGATAGTGAATTATGAGCGGCGGCCATCATCGCACCGGCAATGGCGCCTGCCTGTTTCATTATTCCAATTTCAAACGGCGTTTTAATCATGCGCATTTCACCAAGAACAGGTGAAATATCTTTCAAGATTGCCCCCCGGTAAGCTTCATCCAGAAAGTTGCGTACAATCGCCGGAATATGATTTCGTTCAATCCAGAGCTCGGACGGTGCTTCATCTGTAATAACTCCTTTGAGAACACGGGACCAACTCCGCTGCCCAATATCTTCCCACACCCGAATATCCTCTACCCAGGTCATGGCTTCGACCATCTCAGATTCCATCAGCGGAGTAATAACAGTCGGCCCACTATCTGCATCAACAACAAGCATCGTAGGACGCCCAAATTCGATTCCCAGATATCCCCAAAATCCCGCAAGATAAGCAATCGAACTTTCATCGGTAAAAATGGCTTTTTGAATACCATTGTCCTTCATTTTGAGTTGAAGTTGTTCTGTTCTTTCTTTGCATTCCTGAAGCATTTTTTAATGTCCTTTAATCAAGAAACTGACTCGAGGTTAATCGAATAACCTCTCAAGCTGTATACAGCTGTGTTAATTTAAGCAACAATTTAATTTTTATTTGGTAAAATAAGGCAAAGGTGTATAATGCTATTGTCTTTCAGCTATAAACTGATCACGCAAAAAACTATTGTCAGATAAATATCTAAGCAAATCACGAAAAGTGGTATACACACTATTCAACAGAATCATGACAGGCTGAGAGATATCATTTCCGATGAATGCCAACTCACTTACTATCGAAGAAACACCTCACACGGTTCAATCTATTCATGACGCAATATTAGAGAGAATTTGCCTTCTGGATTTTCATCCCGGTCAACAACTAAAAGAAGCCGATCTCGCAGCTGAATTTGGGGTAAGCAGAACACCAATACGGGATGCGTTAAGCAGAATTACTCACCTCAACTTGATAGAAACCCGAAACGGTGTAGGAACTGTTGTAAAGGAACTGTCCAATCAAAAAATTGCTGACGTTTATACGACCCGATTAGAATTAGCGCCGTTAATTGGCACACTTTCCACAACAGAGATTACTCCTGTCCACTTAGACAGAATACAAGACTTGATCCTACGCGCCAAAAATCTAGAAGTAGAAAAAAATTCTCGAAGCTACGTTTTGATCAATCATGAGCTACATCAATTGCTTTGTGATTTAATTTCAAATTCCGTTTTACGTTCTTTTTGGCGGCAGGCTTATTATCAGGCCGCTAGTGTTTGGTATCGTATTTTTGACATCGCCGGAGAAGATTCAATACCCTCCTTGATCAACGAACTAACGGAACTACAGTCTGCGCTAAAAAACCAAGATCTAATAGCTGTCGGTCATATTCAACGAATTTATATCGGATATGGATACACCCGAATTCAACAATATCTTTTTGATAACAAAACCAAATAGAACACCACACCAAACTATAGGAAAATTCTAATTCACCCCAAGAATTAAATTACTCGCCTTTTCAGCGATCATGATTGTTGGCGCATTGGTATTTCCTGAAGTAATCGTCGGCATGATTGAGGCATCCGCAACTCGTAATCCCGTAATACCATGCACTCGCAATTCTTCATCCACTACGGACATCGAGTCAGATCCCATTTTACAGGTGCCAACAGGATGGAAAATAGTTGTTCCGATATCCCCGACAGCTTTCAAAATATCTTCATCACTAACAACATCAGGACCAGGTAGATATTCCCTCGGGGAATGCTTTGACAGTGCCGGGCTAGCGCAAATCTTACGCGTCAGTTTAATCGCATCAATTGCCACCTGCCGATCCCCTTCTGTCGAGAGGTAATTCGGTGCAATCTTTGGCATCTCCTCTCCTTTAGGATCATTCAGGTGCACATAGCCACGGGATTCTGGTCTCAGATTACAGACCGAAGCCGTAAAGCCGGGAAACTTGTGAAGTGGGTCGCCAAGCTTATCTGTTGAGAGCGGCTGGACATGATATTCCAGATCAGGCGTTTCCAGCCCCGGATTGCTCTTTGCAAAGCACCCTAACTGGCTTGGTGCCATCGACAAGGGACCTTTGCGGAAAAGGGCATAATCCACCGCCATTCCTGCTTTGGCAAAAAGGCTGTGGGACATTTCATTAAGCGTCTTTGTACCCGAGACCTGAAAAACGGTTCGGATTTGCAAATGGTCCTGCAGGTTTTCACCGACACCAGCGAGTTCATGCTGCACCTCGACACCATGACGCATCAAAAGCTCTCCCCCGCCGATACCGGAGCTTTGTAATAATACGGGCGACGCCACAGCACCAGCAGATAGGATAAGCTCTTTTCTGGCCTTCACCTCGGAACGTACACCTTGATGATCAAGCACCAGTCCTTTGGCTGTTTTATTCTCCAGTATTATTTTCCGTGCCTGAGCGTGTGTCAGAATTGTCAGGTTTTTCCGGCCTTTAACAGGGTGAAGGAATGCACGGGCTGCGCTGAAACGCACCCCCTTCTTTTGTGTTACTTCGAAGTACCCAACCCCTTCGTTGTTACCTTTGTTAAAATCCGTGGTTTTGGGAATACCGGCTTCCGCCGCGGCCTCTTGAAAACGATCAAGGATTGGCCAGGAAAGGCGTTGTTCTTCAACTCTGAGCTCACCTTCTTCACTGTGAAATTCGGAATCCCCTCTATGATAATTCTCTCCGCGCTTGAAAAGGGGAAGAACATCATCCCACGCCCAACCAGCATTTCCCATCTGCCGCCATTGATCGTAATCACGTGCCTGACCACGCATATAGATCATACCGTTAATTGAGGAACAGCCACCCAGAACTTTTCCGCGAGGATAACTCAGAGCCCGGCCATTTAGCCCCTTTTCTTTAACGGTAGAGAAACGCCAATCGGTTCGGGGGTTATTGATCGTATAGAGATAACCAACAGGGATATGGATCCAGTGATAATTATCTTTTCCACCAGCTTCCAGTAAAAGCACAGAGTTGTTTGGATCTTTTGATAGTCGGTTTGCCAGTACACAACCCGCTGTTCCTGCCCCGATAATCACATAATCATAAGTTCCTAAACTTTGCATAGTCAGTCTCCCCAAGCCAAAGCCTTGGGAAACAAGGCTTAGTCTATTATTTTGAATTAAAGGAAATTACTGATGTGCGTCGCACTGATTAGTGAATCAGCCTGTTTATTGATATTGAAGTAAAGTCCTTTTTGTCGAAGACAATAAATTATGCCAATTGACACAAATTGTCTCTGCCTTTTCTGGTATTTTCCTGCGATACTGCTCTGCATAATTAACCACATAGGCCCTTGACAACCGCTTGCGAGCGAGGAGAACGACATGACCAAAAGCCTCAGACAGGCTTTCACTTCTGCCATTTCATCCAAACTGATATTCCTGTGCACCCTTTTCGCAATAACCTTTTCCTTTCAGGTTCAGGCCGCAAGCGAAGCTGAAGAACTCGTTGCAGAATCCCGCTATACGCTGGAAAAAATGCTCAATAATCCCGACTACTCCAAACTGAAAGAATTCGCGCACCAGTCAAAGGGCATCATTATCATCCCGCAACTGGTCAAAGGCGGCTTTATCATTGGTGGTGAAGGTGGATCAGGCGTCCTGCTTGTCAGAGGTGCCGATGGCACGTGGAGCAATCCGTCCTTTTATACATTAGCAGCAGGCAGTATTGGCCTGCAAATCGGTGGTGAAGTTTCAGAAGTTGTCTTTACGCTCATGAATCAAGGCGCTGTTAATGCTATTTTGGATAGCGAAATCAAATTTGGCGGAGATCTCTCGCTTGCAGTTGGCCCCTTTGGCGCCGGGGTAGAAGCGTCAACAACAGCTAACCTAGATGTTGATGTCTATGCCTTCTCCAGTTCTGTCGGTCTGTTTGGTGGTGGTGCTTTTGAAGGAGCGAAGCTGTTTACCCGGGAAAGCTATAACAGCAGCTATTATGGTGCAGGAGCCACACCGCGGAAAATTACCATCGAACGCGCCTTTTCAAATCCGCACTCTGACAAACTAAGAGCTGCTCTACCTCAATAACTTTAGAGTAATTGTCCTTGAAAGACGCCTCACAAAAAAACTGCCAAACTTGATAATCTAACAGATAATCTTGGCAGGTTTTTCATCTAAAAGGCAAAGCGAACCAGAATCGCGCTTGCGATAAGTCCTACAGCCATAATACCTGCAATCAGAACGATCATATTCCCCCGCTCTAATTCCTGTCGCCAATTGGTTTCGCTAGGGCGGGATAAGTCCAGTTGCAAAGCGCCACCAAGCGCAGCATCAGCCATATGCGTGCCCCGCCAACATCTGAGGAAAGCTTGTGAGAAAGATGTTTTGGGAATAAAGAGCGAAGAAAGAATAAACATCATTGCCGCGAGCGCATCCGGAACAACGACAAAAATACGCTCGAGAATAAAATACATCTGACTGAAATGTTTTTCCTGTGGGGCCTGTAAATAACGCTGTTTATAAAACTGTGCCCCTTGGAAAATTGCCTGTTGAGCCAAAAGTCCGGGGAGACCCAGCAGGGCATACCAGAACGCAGGCAAAATAAAACCTTCGACAAAGCCGCGCGCCATCCCACCAACACAAGCTGCTGCCAGCTGACTTTCGGATAATTTTTCAAGATCTCTGGGACGGAACAGGGATGAAACGAGTGGATACAATTCTCCACGTACAGTGATAAAGCTCTTCAATGCCAGAGCTTTACGCACCTTTCTCATCCGAACTTGCTGATTTCTGTAATCCAGACAAAAAGCAATTACAAAAACTTCGATCAACCAAAGAAAAGGCGCATTTAAACTAATCAAGGAAATGCCAAAGCCGGCAATAACAGCCAGAGAGATCAACAAAATTGTGCTCAGCCCGCCTGTGACAACAGTTATTTTAGATGAAGCTGAGGACTCGTTTAGAAGTCGATCAAAGCGTACAATTATTCCTGCCAACAAACGACGCGGTTTGGGTGACCACTTTTCAAGGAAAAACACGCCCCCGTATAAAGCCTCAATGCCCAAAGCAAAGAGTAAAAGAAACAGTGGCTCTGCGGAACCATAGACACCCGGCACGAATAATTCCTCTTGGCGCGTTATAATTGATTTTGTTTGATACGATTGAGCACGGAAACAAGTTTATCTGCAAGTTCCTTTCGCTCGACAGGCGCTAAAAAACGACCAAGAGAAACCGAGCGACCGTGTGAGCTAACAATCAGGGAATTTTCCTCGTCTTGTTCTTCCAAAGACACCTTTAACCAGTAGGGTTGAAAAGAAAAAGATCTTTTCTGTCCCCAGGGATTAACCGTTGTCACAAACATCTCATCCGCAGTCATTTGGACCAATTCATATTGTCCACCAGATCGGTAATTGAAACGAAAGGCAAAATAGACAAGAGCTACATCAAGTCCCAGAAAACCCAGAACTGGCCATGCGCCAGCCAACAAGAAACCAAGACTGCTTATAAAGATAATACAAAGGATAAAGCCCATTAAAATCTTAAAGCCCTTTTTACTCAGGCTTCTGTTAGGGCGTAACACAGCATTAAAAAGAAGATTTTCAGTACGAAGAACTGAACCTTCCGAACTCAACATGGAACTTCATCCCGGATAAAACCAAGCCATAATTATAGAGCTTAATAGTTTTGCCAGAAATATCCCATCAAAATGTTCGACAAGAATATGCGACCAAAGAAATGACTGCAGTTTACGGCTGTTTCGACAAAAGTAGCCGACGCAGGCATGTACGGTTATCCATTGGCCTAACCTGATCATCCCGCGCCTCAACATAAGATGTCACCGCGTCATAAAGAACGAGATCCAAAACACAATTCTTCGCATTATATTGCCAAATCTCAGCAGGGCTTTCTTTTCTGATAAGCGACGGGGCCCCCAGTAGGCCTTCCAATGTCGCAGTATCAATCCCCAAGAGTTGCTTGGGATCATCGTTCACGTCAGTCTCCAAAGGCGCAGCATCATAGGCTAATGCGGCTAACTCTTCAGATTGCTCAGCATCACCAACTTCTACCTTATCGCTTGTTTCCTCTGCAGTACTCGCTTCTTCACTACTGCTTTTTTGTTCACTACGGGCTTGTTGCGAGACCTGTGGTTCAGAACCAACAATCACCACCTTTCGCTTGGCCGCATTGCCACAAGCACTCAGTACCATAGCTAAAACAAACAATGTCAGAAGTCTTTTATAATTCGGCATCCGTCTTCTAACTACGCTACGTCTCGACGAATTCGCTCAAAGCGATGAAGCATAAAGGCCGTCGCCCAGATTGGCATTGCAATATTCAGAATTGGAACCGTCAACAAGAACGCCAAGAAAAATCCAGCAATAATGACGCGCCCGCCAAACTGCTTACGAAGTAGTTTTGCTTCTCTTAAAACCATGCGACGTTGCGCGACCATTTCAAAATACTCACGCCCAAGCAAATAGCCGTTGATTAAATAGAAGACAAAAAGATTTACGAGCGGAATAAAATACAATGGTAAAGCGATAATATTTACCAGCAACGTCACACCTACAAACTGTATTGATCCTAAAATCGTTTCACCCACAGGCGGTTGGCGTCCTTCGCCTAGTTCAGGGTAAAATTTAGTCTCAACAGCCTTGGCAATATCTTCTAGAAAAAAGGGAATAATAATCAACATAACCGAAGGAAAAAGCATGATGCTTAAAAAAGCGACACCTATCCAGGAAACCGCTTCGGCAACTGTGACTAACACACTGGTTATCCAACCATCAGATTCAGCCCAATTCGCGATCAATCCATCTAAGAAGCTAACGCCATATCCAGCCAAACCCCAAAGAAGTGCAAAGATTACCAGCGAAATAGCGGTAGAGATAAAAAACACTTTTCTGAAAGCCGGATCACCTGTTTGGCCAAATGCTTTTGAAAGATCACTGAACATGAGTTTAAATTCCGTCGTCTAATCCAATGGAAGAAAATCACAAATAAGGCTTTGCCATAACAAAAGAGCCTCGCTTCTTGCAATTGGTTTAATTCTTTACGGGGGAAACGTGCCTTTTTCAAGGCGAGAAAGTATTTAATCCGAGTATAATAGCTACTAAATGGCACTGCAGGTGAGCGATTATGCCGCAACCTTTCCCCTAATTGTTATCAGGTAGGGTTATTGTCATCCGCCCCTATTCACATTAAACATAGGATGATTACCAATCTTTTTTCGTGAGCCTAGTCCCATGCCGAAAAGTTTTATTGCACGTTCCATTTTTGTCCTCTGCATTGCCTTGATTGTTGCCGCTGCAACCTTTATCGGAATGAAAGTTTTTGATCAGAAACCTAACTCTAGCCAATCTGGTGCTCTCATCGGCGGTCCTTTCAACATGGTCGATCACACCGGGAAGGGTGTTACAGAAAAAGATTTCCTGGGCAAGTACATGCTTATTTATTTTGGGTACACCTACTGTCCTGATGTATGCCCAACATCTCTGACTTTACTATCTGACGCAATGGACATCGTAGAAGAAAAAGATCCGGAACTCGCCAGGCAAATCACACCTGTGTTCATTACGGTTGACCCGGAACGTGACACTGTTTCCGCAATGAACGATTATGTGGAAAATTTTTACCCCACAATGGTTGGCCTGACCGGAACAACAGAACAGATTGCTTCAGCTGCAAAAGCTTATCGTGTTTTTTATCAAAAAGCCGAAAGCGAAGAGTCTAATGAATATTTGGTCGATCATTCATCTATTACCTATCTGATCGGCCCTGATGGTCTTTACGCAAAACACTACGGGCACGGAACTGAATCAGACAAAATGGCTACCTCTCTGATTGAAACCCTGTCCAAGTAAACCTGATCAGATCTTGTTTTGGCTTCTAAGTATGAGAATCACACATTCCTTGCTTAGAAGCTCGAGATAAACACAACGATTAATACCCCGTGTTAAGAACTGAACCTCCTCCGACTAAAGTCAGAGGGTTCAGTGTAATGAGCGCCTTTGGCGCAAAATTGTATATTTATCCGACTGAAGTCGGAGGATTTAACCAATTTGTGGAAATTAAAATTAACCTCTAAGACCAGAAGTTACCTTACCGTTTCATAACTATAGTTTTTGAGTTTATGGCTTTCTGGCTTGCAGCTGTTCTAACAGGCCGATAATCTGCCCTATGGTCAAAAAAAACGTATATCTAGGTGTTCAGGGGCAAAAACTAGAGGTAATTATTCAACCTCACCCAACATCAAAAAAGCTGTCTCTCAGATTGGGTGCAGGGCAAGCAGCCATTAAAGTTGTTTCTCCACCCAACTATCCCATCGCAGATATCATGGACTTTGTTGAAAGGCAACGGAACTGGATCGCAGAACGTCTTGATAAACAATCACCCTCTGTTTCCTATGAAGATGGTGCAAATATTCCCATTCTTGGCCGACACCATAAAATTGTCAGAATAGAACCAGGTACCAAGACTCATTCCCAAAAGGGAGCTGCCTGGTTAGAAGCTAATCAGCTTTATATAAAATCCCACGTAGAACATTTGCCGCGAAGAGTTCAGGATTTCCTGAAGAAACAAGTTCGCTTTGAAATTAATCTTCGCGCACAGGAAAAAGCAGCAAAGATTGATAAGAAAATTGCTGCTATTCGGATAAAAGACACCACAAGCCGTTGGGGAAGTTGCTCGACAAAGGGCAATCTGAACTTTTCCTGGCGCCTCATATTCTCGCCAGAAGAAGTACTCGATTATGTCGTCGCCCATGAGGTCGCCCATTTAGAGCACATGAACCATAGTCCAGCATTCTGGGCATTGGTTGATCAGTTGACGGATACCAGAAAAACATCCCAAAGATGGTTAAAACTCAACGGTAATCAACTGATGTCCTACGGGTAAGCTTAAATACTAAATTTTCTATTGCTCTGAATAGACCTCAACTTCGTAGAGGCGAAAATCCCCCCCCTGATTCCCAATAACAAAACCATCAAAATTGCCTTTTAGCGACGTATCTTCAGCATCAAAAAGAATCTTATCATCAAGAACAACTTCCATCTTTCCCCGATTATCACGACGCAATTCAACATTATGTATTTCGGAACTCAATGATTGATCCAAATTAACCGTGCCTAGTGTCGCTTTCCCTTCGGATGATGTCCGGGTTAATATGATCGTGCTTTTCGTGCCAGTAATATAGGAAAGAGAATAACCGTTAATGCGTGACGTTCCTTGATAGACACCAAAATTCAGACGTCCGTTATCCAAAAGACCATTTAAATTTACCCTCGCAGAAAAACTGTTTGTTATATCTGTACTGCTATAGAGTTCGGCATAGCCTTTATATTGCTTTTCTCGTTGAGAATTGCCGCTGCCTTTAAGGAAGATGTTCGAAAAAATGCCTACGATTTCTTCAGCACCTTTTTTATTTTTTTCTGTCGTCTTGATTTCTGCAACCGGAACAGAGCTATAAAGATATTCTCTGTTCACAACATCAAAATCACCTGATTCCACAAACCAGCGCGGATTGAGTGTAAAGTCGCCATCACGAAATGAATCATATAGAACACGAGTTGACCAAGGGCGGTCATAATCAGCCAATAATGCAGATATTCTCTGTTTATACTGTGTTCCGGATAACGCAGATTTTTGCCCATCATTATCCAGTTCTCTCAACTGTCTCATAAGTATTTCTGATCTTGAATCTACAACCGTTTCGAGTTCAGAATCGGCAAAATTACGGGTTCTTAAATCTTCCAAAATTTCACGACTAACCAAACCATCCACGGCCAGACCAAAATCAGACTGATAAGACCTGATTGCTCTCAAAGTCCGCTCACCGGGAAGACCATCAATCGGTCCCGGGTCATATCCAGCACCCCTTAATCTTCTTTGCAACTCTCGCTTCTCATCGCGTGTTAGATTTATTTGCGACGTTGTCTCGGACGAACCTGGATTAGACCACGTAATAAGCGGTCCATCTTTCGTCTCAACTGTCTCCAACTTTTCGGATGTTATATCTGCTTTTTGTTTATCCGTTACAGGCTGCCAATTCGCAGCTTCTTCCTGCGCCTGAGAAATCTGTTGTGCTGACATAAAAGGTGTTAGTTTGTCCCTTGCCCGGCGCGCTTCTCTGTCACCTTGGGAGGCTGCAATATTAAACCATTTATGCGCCTGAACGTAATCCTGAGTAGTCCCATAACCTTTGGAGTAAACATATCCCAACATGAATTGAGCATCCCGGCTCCCTTTCATAGCGACTTCGGAAAAATCACGAAAAGCGACGGTATAGTCTCTGCGATCAAAAGCTGCCATCGCATCGTCAAAAGATGCGGACAATGCAACAGAGCTCAAACTCAATCCTATGCCAACCAGTCCAGCAAAAACCAAACGCTGAAGTTTTTTCATTCATTCTGTCCCGACTATACAGTTACTTGCAGTCAACTGTTGTTTACCCCCTCTTGAGTATAAACATCGGAATTTGACGAAAATATGCACCAGCCTCTAGCTATGTTGAATTAACTTACTTTCCAGTAGGGTAGTACAAAGAAATCACTTGAATTTAGCTGTTCCCTTAGGCTCGTGAAAGTTGTTCTTTTCGTTGCTTTTTTCTTCGGTTTCGTCAGAAGAGTTGCTACCAGATTTCAAGCGTCCAAAAAGGCTTTCCAAAAACCCCGATGCTTCCTCAACGGTATCTTCGAGTATAGTTGGAGGTTGCTTTGGTAATTCAGCAACAGGTTTGTTTTGTTCAATTTCACGCACAAGGTTCCCCCATACCTTCGCAGGCAGAGTTCCACCTGTGACAGATTTCATGGGGTGGCCATTATCATTTCCAAACCATACTCCTGCGACAGTATAGGGCGTATAACCGACAAAAAGAGCATCTCTTGAATCCTGTGTTGTTCCTGTCTTACCAGCGGCAGAACGTCCTGTTTGCGCCGCCTTCCCTGTTCCCCAGGCAACCGTCGCACTCATCATATCATTGATCATCGCAACATTACGCGTTTTCACAACACGGCCAAGGCCGCTTCCTGTTCGCTGATAAAGCTTATTACCGTTCCGATCCTGAATTTCTTTAATGCCATAGGCAGAAACCGCACCTCCCCCATTGGAAAAAACAGAGTAGGCCGCGGTAAGTTCCAATAACGTAACCTCGGATGTCCCCAATGCAATCGAAGGAGATGTGTCTAAATCAGTCTCAATACCTAATCGATGCGCTACTTCTGCAACTTGTTTGCGGCCAACCTTTTCCGACACCTGCACCGCAACCGAGTTCATAGACCGGGCAAAAGCATCCCGTAAGGTAACGTCACCATAATACTTGCCTTTGTAATTCCCCGGCTTCCATTTACCCACCTTGATCGGTTTATCAACAAATCGGCTATCAGGACGCAATCCACTTTCGATCCCTGCGAGAAAAACAAATGGCTTAAAAGCGGATCCTGGTTGACGCAAAGCTTGCGTCACACGATTGAACTGGCTGCTACGATAATCACGTCCCCCGACCATTGCTGTTACAGCCCCATAGTTCGACATGACAACAACAGCTGCTTGTTCGACATTATGCTTTTTACGATTATCCTTGAGTATAGTGAGAAGGTTTTTTTCCGCCAAACGCTGATGCCGGGTGTTCAATGTTGTGTGAACAACAATATCCCCACGATAACCACCGATATATTCATCAACCTGACGCAAAACCCAGTCTGTGAAAAACTTACCCTGTCCATTTGTATCCCGCTTTAAAGAAGGTCGATTCTTCTTAGCCTTCGCAGCCTCTTCACTTGTGATAAACCGGGCATCAACCATGGCCTGGAGTACAAGATTTGTTCTCGTTTCTGCCTTGACTGCACTACTGGTAGGGTTATAGCGTGAAGGTGCTTTTAAAAGACCCGCAATAAGGGCAGATTCATACAATCCGACTTTTCGCGCAGACAGGCCAAAATAAATACGAGAAGCAGCATCAACACCGTAAGTTCCGGCACCAAAATAAACCCTGTTCATATAAAGGGTTAGAATCTGTTTTTTTGTAAATTTCTGCTCCAACCAAATGGCCAGCAAAGCTTCCTGCACTTTCCGCTTCAAACTTCGCTCGGAACTTAAAAAGAGATTCTTGGCCAACTGCTGCGTAATGGTTGATCCGCCATGTGCCATTCTGCCAGCACGGATATTAACCAGCATTGCCCGGGCAATACCCAGAATATCAATGCCAAAATGGTCATAAAAGCGACGATCTTCAATCGCGATAATAGCCTGTGGTAAATAGGGCGACATCTCATCAACGTCGAGCACATCACCATAGACATCACCATAGCTTGCCAGGCGAATACCGTCATCAGACATCAGAGTGACAGAGGGACGTCGTGAAACCTGTTCCAATCCACCAACATCTGGCAAATCCCACGCGTAATAGGCGACAAGGCCGCCCAAAAGTATGGTTCCCCATATTGCCAGAACGGAGCACCATAAAACCATCGTTTTAAGTAATCCGCGCTTCACCGTTTTCTTCCGGCTAGCGGCTTTAGGCTTTCTCTTACCCGCCGTAGCTTTGCGCGCTTTTGTCGATCTTTTGCTCGCGCTTGTGACTCTTTTGCGCGAATCAGCTTTTAGAGTCTTTGCCCCTCGACCAGCCCCTCTTGCGCCAGATCCTGTTTTTGATGTCTTTTTTTTCGTCGCCATAATTTCACTGATAAACTATTCATATTTGGCAGGCTAGTGGCAGCTCGGTGTCAAGAAGATGACCTCTTAGAATAAAGGGCCGGAACTCTGAGGTGCCGACCCTTTTATTACAGTGTAAATCGTGCCTTATACATCCAGATTGGCAACTTCCAACGCATTACTCTGAATAAAGTCACGACGCGGTTCAACCACATCCCCCATAAGAGTCGAGAATATGTCTGATGCCTCATCACTATGGCCAACTTTGACCTGCAACAGAGTTCGTGCGTTTGAATCCAGTGTCGTTTCCCAAAGCTGATCCGGGTTCATTTCCCCCAGTCCTTTATAGCGGGACACGTTAATACCCTTACGACCCAGATCAAATACGAGATTTGCCAAGGCATTTGGCCCTGTAATGGCTGTTTCTTTGTCTTTCACGCGATAGGTTGAGCTGGCTGCATAGAACTCTTGCATCTCATCAGCGAGACTATTCAAGCGACGCGCTTCACCAGTTCGCACAAGTGTCAGATCAATAACACGTCGCTCTGTCAGCCCACGCAGAGTTCGAGTCAATGTGATCTCGCCATCCACTGTATTCGTCTCGGCCGCCCACCCCCGTTGTAGTTCAGGCAGATTTTCATTCATACGCTGAGCAATTTTCTCGGCTACGACTGAGGCACGACTTTCGTCAAGCAACAACGGTTCGCTTAATGCACCCAAGATAGTTGCCTGTTCAACCAACTCAACAGAACCCACCTTGCGAATAAGTGGGATCATCAGGTTACGAGCAGCAACCGCATTGGAAATAACCTCTACCAGATCTTCCCCGGCAACCTGAACACCTTCTTTTGTTTCCAGAATGGCATCTTTGACGCCATTGCTAATCAGATAGGATTCCATCATGCGGTCATCTTTAAGGTAGCGGATGGAATCGCCTCTTTTTGCGCGATAAAGCGGAGGTTGAGCAATATAGAGATATCCTCGCTCAATAATCTCTGGCATTTGACGATAGAAGAATGTCAGTAACAATGTACGGATATGGCTACCATCGACATCCGCATCGGTCATGATGATGATCTTATGATAGCGGAGTTTTTCAATATTAAACTCGTCACGGCCAATGCCTGTTCCCAAGGCTGTGATCAAAGTTCCAATTTCAGATGACGACAGCATTTTGTCAAAACGGGCACGTTCAACGTTCAAAATTTTACCACGCAATGGCAAAATTGCCTGTGTTGCACGATCACGTCCTTGCTTGGCAGATCCCCCCGCAGAATCACCCTCCACTATGAAGAGTTCGGAAAGTGCAGGATCTCGTTCTTGGCAATCTGCAAGTTTTCCGGGCAGAGAAGAAATATCCAAGGCCCCTTTACGACGTGTCAGCTCACGTGCTTTACGCGCAGCTTCGCGTGCTGCTGCAGCTTCAACAACTTTACCAACAATTCTTTTTGCTTCATTTGGGTGCTCTTCGAAGAACTGTCCAAGACGATCATTGACGATATTCTCAACAACAGGGCGAACCTCTGATGAAACCAGCTTATCCTTTGTTTGGCTGGAAAATTTCGGATCAGGCACTTTAACAGAAAGAACACAGGTCAAACCCTCGCGCGAATCATCGCCTGTTAAGCTCACTTTTTCTTTCTTCAACAAACCAGATGAAGTTGCATAGGAATTAATCTGGCGCGTTAAAGCTGCCCTGAAACCCGCCATGTGGGTTCCACCATCACGTTGGGGAATGTTATTGGTAAAGCAAAGCGTATTTTCGTGGTAGCTGTCCGTCCACTGCATCGCAACTTCAACAGTGATCCCGTCCTTTTCGGATTCCATATGGACAACATCTTCAAAAAGCGATGTTTTGGTCCGATCAAGATATTGTACGTAAGCTTTCAGACCACCTTCGTAGAGGAATACAGTTTCCTTTGGTTCCGCATGACGATCATCACGAAGTGTAATGCGTACGCCTGAGTTCAGGAAGGCCAGCTCACGCAGACGGTGTTCCAAGGTATTAAAATCAAACTCGATCATGGTAAAGGTTTCAGGTGACGGCAAGAAGGTCACATGAGAACCTTTTTTACCGTTAGCAGGCCCTTTTTCGACAAGACGTCCGTCAGCTTCCCCATGGGTAAAAGAAATATAGTGTTCAATATCATTGCGATAAATATGAAGCTCCAGCTTAACAGATAAAGCATTCACGACTGAAACACCCACGCCGTGCAAGCCACCCGAAACCTTATAGGAATTCTGATCAAATTTACCTCCGGCATGAAGCTGTGTCATAATAACTTCGGCAGCAGAAACACCTTCTTCGGGGTGAATATCAACCGGAATACCACGACCATTATCGTGAACCGTCACAGAGCCATCACCGTTAAGAATAACGCCAACCGTGTCACAATGCCCGGCAAGAGCCTCATCAATCGCGTTATCAACGACCTCATACACCATATGGTGAAGACCGGAACCATCATCGGTATCACCGATATACATACCGGGACGTTTGCGAACAGCTTCAAGGCCACGCAGCACCTTAATAGAGTCAGCACCATATTCGCCGTTCTGGCCGCCATTTTCCTGGTCTAGCATATCGCCGTTTTCGGTCATGTTTACCACTTTCTTCCAAGTTTGACGTACACGAGATTATTCCCCTGTGTGAGCCAACAACACGGCCCCGTCTTTAATCGTTAAATATTGCGCCTTTTCGCCCATGTCCGAGAAGACATTAGCATCGGTTCCTGTCATCCAGGCCTGACAACGCAAGTGTAGTATTTCATCAAAGAGGCTCTTGCGACGCTTCTGATCGAGATGTGCAACAACTTCATCCAACAACATCAAAGGCGCAGCCCCTCGTTCCAGCATCACCAATCGCGCATGAGCCAGAACAATAGATAATAAAAGCGCCTTTTGCTCACCTGTTGAACACAGAGCAGCTGGCATATCCTTTTCTAAGTGGTGAACCATCAGATCGCTTCGATGAGGCCCCCACGATGCCCCGCCCGTAACAGCGTCTTTCGACCTACTGTCTGCCAGGCAGGATCTCAAATCTTCTTCTACCAACAAGGCAGGTTTCTCGTCTAACCAACCTTCAACTGTGCCCTCCAAAGCCAAGCCGGCAATCGGAAAGTCACCAACAGTTTGCGCACAGGCATCGATCAGCTTTTCAGTCATCTCGCGTCGGGCAACCGCAATGGCAACGCCATGCCTTGCCATCCGATCTTCCAACGTAGCCAGCCAGGCTTCATCATTATTTCCGGCTTTCAGTAACCGGGATCGTTCTCTCAAAGCATGATCATAGGCACTTGTGTTACCTGCGTGGGCAGGATCAAATCCAAGAACCAGCCGATCCAGAAACTTTCGACGCCCTGCGGCACCATCCCTGAGCAATCCGTCCATTTGCGGGGTAAGCCAGATCGTCGAGAAAACTTCCGCCAAAGCTTGCTGGTTTTTGCAATTCTCTCCATCCACTCGAACAATCCGACGCTCACGAGAGGTTCCATTCATGTTCAACGGATCACGACCTGTCCCAACATCTCGTGGCCCATCTTCAGTCATTACTTCCGCTGCAACAGCCCAGGCCTCTGGCGTTTCAGGTGTTGATCTTCTAGCAATTTCCGGTAAAGACGCACTCCGCAACCCCCGTCCCGGTGTCATAAGTGAAATCGCTTCAAGCAAGTTGGTCTTACCAACCCCGTTTGCCCCGGTCAGAATCACAGGTCGGGCATCAACCGTAACTTCAGCACGCTCGTAACTACGAAACTGGGTAAGAACAACCCGACGCAGCCAAAGATTCTCTGACAAGGTTTCGTCAGTCACAAATGATGTTCCATTCTGGGCAGCAGCCTGCATACGACTGTTTTATCCAGATCCGACTAAACACGCATCGGCATCAGCACATAAAGTGCAGATGTATCAGCAGAATCCCTGACAATCGTCGGGGAGGCAGCATCCGCCATTAAAAATTCAGCAGAATCACCTTCGATTTGCTGGGCAATATCCAGAAGGTATCGGGAATTAAAGCCAATATCGAGAGATGTACCCTCATAATTCACTTCCAGAACTTCAACCGCACTGCCGTTTTCTGCAGAAGTGGCAGAAAGTGTTAAAGAAGATCCGTCCAAGGTAATTTTAACCGCGCGGCTCTTTTCAGTGGAAATAGTGGAAACTCGGTCAACAGCGGCAGAGAAGGTCTTACAGTCCAGAACCAAACTCTTGTCATTACCGCTAGGGATAACACGCTGGTAATCAGGGAATGTACCATCAATCAACTTGGAACTAAGAACAGTTGAATCAAAACGGAACATAATTTTTGTTTCAGAAAGAGAAACTTCAATCGGATCGTTTGTTTCATCAATAAGCTTGCGAAGCTCATTCACCGTTTTACGCGGCACAATTACACCCGGAAGGTTTTCAGCACCCTGTGGCAACGGCATTTCAAACCGAGCAAGACGGTGACCATCTGTGGCAACCGCACGCAAAACAGGAATACCTTCTGCTTCTGTTGCGTGGACATATATACCGTTCAGATAATATCTGGTTTCTTCAGTGGAAATCGCAAAACGGGTTCTATCAATAAGATTTTTTAGCTCACCCGCCTGAATACCGAAGACCTGAGGCAAATCAGCAACGCCAGCAGCGGGAAAATCTTCGCGCGGCAATGTCTGAAGTGTAAAGGTAGAACGGCCAGCCTTTAGGGTCATTTGAGCCGTTTCGGCATTAGCTGTCAGTTCCACTTCGGAACCATCAGGCAACTTTCTGACGATGTCATAGAATGTATGCGCAGGAGCCGTCGTCACACCCGCATCAACAATTGTAGCTTCAACTTGATCAACAATAGTCAGATCCATGTCGGTTGCCGTCAGGGATAACTTTCCATCTTTCGCTTCCATCAAAACATTGGAAAGGATTGGAATAGTATTCCTGCGTTCGACGACACTTTGAACATGTGCCAGGGATTTCAACAATGCAGAGCGTTCGATTGTCAACTTCATGATGCTATGACTCAGTCCGTATCTTTCATCAGTACCATTTAAAACCTCCCTCTGTGTAAGACCACAGAACAAGGTCACGATTACTCCGTGCCTCACAATTGATAGTACTAGGACTTTCTAGGTGGGACTCGGGCGGAAAGTATAGCGGGTTAGTTCGCAGAAGGAAAACAATTATAACATCTTATCGACTTATGATGCGAATTTCGAAAATCCTGGAATCACATCAAGGAGATATCGGGAAAGTAGGGATGGATATCCCCCATTTATTAGCCTGACTGATAAATTAAATTGCCTTAGACCACCCTAATTTTCCAACATCCGGCTGAGAAGCTCGATATCCTCTGCAAACTCGAGATCAGTGGATTTCAATTCCTCTACCTTCTTCACAGCATGCATAACGGTGGTATGATCGCGCCCACCAAACTTGCGGCCGATTTCAGGTAGTGAACGTGATGTCAGCTGCTTTGAAAGGTACATTGCAATCTGACGCGGTCGCGCGACCGCTCTGGCGCGGCGGGCTGAATGCATATCGGACACGCGCACATTAAAATGTTCTGCAACTTTCTTTTGAATTTCCTCAATCGTCACTCGACGATCATTTGCCCTTAGAAGATCGTGCAACACTTCCTGTGTGGATTCCAGTGTAACCGAACGACCAACCAGTGTTGCGTGGGCAACAATACGATTTAACGCCCCTTCTAATTCGCGGATATTGGACGTTATTTTATGAGCGAGAAATTCAACAACCTTTTGCGGAATATCAACATCCAACTGCTCGGCTTTTGATTCAAGAATACCTAATCTCAGTTCATACGTTGTTGGATGAATATCAGCAACTAAACCCCACCCTAGGCGTGATTTCATTCGCTCTTCAACACCCTCGAGATCAGAAGGGCTTTTATCCGCAGAAATAATAACTTGACGATTTTGATCAACCAACGCGTTGAAAGTATGGAAAAATTCCTCCTGCGTGGCCTCACGCCCACCAATGAATTGAACATCATCAATCATCAAAACATCAACGGAACGGAACTGTTCCTTGAAAGACATCGTGTCTTTTGTCCGCAAAGCACGCACAAACTGATACATAAATTTTTCAGCAGAAAGGTAAATGACTTTCTTTTCAGGATGAGCCTTACGGATCTGATGCGCGATAGCGTGCATCAGATGTGTTTTACCGAGCCCAACACCGCCATAAAGGAATAAAGGATTAAAGGGCACAGCTTCCGCATCAGCAACACGTTGGGCTGCAGCGTAGGCAAGCTCATTTGGTTTCCCAACCACAAAATTTTCAAAAGTAAATCGCGGATCCAGCGATCCTGTTATCTGTTGAACATCTTGTTCTTGCACTGCCTCAACAGATAAAATCGGCGGCTCGGGTTCAAGATGTGTCTCTTTTTTAGAGGCATGAACAATCTCTGATTCATCTTTGAGATCAACCAAAGCAGGCTTTGGTACCGGGCGAGATGGAGATAGAACAACAATCTCTACATCAGCAGGCGCACCAACCTCTTCGAGCCAAAGCGCCTGAATCCGATCCTGATAGTTGCTAGCAACCCAATCACGCATGAAACGCGTCGGTACAGCCATACGAATAAAAGATTCATCACCAGACAATAATGACAGTGGCTTCAGCCAGCTACGATAAGCAGCTTCACCAACTTCGGTACGCAGCCTTCCAAGCACACGATCCCATTGTTGTTGAAAAGATAAAATCACCTCACTCTGAGCCATATGCCTCCCCGCCCATACCTACAAACAAATAAAAACTACTCATTAACCGTCACTATTAAGTTCAATAAGTTTTTTATTAAAAACGAACCCAATAAACACCATACAAACACAAATAAAACCAGTCCCAAAACCAGTAAAGTTTCAGGTTTTACTTACTCTCTTAAATATCAAGGACGGAATAGCTTTAACTCGCAGAAATATTATGCAGAGCAAATCATATTTTAACTATGAATTTCCCTTCCGAGAGGATGTAATGTACTCGGCAATGGCATTTCATGCAACACGATCAGATCAAGAACATGACATTTTTTCTACAAAAATTCAGTCCTTGGGTATTGCCCAAAAGATGACCTACTAAATCTAGTAGCTTCAACACTTCAAGCAATAAAATTACAACCCGAATTCCCGCCAATTATGGAGAATCCGGGCGACTCCATACAAAAAAAGTCGCACTCAAAAGAGTACGACTTTTTACCAACCCATCCTGTATATGGGGTGGGTAACTTAACCCAGAGCTTTAATGCGTCCACTCAAACGGGACAGCTTACGAGCCACTGTATTTTTGCGCAGAATGCCGGCACGAACGCCGCGATGCATTTCAGGCTGGGCAGCCTTGAAAGCTTCCTGAGCAGTAGCTTTGTCGCCTTCGCCAATCGCAGCTTCAACACTCTTAACAAAAGTGCGAATGCGGCCGAGACGTGATGCGTTCAGTTCGTAACGACGTGCGTTACGACGGATCCGGGTTTTCGCAGAAAGATGATTAGCCATCGATAGGCGCCTATTCTTCAGTAATAATGAATCTCGAAAGTTGCGGCGTTATAACGGTGCCTTGTGTGTTCGTCAAGCATGATGAGTCAGTTTTATGAACATACAACGAACTAGGACATCACTTTTACATCCCTATTCGCCTATTGATCATCCAATTATCAACAATACAACCGATAGACAGATCCAGCAGCAAACACAGCTAAATCAGCTTAATCACGAGCTTTATCAACGATGCTTCCACTCAGGTTTACGTTTTTCAACAAAAGCTATCATTCCTTCGCGCCTGTCATCCAAAGCAAAGGTTGAATGGAAAACCCGTCTCTCAAAACGGAGTCCTTCTGTCAGGCTCGTTTCATAGGCTCTATCAACGGATTCTTTAGCAATCATGGTCACAGGTAAAGAGAAGCCCGCAATCTTTTTTGCTGCGGTCAATGCCTCCTCCATTAAATCAGCAGCCGGAACAACACGGCTCACCAGACCACTACGCTCTGCTTCATCAGCATCCATCATACGACCGGTTAAACACATATCCATTGCTTTCGCCTTGCCAATCAAATGCGTAAGACGTTGCGTGCCACCGGCACCTGGAATCGTTCCAATGGTGATTTCCGGCTGCCCAAACTTTGCCGTATCCGCGGCAATGATAAAATCACACATCATAGCAACCTCACAGCCGCCCCCTAATGCATACCCAGCTACAGCTGCGATCACCGGCTTTCTTGTTTTGGCCAAAACTTCCCAGTCATCGGTGATAAAATCTTCCCGATAAGCCGCTTGAAAATCTTTCCCCACCATCTCCTTAATATCAGCACCAGCAGCAAAAGCTTTTTCAGATCCTGTAATCACCATACATCCGATTGTATCATCAGCCTCAAATTCTGAAACAGCCTGACCCAACTCATCAATCAACCCAACACACAAAGCATTCAAAGCTTCCGGGCGATCAAGCTTGATAAGGCCAACGCGGTCATGTCTTTCCACGGCGATATATTCGTATGTCATTTTAGGTCGCTCCTGATTTCACTTTTGCGATACGCAATATCGAATATTCTTTAGCAATTCTATCTCTATATACTCGGGATTACAGATATCCCGAGCCACACATATTTCAGGACAGAGAGTGCCGTATGTTCATTGTGAGGGCGCGAGAATAATTCGCAGAATCGATCTGCTGTTTTCCACACCTTCCAGGATCTCTATCTTCAAAACTTCACCTTCACGCACAAACAAACCCTCGCCAATTACTTCCCAACCCAGTTGTGGTAATGCACGCCCGTAAAACTCTCTCACATCAGCTTGTGACAAGGGGCCAGAGGCAAAAGCTTCCACAATTCGCCCCTCTGGCTTGTCAAAAACAACCCCAAGCTCGTCCATCTCTTCCATACCGGGAACAATTGGCACGCCACCACTGCCCGTAAAAAAGCCCCCTTCGGACGCCAAAGCCGAACTAGATACCAAGAGAGCACCACCCAGGAGTGAACCACAAAGAAACAATGCATTTAGTATACGGCTAAAAATCAGAAATGTTCGTTTCATAAAATCAATCATTATTATCGCGACCTTAGCGCTGACAGACAGGACAGTAAAAAGTAGAGCGCCCGTTCTGTTGAATACGTTCAATAAGGAATTGTGTGTCATCTTTATCAGCACACCTTCGACAGGGGTCTCCTTCACGACCATAAACCGACCAAGAATGCTGAAAATAGCCCAATTCTCCAGATGCCTGAACATAATCACGCAAGCTGGATCCACCGGCTTCAATCGCTTTATTCAAAACATCACGAATGGTTACCACTAAAAGATCAGCCTCTGCCATTGTCAGGCTTTGAGCTTGTCTTTGAGGAGAAACTCCTGATAAGTGTAACGCTTCACAGGCATAGATATTCCCGATCCCGGCGACAACACGCTGATCCAGTATTGTTGCTTTGATATTGGTTTTCTTGCTCTTTATCCGGGCGTAAAAATCCGGCCCGTTAAAAGCATTCCCCAAAGGTTCCGGCCCCAGATTTTTAAAAGCCTTATGATTTTCCAAATCATTGACATGGACAAGATCCATCATGCCAAAACGACGCGGGTCACAATATCTGATCTCGTCACCATCATCTGTTTCAAAGATAATATGATCATGCGCCCCCAGTGGAGGCCGCTGATCACCCTGTAAAATTGTCACGCGACCAGACATGCCAAGGTGAAAAAACAACACCATCTCATCATCAAGATGCACAAGAACATACTTTGCTCGACGCTTGAGCTGCTCGACTTTGCGGCCAGTCAATCTCTCAGCCATATTTTCAGGCAAAGGAAAGCGGAGATCTTTCCTCCTTTGTGTGACTTTTTTGAGAATACTCCCTTCAAGACTAGGGCGTAAGCCACGCATAACAGTCTCGACCTCGGGCAGTTCTGGCATATCCTTGTTTTCCTTTGCGTTCGACAAGCAGCAGTACTATATCATTCAAGCAGAAACACTAAAGTGCTTTACACAAGCCACAGCAATATAACTGCTCCAGAGCTTCGCAGTTGGAACTTTCTAATGGCAAATAGAACAGACAAACAATCTTCGGCAGATACAACTCACTTCGGGTTCGAAGAGGTTTCCGTAAATGACAAGAGACACCGTGTGCGTGGTGTTTTTGAAAGTGTCGCAAGCAAATACGACATCATGAATGACCTCATGAGTGGGGGCGTTCATCGCCTGTGGAAAGCATCCCTTATCGATTGGGTTAATCCGCAACCGGGTGAAACTCATCTGGATGTTGCGGGTGGAACCGGTGACATTGCGATGCGGATTATTGACCGTGTGGGACGTGACAAAGCCGGGCCAGTTACTGTTTGCGATTTGACACCGGATATGATGCTGGTTGGCAGAGACAGAGCCATTGACCACGGCATCCTGAAAGGACTCAGCTGGACCTGTGGCAATGCAGAAAATCTTCCTTTTCCAAGCCGGAGTATGGATTCCTATACCATAGCCTTTGGCCTTAGAAACGTGACTCACATTGACCGCGCTTTGGCCGAAGCAAAACGTGTTCTAAAGCCTGGCGGGCGTTTCTTCTGTCTTGAATTCAGTCAAGTAGTTCTGCCAATCCTGGATCAGATTTATGACCAGTATTCTTTTAAAATCCTGCCGAACATGGGACAACTGGTCGCAAATGATCGCGAATCATACCAATATCTGGCGGAATCAATTCGCCGCTTCCCCCCACAGGACAATTTGATTTC
Source organism: Kiloniella sp. EL199 (assembly GCF_900313065.1). Taxonomy (GTDB): domain Bacteria; phylum Pseudomonadota; class Alphaproteobacteria; order Kiloniellales; family Kiloniellaceae; genus Kiloniella. Next base: position 65,590 of record NZ_OMPU01000013.1, read on the forward strand.
CATGATGCGATCCGCTGGTTTCGAGCAATGCAGCTACAGAAACCATACCGGCGGGGTCGCCGCTATACATTGCGGATGGCGTATCTAAAATATTTCAATGAAGCACATTTGATGTTCAAAAACATAGCGACTCTTCTACGTCTTTTCCAAATTGCCCACGTCTTTGCTCGTCACGATGCCTTGGCTGTTCTTGAAGAAAGACGCCTTGTACCCGGTAAACTTGCTGCCGTAGCTGTATGGCTTGCGCGCAAGGCATCCAGAAAAAATACCGACCTTCGTCCCGGACAAAAACTTGCTGCTGCATTAACTGAGCTTGGCCCCAGTCATATCAAACTTGGTCAATTTCTCTCTACTCGCGCAGATATTCTTGGCGACCAATTTACGGAAGACCTTGCCCACTTACAGGATCAACTACCTGCCTTTGACGGCAAGCGTGCAATTACAATTATCGAAAAGGAGCTACAGGGCAAGATCGATGATTTTTTCCTTTCCTTTGACGAAACCCCGGTTTCAGCTGCATCCATTGCCCAAGTGCACTTTGCAGAAACTGTGAATGGCGACCCAGTTGCCGTTAAAGTTTTAAGACCCGGTGTCGAAGAAGATTTCAAAAAAGACCTGACTCTCTTTTACAGTCTTGCCGGATTACTGGAAAAAGCCCGTCCAAGCCTAAAGCGTTTCAAAATCACAGAAGTGGTCGAAACATTTCACGAAACGGTACGTCTTGAGATGGATCTGCGTATGGAGGCTGCTGCTGCTTGTGAACTCAGCGATAACTTTGCCAACGATTACACCTATGACACGCCCGAGATAGATTGGGACAGAACAGCCCGTCGCGTTCTGACAATGAGCAGAATAGAAGGCATTCCCCTTGATGATCGTCAGGCTCTTCTTGATGCCGGACACGACTTGGAAGAAGTCCTGACGACTGCTGCTGCAATATTCTTTAATCAGGTATTCCGCGACGGCTTTTTCCACGGAGACCAACATCCCGGCAATATGTTTGTTGGCGATGACGGTCGAATCGTTGCTGTTGACTTTGGCATCATGGGCAGAATAGACAAACCCACACGCCACTTTCTTGCCGACATGCTTATCGCTCTTTTGAAACAGGATTACCTACAGCTGGCAAAAGCACATGTCACAGCAGGAATGATCCCACCGAATCAAAAGATAGAGACCTTTGCCCAAGCCCTCAGGTCAGTTTGCCAACCAATAATGGGGAAAGATCTTAGTGATTTCTCTTTTGCCAGACTTCTCGGACAAATGCTTCATCTGGCCGAATCCTTTGATATGACCATTCAACCACATTTGCTTTTGCTGCAAAAAAATATGGTTATGGCAGAAGGCGTCAGTAGAGGACTCGAAAAAAACCTGAACCTTTGGAGCATTTCTCAACCACTCGTCGAAGAGTGGATTATTGAAAACAGGGGTCCGGAAGCAATTGTAAAAGAAAGCGTTACGACGCTATCTGACAGCCTAAGAACACTTCCCAAACTGGTTCACAACCTTGAGGTTGCATCAAGGATCTTCTCTCAACAAGGGTTACGATTACACAACAAAACCATTCAGGATTTCCACAATGAAAGTAGTGGAACTGCAAAGTGGGCTTTCATCATTGCGATAGCCAGTTTTACATTCTCCATTGGGTTTGCTGTAAATTTTATATTTTTTAATAGTTAACATTTATTAACATCTACTGTTGACAACTGAGTGATTTATCCAAAAAATTAATATGTTAATTTACGCAATTTTACAGTGAAATAGTACGTTTAATAATGATATCTGGCAAAAGCATTCTACTGGTGGTTACTGGTGGCATTGCAGCATACAAGTCTCTGGAGTTAATTCGCCGCCTTAAAGAGCGCGATGTCTCTGTGCGTGCAATCCTTACCAAATCCGGATCAGAGTTTGTGACGCCACTCTCCGTTTCGGCACTGACTGGCGAAAAGACCTTTGTTGACCTCTTCTCGCTCACAGATGAAACCGAAATTGGACATATCCAACTCTCACGACAATCCGATCTGATTGTTGTCGTCCCCGCAAGTGCTGACTTTATGGCCAAGATGGCTCAAGGACGCGCAGATGATTTAGCATCCACTGTTCTGCTAGCGACGGACAAAGATACTCTTGTTGCACCCGCCATGAATGTACGCATGTGGGAACATCCTGCGACACAGGAAAATCTAAAAACACTCGTTAATCGCGGCGTAAAGATCATTGGCCCCAACGAAGGTTCTATGGCCTGCGGAGAGTTTGGTCCCGGGCGTATGGCGGAACCAGCAGAAATTCTTGATGCAATCGAAGATTATTTTTCTGCCCCTTCTGAAAAACCACTCGCCGGAATCAAAACCCTTGTCACAGCAGGTCCAACCCATGAAGCACTGGACCCTGTCAGGTACATCGCGAATCATTCATCCGGGAAGCAAGGCTATGCCATCGCACAGGCCATGCAACAATTGGGTGCTGAGGTCACTTTAGTATCGGGACCAACACAACTCTCCCCTCCTCAAGGCGTAAAATTTATCTCTATTACCAGCGCCGAAGAGATGTTGGCAGCCTGTCAGGAAACTCTGCCCGCGGATATTGCCATCTGCGCCGCAGCTGTCGCGGATTGGCGTGTTGCTGAGCAAAGCAGTCAAAAAATCAAGAAGAAAGACAACGACGAAACTCCAACACTTAACTTTGTCCAAAACCCCGATATTTTGGCAACGCTGTCGCAATCAGGACCAAAACGCCCGGGCCTTGTCATTGGCTTTGCAGCTGAAACTGAACAGCTCACTGAAAATGCGGTCTCAAAACGAGAGAGAAAAGGGTGTGACTGGATTTTGGCGAACGATGTATCACCCGCAACAGGAACTTTTGGTGGAGATGAAAATACACTGTTTTTGATTGATAAAAACGGCGTGGATCAATGGCATAAAATGACAAAAGACGCTGCGGCAAAAAAGCTGTCCAAGCGTATCGCAGATCACTTAACTCTCAACGTTTAACATTTAACAAGTATGTCAGGAAGAACTGTATGAACGTAGAAATATCGATCGTTCAACTCTCTCACGGAGAAGGCTTACCTCTTCCGTCCTATGCCACGCCGCAATCAGCAGGCATGGATCTTCTTGCTGCAATTGAGAACTCTATTGAATTAACCCCCGGTGATCGCCTGCTGGTTCCCACCGGACTTAAAATTGCGCTGCCCAGTGGGTATGAAGCTCAAATCAGACCAAAATCAGGTCTTGCACTAAAACACGGAATAACCCTGGTCAACACACCGGGGACAATCGATGCCGACTATCGCGGAGAAATCGGCGTTATAATAATGAACCTTGGCAAGGAAACTTTCACCATCGAAAGAGGCGCAAAAATAGCTCAGATGGTGATAGCCCCTTGTATTCAGGCTAGCTGGTCCACAGTCACGTCACTTGACAGCACATCACGTGGCGAAGGTGGTTTTGGATCAACAGGCGTCTTTGCTCAGGAATAAAAGGGACTGGGAAACAAAAAAATGCTTCGGCTATCAAAAAAGCTACTCTTTGCAATAGAGGCGGTTGTAGATATTGCTTATCACGCAGGCTCAGCGCCTGTAAGATCAACTGAAATATCACGTCGGGAAGGTATTCCCAGACGTTATCTTGAACAGGTACTCCAACAACTGGTTCACAATGGCGTTCTTGCCGGGCAACGTGGACCTCGGGGCGGATATCGCTTGGCGAAGGAACGACGGCGCATAACAGTTGGCGAAATTATTCGTGTTGTCAGAGACTTGGAAGGCGCATCAGATCCTGCCCGTGACAATGAAGGATCTGACATTGGCATCAATGTCGTTCGACCTATCTGGGTTGACATGCAAAGGGAAATAATGGAGCGTTTCGACAAAATAACCATTGAGCAACTTTGCGACGAAGCAAGAAAACAAAACATTCCCAGCGAGGCCACAGCCGCAATGCCTGATTTCAGTATTTAATCAGGCGGTCTCTTGGGGTCGTATAGCGAGAAACCATGAAGACCAAAAACAACACCTTATCTTCCTCTTTCCGGGGCAAAATATACGATTCTATCCTTGATACGATCGGTGCGACGCCGCTTGTGCGTCTGCAAAAACTTGCCGACGCACATGGATCTGGAGCGGAAATTCTCGGAAAGTGTGAGTTCTTTAATCCACTGGCATCGATCAAAGATCGTATTGGCTTTGCGATGATTGAAGCGCTGGAAGAATCCGGTGAACTCGATAAAGATACCGTCATTATTGAACCAACCAGTGGCAATACAGGTATCGCACTTGCCTTCGTTTGCGCGGCAAAAGGATACAGACTGATCCTGACAATGCCAAAAACCATGTCTGCTGAACGACGTAAAATGTTGCGATACCTCGGGGCAGAATTGGTCCTTACAGATGGTGCACTGGGCATTAGTGGCGCAGTTACCCGTGCAGAAGCGCTGGTCAAGGAATTGCCCAAAGCAGTTATGCCTCAACAATTTATGAACAAAGCCAACCCGGCAATCCATAGAATCACAACCGCAGAAGAAATCTGGCACGATACCGCTGGTCAGGTTGATATGGTTGTTTGCGGCGTCGGCACAGGCGGCACCCTGACGGGTGTGGGGGCAGTTCTCAAGGAACTAAACCCAGATATCAGAATAGTCGCTGTCGAGCCAGAAGACAGCCCGGTTCTTTCCGGTGGACAGCCTGGACCTCATAAAATCCAGGGTATCGGCGCGGGTTTCATTCCAAGTATTCTGGATACCGGACTGATAGATGAAATTATTCGGATCGGAAATGACACCGCCTTCAGAACAGCCCGTGAAGTGGCAGCCTTGGAAGGCTTACCTATCGGGATCTCTTCCGGCGCAGCTCTGGCTGCCACTTTGGAAATTGGCGCCAGACCAAAGATGATAAACAAAAAAATTGTCACCATCCTGCCTTCCTTTGCCGAACGATATCTCAGTACAGACCTTTTCGAAAACGGGTGATGCTCTGAAAATTCTATCAGACTAAGTCGTGATAAAAGTGCACGTAAAGAAAACGGGATAATGACGTGAATAAACAATTGGAAGACGAGCTAACTGATGATCAGATTGATCGCTATGCCCGACATCTTGTCCTTCCAGAGGTAGGTGAAGAAGGACAATTAAAACTTCTTTGTTCCAAAGTTCTCGTTATCGGTGCCGGAGGCCTCGGCTCCCCGCTTCTGCTCTATCTCGCTGCCGCAGGCATTGGTACAATTGGCGTTGTCGACGACGACGTTGTCGATATGTCAAACCTGCAACGCCAGGTCTTGCACGACACAAATCAAATCAACCGTCCCAAAGTACAATCTGCAAAAGCCCGTCTGACCGCAATCAACCCGGATATAAATATTCAACCTCATCACTTCCGTCTGAATTCAGACAACATTGATAATCTGATTGCCAAGTACGACTTGGTGGCCGATGGGTGTGACAACTTCAATACGCGCTATCTGGTCAATGACGCCTGTTATCGGCAAAAGGTTCCTTTAGTCTCGGCTGCAATTATGCGCTTTGATGGCCAGCTAACAACCTTCCGGGCTTTTGAAGAAGGCGACAAACCCTGCTATCGCTGTCTTTTTGGCAATGAACAGGTTGCGGAAAAAGGCAGCTGTGCAGATGTCGGTGTGCTCGGCGCGCTGGCTGGTACAATGGGAAGCCTGCAATCCGTCGAAGTTATAAAGGAACTACTGGGAATAGGCGAGAGCATGAGTAATAGCCTATTGCTCTATGATTCTTTAAGCACATCTTTCCACAAAATGAAAACCAAGCGCGACCCCGCCTGTAGCCTGTGCGGATCTGCCTAAATCAACCAGACACAGTCATCTGATTAAGATCTTTTTATAGAAGCTTTTCGATTGGATAGCCGGAAAAGTGCTTGGATGTATTCAGTACAACATGGCTGCTAATGTTCATCACACCCGGTGTATCTGTCGCATCCAACAAATAATCATTTATTTCATTATACCGCCCCATATCCGGGGCCACGATCCGTAAGCAAAAATCAAAAGATCCGCTGACCATATAACATTCAACTACTTCGGGGATCTTTTGCACGTAGTCCTGAAAGGCTTTGAATTGATCCCGGCTATGGTCCTTAAGCGTCACAGTCGCAATCACCATGACGGACCGGCACACCCGTTCCAGATCAATCATTCCAAAATAAGGGCCAATGAATCCGCGTTCTTCCAGTTTGCGTACCCTGTTCAAACAAGAGCTTGGCGATAAATTCACTCTGTCAGACAAATCCTGATTGGTTATACGAGCTTCTTGCTGAAGAATCGAAAGAATCTTTTGATCTATCCGATCCAGCTGCTGACTAAACGACATATTGAGACCTTACCTTAACCAAACTCAGCTTTACAGAATGTGAGTTTTTGCCTGTTGAGTTATAAATTCTGCGCCATAAATCCTTATTTTCTCTATATATCAGAAGTGAGCGTTAATCAAAACCATAACAATAGCGGTAAATATCTATTGCAAAGAACGAAACAAAATATAATTCGGTATGGCACGCCAAAACCGCATTATCTGCAATTAAAGAAAGCGACTTCGATAAGACCTTCGGCAGATTCTGCGATAAGCTTATTTAGCTAAGCGAAACAAAGGCGAAAAAACTCGCCAAACAATGCGTAATACACAGGCAAATATACTGGGATACCTGATTTAAATCAGATCTAGATCCACCAAAGGAGCACATAATGTCTAACGTTCTTCCTGGCCGCGAAGCCATGATGACCACCTATAACCCGCCAAACATTGCTTTTGAAAAAGGTGAAGGAACCTGGCTTTACGCAGAGGACGGTAAAAAATATCTCGATTTTTATAGTGGAATTGCAGTTTGCGCTTTTGGTCATGCGCACCCTCATCTGGTTGCTGCACTGAAAGATCAGGCTGATAAATTCTGGCACTGCTCGAACATGTTCCGGGTCTCTCAATCAGAAACGCTGGCAAAACGCCTGACAGATAATTCTTTTGCATCAAAAGTTTTCTTTAGTAATTCAGGTGCTGAAGCTAACGAATGTGGCCTGAAAATCCTGCGTAAATATCAAGAAGCCAAAGGCCGTCCGGAACGCAAGCGTATTATTGGCATGTCCAGCGCCTTTCATGGACGTACACTTGGGACAATTGCTGCTGCAGGTAACCCGGCGCATACAGCTGGCTTCCTGATGGAAGATGAAGGATATGATCAGGTTCCTTTTGGTGATCTACAAGCACTGGAAGCTGCAATCACAAACGAAACAGCTGGCGTCATTCTTGAGCCTGTTCAGGGTGAAGGCGGTATTCGCCCCGGCACAGCAGAATATCTCCAAGGTATTCGCACCCTTTGTGACAAGCACGATATTCTGATGATGGTTGACGAAATTCAGTGTGGCATGGGCCGCACAGGCAAACTATTTGCCTATGAGTGGTCTGGTATAGAGCCTGATGTGATGTCACTTGCCAAAGGCATTGGTGGCGGGTTCCCCCTTGGTGCCTGTCTTGCAAATGACAAAGCAGCAGAAGCGATGGTCTTCGGTACACACGGCAGTACCTATGGCGGTAATCCACTTGCAGGTGCTGTTGGCAATGCCGTTATGGATCTCTTGATGGAAGATGGCTTCCTCGCATCTGTGACAGAAAAATCAAACAAGGTTCATGCCCAACTTGAAGAGCTCATCGCCAAACATCCAAAAGCACTGGTTTCCGTTCACGGTCTTGGTCTGATGATCGGCCTTAAATGTGCAATTCCAAATGGTGATGTACTCGTTGAACTCAGAAACGAAGGTATGCTTTGCGCAAAATCGGGGGATAATCAGATCCGCTTCCTGCCACCGCTCAACGTCTCTAATGACGAGCTGGATACTGCGATCGAAATTCTTGATCGTGTTTGCACGAAACTGACAGTCTAGGGAAAACGGTCGATGACTTATGCTCCCTTGCTCGAATGGATCGATGCGCAACAGGACAATATGCTTTCGGAAGTTTTGGCGCTGAGTGAAATCAATTCCGGAAGCGCTAATATTCCAGGGATTGAAAAGGTCATCGACCGGCTCTCTGATTTTGCATCCTCGCTAAATGCAAAAGAAGAACGCCTCGAATTACCATCTCGCACAGATGTTCTTGATAGCGGTGAAGTTGTCGAGAGCGAAAGTGGTCCTCTGCTTCGCCTCACAAAATGGCCAAACGCCAATCGCCGTATTCTTCTCGTTGGACACAGCGATACCGTCTACCCCAAAGATCACAGTTTCCAGCACTGTACCAAACTTGATGAAAACACCATCAATGGTCCCGGTGTTGCCGATATGAAGGGCGGTATTGTTGTTATGCTCACCGCCCTACAAGCTCTTGAACGCAGCCCCTATGCAGGGAACATCGGTTGGCAGGTTATTATCAATCCGGATGAGGAAATTGGCTCTTTTGCCTCAGCACAGCATCTGGATCAAGCCGCCAGAGCAGCCGATGTCGGCATGATTTTTGAACCTGCTCTGGCCGATGGCACATTGGCAGGCGCGCGCAAAGGCAGTGGCAACTTTACGCTGATTGCCCGTGGGCGTGCCGCACATGCCGGGCGGGAACACCACCTTGGCAGAAATGCCATCGCAGCTCTTGCCCGGGCAATTTCACTTCTGGATGGCCTGAACGGCCAGATGGATGGCGTCACCATTAACGTTGCCAAGCTGACGGGCGGCGGACCCAACAACGTGGTTCCCGATTTTGCTCTGTGCCGCTTTAACATTCGCGTCCCCAGCCCGGAAGGGCAGAGCTGGGCCGAAAAGCAACTGCAACAGATCATTGATGAAGTCAGTCAGGCCGACGGTATTTCACTTGAGCTGCATGGCTCCTTCGGGCGGCAACCAAAAGTCATGGACGAGGCTCACCAGCAACTCTTTTCCCTGCTAAAAAGCTGCGGAGATGATCTGGGCCTTTCAACAGAAGCGAAAGCGACAGGCGGATGTTGCGATGGTAATAATCTGGCTGCGGCAGGTCTTGCCAATATAGATACCCTCGGTGTTCGCGGTGGAGCAATTCACAGCACAGATGAATTCCTGCTGATCGACAGCCTGAGTGAACGCGCCAAACTTTCTGCTCTCCTGCTCTTTAAACTGGCCGCAGGCGAAGCAAGTTGGCCCGACCGTACAACAACAGCCTAATTCGGCTAACAGACTCGGGGAAAACGTCCCAATGTTAATTATCAGACCAGCTCGACAAAGTGACCTCGGCGATCTTATGGACTTGTCCCATGCTGTGGGAAGCGGCATGACATCCATGCCAGCCAACGAGGGCGCCTGGCTTGAAAAGCTCACACGGTCAGAAGCAAGCTTCAAGACACCTGCAATGGGGCCACAAGGTGAAATTTATTTTATGGTTCTTGAAGATACCAAGACCCAGAAAGCAGTTGGCACCACGGCTCTTTACGCCGGGGTAGGACTGAAACACCCCTTTTATTCTTACAAGATATCAACATTAGTCAGTGCCTCATCCGAGTTGGAAACAACACGCAAGATGAAGGTTATGCTATTGGTCAACGACTACACAGGTGCAACCGAAATCGGGTCACTGTATCTTTCCAAAGAATATCGCCAACCCGGTATCGGCCAATTCCTGTCCAGATGTCGTTATCTAACGCTAGCAGATTTCCCGGATCGTTTTGGAGATATGGTGATGGCCGAAATGCGTGGATGGCAAGACAAAGACGGTTCATCCCCCTTCTGGAATCATCTCGGAGGAAAGTTTTTTGGCATAGCCTTTGAAAACGCTGACAAAATCTCTTCGGTCAAGGGAACCCAGATTATTTCCGATCTGATGCCAAAATATCCAATCTACATTGATTTATTACCCGAAGAGGCCCAAGGCGTTATCGGCAAACCGCACGAATCATCCAGCCCAGCTTTGCGTCTGCTGGAAAAAGAAGGCTTCAACTTTAATGGTTATGTCGATGTTTTTGACGGCGGCCCCTCTGTCGAGGTTCCAACAAGAAACATCAAAACGCTGCAATCAAGCCGTATTGCAACTGTTAACGGAACAACGGAACAAGCTGCAGCAGAAGATCAATCAAGTCTCTATATGATCAGTAACGCCAATATTGATGCCTATCGCATGTGCCTTCAGCCAGCAGAGTTGGGCGACACACAATCCATCAAACTTACACAAGAAACGATCGATGCACTCCGCCTGAAAGATGGCGATGAAGTACGTTATGTGAAATTCCGGGAGAACAAGTCATGAGCCTAGCACAAAAACTTTATATCAATGGCGAATGGCGCGATGGTAAAGGCTGTAGCCTTTCCTCGACCAACCCCGCAAATAACGAAGTCATCTGGCAAGCAACCTCGGCAACAGCAGACGATGTAAACGATGCGATTATTGCAGCTAGGAACGCCTTGCGTGGATGGGCACTTGCTTCATTGGATAATCGTATTGAAATCATCACAAAATATCGCGACCTTCTTAAAGAGCGACAAGAGGATATCGCCATTGCGATAGCAATGGAAACCGGGAAGCCGCTTTGGGAAACCCGAACAGAAGCCGCCGCGATGATTGGCAAAGTTGCCCTGTCTCTCGACGCTTTTGAAAAGCGCACAGGCGATCATGAAAATCAGATGGGCGACGGCTTGAAAGCTACTCTGCGTCACAAACCTCATGGCGTTGTTGCCGTATTTGGCCCCTACAATTTCCCCGGCCATTTACCAAACGGACACATTGTACCGTCTTTAATTGCCGGAAATACCATTGTTTTCAAGCCCAGTGATCTGACCCCCATGGTTGCCGAGGTAATGATGCAAGCTTGGCATGACGCCGGCCTTCCTGCGGGTGTTCTCAATCTGGTACAAGGTGCCAAGGAAACGGGTATCGCCCTTGCTGGACACGATGGCATTGATGGTCTCTTTTTCACCGGCAGCTCAACAACAGGTGAACTTCTTCATCGCCAATACGCAGGTAAAACAGGTAAAATTCTGGCTCTGGAAATGGGTGGCAACAACCCATTGGTTGTTATGGAAGCAAGCGATCACAAGGCTGCGGCTTATCACACCATACAGTCAGCCTATGTCACCTCTGGACAGCGTTGCACTTGCTCCCGCAGATTGATCGTTCCAACAGGGACAGAAGGCGACCAGTTTATCGAAACATTATCTTCACAAATCGATGGCATCAAAGTGGGACAGGATGATCAGGAAAACCCACCTTTCATGGGCTCCTTGATTTCCAATGCCGCAGCGGACGGTATCCTTGCCGCACAGGAAAATTTGGAGAAACTGGGTGGCAAAGTTATCAAGCGCCTGGAACGCCTTTATGACGGCAAACCATTTTTGACACCTGGCCTGATAGACGTTACAGCCATCAAAGACCTGCCAGACGAAGAATACTTTGGCCCACTCCTACAAATCATCCGTGTTTCTGATTTTGACGAAGCCATTGATGTAGCAAACAACACCCGCTTTGGACTTTCAGCTGGCATCCTAACGGACAATAAAGATCTTTGGGAAAAATTCTGGGTCGAAAGCCGTGCCGGTATCGTCAATTGGAACCGTCCTCTTACAGGTGCCAGTGGATCAGCACCTTTTGGCGGCGTTGGTGCCAGTGGCAATCATCGCCCAAGCGCGTTCTATGCTGCTGACTATGCCGCCTACCCTGTTGCTTCTCTTGAGGCCGATACGCTTAACGTCCCTGCACAGCTAACACCTGGGATCACCCTACAGGATAAGGGATAAGCTGATGACCTATTACGAGGTTAACTTTGACGGCCTAGTCGGCCCGACACATAACTTTGCAGGCCTTTCCTATGGCAACATAGCATCAGATAAGTCAGCCAAAGGAATATCAAGCCCCAAAGGTGCTGCCTTGCAAGGGCTGGAGAAAATGAAGGCCTTGGCAGATATGGGCATGAAACAGGGGGTATTACCCCCCCAGGAACGCCCTCACCTGCCAACCCTTCGCGGCTTGGGTTACAGTGGGAACGAAAGTGACATCCTTACGAAAGCGGCAGAGGAAAACCCGGCCCTCTTTGCAGGTACCTGCTCTGCCTCTTCAATGTGGGTTGCCAATGCGGGAACGGTATCCCCTCGTCCTGATACAAGGGACGGCAGAACACATTTCACCCCCGCCAATTTGATCTCCATGTTTCATCGCTCTATCGAGCACCCGACAACCGGGCGTACTCTACAGACGATCTTTGCTGATGACAGCCGCTTTGCCCATCACCCTGCCCTGCATGGTAGCCATCATTTCGGGGACGAAGGTGCCGCAAACCACACACGGTTTTGTGCCAACTATGGTGATCCCGGCGTAGAATTTTTCGTTTATGGCGTCGAAGCCCTACGTAAAAATGCACTCGGTCCGAAAAAATTCCCGGCCAGACAAACACTGGAAGCTTGTCAGGCCGTTGCCCGCCTTCACGGTCTGTCCGAAGACCGGATTGTTTATGCCCAGCAAAACCCTGACGTGATTGATCAAGGCGTCTTCCACAACGACGTTATCTCCGTTGGCAACGGTCGGGTCTTATTCCATCACGAAAAAGCCTTCCTCAATACTGATGATGTCAAAGAAGAGCTGAACAGAAAGCTCCCGAACGGTGATATGATTTTTGTCGAAGTTCCCGACAACCAAGTATCTGTTGAAGATGCTGTGCAAAGTTATCTCTTCAACAGCCAGCTGATTTCACCTTCAGGCAGTGGCAGCAATGCCATGACCTTGATAGCCCCTATTGAGTGTCAGGAAAATCCAAGGGTGAAGAAATACCTCGATGGACTTGTTCAACAGGGCGATGCTATCAGCAATGTTGAGTTCTTCAACCTTCGCCAATCCATGAAAAATGGTGGCGGTCCGGCATGCCTTAGGCTGCGTGTTGTCCTCAGCGATGATGATTTAAGCAATCTGGGCGCACGTGTCCTGCTTGATGATGCCCTTTACGAAGACATCAAGACGTGGGTCTCAAAACACTATCGGGATGAGCTTTCACCCGATGACATCAAAGATCCAGCACTTCTGTATGAGGTTCGGGCGGCTCTACAAGAGCTGACGGATATTCTAAATCTTGGCAAACTTTACGATTTCCAGCGGGCTTAGGTCGGATTCCCGTCCTGACTTAAGCTTCTTTTATCCCGGGTGATCATCGCATCACTCGGGATCTTTTTTTGTCTCTTCGAGTCATACTTAATTCCAAGATTAGTCTTTTTCTAACCGGGTTAATCTCGATAAAGATCAGATCGTGTTGGGGGCATACCAGAAAGCCCTTTGGTTCTCTTTGTCGCAACGGTCTGGAAAATATTCAGTGTCCCTCGCGTAAAAGCTAATGACACTCCAGTAAGATAAAGCACCCAGAGGCGATAACGCTCTTCGCCAGCTTCTGCAATCGCTTCTTCTTTTCGCTCGGTCAAGCGACGTGCCCAGAGTTCGGTTGTTCTGGCGTAATGCTCGCGCCACGCTTCGACGTCATGGACTTCAAAACCATGTGCTTCAAGATTTTTCGCAGTCATGCCGATATGGTCAACTTCCGCACCCGGAAAAATATATTTGAGCATAGAGTTATATTCCGGGCGCTTTCGGTTAAACTTTGCATCACTTGTTTTGCCTCTGCGAGTAATCGCGTGATGCAGATAAATTCCACGCGGTTCCAACAGACGATTTACGGTCAGATAATATTCCCGGTGATTTTCTATCCCCACATGTTCAAACATGCCAATGGACGAAATTTTATCAAAGGTTCTCTCTAATAGACGAAAATCCTTGAGTTCAACCGATACCTTGTCTTCAAGGCCTCTCTCTTTAATACGCTGTTTTGCCAAGGCTAACTGTTCTTCAGACAAAGTAACCCCGACAGCGGTGACGCCAAAGTGTTCTGCTGCATGACAGATCAACGCGCCCCATCCACACCCGATATCCAGCAAACGATCCCCGGGTTTCAGACGTAGCTTACGACAGATCATGTCCAGCTTGTCGTGCTGTGCCTGTGCAAGATCATTGGCCCAGTCCGTAAAATACCCACAGGTATAAACCATCTCAGGATCAAGGAAGAGCTCATAAAATCTATTCGACACGTCATAGTGATAGGCAATGTCGCCCTGCTTGCTACCCCGACCAGATGTCTCCCCCTGTCCATCCAGTTGAACAGTCTGTTGGTCAGTTCGCGCAAAGAGAAGCGGAAAGAGATTACGCAGTAACAGGCTTTTATTCAGACTTTTGATAAGTTTTTTGGTTTTGCCCTTTGGACGTCGTTCGGCCAGATCAAAAAGCGTGCCGCCGCGAATATCCAATCCTCCCGAAAGATAAAGATCAATAACCGTCTTTAACTTTGGCCGCCGGAGCAATCTAGTCAAAACCGTTTTGTCAGTAAATGCCAGACGCAGATTGTTCTTTTCATCATCAGAAGGGGGAACAAGAGAACCATCCCAAAGCTGAAAAGAGAAATCCAAACCCAGCTTTTCATGGAGATGCGAAAGTGCTTTTGTGACACCCTCTAACGAACGGTCCTGCCCCATAACAGACATCACTAATCCTTTGATAAATCAAACAAGATCGCACTGCACTCAAGCATCAGCTTACCCAAGCAGAATATGCAACGCAAATACTCTGTCAGGGACAGACCAATTATTTCAGGACCTGTTTCAAAGATGACACGACAAGATAGCCAAAGGCCTCCATCTACTTGTAATTTTGTTGACCCGATCCTATTTAGCTGCAAAAGAAGCGTACGATTTAACACGCAAAAAAATTCCGAGGTGATAGCTTGGCTTGAATCCCTTGGAACAGCTATGTAGTCTGTTCCTATTCAATTTTGCCAGCAACCTCCCAACCAATTGAGATGTGTTTATAATGGATATTATTCTGGGACCTTTGATCACTGTACTTGTTATTGCACTCGATCTCTTTAAATGGGCCGTTATTATCTCGGCTATTCTAAGCTGGCTCGTTGCTTTCAACGTGATCAATACCCATAACCAGTTTGTCAGCATGGTTGGGGAGTTTCTCTGGCGCTTGACCGAACCTGCCCTTCGTCCGATCAGAAGTATAATTCCCAGTATCGGTGGTATGGACTTATCCCCGATTGTTCTTTTACTAGCCATCATATTCTTGCAAAATGTGTTGATTAATATCCGCATCAGTTTTGCGTAAAACGACTTAAATCTGACTTTTTAAAAGAAGGTATCGCACAATGTCATATTCTCTCGATTTGAGCAGTCGCGATGCCCTCTTGATTATCGATCTTCAAAACGATTTTTGCACAGACGGGGCATTGGCCGTACCAGAAGGCGAGGCTATTGTGCCTGTTGTCAACAAATTGATTGATCGCTTTCCGCACGCGTTGGCAACACAGGACTGGCACCCCGAGGGGCATCTATCCTTTGTCTCATCCCACGAGGGTCAAACCCCATACGAAACAATAGAACTCAGTTATGGCCAGCAAGTTCTATGGCCGGATCATTGTGTTCAGGGTAAAGACGGCTCAACACTGCACAAGAATCTCAATAAAAATGCACTGGAACTGATTTTGCGCAAAGGTTTTCGCAAAGAAATCGATTCCTATTCAGCCTTTTTTGAAAATGACAAAACCACCTCAACAGGGCTTACCGGATACTTGAGAGAACGCCAGATAGAACGAGTCTTTCTCTGTGGTCTTGCAACTGACTTTTGTGTGTACTATTCAGCAATAGACGCCATCAAGCAGGGGTTCGAAACCTTTGTAATTGCCGATGCCTGTCGAGCAATTGATTTGGATGGATCATTGGCTAAAGCCATGACTCACATGAGAGAATCAGGTGTTGAAATCCTGAGTTCAGACGAGCTTTGACCGGATTATCCGATCAGTCAATTCGCGATTCAAAACAGAAAGCCTATCCTGCCTTGTGATAAGTCATTGCATCACCAGACCTAAAACCATAAAACCACGAAAACAGAAGTCAGAATTGCCTATGCTTTATCCTGGTTCAAACAGGATTTATTTGGCTTATGACCCCGATAAAAATGACATTGGGATAAAATTGACACTGGGATCAATCAAGGAGACCTATGATGTCCACTGCGACAATTATTGATGGTAGAAAGTTTTCCGCTACCCTTCGGGGCCGTATTGCAGAAGAAGTTACCCGCCTGAAAAACGATCACGATCTGACACCCGGTCTTGCCGTTGTTCTGGTTGGTGAAGACCCTGCCAGCCAAGTTTATGTACGCAGTAAAGGCAAACAGACCCTTGAAGCAGGCATGAATTCTTACGAACACAAAATGCCTGCTGAAACAACTCAGGAAGAGCTTCTGGCAAAAGTCGAAGAGCTCAACAATGATCCTGCTGTTCACGGTATTCTTGTTCAGTTGCCTGTTCCTGATCATATTGATGACCACGCAATCATTAATGCCATTGACCCAAACAAAGACGTTGATGGCTTCCACGTGATCAACTCTGGTCGGTTGGCAACTGGCGCACGTGGCGCAAGCGCCCCGATGATCCCTTGTACCCCACTTGGTTCTATCATGTTGTTGAAAGACCACCTTGGTGATCTCTCTAGCAAAACTGCGGTTGTTGTCGGTCGTTCCAACATCGTTGGCAAGCCAATGGCGCAGCTTCTGCTACAGGAAAGCTGCACCGTGACCATCGCGCACAGCCGCACCAAAGACCTACCAGACGTTGTTCGTCAGGCTGACATTGTTGTTGCCGCTGTTGGACGTCCAGAAATGGTTAAAGGCGACTGGGTCAAACCTGGCGCAACCGTTATCGACGTAGGGATCAACCGTATTGAAGTTGATGGCAAAAACAAACTGGTTGGTGATGTTGCAACAGCCGAAGCAATGGAGCACGCTGGTGCAATTACACCAGTCCCAGGTGGTGTTGGCCCTATGACAATTGCTTGCCTTCTTGCCAATACTCTGACTGCTGCGAGCCGTCAAAACGGATTGGAAGAGCCAAATCTTCTCTAAAATTCCGCTATAGAATAGCAATAAAAAAGCCCGATCCTGAATTCACAGTCCCGGGCTTTTTGTTATTATCTTGGTTGCGCTAAAGAAATTAAGCCATGAGCAACATATTAAATTTTTCCCTCAAGCAATTACAAGCTTGAACAACCCCTTGATTGGTGCATTCGGGTCAGCCACTTCGCCCTTGCGAATAATGTTAATTCGACCTGTACGCGCAAGATGCAAGGCTTGTTGACGTACAGCTGGCAAATATTTGCGCCAGGCATCCGGGCGATCTTCTTTTTTTGCACGAGGCTTGTAGTAAGCGCGCGCAAGAGCATCAGGGCTAACTGCGTTCTCGGCCCCATAGAGTTCCCCAAGGATAAAAATCGCAATTGGGTCGTCTGTTTTTTTCTTCTCGTCGCTCATATCAATCTCTCTTCATAAGAATGGCGCCTTCACTAACGTGAATCTCATCCCGGAGCAATGACAATCTGCACGGTTCATTGCCTAGCAGCTTTGAGATTAAGGCATAGGATCATGATAGTTTATCAAAGTTTCTTTTGAGCAACGATAAATAATCGCGGAAAAGTTAGAAGAACACGACCGTCTTTTAGGGGCTTATAGGCCTGTTTAATTTTGTCAAGATATTGCTCCAGATAAGCTTTTCTCTCTTGATCGTTGAGAGGATTCAGGAAAGGTCTGAGACCTGTTGATTTTACCCAATCAACGATGGCATTTGCATCAGCAAGCACATGTTCATAACTGGTGTGCCAGATATCAATAACCTCGGATTGATCGGCAAGCCAGTTATAATAATCTGCACTGCTTCCAATGATTTCTCTCGATTTTACCGCTTCCGACAGTTTCTCTGCCCACGGCCCTTCCGATGCTGTTTCCCGCATCAAAACATGAGTTGGCTCGGATAGATTATCTGGCATCTGCACAGCGAGAAAACCACCAACGTTCAGATGTTTCATTAAATGGGGAACCAAATCATGATGCCCCGTTACCCACTGAAGCGACGCATTGGCAAAAATAACATCAACCTTTTTTTTGGGCTTCCAAATCGCAATATCATCAAGGGGAAAAGTTACATCAGGTAATCTCTTCTTTGCTTCCTCCAGCATTTTCGGGGAAGAATCTACGCCCGAAATAGCCGCAGATGGAAACCTTCTCTGCAAAAGCTCTGTCGAATTTCCAGGACCACAGCCAAGATCAACAACCTGTTGAGGTTCATTAATTCCTATCCTGCTCAACAATTCATAAGCAGGACGCGTCCTAAGATCTTCAAACTGCAGATATTGATCCGTGCTCCAATCGTTTTTCATAACATCTCTCCCAAAAACAAAAAGCCCGGGACTGTGAATTCAGGACCGGGCTTTTTTATTCGAAATCAATCAAGAAATCATCTTTGTTTATTCAGTAGCTTCAAACGCAAAGCATTCAACTTAATGAAACCTTCTGCATCTCGCTGATCATAAACGCTGTCTTCTTCGAAGGTCACATGCTCAAGGCTATAAAGTGACTTTGCAGATTCACGCCCGGTCACGATTGCATTGCCTTTGTAGAGAGACAGACGCACAGTACCTTCCACATGCTCTTGAGACTTGTCGATCATAGCCTGCAGCATTTCACGTTCTGGGCTAAACCAGAAACCATTATAGATAAGCTCGGCATATTTTGGCATTAACTCATCTTTCAGATGCATCGCACCCCGGTCCAGCGTAATGGATTCGATCGCTCGGTGTGCAGCCAAAAGGATTGTGCCCCCTGGCGTTTCGTAGATACCACGAGATTTCATCCCAACAAAACGTCCTTCGACAAGATCAAGACGTCCGATGCCGTTTGCACCACCCAGTTCATTCAACTTGGTAAGGATTTCGGCAGGGGACATTTTCTGACCATTGATTCCAACCGCGTCACCCTTTTTGAATTCAATGGTGATCTCAGTGGATTCGTCAGGTGCCGCCATCGGCGAAACAATACGCTGATAAACATGCTCGCCCGGTGCAACCCACGGATCTTCCATCTCCTTACCTTCAGAAGAAGTATGCAGAAGATTGGCATCAACAGAAAACGGTGCTTCGCCTCGCTTGTCTTTGGCGATTGGAATTTGGTGCTTCTCGGCAAAATCAATCAGCTTTGTACGAGATGTCAGATCCCATTCACGCCAAGGGGCGATAACCTTGATATCCGGGTTCAACGCGTAACAGCTCAGCTCAAAACGAACCTGATCGTTTCCTTTACCCGTTGCACCATGAGCAACAGCGTCTGCACCTGTTTCTTCGGCTATCTCAATCAAACGCTTGGAAATTAGTGGACGCGCGATTGAAGTTCCGAGAAGATAAACGCCTTCGTAAACAGCGTTGGCACGAAACATCGGGAAGACAAAATCACTGACAAACTCTTCGCGGACATCTTCGATATAAATATCTTTCACACCACAAGCCGAAGCTTTTTTGCGTGCTGGTTCCAGTTCTTCGCCCTGACCAAGATCTGCTGTGAAAGTCACAACTTCGCAATTGTAAGTTTCCTGAAGCCATTTCAGGATTACCGAAGTATCAAGTCCGCCTGAATAGGCAAGTACGACTTTTTTGATATCGCCCATAAAAGTTCACGCCTCTGCAAATAGTGGCCATGCCGCAAGAAGGCATAAGTGCCGTTTGTTGGTAAATCTGCCGGGAGTATAGGTAAATCCTGATCCAGAGCAAGTATTGTCCGCAGGAATTACAGTGAAAAATACAATTATTTTACCTAATCAAATTAGTCTATTTACCTAGAGATCCAACACAACCTGACTTTTGTCACAAACCAGCTATTTCGGTACACCTTGAATGTTTTAAAATGTCAGACCAAGTAGGACACTAATCAGAAAAAGCCCCGGATTGACTATAGTTGTTCCAGGCAAACCAATAGGAAATATGCCCCGGCAAACGTTTCAGTTTATGACCATCGCCAGAAACCAGCGCATCCTCTGTAATCTTCCAACTGCCACTATTGCTTTCAAGATAATCTGCTGCTTCAGACAGAGAAAAAACTTCGTCATTCCCAGCGTAGGCCCGAACCGTTCTGGTCTTCTCATTCCCGATCAGAATAATTTTTTGCCCCGCGACTTTATCCTGAATAACTTGACCATCACGAAATTCAGAAAGAGGCCAAGCCTGCTCTTTGTCCTGTATGCGCAATACAAAAACATAGGATTTTGCCGCATTTTCACTTTGGTCCACCAAAGCCGGAAACATAAGCTCCGGTGAGGCAAAGTACTCTCTGTAAGCAACACCGGATCCATAGTCTCTTCGATAGCCCGTATTAATATCCAGAACTGTTGTTTTTGGATGATGAGCCTTCCATTGTTTCCAGCTTGTAATGGTCACAGGTCTGGTTTTAAGCTCCAGATCTGTTCCCGTTAAAGCCCCCACGACAGGGCGTCCCGTAAACTGGTTCCACAACGAATGTGTTCGTCTGTCAAACATAAGCTTGTTTGAACGATAGAGAAAACCTGACGATCCAAAAATCATCGGCTCTTTTCCATCCCCCAAATCAGTTTCATACAGAATACCCGACCCGCAAAGTGTACAGTACGCCAAGGCAACGGGAACTCCGCCAATGACATCATTGAACATTTCATGCCAATTCATAATGCGTAGCGGATAAGCTCTGGTATCACCATTAATGGAAACACCAAACACCAGATCATCATCGCGCATATAATCGGCTTTTCCAGCGGGAATCATTTCCGGATTATCCAATGAGGGAATACCGTCCTTATGAACGCCACCCCATGCTATTTCCTCTAAACGGATAGAATGACGCACGTCCGGATAAAGAAAATCAACAAAGTTCGGATCAATTAACTGCGTCACCCGAGCTTTGAATACATCAAAACCATCAAAGGGCTTAATCTCGGGATGTTCTTCTTGCCAAAGCATCCAATCTCCCCAACTCTGATCCGGCTGTCCCGTCAAGGAAACCAGTGTAGATCTAAGTTGAGTGCTATTGGGTTGAAAACGAAGCGCTTGTATTAAAGCAGGAACGACATCTGTCTTTCCTCGTTGTTCGAAAATCGCAAGGTTTTTATCCCGGTCTTCACGACTACCCACCAAAATCTGCAAGCTCTGTTCAACAAGAAGAGGGGGATGTTGAACACTTTGAGCCTGAAGGTGTAGTGGTAACACACAGAGGAACATAGACAACAGTAGGGCAAAAGCCCTTCGTGTAGAAATAAAGACCATAATATCCTCGCGACCTTCGAACACTCTCAAGGTACGCAGAGATCATTACGGGGTAAAAACACAGCGCGTCACACTTCTGTGACGTCAACTTGAGCGAATAATTAATTTCTATTTGGCCAGAGTTCATGATGACTATCAATCACAAAGGCATGTTTATGTATCTGTTTGGGATGATAATGAGGATGACGATGTGGTTCCGGCCCTTCCCACCCTTCATGTTCGTGCTGGTGATGCTCATCATGTGTATGCAGATGTAGATGGGACACTTCGGGATGCTCGTGTGTTAACACAGCACTATCTTTTGCTGGCCACAAGACCGTAGCAACAATCAATCCGCCAAGCACACCAGCAGCACTGACAAGAAATGTTTCTGATAGTCCAAGATACAGTCCTAACCAACCAGCCGCAGGATAGGCTATAAGCCAACAGGCATGAGATAAGGCAAAATGACTGGCAAATAATGCAGGAAGATCTTGTTTATGTGCCGAACGCTTTAAGAGCAAACCACCCGGAGTTTGAATCAAAGAAGTTCCAGCCCCAATCAGGAACCAGATAATCAAAGCAAGACTATAGGTCAGTTCTAATGATCCACCGATAAGGGTGATTAGCAAGACCACCGCCCCCAAAAGCATTATGGATCTGGGCTCGAACTCATCAAGTATTTTCCGCAAGCTTAAAGCCACACACATTGATCCTAAACCGGCAGCACCAAGAAAAACGGCAACGTCACTCTCCCTCCCGCCAAGGAATTCACGGACGTAAACGATGGTATTTACAATCACCATGACACCAGCCGCAGAAACAGCGAAGCTCAGGGCAAGCAAACCTCGTAATCGAGGTGTTGCAAGATAAATTCTTGTTCCCCGAGATACTTTTCTGAAGGAATTTTTTTCTTCTTCCGTTGGCTCAACGTTTGGCAAAATCACCGAAACCACAAGTAAAGCAGAGGCCAGAAAGCCAATGATCGTTCCCAAAAACAGCCAATGAAAGCTCATGACCGATAGCAACAATCCAGCAAAAAGTGGACTTAATAAAGCTTCAAGATCATAAGCCAGACGGGAAAGAGAAAGGGCTTTTGTAAAATCGCTCTCTTTCGGCAAAACATCCGGTATCGTTGCCTGAAAGGTCGGGGTAAAAGCCGCAGAAAATGACTGAAATAAAAACACCAATAGATAGATTTGCCAGACTTCCGTCACAAATGGCAGGAATAAAACCATCCCTGCGCGGCATAAATCCAGCGTAACCAAAAAACTTTTGCGCGGAATCCTATCGGCAAATGCCCCAACAACAGGGGCAATCCCGACATAGGCAACCATTTTAAGCGCCAAAGCAGTTCCCAAAACAGCACCAGCATTTGCCCCCGCAAGATCATAGGCCAGAAGGCCGAGCGCCACTGTCGTCAACCCGCTACCCATTAACGACAAAATCTGAGCCGTAAACAAATTTCGATATATCTTGTTTTGTAGAACGCTGAGCATCGCGAAAGTCTTATTAATAAGAAGGTTGTTCTTTTCCAAGATTATCCCCCTAGGGGGGATTTATCAAGTATTGTCCATTCAGTGAATCATGCCCAAAACAGATTCTGATTACTGTGTTGAGTTATTTTTCATTTAATAAAATATTGTTTTTTATAAGTTTATTTTACCATTAGACAGCAAGAACAAAAATTTTAACCATCATGACAAATTATTTACCTTTTGCCCTTTAAGCTTCTGGCCAGAATTCAACAAATATGATGATTGTGCGGTAAGGAGTTACAGGTATGGACGCCCCTAGTTTAAAAAATTCCCATGAAGAGGAAACCAGAGAAACTGAGGAAAGCAACGTACCTGAAACGGATGCTGTCGCAAGTTCCGATGAAGATATCTCAGCAAGTACTGCAGATGTAGATGACTCTCTTCCAGAGAATACAGGACCAGTGCAAACCTTAGAAGAAGCCCCCGAGATAAAGTTCGGTATTGGTAAACGCCTGATCCTCTCTTTTGGTGTCGTTGCCATCATGACTGTATTGGTCAGCTTCATAAGTTGGTATAACCTCACCAGGCTTACGGAAACACAGGAAGCTCTTACAGAAGAAACCGTCCCCGCGATTACTTCTGCTTTGAAACTGTCTGAAGAAATATCCAGACTGGCTGCCACGGCTCCCTTGCTGGAATCCGCAGCTGACACTGCCCAAAGAGATCAACGGTTTCTGGAACTCCAAAGCTCTATTTTATCCGCACAAGGCCACCTTTCTAATTTGGGAGAGCTGAATGTCAGTCAGGAGACCGTCAATAACATCCAAACGAGTCTGGGCGATATCGGACCGAAAATTGACGAACTTCGCGAACTCGGTAATGAAAAGCAAACCTATGCCCTGAGAAGAGTTGAACTCGGTAAAGAACTTTCATCTTACAGAGAGCTGGTCGCCAAAGAAATATCACCTCATCTTATCAAGGTACGACTAGGTGTTATCGACGGCGAAGGTGAGCCACTCCAACTCTTTCAATTACAACAGGGTCTTCTGGATTTCAAAGGATCAACGAACCTTCTAATTGGCCTTCTGGCAGAAGGTGGGCAAACAAATACACTGGAAGATATTACGCAAATCGAGCAACTTTTCCTGACATCTTTGGGATCAATGGCAACCCCCCTTTCAAAACTGGCCCAAACCCAGAAGGTAGATAAACTGTCAGAGCTGTTTCAAAGCCTGCTAACCCTCGGTAGTAAAGGGGATCTCCAGAACAATATTTTCTCTCTTCGCAAAGCTGAACTAACAGCGCAAAACAAAAGCAATGCGATTATGGAAGAAACCAGAACAATCGCAGAAAATTTATCTGGTCAAATCAGTGAGCTGGTTACGAATACCGAAGCAGGCATCGCCGCTACCGCGCAAGAAAACAAAGCATCATCTGAACAGACTGAAATAATTATGGTTATCATTGCAGCCGCCTCATTAATTGTCTCGATCTTGATCGGATGGCTTTATGTCGTCCGCTCCCTGCTCAGTCGCCTTATGGGGCTTGTTCATTCTATGGAAGAAATTGCCAACGGCGACCTTACAACCCGCATCATGCGCAATGGCAATGACGAAATCAGTAAAATGGGATTTGCCTTGGCCCAATTACGGAATGTCTCGCGAGAAGCAGAAGCTTTAAAAGCGGAACAGGAACTCAATGAAGCACGTCTGGAAGAAGAAAAACGTCTGAACGCAGAAAGTATGGCAAATGATTTTGATGCTTCTGTCGGCTCCTCTATCGGTATTCTCTCTAGCAACGTCACTGTTATGCGTGATCAGGCCAAAGAAATGCAAAACCTTGCTGCCGGATCTCAAAGAGAAGCTCAGGAGATCAGCGGTGCCAGTGAAGCCATGTCCAATGACATCTCCACAGTTGCGGCAGCGACAGAAGAACTTTCGGCTTCTATTTCAGAAATTTCTAATCTTGTCAGTAAATCAACAGATTGTTCAAACAATGCAGTTGAACGCGCTGCCACAATGAACGGTAATATTTCCCGCCTCAATGAAGGTTCACAGGAAATCGAAAATGTCATCAGCATGATCAGCGGCATTGCCGAGCAAACCAATCTTCTTGCCCTGAACGCAACCATCGAAGCGGCTCGTGCCGGCGAAGCTGGTAAGGGGTTTGCTGTGGTCGCTGCCGAGGTTAAAAACCTCTCAAACCAGACAACATCTGCCACCGAAGATATTCGTTCACTGATAGGTAACATTCAAAATGAAATCAGCAGTGCTGTTGATGCTGCGGAACAGATCGATAATGTTATCAAGGAAATCAATGATATTGCAGGCGGAATCTCTACAGCAGTTGAAGAGCAAGGCGGTGCAACACGAGAAATCAGTCAGACAGTCAATCAGTCAGCAAACAACTGTTCTGTTATTGCTGAGCGCGTGCAAGAGGTTTCAACAGCGTTGAATCAAACTAATCAATCTATGGGACAGGTCATAGATGGTGTCCAGAAAATCGATGAAGAAAGCTCATTGTTAACTGAAAATGTGGATCAATTCCTCAATTCGGTACGCGGGCAATAGCTTCGAAGCGTTTAAAATCCCCCAAGCAGAAAATACTTGGGGGATTTTTTGCATTTAAGACAGAGCCTGCACAATCAATGACAAAGATATTGTCCACATAACAACACCAATAAAACTATCAAGAATGCGCCAAGCTACTGGTCGCTTAAACAACGGGGCCAACCATTGCGCCCCCAAACTCAGCGAAAAAAACCAAAAAAACGAAGAAACGACAGCACCTAAACCAAACCATATTCTGGTCTCCGCAGGATATTGACCGCCAATAGATCCAAGCAAGATCACAGTGTCCAGATAAATATGTGGGTTAAGTAAACTAACAGCCAGAGTAGTTAATACCGCTTTAATAAGCGTATCAGGCCCCCGGTCCTGTTCAGCGGTTAGAACATCAGGGTTTAAAGCTGATCTGAACGCTTTCAATCCATATACAAAAAGAAAAAGGGCTCCGCCCCAAACAGCAAAATCAAGTAGCAATGGGTTTGAAGTAATCAATACCCCCATACCAGCGACACCAATGGTTATTAGTAATGCATCAATAAAACTGCAGAGAAATGCAATAAGATATTGATTATTACGACGAAGTCCCTGGGTAAGAACAAAGGCATTCTGCGCCCCAATGGCGATAATCAATCCAGCACCAATGCCCATTCCTTTTAAAAAGGGTGCAGCAATCCCAAACATTAACTCATTCCTGTTAAATCAATTGAAGCCACTGAGTTCTGATCTCAGTAGCTTCAATTTAAACAATCACAGAAAACAAGTAACCCTAATAATATTCATGATACATAAGTATATCTAATTATGCTTCATCTTCCTCCACAATCCAGGGTTCTGCCTTTCCCGCTTCTTCCCATTCCAGCCAGGCAGGGAGCGCTGTCATTGCAGAGGAATATTGTTGGACAACGGAATCATCACTTAACTGATACTTGGTAATACGGTTTACAACCGGGGCAAACATTGCATCGGCAATACAAAATTCCCCAAACAGGAAAGGACCGCCGGACTTTGCTAGACAATCGCGCCAAATCTCAATAATCCGCCGCACATCTTTATGTACGCTATCTGAAACATTAATGGCCTCTTCTTTACGGCGCATGTTCATCGGGCACTCTGCTCTTAAAGACATAAACCCACCGTGCATCTCATTCGAAATAGACCGGGCTATGGCTCGATCAGACTGTTCAACAGGCCACAAGTCGGCATCAGGGAACTTATCTGCTAGATATTCGAGTATCGCCAGAGATTCCCAAACTGTCAGTTCACCATCCTTTAAAACAGGCACTTTCTTGGTCGGTGAGAACTCTGCAAAATGCTTGTGCCCTGTCGCTTCGTCAAATTGAGAAAAAACCTCTTCAAACTCAATTCCCTTCACTTTCAGAGCGATCCAAGGACGCAAGGACCAGGACGAATAGTTTTTATTGGCAATGATCAGCTGTAATTCTGACATACGACTTCTCCAGACGAACCTTAAAGGAAGAAAATAAAATGATTCAGCACACTATGATCAACTAATATCTTTCTCGCCACCCACAACACAGCGATTGGCAAGACTTGCCCGGATTTTGTCATTTTTGAACAGATCTTTTCAGAGAACAATGAAAGCGCTTATACTAAATCTTATGAAATAAAATAAATATTAGCAGTGCTTATTCATGTTTGATTACAGACAGCTTGCCACCCTCAACGCCATTCTAGAAGAAGGCAGTTTTGAAAAGGCAGCCCAGAAGCTCTTTATTACCCAGTCTGCAGTCTCACAGAGATTGCGACAACTCGAAGACAGTCTTGGGCAAACACTTGTTGTTCGTGGCACACTGTTAACCGCAACAACATCCGGCCAACGCCTGATAAAACACTACAAACAGGTAAGCCTGTTAGAGAATGAGTTGGATGAAGATTTAAAGAATCAGAATAACGAAGGTTTTACCAATCTCACCATCGGCCTGAACGCAGATTCCATTGGCACCTGGTTTTTTGGGGCAATTAAAAAGTTTGCAGAAACGAATAAAATACTGCTGGAACTCAAAGTTGATGATCAGGAACAAACCCACCACCTTTTACGAACCGGAGAAGTTCTTGGGTGTATCAGCGACAGTCCGCGTGCCGTTCAGGGCTGTCGATGTATCCCCTTGGGGCAGATGATTTATCAGCCTTTGGCCTCACCTGACTTTGTAAAGAAATACGCACCAACAGGCCTGACAAAAGACAATGCCGCAAGCATTCCCGTTGCCGTCTTTAATCGCAAAGACCCACTCCAACATCGTTATCTGGAACAAAAGTTCGGCATCACAGACTTCCCGCACCACCTTATTCCAGCCTGTGATGGCTTTGTTGATGCGCTGCTCAAAGGCTTGGCCTATGGCCTTATCCCCAACCAGCAGGGGCAACCCTATATAGATAGCGGAGATTTGGTTTCTATAGATCCTGATTACAAAATCCCTGTGCCTCTTTACTGGCATATCTGGAATCTACATACCGACATGATGAAGGGATTGACAAAAGCATTGGTTTCAGAAGCAAAGCGTGTACTTATACCTCTTCCTGATTGTTAATCTCTTTAAATCAGTAACCAGTCTTTGTGTGATAGCCCTATCAGAGAAAAACTTAAAATGACGTCCAAAGAACAAAACAAACAAGTAATGTTAAGTCGAAAGTTTTATACCGAAGCAAACCGTATTTCCTGGAACGAAGCCGCACCACGGCACGAAGAGAGAAATCAACAAACGCTATTACAAGACGTCATGCATAGCGATTTCAACGCCTTGGAGCCTGAACTTAGAGAAACATTAAATCGCCTCGATCTTCAGGGGAAACGTGTTGCCCAGGTTTGTTGCAACAACGCAAAAGACTTGCTGTCAGTTATTAAAATGGGGGCCAGCTACGGCCTGGGTGTTGATGCCGCTTCAGCCTTTATCGATCAAGGCAATGAATTGATCAAAGCCACGCACTATCAAGACAGAATGGAATTACTTGTCAGTGATGTCTATGACATTCCAGATCAGTTCAAAGAACAGTTTGATGTTGTTCTGACCACCGTTGGCGTCATGAGCTGGATGCCTGATCTCTCTGCATTTTTTAAAGTCATTCATAGCTTGATCAAACCCGGTGGATACTACGTTGCCGAAGAAATGCATCCCGTATTGCTTATGTACGAAACAGATGGGAAAGGCGTTTCAAGACCACTCTATTCCTATTTCAAGCAGGACCCCTGGAAAGATACCGACGGGCTGGATTATTTTGGACACGTCGAATACGAATCAAGTCCAAGCTACAGCTTTCAACACAAGATGGATGATATTCTCATGGCCGGGATCAATCTGGATATGGACTTGAAATATATTCGGGAAATTGATCGGGATATTTCCAATTTTTGCATGGATCTGGAGCATCAGGAAGCAAAACCACCCTTGGGCTTCAATATGATCATGCAAAAACAGAAATAATCTTTGTTTTAACGCCTCGCCAAGAAAAGGTCCGCATCTGAAAAAACCCGGACCTACGGGCCTTTTCTTTGTTCAATTACTCTTCTTTATTCAATTACTCTGCCGCGCAGGGCTTTTTTGTCTTGCGCTTACGCTCAGATTCAGACTTTAGCTGACCACAAGCCGCAAGAATATCCTCACCCCTTGTCGTGCGGATCGGGGCCGACACACCCTTTTCAAAAAGATAATTCGAAAAACGACGGATCTGATTATTCGAAGAGCATTCAAAGAATGATCCCGGCCATGGGTTGAAAGGAATCAAATTAATCTTGGCCGGAATACCCTTGAGAATCTGAAGCAGTTTCTTTGCATCTTCCATAGAATCATTCACATCCTTGAGCATGACATACTCAAAAGTAATACGACGGGAATTGCTGACCCCCGGATATTCACGGCAAGCATCCAGCAAGTCTTTCAGTGGATACTTATTGTTAATTGGCATGATTTTGCTTCTGGTTTCATCGTCAACCGCATGAAGTGAAATCGCAAGGTTCACGCCAAGATCAACACCACAACGACGGATCTCGGGCACAACACCCGATGTCGAAAGCGTAATACGTCGTCTGGAAATGGTCAGGCCTTCCCCATCCATGACAATATTCAAAGCCGCTTTCACATTCTCATAGTTATAAAGTGGTTCCCCCATTCCCATCATGACAATGTTTGTCACTCGACGCCCAGGTGCAGAGCTTGGCCACTCTGCCATGGCGTCTCTGGCATGAATAATCTGGGAAACAATTTCATTAGGGGACAAATTACGAACAAGCGGCTGCGTCCCTGTATGACAGAATTTGCAGGTCAGAGTGCACCCAACCTGTGAGGATACACAGAGCGTTCCACGATCATCTTCAGGAATAAAAACAGTCTCAACTTCATTTCCATCGGGAAAACGAAGGAGCCACTTGCGCGTCCCATCAACCGAGATCAGGTCTTCAACAATCTCTGGTCGCCCGACGACATATCCGGCTTCCAGCTTTTCTCGAAAGGGTTTGCCCAAAGACGTCATTTCTTCAAAGGACGCAGCCCCGCGATTATAAATCCACTGCCACAGCTGTTTAGCACGAAACTTCGCTTCACCAAGACCAAGTACCTCTGCTTCCAGCTCTTCACGGGACAACCCAACCAGAATTTTCCGGCCATCAACTGAATGCGACGCAGGTGGTGCAAAAGCTTTCGCATGCCCTCGAGAGCCAGCATTACTGCCCTGCACATTCTTATCTTGCGCTTGGGCAGTACTTTCTGCCGTGGTTTCTGTGATTTTCGGTGCTGTGGTCATAGCTCATCAATCCTTATGGCAGATATTTTATCTGCAATTGAGGCTTAAATAAAGCGAGTCACTTCCGGGTTCAAGCGGATTCGCTTTGCAGTAACCGCATAACAGCCGCTTGCATTAGTTTAACGAAACCCAAAAGTCCTGATGACTATGAAGATATCAGATAACTTTATCAGCTATAAGTGACTGCTTTATCTCGATTAAACCAGCCACACAAAAAGTATCCCCAAGATTAAAATATTAAAGATACTATTTTTTACCGCACGCCTGATTAATAGCACGATAAGCTGCTGAAAAACCACTTAAAGAATAGGTGTCTTTGGTTTTTGTACCACGGCCAGAAACACCGCGAACAATAAGCTTCGATCCTTTGATCATCGCTTTGATAACCTTCTGGTCATCTTCCTGGTTATAGGCCCAGGCACTGTCACCAGCAGTGAAGAATTTATAGCTGCTTTTACCAACGCTAAGGGTTGCCTCAGAATCCGGACGATAGCTGTAGCCAGTCTGGATAGAAATTTCATCCCAGCGTTTTTCGCCAACCCTGTGGGATACAACCAGATAGATATCGCCACGCTTTTTGTACTTACCTTCAGCCTTCTTGGGAACCGAGTTCATAAAACACACTTTATGACCATTTTCGGTATAGCTGTAAGAAGTCCAATCCTTGTGTTGCCCGATAGCTTTAATTCCTTGAGCGGAACTTGTCTTCGCGGTTAACGCGGATAAACCAAAGGAAACAGATACCATAAGAGCCATAGGAATGGCGGATTTCATCGACAATAGCTTGCTCATTATCTTCCCAGTTATACTAATACTCTGCGCGGTAACTTTCTTATTTCTCACCACTAGACCATAAAATAGGTAATTCTAAGGCAGGTCTTTTAATTTCGTCCAGACGCTTAATCTTTTTTTGTTCGAATGATCTGAACACCTTGAATATGCTTGGGCAAGGGAACCGCCTCGGCCCGCGGATTTACGGGGCGTCCCGGAAATCTACCCATAGAAATCAATCTATCATAAAGCACAATTGCACCCGCAACACCAACATTCACACAGAACTTCATTGGAATCTTCACAATAAAGTCACAGCGTTCCTGCATTTCCGGTGACAAAGAACCCTTTTCAGGCCCCAATACATATGCCGCCTGCATGGGGTGACGGAAACTTGGAAGTTCAATTGATTCATCTGTAAGTTCAACCCCAACCAGCTGGACACCTTTTGGCAGTACCATTTCTTCTACACTGTCAAAGTTATAAAGCGGTAATGTCTTTGCCGCATCTGATGTATCTGATTGTTTGACCTGTTTTGCATCGTAATGTGGCGCAACAGTAAAAAAGAAACTTGCCCCAAAGCTATGTGCCGAACGAAGCAGATTCCCCAGGTTCATGGGTTTGCTGCCGCCCTCGACCCCCATGCCAAAAAATCCTCTCATGGTTCTCTCTGCCATAGTCTTAATTCAGGTCCTTCTTAAGCCTGTTAATTTTCATTACTTTGCGCCTATAATGCCAGCACAAAAATCAGTGGGTATTTGAGCCCCGCGTTTCAGAGCACTTCTGAATTGAGCCTCATGTTCTTAACATTAAGAGTTTTCTAGTGTCGGATTTAACAAAAAACAACAACTCATCTTCAAATGAGAGTCAAAATAACCCGATTATGGTCGAAGTGACCCGGGGGGATATGGTCGAAAGCATTCATCGCGCGTCCTATGCGGTTGTCGATACAGATGGAAAGGTTGTTTTATCTGGTGGTAATTATGAAAAAGTAACCTATGGACGTTCGGCTATTAAATGTATGCAGGCTTTACCTCTTGTTGAAAGCGGTGCTGCAGATGCTTTTAATCTGACTGACGCTGAGATATCCATTGCTTGTGCCAGTCACGACGGGCAACCTGAACACGTTGCGACCGTCAAGAAGTGGTTGGATAAAATTGGCTGTACAGAAGAAGATCTGGAATGCGGATCTCACCTTCCGTATCACGTTCCTTCAATGGTTGAGCTGTTAAAAAGTGGAGGTTCTGAATCACCTCTGCACAATAACTGTTCCGGTAAACACACTGGCTTTCTGACAGTCTGTAAGCAGCTTGGATATAATCTCAAAGGCTATGTGAAATATGAGCACCCGCTGCAACAAAATATCCTTGGCGCAATGGAAACCATGTGTGGCATGGATCTTGGCGATGCACCACGCGGTGTAGATGGTTGTGGCATACCCGTTATTGGTGCCCCTCTTGCGAACATTGCTCTGGCGATGGCACGTTTTGCAGATCCTTCGGATCAACCAGAAGCTCGTCAGGAAGCTTGCCGGCGTATTAACAAAGCAATCACGGCAGAACCTTTTATGATTGCCGGATCAGATCGCTTCTGCACAAAAATTGTCGAAGCTACCAAAGGACGTGCCTTGATCAAAACCGGGGCCGAAGGTGTTTACACAGGCATCATTCCGGAACTTGGTTTAGGCATAGCGCTAAAAGCTGATGACGGAGTTACCCGCTCGGCTGAAACTGTAGTCGGCATGATTTTAAAACACCTGAAGATCATAAACGATGCCACAGCACAGGCGATGAAAGACGTACTGGAACCTCCTTTGTTTAACCGTGCAGGCATACAGGTTGGTCAGGTTCGTGCGGCCCGAAACGTTCGCTTCTAAAAAGCCTCCTCTCAAGTTATTTTCTATTAGAAAGGTTTTTTTAGGCCCATCACTACAAACACGACTATTTATAAATCTGACACACACACTAACCTTCCAAAGGAATCGGTTTAACCACGATGACCGTTCAGCCAGAAGTACAAGATCAATACGAAGCCTATCCTTATCCGTCCAGAAATCCTACGGATGAACATAAACGCTTGATCACAGGTTCGCCGAGTAATCTCGCAGAACTCAACCACTACCTTTTTGCTGGCAAAAGAGATTTTTCCAAGTCCTTTCGTGCTTTGGTTGCGGGAGGTGGTACAGGTGATGCAACGATCATGCTGGCACAGCAGCTTGCCAATGCATCAAAGGATGGTAAAGGCCAAGCGGGGCAAGTTACCTACCTTGATCTTTCGTCAGCATCACGAGCGATTGTCGAAGCCAGAGCAAAAGCACGCGATCTAAATAACATCACTTTCCTGAGTGGATCATTACTCGATTTACCAAGCCTTGGTTTGGAGCCTTTTGACTACATAGACTGCTGCGGCGTGCTGCATCACCTCACCTCTCCTGAACAAGGGTTAGAAGCTCTGGCTTCTGTTCTTAAGGAAGACGGCGGTATGGGGATAATGGTTTATGGGCAATACGGGCGTGAAGGCGTCTACCCAATGCAGGATCTTCTTCGAAGTCTGGGAAAAGAGTGTTCGAGTCTCGCAGAAAAGGTAAAACTGGCCCGTCGCCTTTTGGAGAAACTCCCCCCAACCAACAGCTTTAACCGCAACCCCTTTGTCATTGATCACAAAGCGAGTGATGCAGAGCTTGTCGACCTGCTTTTGCATAGCTGTGACAGAGCCTACACTGTTCCACAGGTTGCCGATCTTGTCGCGTCATCAGGGTTAGAGCTTACGGCTTTTGTTGAACCAATTCGCTACAAAATAGATACTTATGTAAAAGACGCCAAACTTCTTCAGCATGGACATGCATTAAACTCGATAGAACAAGCCGCTGTCGCCGAAAAACTTGCCAGTAACATGAAGCTTCATGTGTTCTATCTGTCTCGCAAAAAAAATACCATTGCTGATTTATCACAAGCCGAAAAGGCAATCCCGGTCTTTCGCGAAATGCAGCCCGATGTCATTGCAGAAAGCCTGAAAAAAGTATCGACTCTTAAAAGCAACCTAGACGGCATTCCACTCAATCTTCCTTTACCACGTCTTTCTGCTGCAATTGCCAAAAGATGTAATGGCCGCAATAACCTGTCAGAGATTTTTGCAGAACTAAAAGAGCTGGATGCACGATTGGAATGGGATAAGTTCCTGCAACAGTTCAAGGAATTTTATATTGTGTTTAATGATCTGAACCATCTGCTACTCAGGTACGAAGACAATTAAAGTTATTTACTTAAAACATGACAAGCTCTTTCGGGTGCAGTAGGCTTTAACTCCCCTCCAGCCGCTAAGGCATCTGAATTTATGTCCCGTTTCAAAAACATACCGGCTCCTCTGCAAGGAGCTCTTTTAGTCATCCTTGCAACTTTCGGCTTCTCGGTTATGAACCTGCTCGTCCGCATTGCTGCAGAAGAATTGCCTCTGTTCGAAGTTACTTTTTTTCGCAACTTCTTTGCCTTTATTTTTATGCTTCCTTGGATGCATAAAATTGGCTTTAAAGAACTCAAAACCACGCGCCTTAAATTACACTTTTCACGCTCTGTTGTGGGTATTTTAGCAATGTTTGCCTGGTTTGCCTCTGTAAGCTGGCTTCCTATGGCGCAAGCTGTAGCTTTGAATTTTACCGTCCCCCTTTTCGCAACAATTGGTGCAGCCCTTATCCTTAAAGAAGATGTGAAACTTCGTCGTTGGGGCGCAACAATTATGGGTTTTATTGGTGTACTTGTCATTGTGCGGCCCGGCTTTGGCGACTTCAGCCTCTTATTATTTTTACCGGTTTTAGCTGCATTATTAATGGCTGGCTCTGTTATGCTTGTAAAAACCCTGACCAAAACAGAATCTTCCAGTGTCACCGTTTTTTACACAACCGTTTTTATGACCTTGCTGTCACTCGTGCCTGCAGTTTTTGTCTGGGAATGGCCAAGTGCCAATATCTGGTATGCCGTTATTGGCTTGGGCGTCCTCGGTGCGCTAAGCAACCTGCTTATTACCAAGGCGCTTTCCATCGCCGATGCATCAGCGGTTATGCCCTTTGACTATGCCCGCCTGCCCTTTATGGCTCTTATGGCTTTTCTGGCCTTTGGTGAAATTCCGGATATCTGGACCTGGGTCGGGGGCGGTATTATCGCAACCTCGGCGATTTATATCGCACAGAGAGAAGCAAGTATTCGTAAAAAGGCCGAGGCACAGCTTTCAAGTCGCAATACCGCCAAACCCGCAAGCAACGCACCACAGGGGATATTGTAGGAAAAGATAAAAACTCGATAATCAGTTTAATTTTCTTACCGTCTCGTCTGTTGAATTTGTTCCAAAGCATTTTGCCATTTTTGAATGGTTTCTTGAGATGTTTTCTTTGAAAAAGCAAGATACATATCATAATTACCAATAAAAGCGACTCTACTGAATTTATCTACCAAAATACCTTCTTTTTCTGCCGCGTAAGATATGAATTCTTCAGATGTTTCTAATAAATCGTACCTGTCTTTCAATAGCAAATATAACGATTGTTTGACATTTGTAATGGCATCCAGATTTTGAAATTTCAAGTTCTTTAAAAACTCTTCACCAGCGCCATCCTGTTGAACCCCTATACCCGCAACTTTTCTTGCTATATCGAGTCTTTCAGCGTTATTTCCCCGATATAGATCCCTTTTGCCTGCCAAAGCAAAAAGGCTGACACGAACACTAAAAAGAGGTCCGACCCAATGAAATGATTTTTCTCTTCCAGATGTCCGTACTATAGAAAAAATAGCGGCCCCAGGTATTTCTTTTGCATATTTATAGGCGCGTGACCACGGTAGTACTTTTATTGATGGCTTCTCACCAATTTTCTGGGACAACTGCTCAATAACATCAAAACCGATACCTTTGAGCTCTCCATTTTCCATATAATTATATGGTGGGAAATCTTCGGTATAAAGTTCAACAGCCCATGCATTTACATTCGAAAGATGGAAAAAAAATATACAGAAAAATAATTTTTTAAGCATGATCTATTTCCGATGAGATTTCTCATTAACAGAAACATACTACAACAAATACCATAAAAATTAACCATATAGTTTCTTATAGCATGGAATTTTATCAATTAATCTGTATGTCTTCAGTAGATTGTATCTTCCGCATTCTACTCAGTGCTTCTCGCCATTTCTGCACAGTCTCAATTGGTGTGCTTTTGGAAAAAGCCAGATACATCTCATAATTACCAATAAAAGCAGCTTCACTCACTGTCTCTTCAGAAACACCATCTTCCTTGGCCATATAGGCCATAAAAACATCAGATGTTTCCAACAAATCATACCGCCCCTTTAGTAACAGGAACAACGATTTATTGATGTTCACTATCTTGTTCAAATTCTGGAATCTCAGGGTTGTCAATAATTCTTCGCCAGCACCACCCAGTTGAACAGCAATATCACCAACTTTGCGCGCCTGCTCCAGATTTTCTTCATTTGTACCCTGATAAAGATGTTTGTTTTCCTTGGCTGCATAGAGGCCTACACGCACCGTATAGAGTGGTCCGACCCACTGAAAAACATCTTCTCTCTTTGGCGTTCTGACGATTGAAAAAATGCCGACATCCGGCATTTCCTGCGCATATTTATAAGCTCTGGCCCAAGGAAGAACGGTTATCTTGGGCTCTTCACCGACTTCTCGCGCCAATTCTCTGACAATCTTTGGTCCGATCCCTTTTAATTCATTATTTTCCAGATAATTATACGGGGGAAAGTCTTCCGTATAAAGTTCTGTCGCACTCACGTTTCCAATAGCAAGAAAGGGAAAGAACCAACATAATAAAAGCCTTTTAATCACACCTTTTTCCCCTAGTATTCTCAGTTTGTAATACTATTGTATGCTAAAAGGATTAGAAAACACCTAAGATTACACAAAAAAATAACGTAAAATTATCACACGGAAGACCTTAATCATTCGCATCAAGCCAAACTTGCGCTTTTTCTATATGTTCTTCGGTTATATGTTTTTTCACTGCATTTATTGCGGCGATAAGAACCGAGATATCATCTGCAAAGCCAAAAGCGATGATAAAATCCGGGACTAAGTCGACAGGCACGACAAAATAAGCCAAAGCCGCCATCAAAATTGCCTTAACCTTTAACGGAGTCTTACGATCAGTCGCGCAAAAATACGCAGCCATAAGCCTTTCTGAGAAAGTGATTTTTAAAGCAACTTTTTTTAACTTCCTCAAAAACCCTTTTTTAACAATCTTCTCATCCGCGGCTAGCAGAGTTGGTTCAGAGTTTTCCGGGTTCGGTTTGCGAAGTTGAATAAATCTCATGTTCCAAAGATGAGAGAGCAAAGAGCCAATTACAAGCCCTTGTAACCTCCATCGAATATTTAAACTTTAGAAGCAAAAAGGTTCATTTTCCTGGCAAGCTCCGCATCCAGAACGGACAGCCCGTCGCAATCATGCGTGGTCAGAACAATATCCACCTTGTTATAGACATTGAACCATTCCGGGTGATGTCCCATCTTTTCAGCGACCAGAGCAACGCGGTTCATAAATCCCCAAGCCTGGTTAAAGGTTTTAAAGGTAAAAACCTTGCGAATAGCATCCCGATCACTTTCCAGAGTCCATCCTTCCAGCTCTGGAAGAAGGTCCGCACGCTCATTATCAGACAGCTTTGTAGGAATTTTACGTCCCGACATAATGAATATCCTGCTTTACTGAAATTTGTTCTTTTTTTAACAATAGCATAGAATGAATTTATAGATGAACGGTGATTGTGCAAAAAGGATCTTGGTTTTTCCCATGATCCACAGACAAGACTTTAAGATTGACAGCGTCTTTGAATCTATGCCTATTGCCGTCCTCGGTTAACTGGATAGAGAAAATGGGCCAGCTTCATAATATAGAAC
The DNA here is from genome assembly GCF_900313065.1 of Kiloniella sp. EL199. Taxonomy (GTDB): domain Bacteria; phylum Pseudomonadota; class Alphaproteobacteria; order Kiloniellales; family Kiloniellaceae; genus Kiloniella. The sequence goes on from NZ_OMPU01000013.1 coordinate 103,147, forward strand.
GTTTTACGACTCCCCCAGAGATCAGTGATATAGAATCTCTGGCGCGTGAAGCCTATGCGCATATGCCTGATGAACTCAGAGATGTCGCCAGTCAACTAAAGATAAAAGTTCAGGACTTCCCATCAGAATACATGATGGAAGCAATGGATTGCGAAACTCCTTTCGAGATTTTAGGTCTCTATCAAGGTGTTGATCGCCGATCCATGACACAGCAAAGCCGAGAACTGAACGAAGAAAAAGATACTGTTTTTCTCTTCCGTCGTCCTATACTTGATTTTTGGTGTGAGAACGGCGAAGACCTTAGCCAAGTTGTCCGCCATGTCCTGATCCATGAAATCGGACACTATTTTGGTATGTCAGAAGACGACATGGACAAAATGGAAAGCAGAACGGTAAGCCTTTCTTAAAAAAACCCCTTCACCAACAGAAATTTTCAAAGAAGTTCCAGTACGCGATTGCGAAGCACAGGCAAGACATCATCCTCAAACCAGGGATTTTTCTTCAACCACATCGCTGAACGCCAACTCGGATGCGGCGTTACAAAGTAATCTGGTTGATATCCTCCCCAAGCTTTAACTGTCTCTGTCAGCGTTTTTTTCTTGTTCTTGCCTAAATAATATTTTTGCGCGTATTGCCCCACCAACAGAGTCACCTTCAAGTTTGGCAATACACCGAGTAATTTATCATGCCACAAAGGGGCACATTCCTGGCGTGGAGGTGCATCGCCACCTTTATCAAGCCTTCCCGGATAACAAAATCCCATTGGCATAATCGCAATTTTTTCTGGGTTATAGAACACGTCTTTCCCTATCCCCATCCACTCTCGCAACCGATCACCAGAGGGATCATTCCAGGGAATGCCGGTTTCATGCACTTTTGTTCCTGGTGCCTGCCCAATAATAAGAATTCTAGCATTTGGAGAAATTTGAACGACAGGTCGAGGCCCCAAAGGAAGGTGCTTGTCGCAATGCCGACACTCCTGCACTTCTGTTAACAAGCTTTCCAAGCCATCATTCATCAAAGTTGTCTCTTAAATCATAGAAGGACTTCCAACATGCGTTTATTATGCACAAAAGGAAGACAACAGCTATCAACTCAGTGTGATTTATTGTGTGTCATTATTTCGTTATACAAATAAAGCAACTTTGAAATCAGTTTTCGCCGTACACATAGGCCCCCATCAAAAAATCAACAGAAGTACCATCCGTTGCGAGAGGAACCACAACAGACTGAAAATTTACATGAGGTCGTCCCACGGCTGCCATAGAACGATCAACCTCACACAGAGGTTTTCGGCTCGCAATGATAAACCGGAATGCTTCCATATCCGCCACAACAACGCCTTGTTTTTCTAAATCACTCAAAAGTTCTCCCTTAACCGGAACAGTCAAAATTTCCCGAACTTCCTGCCCGCAAATTCGAATTTTGAAATCTTTTCCCCCATCCAAAACCTCAAATAGCATGACTTTATTCAACAATGCCCTGAGATCAACAGGGTCTATATCGTCTTTACTGGGTAGTTTTGCTGAAACATTTACTCCCCTCCTTTTATCTTCCCAATATTGCAGAAAGATCCTAAGAGGAGGCTTTAGCTTGCTGATATCAGCAGATACACGATGCAAAGGCGGAGATACCAACTCTTCCAATACCTTTTTTAGTCGGGCCAAATTTATCCCGATTATGTTGATTTGGAGCAAGACAGCTTTGAGAACCAAAACTTCTGATTACAAAATCATGTACAAATTAATAAAAGAATTCAAGAGCAATTATATGAAACATAACAGAAATTCACTTTCGTTATACATTCGAAACGAAAGTGAATTTAGCCATTTTCCTTCTGCATAAATTCTAAACGGTTACCGACGACATCATCCGCATAAAACCGTTTATAACCTTCCAGATTATTATCCCACTCAATTATCACATCATAAGCGGCCATTTTTTCCGCCAAAATATCCAGATTCTTTAAAAGGAAAGCAGGATGTGCTTTTTTTGCCGGGCGAAAATCCTTTTCCACACCGAGGTGAATACGAAAAGACTCTGTGCAAAACCATACTCCACCTCGCCCGGCTAAACTCTCCGGTTTAGGTACTTCTCGCCAGCCAAGGATTGTGCCATAAAAAGTTCGACACAAATCTTCACTCCCAACAGGAATAGCTAACTGCACATGATCTAGGCTTAACCAGTTCAAAATACTTCCCCTCAAATCATGGAATCCAATAAATCTAGAACTGTTAAATACCTGTTCGCCCAAGTACAGATAACCAGTTTTCATGGGCAATCTTATTGACCAACTGATCACCAAAGCCAGATTGACGAAGAGCTTCAAGCAATTTTGGCAATCCAGTTGCATCCTTGATAACATCCGGCACCAGACAACCGTCAAAATCGGATCCAAGCGCCACGCCATCTTCGCCTAATTTCTCGACAAGATAGGCAGCATGTCGGACCAACACATCCATTGGTGTATTCACATCATGGGCTCCATCATCGCGAAGAAAAGCAACATGATAATTGATGCCGACAAGCCCTTTACTTTCCCTAATCACATCCAGCTGTTTATCTGTCAGATTACGTGTCGATGGGCTCAAGGCATGGGCATTGGAGTGTGAAGCAACCAAAGGTTTGGTCGACAGCTTTGCAACATCCCAAAACCCTTTTTCTGTAATATGCGAGAGATCAATCATAATCCCCATACGGTTACAGTTCATCACCAATTCGCGCCCAACACCCGTTAAACCAGCCCCAGTATCAGGGGAACCCGGAAAGGCCATAGGAACTCCATCAGCAAAGATGTTTTTTCGGCTCCAGACAGGGCCAATCGACCGTAATCCAGCTGCATAAAGCACCTCCAAAGCGCAGAAATCTTTATCAATAGCTTCTGCCCCTTCGATATGCATAACCATTGCCAGCTTGCCTTGGGACATCGCCGATCTTGCTTCTGCAATGGTTTTCGCTATGACAATCTCACCCTCGCTTTCTCTCTCCCAACGGCGGGCCATTGCGAACATGCGGTTGGTAAAGTTGAGGGCACCGGGCTGATCTATCGGTGCAAAGTTGGCAGGGTCTTCCGGATCAAAAGGAACACCGGACCTATCATCGTATTTTGAAGGTACGAACATGGCAAAAAGACCGCCTTGCAAACCACCTTTCCGTGCTTTTGGCAGATCAATATGTCCCTTTTTATTATCCGTAAAAAATGACACTTCCCTTGCCGTTCCTGCGTTCATAACATGCCGAAGCAGCGTATCGTTATGCCCATCAAATACGGGGATGATTGAATCTGACATTAAACTTTCCTGCTACATATAGAATATCTGCTGTTAAAGCTCTGGCCTAAGAATCCAACACATAAAAAATCACTTCCGAAAACTCACATCGACAACCCATCTTCGGCAAACTTAAGCTTCCGCTTGATATCCCTCACTCGCTTCGAGAAGTTCACGGGTATATTCATGCTGAGGCTTGGAATCCCGCATTGTCTGCACATCCATGACCTCGACAATTTCACCATGACTCATAACCGCAATTTCATCACACATATGCGCTACAACCGCGAGATCATGTGTCACGAGAATATAGGTCAATTGTCGCTTTTTTCGAATGTCTGAAAGCAGGTTGAGAATTTCAGCTTGAACCGAAACATCAAGCGCAGATGTCGGTTCATCCAAGAGTAATATTTCCGGTTCCAGCATCAAGGCACGGGCGATTGCAACACGTTGACGCTGTCCGCCAGATAATTGATGGGGGTAACGAAAACGAAAAGACGTGCCCAGTCCGACATCCACCAGAGCCTGATTCACGCGATCATCAATATTATCAAACTTGTGAAGCCTTAAAGGTTCAGATAGCGTTCGATCAATACTATGTCTGGGATGCAAAGACGCATAAGGATCCTGAAAGACCATCTGAATTGTCCGACAATAAGACATTTCGCGCTTTTTGCTAATCGTTTCACCATTAACGGCAATTGTTCCATCCCAATTGGTTACCAAGCCACTCACAGCGCGAAGGACTGTCGATTTTCCAGATCCGGATTCACCAACAAGACCATAAGATCCACCCGCTGCGACGGAAATGGAAACATCTTTAACGGCGCGAAACTTTTCATGCCCCTCGCCAAAATAAACATTCAAATTTTGAATATTCAGTGCAATGGGCATATCTTTTGGCATCGTATTTTCAGAGGAAGGCATCAACACTGGGATCCTCTATCCATTTCGGGTCTCGTTCAAGAACCGATAACTGATCTTTGGGCTGGTGAATATCCGGCAAGGCATTCAACAAACCCCGTGTGTATGGGTGCTTCGCGTTCTGAAGCTCATCGGCCCGACAGGTTTCAACAATGCGGCCGCCATACATAATGATGACACGATCACAAAAGGACGCGACAAGGTTCAAATCATGACTGATAAAAATCAATCCCATACCGCGTTCTTGCACCAACTTATCCATAATCTGCAAAACACGACGCTGAACCGTTACGTCCAATGCTGATGTCGGTTCATCCGCAATTAACAAGTCCGGTTCGGGAATCAGCATCATGGCAATCATAATACGCTGTCCCATACCGCCGGAAACCTCGTGAGGGTAGCTGTCATAGACCCGTTCAGGGTTTCGAATCTGCACCGCATTCAGCATTTCGATAGATCTGCTTCTGGCTTCTGCCTTCGATGCATTTGTATGAACGCGATAAGCCTCGGAAATCTGATCGCCGACTTTCATCACAGGATTAAGCGAAAATTTAGGATCCTGCATTACCAGAGAAATCTTGTGCCCCCTGACATCTCGCATTTCCTTTTCACTTAATGCCTGTAAATCCTGGCCGTCAAAGTGAATTTTCTTTGCGTCAACCTGCCCGGGATGGCGAACCAAGCGCAAGATTGATCGTCCTGTCATGGATTTCCCAGATCCTGATTCACCCACTATGCCAACGCGTTCGCGCCCCACAGAGAAAGATATCCCACGCACAGCCTCAACGACACGCTTCTTGGAGGCAAAGCGAACCCAGAGATCTTCGACTTCCAAAAGTGGTTTATTCATGACTGTGCCTTCTTTGGATCGAGGATATCACGCAGCCCATCACCAAGCAGGTTAAAGCCAAGAGAAACAATAAAAATAGCCAGCCCCGGCATGGTCGCAATCCACCAGTGATCATGAATAAACTGACGCCCGGATGAAATCATTGCCCCCCATTCCGGACTCGGTGGTTGCGCCCCGAGACCAAGAAAGCCAAGACCCGCAGCCGTCAAAATAATACCCGCCATATCCAACGTCACGCGTACGATAAGCGAAGACATACACATGGGCCATATGTGCCCCAGAATGATCCGCAGTCGGCCAGCCCCTTGAAGCTGAATGGCCGCTATATAGTCACTGTTGCGAATTGTCAGTGTTTCTGCCCGGGCAATACGGGCATAGGGTGGCCAGGCGGTTAATGAAATCGCCAGAATGGCATTTTCAATGCCTGCGCCTAAAGCTGATACAAAAGCAAGGGCCAAAACAAGCCTCGGAAACGCCAGAAAAATATCTGTAATGCGCATCAGAACCGTATCAACCCAGCCACCGAGATAGCCAGAAACTGTCCCGACCAGAAGCCCGAAAACAGGAGCGGTAAAAGCGACCAGCGCCACGATAAACAGCGTAATCCGTGATCCGTATATAATTCGGCTCCAGATATCTCGTCCTGAATCATCCGTCCCCAGGATATGGCCGTCTGTGAACGGGGGAAGCAATGTTGCTTTCAAATCCTGAAGCGAAGGATCATGTGTCGCAAGCAGAGGAGCAAAAATAGCCACCAGAACCAGCAAAACAATGATCATGAACCCAAGAAAAGCAAGACGGTTGGCAACAAGAGACTGCCACCCTGCATAAAGCTGTACCATTTGGGCATGGAAACGTGATTCAGGAGACTCACTGGTAAGCCAGCCTTTTATCCCCTGATCATCAGATAGTGTATCAATGCTCATACCTAACGCGCCCTCGGATCAACAACTTTGTACAAGAAATCTGACAAAAGATTAAGACCCACGAAAATCAACCCAACAACAACGGTCCCTCCGATCACCGCATTCATATCTGCTGACAATAGAGCCGTTGTGAGATAGGAACCAAGTCCCGGCCAGGCAAAAATAATCTCTGTTAAAACAGATCCTTCAAGAAGGTTTGCATAGGAAAGCGCAATTACAGTTATCAGAGGGATCATCACATTACCCAAAGCATGTCGCCAGATAACCGCACGCTCCGAAAGGCCTTTAACCCGGGCTGTCGTAATATATTCCTGTGAAAGCTGTTCAAGCATAAAGGATCTGGTCATTCGACTGATATAAGCCAGTGAGTAATAACCCAGAATAGAAGCTGGCAAGATAATGTGCGAGAAGGCATTCCAGAAAATATCAAGATCCCCCTCAATGAGGCTATCAACCAAAATCAATCCAGTCACGACGGGAATGACATCTTCATAATAAACATCAAGGCGTCCCGGTCCGCCAACCCAATCCAGCAAACCGTAGAAAATGATCAACCCGACAAGACCAATCCAGAAAATGGGCATGGAATAGCCAAAAAGGCCGACAAAACGTACAACCTGATCCTGCCACTTTCCTTCGTTTACAGCCGCCATAACGCCCATGGGGACGCCAAAGAGCACACCAAAGATAGTGCCGACTGTTGCCAATTCCAAGGTCGCCGGAAAGACACGCAGAATATCTTCGGACACAGGTCGCGCGGTAAGATTGGAAATACCAAAATCACCTTGGGCAATCTGTTTTAGGAAAATGCCGAACTGAACCATAAGCGGCTTGTCCAGCCCCAAAGATTTGTATGCCGCATCATAAATATCTTGCGATGCTCGCTCGCCAACAATTGCCAGGACAGGATCGACAGGCATGACACGGCCGATAATAAAAGTAACAAACAAAAGGCCAACTAAGGTGAGCAGCACAGTTAAAAGTACTGTGACCAAACTCTTGAGACGTTTTAGAAACGGCACGGAAGATCCGCGCCGCTTCGACGTCGCTGTATCAACAGCATTACTCATGAGATACTACTTTGTAACAGTCCAGTAATAAACTCCTGTCACAGCTGATCCTGTGTAGAAGCCCTGAACATTAGCCTGACGTGCCGTTTGATCGTTCTTTTGGAACATCTCTACGAACGGAGAGTTCATCTGATGCTCTTTTTGCATATCAACGTACATTTGAGCACGTTTTTCTTTATCCGTTTCTTGAGAAGCCGCTTTTGTAATTGCACTCAACTCAGGAATGTCCCAAGACGCACGCCATGCTAACTTACCAGCGTGCGTGCCATTGTTATCGGGATTTGATGCAAAGGTATCTGCATTTGTATGTGGATCAGGATAATCCGGTCCCCAAGTACCTACATAGATTTGAAAATCACGTGCACGATATTGCCCCAAAATTTGCTTACCGGTTCCCTGAGTCAGGCTGACATTTATACCTGCCTGTTTAAAAGTGTTCTGCAGTGATTGTGCAATTTGAATACGCTCTTGAACATTTCGCACAATGATTTCAACATCAAAGCCATCGGCGTGGCCTGCCTCAGCTAAAAGCTTTTTCGCCTTCTCAACATTCAAGCTAAATGGCTTGTCTTTCAACTCACCCATATAAGTTAATGGTAGGAACGCCTGATGAACAACCCATTGCCCTTTCAGAAATGAATTAACCATCCCATCATAATCAACAAGATAACGTAGAGCCAAACGCACCTTAGGCTTGGAAAGAATAGGATCTTTCTGGCTCATAGCAAAATACATGATACGGCCACGTAAATCATTATCTACAGCAAGATCAGAATTACTAGAAATACCATCTATATCAGTCGGTGTCAGGTTTCGAGCAACATCAATATCGCCTTTTTCAAGAAGAAGGCGTTGAGTAGCTGGCTCCCCAATATGGCGAACGATAACACTCTTCATCCCAGGCTTTGCACGCCAATAATCAGCGTTCACTTTCAAACGATAGGATTCATTTGGCTTCCATTTAACCAATGAGAAGGGACCAGATCCTGCAGAATTTGTCTGTAGCCACTTATTGCCCCAATCACCATCAACTTCATGGGACTGGACCAATTTCGAATCAACGATAGATGAAACAGCCGCCGCAAAACAGTTCAGTACGAAAGACGGTGCATACTTTTCATCCGTTGTCACAACCAGTGTATAGTCATCGATCGCTTTGATTGCTGTTTCAACATTCTCAGCTTTAAATCCAAATTGAGTCAAAATAAAAGATGGCGTCTTCTGCAACATAACTACGCGGCGTAGGGAATATTCCGCATCGTGTGCTGTAATATCGTTCCCTGAATGGAACTTGCGTCCCTTGGCAATCTTAAATGTAAAGGTTTTGCCATCATCACTGACCGTCCAGCTCTCAGCCAACCCGGGTTGATAGCCTTTTGACAGATCCTTCGGGTCAAAACTTACAAGCTTATCATAAACGTTATTAACATAATCCGTGCCTGAAAACTCAAACAAATCGTGTGGATCAAGAGATGTCATATCGTCAATTCTATCTGCAACGACAAGGACATTATCTGGTGTTCCGGCATAAGTAGCAGTCGCCGATAATGCAGAAACAGAAACAGCCGTGGCAAAGGCCAGACCTTTCAGTAAATTCTTTATCTTCACTTTGGACTCCCTGTATTAGATGCGCCGCTTTTTGGAAAACCTGATTTGTGATTCTCAGTTCATTTTTATGCGTCGCTGCCAATAGCGTTGCCCTAATCGAAACTTTTGTCAACGCTACGAAAATAAATTAACCAGATGAAAACTATAGAAAATCGCTTAAAATCAACATTTATAGCTCAACTAAAAATTGAGAAACAAAATTAATATTTTCTTTAAATACGACCTATACTGTTCAATATGCACCCGCAAATTATTGCTAAATATTCACGAGAATCAGAAAGTTTAGAATCTTTTCAAAATTACGCGCATGAAGTGTTTTGCGAGAAATTGTTTGCAATGAAACTTTAATGCTTATATCTGAAAAATTGGTTGAACCAAATAATTGCTATTATTTTTTTGCTTCACCTGAAAATTGTATACAATCATATCTAGACAGTTGATCATACTTACGATCTAGTGTGAAAAAATATGATCAAAACTCATCACAAGATCCACGCCTTCTACAAGCCCAAATTAAATAATAAATTATGGGGCAAAGCCCTGAACAGGAACATTTCAGAAATGGAAAAGTACAAGGTTCTCTTTGTCTGTACCGGTAACATTTGTCGCTCTCCTGCTGCCGATCGCATCTTGCGGCACAAGCTTCGGGAAGCCGGGCTGGATGTTTATATAACAACAGATTCCGTTGGTACACACAGCTACCATATTGGCGAGCCACCAACTGCAACGGGACTGAAGCTCGCAGCAAAAAGAGGTTATGACTATTCTGATCTCAGAGCGCGCCAACTTTCACCAACAGACTTTGAAACCTTCGACATGATTCTCGCAATGGATCTTGGCCATCGCAACATTATTGAGGGAAAATGCCCCTTGGAGCACCAGAACAAAATAAGGATGTTTCTGGATTACAGCCCTCTTGAGAATAAAGAGGTTCAAGATCCTTATTATGGCGGGCCACAGGATTACGAAGACATGCTTGATGTTATCGAGACAGGTGTTTCCCACCTTATAGATCACTTGAAAACGCAAATCAAAAACCATTAAAACAGGCACAAGTTGAGTACACTGGCAAAATGAGCGCATCAGCAGGAACATCACAAAATACGCACGAAGATCGCATTATCCTTGGAATAGTTCTGGCGATTCTGATGGTCTTTTGCACATCTGTTATGGATGGGATCGCCAAATGGCTAACAGCATCCTATAGCATCATCAGTATCATACTGGTCCGAAATCTGTTTAGCCTGCCCCTTGCCATTACCCTCATCGCCAAAACAGGCGGACTTTCCGCTCTTAAATCAGATCGTCCGCTCCTTTTATTGGCACGATCATCTTTGATCATTCTTGCTGCCGGATCATTTTATGCAGCCCTCCCCTTCATGCCCTTGGCAGAGGCCTTTGCCATCGCCTTTGTTGCCCCCCTGTTCACAACAGTGCTTTCGGTGATTTTCCTAAAAGAAAGAGTTGGTTTTCACCGCTGGGCCGTTGTTTTCACCGGATTTGGCGGTGTTCTCGTGATTTTGCAACCCGGAACAGATACTTTTCAGCCCGCGGCAATATTACCTGTTATTGCTGCTTTTGTGTACGCCTTGCTAATGATCATGACCCGACAGCTCCGCCATCATTGCAGTTCCTCGGGCATGACATTCTGGGGAACTGTTACAACCGTTTGCCTGGCAGCAACATCGCTTGCGCTACCTTGGGATGCTTTTACCTGGACCCTGCCCAGTAATACAGACCTGCTTATGCTTATGGGTATGGCAGCCGTGGCAACAACAGCACACTTTTTAACCGGGCAAGCCTATCGCTATGCCCCGGCAGCTGTAATCGCACCTTTTGATTATACCATGTTGATATGGGGATTAATTTTCGGCTGGGTATTTTGGGACGAAATCCCCGAAGTACATGTCCTTCTTGGCGCAAGTATTATAATCGCCAGCGGCCTCTACATCATATATCGAGAGTCTCGGTCCAGGAATAAAACGGTTCTGGATAGTCAGCCTCCAGAAAATAGCACGCCCCCGACGGTGTAAGCTTGCTGGAATAGAGGCCAAAACTTTCGACCGTAAATTCGGGGTGCGAAAAAAGATTATTATCCCGCAGATAAGCCCCAAAAGCAGGGCCAGGATTGCTTTTAAAACGGCAAAGCGTCACGTGTGGGGTAAATTTTTCTCGCTCAAGCTTAATGCCAATAGATTGTGCTGCGTACTCTACTTTGCGGCGGAGATCAGAGATTTCAGGTGTTTTCTCAACCCCTGCCCATAGCATTCTCGGGCCGTTTTCTTTGCCAAAAAAACCAACTCCGCTTAACCGGACAGCAAAAGGATTAAAGTGCAATCGACTAAAAGCATCATCCAGATCTCGGGCTTGCGCCCCATCCAAGTCGCCAAAAAAACGTAGTGTAATATGAAAATTCTCAGGGGCAACCCAACGCTGTCCGGGTAATCCATGGCAAAGTCCCAAAAGCCGTAATCTTGCTTCTTCGGGAAGAGCAATGGCACTAAACAGCCGCATGGTTACCTCCTGTAAACAAATACTAAAACCAAATGCTCAATCAAAATAACTTGTTGTAAAACCCCGGAGAACAAAAAACTTCTCAAGCACATGATTTATTTTACAAATTTATATTTCAAAATTTAGAACCTGCAACGCCCTGTAAACTAAGGCCCCAGTAATTTAAGGATCCAGTAATTTAAGGATCCAGTAATTTAAGGATCCAGTAATTTAAGGACAGGGAATTGTGTATTTACGTCCCAGTTCTTCAATCTCTTTTAAAACCTCTTCTGAAAGATCAAGTTCAGCTGATTCAATATTTACCTTCAATTGTGCCATCTTTGTGGCCCCGATAATTGGTGCCGTCACAAAGGGCCGTGAACGCACAAAAGCCAATGCCATCTGTGCGGGATCAAGACGGTACCTTTCAGCAAGATCGACATAATCCGCAATAGCCGCTTGTCCTCTTTCCCCCATATAGCGTGTGTTATCCGGGAAAAGTGTCATCCGGGCGCCTTCCGGTCGTGCTCCGCCAAGATATTTACCCGTCAAACTACCTGCCCCCAAAGGTGCATAAGGAAGCAAACCGATATCTTCTCGCATGGAAATTTCGGCAAGGCCAACTTCGAAGCTTCTATTTAAAAAGCTATAGGGATTTTGAATAGAGACCATACGTGGCCCTCGCCCTTCTTCGGCGAGTTTCAGAAACTGCATCACCCCCCATGGGTTTTCATTGGAAAGGCCAACATGCCGAATCTTGCCAGCTTTGACCAATTCGCCGAGAACACTCAGTGTTTCTTCCGGTGGGGTAATCTGCTCCTGATCCTGGTATTCAAAACCAAGTTGACCAAAAATGTTGGTATTCCGATCTGGCCAGTGCAATTGGTAGAGATCAATATAATCTGTCTGAAGACGTCTCAGGGAATTATCAAGTGCCTCGACAATATGCTTTCGGTTAAAGCGGGAAACTTCACCACGAATATAGGTTTGCGCAGCACTGGGACCTGCGACTTTTGATGCAAGAACAATTTTGTCCCGGTTACCCCGTTCCTGAAACCAGTTCCCGATTATTTCTTCTGTGCGGCCATAGGTCTCGGCCTTTGGCGGTACTGCATAGATTTCAGCTGTGTCGAAAAAATTAACACCTTTCTCCAGCGCATAATCCATCTGCTCAAAGGCTTCGGCTTGTGTATTCTGTTCTCCCCAGGTCATGGTCCCCAGGCAAATTTCACTGACCTTAATATCTGTGCGGCCAAGTTTAGTATATCTCATAACATCCTCAATAGCTTTAATAAAAAAGCGTCAAAACCCCGGTATAGCCATACAATCGATCATGGGATACTTCACCATTGGCATAAAATCCTACCATCGGCATATCCCCAAATTCCTGGCGAAGGATATTGAGCTCTTCAGAATTTGGTCCAAATAATGCTTGCCCTCTTCCCAGACATGAATAGTACAACCCGGCTTTGGGAGCGCGCGGTAAACGCGCGCGCATGTCATCCAGCAAACGATTGAGATCTTTTCGTGCTGCCTCATTATCTCGTCTACAAAAAAAGATCGGCTGTCCCACTGAAACTTCTTCGGTAATGTTCAGGGAACCATCACTGGTATCAATACTCATCAGATTTCGTACCAGATAGTCATTACTATCACTGCCTTCAACCGAAAAGCCGACAAAAATATAGCCACCAATCTTGCTCAGATCCCGTGACAAAAGCTCTCCAATGTCTTCTTTGAGAACATCCAGCGCGGAACGCCCATCGATTGTATAAATCTTCTGCTCATCCGCTGAAGTAATCACTCTCTTGGGACCGATTGGCGTGCATCCCTGCGTTAAACCTGTGATCGCTGGGATAGAATCATTGAAGAAAACACCGGATAAAGGACAATCAGTTATATGGTTTGCGATTTGCGGTAACTCGCCACGTGAAGAGCTTAAACCACCCACAAGATACGTCTCTAATCCAGCTGAAAGAGACGAGATCTGCAAAGGAAGATCATAGTGACGTGGATCACCATGAATCAATCCAAGATAAGGCGTATTTGTCTCCAGCCATTTTTCAACGCCTTCTCCGGTTACCGCAAGTTTGATGCCTTCATCCGTTTCCATTTGCCCTGATTCAAACACCTGGAACGAACCGGATGGAAACGAACTGATCATAACGCTTACGCCCGGTTCGTCATATAGTTCTACGGCAGAAAAACGACCGAGTTGATTTGCTGCATTTGCTCCAATCCCGATCCCGACTGTTCCTGTCCAGTTATCAAGGCCTGTTTTTGTCTTTAAAAAAGTCAAAATACTCGACAAGTCATCCGCAAAGATATCCGTGACATAGATACAACCCAAATTCGCTTCAGGTGGCAGGTCACCCAAACCATTCAGAATCTCTGCACAGGCCTTTGACCAATCCGGCGAAGAAGAAAAAGCCGCCTTAAACCTCGGAGCCTCCTGCATCATATTCATTCTTTCCCTTCCTCAAGCAAAGGCTCAAGATAGGGTAAGATATTCTGAACAATTAAATCCACACCCTGCCGATTTGGATGGATACCATCTGCCTGATTCAATGAGGCATCAAGCGCCACCCCTTCCAGAAAGAAAGGGTAAAAAGCAACGTTATATTCCTCTGCCAACTCCGGATAAATCTTATCAAACTCGGCCACATACTCAGTGCCCAGATTTCTGGGGGCTTGCATACCCGTCAAAAGGACTTTCGCGCCTGAATCTTTGAACCCGGCAACGATCTGACTAAGGTTTTCCCGCGTTTGCGATGGTTCCAGCCCCCTCAACCCGTCATTCGCACCGAGTTCAACAATAACAATCTGAGCTTCATCTAACAGAGCCCAATCCAGACGAGATCGACCCGATGCCGAAGTATCACCTGAGTTCCCACCGTTAATAACCGTGATATTGTATCCGGATTCGCGCAACGCAACTTGTAACCGTTCAGGGAAGGTATCGCCTGCCTCCAGGCCATAACCGTGAGTCAGACTATCACCAAAAGCCAAAAGCTTAACTGGTGTTTCTGCATAGGATAAATTTGCGGTTAAAAGAGTAATAAAAAAATATGAGGTAAGACGGAATAAGCGTCTGCAAAGAAATTTAATCATCATCTATAGGATCAATCATTTCCAATAAAAGCAACAACCATTACATACTATACTTTGAAATATGTTCGATATCTTAAAGGAACAAGTCTTGTTCACGATATCCTGACTATTTCTTCTTCAGTTTTGCTTTTTTAATTTTCATACCTGACCCTCAATTCAATCTTTTAAAGCAATTTTTTTCGTCCAAAGAAATCAACTGTCAACTATCTCAATGATTGAAATCCTGATATCCACTACCATATAGGTTTCTGATCAACGCTTTATGACAATGCAGAGAAAGTCTTTCTTACTATGACCTCGGGCTCAAAAAATCTTGTCTGTCTTTCAAATGTCAATCTGACCTTGAGCTCATTGGCCGGAAAGGTTGATATCCTCAAAGACATTAATCTGAACATAGACAAGGGCGAGACTGTTTCTGTGGTTGGACCATCCGGTGCCGGAAAATCATCCATGATGATGTTAATGGCGGGCCTCGAAGCGGTAACATCCGGCAGTGTTGAAATTGACGGACATGACCTGGGAAAAATGGACGAAGACGCCCTCGCTCGTTTTCGCCGAGACGCCATTGGTATCGTATTTCAGGACTTCCATCTCATTCCAACAATGACGGCTCTGGAAAACGTCGCTGTCCCTCTTGAATTTGCACGCAAGCCAGATGCATTGAAACGTGCACAGGAAAGGCTCGAAGCTGTTGGACTAGGGCATAGACTGGATCATTTCCCTGGACAACTTTCCGGCGGTGAACAGCAAAGAGTGGCGCTTGCCCGGGCCTTTGCTGCAGAGCCCAAAATACTGCTGGCAGATGAGCCCACCGGTAATCTTGATAGCACAACTGGGGAAATGGTCATTGAACTGCTTTTCAAACTGCAAAAAGATCATGACACCACCTTGATTCTCATCACGCATGATCCCCGTCTTGCAGCAATGTGCAATCGAACCATCACCCTTCAGGATGGACAACTGAAAGAACAAATCAGTAGTAATGCAGCTCAAGATACGTCACCCGCTCTGGCATCGCAGGGCTAATCACTATGTCAAAACGCTTACCTTTCTCTCTTGCTGCCAGTTATGCCTTTCGCGAACTCAGGGGTGGCATAAAAGGCTTTCGTATATTTCTGGCCTGTTTGTTTTTGGGTGTTGCCGCCATTGCCGCCGTTGGCTCAATCTCGGCGGCCATTGAACAGGGATTACGAAATGACGGCCGCAATCTCTTGGGCGGTGACATCGCGCTTAATCTGGTGCATCGCAAAGCTTCGGACGCCCAACTGAACTGGCTTCAAGAGAAGGGGAAAATTTCTCTTGTTCGCGAGATGCGTACGATGGGGAAACAAGCGGTAGAGGGTGGCAAACGCACCCTGATAGAATTGCGCGCCGTTGATAACGTTTATCCCCTTTACGGCGATGTGATCCTTGAGCCCAATATCACGCTTTCAGATGCTCTTGCTAAAACCGACAAAGGATGGGGCACCATTCTCGCCCCAAACCTTTTACGAAAACTCAATCTAGCGGTCGGCGATCAGATCGTCGTTGGCAATGAACATTATGAAATACGAGCATCCCTCATAAAAGAGCCTGATCTTTCAACCCGCGCCTTTACCTATGGCCCCACTGTGATGGTGTTCGGAGAAAGTCTTGAAGGAACAGGCCTTATTCAACCCGGCAGCATGGTTCGATATGACTATCGTCTGGCCTTGCCCATCGAAACAGATCTCAAAGCTTTTCAGGAAGCAATTACAACAACCTTTCCGGAAGCAGGTTGGCGAATAAGAAGTTCAGAAAAGGCTGCACCACGCATCAGCCAGTTTATTGATGTCCTGGGCATGTATCTGACACTTATCGGGCTAGCGACATTGCTCGTTGGCGGTGTTGGTATCGCAAACGCAGTGAAAAGCTTTATGGACAGCAAAGTAGGTGTGGTGGCAACACTGAAATGTCTTGGGGCTCCTTCCAGGTTAATTTTCCAGATCTATCTTATTCAAATACTTTTCCTTACTCTGATCGGCACTATTACAGGGTTGTTTGCAGGCGCATCCGCGCCTTATATTGCCAGCGCCTTTGCCAAAGATATTTTGGGGTGGGAAATCGCTGCACAATTTTATGCTGAACCTCTTTTACTTGCAGCAGCTTTCGGCTTCCTCACCGCTTTCACCTTTTCAATCTGGTCGTTGTCCAAAGCGGGGAAAACCTCGCCTGCGCGTCTTTTCAGAGATTTAACATCCCCGATTACTGGACGTCCAACGCCAAAGGCGATGCTGGCTTTAAGTCTTAGCGCTATTCTTCTCGCGCTGACCGCAGTTACCTTTGCAAGTAATCCCAGAATTGCCGGGTTCTTTATTGTTGGCGCAATCAGTACCTTCGCCATTTATCACTGCGTTGGGTGGCTCATAACCAAACTCACCAGGTTTTTGCCACGGGCAACGCACCCAGCCCTGCGCACAGCAATTGCAAACCTTCACCGACCGGGTGCGCCAACAACAAGCGTCATCCTGTCAATGGGATTAGGACTTACTGTCCTTGTCATTGTTGCGCTATTGGAAGGGAATGTTCGTCAGGCCGTCACACAAAGCCTGCCAGAAGAAGCCCCCGGCTTTTACTTTATCGATATCCAGCCTGAACAGGTTGAAGATTTTGACAAACTTGTGAAAAGCACGGCTGGCGTCAATGAATTACGGCGTGTCCCCATGATGCGCGGCAGGATTACAGCCGTAAATGGCACCCCCCCTTCCGAGTTGGAAATTCCAAGCGAAATCAAATGGGTATTTCGCAGTGATCGCGGCCTGACATGGTCCGCCGAAATGCCGGAGAACACCAAACTCGTCGATGGAAACTGGTGGCCAGAAGACTATAACGGCAAGCCTTTGGTCTCTCTTGATCAAGCCGTGGCAAAAGGACTGGGTCTTAGTATTGGGGACAGTTTGACAATCAACCTGTTGGGACGTCCCATTGATGTCGAGATTGCAAACTTGAGAAAAATCGATTGGGGTGGTTTGGAAATCAATTTTGTTATGGTTTTCTCTCCCGGCCTGATGTCTAAAGCACCACAAACACATATTGCGACCGTCAAAGCCTTGCCTGACATAGAGGATGCGTTAGAGATCAAAGTCACCGATCAATTTTCAAATGTTTCCTCTATTCGTGTCAAAGAAGCACTGGAAGCGGCCACAGAATTACTGAGTCACGTTGCCCTTGCCCTTTCCGTTATTGCTGTTGTTGCCTTGTTGGCGGGCACCCTTGTACTGGGCGGTGCCGTCGCCGCGGGACATCGCCGCCGGGTATACGATTCGATTGTTCTGAAAGTCTTGGGCGCGAGTAGAAAATCACTCGCAGCAACCTTCTTTTTGGAATTTGGCATGTTAGGCCTGATCTCTGCCATGGTTGCAGTTGTTATTGGTGCCGCAGCTTCCTGGGCAATTACGATCTATATTTTACGCCTCGAATTCGCGTTACTTACCGAAGTTGTTCTCTTCACCCCTTTGCTGGCTTTGCTCGCAACACTGGTTTGTGGTTATGCCGGGACATGGAGTGCACTACGACAACGCCCCGCTGCATTATTACGAAATGAATAAATTTTCAGGCAAAACCATAATATCCGACTGAAGAACCCGATTATTGTTGATTTTTAAGCAACAAGACCCAATATTAGGGACAGCTTTTATGTAAACGAGACGAGGTTTCTTATGATCGACCGTTCCACACAACGCAGTGTTGGATATGGCCAGGCAACAGCAGCCGACATTGATGCTGGTCTGCGCAAATATATGCTTGGCGTATACAACTATATGTCAATTGCCCTAGTCATTACCGGACTTGCTGCTTTCGGAGTATCCCAGAGCCCTGAACTTATGTACGCAATTTTTGGCTCACCTTTAAAATGGGTAGTTATGCTTGCACCACTAGGAATGGTTTTTTTCTTAAGCGCTCGTATTAACAGCCTTCAAGCTTCAACTGCTCAAATATTATTTTGGGTTTTCTCTGTGTTGATGGGAGTTTCTATCTCTTCTATCTTCATTGCATATGAAATGGGCTCAATCGCCCGCGTATTCTTCATCACAGCGGCCTCTTTTGCCGGTTTGAGTCTTGTCGGTTACACGACCAAAAAGAACCTGTCAGCGATGGGATCTTTCCTGATCATCGGTCTTTTTGGTCTTATTATCGCAAGTATCGTGAACATCTTCATAGGCTCTTCTGGGCTTGAGTTTGTAATTTCCGTTCTTGGTGTTCTGATCTTTGCAGGCCTTACCGCTTACGACACACAGCGCATCAAACTAATGTATATGGAAAGTGACCATACGGAAGTTGCCCAGAAAAAATCTATTATGGGTGCCCTTTCACTATACCTGAACTTCCTGAACATGTTCTTGTTCCTGTTACAGCTTTTTGGTAACCGCGAATAAGCGCTGATAACATCAAGTCATACAAAAAGCCCGGTGAATTAGCATCGGGCTTTTTTCATCTCTGAAATTCTATTTTTTTAGTAAATTACTTGATTCACATTCTTCTTAAGCGATTCCGCAATAATCTGCATCAAATCAGGTCCCTCTCCATAAATCTCGTTGACAATGATCGACTTCATAGCCTTGAGATGGGCTTCAAATAACTTAGGCGTCGAAGCATGGAGAGCGTTTTGCTCAAGCTCGTGCTTTAAAAGCTTATAGAAACTATCTGCAATTGTTGTAATAAGTGGAAAACCAAAACTTGTACCCTGCCCTTTGATATTATGGACAATACCACGAGCTTGATCGATGGCTTCGAATTGGTCGTCAGGATTGTTGATTATTTTT
The DNA here is from genome assembly GCF_900313065.1 of Kiloniella sp. EL199. Classification (GTDB taxonomy): domain Bacteria; phylum Pseudomonadota; class Alphaproteobacteria; order Kiloniellales; family Kiloniellaceae; genus Kiloniella. The sequence continues at coordinate 122,179 of NZ_OMPU01000013.1, forward strand.
TCGAGTATATTTTCAAGCGCAGAAAAATCATCTTGCACACCTGCTCGATAAATTTCAGCAAGTTCTGTGTCGATATGGGGTACCTGGCCTGTCTCTGACACATCCACATCCTTTTCATATTAAAATGACAAGCAAAAGAAGGTATTGATATTATTAACAGCAGCTATTTCCAGATCTCGTTAGACACAAGTCGGCAACATAAAACAAGATCTCGCTATAAAATACAATACAACCCCTTAACAAACTCTTTTTGACCGACCACGAAAGACTTGGTTATAAGCCAAGCATGGATGCCTTCGCCCCCCAAATACCTTCCGCACAGGATATACTTAGCCGAATTTTTGGCTACGATAGCTTTCGTGGAGATCAAGAGGCTATCATTGACCATGTAATTGATGGTGGTGATGCTCTTGTCTTGATGCCAACGGGTGGCGGTAAATCTTTGTGTTATCAAATTCCCGCACTTTGTCGTCCCGGCCTTGCGGTTGTTGTCTCTCCTCTGATTGCCCTGATGCAGGATCAGGTTACCGCGCTTCAACAACTGGGCGTCAAAGCTGCGGCCTTGAACTCGACACTGCCCTACGGCGAAATACTCGCCACGGAACGAGGCATGCGATCCGGAGAACTCGACATGGTATATGTCGCCCCGGAGAAGCTTCTCACTGATGGCTTTCTGAATCTTTTAGAGCAGTGTGACCTATCGCTCTTTGCCATTGATGAAGCGCACTGTGTTTCACAGTGGGGGCACGATTTCAGACCGGAATACCTGCAACTCAGCCTCTTGAAAGAACGTTTTCCATGGGTTCCCAGAATTGCCCTGACTGCGACAGCTGACGGGCCAACCAGACAAGATATCAAAGAGCGCCTTCATTTAAGTGAAGCCCGTGCCTTTGTCGCCGGATTTGATCGACCAAATATTCGTTACAAGATTGGCTTGAAGGCTGCCCCAAAAAAACAGCTAATCGACCTGCTAGAACGCGAACATGCGGGACAGTCCGGTATCATTTACTGCATGTCCAGAAACAAGGTAGAAGAAATTGCTCAATCCCTGAGTGAAAAGGGCTTTAATGCCTTGCCCTACCATGCAGGTCTTTCCAAAGACATAAGATCAGGTAATCAGGATCGTTTTCTCAAAGAAGATGCTGTGATCATGGTGGCCACTGTTGCTTTTGGTATGGGCATAGATAAACCCGATGTCCGCTTCGTGATCCATCTGGATCTGCCCAAAAGTCTGGAAGCTTATTATCAGGAAACAGGTCGCGCAGGGCGTGATGGTCTTCCGGCAGAGGCCTGGATGATCTACAGCATGAACGATGTCGCCCGGCTCTATCACATGGCATCACAATCCGATGCACCCGAAGCACAAAAACGGATCGAAAACAGAAAGCTGGAAGCCTTATTGGGCTTTTGCGAAACCACGCGCTGTCGACGACAGGTTCTACTGGAATATTTTGATGACAACCCAATTGAACCTTGTGGCAATTGCGATACCTGCCTGACACCTGTCGAAAGCTTTGATGGTACAGAAGCTGCGCAAAAAGCACTCTCTACCGTATATCGAACGGGGCAAATTTTCGGTTCAGCACACGTCATTGATGTTCTCTTGGGGGCCAAGACAGAACGCATTGAAAAACTTGGACACGATCAACTAAGCACCTTTGGCATTGGCACAGAATTCTTGAAACAGGAATGGCGATCCATTTTCCGCCAACTCGTCGCCCTTGGCTATTTGAAAGTGGATATGGAAGGCCATGGATCTTTTCAGCTTGGTGAAGATTGTCGCCCCGTTTTACGAGGTGAAAAGACGGTTCAGTTCCGCCGTGATCCGGCAAAGAAAACCCGTGCATCACTTCGCAGTCATTATAAAAAATCTTTTGGTCCTGCAGCAACAATCGACGACCCTAAAGACGAAGCACTCTTTCAGGCCTTAAGAGCAAAACGCCTTGAACTTGCGAAGGATCAGGGGGTGCCCCCATATGTGATCTTTAACGACAAAACCCTTTTGGAAATGGTTATGGCGCGCCCGGTTGATTTGGGCGACATGGCAAATGTCCCCGGTGTCGGCAAGCGCAAACTTGAACGCTATGCCGATATATTCCTCGAGATTATCAACGAAAACCGATAATAATTTTCTGGAATCATTTTCTGGGTACCCTGGCCCGTTTTTATTCCGAGCCTTCGCAACCATACCCATTGCCAACCTTCATTGGCCATAAAACTAACCGTTTTTCGCCGTATTCTCAGTTTCGGACATTTCCTCTTCTGACGGGGCTTCCTCTTCCCAAAACGCAGGACCGTCTTCCAGAGTATCTGACTCGGTTTCTTCATCCCCGATGGTTGTATCAGCGGTCTCTTCCTCTGCTTCCGCTTCGGCAATGACCTCCTCGTACCATTCTTCTCCTTCTGGTGTCATCGCGACAACCATTGTGGATGATTCTGCAGGCACTGCGATATAATCGCCCTGTTCTGCAATTGGTACAGAGCTACGTTGTGTCATACGGAACACACCAAATGCTGTAATCAGTAACAAAGTTACTGACATACTGTATACAAAAGCATTTGGTCCCAGTTGCCCCATCAAAAATGTACTGATGATCGGCCCCACAATTGCGCCTATTCCACCAATAACAATCAATGCACTCGTCGCACCAACAATTTCAGATGCATCCAGATAATCATTCGTATGTGCAATCGCCAATGAGTACAAAGGCAAACAAAGCGCTCCGAACAGAAAGGCACTGCCCAGAAACCATACCGTCGCTTCTGGACCTGAGAAGAAACCCATTGAAATACCAATCAGTCCTGCTAGAAGCGCCACAACAATCAGAACTTTACGTCGATCAAAATGATCAGACACCTTGCCAATCGGCCATTGAAGTGCGACGCCGCCAATAGACATTGCCACCACAAAAAAGGAAATATCTCTGGTTGTCATGTTCAATTCTTTGGCATAAATCGCCCCCAAACCAAAAATTTGGGCTTGAACAGCACCAACAGCAAATGCACAGACAAAACCTAATGGAGAAATATTAAAAAGTCGTTTTAAGCTAACGGGAGTAGGCGATTCAAAAGTTGGAACCTGTGCAACCGTCAGGGTTGTAGGAATAAGAGCAAGGGAAACCAGTACCGACATCAAAATGAAAGGCAAGAAGCTACCCGGGTCGGAAATATTAATCAGGAGCTGCCCCAACCCCATAGCGCCGTACACAACCACCATATAGACAGCCAATAGCTGTCCACGGGTTTCATTGGTTGAGCTATCGTTCAGCCAACTTTCAGCGACGATATATAATCCCGCAAAACAAAATCCGGTTATAAGACGCATCGCACCCCAAGTATAGGGATCGATAAAAACCGCATGCATCAATGCTGAAGCGGAAGACAACGAGGCCAGCGCCGCAAAAACACGCACATGCCCTACATTGGCAAGAACCTTAGGCGTCACAAATGATCCAGCAAGATACCCGATAAAATAACAGGTCATCACAGCACCGATTGATTCGGTCGAAAACCCCTCTATAGAGCCACGTACACTCAGCACAGTACTTTGTAATCCATTGCCTAACATCAGAAAGGCAATGCCGAGTAAAAGTGACCAAGAATTAGTGATCGCTGATAACATTTATTATTCCCCTTGGCATAAGGTACAAAGCCCCTACCAGATTCCATTCTTACCACTAGAGAATATTTATTAAGATAATTCTACCTTAGTTGCGACTTTTCGCTTCTCTATTCACTACTCTGGCAGAACAAAAGAGAAATAAGCATTAGTCTTATATATCAAATATTTGAAATTCAGAGGTAAAAATAACGGTTGATAATAAGCCACCAACCGTTATTAAAAATCAAAAAATTCAGAAAATTTTCTTAGGCAAAAGGTGCTTCCAGCTTCTCTTGCTCAAAAGTTCTGAGAACCGCCGGATGCTTGCTCATAAGTTGAACATGTTTACCCAAATGCTTCATTTCGCTTGGCTTTGTCGACAGAAAACGCCCCCAACGACAGAGCATCAAAAGATAAAAATCCAAAAACGAGACCACTTTTCCCATCATATAGGGGCCTTTTTTTGCAAGCTGAGCTTCGACAATCTCAAAATAACTAATGAGACGTTGTTCAGCTGCTTCCTTTATCGCCGGGGCATCCGATACATCACTGCTATAACGTTCAGAGTAATAATAAACCAGAAACTCTGTCTGAATCGTATTGGTTAAAAACATCAGCCATTGGTAAAACTTGACCCGTTCCGGCGTCGCAATATCCGGCACCATCCGACCTTCAGGATGGCGATCAGCAATATGTAAACAAATTGCCGCGGTCTCTGAAATAACCATCGTACCATCTTCTAACACAGGAATACGGCCAGAAGGATTCAAAGCAAGATATTCTGGACTTTTATGTGCCTGTTTATTACGGTCCACATAGACAAGCTCATAGTCAACGCCAAGCTCCTCCATCAACATATGTGGGGCTATGCTCGCATTGCCGGGATAGTAGTGCAGTTTATACATTTGATGCTATTTCCTGTGCTGAAACAAATCACCTACAAGCGTTTTAACTATCTTTATCTCAAGCATGCATAACAGCATGTAAATAGATCAATACAAGCAATTAAGCAGCAAAGTAGAAGAACGAAGTAAAACGGTTATATAACACATCAGTCATCAAAGCTTTTCGGTCAAGGAAAACTGCCTCGAAAAAGAGCATAGCTCCGCACAAAGATGTGGTCCTTAACCCTAAATGCACGCATAGGATTCATTGTTCACAGAAATCACACAAGTTTATAGGTATTTGAAAGGTTTTAGAAAGGAATTGGTAAGAATTAGTACCTAGAATCGTTCTTATAAATGATTTGGTACAAGTGTATTTGATGATAGAAAACCGCCAATATAAAAGATATGCCGCAGGGGATAACGCCTCTTTGGGCATTGATGGTTCTTGGCACCCTTGTTCCGTTCAAAATCTATCCGGAAACGGACTCTTTCTGGAAACTTTTTGTCGCCCTCCTATCGGTACTGTTGTCGAACTTGATCTAAGCAGTTTGGGACGGTATTCCGGTACAGTCGTTCGACATGCCTGGGATGGTGTCGGCGTACAGTTTAGAGACAGACATCCACACAGTGCGCCACTTCACGATCATCGCCAGGGGGCTCTTTTTAATAATATTTAAAAGATTGTCATTCAGAGAACATTGGTTCTGTTTATAATTCTCTGATCTTTAAGCAGCTGGCTTTCTGTTCTTAAGTTTCATTGCTGTAACTTTATAAACATCCAGCCCTGTAATGCTCGAAATTTCACGAATGGATAGTTCTGTTTCCCTCAACAAAACAGCGGCGTGAATTTTTGGCGGCATACCCCGTGGTTTTCTGTTTCTGACTTTCACAGGGCTGCCGAGTGATTTTTGAGGCTTATCATCCTTGGACAAGCCTCGTTCATAAGCGGCCTTTAGTGCTGCTTCATGACGGGCTTTTTCCTGTGCAAGATGAGAATCCATCAAATGGAGCGAGTTGGCAAAAACACGTTCCGTCGCCGACATACTATAGGAAGCCGGACGCGCCTTTTGTTTTGGCTCATCTCTCGGACCACCTTCTGCAGCCTCTTCCAACGACATATTATGTTTTACTGCCATACGCTTAGCTGCCGCAAGGGCATTCTCTCGCTCTCCGTCATACGGGCTTAACGCTGCAACCTGTAAAAGGTTGTGGAACCTGATCCGCTCCGTTTCTGAAAATCCCTCACTAATGATCTTAATTCCCTTAATTCACTTCCAAGTTGCCCATTATACGTTAACTCAGGTTTATGGGCAGTAACTTTATCGGTTTTCTTCTGTTTTTTTCTTCGGGGCGTTCGTATCACCGCCTCCACGGCGATCTGGCTGTTTTAATGGATAGTCATTTTTCCCTTCAATCATGTTTAGCAACAGGATAAAGGGGATAAAAAATATCCACATCATATAGTAAAACAGCTTAGCCAAAAGAAGTGTTCTCCGCCCTTGTTCTCCCAGAAAATCACACTAAATCATATTAACCCTGAACAACATCAGTTGAATCAGCGTCCTCTTCTATTGAATATTGCCCAGCTGTAGTTTCATCAGCCAATCCAGCGTGAAGAGTTAAAAGAACAATTTCAGCATCAATACCATCTTCAAAAACCTTGACCATCTCTAATCGACGCAGCATTTCTTTTGACTCTTCAGCGCCGTTAAAATCTTCAAAATCTTCTTGCCCCAGAATACAATAACTCAAGAACCCAGCCAAATCATGAAGGGCTCCCTCTGGATTATCTCTAAGTAACCCTCTGTCTTTTGCCAAGCGCCACAAAGTCAGCTTTACAGCATCTGGAACAACGGCGCTAAACGTACCTGTGCGCTTCAAGCCATCATCGATCATATGGATTTCTTTTTTCCGTCCAAAAAATCCAAAAATCATAGGTTCGATCTCGCATCAAAATTCGTTATTAGAGGCTATCTCGCTTCTCAAGCGCCCCGATATAAAACAAGGGTATAGATCAAGAAGCATAAAAATGAAACTCCGGGATTACATCAAACGTTGATTACAAGACTAAATCGCACCAGAAGAGATAGTTTCCTCAAGACAAAAAACTGGTAAGTTAGGCATAAATTTTCAAGGATTAATGTTTCTGAATCATGTGTGGACGTTTTGCTTTAACCACCCCTATCGCTGATCTAAGCGACCTTATGGACTTTCCAGAACGACCCAATCTGGAAGAACGATATAACATCTGTCCGACCCAACCAGTTGCAGTTGTTGTTCTAGGGTCTGATAAAAGGAAACATTTCACATTGCATCGTTGGGGATTGATTCCAAACTGGGTTAAAGAACCAAACCTGAACAATCCAATACACAACGCCCGGAGCGAAACAGTCAACGAAAAGCCATCCTTCAAAGGCCCCTTTCGCGGCAGGCGTTGCCTGATCCCCGCCGACGGCTTCTATGAGTGGCAAAGCGGATATGCCGGGAAGACAGGCCCTGCTGCAAAACAAGGCTATTACATCACACAGACTGACAATGCGCCCTTTGCTTTTGCAGGGATCTGGGATGATTGGCTTGGAGCTGATGGCAGTGAAGTACAATCCTGTGCCATCTTAACAACCGAAGCCAATCACGACATTTGCCACATTCACCATAGAATGCCGGTAATTGTGCCAAGAAAAAATTACAATACGTGGTTATTCAAAGGAGGGCACGATCTCTTGAAACCGCTCCCAATCAATAATCTCAAAGCAACACCCGTCACCAGCTATGTCAATAATGCCCGCAACGAAGGTCCTGCCTGTCATGAACCCCAGATTCAACAAGCTCAACTCTTTTAAGCGCAAAAGTGTGGCAATTTTGAATCACCAAAAACTGATCAATATTTTCTATATGAAATAGAATCTCTCCACTGAATCTATTTTTAAAATATATCTGCTATCTGCCCTTGTTCTTCTTGGCATCAAATCATTATCATCAATCATTCTTGGCCAATCTCACCCAATAAAAGGCACTATTATGTCCAAAGCAGTTGTCAGTGATCTCTTGATTTATCCCGTTAAATCTGTTGCCGGTATCTCAATGTCCAAAGCATCTGTTTTAACAGCCGGACTGGCCGGGGATCGTCGATATCTCATTACAAAGCCCGACGGCACCTTTGTTACCGGACGGACACACCCAAAGATCACGGCAATCAAGAGCGCTTATCATGGCGCACTTTTAACTCTGTCTCATGAGGATAAAGAATCTATCACTCTCAATCCTGAAAGCTTTGCTGATAAATACAAAAATAGTAATGTGTGGGGCACGGATCTTATTGGACAGGAGTGCGGTGACCAAGCGGATGGATGGATAAGTGATCTTCTTGGCGAACCCATGAAATTGCTTTACTTCGGCAATCGATCTGAACGCTTTATCAAACAACACCCCGAAAATGATGTGGGATTTGCCGATGGCTTTCCACTTTTGATCACTGCAGAGAGTTCACTGGGTGAATTGAACAGGCGTTTGCTTGCCCCTGTTTCCATGGCCAATTTTCGTCCTAATATAACAGTTAGCGGTACTCTACCTTTCGAAGAAGACGGATGGTCCTTGATCAGAATTGGCGATGTAAGGTTCGAATTACCCAAACCCTGCGCACGCTGTGTTTTCACAACCGTTGATCCCTTTGCCCATGCTGCTGATAAAGTTCTTGAGCCTTTGAAAACTCTCACCGAATTCCGGCAAGTTCCGGATGGGAAAGATGTAATTTTCGGGGAAAATATGATTCCCTTGAACACGGGAACTATTCAGATTGGTGATCCTGTCGAAATACTTAAAACAAAATCCAAACCATACTACGTCGATAACTGGAAACTCAAGTCATCTCGCATGACAGCACATCTGAAACCAAAGCCATCAGAAACCTTTGATCAGAATCCCATATTACTACGGTGTGTGCAGGTCATTGATGAAACCAAGGACGTAAAAACCTTTAAATTCACAGCTGACCCTGTGAAGCGTTTTTCCTATCAACCCGGACAATTCTTAACCCTTCACATTCCAATTAACGGCGAAATTGTCAGCCGTTGCTATACTATTTCATCCCCCCCTTCACGCCCGGACACTATTACAATTACGGTCAAGCGGGTTAAAAAAGGACGTGTTTCCAATTGGCTGCATGATCATGTAACCGTTGGCTCTAGTGTAGAAGCCATTGGTCCCGCCGGTATTTTCCATTTAAGAGAAGACCAAAAGAAAAAAATCCTGATGATTTCTGGCGGATCAGGTATAACGCCTATGCTATCAATGACCCGGTTCATTACGGATACAGGGTTGGATTATGACATCCATTTCCATCATTCCGGTCACACAATTGATGATCTTATTGCCTGGTCAGAGCTGTCATTGCTCTCAAAGCAATTCCCCGGGCTAAAGCTTTCCTATAACACGACTCAGGGCGTTCCGTCCTCCAGTTTGATTGAACACGGTATCAAAGGCCGAATCTCACCCAAAATGCTAAAAGAAGTTTGTCCCGATTATCTTGAGCGTGATGTATTTGTCTGTGGTCCTGATCAGTTTATGGCAACGGTACGAGCTTTACTGATGAACAATGGTTTTCCAGAAGATCAGTACAATCAGGAAAGCTTTACCATCGAACCAATCCTGCCCTCTAAAGACAGATCAACCGCAAGCTATTCAATTCACTTTTCCAAATCAGGTGTGACTGCAGAAATCAAGGGAAATCAAGCTGTTCTAGACGCGGCTGAAGCTGCAGGAATCGATATTCCCTACAGCTGTCGCGGCGGTCTGTGCGGCACCTGTAAAAGTGAGCTAAAACACGGCGAAATCTCAGCACCAAACGCCATGGCGCTCAGCGAGGAAGATACAAAAAACAATCTCTTCCTCGCCTGCTGCAGCTTTCCCAAAAGTGATATCGAGGTTGATCTTTGAGTGCTTAAACCAAGATGCCTATAAATTCTTCAGGAAATGCTCTACAGATTGCCAATATTCTCTATGATCAGGAAATTGCGACCAAAGGGTTCGGGAGCCATGTTGCCCTGCACCTTTTGACACAAAGCCAACCTTATCAGTAACCGGAATCGCCTTAAAGATAGCATCCCAAGCTCTGACTTCCGATCTTGCTTAGTCGTTTCAGAATAAACGCTAGCGACTAATTAGCTCAACTTTGGTATTCTTTCGATACCGCGCCCTCAAACAAGGCCTTAGCACTTGATCCAAATCGAATTTGCTCTCGAACGGCTTCATCAGTCAAATCCAATACCCGGAAGGCGTCTCCAACTTTGGCAACGGCTTCAATTCGACCATAGTGGGCCGCATGCTCTTGTGCATAATCGCAAAGACCAAGCAATTTTGGCAGCGAGTCTGCTAGAAATTGCCCATGCGGATCAATGATATTCGCCTGTATCCCGTCGCCGTCTACTTGTGAAAAGAACACGAAATCAGGTCGTACAATACTATGCTGATCGTCATCAAGGTAAGTAATACCCAAAGATTCGGGGCTTGCCGAGGAGGGATTGCGATACCACGCTAAGAAATTGGCTTGCTTTGCTTCCTGCGTCAGCACTTCCGTTTCCCAAGTATTGAAATCTGCGGGAAACAAGCCTTCATCGTCGCACAACAAGTGAGCGTCAAAGCTCGGCAACGGTATTTCGGTACCATTTTCTTTCAATTCTATTGTCGGTTGCAGGCTATTTCTTGGCATTGCCAAGTTGACGTCAAGAGGATTGGTGCTCAATTCTCGCAGCTCGCGATACACGTCCTGACGTTCATCTTTGAGCGCCTTTATTGCCTCTTTGTAATCAGTCAACCATGTGTTGGCGAGTTTTTCGGCCTCTTTTTCAAGGACGTCTTTAATCGCAGGAACCATTCCGATTGCGGCAATATCGGTGTGTGCTTCGACCAGAGCTTCTTCTTCGTCAGCATCGTCATCATTTTGACTGGCTAAATGCTCGCTATAGGTCTTTGCCAAGTCGGGCGATAGCAATCTCGCAGCGCGCTTGTAGGCATCATCAATGACGGCTAAGTCAGCATCTTCAACAAAGTCATCGAATGTCATTTTTTGTGTGCTTACGTCTGTCTTGGCGGTCTTGCCTTCGACGACCAAGACTGATTGGCGAGCATTGGCTATGGCCTCTGAAAAGTCGCCTTGGGCCTGATCAAGCAACACGTGCAAGTGGGCATGGGCAGTCTTGCCAGCATTCGCCAGTATCCCGTCGGCTGCCAATTCATGGGCAAGGGCAGTCAATCGCTTTATCGGTCTGGCTTGTTTCTTTGGGAGTGACTTTGAAGGCAAAGAAAGCAACTTGTCCCAAACCCCTTGTGGAATTTCAGGGTTTGGAAACATTTCTTTGGGGTTAATGAGCACGCGGCGACCGGGTAGACTATCGCCCATATCGCCACCCGTCATCAACGACGTGACAACAGCTTTGACTGTCGTCTGGTTGAAGTTGGGTAAAAGGCAATCAACTGCATTCAATCGCTCATTGCCCGGAATACGCCTTGCGAGCGGTGTCCGTACCATGCGCCCCAACAACTGCGTGATATGCGTCTGATCGTTCGCGGCACGGAATGACACCATGACCTCGGCGCGAGGACAATCCCAGCCGGTGCTGATGGCATCTTTTGCCAGAAGAACCCTTACCTGATTCGTCTCTTGAACACGCTCAGGGGCAATATAAGGCACAGAATGCCCCCCAAAGGTCTCTGTTTTGTGTTCCCCAAAGACATTGAACACGCTGTCAGCGGGTAACTCTGGCCAAGTATCGAATATTGTTTGCAGCCAAGTACCAACATCTTCTTTGTTAGGGGAATTGGGCACCTGCAAGACCATCAATGGCGTGACCTTGCCACCATCCCCTTGCTCGACTGCGTAGGCGTCCCATGCTTTGGTTATGTCGCGTAGCTTCTGTGTGCCCCGTCTCAATAAGACTGTTGTAAAGTCGCCAGCTTCATCTGGGACGTCCAGATTGATCGTGTCTTTCAACAGTCCTGATTCTTGCACCAACTTTGAACTGACCACTACATTCGGGAGTGCTGTCCTGTCCTGCATCGACTTCACAGCATCGTCAAAACGTTGCACAGTGGCTGAGATACCCCATACAACCGGAATGCCGGGTACAGAGCCTTTGCCGTTGATCAAGCGTGTCACGATTGTCTTGGTGCCCTTTAAAGTGTCCCGCATCCCGCGGTGTGCTTCGTCCAGCACCAGATAAAGCGTCAAGTCTGGATCATCGACCGTGTTGCGGATCGTATCCCAGATTGTGTGGGATCGTGCGTCCGGCATCAGCGGCGTGCCATCTATGCTTTCCACGCCAGTGTCGTCTGGGTCATGCCCGCGCACCAGCATAGAGTTTTTGGACAGCTTCTGTGTGTTGAGGAAGTAAATCTTGCCCGGTTCAAACGTCTCGCGCCCGAACGTATTTTCGACAGTCACAAGGTCAGAGACCGTCAGCTTGTCAGCGGCTTCCATCAGGCGATACTTGGATTGTTCGTTCAATGATGGATCATCGCTGAACCAGATCACCACTGCACCGGGGTCCGGTTCAAACTCGTGATCGTCAGAGCCAAAGAACAGTGCCTCAAACACGGCAGCGGCCATGACAGTTTTACCCGCTCCGGTAGTGGCTGTCAGAGAAAAGGCACTGATCTCTTTGTCTTCATGCCAACGTTTGCGGGCTTTCTTGAGCCGATCCAGAACACCGGAAACGGCATCGTTTTGATAATCTTTAAGTGTAAATTTCATGTCTCAGCGCCCCATCGCGAAGCGGAAATTGGTAAGATAAGATTCATATAGGCGCACTGGCTCGACCCCATCAGGAAGGCGCTGCGCAACCGACTGGAAACGCCTGTCGTCGTCAGTCACGATATAGGCAATGCGAATGCAGCCTGCGGCCTCGACAGCATTCACAAAAGACGCTGCGGCGTCCAGATCGGTCAGCAAGCCATAAGTATCGGCAACATCCCAACCTGTGTCTGGCAACGCGTCTATGCGTCGCCCCTCGCTGCCCGCCCGCATCCATAGAAGCGGCGCAATTCGGGAAAAAGCGCGATTGTGGCTGACCGAGACCGGAGTCTCATAGGTTAGCGTGAAAAACTCGGCGTTTTCCTCAAAACCCTCCGCCATCGGGAATTCATCGGTGAACTTGTAATCGCCCTTGATTGGCTCGCCATCGGGTGTCTGTCCGTTGATCGCAGCCTTGATACGCGGTTTGGTGATATAATCGCAAATGCCCCATTTCTCCCAATCGGGATCGCCGGGGCGAAGATTGTCTTTGATCAGCACCTTTTGTTCGTCTGCGCCAACCTCATTGTTGGTGACGGAGATACATTGGCGGCGGCCTCCATCCTGCTTGTTGAGGCGCATGACAGCGTGCGCAGTGGTGCCAGAACCGGAGAAGAAGTCAAGGATAGTAGCGTTTGTTTTGTCTGAAACGAAGAAACGCACCGCATCTTCAACCGCATAGAGGCTCTTGGGAAATGGGAACTTGCGACCGGGTATAAACGATTTTTGCAAGTTTGTGCCACCTTGCTCTGCATTATGAGACGAAATGCGCCACTGAGTACCTGGAACAAAAGTTGGCTTGTAAGCTGCGTCATCAACGATGATAGAATTGTCGGACCTTCGCCCGATAATCGGGAACATTCCTGCTTCGACTTTTTTCTGCTCACCCCGGAAAAGATAGGTTATCGAAGTCGAAGTGCCTCGCCATTTTCCCAGCTTTGCATATCCCTTTTCGATCAACGTTCGAAGGCCAGCAGAGCTATTTTGCCATCTGCCTTCTTCACCATTGGAGCGAATAGGCCAAATTGCCACGCATCCTTCAGGCGCTTCGACACCCTGCCAACCGTCACCAAAGAATGGTTCGCCTACCGAATGGAACTCTGGCCCATCACCGCCGCTACGAAAAAATACAGGATAAAACTGCTTAGGGCTGTCTGTCCGCAATGGATCAGAGCCGGAGCGAAGTGCCTCAGCCCACCTCAATTTTCCAGCACGTTTGTCTTGGACAATCTTCCACTCGTTTCCTAAAGGTCCAGGAATTGGCGCGGCGTCTCCCAACCAGACAAAGAAAAGGTATTCATCCGTCCTTCCGAATGATGCGCCACGCGAAGCGCCTTTCGGATTGATAATACTAGACACCATTTGAACGCGCCCATCGGGGAAAACTTGTTCAAGAAGCAAGCCAAGCCTCAGATATTCCTTTTCGTCGATCGAAACGATTAATGTTGAGTTAATTGGATTAAGCAATTGTGCAGCTAGTTTTAGTCGCCGCTCCATAAACGCCAACCATTTCGAGTGGCGATAAAGGTCGTCGCCCTCCACATAGTCGTTGTTGTACTTCCAGTCTTTCGCCCCGGTGTTGTAGGGCGGATCAATATAGATCACGTCGATCTTGCCGCGATGGGTATAGGTCAGCGCCTCTAACGCGTGGAAATTCTCGCCATTGATCACTGTATGACAGGGCTTGTCGCCGCCGCGTTCGACTTTGCCTGTACTGACCAAACCGGGATAGATGTAATCGCGAAATTCCGCCACAACGACTAGGTCTTCGACGGGCACAGTCTGCACTTCTAGCTCTGCTGCGCCAAGCAAGTCCAACTGTGCGACGCGCTGGCCATCCTGACGGCTCGTCTTGACCACCTTCCAAAGTCGCTGATCACCTTTAGATGCATTCCCGCGCGGTGGCAGCACGCGCACTTTATCCCCCTTGCGGATGGGACGACCGGGTAGTTCCACACTCTCTGGCGCGTGGCGTTCAAAGTTCAACCCAAACTGGCGACGATTGGCCAGCGTCTTGAACTCTCGCTCCAGCTCATCTCCAAGCTTTGGATCCTTGGCTTTGGCTTGTGCAATCAGGTCCGTCAGCCGTGACATGTCCAAGCCTCTGACTTAGTTGGAATGATTGCCTTGTTCGCCTGCTGGCCAGTGTGTTTTCTCATGTTCTTGCTCTTGCGGCCAATTGACCAATTAGTGAAATATGTTTGTTTTATGGGGCTTTAGGCTGTTTTCAGGAACAATCGCAGAAATACTCTGTTTTGGCTATCTAAAACTCCTTTGCGAAAGAAGCCCCTCAGAATCCACTCCCAATATTTGGAATAAGCTGGAAATCGCGTATTACTTGTTCGCTTCTGGAGTTTCTTCTTAGGTATGACGACTATTTCTAATATGTTTGACTTAAACTAGATCCCTACCAACTAAAGTCGGTAGATTTGAGATAGGGCTGACTAAAAGTCAGCTTCGTGTATAAAGAGCGCACTTCGCGCGCACTCTAGTTTTACATACCACATGAATGCGATGGTTTTAACCTAATTGATGACAATGAAACCAAAGAAAATGTCCCTTTAATCTTCCTGTAATGTCGGAATATTTCGATAGAGATCCAAGGCTTCGGGGTTGGCGAGAGCTTCCTTGTTGCCCACTTCTCGTCCGTTAATGATATCGCGTACGGCCAGCTCGGTGATTTTACCTGATCTTGTCCGAGGAATATCTGACACTGCAACAACCTTTGCCGGGACATGTCGCGGTGTACAACCAGTTCTAATTCTGGTTTTGATCTTCTTAATCAGTTCGTCACTTAGATCTTCGATGCCATCTTGCAAAATAACGCAAAGAACCACGCGCACATCGCCGTCCCAATTTTGGCCAACAACAATCGCTTCACGGATTTCTTCTAGTGTTTCGACCTGACGATAGATCTCAGCGGTACCAATACGAACGCCACCAGGGTTGAGCGTTGCATCAGAACGGCCATGGATAATCAGGCCACCATTTTCTGTGACTTCCAGAAAATCACCATGCGTCCAGATATTATCAAAGCGCTCAAAATAAGCTTTGTTATAACGGGATCCGTCTTCATCGCCCCAAAAACAGAGTGGCATGGATGGGAAGGGTTCAGTACAGACCAACTCGCCACGTTCGTTGGACCCGTCATCCGACTTGGCGTCAGACACAGGCTTACCCTCATCACTAAAGGCAGAAACTGCACATCCCAATGCAGGTGTTTGTATTTCGCCGCGATAGACAGGTCCGATAGGATTTCCGAGCATGAAACAACCCAGAATATCTGTTCCACCGGCAATGGATGCCAACTGGACATCCTTTTTCACATGCTCATAAACGAAATCAAAACCTTCGGGTAACAAAGGAGACCCCGTTGAGAAAATTGCCCGAAGTGCTGGCATCTTATAGTTCTCAATCGGGCTTTCACCAGCTTTTTTCAAAGTGTCCAGATACTTTGGCGATGTACCAAAATGGGTGACTTTTTCCTGTTCTGCCAGATCGAAAAGAATTGTCGGACTTCCTGCAAACGGAGATCCATCATAACAAATCAAGGTTGCGCCACAGCCCAATCCAGCGGCAAACCAGTTCCACATCATCCATCCACAGGTCGTGAAGTAAAACAGGCGGTCATTTTCTTTCAAATCACCGTGGAACTTGTGCTCAACCAACTGCTTCATCAACGCGCCACCTGCACGATGAACGATACACTTTGGTGCCCCCGTGGTTCCGGAAGAGAACATAATATACAAGGGATGATCAAATCCCTGTCTAGAAAAAGTTATCTCTGTGGGTTGGAATGGATCGATAAAATCCCGCATGTCGACGGCATTATCCAATCCAGATAAATCCACCCCCCCACCTGACCAAGAAATCACAACGACCTTTTCAATGGCCGGAATCTCTTTGACCACATCAGTTATTTTACCAAGAACGTCGTGGTTTTTCAGGTTATAATCATAACTATCGGGGGCTATTAAAACTTTTGGGGCAATCTGGCCAAACCGATCCAGAATTCCCTGAGCACCAAAATCCGGTGAAGCCGAAGACCAAACACCACCGATAGCAGTTGTTGCAAGCATCGCAATGATGGCTTCGGGCATATTCGGCATCAACCCCGCGACACGATCACCGGGTTCAACTCCCTGTGCTTTCAGTGCTTGAGCAAGACGAGAAACTTCATTGTACAACTCGTCCCGGCTTAAAGATCTCTGGCGTCCTTTTTCGCCCCAAAAAACAAGAGCCTCCTGATCACCGCGATAGCGCAACAGATTCTCTGCAAAATTTATTTTTGATTGGGAAAACCACGCGCTTGCCTTGATATCCTGATCGTTACGCGTATAGACATGCGCTCCTTTATCCCCGGGGAGATCGAAATAATCCCAAGCAGCAGACCAAAAATCAGCGATATTTTTGATAGACCACTGATGCAGATCAGCGAAACTATTCACCTTCGCCCTGTCCTGTCGATCCAGCCAGGCCATAAAGTCAGTGACAATCGCGTTTTGCACACGATCTTCGCTTGGTACCCACTGAGGTTTGGTCACAGAAGTCATATCGCCCGTCGCTCCCTGATATTTTTTATGTGTCGATTTTGACTAGCGATCATTTATGCTGCACCGCACACCAACCGTCAAGGGATGGGATATAAATGCGCACGTTGTGTGGACTGAAATCAAGATCTCAGCAAATTTAACGGATACTTTTACGCCTATTCCTGATGAAGTTCATCCATCGAAGCTGTGATATAATTAACCAACCGCAACCCGGCCTCGCTTAAATCACCCTGACGATAAAAGAGACCAACTTCGACGTCCGCCAGTCCGGGATAACCATTCTCTACAGGCACAATCTCCAGACTGTCCGGGACTGTTTTTTCAGATAAAACAGTCAGGCCCAAGCCCGCTTTTACTGCTGCCTCGATACCTGATTGGCTAGGGCTGGAATAGGAAATACGCCATTTTTTTCCCGCCCTGTTCAGGGCATCTACTGATCGCTGTCGATAGATGCACCCCTGCGGATAAACAATTAATGGCAAGGTATCTTGCGACAATAACGCTTCATCACCATTCCCGACCCACGCCAGACGATCCGACCATGTTTTTGCCAGAGAGGGTGAAGGTGTATCCGAACAAAGCGCGATGACCACATCATAGTCATTTTTATCCACAGCCTGAATAAGATCACGACTGATCCCACAATCAACTTCCAGTGTGATCCCATCGTGAGCACTGGTAAATCCACCAAGGATTGTCGGCAACAGAGAAACGGCAAAATCATTTGGCAAGCCGACCCGGACAACACCCCCAACTTTCGGAGTTTTCAATCTGGAAATGACCTCATCATTCTGCGCAAGAATTTGCTTGGCATATCCACGCAGAATTTCACCCTCTTCAGTGAGTGTAATCTTCCGTCCGCTCCGGTTAAAAAGTGATATTTCCAACAGGTCTTCCAGCCGCTGCAACTGAAGACTGATCGCAGGTTGTGACCTCCCCAGTGTCTCAGCTGCACGGGTTATACTTCCTAAATCATTCACGGTAGAAAAGGTACGTAACAGATCTGTGGGAATATTAATCATGGTGTGGAAAACACATTATCGGACTTTCTTGATCAGACTCGCTGGATTTAGGACCCTGAGTGCTTTTTACAGACAAGATAAAGCTTATCAATATTTCATAACAAGGACAAAGCCTGTTCGCGAGAAGGACGTTTTCCTCACCCATGAACAATATCTAGAGCGGAGATATCATTTCCAAAATATAGCACCTGATGTTGACAAAACTCCTCTGGTCGACGTCATCTGCTTCAGTTTTTCCGGATGTCGCATGATGTATATCTGACTTATCTGACCTTTTGCATCATATCCAAATGATAGAGTAGCGTGAACGTTACCTTCATCCACAATTAACAATCCCAAAGTGCCATTCAGTATTTGTGTCGTCATCGTCATCTCGCTCCATGCGTGGGATAAAATATCCTCAACAAATCGACAGATCGCATCATGACCGACGATTACATCCTGCACAGCCAGTACTTTGCCACCACTATCCGCACGTAAATCACTCTCAGCCCGTAACATCGTTCCTAGAATCTTGACATTCCCGGTTTTGATTGCTTCCTGAAAAGCTTCTAACAGTTTTTCCTGATGTTGTTTCTCCGGTACGTGCCGCACATTGTTTTTTGCCACATACTCACGTGCGCGCGTTGCCAATTTACGACAATTCGCGGATTGCATATCCAGAATGCAGGCAACCTCGTCAAATGGCATAGAAAACACATCGTGTAGTAGATACGCCGCCCGCTCCTTTGGTGTCAATCGTTCCAACAAAAGAAGAAAGGCTGTTGTCAAAGATGAGGCTATTTCCAATTGTTCTTCAGCGCTGACTTCAAATTCCGTTTGAATTTGATCCGGTATCCAAGACCCAATGTAATCTAATTTTTGACGATTGGCAGATTTCAGTTCGTCCAAACAACGGTTTGTGCAAACACGTGACAGCCAACCAGCAGGATTCTCTATCTCCGGGCCAGAATAGGAGATCCATTTCAGATAGGTATCTTGCACAATATCTTGCGCATCACTGATAGAGCCCAACAAGCGATACGCAAGCCCCATAAGACGGGGTCGCGCTAGCTCAAACATATCTGTTTTAGTTTCAGCCATCATATGAATGTTGCCGTATCAATGCTTGGATATCTGTACACGATTCCACAGATTGATCATTCCGATATCTGTTGTAATTACCGTAATTTCCTTGTCTGAAAAATGTTCTCGTAACTCAGAACGAAGTTTCGCATAATTTGTTTTTGAATCAAATATTGTCAGTACCTCGGTCCACGCTAATGCTGCACGTTCTGGCGCAGAAAATACATCCACATGACGCCAAACAATCACTTTATCCAATTTTTCCTGACTAACCCCGGCTTTGCGTGCGTCAGAAATATGCATATCAACACAATAGGCGCATTGGTTCATTTGGGACGCCCGTAACTCAATAAGCGCAGAGAGGGAATGTGCCAAACCACGCTCTGCCATCATCACATGAACCTGTCCAAGGAACCCTATCAGTTTGGGATCATTTTTTTCATGCAGAACAGGTTTTTCAGATGTTAGGGGCACAGAAGAAGTCGTCATCATCGTATTTCCTTTGTTGTCTTTGATGTTGCTTTCAGGAATATGACGCTTGAAGAGCCCTTAATGTGACATCGGTTATTAAATATCTATGCAAAAAGAAAACCCGGCACAAGTATGCCGGGTTCAAAGTTTGAGACACCAAAACCTCCAAAATAGAGGCTT
Source organism: Kiloniella sp. EL199 (assembly GCF_900313065.1). Classification (GTDB taxonomy): domain Bacteria; phylum Pseudomonadota; class Alphaproteobacteria; order Kiloniellales; family Kiloniellaceae; genus Kiloniella. The sequence continues at coordinate 141,741 of NZ_OMPU01000013.1, forward strand.
TAATCAGGGGAAGATATTTATTTGCTGATGATGTTATGCTCAGGGCCATAAGGGAACTTGGTGATGTTTTCGACACCATTTTCACCCACAACAAGAATGTCATGTTCACGGTAACCACCCGCACCCAGATTGCCTTCTTCAATCATGATCATAGGCTCCATTGAGACAACCATACCCGGCTCGAGAACTGTTTCAACATCTTCACGTAGTTCCAGTCCGGCTTCGCGACCATAATAATGACTTAGTGTCCCGAATGAGTGACCATAGCCAAAGGTTCGATACTGGAGCATATCGTGCTTCTTGAAGATTTCGTTGAGCTCAAGTGCAATATCACAGCAACGGACGCCAGGTTTAATCAGCTCCAAACCAACTTCGTGTACTTCGACGTTGGCTTTCCAGTACCTCATATGTGCATCAGACGCGTACTCGGCAAATAACGTTCTCTCAAGCGCGGTGTAGTATCCGGCGATCATCGGAAAGCAGTTTAAGCTCAGGATATCACCTGATTCAATCTTCCGACTAGTCACCGGATTATGGGCGCCGTCTGTATTGATTCCTGACTGAAACCAGGTCCAGGTATCCATAAGTTCTGCATCAGGAAAGGTCTTAGCAATATGACGGATCATTGCCTGTGTTGAATGTAGCGCAACTTCGTGTTCCGGAACACCAACAGCAATGGCCTCTGCACAGGCCGCCCCGCCAATATCAGCTGTTGCCGCGCCATGTTTGATGATCTCGATTTCTTCTGCAGACTTGATCATCCGCATCCGCATGGTCGGTGCGCCAATGTCCACAAACTCGGGACTTCCGAGGGCCACGGCCATTTTGTTCTTATTATCGATGTTAATGTGATCGAATTCCAACCCAACGCGGCCCAGATTTTGACCCAACAATTCATCTTTAATCGCAAAGAAATAGTTATCTTTTTGCCAATCCGTATAGATGACATTGTCATCAAAACTGCGTCTCCACGGCTGTGCACCATCGATATTCGCAGTGACCGAGATATGTTTGTCCTGGGTAACAATCAAACCGTAAGGACGTCCGAAAGCACAGTACACAAAATCATTGAAATAATTGACATTGTGATAAGAGGTCAAAATCACGGCATCAATATCATTATCAGCCATATGCCGACGTAAATTACTGACACGACGTTCCATTTCCGCTCTGGAAAATGTGCCTTGTACTTTTTCTCCGTTACGGATGCGCAGTGTGCGTTCCATTGCTGACTCCAATAGTAAGGGAATTAATTTTCAGCCTATTGGTATCAAAAAATCATCCATAAAAATAATTTATAGTATTAATTACAACATTTGTTTTTTAAATGGATGAGGATCATCTTCGGGGGAAGATGACCCTCGACACGCTAAGCCAACAAGCTTTTAAGGGAAAAGTCGTGACTCAAACGTATAAGAATTGTACGCCAAGCTATTATTGTTCAGCCGCACACAATCACCATAACGCCTCTTGCTTAGGACAAACTATATCCCATGTGCAACAAGAATTTATTAGGCTAATTTTGTGTAAATTTTTATATATTTTAATGACTTAGAATTATTTACCTTAATAACAAAGGAAAACAGTCACTTATTAATCATCTCCTTCAATCAAGTTGCAAACATCAACTTTTTAAACATCTAAACAAGAAAGATAATTATTGAGAATCTCTTTGACTCGACATTAGTCAAGCATGTGAATCTCTTTTAGATTCCAAATCCAGTTCGTGGTTGAAATCTCTGCGTAACTTTTGTCATTCCCGCCGATCATACAAGGGAGGAGAAGACGGATCGGCCCTTTCATATCGACCTTGATCTCATGCATCAGATATCTTGTTGCAACAAAAAAACAATTTGCGGGCCGCTTCGAAAGCGTCAAATCAATGGCATACCCATCTAACGCGACCAATTTAACCCGATTCGCATCCACCATGCCCGAGGCCCTTAAAATATCAGATAAAATCACTCCCTGATACTTCCCGTCTTCATTTTCCCAAATTGGCGGTACAAAAACTTCGTAAAGAGGCAGCTCTTCAAGGTCTTTGATTCTAAATTTAGAAACTTTTTCCCCATTCTTAACCAAAAGTGCGCGTTTGTTACTGACGGAAACTTCCAGCGTTTCCTTAAAAACAGTAACATGATCTGTATCGGCATAGGCCTTTGTAACCACAACGAAAAACACACTCACAAAGATCAAGACAACTAAATAAGGATATTTGACCACAGCAATAACTTTCAAAGAACCCCACCAGGTAACCATATGATAAATATCAATAATTAATAAAGTATCTAAAAGCTGATCTTGTCTCTGAATTCATTCCACAAAGAGATGCTATTTTAATAAAAACAGAACGCATCCATTATCGGTATAGCTGCTAGAAAAGGTGCATAAACAAATATAACTCTCAGAGTTAATGCAGAAGATATAATCGAAGAAGCTTACTATGAAATCGTCACAGCAACCTTATCAAGAAGTGAACGTTATTCACGGCTCATAAGGAGGGCCATCAAGCCCCAGTCTCTCTTGCGGCCCCTTCAATAGCTGTCGGCTTGGTGATGACAATCTCGTTCTTTTCACCATTTTCCAATACCAGCGCAGTGCCAGTTACGGTTTCAAGCTCTTTTGATTCAATAGTATTTTCTTCCGCCATAATTGCCGGTCGTTTCCAAGTCAGGGAATCAAAGGAACCACAATCACCACAGTGAGCTTGCCAACTTTCAGCAATTGCACCACAAGACTGGCAAACCCAATTATGGGCAATAAGGGCAGTTTCAGACTTCTCAAACCATTCTGCCGCCGCACGATTATCACCGTGCTCTTCCTGCTCTAACCGCCCCATCAAACGACAAACCAATCGGCTTGGACCTCCTTGCTCAGAAGCTTGCTTCAGATGACGACGCGCCTCGCCCCATAATTTCGCGGCTAAATTGGCTTCTGCCAGCGCAATATGACTTTCGTAATGATCTTTATTCTGCGCAACCATCTGTCCCAAACGTTTAGCACGTTCAACATTACTTTCAGAAGGCCAAAGCGTCAGAAATACACGGGCAAGATCACGGTGAGGCTGTTTACCCCAAGCTTTTTTCAATGTTTTTTCTGCATCCTTCACTCGCCCGGCACGATTATAAGCCTCGGCAAGAAACGCCACAGCAGGCACCAGATCTGGCGCCAATTTATAGGCTTCTTTGGCAAAAGAGAGCGAGGCTTGAACCTCACCCTGATCATTCGCTTTCAGAGCTTGTTGCAATTTAACTACAGCGCGTTTTCGGGCAGCTTCTGCAGGAGTAAGATTCTTTGTCTTCGCCCCTTCTTTCAAAGCCTGATCTGCAATTGCAAATTGTCCCGTTGCTTCCGAGAGTTCAAACAGACTTTCCTGAACCCACGGCGTTTTCGGGCTCAAAGCGTGCGCTTGTTTTGCCAACTCCAGCGCCTCGGTAAAATCACCTCGGCGTTGTGCCTGCATCAAAAGCCCTCGCAACCCGAGAAAACGAGTCTCCTTGTCCTCCAGCATGGCCTTGAAATAGTTTGTCGCAGCCTCTTCATTTCCCTGCAACTGAGCTGCCTGTGCAGATAAAAGCATGGTTAAGGGAGGTTCATCAGACAAAAGGTTTTCTGCTTTACGCGCCATAGCCAGAGCTGTCTGCGCTTCGCCAGCAGCCACAGCAACCATGCCATGCGTTAACGCCTTGTATCCGCGTTTCTTGCGATTATCCTGCCGGGCTTGCCCAAAAAGAGCTGGCGCGTTGATAAGACTACGCCAGAGCCGATACAGAAACGCCGCAGATATTGCCAAAGCAACAGCCGCAAGGAAAAGAACCCCGACCGTTGTTTCCAGACGATAACCAATCCAGTCAACGGAAACCAGACCAGGACGGTTCGCAATCCATATAACAATTGTCAGAACAATCGCCAGCTTGAGAAAATAAATCAGTGTCCGTTTCATTATTCGATACCTCCGGCACCACTACCCTGTGCCGTAACACCGATCAGAAGCAAAGCTAGTTTTTGACTGATTTTCTCCCCTTCCTGACGCTGTTGGGCCAATGCAAGCCAATCTTGCATTCCCGAAGTCGCCGCAGAAGTAAGGTTTTCAAGCTCCTGCAAAGCGCCCGATAAATCACCATCTTTCAGATAGTTCTCTGCCCGGGCCAAAACACTTGATGTTCCCTGCCCATCAAGAATATCAATCGGGCGAATTGAAACCACATCCGTAACACGACCAATTGCCTTATCGACCCAAGTCTGCCCTCCGGCAATTTTATCAGCTGAAAGTGCTTCACGTGCTGCGGCTGGAAAACTTGCTCTTAGGTCAGTTAAACTGGGCAATCCCACAGCCGCAAAAGAAGATAGTGGAGATACCAATTCACCAATAGTGCTGTTTTCCGGGGCAACCGCACGGACGAGATCCAGTTCTTTCACAAAGGGGCCAGATCCACGCAAGGCATCACGCAGCTGTAAAACACCAAGGGCCAGATAAACATCACCTGTTGCCGGGCTTGTAATCAATGTCTGCGACGGTGCAGATCCACCCGCTTTAATACCTTCAACTTCAGATACAAGCGCATTCATTTGTGTTCGAATAGCCGCCAACTGTTGGACAGAAGCTCCGTTGGAAGTATTGCCTGTTGATGAAGAAGCAAGTCCTCTACTTTCGATTCCATCCAGACGCTCACGCGTTTGTTCCAACTCTGATTTCAGGGCATCAATCAGGCTTTTATCCGCGTCACTTGATGTCACAACAACGCCACCACTTGTCAGACCGTTCAACTGTCTTTCGAGTTCAGATTGTTCTAACTTCAATGTACGCACTGTCTCTGACAGTGCCAGGAAACGATTTTCATCCACGCTCTTGTTTTGGCTATTAAAAGCGTCCCGTTCCAATCCCGCAATTCGATCTTCCAAAGAGCTGATATTCATTGTTTCGGCACCAGCCCCAAATGTAGGTATCTTTTCGACAAGGGGTAGCCATTCACTTCGGAAGAAAACTGCCGCTGCCATCGCCAGAGCACAGAATCCGATGCCGTAAAAGAAACTGTTCAGACCTCCGCCCTTTTTTACAACAGCAGCTGTTGGTGCATCAGGCAGCTGGTCATCAGCTTGGATCTGGCCATCAGCAACATCGTTCGCTTTTTCAGCACCCACGTTTTTTTGAGTATCATTATCTTTTTCGCCGATGGTCGATTTTGAACCTGAAACGGGAATTGAGCTCGATGCTTTAGATTTTGTAGTGGAATTGCCAGAGGAGGAATCGCTTGCAGCACCTTGTTCCGCTTCATCCGACAGTAAAAGATCACTTTCTCGAACTCTCGCCACATCCAGCGTAACCTTGGCTTTCGCCGCAGCTTTCAGTATATCTTCGTGACGGGCCGATGGAATTGAATCCCGTTCTTTCCAGCCTTGAACAGTGCTGACAGCAATTCCCAGTTTGCTGGCTAACGGCCTCAAGCCACCAAAAGCATTGATAATTTCCTGTGTTGGACTTTCTGTAACCGCTTCTTTATCAAGCGATTTGCTCTCATCTTTGACAGAAGAATCTGTTGTCGGTTTGCTTGGTTTGTCGCCCTGTTTGCTGGCCATATTATCCTCTGTTATCCAGATTGTGTTTGATCCTTGCGGAGCAAAACACCCATGTGACTCTGATCATCACACGATCAAAACACGTCATTAAGGAAACTATGCGCCAGAGTTAAGGCAAAATCCAGTACGTACGTACACTTATTTGCTTGATGCAATTAACTTTATCATATCAGCCCTGTTCGGTTGCTCAGAAACCAGTAGCTTGATCCCGGATATTTCATCAAAACATTCGGCAACAGCCTGACTTAAACAATAGATCGTCAAACCCTCTAGGCTAGATCGTAATTTCTCTTGAGATAATAATGATAAAAATACTTTTGAAGATCGTGGCGAGAAAAAACTTACCTCTTTGATTTTTCTTTCTTTGAATAGATTTTTTGTTTGCTGAAGCAATCTTTGGGATGACGTTGCTTCATATAGAGTTTCACGACGATAAGAATAACCGGATTGTCCCAGATCGCTCTGTAAATTTCCTGCTACTTTTGAGGCTGCAGGGTGTAATAAAACGCCTGTTTCAGTCTTCAATTTCACACGAACCAGCTTTGCCAAATCACTCACATCACCATTAGCGGAATAGACACACTCGAATCCACATTTACGCGCTGCTTCAGCAGAACTTTCCCCTACACAAAGTGCTGGCAGAGAACGGTCTTTACTATTTAGCTGATAAGCACGTACACCATTTGCAGAGGTAAAGAGAACAGCCTGTACGTCAGAAAGATCAAGTTCAACAGAGTTTTGAAAGGCAATATCAAAGACCGCATCAAAATACACCTCGCGCCCCAATTGTCGAAGCTCAGAGGCAAAAGGCTCCTGATCCGCTTGTGGACGCGTGACAAGATGAGTGATCATTAAAGACCTCTATGACAAATCAGGTTTGTTGCTCTTCCAGAATTTTAAAAAACTCTTCTCCGGCCTGTTCCTTTAGGTCCTGACCCGCTGATCGTCCCATTTCCTCGGCCGACGCTATAGGACCACGCCGCTCTGCTGTATAAATTTCGCTACCATCTGTTGCCGCCAGCATTGTGCGAAGATAAAGCTCATCACCTTCTATTTCTGCAAGTGCTGCAATAGGTGTCCGACAAGATCCATCCAGCTCTGCCAGGCAAGCCCGCTCCGCCGTAATACGCTGCATCGTTGGCTCATGATGAATGGCATCAACATATGCGCGGACACGATCATCCCCTGTTCTCACCTCTAGCCCCACTGCACCTTGTGCCGGTGCAGGTAACATTTCCTCGGTTGAAAGAGCTGCCGTGATCAAATCGGATTGTTTCAATCTATTCAGGCCAGCAACAGCAAGCAGAGTGGCATCGACTTGCCCTTCTTCCAGTTTACGTAACCGTGTTTGAACCGACCCGCGAAAGGTAATGACCTCAAGATCAGGACGTTTTGCCTTGATTTGGGCTTGCCTGCGTAAAGAGGCAGAGCCAACAACAGCACCTTGTGGAAGTTCTGCCAGTGAGTTTGCTTTGGATGAGAAAAGTGCATCACGGGGATCTTCCCGCTCAAGAACCGTCGAAATTTCCAATCCGTCAGGCAACCACGTCGGAACATCTTTCATTGAATGTACAGCGATATCAATACTGCCATCCTGCAGGCCGTCTTCAATCTCTTTGGTAAAAAGTCCCTTACCGCCAATTGCAGACAGTGCCCGATCTTGAATCATATCGCCAGTGGTTTTAATCACAACAATTTCGACAGACTCTTCGCCCTTCAGATCAGGATATGCTTCTTGTAACAGGCATTTAACTTCATAAGCTTGTGCGAGAGCAAGGGGACTTCCCCGGGTACCAAGACGAAGAATTGGATTATCAGTCATAAATTATTGCCATGCGTTCCTGTAAGTCTGAATAAATGAATTTACCCAGAGAAAGTTCAATCAAGCGCACCTTACTCTTTCAGTCAGCTTTCGACAATTCTTATGGTGTGTACAAGTCGCGCGGCGAACCGACGCAGATTAAACCTGCCCCAGACGATAAGATGCATGACGATTAAGTGCGGTAAATACAGTTGATAGAAAAATCGTTTACAGCTTTTCCTCGCCCACCATTGCGTTTTTTAAAGTCTCGGCCCAATCCATACTCTGAGCCAACCACTTCATTTTAATGTTATGCCCGCCCTTATGAAGACACAACTCCATCTCTTTACCTGTCGTACACCCGCGCCAGACCTCACAGGACATATCATCAAGAGAAACAATTTCAGGATCGGCTTCACAGCGATTGGTTTCTTGCCAGATACCTACGCCGGTTTTCACATCGCCCTGATGCCACCGCGATCCGATAGGTCGACCTGTCATCGGAACAACACGATCTGCCAGCCCGTGAATATGACGAATGTTTACAGGGTTTTCACAGGCAACAGGATGGGGACGCCAAAACGAACCGGCGATTGGGAAAAAGGCGGAAAATTCCTTGCCCATGTAACACGCGACATCCCAAGCCATCGATCCACCTTGGGAAAAACCGGAAACCCATAAACGGGTCTTGTCCACGTCATGTCGAGACTTCACATCCCTTAGAATATCTCTGGTGAAGGCAATTTCATCGCGCCGTTCGCTTGGTGCACCTACATTGGACCAGCTGCGATTCAGGCCATCAGGAATAACCAGCATCACGCCCCGTGAAGAAGCAAGCTTCAGTAAAGCATTATTCTTCAGGACCAGATCAGCACTCTGCCCATAACCATGATAATAAAACAGGGTTGCATAAGGGTTTGCACTTTTTTCAGTCCCGGGCATCACAACGATATAGCGTCCAGATTCCAAAACAGTTTCTTCAATCATAGAGGACGCTTTTGACTGTGGACTCGCTGCTTGCGACATCGAAGCAATAAATAGCCCCGCCAACAACAAACCAATCACAACAAGAGCTTCAATTCGCTTCATAAAAAAATCCGCTTAATAGAATTAGATCCGAAGAAATCAGATTTATCAAATAGCCAGACAAATGATGACTTACTCTTAAGTAAACGACCTTGGCGGCTTTTCCATCTCACAGAAAAACAATTTTTAGTTATATCTGTTTAAAAATAAAAAAACCTGTCAAAGAAATTAAAAAACTAATTAGCCCTGTTTGAACAGCGAAACCTTGCCCAAGCGTCCCGAATGGTATTTTCTACGCATAGATTTTGAACAATGAGATTTGGTAAAGGCTAGATGCAAAAACATCATAATCTCACTTGTTAATCAGCCGAACCGGGTAAATCAGCCAACCCAGGTAAATTAACCGAATTGGAAAGCATGGCCGACACAAAAAGCATGAAAGTACTTGGCATAGAAACCAGCTGCGATGAAACAGCCGCGGCAATCGTTGACAGTGATCATAACATTCTCGCCAACAAAGTGCTTACCCAGTTGGAAGAGCACAAACCCTATGGTGGTGTCGTTCCCGAAATTGCAGCACGCAGTCACATGAACCACCTTGATCGCCTCATCAGATCTGCACTGGAAGAGGCTGACCTAGAATTTGATCAACTGGACGGCATCGCAGCAACAGCAGGCCCTGGTCTAATTGGCGGTGTTTTTGTCGGTGTCATGACTGCCAAAGCAATCGCCGCTGCACGCAAGTTGCCTTTCCTTGCTGTTAATCACCTCGAAGGGCATGCTTTAACAGCGCGTCTCACAGAAAAAGAAGCAGCAAATTTTCCTTACCTTCTTCTTCTCGTGTCCGGTGGGCACTGCCAGCTTCTTGCCGTCGAAGATGTTGGACGCTATACCCGTTTGGGCGGCACGATTGATGATGCCGTTGGCGAAGCCTTTGATAAAACAGCCAAGATGATGGGGCTCCCCTATCCCGGCGGTCCAATGATCGAACAGATTGCCAAGAATGGTGATCCCAAACGCTTTGACCTGCCACGCCCGATGAAAGGGCGTCCGGGATGTGATTTTTCTTTTTCCGGGTTGAAAACAGCCATACGCAAACAAATCCTTGAATGTGCCAGCAAGGGAAGAAGTGCAGAAGCTGACATTACAAATCTGAGTACCCAAGATAAAGCCGATCTTGCCGCTTCATTTCAACTGGCGGTCGGGGATGTTCTTGTTGATCGCTGTAAAAAAGCCATGGATGTCTTTCAAGATACCTATGGCCAACCGGGACCATTGGTCGTAGCGGGCGGTGTTGCTGCGAACCTGACACTACGGGCACGTCTGACAGAACTCACAGATGCGCATAATACCAGCTTGCTAGCCCCGCCGGTCAAACTCTGTACAGATAACGGTGTTATGATTGCCTGGGCAGGGTTAGAACGCCTTCGCCTAGGGCTTACAGACTCGCTGGATTTCGCCCCGCGCCCTCGTTGGCCACTTGATCAGCTCACTGGCGTAGAGGCATCAAAGGTATGACAGACAAACCCGAAAAAACAATCGGGGTTCTCGGGGCTGGCGCTTGGGGGACCGCCCTTGCTGCCGTCGCCGCAGAGGCTGGAAATGATGTCATTTTATGGTCACGGAATGAAGACGTTGTTACAAACATCAATACTGATCATGAAAACAAACTCTACCTGAAAGGCGCGAGCCTGAGTTCTAGAATTATCGCAACAACAAAAACCTCAAACCTTCAAGACTGCGATGTTCTTTTACTGGTTGTTCCCTCTCAACATTTGGGAACCGCCTTAAAGGCCAGTAAAGACCAGATCAATCCCCAAACCCCCCTTGTCCTCTGCACCAAAGGGGTCGAAATCAAAAGCGGGCTTTTGATGACGGAAATGGTTGCAGAAATACTCCCGCAAAATCCCATTGCTGTCCTCTCCGGGCCAACCTTTGCCATCGAAGTTGCCAACAAGCTGCCCACCGCGGTAACTCTTGCCTGTGCAGATGAGAATTTAGGTAAAAGTCTATCAAAAACACTCAACAATCGCTCCTTTAGAATTTACCAGTCTCTGGACCCTATCGGGGCCGAGATCGGCGGTGCTGTGAAAAATGTGATTGCGATTGCCTGTGGTATCGTCGAAGGGCGAAAGCTTGGCGATAATGCCCGTGCCGCTCTGATAACCCGCGGCCTGTCTGAAATCGTTAAGCTTGGCCTTGTCAAAGGCGGACGCCGTGAAACCCTTATGGGTCTGTCAGGAATGGGGGATCTCACCCTCACCTGTACAGCTACACAATCCAGAAACTACGCTCTTGGCAAAGCTTTGGGCGAAGGAGTTGCGATAAAAGATTACCTCAAGGGTCGGATTACAATCGCCGAGGGGTTAAGTTCCAGTAAATCAGTAACTGAACTCGCCCGGAATCTTTCAATCGATATGCCGATTTGTAATGCGGTTTGTAACATATTACACAACGATGCAGATATTGATGAAGCCATCGCTCAACTTCTCGCCCGCCCGCAAAAAGCAGAGATGTAATCGAACCAAGATCTTGACTCTCAAACATTAGGAAACATCAAATGAAGTTCATTTTTTCATGTGTTGATAAAAAAAATCACGCTCATGTCCGCGCTGAAAACCGCCCGGCCCACCTGGAATATCTTGGTCAGTTCATTGATTACATTGTTGTCGCAGGTCCAACTTTGGGTACTGACCATGAAAGCATGACCGGCAGCCTTCTTATTCTCGAATTTGATGATGTAAAAGCAGCACAGGACTTCGCTGACAACGATCCCTACAATAAAGCTGGCCTTTTCGAGCAGGTAACAATCACCCCTTGGAAACAGGCTCTGCCCAAATAAGGTTTAATACCCATCTGAATATTAATAGCACTGCTTGTGTACCCAGCGAGCAGTGCTATTCTGTTTAAGAGATACAGCCTTTAAAAGGAGGTCACTTTGGCATATTGGTTGATGAAGACGGAACCCGGTAACTGGTCTTGGGAAGATCAGGTAGCCAAAGATGTTGAGCACTGGGACGGTGTACGCAACTATCAGGCCTCGAACAATATGAAGGCAATGAAAATCAGGGATCGGGTATTTTTCTATCATTCTGTCAAAGAAAAGAAGATTGTCGGCATTGTCGAAGTTTGCCAAGAATACTACCCCGATCATACAGATAAATCCGGACGTTTCGGGATGGTCGATGTCAAAACACTCTACCCCATGACCAAGCCTGTGAGTCTGGAAGAAATCAAAGCACACCCTGCACTGCAAGACATGGCACTGATCAAACAATCACGACTTTCTGTAATGCCGATAAGTGATGATGAATGGGAAATTATTTGTGCAATGGGTGATACGAAACCCGCTTAAACAACCCGACCAGTACAGGTAAATTTTACTCTTTCGCCAGAATTTTACCGACAGCCCCTTCAAGGGCTGTTATGAGCCCCTGACCTTCTTTACCGCCATCGCCTTTAATTTTCTGCGCAATGATCATTCGCATCGTATTGACGTGCGCTTCAATCAAATCCAGACGTTCGCTGGCAATTTCTGAATTTTCCTGAATGAAATGGCACATTGATTTGGCAGCCAATGACAATAGCGGATAGCTGAACGTCGCCGCTTGCCCCTTAATGTTATGACCGATCCTGTGAATTTCTTTAATGCATTTGGCACGGTCACCTTGACCACTTTTGGCCGTTTTCAGAAACTCATAAATCTTTCCAGTCTCTTCATTGACCAGAATTTCATAATCGTCTTCCATCTCGAAAAGCGCTTGCTCTGCCTTTGCAACGATGTCCTCAAGTTCAGGCCCACCTTCCGATGGCACCTTGGGCTTCAGATTGTTGGTTGGCATATGCAATTTTACTTCCACTTTTACTACCTAAAGTACTTCCGAAACGATAAAAGCTTCGACTATATTATCATCTAGTTTACAGGATGAAACCCTAATCAAGCACAAAGAAAAATGTGCCGCCGATCAGTTCAACCGTCAGTAGTTTTCCTTCTGGAACTTTGGTTAAGGATTCAAGTTGCCTGAGAAAACCGCCGCAAGGGTTGATCTGTAATTGGCCAGTGAACGATAGCAGCGAAAACACCGAGGAAGATAGAGATCCACCACACCAAATCATAGGATTGGGTAGAATCGTATAACACCCCCCCTAACCATACACCAATAAAGCTGCCGACCTGATGGCTAAAGAAAACAAAGCCAAACAGAGTCCCCATATATTTTGGGCCAAAGATCTGTGCAACAAGACCGGATGTTAGCGGTACTGTGCTTAACCACAGCAATCCCATCGTAAAGCCAAAGACCAGAAAGGAAACAGTTGAGGCCGGCATAAGAATGAACGCAAGAATTGCCACAGAGCGTGCAATATAGATTCCCGACAATAGATATTTCTTTCGGTAAGCGCCGCCCAAGGCCCCTGCAGTGTAAGAGCCAAAAATATTTGCTAGCCCAACCAATGCCAATGTCCAGGCCCCCACTTCAGGGGCCAGGCCTTTATCAATGGCATAGGATGGAAAGTGAACAGTTATAAAAGCCAGATGAAAGCCACATACAAAAAAGCCCGCAATTAATAACCAATATCCTCTATGCCCAGCAGCTTCCTTTAAAACCTCTGACATTGTCATCGTCACATCAGATTCAGGTGAAGAACCATCTGTTGTCGATGAAACACCCCGTAAAAAATAAGCTGCTGGTACAATCAACATCAAAAGACTGGCAAGGATTAACAAAGCATTCTGCCAGCCAAAGCTTTGCAACAAGCTACTGCCAAGAGGAATGATCAGGAACTGCCCCAAAGAAGCAGATGCCGTTGCAATACCCAGCGCCAAAGAACGTTTGTCTTCCGTCACAGATCGTCCGATAACCGCCAAAACAACACCGAATGTTGTCCCGCTCAAGCCAATACCAACAAAAAAGCCCGGCCCTATATGAGATGCAATTGGCGAATAATCCATGACACCAAGGACAATACCGCCAGCATAAATCAATGCGCTCAAAACCAAAACACGCCCGGCCCCATAACGGTCAGCAACCATCCCGGCAAAGGGTTGCGCAGCGCCCCAAAGCAAGTTTTGAACAGCCAGCGAGAAAGCAAGAACTTCGCGCCCCCAGTTTAGTTCATCCGAGATCGGCTTCACAAAAAGGCCGTAACTGGACCTGATTCCAAAGGCAAGACACAAAACAAGGCAACCTGACAACAAGACAACCCAAATAGGTCTGGTGGACGGAATTGTATTATCAGCGTTCGTCATAAAATTTACTCACACTCGGATTTTGGACAATAGGGATACAACAGAGTTTTTGAATTAGTCTTCAAGAAAAACAGCTACCGATCCACAGAGCTGCATCCCAGAATTTAGCGCCAAAGGCTTCTAAAGATCCGGGGAAGATCAAGATAATCGCGAAGCAAACAATTATAATGATCAAAATAGCCAGTAGATGTCGCATAACAGGTTTCATAATAACCAGCATACCCTCTACTGCAGAAATCACCAATTGAATCAAACTAATCACTAACCTTAGATATTATAATCCAGATTAAAAACTATTGATTTCACTCAATAGATTTAGATCAATACAAAATTACACCTATAGGTGTTTTCACTTTGCTTTAACTTCTTGGCTTTACCCTGAACAATTACTTTCGCGCTTTTAGAGATAAGAAAGCAGAAAAACCCGGGGACCCAATGGGCAATGAAAGTTTAATAAGTTCCTTGCGCCAGGAACGTGATCGTTTTCTCGCTTTTGCCTTTTGCAGAGCGGATCTTTTGCTAGAACTCTCTGAAAACCATAAAATTGTCTTTGTCAGCGGTGCAACACAGGCCATCTTTGGCCGATCAGTCAAAGAACTTATTGGCACAGAAATAGGCGATCTTGTCTTATCCCACGAGGAACCCGTTCTCAAACATCTTTTGTCTGGCATGGTTGGTGGTGTACGGCCCAATCCCATGAACATTGATTTTAAAAACAAATCTGGAAAAGCTCAGCCTCTTTCCCTCACTGGCTACTATGTCGAAGATTTGGAAAAGCATTATTTTCTTTCTTGCAAAATCCCCGCAACTATTTCAGCAACATCCCCGCAAACAACGCGTCAAGCTGGCGGCGATATCGTTCATGATCGTGTTAGTTTTGGGCAAACAGTTACAGAGCATCTGAAAAATAATCCAGAGGATAAATTAACCTTTATCGAGTTGGAAGATTACGAGAATTTCGCCAATAAACTGGATAAAGACGCCCAGTCAGAGCTTTCGGAAACAATCAATAGTTACCTTCGCGCCAGTTCATCAGAAGCAAACTCTGCAGCCTCATTCGGGAATGGTAAATATGGCCTGATCAGCCGCCCGGATCTGGATATCGATAAACTAACCGACGAGATCTCGCGTCAGGTTAAGGACGCAGACCCCGATGGAGTCGGCCTCAAAGTTGAACAGGCAAGCATTGCTTTGGCCGACAGTGGTATTTCCGGGGGCAATGCTGCGCAGGCACTGAGCTTTATGATTCAACAATTTGCGCATGACCAAAGCGATAATTTCAGCCTCGCTGATCTGGCACACTCTCTTCCGGAAATTCTGGCGCGGATCAAAAAAACTGCCGAACGTATTATCAGAGTAACGGAAGGGGAGGATTTTATCATTGTCTTCCAGCCTATTATCGACTTGAAGACACGCGAAATACACCACTATGAAGTTCTGGCGCGAATCAATGATGAAACTGGATCGCCACAGGATTTTATTCGCTCGGCAGAAGATTTGAATCTTATCAAGGGCTTTGACCTGGCAATCTGCCGGAAGGCAATCAGATGGATTCAGGATAACCCAAGCAGCGAATACAACAGATCTATCGCTATAAACCTTTCGGCTGCGTCTATTGGTGATGCAGATTTTATCAAACAACTAACGCCTCTGTTAACACCGCTCAAAGATAATCCGGATTCCCTCCTTTTCGAGGTAACAGAATCGACAAGAATCCCTGACCCGGTCATCGCAAATGAAGCAATGCAAACCTTGCGTAACCTAGGGCACAAGGTTTGCCTTGATGATTTTGGCGTTGGTGAAGCTTCACTCCAGTATCTTCGCCAGTTCCAGGTTGATGTTCTGAAGATTGACGGCAGTTACATACGCGATGCTTTGGAAGATGAAACATCTGCACATATTCTCAAGGCCATTGCCGATCTTTGCCGCAAACTCAACATCAAAACTGTTGCAGAAATGGTCGAAGACGAAGAAACCACTCAACTACTGATCAACTGTAATGTCGATTATGGTCAGGGGTATTATTTTGGTCGCCCCTGTAACGACATCAGTATTTTTGAAGAACCGGATAAACCCCGGGCAACAGGGCGACGTACTGGTTCCCAAGAAAGTTGGGCATAGTTTTAACAAGCACAAGACACTCTCTTATATTTATCTCTCCACAACTTTGCAGCCCGTAGCCGAGCTCAAAGAACGATTGCCTGTTTAAATTCACCAAAGAGCAATGCTGCATCGCAATATAATTTTCACTAACAAGACAGTGGCTTATCGATTATTTCCAAATTACCCTTGAGAAATCAGGAAATTCCGTAAATAATCCCTGCGAATAAAAAACCGCTGATAAAAATAAAGCAGCGCAACAATAAATAATAATATAGGGAGACCGAAACATGTCGGACGCCACTGTTTTTCCCGTACCGGAAGATCTCGCCCAAAAAGCATGGGTAGATGAACCCCGTTACCTTGAAATGTACCAGCAATCCATCGAAGACCCCGAAGCATTTTGGGCTGAACATGGAAAACGCATTCACTGGTTTAAACCCTTTACCAAAATAAAAGACGTAAGTTATGGCCCCGGCGATGTTCATATTCGCTGGTACGAAGATGGCACAACAAACGTCTGCTACAACGCAATTGATCGTCATCTGCCAACAAAAAAAGATGACACGGCTATCATCTGGGAAGGGGATGATCCCAGCGAACATGAATACATCACTTATGGTCAGCTTCACGATCACGTAAGCCGTTTCGCCAACGCCATGAAAGCCCGCGGCGTAAAGAAAGGTGATCGCGTCACCATCTACATGCCGATGATCCCCGAAGCCACCTATGCAATGCTGGCCTGTGCCCGAATTGGTGCTGTTCACTCTGTTGTTTTTGGTGGCTTTTCGCCAGATGCACTGGCTGGTCGAATTCAGGGCTGTGAATCAAACTGTGTGATCACCGCTGACGAAGGTTTGCGTGGCGGACGCAAAGTCCCCCTCAAGGCCAATACAGACAAAGCACTGGAATCCTGTCCTGATGTGGACACCGTTTTTGTTGTAAAACGCACGGGTGGTGATATCAACTGGGACGACAAGCGCGACGTATGGTGGGATGAAGCCTGCGCCGCAGCTGACAAAGAGTGCCCCGCTGAAGAAATGAAGGCCGAAGATCCGCTTTTCATTCTCTTTACATCCGGTTCAACAGGAAAACCCAAAGGCGTTCTTCATACAACCGGTGGCTATCTCGTTTATGCATCAATGACACACAAGTACGTCTTTGATTATCATGACGGTGATATCTACTGGTGTACGGCCGATGTTGGCTGGATTACTG
Source organism: Kiloniella sp. EL199 (assembly GCF_900313065.1). GTDB lineage: Bacteria > Pseudomonadota > Alphaproteobacteria > Kiloniellales > Kiloniellaceae > Kiloniella. Next base: position 158,711 of record NZ_OMPU01000013.1, read on the forward strand.
GCCACAGTTACATCGTTTACGGCCCGCTGACCAATGGCGCGACAACGCTTGTTTTTGAAGGCGTGCCAAATTACCCGACAGCTTCACGTTTTTGGGAAGTGTGCGACAAACACAAGGTCAACATCTTCTACACAGCCCCGACGGCTATCCGGGCGTTGATGCGTGAAGGTTTGGAAGCTGTCAAGAAAACCTCCAGATCAACAATTCGTCTTCTTGGCACAGTGGGTGAACCTATCAACCCAGAAGCATGGATGTGGTATCATCAGGTTGTTGGTGAAGGTCGCTGCCAGATTGTTGATACATGGTGGCAGACTGAAACAGGCGGCATTCTGATTACGCCACTGCCGGGGGCAACTCCTCTGAAACCAGGTTCTGCAACGCGTCCTTTCTTTGGCGTGAAACCGCTACTGGTTGATAACGACGGAAAAACGTTAGAAGGAGCAACAGAGGGTAATCTCTGTATCTCAGACTCTTGGCCCGGACAAATGCGAACACTCTACGGCGATCACGACCGCTTTGTTCAGACCTACTTCTCGACCTATGACGGCCTTTATTTTACGGGTGATGGCTGTCGCCGGGATGAAGACGGTTATTACTGGATCACGGGGCGTGTAGATGATGTAATCAACGTTTCCGGTCACCGTATGGGAACGGCGGAAGTTGAATCTGCACTCGTCGCGCATGCCAAGGTCGCTGAATCTGCCGTAGTTGGTTATCCGCACGACATCAAAGGCCAAGGCATTTACGCCTATGTGACGCTAAACGCAGGCGAAGAACCCAGTGACGAACTGCGCAAAGAACTCGTCGCCTGGGTCCGAAAAGAGATCGGCCCGATTGCAACACCGGATATGCTGCAATGGGCACCAGGCTTACCCAAAACACGTTCAGGTAAGATCATGCGTCGTATTTTGCGTAAAATTGCCGAAAACGACTATGGCAGCCTGGGGGATACGTCCACTCTGGCAGATCCATCCGTCGTTGATGATCTTATTGAAAACAGAATGAACAAGTAAGCTGTTTGCAAATTAACCAGAAAGGGCCGAGACCAAGTTTCGGCCCTTTTTCTTTGCCTCAGAACACAAAAATACAAAGGGTATGAACACTATCTCCATTGTTGAGCCAAATACTCCAATAAAGCTCGAAGCTTCAAAGGCACAAAGTCAAGTTGCTGATAGTAAGCCCACATTTCAAAAGGACGGCTGGTTAATTCCTTTAAAACAGGGACAAGATCTCCCCTCTGTACTTCATCACGAATGATAATTTCCGGAATATAGGCAATCCCCTGTCCACGTAAAGCAGCCGCAATTAAGGCCTCTGTATTATTGCTCACCAAACGCCCGTGAACAGAAACCTCCTGTCCATGCTCAAAGCGCCATTTCGCTTCGTGGCTTTGGCTTTCAAAGACCAAACAAGCGTGATCCACCAAATCCGAGAGCTGTTCCGGCACACCCATATGCGCAATATAATCAGGGCTGGTAAAAAGCTGGTTATGATAGCGACAGAGCGACCGTCCAATAAAAGCACCGGAATCAAAATTGTCTAATTTCCGGGCAAGAGAGAGATCCGCAGCGGCTCGAGGAAGTTCTTCATAGGATACGGACTGTAATTCAATCTCTATTTTTTGATACTGATCGAGGAAACCATCCAATACGGGCACCAGAACCCTGTTTAATACAGGCGGTGGTGCCGCAATGCTCAAAATTCCCTTAGGCTCTTGCCCCAGGCTTTCCGTTTCATCTAACAAAGATTGCCACTGACCATGAAGAAATGTCATGCGGTTATAAAAATTATCCCCAGCCTCGGTCACAGATATTCGCCGAGTAGTCCTGCGCAATAGCTGAACGCCCAGTGATTGCTCGAGCTCTGCTATCCGCTTTGTCACCACTGAAGGACTAACATTCATGAATCGTGCGGCGGCGGCCATCGACCCCTGTTCGACCACAGACTTAAAGATCAAGGCTCTGTTAAAGTCATCCATATTATTTCCAAAATAAGAATAACCAGTTATCAATTATGATAATTGTTCTCGTTTATTTAAGCAATATGATGCCTCGTCATTTATACGAAGTAAAAGGATAAGACGATGTATGTTGTTGAGATTGTGAGTTGGCAAGCGGCACCAAACGTAACCGACCAACAGATGATTGATGCCGTTCAGGCAATGGTTCCCGACCTCGAAAAGCTACCCGGATTTAGGTATCAGTCCCTCTCAAAAGATGATGATGGTCTATGGATGGATATTTACTATTGGGATACGAAAGAAGATGCCCATAAATCAAACGATTTGATGACAAGCAAACAGTCTTTGCAAGACCTCATCCCCCTTATTGATATGAGCAGTTTGAAGATAGATGTTTTGACACCACATCAAGAGTCAGGTTTAGTAAATTTCTCCTGAAAAATACTTGCCACCCCGATAAGCGACCCAAATGCTCATTGAAAAATCCTTCTATTTTCTAAGACACGGCCTAACGGACTGGAACAAAGAAAAGCGTTATCAGGGACAGCGTGACATCCCACTTAACGACGAAGGCATCAAGCAGGCATATTAGGCACAGGTCCTTCTAAAGAACGAAAATATTACAGCGATCTATACCAGCACACTGTGCAGAGCAAAAAAGACCGCCGAAATCATTAATGAAGTCCACAAAGTGTCTTTGATTGAATCATTGGCACTACAGGAATGCCATTATGGTTCTTTAGAAGGCCAACTTAAAACAAACCCAGAAGTCGATGCCGATTAGCAAAAGGGAATAACGCCACAGGGTGCGGAAGATTACCTCAGTTTCTCGGAACGGGTTCTCAAAGCTGTAAATGATATTCTGAACACCAACGGCGTGCCCCTGATCGTGGCGCACCGTGCTGTTTTTTGGCCCATCGCAGAGGCAGCAAATATCGGGCATGATATCGACTTGGGAAATGCCTACCCGGTTCTCATGCATCCTCCAATGTCTGGTAAAAACAGTTGGAGGGCAAAATTTATTAGCACTTAATTTCGATAAGTTGTTCGAAAAACTCATCACAGAATCACGCTTCCCTTCAATAAAACTGACATGTCTATGTAACTATCTTAAGTAGCAAAAGACACGAAAAAGGCATCAGTAAAACATCATAGAAGTATGTCTAACTTGTACCTCCACGAAGTAAATGCTACTCCAAATTGCGTCAGCGTACTTTGGGGGGGACTGTTTCGCGTGTTTTTCATAAAAAAGCTAAGACCGTTATTAGCTTACGTCTATCGACTCAGTTGGCCATCTCTAATAGCAACAACTATATTTTTGTTTACGCTTACTTGGGTTGGGTTACTTATTTTAGAACCCAGTGATAGCCCAATCATCCGTGCTGATACCTTTTGGTGGTTTTTCTTTGTAACAGGAACAACCGTTGGCTACGGCGATTTTGCCCCCATGTCACAAGGCGGTCGCGTTATCACTGTGATCTTTAATATGGCTGGCGGCATTGGCTTGCTGGGGGCATTCATTGGCAAATTGGCGGGCGATTTTTCAACCCTGATACGACGTCGACATCTTGGGAAAGGGAGTTATCTCTACATGACAGGACACATTGTTATCTTCGGGTGGCGAAAAGAAAGAACCCGAAAAATCATTGAGTCTATTCTTGCCGATGAAGCTGAAAATCGACAGATCGTTCTCTGTTCCAGTACCGTGACGGAAAACCCGATGCCAGAGAAAGTAAGTTTTGTCTCTGGCAGTCAGCTTGCGACTGATGATGTTCTACAGCGTTCCAATGTAACAGAAGCTTCATGCGTTATTATTGATGGTGGTAATGACGATCAAACACTAGCCATTGGAATTGGCGTCAATGCACTATTGAACGGTCACACCCACGTAGTTGCCTATTTTCAGGTAGAAGAGTACGCGAAGCTCCTGCGGAATGTGAATTCCAAGATTGAAACCATTGTCGACATGTCTGGTGATCTACTGGTCCGGGCAATGCAAGACCCCGGATCTTCACAACTTCACGAAGAATTATTATCAGCGCTTGTCGGTAGTGCAACCCAGTTTTCAGTACAAGTACCCGATAACATTCCTACGATGAGTTATCTTGATATCCTGATTGGCTTGAAACGTCATCACAACGCAACATTGCTCGCGGTCGCCCCTTCACAGGACCCAACAAGACTTTGCCTCAATGCCAGCAACGATATCAATTCCGGGGACTCTCTCTTCATTGTAGCCAAAAGACGTCTTTCTCAAATCGATATCGACTGGTCAAAATTTGGCACATAACATTTTTTCAAAAAAACTCTTGAACCCATCATCACCTATATTACATGTAACATATAACATGTAAGAAAATCGAATGACTAATAACGAAGCAGAGATATTATTGTGAACGCAAAAAAGTCCTCTCATTACCAAGCTCTGTATCGGGAACGATTAAAAGCCAGAGGGTTTGTGAAACGGGAGGTATGGATCCCTCCTGAAATGAGCACAGTTCTGAAAGATTGCGAAAATGCTCTTCGCGAAGGATTAATGCCGGAAATACCGACAGCAAAGGGAAAGAAGATAATGAACCAGGAAGATGTTTGGACCACTGAAAGTTTATTTGATGCGATTTCCGCATCTGACAATGCGACCAACAAAGAGCTGCTTATTGAACTCGTCGAAGGTGCAGACCCCGGGATTCTCATTACAATGAATGAATTTGGCGACCTGCCAATTTTCATGAGTGTAAGCGGAAGCCAAATCGTTGCAGAAAGCCTGTTATGGCCTGTGAAAGATGTCGATGATGCCGAAGCTTTTAACGCGATGCTTTTACGTTCTCACAAGCTCATGCCGCTTTCAACTTTTGGCATTGCTCCCGGTCCTGACGGGCAAGATTATTACGAAATCTTTGGCGCACTGAGTGCTGGCTCAAAATTGGAAAGCATCCTGGAAGAGATCGAAACACTTGCCGATAACGCCATTCAGGCTGTCGAAGCTTTTGACACTGCTTTTCGCAAAAGCGCCTGATCACCACCTACCGCAAAAGCACACTTAAGGAGTTAAATTATGAGTATCTGGAGTAAAGTTTTTACAGCAATTCGCGGTGGCGTTAGTGAAACCGGCGAAGCAATCATTGACCATCAGGCCCTGCGTATTCTTGACCAGGAAATTCGCGATGCAGATAACGAACTTGCCAAATCCAAGGATGCGCTAGCCGGAATTATAGCAAAGCGCAAAATGGCGGACAGAAAAGTTGCCGGCCTGAATGAAAACATCGCCGAGTACGAAAACTACGCGGTCAAAGCACTTGAAAATGGTGACGAAACACTTGCATCCGAAATTGCAGAAAAAATAGCAAACCTTGAAACGGAACGGGATAGCGAGCAGGCATTGGCAACATCATTTGCCGATAGCGATGCACAGTTACGCAAGTCCATTTCACAAGCAGAAGGCAACCTCAAACGCCTGAAACAACAGGTAGATACTGTTAAGGCAACTGAAAGCGTTCAAAAAGCACAAGCTGCCGTCGCAGCCCGACACAGTGGTGCAAATTCATCAATGCGCAATGCTGTTGATTCACTCGAAAGATTGAAAGCAAAACAGGATGAACGCAGTGCACGATTTGAAGCGGCCCAGGAACTTGCTGATACAGCAGAAGATAGCAGCCTCGAAGACAAACTAAAGGCCGCTGGTATCAAACCAACCAATGCAAAAGGCTCTGATGTTCTGGAACGCCTGAAAGCAAAAAAGAAATAATCAAACTTTCCACGTAAAATTTGCCGGACGAATATGATATTTCGTCCGGCAATTACTTTGACATAACAGGCAAGGGGGTGCTGATCATGTCCACATTATTTTTAATATTTCTGATTCTGGCCATCGGCGCACTGATCGGTATCTATATCGTGAACAAAAAGAAACAAGGCCCGGCATCAAATGATGCCGCAGCAACTCATACAGCTCAGCCGTCTGTTGAAAACCTTCAAAAGGGTGGTGTCTTCCGCGTCAATGGCTTTGGCGAGCGACTGGATGATATGGATTTCCTTGTTCTCGACCGTCATGAATATCGCGAAGGCAACTACAAATGGTTCGAGCTTGAATGCGAAACCGGAAACGAAAAAATCTGGATAAACGTTGAACGTGATGATGATTTGGAAATAACAGTATCAACATCCAAGATGCGCCTCGCTGAACTTGGAATTTCCAAGGAAGACCTGCAACGCTTTGACAACGATGAAGACGGTAGCTTTTCCTACGAAGGAAAAAAATTCTACTACGAAGATTCCGGTAGTGCACAGTTCTTTCGCGCAGGCGATATGAGTAACGCTCAGGATTTTTATTACTGGGAATTCGAATCAGAAGAAGATCCTCGCTTTATTGGTGTTGAACGCTGGTCTGACGGATCTTTTGAAGTTCACGTTTCCGAAGCGATTAGAGAATCACGAATTACAGTCTATTCCAACAGTGGGGGGGAATAATGAATATCGACTGGATAACGCTCTTTACAGGCCTGGGGGAAGCACTCGCTTACCTTGGGCTTTTTGCCATCATGCTTTTAATTGCAAAATGGCTTAAAGACTTATGGACACCATACAGCATACCTCATGAACTAACCAAGGCAGACAATCCGGCAATCGGGTTGGAAATGAGTGGCTATTTTCTGGCGACGACCCTTACATTTGTCGGGGCCGTTACGGGTGATTCAACAAACTTCCTCCAAGACCTGAGCCTTGTTGCCGGATACAGTTTTCTCGGCATCCTGATGTTGAACGCATCACGTGTTGTCATGGACAAACTTTTATTCAACAAATTTTGTTCTGTAAAAAAAGTTATCGAAGGTCGCAATATCGGGGTCGCCTCCGTTCGCTTTGGGTTATATCTGGCAACTGGTGCCGTTGCTGGCGGTTCTATTCACGGTCAAGGCGGCGGCTTTGATACAGCAATCGCGTTCTTCGTTTTGGGACAAATTGTTCTGATTTTATTCTCAAAAATCTACGAACTCTTAACTCCCTATAACACCCATGAAGAAATTGATTCAGAAAACACGGCTGCCGGAATTGCCTTGGCTGGGACTTTTATTGCCTTGGGAATCATCATAGCTGGCGCTGCACACGCAAGCTTTATTAGCTGGACCTATAATCTTGTACTGTTCGCAGAACTCGCTATTAGCGGCATGGTCCTCTTGGTCATCGTACGATTTTTCATGGATAAGTTAATTCTTGTCGGTGATGACTTGAACAGGGAAATATCCGAAGACAGAAACCTGGCGGCAGGATTTCTTGAAGCAACAGTAGCCATCGCCTTCGCTATTGTTCTGGCCATTTTGCTGTAGGGGGGCCGATATGCTGAATAACGAAATAGAAAAACATAAAACAGACTTAGGCAAAGTTGCCCTGGTCTTGCTCGGCTTTGCCATTCTCTTCCTTGGAACTGGTTTTGTGCTCAGCACAACAAGTGACGTTACCAAAGGCAATTACCAACTCAACGATTCCATCGGTCCGCTGGAAGTTACCTCCGACTACACCGTTTATAACATTGATGTGCAAGGGTATCTGGAAGATAAATCCTGGCTCTATCTCGAGCTTGTTCTCCAGAACTCCCAAAAGGAATATCTCTTTTCGTTTGGCAAGGAGCTATGGCGAGAAAGTGGTTACGATTCTGATGGCGCATGGTCTGAATCTGAGTCTCATTTTTCACAGAAAATTACGATCCCCAAAAAAGGAACTTACTTTCTTGCAATAACAGGTGGCTCAAGCACCAACCGAGGTAGCATGAAAGTCAACATAACTGAACAAGCGGCTAGTGCCCTCCCTCACATGTGGATTGGCGTTCTATTGTTGATTATCGGCATAATCTTGAATGAAATAAAAAACCGCACTTTATTAAGCATGGCAGGTTACGAAAGAAAGGAGCATTAAGATGAACAAAACGACAAAAACAATAACCATCATCAGCGTTCTCCTTCTATTAGTGTACGCTCTGCTATTCATTCCGGCTAAATCAGGCTGGGGCTATATGGGATATCAAGGCTATAACTCCGGACCTTCGTTTTTCTATTGGGGCGGTGTAAATACCTATTACGACAGGCCAAGCGCCCGATCCGGAAGCCAAGGGGGAACATCCCATGATGGCGGTGGAACTGCCCGTGGCAAATAGCTTGAGTTTACATAATGACTGAAGTTATTTCCTCAGAAACGACATCTTCCAGGGATCAGAAACGATCCCTGGAAGTATTTACCCTGATCACAACAGTGTTTATCGCTGGCCTGTGCTCCATTGTCTACGAGTTACTGATTGCGACCACTGTCTCTTACTTCGAAGGGGATAGCGTCAAGTATTTCTCATTAACAATAGGTCTCTATATGGCCTCTATGGGGGTGGGGTCTTTCACCTCCAAATATATCGAAAAAAATCTTCTTTTCAGATTCACTGTTATTGAAATCGCACTGGGCTTTCTCGGCGGAATATCAATACCCGCTCTCTACTTTGGCTTCTCGCACACAAATTATTTTCAGGAACTTTATTATATTATCACGATCATGATCGGATATCTCATTGGTCTTGAAATACCGCTTCTGACAAGGATTCTAAAAGACTATAATTCACTGCGTGTAAACATCGCCCATGTTCTGTCACTGGATTATTTTGGCGCCTTGCTGGCAACCATTGCATTCCCGTTTATTCTGCTCCCCTTTCTCGGCACCTTCCGATCAGGCCTATCCTTTGGCCTCGTCAATATGCTGATTGCCTTTATGATAATCCGCGTTTTCCCGCAAACATTTGGCCGAGCCAAAAAACCACTCTGGATACTATCCATACTCGCAACATTAATGATTGCAGGAACAATATTCAGTGCCGAAAAGCTTTTGAAATTATGGGATGACAGTGTTTTTGACGGACGAGTACTCCTGTCACAGGAAACCAAGTTTCAAAAGATTGTCCTGACAAAGAATAAATCAGAGATTCGATTATTCCTGGATGGAAATCTTCAATTTTCATCATCAGACGAATATCGTTATCACGAAGCGCTGGTACATGCTCCAATCCAGCACACAGCAAAAGTTAATCGGGTCCTGCTACTTGGCGCAGGCGACGGCATGGCCGTCAGAGAGTTATTAAAATATCCGGAAATAGAAGAGATCACTCTCGTAGATCTGGATCCGGCAGTTGTCAAGATCGCACGAACAAACCCATGGGTACGTGAAATTAATAACGACGTCATGAATACTTCCAAAAAAGTATCCGTCCTTCACCAGGATGCCCAACGTTTTCTTATGGAAAATACACAAGCATATGATTTCATTATTGCTGATCTCCCAGACCCTAATAACAACGCATTGGTACGCCTTTACTCAAAGGCATTTTATCGATTAATCAGACGGAACCTCACACCTGAGGGTATTTTTGTCACGCAGGCCGCAAGCCCCTTTTTCACAGGAAAAGCATTCTGGAGCATTCAGAAAACCGTCGCAGCCAGCGGCTTTTCACACACGAAACCTTTTCATGTTCTGGTCCCCTCTTTCGGTGACTGGGGGTTTGTACTTGCAGCTAATGCACCTTTGGAAATGAAACGCCAGGACGACCTGCCCGCAACTCGCTTCCTCAATAACAAAATCATTCAGAACATGTTTGTTTTTGGCAAAGACTTAACCCCACCGGATGTCAATGTGAACACATTGGATCGCCCGATATTATTGACCTATTATCTGGATGGCTGGCAAAAATGGAGCAGGCAATGATGACTATTGGGGATGAGATCAAAACCTCGTAGATAAGGTTGTCAAAATTTTCTATACCCCCTGATCAAACATCGGTACCTGCCCCATAACTAAACCAAACCTTCATATATCTTCTTATCCGGGTCGATTGCCGCACGCTCTCTTTGCCGTATCAGCTTCCACACTTGAAATAGAGCATCCGATAACTTGCTCTCCCCGGCAATCGGGGTTGCCTTTGGATCACTTGTGATATTTCCGAGATTCATCTGCGTATAGTAATCCCGCCACAGCACAGCAGCACTTTCGTCCAGTCCCTGATCAATCATGATCTGGAGCCAGTCATCTTCGGGCAGTGACAGAGATGCAATATGTTTATTCAGAACATTACGTCCGGCTTCAACAATATCGTCCAGACTATAGGCTTCTGGCCCATGCAGCTCTAGCAGACTATAGCCTGCCAGCGGGTCAAGGGCCGCCGATACCAGAATGTTGACAAGATCGTTTCGTGCCACCATCGCATAGCTTTGTTTCTCAATAAAAAAGCTGGGAAGAACAGAATGGTGTTTGGCCATCGCCATCCCGGATGCCAGATTTTCCATAAGATAAGCAGTCCGGATGATCGTCAGGTCTTCACAAATGTCTTTGAGATCGCTTTCCAACTGCCCAAGCCTATCCGCCCAACCAAGTTTTTTTTCTGCGCCCATCGCTGATAACAGCACAATTTTTATCTCTCGCGCATGATCAGCCCGTAAATCAGAACCACCGGAAGAAAGTGCATCTATCAAGGCAGATCGATAGTCATCCACAGCCCCCAACAAACCCTCTTCACTTAAAAAGGGCGGCAAGATAACAATGAGTGTCTGTACCCCGGAAAGGGCCTTTGTCCAACTGGCTGCATGTTTGGGGTCACCTTCATTTACCTCAACCCCACGACCACGCCATAAATCACAACAAGCTGCATCCGCAGTTAAAACCCGAACCAATTGTCCTTGTCCAACCAACTGCTCTGTTACCGCGCGTCCAATGGGGCCACCTGCATCTGCCACAAGGTACATCTCAAACTCCCTTTAGATTAGACTTATCCTTATCTCTCTCCTGATCCGGGCAATCAAGACACAAAAAGACGCAGCAAGTTTTCTTTTGGAACTGTTGGCGAGGATATTGTTTTTATTTTGAACCAAATAAAATGATAGACTATCTATGAGGTGATTTTTCTCTCTTAACAGCAATTAAGATTGCCATCTTACTCTAGTCAGAAAGCGGCCAATGCGATCAACTTGTCCTATTTCCCAAACACTGGAAATTCTGGGTGATCGCTGGACTCTTCTCATCATTCGCGACCTGATGTTTTTTGGTAAAAGCCAATATAAAGAGCTTTTGAGTTCTCCAGAGAAAATATCGACAAATATACTTGCTGATCGTCTCAAGCGCCTAGAGCAATCAGGTATTATTGAAAAAACATCCTATCAGGATAATCCACCACGCTATGAATATCACCTCACTCAAAAGGGACAGGGTCTCCGCCCGCTCATGCGCGAAGTGACAACCTGGGGGCTGGAACATATTGAGAATACCGAGATACCATTGGATGCGCTGAACAAAGAGACCTCCAAGACCGAATCTCCCGATTGATCAACCTAGCTTTAACGAACTGCAATCACTGAAATTTCAAACCGCACTTATCGGGCTTTTGAAACTACTACAGCATCAAGAAAACGACCGATTAATTTACAAACGCAATAACACCAAAGGTTGTGCATTTAATTGTTTTATATAATGTTAGAATTGTTACCGAACTTTTGCACTCAACCCAAAGCGGACAGCACAATTCATATTAATTAGCGCACTATTGGGTGTAGTACTGAGCCACTAGTGCTACCAAACAAACGACTATGCAAACCGATGACTTCGTTCTCTGTAAGACTAGCGATGCAGTCCGCAGCAAATCGTGCTTTTGGGTCTTTGCAAATATTATTTTCTTTAGACAATTCCCATAAGTAGTTTAGGCGTTGTGGCAGAAATCTAGGAAAACTATTAATTTCACACTTGTCGTAGATTATGTTGAATAAATCTTTAATCAGCTTAGCTTGCCCTTCCTGCTGGGCAACCAAAGCCGGGTTGGTGAAAATGTAATCTCGGGTAATTTGTTTAAGTAGAAGCACTTCCGCTTCTTGTAAAGGAGCTATCTTAAGTTTTGGTTCATCCCCTTCGAGGGAGATGGCATTTAGGTATCGACTTATCAGTGTGGAAGTGAGATCACGAAGCCATTGACGTTGCTTACGACTGCCAACATAGGGTTCACGTAAGATTTTGCCATACACGTCAAAAAGATTTTTGATAGTTTTTATTGCATTCTCTAACGTTTTCTCTGCGCCTGGTGGTGAATTATGCCAGGTGGACAATGTATTTTTTACAAGTTCACTCATACCTTCATCGTGAAATATGATATGCCAAGGGATAGCATTACAGCGGTGAAAATCCTCGAGATCGTGGACAGAATAAGCAATGTCATCGGCCCAATCCATGAGACCAGCTTCCACAGTTTTATCTTCGTGAGAATAGGATTTTCGAGCGAAATCAAAATCTGCTTCCTCTGTTTTATACGCAGACCATTTTTTCTTTTTATTTTTGTCGTCGAGGTTCCGCATCCACGGATATTTTAGTACCGCTGCCAGTGTTGCACGTGTAAGATTCAATCCATTTACATCTTCGTGCCGAACACTTAGTTTGGTTAAAATACGAAATGTCTGGGCATTACCTTCAAAACCGTCTGGCTCACCAACTCCGGTATCTGAGTTTTTTCCTTTATTTTGAACAAGATCATCTAAGACTGCTTCCCCTGCATGTCCAAATGGGGGATGACCTAAATCGTGAGCTAGGCAGGCTGCTTCGACAACTTCAGGATCAATCTTATCTTTATGCGCATCACCCTCGTCGCTAGATAATAAATGTTCAGCTAATCTACGCCCTATTTGAGCGACTTTGATGCTATGTTGTTGTCTCGTGTGGAAGATGTCTTCTTCACCGGCACGGACGATCTGCGTTACCCCAGAAAGTCGGTGAAATGCGGAAGAATAAAGGATGCGATCTCTGTCTCGGGCAAAACGGTTACGTTGATCATCATCGCCTACACTGTGACGACGGTCTTCTCTTGAGTCCATTATTACCCCAAATGTTTACTGAATTATGCCGCTTCGCATTGCTTCGTACTTGTGCCAACCTTAAATTCATCATCGAATTTGAGATTTCCATTACGAAGACCTATTTTAATCGCTTCTTGGATGTCACCACGTGGGATATTCTGTAATTCGGAGAACAAGTCTTTTGGCGCAACGGCGCTTTGTTTCTCTTCTACAGTTCTTACGATCTCACAAATAATTTGAGTAATAGTTTGTTTATCCATAGCGTTTCCCTCTAGGTACGTCAGATAGACACTAACCACTAAGACTAAAAAAGTAAACTAGGGTATTTTCGCTCAACAGTCAGTAAATTATATAATGTCATAGTTGAGTTTCGAAAGGCTTAATAATTTTGTGGCATCTCCTTTATCGGCGTGAAAGCCAGTACCGATAACTCTGACATCCTATGGAGCATATTCTGTAAAAAACGTCCGATTGGCATTATCATGACCAGTAGAGAACATTTCTTCGATATAAAGTGACGATTTTACTCCCCATTTCAAGGAGCGCTGAGCTTACCTTCATGAATTTTTACGTGGTTGGTAACCATTTCATCATCGAGGGTAAGACCATAATCTGTTAGGGCAAGTCTTGAGGTCTTTACGGTGAATCTTGATCGTTTAGGCTTTTTATTGAGAAACGTTATATTTTCATCGCTTGATAGGGTGACAAATTCAAACAAAACCCATTTACAATAAAGTTAAATAGCTTTAAGTTGGGTAACAGAATCTAAAAATACCAACATAGGGCGCTTTGAAAAATGTCTATAGAAGAAAAATTAATTGATATCTACTTTTGCATTGAAAATAGTTGTAATTCCTCTGTTCGTATTTTTGACCAACAAAAAGGTCATTCTAGCCGCTCTGTCGGATTTGCGGCATACGAAGAACGGCAACAGCGGTTGCTACAAATGTCGTTAGAAAGGCCTAATCTTATTGAATTTTTATGCAAAAAGGGTGGGCATAATTATTTTAAATTTGAAGGCCAAGCGATCAAAATAATTTCGTCACCAAGAGATTCTTTAGCTAAGAATGTATTTGAAAAAAATATGTTTGAAAAAAAAGATGACGAATTCGAGCGTTTTGATCCTCTTTTACGCATTATTTATAGTGCAGATTATGACATTGAATCTCATGAAGCTTCTATTTCAGGCTGCCACTATTTAAAGATTGATAGAAATACTGGCGAGGTACTGGAGGAATTAAATTTACTCGAATTAGCAAAAGGTAGAGTGAGCTTACTTACTGAAGTTGCTAACACCTCTCCATCAGGAGTTGAACTCCCAGCTGGTGGGTTGGTAAGAAAATCTAAATCTAAGAACGCTAGAAAATTAATATAATTGTTATGTTACATGAATTTAAAGGTAAAAAGTTAACTTATGCACGTAACCGTGTCGGAATGTCGATGCAAGATATTGCTGATTTGATTTCTGTAAAACGGCAGTACGTACATAAAATTGAAACAGGAAAAGAAAGTAAATCATTTTCAGGAGATCAGTTGTTGCTGATCGCCAACCACCTTGGCGTTGATGTCGAATATTTTTTTAAAGAAAATGAAATATCAATTAGTAATGATAGGTTGCACTTCAGAAGTGTTTCTATTCCAAATTACATAAGAGATCGAGCAAAAATTTACGCTGAAGATTTTATTGCTGTTTGCTTGTACATAAGAAATTATATTGAACCATTAGGTTTAGAGCTCCCCCATTTTGATTTGGATGAACAATGCGGAACAGAAAATATTACGTCCAACGCTCATCATAAATTAGAAATTGAAGCCATAGCCAATGAGGTAAGAGTTATTCTCGGGTTAGGATTTGGGCCAATTTCTAACATGGTACGTGTTCTTGAAACGAGTGGTGTGATTATTTGTACTGCCCCAGAGATTTCCCAAAAAGTTGATGCGTTTTGTAATGATGACATATTTCCTGTCGTGGTACGAAATGACTATAAATCGCCAGTAAGGTGTCGGTTCGACCTTGCGCATGAATTAGGTCACCTAATTCTGCATAAAGGTATGAATAATGATGTTGTTGAAAACCCAATGATAGAGAAGCAGGCCAATCATTTTGCTTCTTGTCTGTTACTACCAAAAACAACTTTTATGACCGAATTCCCCCAATTTCACAGTAAACGGATACCTTGGGATAGCTTACTGGAAATGAAGCTAAGATGGAAAGTTTCGATTGCTGCTCTAATTATGAGAGCTCATGAGTTAGGTCTGATTACAGACGCAGCTAGACAAAAAGCATTTATACATATTTCTCATAAGGGCTGGCGAACTTGTGAGCCAGGAGATAAACCCGAGCATCAAAAATATATTGAATTAGAACAACCTGAATTAATTAAAAATGCTGTGCAGTTGATTATGAACACCCATAAAAATTTCTTACCTGAAATGAAAGCCCATTTGAATTTTAGTAACTCTTTGATACGAGAAACTATTGGAATGCCAAATATTCCTGACGTCGAATTTAATGAAAATGCATCCAAGTTGAGTGTGGTTGTTAACAGGTAAGTTTATAAGTAACTATATATATTGGGCGGCACTCTCCCCCCACCGTCGACATTGACCGTCTGTAAGTCGCCAGTACTTTTAGCGTGGTCATGACCTCTTGTGGCATAAGAAGCTATAACTCATGGTCTGATTTATTAGTCGCAATTATTGCGGTTTGAGATGGATGATTGCCGTTCGTTACACATAAGCATTCTGATAGATACCTAAAAAGGAACATCAACGGCCTTACACAGAAATCTCATCAGTGGCGCTGCCGTTTTAAATCCTTCAACAACTTCGTTTAAAAACTCGGGACGTTGAGCTGCTTTTGGTGTTGTCCGATGCATGAGGAAAAAGGTTTTTCGCTTAAGGTCTTTGATATGTGGCTCATCTGCTGAAAAATCTTTTGGTGGACGCTTGAGCCCATCGCCACCGATTTCACCGAAAACATCGCGTATTTTGGGGTCCGATAAAACCTTTTCCCACTCTTTTGGGCGATCAGCGATTGCGCGTCTGATCATATAAAGCGCGTCACTTGGCGGCATCCAGATCCCCCCACCATACAACACTTCGTCCGTTGCCAGATGGACATAAAAACCCGGTGCGTGAGCATCCCGTCCTAATGAATGACGGAAATGACACGCCGCATGTTCTTTGTAGGGCCGCTTGTCTTTCGAAAATCTGACATCACGGTGAATCCTGAACATCGACCCGCCATTGCGACGGGCATCGGCCACAAAATGAGGGGTAATTTCAGCAAGGGGCTCGACCATTGCCTGTATAAAATCCAGCAAATGATCCTGCAACGTTTCCCGGTACCGCGCTTTGTTTTCCGCGAACCAATCCCGGGTGTTGTTGTCTTTTAGATCGTCGAGAAACTCAAACCCTGCTTTGGGAAAACCGGGAAAGTCAGTGCTCATTTTTATCCCCCTCGCTGGAACATGCTGCCATCAAACTTTGGAATATCACTGTTCATCATATCCCAGGATACAGCCTGTTTAACAAACATATCTGCATCAGCTGAATAAAGTTCAGGATTATCCAGACTCATTGCTACAATCAAAACCATCCCTTTGGCAATTTCCGGCGTCCCGTAGATTCGGCTGTTACATTTCGAACAGCAATAGCTTTTCATCGCACCACCGCTTCCGCCCTGATGCTCAAAGCAATTCAAATCTCCGGTGACCGAAAAGCTGGTTTTCGGCACGCCCATCACGGCAACATAAGGGCTCCCACTCAACTTTTGGCAATCGCGGCAATGACAATTCACCTTAAAAAGCGGCTTTTGACAATTGGTCTGATATCGAACTTGTCCACATAGGCATCCACCTTCGATTATTTCGGTCATTTCTATCTCCCTTGGTTGTGTTTTTGATCAAATCAAAAGTAACTTGCAAAATAAAAGTGACTTAATTAAGGCAACCTATAAACGAAATGTCACCCCCTTGCCTTCTTTAAGAGAGGATCATGACCGAAGCATCTGATAATTGCCATATTTCAGACACTTACCCCTTTTCTGACACAGGAATGCTCGAAAGATGCACCCAACTTTGTCTTCTTCTTGTTCCTTCTCAAATGCCCGGCGAGAACTTAACTTTTGCTTATCGACACACTCAATTTGTCAACAAAGGAACAGACAATGAAAAAATTACTTACAAGTGTTATCGCTCTTGGTCTTATCGCATCTGCATCAATCGCAAGTGCAGCTGAAATGACAGGTCGCGTTATGACTGCGGACCCAGCAACAAACACAATTATTCTTGAAAACGGTACTGTGATGGAGCTTGTTAACGGTCTGACAGTAGAAGGCCTCGAGCCCGGTACAGAAGTTGTTCTGACTTATGATGAAAAAGAAGGCAAAAATCTGGTTACCAACATTGCGCCAGCTTCTTAATCAGTCAGCGCGTTAAACACGCACACATAGTTACCTGAATAAGCCGATAAGCCAGCGAAACCAAACCCCATTCGCCCTTATCGGTTTGTTCATTTCTGGGTACATGTTTTAAGAAGTTTAGCTTTCTAAATCAGGATTCTTAAGTTTATCTCGCGATCCTGCAAGCCGTTTCTTGCGGGCAACGGCATAGCGTGTTGCCAGTTTAAAAGACAACCAGTACCCCAAGGCACCAAGACCGACACTGTAGGGAAGAAACCCAACCAGAATTGAGGTCCCGACCTGCTCCAGCATAAAGTGGGAAACCTCTACAATCGTCTCCCAAATGCCACCGTCTAGTGTCAGATGCTCACTCATCATCCGTGAAAAATCTTCAAAATTCTGCTCGCCATCGAAATCCAGCAGCATTAATCGACCAGTGATATAATAGAGATAGTAAAGCGGGATCATGGTGATGGGGTTAGAAAGCCAGGACCAGGCCATGGCAATGATCAGGCTAAATTGCCATTTGATAACGTATCGACAAAGCCACCAGACAACAAAAACACTATAGAGCTGAATACCGACTGTCGGTGTCATTCCGAGGGCCAAGCCCATCATGACACCACGGGCAACAATTTCAGGCTGGTCAACCGACCGCAGGACAGGAATAGCGAGACGGAAATACAGAAGACGAAGCAAACCAGCAATGGTTTCCTTCTTATTACGGGCGTGAATTTTCTTCTTGAACCAGAATCTCATTTAGTCTTTTACAAACGCCCTCTATGACCACTTTTGGCACCATTTTTGGTGATCTTTTTTTTATCGTCCTTGTGACTGCTCTTAGCGACTGTTATAAACCAAAATTATCCATAGTCCACGGACAAAAATCCGCCTTTCACGAGATAGCGGAAACCAGAGGACCTTGAAACTATCTCATGCAAAGGGCAGCGACGGCATGAATCTTCCCAATTGGCTTAGTGTGTTTAGAAGTGGCGCAGGTTTTATCGTCATTTATCTTCTCCTGCAGGGAACACAATCATATTTACTTGCTGCTATTGTCGTCATGATGATTGCAGAGATTTCGGACATGGCTGACGGTCATATCGCCCGTCGCTATGGACAGGTCACCAAACTGGGCATGATCATTGATCCCATGAGTGACAGTCTCTATCGCGCTATGGTCTTTATCGGCTTTTTGGGGATCGGCTGGATTCCTGTCTGGTTCGTTG
This sequence comes from Kiloniella sp. EL199, assembly GCF_900313065.1. Lineage (GTDB taxonomy): Bacteria > Pseudomonadota > Alphaproteobacteria > Kiloniellales > Kiloniellaceae > Kiloniella. The sequence continues at coordinate 177,155 of NZ_OMPU01000013.1, forward strand.
CCATCATCATCACCCGTGACATCGTGGTTTCTTATCTGCGCATCTTTGCCCAGCAACAGGGCTTTACCATGGCCGCAAGATCCAGTGGCAAGATCAAAGCCATCGTTCAGGCCTGTGCTCAGGTTTGGACAGTCGGTCTGTACGCCCTTAGCGGATTTTTCAGCCAGTATATGGATACGGTACAGGTATCATTCTGGCTATTGGCAATCGCAACGGCTGTCACAGCATGGTCCGGTATTGACTACGCGCTGGGATATATCAAATCCATGCGGGAAGCCAGCTAGGCATTTCCCATCCCTTAACGCCACCTCTTAACGATAGCCATTTAGCATCATTTTTGCTCAAGGCGTGAAGAAAGAAGTGTCGGAAACCGGCATGAACGATGAGACACCCCATAAACCATGGGCGGCAAGAGCTAAATTAAACGGCGATATCGGCTTGAACGACCAGATATCAATTGACGATTTTGGTGTTGCTAGTCTTCGCCAATTTCAATCTTGTCCGTCACCCACGGGGCAAATTGCGCAATTTCCGGCATACATTTTTGCGTTAGCGTATCGCGAGATATGTCGCTTATCATCTTTTGCAACGATTCAAGTTCATGGCGGCGCGTGGCCAGCATTAAACTTCTGGAAAAAGCAGGACCGGGCAATGGCTCACAACGGATATTACCCAGATGTGTTTTTGCCTGTAACAAGCACAGTGGCGTTGTGATCGCCCAGCCAATCCCCACTGCAACCATCGCCAAAGTCGTATCTGCCGTATCAAATTCAAATCGACGCCGCGCAATAATATCAAGTGATCTCATATGATTCTCGATATTCATCCCCGTCAAAGATCGGGAACTATACCGCACCAATGGTAAGTCCTGATTCAATTGATCCAGACTTTGAACCGGCTTTCGATAATTGACTGGCAACGCCAGAACAAAAGGCTCTTTCAGCAAGCGGTGCGAAATAATCCGTTCATCCGCCGGAATGCTGCCCTCGGTTATCACCACGTCAACTTCGCGGGTAAAGAGGCGCTTGAAGTGAAGCTTTGTCAGGCCGGACCACACAGACCATTCCACAGCTTCATCCATCAGCCCGCTGACCAGATGAGGGCCTACTGTCGTCCCATAGGAATCAACCATTCCCACGTTCAGTCTCGGCAGTGATCTCTGCTGATAGGCCCTGACCAGAAAGGATGTTTCCCGCGCCGTATCCAGCAGCGACTTCGCGCGTTCGAACAAGGTTCGCCCTGCCGATGTCAAAGCCGGGGGACGTACAGAGCGATCCATCAACTGTACAGCCATCTTTTTCTCTAACGCACCCACAGCCTGAGAAACCGCGGATTGAGAGATTTCCTTGTGCTGGGAAGCCGCTGTCATGCCCCCTGTTTCAACAACAGTGACAAAGATATCCAGTGCGCGCAGATCAAGGTCAAAGTCAGACATCAGCTCAACAGCATCTTCGCCAGTTCGACGAATCCCCTGCCGCTCCGCTCGCTGGTGACCCATGTCGGTTCATGAGGCATCCTGCCGGCAAAATCTTTCACATTCGCCACACCGACAGAGTGCGGGAACCGCGCAAACATTGGCGCATCATTTGGTGAATCACCGGAAAAAACAACCTGATCCAGAACCTGATCCAGCTCCAGGCTATATGCTTCACGAAACAGAACTTCAGTCATGGACAGCTTGTCATAATCACCAAACCAGCCATTTACGTGAATTGAACTCACCTTTGCCTTGGCTCCTGCCTCTTCAAAAAGCGAGACAATCCTGTCGATTGATTCCTGACCAAGCGGCACAACATCTTCACAAAAGTCCACAGCAAGGTCAGCAACCCGATAGTCTTGATCAGAGGCGATTCCAGATCCCGGAACGTCCCGAGGAATCGACTGTCGCAACTGATTGATACGCTTGCGGTCTTCCGCGCGCTCTTCTTCTTCCTTCCAGAAGCGACAGGTCATTTTTTTGGCATGATGATCATGGCGAAAGTAAAATGCGCCATTTTCCCCAACGACAGCATCAACCGGCCACATACGGGCAATATGGTCACACCATCCTGCCGGACGTCCGGTAATGGGGATAACTTTAAACCCGGCTTTTGTCAGGTTTTCCAGCGCCACATAGCTCTCGGCACTAAGCTGCCCGTCTGTCGTAACCGTGTCATCAATATCGGTCAGCACGTAGCGAATCTGGCTTTTAACAGCTCGTGGAAAATCGCTTAAGGGTTTCATTTCTGCTCCACTATTATTAGGGCTAAAATTGATAAACCAAGACCCATAAGTATCTCCTGTGAATATCACCTGCGTATAATTACCCTCCTGTGTACAAGGGGAGCCGGGAAAAGAAAAGAAGCGTCCTTGGTTATTCCTCATCTAACTGCTAATCCAGAATCACGTCCAGCACCACGCCCCGAATCACACCTCGTATCACACCTTGGCCACCAACTTTTCAAATACGGATGCCAACCTTTTACAGCCGGATTCAATCTGATCCTGATGACACGCCCCGTACCCCATCAAAAGCCCTTGTCTGGCTAAGGCTTTATCCCCGTAAAAAAGGGAGAGAGGTGATGCTGAGATATTGACCTTATCAGCCGCGGCAACAACTTCACGGTCAGTTGTTTTACGGCAAGCCGTATCCGTAAAATAGGCCGTAATATGCAATCCGGCGATATTTGGATTTATGACGAGATAATCAGACAAGTAACGCTCTATTCCCTTCGCAAGCATTTCCTGACGCTGTGCATATACCTTTCGCATCCGCCTGATATGTGATGAAAAATGCCCCTCCGCCATGAAGTCAGCAAGAGCAGGCTGCGCTAGCAGAGAGGAGCGTTCATCCATCAGCATTCGCGCTGAACTGACTGCATCAACCAAATGTTCAGGCACAACGAGATACCCCAAGCGCAAAACGTGGAACAAAACTTTGGAAAACGAACCAAGATAAATGACTCTGGAAGCCGCCTGCAAATGTCCCCGTCTTTCAGCTTCCAGACCTTGCAAAGAAGATATTGGCTTGCCGGAAAATCTGAACTCGCTTTCATAATCATCCTCTAAGATCCACGCATTATTCTCTTCGGCCCAGTCAAGAAGCTCGAGCCGTCGCCTCAACGACATGACGACACCCAAAGGATATTGATGCGATGGCGAAACAACCGCCATTCGTGCATTTTTTGCCATTGCATGGCCAGCTTCAACCGAAAGCCCTTCTTCATCAACGGGCACATATGCCATCTCTATACCCGCAGAGTGTAAAGGCCCTTTCAATCCAGGATAGCCCGGTTCTTCAAACCAGGCAGTATCCCCTGTATCCAAAAGGATTCGAGCCATGAAATCAGTTGCCTGCCGCGCCCCAGAAGTAATCATCACCTGTTGCCAATCACACTTTATTCCTCGAGCAACACGTAAATAGTCTGCAATTTCCTTACGTAGTGGAATATATCCACAAGGATCGGGATTCCTCAGCAAATCATCTTTTGGATATCGCCAGGTACGAGAAAGGGAACGTGCCCAGAGAGGAAAGGGGAAAGATTCAACATCTGTCATACCCGGTGAAAATGTCGGGTAATTTTTATGAGCACGTTTTTCCTTCTGCATGATTGCCAATTGATCGCCTCGCCGGGAAAGTCCGCGCGGCATGACATCCGGATTGGTTTGAGAATAAGTAGAGGGCCGAACCGGAACGAGGCCGATATCATCTGGCAGTTCTTTCGAAATGTAGGTCCCCGAACCACTCACACCTTCCAAATAACCTTCGGCAAGTAACTGATCAAAAGCTCCTAGAACCGTATTACGTGAACAGGCCAACTCTTTTCCAAGCGCACGGGTAGAGGGCAACCTTTCCCCTGGCTGTAATCGCCCGCTCAGGACCATCTCTCGCAGTTGCGTAAAAAGCTGCTGCTGCAGGGAATGTTCACTGGTTTTATCCAAGACAACATCTAACAAAGGCGTATTTGTTGACTTTCCGACCATACCTGACCTCAAAATTGGCTCTTATAATTATCAAGAATATTTTAAGTAATTAGAACCAGTTTTCAATCTACCTTCAAATAGATTTTAGGCAGATTTCTGGCCTGCCTCCTGACAAATTGCACCCTGACAATATGGTTACTGCACACATCAACGAACTTTGTTATGAAAATATAATCTATCCGCATAAAAGCAGAGTCTCATGACAAATACACAGCAAGAAAATTCGAACCTCTTGGCTATACTTGCGCCCTGTACCTTTGTTTTGATTTGGTCCACGGGCTTTGTCTTTGCCAAAATGGCGCTGCCTTACGCCGAAACCATGACTCTCCTCGCTACCAGATTTTTATTGGCAGTAGGCTTGCTTCTACTAGTTTCTCTTATCTGGAAAGCGAAATGGCCCAGAGATCCAAAACAAATACTCCACATCGCTGTCGCAGGCATTCTTTTGCATGCGACTTATCTTGGGGGGGTCTTTGCATCAATTGAATTGGGTCTTCAAGCTGGTGTTGCTGCACTGATTGTCGGCATTCAACCGCTCTTGGTAGCCTTTGTAGCCGGTATATTCCTGAAAGAACAGATAACGGTCAGACAGTGGGTCGGTCTTATTTTAGGCGTTAGCGGCGTTATTCTTGTTGTCTGGGCCAAACTTGAAAATGGTCTGGGAACACCATTGGGTGTCAGCATTGCCGTTTTAGCTCTTTTCGGTATTTCCATTGGTACGGTTTACCAAAAACGTTTTTGTGGCGGGATGGATCTGCGTACTGGTGCCGTGATTCAATATGCAGCTGCCTCAATACCCACAGGCATACTTGCATATTATACCGAAAGTATGGTCATAAACTGGACCGGGGAAATGATCTTTGCAATGTTCTGGCTAGTGGTGGTTCTCTCCGTAGGGGCCATAAGCCTGCTCTACATCCTGATCCGCAAAGGTGCGGCTTCGAAGGTATCAAGCATGTTCTTTCTCGTTCCCCCGACTGCCGCCTTAATGGCATGGGTTCTCTACGATGAAACCTTCAGGTCCACAGCATTGGTTGGCATGACCATGACTGTAATCGGTGTTGCCCTGGTGAACTTGCGTCCAATCAAGAGGCTTGGTTTGAGAACCAGACCAAGTTGACGGAATTAATCATTAATATTGGCTTTGATTCGAGGCTCGAAAAGGAAAACTTAAACAAGCTCAAGCGAACAACCAAGACAAGCTATGCAGATAAGAGGGAAAGTAGAGTTAAACTTAACAGTTACAATTACTCTTTATTACCCATCAAACGGTCTTCGAGATCGCAGGCTTCATCAATAATCAGCGTATAGAGCTTGCGAACAAAATCAGCATCAAGGCCCTTTTGAGCACCAGTCTCGGCATTTCTCTCGCGGACTTCATCAACCCGGTCTTGCAAAACAGCCGGAATATTATGTTTGTTTTTCAACTCGGCCACTTCGCGAATGACCTCAAAACGCTGAGAAAAAAGCTCCATGATCTGATCATCAAGATCATCAATGCGCCGACGATAAGGGCTGAGAAGCTCCATAACTTTTGGTTACTCCAACTAAGGGGATTAGAAACTATGCAAATAAAGCAAATTTAAAAATCAACACAAATACCTTTACGTTCCCAGTCACCATAACGCGTCGGCTCTGGCCCGCTTGGTCCACCAATTTCAGGCTTTTTATCCAGGCCCTCCATCAATTGCTTTTCCCGTTCAAGCCGTGCTTCCATCGCCTTATCAAGGTCATCAGGTGTAACTTTCTTACGCTTGGCACCAGAAGCAACATCTCCCGGTGCCGGAAAATGATTCTTCCTAACTTTTTGATTAGGTATATGTGTCGTAAAAGATCTTGTCATAACTATTCATATGGCATGCCACGAGTACAATGCCAAGCCTTCAAACCAAAAGATATACCGCATCTTGTCGCGCCTATTTCAAGGAAGAGCCTACCTGCATCTTTATCAATATTTCACCAGGAACATAGCACCTGCGCAAAAATAGCTCTTTCTTCCCGTTGCTTTCATGGTAAACCCTAGCCCATGACTGAAAAAAACAACAAACACACCAAAGTTTCCGGATCCAAAAACAGAGCAGTTAACAAATCTCAAAGTGGCCGCCCTGTTAATCCGAGAAAGCTCGTCCTAACCCTTTTGAAAAACATCATGCGGGAACAACAAACCCTTGATGAAGCCCTGAATAATAACAAGGCTGATTTTGAAAGCATGGAACGGCGCGACAGAGCTTTTGCCCGTTTGTTGATTTCAACTCTTATGCGTCGCCTTGGTCAGATTGATAAGGCGATCAATGCCTGTATGAAGCGGCGCTTACCAGCCAAAATGGTTGATGTCCGCGACATTATTCGTCTGGGTGCCGTCCAGTTACTTTATCTCGATACACCGCCTCATGCTGCCGTCAGCACTAGCCTTGACCTCGCCAGAAGTCCAAAGCTCAGTGGCAACAAACCCGTCATGAACGCTGTCCTGCGCCGTCTCGCACGCGAAGGCAAAGACATGCTGGCAAAGATGGACGAAAGTCAGGATAACCTGCCAAACTGGCTTTGGAAGAAATGGGCCGAAACCTATGGTGAAGAAACCGCCAAGGCAATTTCGCTTAGCCACCTTGCCGAAGCTCCATTGGATCTGACAGTAAAGGAAGCTCCCGAAGAATGGGCTGAAAAACTCGGGGGCGTTGTCACCTCTGGCAATTCTATACGGTTACCTGCTGGCACAGGCGATCCGGTATTCCTCGAAGGTTATCAAGAAGGTCATTGGTGGGTTCAGGATTTTGCAGCAAGCCTTCCAGTTCTTCTGCTCGGATCGGTCGAAGGCAAAAACGTCGGTGATATCTGTGCTGCACCTGGCGGAAAAACAGCCGAACTCGTCACAGCAGGAGCAGAAGTTACCGCAGTGGATTCTTCGGCAAAACGCCTGACACGTGTACATGAAAACCTCGAACGCCTTCAACTTGACGCAGAAGTCATTCAAGCCGATGCCACAACCTGGCAACCCAAAGAAGAATTTGACGCCCTTCTTCTAGATGCCCCTTGTTCTGCAACGGGTACGTTGCGCAAGCACCCCGAATTAGGCAGAATTAAACGCCCCGAAGACATCCAAACCTTGTCTGATTTGCAGCGTGAGTTACTTGAAAACTGCGCCAAAATGGTCAAAAGGGGCGGCACAATGGTATATGCGACCTGCTCGCTTGAACCAGAAGAAGGTCAGTATCAGATTGAACGCTTTCTCAAGAAAAACGGAACTAGCTTTGAACGTGTTCCCGTCAAACCCGAAGAACTTGGAACTGCTGACTGGCTGGGAATGCTACTGACAAAAGAAGGTGATCTCAGGTGCTTGCCATGCCACAGACATGACGAAGGCGGCATGGACGGATTTTACGCCTGCCGCCTTCGAAGAGTTGCCTAGAGATTATTTCTTTAAAGGGGGATTATCTCCTTAAAGGACTTATCTCTACGCTGCGCGAATTCCTTGGATAAATTCCTCCACACTCTTACGCATATCATTCGCTTGTTGTGCCAAGCCTTCCGAAGCTTCCAAAACTTGCTGCGAAGACGTTCCCGTTTGTGTAGAGGCTTCACTAACCCCTTGCATGTTCGACGTTACCTCAGCTGTTCCTGAGGATGCTTCTTGAACATTCCGAGAAATTTCCTGCGTTGCAGAGCCCTGCTCTTCAATTGCTGTAGAAATAGAAACCGAAATTTCATTCATGGATTCAATTGTTTTACCAATGGCCTCAATCGCAGTAACCGCTGTTTTGGTCACATCCTGCATCTCATCAACTTGACCACTAATTTCTTCTGTTGCTTTGGCTGTTTGGTTAGCAAGATTTTTCACCTCACTGGCAACCACAGCAAAGCCTTTACCGGCTTCACCTGCTCTTGCTGCTTCAATTGTCGCGTTCAAAGCCAAAAGATTTGTTTGCTCAGCAATATCAGAAATCAATCCAACTACTTCTCCAATACGATTTGATGCTTCTTCCAGTCCTTTGATCGTTGCAATATTTGCATCCGCTTTGGAAACGGCATCGCTGGCAATCTGGCTTGACTGATCAACCTGCCGATTGATTTCTTCAATGGAACAACTCAATTCCTCAGCAGCAGCAGCCACGGTCTGCACATTAACCGACGCCTCTTCAGCAGCAGCAGCAACTGTATTGGATCGAAGTGCCGTGTCCTGTGCCACGGAAGACATTTCACCAGACGTTGTATTCATCTGGGACGCCGCTGCACTTACACCTGTCAAAATTTGGTTACTATCCGCTTCAAACTGGCCAACCAACTCTTCAATACGTTTAGTTCTTTGTTCACGAAGAGCAACCAGTTCTTGCTCTTTCTCTATCATTTCATCCTGCTTAAGTGCATTCTCTTTGAAGATCTGCAATGCAGAAGCAATATCACCGACTTCATCCGTCCGGTCCAGACTTGATATTTCAAAGGCTTTATCCCCTTCTGCCAATTGCAACATCTCGGACGTGGATTTCTCAAGAGGCCTTACAATTGATCGGGCAAAATACCAGCCAAGAAGTGCGACAATAAATAATACAACCACGCTAATTACGAGAATATATATAACGGAAGCATCTGAAAGGTGTAAAACCTCCTCCTCATCAATTTCTGCCATCAAGGCCCAGCGAACACCGTGAAGGTCAAGCGGTTGATAGGCAGATAAAACACTTATGCCACGATAATCCGGCACAATGGCAATACCTGCCTCACCTGCAAGAGCTTTTTTAACCGTGTCCGTTTCAACTTTGGTTTTAAGGATGGTTGAATCTTCTGAGAAACGTGAATCACTGCGCATTAAATAATCTGCACCAACAATGTAGGTTTCACCGCTTTCGCCCATACCTGCATTTTGTTGCATGACGCTATTAATTCGATCAATAGGCATCTGAAAGATTAAAACACCCTGAAAACCATTTTGAGAAACAATCGGTGTTGACATAAAGCTGGCCGGGGCACCGTAACTTGGCTCATATGGGGCAAAATCTATAAAGCTTACAGTTCCAGCCTTTTGATCGTTGAAAGCCGCTTTAAAAGCTTGGGCGAGGCCTGATTCTTTATATTTTCCGCTGTTCAGGTTTGTAGCGTAATCAAGTTCCTTAAAAACACTGTAAACCACGTTGCCATCAACATCGACAAGGAAGACATCATAATATCCTCTTGCTTCCAGCATTTGACGGAACCAGGGATGAAGCTGACGATGATCCGAATGATAAGAACCTTCTATGTCAGGACCATCATAGAGATGTTTTTCACCAATTTTTTCCGGATTGCCCTTTGCATTTGTCGCTTCAGCAGTCGGATCATTAATGTAAATACCATGCAAGGATTTTAAAGGATCGGAATGTCTGTGTTTCTCGTCTTGAAAGCCAGCCGTAAAGCTGGACATAGCATCTTGAACATAGCCATTAGCGGCTGAAACAGTAATATCTTCTTCAATGGAACTTAAATAATTCTGTAACGCGGATTTTCTGGCTTCGCCGAGCGCTACAAGCGTTTTTTCTTCCATATAAACCAAGCTTGAAGAAGCGTTATTAACGCTGAATATCCCAATAGAAACAACGGATATCGCAGAAACAATCACAAAAAGAATTGGAAGTTTTCTCGATATTTTCATATCAAACAATTTTGAGATCGTCATCACCCTTCAGGCCCTCCTAATATGCCTTGATTTGAACTAACCGCCTCCCCCTCAGCGTATGACTCTTTTCTGAGTGCGTGTAATTCAATAACCATCATGCATACCATGATATGCAAATATTCTTAATAAGAGCTTAACCTGTGATCTTAATAGTAATGAACTTGATTAACTTCGAAATACCATCTATCTAACTGGAAATATAAACAAAAACAATTGATAGAGACCTCAGCAAAACGATCCACACAGAGAAAAAACCGAAATAGTATTTGGCACGAGTTAATTCACGCAAACATATCAAGATCAAAAAGAGAACAAATGGGAGCCAACTGGCAAAAATTATACAAATCAACTCATAGTTTTATAATGAACGTAACCGCTGTAGAGTTTTGCTGAGGTCTCTGATAACAAATTAACAAATTTAAAAACAATAAACGTATTCACCATCAGCTTGATTTACATTTACGACTAATTGATCATTAACCGTTTAATATAGGAATAGACATTCCAACTTTTACTGAATCCATCACTATATTAGTTTTAAATTTATTTACCTCAGCATTCCCAAAGAAGTATTCCCTAGTAAATTTTTCATAATGCTGAATATCCCGTACCAATAAAACAATAATAAAATCCGCTTCACCAGTTGTGTAATAACATTGCTGAACCTCTTCAGCCTGTCGCATACGCTTCTTGAAACCATCAAGTACGTTCAAATTTTCGCGCTCCAGACTGATTTCTGTGATGACAGTCATCGGATGGCCCAGTTTTTTCGGATCCAACAACGCCACCTCTGCCCTGATAACCCCGCTATCTTTTAGACGTTTCAGGCGTTTCTGAACCGCTGCAGGAGATAAACCGATTTCAGCACTGATCCTTTCCGCTGTCATACGGCTATCTTTTTGCACATGGAAAAGAATTTTATGATCAAAGGTATCCATTATTATTTTCAACTCAAAAAAACTATAATATTATGAAATTAATATTCAATCATTTATAATTCAATGAATTTAGTAAACAATTCCCTATATTCTGATGCACCAAAATGAGAGGATTAAATGATGACTGATGTCACTCCAGATGCATTTTTGCATCAAAAACAAGCCATGATCGACATACGTCATGATTTACATCGTAATCCTGAACTGGGGTTTGAAGAACATAGAACGGCACAAAAAATCGCTTCGGAACTCAAATCCTATGGCATGCAAGTCCATGAGAATATTGGCGGTACCGGCGTCGTTGGCATTCTAAGAAAAGGTGGCGGTAATCAGGCAATAGCATTAAGAGCCGATATGGATGCCCTCCCCATTCAAGAGACCAGTTCTCATCAATATCGTTCAACGGCAAGCGGGAAAATGCACGCCTGTGGACATGATGGGCATATCACCATGCTTTTAGGTGCGGCTCAATTCCTGTCTGAAAAACAAAACTTCAACGGTACCGTTGTTTTTATCTTTCAACCCAATGAGGAAAATGGTCTGGGCGCGGCCGCTATGGTCAATGACGGGCTCCTTGAGAAATTTCCAGTAGATGAAATATATGGCCTTCATAATTTACCCGGCGTACCCTTAGGTGAATTCTCGACAAGGTCCGGCACAATTTGCTCCAGCGAAAGCCTGTTTGAAATTACAATAGAAGCACGTGGCGGCCACTCTGCAATGCCACAAAAAGGAGTCGACGCAATTCTTGTCGGCTCAGAAATAGTGCAGGCCTTCCAGTCTATTGTGGCGCGAAAAATGGACCCGGGCTGCGGCGCTGTCGTTTCCATTACCGAATTTATTACAGATGGCCGCAGAAATGTTCTTCCCGGTTCTGCAATACTCAAAGGCGATGTTCGCGCACGCACACCAAACGATCGTGAACAGATTCAGAATCATATGCAACGCCTCTTGAATGGTATAACGCAAGGCCACGACGTCGAAGCAGGTTTTAGCTTCAGTACAGAATTTATCGAGACTATTAATTCCACTGAACAAACCCAAATCGCAATCCAAGCGGCCAAAAAAATAAGCGATAACGTCAACGGTGATCGGGAGCCCATGTCATTTTCAGAAGATTTCGCTCTGTTTTCCCAGAAAAAGCCGGGTTGTTTTATTTTGATGGGCAACGGAACCAAAGGTGTCCATGGCAAACCCCTTCACGCTTCTGATTATGACTTCAATGATGATGCACTTGCAATCGGCGCAGCCTTTTGGGCACAACTTGTTGCTAATCGCCTTCCTGAATGATTTTGAACACTACTTTAGTTAGGATAAATTTATGTTTGTTGATTTTTCTGCTGATGCCATTAAACACGCTTCTTACACCCATCACACTGGAGAAGCTTTCAAAAGTGTTATAACGCCGCAAGATTTTGCATATGCGTCCGATGAAATCATGACATGGGATGGTTATGCTGCCACACCTCTCTATCGTTTAGAGAACTTGGCCCAATCGCTTAATGTCCAAAATATTCTTTATAAGGACGAAGGACCAAGATTTGGTCTTGGATCATTCAAAGCCCTTGGTGGCGCCTATGCAGCCGCCAAGGTACTACAACGAGAGCTGAAAAATAAATTCAATGAACAGGCATTCCTGTCAGATTTGCGCTCAGGCAAGTATGCCTCTTTGACAAAATCCATCACGCTTGTCTCTGCAACAGATGGGAATCATGGCCGCTCTTTGGCTTGGGGCGCTCAAAAATTCGGTGCCGATTGCAAAATCTACATCCATTCAGAAGTTAGTGAAGAACGTGCCAAAGCAATGAGAAGTTATGGTGCCGATGTGATTCGCATAGATGGCGATTATGACGATTCGGTCCGCATCGCGAAAACCAATGCTGAAGAAAACGGTTGGTTTATTGTCTCGGATACATCCTGGGAAAGCTACACACAACCGCCAACTGATGTGATGGCCGGTTATGGGGTTATGACGAACGAAATCATTCAGGAACTCTCCCCTCCTCCAAGTCATGTATTACTTCAAGGCGGGGTGGGTGGTCTCGCAGCTTCTGTTTGTGCAGCCTTACGTCAAAAATGGGGAAAAGAATCTCCACGCGTTATCATTGTTGAACCAGATTTGGCCAATTGCCTCTACACAAGCGCCATCAAAGACACACTTACGTCCGTTCACATAACCGAAGAAACAATCATGGCTGGGTTATCCTGTGGCGAACCTTCTCCTCTGGCCTGGAACATCTTACGCGAAGAGGCATCCGATTTTCTATCCATACCGGATACGTTTATTGCACCTGCAATGAAGCTGCTCGCAAAACCAACAGGCAACGACCCTGCCATTGTAGCCGGAGAATCTGCTGTGGCTGGACTGGCTGCGATCATTGCTATTGCAAAGGATGAAACGCTTCGTAAAAACCTTGGTATCGAAACTGCCTCACAGATCTTGGTTATTGGATCAGAAGGCGCAACAGACAAAGCGCTCTACGACAAAATCATATCAAGCTAGTTCACAACAAGGCATTATCTGGCAATTGCTTGCGAAGATGGGGCTATACTGCTACCAAAGTGGAGGAAATTATCTCTACTAGCAGAGCCTCGCTTTCTTGGACAAAAGAACCGGATAAATGCAAAAAGCTACACGTATCGCCCCCTCTATCCTTGCCGCTGATTTTTCCCAATTAGGACAAGAGATCCAACGTCTGGATCAAGCCGGTGCAGATTACATTCATGTCGATATTATGGATGGGCACTTTGTCCCCAATATCTCATTTGGCCCCTCCATAACAAAAGCAGTTCGTCCGGTTACAAAAAAACCGTTTGATGTTCATTTGATGATTTCACCCATTGATCTCTATATCGAAGCTTTTGTTGATGCCGGTGCAGATATCATCACTATTCACCCGGAAGCAGGACCTCACTTTCATCGTACAATTCAGCTTATTAAATCTTTGGGCGTAAAAGCTGGTCTGGCATTGAATCCGGGCACACCTGTAGATGTCGTAGATCACGTTATAGAAGATCTTGACCTTCTGTTGGTTATGTCGGTGAACCCGGGTTTTGGTGGACAATCATTCATCCCCGGTGTTCTTGGGAAAATTTCAGCCCTGAGAAACAAAATTGATTCTCTTGGCAAAGATATAGATTTGGAAGTTGATGGCGGCATAAATTTCGAAACGGCGCCACTCGCTGTAGAGGCTGGTGCAGATCTACTTGTTGCAGGTACCGCAACTTTCCGCGGAGGATCTGATAACTACGCACATAATATCAAAAAATTAAAGGGGCAATAAGAGCATTCGCCTATGCAAGGCCCAAACCAAAGTCATAAACCAAATACTAAAAAAAACTCTGGCCGTTGGATAAATGGCCAGAGCAACCTTTCCGAACATATGGCTTCGTTCTTTAGGCTGCCCAATCCTGTTATTTTCGGGAAAATCGGGTACAAATCTAAATACCCCCTTCTCATCACCCCCTTTCATGACTGGCTACTAAGTCGCAAAGCTATTCCAAATTTGGCTTTTACCCCCACAGATCCATGGTTGGGAGACGCCAATAAAGGCAGGGCAATTCTGGCCGGGCAGATTGAGCTTGCGGGCCAGATTATTAACAACCCGGCTCCGCTTTGGAATCCAGTAGGCGCGGAACCCGATTGGGTTAAAGAGTTTCATTCTTTCAACTGGTTAAGGTCTTTGCGCGCAGCAGCGGGGGATCAGGCCCGCCGGACAGCCCGTGAAATGCTCAATCTTTGGATTAAGGATAACAACCGATGGCATCATTTAACCTGGGAACCATCCATAACAGGATGCCGGCTATATAACTGGCTTGGTCATTATGAATTTATTGGCAGTTCTGCTGATATTGATCTTCGCCAACGTATTCATGACAGCCTTGCCAAACAGGGACAATACCTCTCTGCCTGCTTACCTGCTGGTCTTACAGGCGTAGAGCTTATTCGCGCCATCAAAGGCCTTCTCTACGCGGGTGTTTGCTTACCAGAAGGAAGTACATGGCTTAGACGTGCGCTAAATCTACTGGGCAAAGAACTTTCTCTACAAGTTTTACCCGATGGCGGCCATATACAAAGAAGTCCCCACATCCATCTGGAAGTTCTAAGGCATCTGATTGATATACGAGCCACACTACATGCCGGGAAAAAGGAAGTTCCTGGTTCAATAATCTCGGCAATTGAGTCCATGTCACCGGTTTTGAGAATGTTCCTGCATGGTGACGGCGGTTTGTGCCTTTTCAATGATTCAAACGAAGACCACGGCTGGCAAATTGATATGGTTTTGCGTCGCTCAGAAGGCAGAAAACAACCTTTGCTCGCCGCCCCGCAAAGCGGTTTTCAAAGGCTTCAATCCGGTCGTATCGTGGTAATTGTCGATGCTGGCGCTCCGCCACCTCCAGGTTATGACCTCACAGCTCATGCCGGAACCCTCAGTTTTGAAATGTCTGTAGGACGGGAACGGCTTATTACAAACTGTGGCGTTCACAGAAACCATCCTCAATGGCGCTGGATACCAAGGGCAACAGCAGCACATACAACCCTGACACTTGCGGAAACAAATTCAGCCCATCTGACCCCACATGGTGGTCTCGCCAAACGCCCAGATAATGTTACCTGTCGCAGAGAAGAAGATAACAATGGTCAAGCTCGCTTGGAAATGTCGCATGATGGCTATTTAAACAAACTGGGCCTTTTTCATAATCGCACCTTGATCGCCCTCGCAAAAGGCGAAGGAATTGAAGGTTGCGACAGCTTAAATTTCTCGGAAAATCTTGATGAAAGAGTACGCCAAGAATTTGCAACCCGTTTCCATTTACATTCCGACGTCAAAGCATCTCTCATTAACGGTGGCGATGCAGTATTATTAAGCCTGCAAAAAGGGGGCGGCTGGCAATTTTCCTGTGAAGGAGCAACCCTGTCACTGGAACCGAGTATTTACCTTGGAAAAGCAGGTGAAATCCGCCGCAGTCAACAAATCGTCTTGTCAGGTATAACAACCAGCACAAACAAGACAGAGATCAACTGGTCACTTGTCAGAGTAAACACAAAAAAATCTGCGAAAAAAAACAATCAATCAAATTTATGGGATCAATGACAGAGTTAATCCATATCCTGACAATATTTGCTATTTTTATGTTTTTGTCATGCATAGCAACGGCCATGCTTCGCAAAATACTCATAAAAAAAAGCATCCTTGATAATCCAAATGAAAGAAGCAGTCATACAATCCCGACCCCACGAGGAGGAGGACTCGCCCTTATGGGAGTTTTGCTTCTTGGTTGGGCTGGGTACGGCGCTGCGTCATCAACACTCCTGCCCGGGTTTTGGTTTATCTTTACCGGTTCTATCGCTTTGATATCTGTTTCATGGCTGGACGATCTAAAGAACCTCTCACCAAAATCTCGCTTATTAGTTCAAGTTATTGTTGTTTGCATGAGTTTATGGGGCATTACTCTTGATGGTCAGACAATTAAATTATTCCCAGAGATAGTTCCCCAATGGCTGGATTACCTCTTCATTGCATTATCCTGGATCTGGTTTATTAACCTTTATAACTTCATGGATGGTATTGATGGTATAACCGGTGTCGAAACATCAACCATAACATTAGGCCTTGTTCTCATCGCATCATACTACTCCTGGCAAACCGAAGCTCTTTATTTGCCCTTGTTTGTTCTGGCTGTCACAGCAGGTTTCTTAATTTGGAACTGGGAACCTGCGGCCATATTTCTGGGGGATGTCGGTTCAATTCCATTGGGGTATATTCTGGGATGGTTTATGATCTTTCTCATCACAAAGGGCATGTGGGCTGCAGCTTTTATACTGCCTCTCTATTATCTATGTGATGCCACCCTAACACTGACAAAAAGAGCGATAAGAAAACAAAAAGTTTGGGAAGCTCATAAAGAACATTATTATCAAACTAGTGTGCAAAATGGTTTGAGCCATAAAACTGTTTCTCTTGTCATTTTCGCTTGTAACATAACCCTAATAGCCTTGGCATTGTTCCTGAGCGCTGATTACCCTTGGTATAGCCTCATAATTGCTCTGATTATTGTATTCAGCACAATGAAGCTATTGAAAAAAGGGAATCTGAGGAAAAGAAATCAAAATTAAACAATCAACAAAATGAATGCTTTCTGGCTATCTTTGATCATTGCCAGTAAGGTAAAACGCAACTTAATAGATCATTCTATATCACCACGTATTGTCAGGAATAAGAACATATGAAGTTGCTTATAACTTCACGTAGCAAATCTCTGGTCGCATTTTCGCATGATCTTTTCATGCTTGCGATCTCTTTTGCGTTTTCCTTGGCACTCCGAATGGATGTTACTGATGCAGCAGCCATACCACCGTTAAGCCTTTTTCCGGCTTGGGCCACATTTATTCTAATCGGAATAGGCACCTTCTGGATGCTTGATTTCTACAGAGGAACTTGGCGCTACGCATCAATGAATGATCTCCTCAACATCATAAAAGCTTCAACGCTGATTATGTTGTTGTTCTTACCAATACTCTTTTTCTGGAATCGTCTTGAAGACATCCCTAGAAGTTCGCTGATTATTAACTGGTTTATCCTGATCTTTTTGCTCGGTGGCCCCCGTATGATCTATCGCACATGGAAGGACCAGGGTGTACGACGATTAATGGAAAAAGACAGCCATTTAAGAGTACCAGTTTTCTTGATCGGCTTTGACGATATTGCCGAAGCATTCCTGCGCCACATCACAAGAGATCTTGCTAGCGCCTATGAAGTCGTTGGAATACTTGATCCAACAGGCCAGGAAGCGGGCAGACGTATGCATGATCTCCCAATTATGGGCCCATTGAATAAGCTTCAAGAAGCGCTGGACAAAGTATCTCTCCGCAACAGAACACCACAACGCATTATTGTGTCAAAAGTGCTCGACAGAGATAGCATGCAACTTATCAACGATGTTGCCGCAAACAATAATCTGTCAATTGAACGTCTCCCCAATCCAACAGAATTCAAAAGTAATTTAGGCAGTGATATAGAGGTCAAACCCATTGCAATAGAGGATCTTCTCGGACGACAACAGGCCAAACTGGATCGACTTGCAATGGAGAAACTCATTTCTGGAAAACGTGTCCTCATCACAGGATGTGGTGGCTCTATCGGTTCAGAGCTTTCAAGGCAGGTTTCTTCTTTTAAGCCTGCGCACATGACCCTTTTAGATAGCTCCGAGTTCAACCTTTATTCTATTGATATGGAAATATCTGAAACCTATCCAGAGCTTAAGCGAGATGCCGTTCTTGGTGATGTTAGAGACACCTCCAGACTCAATCAGATATTTGATCGCTTCAAGCCAGAGCTGGTTTTTCACGCAGCAGCTCTGAAACATGTCCCACTCGTCGAAGCCAATCCGGTTGAGGGTGTCCACACCAACGTATTGGGAACTAAAAACACTGCAGATGCATGTCGGCGTGTCGGCGTTAAGACCATGGTTCTTATTTCCACCGATAAAGCCATTAACCCGCCTAATATTATGGGTGCAAGCAAACGCTTGGCCGAAAGTTACTGCCAGGCAATGGATCTGGTTGGAAAAGATGAGAATAGTACACGCTTTGTTACTGTCAGATTTGGCAATGTATTAGGATCAACCGGTTCAGTGGTACCCCTATTCGAACGCCAATTAAAAATTGGCGGTCCCCTTACGGTTACTCATCCGGAAATTACCCGTTACTTTATGACAATCAAAGAAGCCGTTGAGCTGGTACTACAGACCATGACTCTCGGAACAACAATGGCCAGTAAGGATGCAGGTAAAATCTATGTTCTGGATATGGGCGAGCCAGTCAAGATTACAGATCTTGCTAAACAAGTCATACGTCTTGGTGGATTTGAACCAGATAAAGACATTAAAATCGAATTTACAGGTCTCCGCCCCGGCGAGAAGCTATACGAAGAACTTTTCCACGAAACAGAACCTCTAATACCGACAACACACAACAGTCTAAAACTTGCCAAGCCTCGAATTGTTAATCAGGAATTACTAACCCACAGTTTAGAAAAAATGACGCAATTGATTCACGACAAAAAACGCGATGAAATTATAAGGTTATTATCGCAGCTTGTTCCAGAATACGACGGTGTTCATAAAAACAATACCGACACTAAAACAGAGTTACAAAAACAAGCTCAGGCAATAATTTGATATGCCTAAAAAAAACCGTTGCATTGTTTTTGGCGCATCAGGAAAAACAGGTCAAATTTTAAGTAATCGCTTGGACTCAAATAAATACGAGATCATTAATGTATCACGTAATGCTGATGCAGTAGCTCATCTTCCTGGTCAAGGATACGTTGCTGACTTAAACAACATCGATAGCTTCAAAGATTTAATTCACCCCGATGATATCATTATTAATTTAGCGCACGCCAGATTTACCACTGCGATACTTAAACATTGCCCGGAATCAATCGGACAATTGATTGTCGTTGGATCCACAAGACATCTCACTTCCTTTCCTGATTTAGCTGCAAAAGAAGTAAATCATGCTCTACGGCACCTTGAATCTTGGCAAGGCCCTTGGACTATGTTGCATCCAACCATGATCTATGGCGCTTTAGGTGAAAACAATATCCAAAGAATGGCCTTGTTTATTAAAAAATTTAAAGTAATTCCATTACCCAACAAAGGGAGAAGCCTAATACAACCAATCCATGTTGAAGATGTGGTTACGGCAATCCTTCTTGCGATGGAAAAACCGCAATGCATCGGTAAAAGTATTCTTATTGCTGGCCCAAAGGCCTTAACATATAAAAATTTTATAAAGAAAATTGCGACGGCTTCAGGGTCAAATTGTGCCGTGATACCTATGAACCAAACACTTGTACAAATATTGGCTCTCTTAACTCGTTGGCTCCCTTTTCTCCCTTCCATCACATCACAAGAAGTCCAGAGACTTATGGAAGACAAAAACGTAGATACCAACCAAATGACGCAATTGTTAGGATTATCTCCTCGTGATTTTGAAGAAGGTCTGGCAGAACTTTTCGTATCAAATAAATAGTTTTATGTCAGGTATTCTGCACACCAAATCATTGCATCCAACGCCTCTTCAGTTTATTAGTGCCCTCGCCTAAGAAAATTTCGGCCAACACTGATCATTCTTGATGGTAAATTCATCTATATGATCCTTACTTCCCGCCCTGGCGGGCAACCGGGGTGGAAGACAGCTGCAAGGAACTGCTATGTCTGACGTCATCCGTCGCGCCCTCGTTTCCGTTTCTGATAAGACCGGTCTTGTCGAATTCGGTAAATTCCTCGCTGACCAAGGAATTGAAATTCTCTCTACAGGAGGCTCTGCATGCACACTGAGCGAAGCGGGTATTCCTGTGAAGGAGGTATCCAGTCACACTGATTTTCCTGAAATTATGGACGGCAGGGTTAAAACGCTTCATCCGAAAATTCACGGGGGCATTCTGGCCAGACGTGACCTCAAGACACATACGGATGCAATGACTGAACACAACATTGCACCGATTGACCTGGTTGTTGTGAATCTCTATCCCTTCGAAGCGACACTCAAGTCTGGTGCTGACTATGACACATGTGTTGAAAATATTGATATTGGCGGCCCGGGCATGGTTCGCGCAGCCGCAAAAAACCATAGTTTTGTGACAATTGTCACAGATCCGAGTGACTACGCGCTCGTACAGAACGAGATGAAGGCTAATAATGGAGCGACAACACAGAACCTCCGTCGAAAGTTAGCAGCGGCGGCCTATAGTCACACAGCCAAATACGATTCCATGATCTCCGGCTGGTTACAGAATGAGTGTAAAGTAGACTTTCCGAAAGAGACCACTTTGGGCGGTGAGCTCAAGCAATCTCTGCGCTACGGAGAGAACCCCCATCAGGTAGCCGCGGTCTACAAGTCGATTGATGCCCGCCCCGGTGTTGTCACCGCACAGCAACTACAGGGGAAAGAGCTTAGCTACAACAACCTGAACGACACCGATGCAGCCTTTGAGCTGGTCTCTGAATTCGATGCCCCGACAATTGCCATTATCAAACACGCCAATCCCTGCGGCGTGGCAACAGCAGATAATTTAAGTGACGCCTACAAAGCGGCCCTCGCCTGTGATCCGACAAGTGCCTTTGGCGGCATTATTGCCACCAACAAAACAATGGATGCAGCAACGGCCACACAAGTTGCCGACCTTTTCGCAGAAGTTGTCATCGCCCCCGCGATTGATGACGAAGCCAAAGCTATTTTTGCAGCCAAGAAAAACCTGCGAGTTCTAATTACCGGTGAAATGCCAAACCCGGCCGATGCAGGCATGACAATGAAAACCATATCCGGCGGATTCCTGCTACAGGGACGGGATAATGGCCGCATTACAGCTGCGGACCTGAAGGTCGTGACGAAACGCCAACCAACCGAGCAGGAAATTGCCGATATGATTTTCGCTTTCAGGGTTGGGAAACACGTAAAATCCAACGCTATTGTCTATGCGAAAAACGGTGCAATTGTTGGCATTGGCGCCGGACAGATGAGCCGGGTTGATTCATCACGGATTGCTGCCTGGAAAAGTAAAGAAGCTGCTGAGACTGCTGGTTTGAACGAGGCAGGGACTATCGGTTCCGTCGTCTCTTCCGATGCCTTCTTCCCCTTTGCAGATGGCCTCCTTGCCGCTGCGGATGCCGGCGCAACCGCAGTTATTCAACCAGGTGGATCCATGCGTGATGATGAAGTTATTGCCGCTGCTGATGAAGCAGGGCTTGCCATGGTCTATACCGGCATGCGTCACTTCCGTCACTAAGACAGGCTAGTTCCAAATTTGAAAGGCTGCTCCTGAGATTATCCCTCGGGGCAGCCTTTTTTGATTTTAGAACCTAAGAATGAGTTTTGATCATCACTATTGAGCACAGTATAACACCGTTCTCACCCCAAACTTCTTTAGAGAACAACGCGAAAATCAAAACATTACCCAGTTTTACTATGCACTTAGACATACCCTGCAAAATTCGCCTGGATCAGACCTTCTTGGGGCTCGGGTTATCAACCACGGAAGATCAACATTAATTCACTCTGTTTCTGGGGGAAAATTAGAAACAAAGCCGATGGCTGACCGAGACATAAACGCTGTTCGGGTTGGCACAGCATTTCCCAAGAAGATCTGAAGAACAATGAAGTCTTAACCAACAACGTTATGGCCACGCCCCTTCATACAATTCTTGACGATTTGCTTGCGTTCATCCTGGGTGTCCCAAGCCTCGGCACCGGCACCACCAGCTGCACCGATGACGCCACCAACCAAGGCTCCGCCCCAACCATCACTTAGTCCGCCAACAATGGCTCCAAGGCCTGTGCCCAATAGGGCAGCATTTTGAACATCACCATTCAAATAACTACGTTGATCGGCAACTTTGGCACAAGCAGTGAGGTCACTTTCATAGGCCGCAGTATCTGCCCCACCATCAACAATCGGTCTATAATCTGCCCCTGTGTTGCTGCATCCCCCTAAAAGGATGAAGGCAAACCCCAAAGAGATTAGACCACCCCAACAAACCATTCGTCTCATTATTCAATGCCCTCTGCATTTACTTATAAATTGAGTAAACACTATCGCTTTAGTCTGACGACTAACTGACAAATATAACAAATTAATTTTCACCTACCCCTTGTAATGAGTTGCTTTACTTATAAATAAGTACCGTTTGGTACTTATTTATATATGTGGAGAATAAAATGAAATCCCTTTTACTGGCCAGCTCGGCACTGGTTACTGCTTTTGCGCTAACCCCAACAGCAAAAGCTGAAGATGGTAAAATCAACTTATCGGTCTTCACTCAATTTCATGCATCAGCTACCGATGCTGACAATACTACGCTAGGGACAAATAACGGGCATGACTTTAACACCAACTCTGAAATCAAGCTGACTGCTTCTAACACTGCCGATAATGGCCTTAAGTATGGGCTTGAGATTCAATTAGAGGCCGATCAGGGTAACACAAATAACACAGATGAAAATTATATCTGGCTCGAAGGTGATTTTGGTCGTGTCGAACTCGGGGATCAGGATGGTGCAGATGATGGCTTGCTTGTAAGTGGTAAAGACGTTGGTCTGCTTTATGGTATGATTGATAACGCAACAGGATCAACACTTGATACCAGCAGTGCATCCGTCGCAGCAACTGCCGCTGACATCAGTGATTCTTCTGATGCAACGAAAATTACCTATTACACCCCTAGCTTTAATGGTTTCAAAGCGGGTGTTTCCTATGCACCTGATTCAAGTCAGGGTGCAGAAGTTGCCAACCGCGTTGTCGATACACGTGCTGAACAAACTGTAGAAGCCGGGCTTAACTATTCCGGTTCCTTCAACGATGTTTCACTCGAAGTTGGCGCCAGCAGTGTTTGGTCTGATCACAGCGGAGATGCGGGTACTGATCAGAATGACGCCCAGTTCTTCGGAGCAGGTATCGGTTTTAACGTTGGATATGCTGGCTTTACTGTAGGTGCAGGTTACACCTATCAAGATGGCGATGATGTTTATGATGACCAGAATACAGTTGATGCCGGGATCAACTATACAACAGGACCATGGCAATTCGCTGTCGCCGGTGTTTGGTCAGAAACAACCAATGTAACAGCATCATCAGGTAATGATTTTGAAAGCACGGCCGTTTCTGCAGGCATCCAGTACGAAGTTGCACCAGGCCTCGCCGTATATGGTTCAGCAATTGCCGGTGACTACGAAGGCGGCGCTGAAGAGTTCACATCGGTTCAAAGTGGTGTTCTTGTTAGCTTCTAATTGTAATTTCTGAAGCTTCTGAAAAAATTAATGTCGTATCATGGAAGGGACATAATCTCCAAGTGATACGACATTAATAAATCTAACTGGCCCACTTAATCCAGAATGATCACTTCGTCATGGTCATCTTCGACGATATAGATTTCTTCATCATTGTAGTCATCAATGAAAACGTAGGTTTCAGGTTCATCGTAGAAAAAGATTTCCGGTTCGTCATACCAATATTCGTCAACAACAACCAGCGCGTCATCATAATACATCATCTCTACTTCAGAAGCTGGCATGACAATAACGCGCGTGTCCTGCACTCTTTGACGCGCATGTCCAATTTTTAGTTGCGCATTTCCCTTTGCGTCTTTTTGAATTTGCCAGGAACCATCCGGTTTAAGACAAGCTGTTCCATAGGCGTTTTCCTTTTTGCCACCAACAAGAACCTTGGTTTGATATTCGCGACAGTGTACTTGTTTTGCATTAGCGTTTGAGACCATCAAGGTCATCGACATAGCAATTGCGACAATCCCGACTAAAAAGATCGATTGATTACTGATACTTGATTTCATTTCCATATTTCCTTCTATTCATATTCGCGCTGCTGTCAGCGTTATTCCGTATCGTCGCCGTTTTCTTCAAAGGCGAGAATATCGCCGGGCTGACAATCCAGTGCTTCGCAAATGGCATCCAGTGTAGAAAAGCGGATTGCCTTTGCCCGACCAGCCTTGAGCACCGACAGGTTAGGAACGGTGATACCAATCTGTTCCGCAAGCTGGCTTAATTGCATTTTCCGCTGAGCCAACACGACATCTAAATTAACAATGATCATTTGTTTTTCCTCGCGTTCGCTTTAGATCAAATGATCCATTTCATCTTGTAACAGGGCGCCCTTTTCCATGACCCGGGCGATAAGAATGATTGCCAGACCGCCAAGCAGGAAAGGAATAGGCAGATGTACTTCGCTGACGATTTCCCAACCATCTTCAAAACCTTCGTCAGCCGACACCGCCATGAGTTCCTGCATCAGATAAAGCTGATTCAAACTATCCAAAAACCCGATCAAGGCCGCACCACAAAACAACAGCCCTACATTACGAATGCGCCTTGCATTCATTGGTGTGAAAAGCTCTCCACGCTGATAAGCAGCAAACAATCTTTCCAACTGGAAAATCAGCAAGCCATAGAACAACACGGTCACCACAAGCAGAATCATATCGCCATAAAAAAGATGATCGGGTAACTCAGGCAGATCCATTTCATCATCAAGCACAATCTCTTCACCAGAAACAAAGCCAAGATTGATACCTTCTATACCGACCCAAAGAGCCCCTTTATCCAACGTGAGACCAAGTACAGTAGCGATTACAATCACACCCAAAAGCGCAAAGAGGCACATACGAATGCGATAACTGAAAAGGCTGATCTGTTTCTCTAAACCATCCATTTTTATCTCCATAAATGTCGGTATCTGAGAAAATAAGTACTGCGATGAATTTTGAAAATCAATATATTTTTATCGATAAACGATAATTTATATTCGATAAAGGGAAATATCTTACCTAAAAACAAAATATATCAATGAGATAACCATTTATGATTTTTTTTAAGAATCGACTGCAAAAGTATTGATTTTATCAGTTATGAATGCGGAAAATTCTGATTCCAAGATAACGCTCAGCACACAAGAACAATCGGAGTAGCAAGAAAAGATTTGCCTGTTTGCTCTTATATCCTGTTAGTTGGTCTTATTAACTCGCTGACGATTTTCCAACAGGCTCCATTCATGGATTTCCATCTTTTTCTTCTTTTTGCCACCACGACTGCTATCGTCATTTCATCCCCGGGGCCGTCGGCCATACTGGTTGTCACTCAAGGGGCAAACCATGGATTGGGGCGGGCAATATTTGGCATTCTCGGAATTGCAGTTGGTGGCATTATATACTTTACCCTGTCAGCCACAGGTATATCCTCGCTTATACTTGCGTCCACCACGGTATTTTCCACGATTAAATGGATTGGGGTCGCTTTTCTGCTCTATCTCGGCTGTAAAGCCCTGTTCAGCAAATCTGCACTGATAAACATCACCCCTGAAAAGGGACAGAAAACCCGCTCTGCCTTGTTTTTGCAGGGCCTGTTCATCATGATATCAAATCCCAAAGCCATGCTGTTCTTCACGGCAATTTTGCCTCAGTTTATTGATCTCGATCACCCAATCGCACCGCAAATCCTGATCATGGGGGTCACAACCTACGCCCTTCAAATTCCGATCTATAGTGCCTATGCCTATATGGGTGAGCGTATTACCCGCAGCGGAATTAAGGGTGGAATCAAAGCATGGTTTGCCAATGCCTTGAATAAATGCGCGGGCGCAGCGTTGGTCTTTGCGGGCATCAAAATGATTGGTGTGACAGTGAGCAAGTAACGGCAAAGCTCCGTGCCTTACCATTACCCGGAAAGCCCTTAAAAAGGAAATTTCTTCAAATTTATGATTAATTTTTGGACAAAAGTTGACCTGCAAATGGATTATCGATCACCATCAACCATCTGCCATCGGGCTGTTTACGAAGCACCACCACAGAAAATCCGCTTTGTTCGATGAGGGAGCCATCTGGTGCCAATCCAGACATCTTCCAAGTTGAGGAGTGAATGGCAATATCGTCAGCCTGAATAACGTCATGGTTAATAATCGTAATCTTGGGATTTATCGCAATGAATTGCTTGAAAGTCTCTCTTAATGCAGGTGTGCCCTTGGCGATCATTCCGGGTTCGCCCACCAGAACACCATTTGGCTCAAAAGTGGCAAGCACACCCTCTATATCACCCGCAGCAACAGCCGCGTTATTCGTTTCAATGACGGTGTGAATCTGATTCTGTTCCATAGCTTGACCTTTCTGAGCCTGATTTACCTGAATGCTGTGTGATTGGGCGTGGATTGCCTGCGTGCCGAGCAGAAAAGCCGCAAGGCAAAGCAATCTTTGAAATGTTGTAGATGTCATGTGTGTTCCTCTGTTTACAAAAGAACACTAACCCGCTGGCATGTCAGAAAATGGCAGTAGTCATTTTGAGGAATTTTCACAAGATTCAGCTTCACGCCAAAGCTTTATAAGATCGTGTCGACGGCGTGGATATCGTGTAGGTATTTCAAAAAGGGTTTCAATACGATCCGTCCGAAAGTGGCGTATATCATCCCTTAACTCACACCATGCCGAAATAAGGCGACCGCCATTAAAATAGATCAAAAAAAACGGCCATATAACACGTTCGGAACTTTTACCCGCTCCATCGCGATAGTGAACAAGCAGCTTCCGTTCGTTTTGAATCGCCTGCCTCACCACCGTCATATCAATTGTCTCTTGATGAGATGGTTCGCCCTGTCCCACAACGGCATATTGAGCTTCCACGCGATCAACAAGTTCGATCGGCATAACCGCTGTCAATCTAGCCATTGCCTTTCGCGCGGCTTCTGCCAATGGTGCCTCTGCCTTATCCGCCACCCAGAGCGACCCGAGAACCAGTGCGTCCACCTCTTCTGCCGTGAACATCACCGGCGGCAAAAGGAAACCCGGACGCAGGACATAACCAATACCGGGTTCCCCTTCGATGCCTGCCCCCAGCGCTCGCAGGGATGCGATATCCCGATAGAGTGTGCGGATTGATATACCCAATGCCTGCGCCAGATCATTTCCGGAAACGGGGCGGCGATGACGCCTGAATTCCTCTATCAAACTCAAAAGTCGTTCTGCGCGTGAAATGTTGACCTCCCTTGAAGTAATGTTACCGCCCCTCAAAAGGGCGTATTTGCGGAGTATTTGTACCGTCCCTCAAAAGGACGTATTTACGTTCAAACGCCACTAAGGCTTACCTCGCATAAGCTCGGACGTTCAGTCGAACTTGCCAAATTGCAGTACGCAATTTGGATGGTAATTTATCCCCATAATTGAGCTCCAACCAGATCCTATAAAGGATCTGGCAAGTGAAAACGCACGCCCGGAACGAAGTGAGGACCAGCCTCAGTGGCGCTTGAACGAGAATACGTCTTCTTCAAGAGACGGTAAAAATAAAATCTTTACTTTTCACCGACGGGGCCGGTGGGGGTTTCGATGTTTTCTCTGTCCACCAGTTGCCATGGCTTGCCGTCTTCACGGAAGATACGTTTATCCTTATGAGGATAATCAGCCATGTCAAAAGCGAGCCGTTGGCCGACAACGATGCATTTAAAGATTTCTGTGCCTGTGTTCGTAATCCCGTGGGCTTCACCACCAGCGCGGTAGCCAACAAAATCACCTTCACTGATCTGGTATTCTTCATCACCAATATAGGCCGTAGCTGTGCCAGACAGAACATAGACACATTCATCTTCATGATAGTGTACGTGATATTCCGTTGTATCCCGGCCCGGCTCGACCTCTATAATATGAAAACCAAGACCCGTCAGGCCTGTGAGATCGCCGAGGGACTTGTTTGTACGCACAGCATTGGAATTGAGAAAATGCTCTTTTTCCGTGCCCTGCATCTGTTCTATTTCATGTTTTTTGATCAGATAGTTATTCATAGCTCCCCCGTTAATTTTTTTGTTTTAAAAGCCTGTGTCTAGATTTCCAGTGCCTGTGCTGCCTTGATAACCTGGCAATACTCACCATCCATATTGGCAAGTGACATATCGTGGACCTCCTGCGCAGATCGCAGGGTGCCGCTGTAGTCAGGAAAGGCAAAAGTAAAACAGGCGTCTTCTATCAAATAGGTCGTAAAGCCAAGATTACCAGCATGCCGCACTGTTGCTTCAACAGAGTTGTTGGTAATCACGCCCATCATCACAACGTGATCAATTCCCTGATCCCGGAGCGTTTGTTCAAGCCTTGTGTCGATAAAAGCAGAGTTCGCCGCTTTGCCAATCACCACTTCACCGGATAGAGGCATAACCTCGGGCTTAAAGGCATGAGTTTCCGTTCCCGGTGCATAGGTAGAATCAGCATTTACGCTATCGTGACGGATATGAAAGACAGAGCGCTTGGTATCGCGCCAGTACTTCAGCACAGCCGACATGTTTTGTTCCGCAGCCGGATTATTTCGGGGCCCATGCTGAGACCAGAAAGCTTCATCAATGGCTCGCTGCACATCAATAATAACAAGTGCGGTGTTAGTGAGGAGTTTCATGAAAATCGCCTTATAGCATCATAGGCTGCACCGACGCCAAGCAGGGTAAAAGTTGCGCCAAAGACACCTGTAATCTGTCGCCGCGCAGCAACAAACTTCTGAACAACAAAGTCCGTAGAAAAAACTGTCGCGGTAATGGTATGGCCTGACACACCAAACACAAGACAAACGACAAGGATTTCTATCAATAATTCATTAGAGGCATTGGCAGGTACAAAAGCCGTTAGCACAGAGCCAAAAAACAATGCCGCCTTGGGGTTTGTCGCACAAATTATAAAACCGGAACGGAAGGCTTTAAAACCAGAGTTATCGGAATGATACAAAGACATATCCCCATTGGGCATGGTGAAAACGCTTCTAAAAGCCTTGAAGCCCAACCAAAGCAAATACCCCGCCCCCATCAACCGGAGACCAAGCACCACTTGAGGAAAAAGGTCAAACAGGGCAATCACACCGAGAACAGCCAATATTGCCCAAATAAAACTCGCCAGCGAAATACCCAAGCCCGTCAACACACCATGACGCCTCCCCTGACTGAGTGACGCGCTCATCACTGCAAACATGTTTGGTCCCGGCGATAGCCACCCCATGATATTCACCAGAGCAATAGTAGAGAGAACGCTGAGGGTATCCATGGGAATGAGAGTTCCTTTTTTATTTTTGTACCGCTTCTCAAGAAAGCGTATTGCGGAGTATTTGTACCGTCCCTTAAGAGGACGTATTGCGCTCAAACGCCGCGCATGCTGGTCCTCGCTTCGCTGCGGGCGTCCGGTCGGACTTGCCAGATTGGGGGAATCAATCTGGTTATGTTTGATACCGTCATTCAAGAGGACGTATTGCGCTCAAGTACCGCGCATGCTTCTCCTCGTATTAACTCGGGCGCCCACTTATAGTCTCTGATGGGCTTGCCAAATCAAGGATTTGATTTGGAGATACCCAGTCTGTTGCCTAAACACTATAATTTCAACCCACTCCAACAACGAAAGGGGCAATGCCCCTTAGATAAAATGGTTTTCGGGCAGGTTGAATTTTTCCACCATGAAGTCCACGAAGACGCGGACTTTGGGAGACAGGTGGCGGCCGGGGGGATAGATAGCGTAGATGGCGCTGTCAGGGACATGGTAATCGGGCAGGACTTCGACGATATGGGCTTTCCGAATGGCGGGACCAACCAGCCAGAGAGGCAACAGACTGATGCCCATGTTCTTGCAGGTCAGGTCCATAATGACTTCGGGGTTGTTGGTTTCCACTGCGCCACTGACATGAACCAGCTCTTCGCCCTCAGGTCCTTCAAACCGCCAGTCGTTGCGAAAAGCGCGCGAGGCGTAGATCAGGCAATCGTGGTCTTCCAGATCTTTCGGGTGCTTTGGTGCACCGTGTTTATTGAGGTAATCTGGCGAAGCACAGACCACCCGGCGGTTTGCCGCCAGCTTGCGCGCGATCAGGCTGGAATCTTCCAGATCCCCGATACGTACAGCAAGGTCATAACCTTCGCTGAGCAGGTCCACAAAACGATCCTGTAGATTAAGATCCAGTTTCATTTCCGGATAGAGGCTCATAAATTCGGGAATAAGTTCGGTAATCCATAGACGCCCAAAAGCCACAGGCACATTGATTTTCAAGGTTCCCCGCGGCGCGGCATGCAGATTTGCCACCGCATCCTCGGCCTCTTCCACATCTACAAGGATTTGACAACAGCGCTCATAAAACCCTTTACCAACCTCGGTCAGGGAAAGGTGGCGCGTCGTGCGATTAAAAAGCCGCGCCCCAAGGCGATCTTCCAACCGCCCGACCTGCTTGCTCACCGCCGAAGGCGTCAAGGAAGCCGCCCGCGCAGCCGCCGAAAAGCTGCCCTCGTTCACCACCTTCACAAAGATGCCCATCGCTGAAAGATTATCCATATACTCATCCTGAGTCAGAATTTATTTGTGACATTAAGGAATAGATAGCAGGAATTTCATCAGGTGTAACGTTGTATTGGGAATGAATATATTTTATTGTTACCCTAAGATGAACATCTTAAACTCAAGCATCTCAAATTCTTCCAATCTTTACGAGACGTAAATTCGCACGATAACAATCACTTTAAGGTTTGTATCTTGAAGCAAAAATTATTCACTCAGAGCCAATTACAGTCCATATGCGATGCACTTGGACACACTAATTTAGGCTTAACAGGTTCAGAAATTAGACATTTTTTGAATATATGCAAAATTGCTGATCTAGACCCAACCAACACAAAAAAGTTCCGCCTATTTAACGCTTTAGCAGGATGGCAAAATAAAAATTCAAGTCCTATCGGGATTAACGCATTCATTAGAAAATCAATGAAGCCAGAACTTTATATTAAAGACCCGGAACGATATGATCTAATGCGACTAAATTTAAATAAAGCCCTTTTATTTAGCGGCTTATCTTTAAAAGCTAACGGTGAATTAGTAACAGCAAAACAAGTAAATACTCTTTCTGAGGCTCAGCGAAGGGCAACCCAATTAAGGGAAATTTTAATAACTAGAGAAGTCCATCCTGATATTCTTTCTTTTTGCAAAGAAGAATTAGTCGTTGATAACTATTTTCACGCAGTGCTTGAAGCAGTTAAAAGCGTTTCTGGTAAAATAAGAGTAAAAACAGGATTAACAGATGATGGTAACACTTTGGTAGATAGAAGTTTATCAGGCGATCCTCCTCTTCTGGCCATCAACTCATTTCAAACCAGCACCGAAAAAAGCGAACAAAAGGGTTTTGCGAACCTAATACGGGGAGTTTTTAGCATGTTCAGAAACCCCACAGCACATGAACCAAGAGCAACATGGGAAATTACCAAAGAGGATGCTATTGATTTATTGTCATTGCTTTCGCTTATCCACCGCAAGCTTGATAATTCGTATATGCCAAGAAGAAATTAACCCTGCCCCCAATCCAGTATCACCTTACCGGAGTTACCAGAACGCATGACGTCAAAGCCTTGCTGGAAGTCGTCTATGCTGTAGTGGTGGGTGATGATCGGGGTCAGGTCGAGGCCGCCTTGGATCAGGGCGGCCATTTTGTACCAGGTTTCGAACATTTCACGGCCATAGATGCCCTTGATCACGAGGCCCTTGAAAATCACTTCGTTCCAGTCGATGCCCATACGTCCGGGGGGAATACCTAGCATGGCGATGCGACCGCCGTGATTCATGGCGCCGAGCATCGAGTTAAAGGCAGGCTCACTACCGGACATTTCAAGGCCGACGTCAAAGCCCTCTGTCATGCCGAGATCGGACATGACCTCTTCAACCGAGCTTTCCGTGACATTGACGGCATGTTTGATGCCCATCTTCTTGGCCAGTTCCAGGCGGTAGGGATTTATATCAGTAATCACCACGTGGCGCGCACCCACATGACGACAGATTGCCGCCGCCATAATGCCGATAGGGCCAGCGCCTGTGATCAGTACGTCTTCGCCAACCACATCAAAGGACAGCGCGGTATGAGCCGCATTGCCAAAGGGATCGAGGATTGCCGCGATGTCGTCAGAAATATCATCGGGCAGAATAAAGACGTTACTGGCAGGCAGGCAGAGGTATTCGGCAAAAGAGCCTGTGCGATTCACGCCCACGCCTTCGGTATTGCGACAGAGATGACGCCGCCCCGCCCGACAGTTGCGGCAATGCCCGCAGGTCAGATGACCTTCGCCCGAGACCCGCTGTCCGATTTCCAGATGTGAAACCTGACTGCCGACTTCTTCGATAGTGCCAACGTACTCATGGCCCACGGTCATGCCCACCGGGATCGTGGCCTTGGCCCAGTCATCCCAGTTATAGATATGTACATCGGTGCCACAGATCGACGACTTGCGGATCTTGATCAGAACATCATTGGGGCCGATTTCCGGTTTGACTTCATCGCGCATCCAGATGCCGGGTTCTGCCTTTAACTTCGCCAAGGTTTTCATATCTAAACTCCAACCAGCCAGAGCTGATATAATTATGTTAGTTTTGTAGTTTTTGTACCGCTTCTCAAGAGGACGTATTTTCGTTCAAGCGCCACTGAGGCTTACCTCCTATAAACTCGGGCGTCCGGTCGGACTTGCCAAATTGCGGTAAGCAATTTGGTGATAGCTCTTACTTGTCTAATCTTGCGCCAACCAGATCCTATAGAGGATCTGGCAAGTGCAAATGCACGCCCGGAACGAAGTGAGGATAAGCCTCAGCGGCGTTTGAGCGTACAATACTTATATTATCCCCAGTTCTTTTCCGGCTTCGCCGAAGGCTTTGATGGCCCGGTCGATCTGTTCTTTCGTGTGGGCGGCCGACATTTGGGTGCGGATACGCGCCTGTCCTTTTGGCACTACGGGGAACGAGAAGCCGATGACATAAATGCCCCGCTGTAACAGCGCATCTGCCAACTTTGTTGCAAGGGCCGCATCCCCGATCATCACTGGAATAATAGGATGCTCGCCGGGGAGCAAATCAAAGCCCAGCTCGGCCATGCCTTTGCGGAAATGGTTGCTGTTCTCCACCAGTTTGGCGCGCAGGTCCTGCCCGTTTTCCACCAGATCCAATACCGCAAGAGTCGTTGCTGTGATCACCGGGGCCAGAGAGTTGGAGAAGAGATAGGGGCGCGAGCGCTGGCGCAGCCAGTCCACAATCTCTTTTTTCGCAGAGGTATAGCCGCCGGACGCCCCGCCCAGCGCTTTGCCCAAAGTGCCTGTGATAATATCAACCCGGTCACGCAGGCCCCAATAATCAGGTGTCCCGGCACCATTTGGCCCCATGAAACCAACGGAATGGCTGTCGTCCACCATCACCAGAGCATCATACTTGTCCGCAAGATCACAGATAGCCGGCAGGTTAGCGATATAGCCATCCATAGAGAAAACGCCATCTGTCACGATCAAACGGAAACGCTGGTCCTGTGCCTCTTTCAAGCAGCGTTCCAGTTCTTCCATGTCACTGTTGGCATATCGGTAGCGCTTGGCTTTGCAGAGGCGGACCCCGTCGATGATACTGGCGTGATTCAAGGCATCACTAATCACCGCATCTTCGGCGCCGAGGATCGTTTCAAACAGACCAGCGTTGGCATCAAAACATGAGGAGTAGAGAATGGTATCTTCCTGTCCCAGAAAGCGGGAAAGACGGTCTTCAAGCTCTTTATGAATATCCTGCGTGCCACAGATAAAACGCACGGAAGAAAGACCGAAGCCATAATCATCCAGAGCCTTTTGCGCCGCCGCGACCAAAGCGGGATCATTGGAGAGACCAAGATAGTTATTGGCGCAGAAGTTCAGAACTTCGCCAGAGGACTGTACCTTGATCGCCGAGGACTGGGATGATTCAATCACCCGTTCAGCCTTGTAGAGGCCTGCTTCCTTCAAGGCGGCGATTTCACCTGTAAGATGCTTGATAATGGACTTGCTCATAATTCGACGCGATCCCGTTTCAATGGAAGTTCAATATAATAGATATATTATCTAGTATAAGGGATTCGTCAAGCTACTTACTGCCCAGAATTTTACCCGTAACCCAAAATCCGCGCTAAGAGTAACAATCTAAGAGTAACAATCTGAGCATAACAATCCGGGCACAGCATCAAGACTCCTGTTTCCCCTATAGCTGTTATCGGCAATACTATCATTACAACCGTGGCATACAAAGCAGGCACAGGAATAAGCCCCCGGCTCTTCCCGCCATATCCGCACGGCAACCCACGCACTATATGGTTCAGTTCGCCAGACAAATAAAACCTGACAAATACAAAAGGACACCACTTCCAATGACATCAGCCCCAATACGCACGCCCTTTGCCTCTCTCGGAAAGACAATAGAGATCCGCGAAGTTCCCCACATCAGTGATCGCGAAGACGGCCTGCTTTGTTATCAACAGGAAAACGGCGTGGTTCGGCATGTTGCGGCTGAAAACTGCGGGCTTGATGTATTCCCGGAAGATCTGCTGTCGCTTGACCATCTGAAAAAGCTCTTTATCGGACGCAATAATCTGACCCGGTGCCCCGAAGCTCTCGAACGGCTGCGCCAGCTCAAGGAACTCTATATCTATGGCAACAGGCTCAAGGCCTTGCCTGATTCAATCGGCACCCTGACAGAGCTGGAAATACTGGACCTGAGCCACCAACCGCTGGAAAGCCTGCCAGAAACCATAGGACAGCTACGAAAACTGAAGATCCTCTATGCCAGCAACAGCCAGATCAGCGACCTGCCTGAATCACTCTGGTCCCTGCCCGCGCTTCAGTACCTCAACCTGACGGACAACACACTGAATCACTTACCAGATGCCGTAAAAAACCTCGGGGCTTTGCGAGAGCTGAGGCTTTATAATAACCAGCTCGACTCACTGCCCGATGATCTTTGCACCCTGATGCCTCTGCGCGAACTTTATCTACAGGGTAATAAGCTCACAACGCTGCCAGATGCCATCGGAGATCTGGCGAAGCTCGAAGTCCTTGATCTGCGGAACAACGCCGTTTCAGAGATTCCTGATTCACTGGGGGATGCACATAACCTGATTCACCTTGACCTCAGGGCCAACAACTTTACATCACTGCCAAACAGCTTGCGGGATCTTCCCAAACTCAGGAAGCTCGACCTGCGCTGGACGCGTCTGCGTAACCCGCCGCACTGGCTGGATGAACTGGAAGAAAGCGGCTGTGCCGTGTATCTTTAGTCAGCCCTGTATCTTTGGTCAGAGGTGACGACATAAACTTTCAAAACTTGATTCATTTCTAAAACCTGATACGGGGCCAGATACTTGCTTCAAATTAAGTCTGAGAAAATCTACAGGTAATCCAACTCTAAAGGAGACTCAGCATGGAACAGTTCACAGAAGCGGAACAATTCACCGGGGGATGCCTCTGCGGCAAGGTTCGACTTGTGGCGACGGGGAAGCCCTATCGGGTGGGCGTTTGTCACTGTCTGGATTGCCGTAAACATCATGGCGCTCTTTTTTATGCCGCCGCTGTATTCCCTGAAACGGCTGTCACAATCAAAGGCGACACACGCGACTTCAAGGGACGGCATTTTTGCCCGGACTGTGGGTCATCGGTTTTTGCACAAACGGACGATGAGATTGAAGTACATCTCGGGACACTGGATACCCCTGATCAATTGGTTCCCAGCTATGAAAGCTGGACCATTCGTCGTGAAACAACCCTGCCAGCCTTTCCCCATGCAAAACAATACGCGCGTGACCGTGATGATTCAGACCATTCCGAAGAATAGGGGCCAGACCGCTTCTGTGCTTTTGTTCGCTCTTCACAAGGCAAAGCCTTGCGTAAATGCACTCAGGATTCAGGCTCTACTTTTTTATGACGATATTTCTGATTTGAAATACGGCCACCAAGCACCTTCATTTAATGTGTTTCAAACACACCTTAGACAATAAATCTGAATCAGCTCTGATCCATTCCTGATGCAAAAGGGCTGAATCAGTAACCCTCTTGACCAGAATCCTGAATCATAAAAAGTGAATCACGAACAAGCGTATTAACCTCGCCATATGAAACATACGCCCCAGATTCAAACGCCGAACTGACACCTGTGGCGCTGCCACAGGTTAGAGGATCTGATAGTTCTGGCGGTATCGGGTCGGGCTGATTCCCATTTGATCACGGAAGTGATGGCGCAGGGTATCGGCGAGGCCAAAACCACAGTGCGAGGCGATTTCCTCCACAGACATCGCGGTTTCTTCCAGACAGGTACAGGCCAGCGCCAGACGTTCCTGAATCATCCACTTCGCCGGGGGCAGCCCCGTTGCTTCCTTGAATCGCCGGATAAAGGTCCGCAGACTCATATGCGCGCGTCTGGCCAGCTCTTCCACCCGCAGCGGGGTGTGAAGATGTTTTCTGATCCAAGCCAGAAGGTCATCCATCGCCAGTTCTCTCCGCACCTGTGGGCGGTCGATAAACTGCGCCTGTCCACCATCGCGCTGTGCCGGAAGCACCAGACGTTTGGCGACTTTATTAGCCACGGCAGGGCCAAAGTCGTTGCGGATAATATTCAAACAGAGGTCGAGCCCCGCAGCGGACCCTGCCGAAGTCATGATTCGCCCCTCATCAATAAAGAGGACATTGGGATCAACGTGTAAATCAGGATAGGTCTCGGCCAAAAGATCCGCATAGCGCCAGTGAGTCGTGACCTTTTGATTGCGCAGGATTCCCGCCGCCGCCAGCACAAAGACACCGGAACAGATCGACACGATTCTGGCCCCGCGATAATAGGCCGCCCAGATGGCTTCCAACAATGCCTCTGGCGGGCGTTCGTGCACAGAGCGCCAACCCGGCACCACAATGGTGTCTGCCTTTTCCAGTACTTCCAGCCCCTTTTCCGCGGTGACCTGTAGCCCGCCAATGGCGCGACAAGGCCCACTATCTGCCGAACAGGTCGTGAAATCATACCAGTCATCAAACTCGGGACGATCCAGACCAAAAGCCTCCACAACCATGCCGTACTCAAAGGTACAGAGGCCGTCATAAATCACTGCCGCAACAAGGTGGTTTGACTTTTTCACAGGTATTTTCTGAGACACTTCTCCATTCTTTTCTTCGCTTATTTCCGAGGCCGCTTTCTGGCGAGACTTTTGTGGCTTTTGTGGCATGGCAGATTTTTCACTATCTGAATTAGTTGACATTATTTACATGAATATAGTCATTCATGCCAACTAGTAAATATGAAACAACCGTATCTTGTTAAAAAATTGTATGAAGTTTTGAATGTTTTCAGGGAGTATTTTCAACTCGCGATAAAAGCGTCAGCAATGATGTTTTATGGGTGGAATCTCATAATTGGGATTGCTGAGAGAGATATTTTTTAATCTTAAGCTGTTGAATAATATGAATATTTATTAAAAAGAAACAATATTTCAAGAATTACACATTGAACATCACAAAAATATAATTATACTCCTCTTAACAAATTATAAATTCACGCACTGTTTTCTAACAACAATCGTTAGACAATTTTGTGAAACAAAAAATATCTTCGACATAAGTCGAAATGGCAACGAAGCCACACCTCTCTATTCCCAGCCATCAGGAATAGAGAGGTGTGGCTTCGTTGGTTTTGGGAGTAAGAAATGAACCGAGAAATAGCCGTTGGTCTGCTTTATTCCACAACAGGTGCCTATAACCTGATCGGACAGGATTGTCTGGATGGCGCGCTTATGGCTATGGACGAAATCAATGCGAATAGTCGTTATGCTTTCAATTTCACTCCCAAAATAGCCAACCCAGGCGGGAATATAAATGAATACCAACGCCTGACAGAAAAACTGCTCCGTGAAGAGGACTGTCAGCAAATCATCGGTACTGTCACATCAATCAGTCGAAAAGAAGTGACCCCTATCATCGAAAAACACGACGGGCTGCTATGGTATACCGCACCGTATGAAGGTTTTGAATGCTGCGAAAACATCATCTACACAGGTGCATGTCCGAACCAGCACATTGTTCCCATGTTCAAACAAGTTATTCCTGAATTTGGCAAGAAAGTTTACCTGACAGGCACAAATTACGTCTGGGGATGGGAAGTCAATCGTATCGCCCGGGAATTAATTACATCCTGTGGCGGGGAAGTTACTGGCGAGAACTATCTGCCCTTCCATTCGACAGATGTTGAACGCATGATAGAAACCATTCGGGAAACTCGCCCCAGCTTTATTCTCAACAACCTCATTGATTCTTCTAGCTATGCCCTTTACCGGGCATTTTATTCCGCAGGCAAAACCGATGATTTCTTCCGCCCTGAAAACTGCCCAATCATTAGCTGTAATATTACAGAATGTGAGTTGGAGAAAATCGGTTACGATGCAGCTGAAGGTCACCTGAGCATTTCACCGTATTTTGAAAATCTTAATACCACTGAAAATTTAAACTTCCTAAAAAAGGTGTATAAAAAAAGGTCAAAGGAAAAACCCGTATCTGCCTTTTTTGTAAACGGATATGCGACAACATACTATCTGGCCGAAGCGATCAAAGATGCCCAAACAGACAATATTGAAGCTGTAAAAAAAGAACTGTTTAACAGGAAATTTCAAACACCATTAGGTGAAACAGAAATCAGCGAAAAAACACTTCACACAGCGTTACCTTATTATATTGGCAGAATAAAATCTCGAGACGGATTTGAAATTTTGCCATCAAGACCTCAAGCCATTACTGCAGATCCTTATCTGGTGAACTTTGAATCTTCTCTGTTTGCAAAGACCGTAAACAACTTTGATTCTGCATCATCATCAATAGAAGCTTCACATTTAAAGGTGGTCAAATGAGCGCCTTTCGCACACCAAATTTTAGAGGATACAAAGCCACGATCCTTCACAGGCATGATGATAATATTCGTCGACTAGAACGGCACCTTGATCGATTGGGTGTCGAAAGTACAGTCATCTGGCCTGACTTTAAAATAGACGACACTCCGCCAGATGTTATCTTTTTTGATGGCGATAACGGTTATGATGGTCTCTTCCCTTGGGCAAAAGGGTGCCCACCTGTTCCTCTCATTGCCCTAATTTCCAGTGAAGCACCCGGGCGGCTTGAATGGATGCTCTCACAAGAGACTTCAGCCCACCTTATCAAACCTATTCAATCAAGCGGCGTATTCTCAACACTTGTAATTGCATGCGCAAATTATGAAAAACGACAAGAACAGTTGATACGAATAGATACATTGGAAAAAAGAATTTCCAGCCGTCCAGTCGTCTTTCGCGCACTACTTTTGATCATGGAGTGTGGTCACCTGCAAGACGAAGCCGCATTCGCCATCCTTCGGTCAGCAGCCATGAACAACCGCCAGAGTATCGAAGATTTCGCCTCTACCCTAAGCCATAGCCAGGCAGTCTCGCTTATAAACGACTTCTCGGCAGATAAGGGGATGGCGTAATGTACGTAATCAAAGCTCTTCTTAGCAGAAAACTGAGTGCATTGGGATTATTTATAATCTCCGCCATCATTCTCGCTGCTATATTCGCCCCATTAATTACGCCCTACCCCCCTGAACTTCAGCTCTTTGAAGGCCTAACACTGGAAGGCGCCCCTTTGCCCCCAAATACCCAATTTTGGCTAGGGACAGATTTATTGGGACGCGATTTGTTTTCACGCTTGGTATACGGTGCCCAAACTTCACTTATCATTGGTGTCATCGCCAATGGAGCTGCGATAACAATTGGTACAATTGTCGGGATTATTGCTGGATTTTACCGAGGTATCGTCGGCGCAATTCTTATGCGATTTACTGATTTGATGATGGCTTTTCCGGCATTGTTATTGGCCATTGTGCTTGCCGCTATTTTCACCCCTAGCCTATGGATCGTTGCCATGGTCATTGCTATGGTGAATTGGGTTCAAGTCGCCCGAGTTATCTATTCAGAAACTGTTTCTCTTGCCGAACGAGATTTCATTGTTGCTGAACGATCCCTGGGCGCTTCACACTTTCGTATTCTCTTAAAACACATTGCCCCCCACCTCATCTACTCCACAATTGTTTTTGGAACACTTGGCATCTCGACAACAGTTTTGCTCGAAGCAACTCTGAGTTTCCTCGGGGTCGGAGTACAACCTCCAACACCAAGCTGGGGCAATATTATTTTTGAAAACCAAACTTATTTTGCCACAGCACCCTGGCTCGTATTTTTGCCCGGCCTTGGCATCGTAAGTCTCGCACTTGGTTTTAACCTTGTTGGGGATGCTCTTCGGGAAATACTTGATCCGACCATGAAGGGAAAACACTGATGTTATCCCATGTTATCAGACGCCTTTTCGAAGCAATGCTTATTCTTTTGGGCATTACCATTGTCACTTACATGTTGTTATATCTGTTTCCTGCTGATCCAGTAAGACAGATCGCCGGAAGAAGTGCGACCCCGGAAACAGTAAACAACATTCGCCATCAACTCGGTCTTGATCTGCCTGTTTATGAGCAATACTGGCGATATTTAACCTCATTATTACAAGGGGACTTTGGGCGCTCTTACATCCAGAAAACTGAAGTAGCCCAACTGATTTGGTCCCGTCTTCCCGCAAGCCTCTTGCTTATGGTCGCGGCAATATCCGTTGAGCTCTTTCTTGGCTTGACCATGGGCGTTATCTCCGCCGTAAAACGGAACAGTTCGGTCGATAACTCCTTGATGGTTGTTTCTTTTGTTGGCGTATCGGCGCCACAATTCGTTGTTGGTATCTTACTACTCTACGTTTTTGCCGTGCAACTGGGGTGGTTTCCCATTGGTGGATACGGCGATGCCAAACACCTCGTTTTACCAGCATTAACACTGGGGCTACTTGGTTCGGGCTGGTATGCCCGTATGATGCGTTCTTCAATGCTTAATGTTTTGGAACAAGATTTCATTCGAACAGCACGGGCCAAAGGCGTAAGCAAATTTCGCGTTATTCTGCGCCACGCCGTCCCTAATGCCCTGCTGCCGATTATTGCCATGATTGGCATTGATATCGGTATTTTTATGAGCGGTATTGTTGTCGTTGAATCTGTTTTTGGCTGGCCAGGTATTGGTCAGCTCGCCTGGCAGGCAATCCAGCGCGTCGATATTCCCATTATAATGGGCGTAACGCTAGTCGCAGCCTGTTCTATCGTTATCGGTAATTTCCTTGCGGATATTATCGCACTGTTTGTTGACCCAAGAATAAAACTGAAATGAACAAGGTTTTCCGAAAATCGGGAAATCAATCATTCGCATATATACGATTTTTATATGCGCATTCTTATATACAGGGAGACCCAAAGTGAAAAAAAATTGGCTAAAAGGAACCGTTGCCGCCATAGCTTTAATTGCATCATTTGGTACAGCTAACGCCGGTCCAAATGATGGCGGCTCAATGGTTGTTACTTACAAGGACGATGTTTCAACACTGGATCCTGCTATTGGTTATGACTGGCAAAACTGGTCCATGATCAAAAGCCTGTTTGATTCATTGCTGGATTATAAGCCCGGCACAACAGAGCTTACGACAGATCTAGCCGAGAGCTATACCATTTCTGATGATGGCCTTACCTATACATTTAAACTCAGAAATGGTGTCAAATTTCACAACGGACGCGAAATGACAGCCGACGATGTAAAATATTCACTTGATCGTGTCACAAACCCAAAGACCCAAAGCCCTGGTGCAGGATTTTTTGCTTCGGTTAAAGGTTTTGATGACGCTTCTGATGGGTCTGGCCATCTATCTGGTGTAACCGTTATTGATAACAACACAGTGAAAATTGAATTATCACGCCCCGATGCTACTTTCTTGCATGTTCTCGCGATCAACTTTGCTTCTATCGTTCCCAAAGAAGCCGTTGAGAAATGGGGCGAAGATTTTGGTAAACATCCTGTTGGAACAGGTGCTTATTCACTAGGAGAGTGGATTTTGGGCCAACGGCTTGTTTTCAAAAAGAACGCTGATTATTACCACGCGGGAATCCCCCATTTGGACGAAATCATTTTTGAAGTCGGTCAGGAGCCTTTGGTCGCTCTTCTTCGTTTACAAAACGGAGAAGTTGATATTGCTGGCGACGGTATTCCGCCCGCGAAATTTCTGGAAGTAAGCAAAGACCCCAAATATGCTGATAACATCGTCGAGGGAAGCCAGCTGCACACCGGATACATTTCCCTTAATGTCAAAATGAAACCCTTTGATGATGTTAAAGTGCGTCGTGCTGTCAACATGGCCATTAACAAAGATCGTATCATTCGGATGATCAATGGCCGTGCTGTTGTTGCAAACCAACCGCTTCCTCCTTTGATGCCGGGCTATGATCCAGCTTACAAAGGTTTTGCCTTTGACCAGGCAGCAGCTAAAGCCTTACTTGCTGAAGCTGGGCACGCAGATGGTTTTACAACCGAACTTTATGTTGCAAATACAGATCCTCAGCCTCGTATTGCACAAGCAATTCAGCAAGACCTAGCCGCAATTGGTATTAAAGCTGAAATCAAATCCCTTGCACAAAGCAATGTAATTGCTGCTGGCGGTGAAGATGATCAAGCCCCAATGATCTGGTCAGGCGGTATGGCATGGATTGCCGATTTCC
This sequence comes from Kiloniella sp. EL199, assembly GCF_900313065.1. GTDB lineage: Bacteria > Pseudomonadota > Alphaproteobacteria > Kiloniellales > Kiloniellaceae > Kiloniella. Next base: position 219,653 of record NZ_OMPU01000013.1, read on the forward strand.
CTGATCCATCCAACTTCTATGGCCCTATTTTAGGATGTAGCGGTGCCGTACAGGGTGGCTGGAATTGGTCTTGGTATTGTAATCCGGAACTGGACAAAATGGCTATTGAAGCTGATTCCATGACTGATCCAGCCGATGCAGCCAAACGCGAAGCCGCATGGAAAAAAATCTTCACCAGTATTCAAGACGAAGCACCATGGGTTCCAATCTTTAACGAGCAACGTTTCACAATTCGTTCAGAACGACTGGATGGTCCGGACGGTATTTTTGTCGATCCTGTTCACATTCCTGTCCACTATGACACAGTATTTGTGAAGGATGGAATGTAAGAATGTGCAACGCATATGATTATACAATCCATGCTGCACAGCATCACTTCGGGTGGGATAATTCATTCTCACCCGTTAAGACTGTTGCACCCGGATCAACATTGGAATTTGAATGTCTGGATTCATCTGCAGGACAATTAAATCCAAAATCTACTGTAGAAGATATAAAAACACTGGATTTTGGGAAAGTTAACCCCGTCAACGGTCCAATCTTTATTGACGGCGCTAAACCAGGCGATGTCATCAAGGTATCCATTGAGGAATTCAAACCCTCAGGCTTTGGATGGACCGCAAATATTCCTGGTTTCGGTTTACTCGCTGACAGATTTGAAGATCCTGCTCTTCACATCTGGAGCTATGATAAGGATGCCCTTGGCACATCCGCATTTGGACCCGGCGGAAAAGTTCCCTTAAAACCCTTTGCTGGAACTATTGGACTGGCACCTGCCGAAGTGGGCCTGCACTCTATTGTGCCGCCACGACGTGTAGGCGGGAATATCGACATTCGGGATCTTGCCGCAGGTACACAACTTTATCTTCCCGTTGAAGTTGCCGGGGGTTTATTTTCTATCGGTGATACGCACGCGGCCCAAGGAGACGGTGAAGTATGCGGAACTGCCATTGAAAGCCCGATGAACACGGTCGTAACTCTTGACCTCATTAAAAATGAAAAGCTGGAGACACCTCGCTTTACAACACCCGGACCTGTTACCAATCATCTTGATAGTAAGGGATACGAAGTCACAACGGGTATCGGTGATGATCTTATGGAAGGTGCACGCGGAGCGGTCAGCCGCATGGTTGATCTTCTTAGTAAGCGCTATAACATGAAAGCCGTTGATGCCTATATGCTCTGTTCCGTTTGCGGAGATCTCAGAATAAGCGAGATTGTCGATCAACCGAACTGGATCGTCTCTTTCTACTTTCCACGCCTGGTTTTAGAGTAGTCTATGTCTCAAACCCAAAGCCGTTCACCCGTTCTGGAGGTCCGCGATCTGATCACTCAGGTTGCGACCCCAACAGGTGCAAAAACAATTATTGATACCCTGTCTTTTCAACTGAATTCACAAGAGACACTCTGTATTGCCGGAGAGTCCGGGTCTGGAAAATCGGTAACCGCACTGTCGATCATGGGTCTTCTCCCCCCTTCTGCGCACATAACGCAGGGGGAAATCCTGCTTGAAGGACAAAACATCACTGGCTTGCCAGATAGGGAAATGCAAAAAATCCGTGGTGGAGATATCGCCATGATTTTTCAAGAACCTATGACTTCTTTAAACCCGGTTATGTCTATTGGCAGTCAATTGGTCGAAGCAATCAGTACCCATCAGAATGTTTATGGCCGAGATGCGGAAACCATTGCGCTTAAATCCCTTGATGCTGTCCGGATTAATGAGAGCAAAAAGCGGATGAAGCAATATCCACACGAGCTTTCTGGCGGGATGCGCCAACGCGTAATGATTGCCATGGCCCTGTCTTGCAACCCCAAGGTTCTGATCGCAGATGAACCCACGACAGCGTTGGATGTTACGATTCAGGCGCAAACCCTGAGCTTGATGAACGACCTCAAACGCGACTTTGATACAGCTATTATCCTTATTACACATGACATGGGTGTTGTCGCCGAGATGGCCGATAATGTCATTGTCATGAATCAGGGGAAAATTATTGAAAGCCAACCCGTTAAGGATCTTTTTCTGACGCCAAGAGAACCCTATACAAAAGATCTTCTTGCAGCTGTCCCAAAATTGGGGAGCTTTAAAGATATCTCTCCTGTTCCCAAACATATTAACGAAGCATCAGATCCGGTCTCCCCTCTTGTTGAAGTTCGGGATCTCACCGTTCGCTTTGATATTAAAGGTGGCTTGCTACAACGACCTGTTAGCCGCGTTCATGCCGTCGAAAAATTGTCATTCGACCTTTATCCCGGCGAAACCCTTGCTCTGGTTGGGGAAAGTGGGTGTGGAAAGTCAACGATCGGAAAATCACTAACGAACCTCATCCCCTGGAATGGATCTATAAAAGTTGATGGACAAGAATTAGCCGGACTTTCAGCAAAAGAAATGCTGCCGGTGCGACGGAAAATGCAAATGGTCTTTCAAGATCCCTATGCAGCGCTGGACCCCCGCATGACTGTTGGAGATCTGGTTGGTGAACCATTGATCATACATGGTCTGGCAAATGGTTCCGAACTTCAGGATCGTGTTGCCAAACTATTCACTCAGGTAGGACTGGGTCCGGAATACATGGATCGCCATCCTCACGAATTTTCGGGTGGACAGAGGCAACGTATTTGTATTGCCCGTGCACTTAGTCTGGAACCCAAAGTCATCATCGCAGATGAATCCGTTTCTGCTCTTGATGTTTCTGTTCAAGCCCAAGTTCTTGATCTTTTGAAAAAAATTCAGGACGAGTTAGATATCTCATTCCTATTTATATCCCATGATATGGCCGTAGTAGAGCAGGTTTGTCACAGAGTAGCCGTGATGTTGCTGGGACAAATTGTTGAATGTGGCCCACGAGATACTGTCTTTAACAACCCGCAACACCCTTACACCAAAAGATTATTGGATGCGGTTCCAATTGCTGATCCAACGATAAAACGAAAAGATCGCAAATTACCAACAGGTGAAGTACCAAGTCCAATTCAGAAGCTGGATTACACCCCCATCATTCCCGAGCTTCATCATATTGGAAACGGACATTTTGTTCGTGATGTTCAGGAATATCGCTAAAAATAGCTGGTTATTTAAATCATAATGAACTCATTGATTTAAATTGATCTGTGTATGAGAAACTAAATTCTATAAGCCTTGCAGGCGTTCAACCACCAGCAAGGCAACCGCGTTGCCTTCACCCACGTTAATCAGGGCATGGTCGCAATCGGCGGGATAGCGTGCTGTGCCGCCTGCTTCGACGGTTTCTGTATCGTCGGCAGATTCAACTTTTATTCGACCCGACAGCACAGTCAAGTGTTCGCGGGTTCCCTCGACATGGGGGGCAGAGCGCAAGGCCCCAGCGGCTTCGAAGCTCAGTTCGTACCACTCGCACAGCGCGGCGTTTTCAACGGGGGAGAGAATGCGCATCACACAACTTCCGTCCGGGCTGGACATAGTGGGCGTCAAGTTTGCGGGCACCGCCTCTATCTTGACCACTTCCGGCTCGCGCGGCGCACCCTCTAGCAGTTCATAGATATCCATGCCAAAGCTTTGCGTCAGACTCCAGAGCGTCGCAAAGGTCGGATTGGCCTGTCCGCGTTCAATCTGCGAAAGCATTGATTTGGACACCCCCGAAAGCTTCGCCAGCTGATCCAGCGTCAGCTTCTTTTCCTTGCGCGCATCCCGCACCTTATCCCCAATCTGCGGAATACCCTTGCGTTTTGTACTCATATCTTGCCTAAAACCTCTTTAGTGGAATTTCCACCATAGTGGATTTTTAAAGACGGTGCCAGATGGAAGAGGTTTGACCGCCAAATACAAGGTAATACGAATTAATATAGAGGTGACTTAACAAGCCTTAGAATTTCCCTTACAAACGAACTTCATGTATTACCCCGCCCTGACCGAAATCGTATAATTGTACGAACTCAAGCACTTCTTCATAGCTTTCATCAGGATGAGATGTCGTAGCTATAAATCGACGCTCTTCATACTGAGCATCTCCAACGATAATTTCATCAATGATATCTTCAATCCTTTCGCACCCCATACCAACAACTGCTATCAGAGACCCATTTTCTCTAAGGGTAGTTTCAACACACTCTTCTAAGAGATTTTCATCTAATAGAGGGCTATGAAGAATATATTTTGGAGCTGCAGACACTTTTCCTCACTATTCTAGTATTACCAACATCAACGAAAGAAACACAACTACGCGAATAAAATTATGCTTACGTAGCAATGTTTTTCCACTTAATCGGCGTTACGTGCAACGTACTGTCATCAATCGCGACCATGACATCTCCATCCTGTATGGTCACGGATAACCTCATGGAGCGGTTGGCGAGGTCCGCGAGAGCGCGGGTATCATCTCTTGAGAAATTTGTGACTTCGAGGTTGTCAAACCGGGTGGTGCTGTTTTTGATTTTCTCCCACCACATTTCTGCTGTGTTGCCGCCGTAACAATAGATCAGCACTTTATTGGCCTTGCCACAGGACTGGCGCACGATCTTTTCCCCCGGCATACCCAGCGCGATCCACACATCAATCTCGCCACTCAGGCTTTTCTGCCACAGGTCAGGCTCGTCCTCTGTGGACAGGCCGCGAGTAAATTCCAGTTGTTCATGGGCATTCAGCGCAAAGCTCAGCACCCGCACCATCAGGCGTTCATCGGTTTCCGAAGGGTGCTTGGCAACGGTCAGATTATGGGTCTCGTAATAGTGACGATCCATATCGGCAACGGAAAGCTCGACTTTATAAATGGTGGCATTCTTTGCCATGAGGTGTACCTGTTTTGCTTTTGAAGGTTTGATGGAGCGGAATGATGAGCAGTGATTAATCTGGGGTGGTTATTTGAGACCGGAATAGATGATTGTTTACGGGGTCTATTTACTGAATATGAAACTGTTTACTGGGATTAGCAGCTTTGTGAAAGCGGAAAAGGCAGCACACGGCCCGATCACCTCAGCAGATAGCGCACTCACCAAGATATCAACGTCGAAAATGCCGTCGCTTGGCAAAGTCCCACCCAGTACATTATTTTTCTTTGATCATTGCCATGTCCTTGCCGAAAAGGCATGAATAGAAGAACAATTCTATTCAATAAATTCTTATAGAAACGGGGAATTTTCATGCAGATCGTCACAACTGATTCCATCGAAGGAAAACGCATCGTTGCCTATAAAGGTATCGTCAGCGGTGATGCCATCGTCGGCGCAAACTTCGTAAAGGATTTCTTTGCCAAGGTTACCGATGTGCTTGGCGGGCGTGCAGGCGGCTATGAAAAAGCCCTGCGGGGTGCCAAGGATCACGCCATGAACGACATGATCGAACAGGCACAGGAAACAGGCGCCAACGCCATTATCGGCGTTGACCTCGACTATGAATCAATCGGAGGTTCCATGCTGATGGTCAGTGCAAACGGTACTGCCGTGGTTTTGGAAGACGCCTAAACACACACTTCGTGTGCACACCTTATGTGATTTTAGATTGAGGTCGGTGCGGTTGTACCGGCCTTTTCTTGTGAAGAGCTTTTCCAACTTTCCGTAACATAACTCACTTGAACCTAAATCATTGGCGCAGTAATCTACGTTTTCACAGGCTGTTGCCCTTGCCTCCCCCCTCCGACGGGAAAGTATCTTACATACAGGGTTATTGAATTCATCGAACCAACTGTTCGAGCATTATGCATAAGGAGGGATTGTATCAGCCGCTCGTCACAGGAGGTTTCCGAATGAAGCTATCTGCACCAATATACCAGCTGAAACGCAAAGCGAAACTGCTGGCACGTCATCAAGAAATTCCACTAAACAAAGCTTTGGACAGCATTGCAAAACAAGAAGGCTTTTCTAACTGGAGTTTGCTTTCAGCCAAAGCATCAAAACAGTTTCACCCCGCCAAACTACTTTCAAAGCTGAAGTCAGGAGAACTGGCCCTGCTCGGCGCACGTCAAGGACATGGAAAGACTCTCTTGGGGCTGCAATTGGTCGCCGAAACCGTTAAGTCAGGCCATCGAAGCATTTTCTTTACTCTAGATTACAATGAAAAAGATGCTCTGAAACGCATTGAAACATTTGGCGAGAACAATCTGATTACAAATAACAATCTAGAGATTGATGTGTCGGACGAAATCAGTGCCGATTACATTATCGAGAAAATAAAATCTGGTGCTACACCCAAGCTTGTTGTCATTGATTACCTGCAACTATTGGATCAAAAGCGCACCAAGCCCGACCTTTCAATACAGATTCAATCTCTAAAGGATTATGCCAAAGAAACTGGTGTGATATTTGTGCTCATCTCACAGATCGACAGGTCATTTGAACTTTCTGGAAAACTGATTCCTGACCTTTCAGATATTCGGCTTCCCAATCCACTGGATCTAAAACTTTTCAACAAAAGCTGTTTTCTGCATAACGATGTCGTTCAGGTAAATCACATAAACTAGGAAACAGTTTTCAATCATAGAAAAAGACCAGCTTCTAATATGAAGCTGGCCTTTATTTTAAGCCCTAAACAAAAGCAACGATGTTGTCTTAGGAAGATACCATGTTCTTGAGCTGACGGTTGGCGACAGCCAACATCGCGTAGTCCGGCTTTCCGGCGGCGTTCAGTTCCGCAAGGATCTGCTCGGTCCGGTTTACCAGTGGACGTTTGGATTCAGCCCATTCTTTGATTGCGGCTTCGACACGGTCGGTTTTCCCCGCCGCCTCGAGCACCCGGGATGTCAATTCACCCTGGTGACCATAGAGATCATCAACAATCGCCGTAACAGCCAACTTATCCCATGCAGATTCGCTCGGCAGACGCCCCGCAGCACTACGCAACCAGTCAAAGCCATAGCGTTCACCGATAGAGAAATAAGTGCTACCAACGGTATCCACAGGCATTTTCAGGGTGTGAGCCAGACGGACGATATCACAGGCTGGTGTCAAAAGACGCAGACCTGCAATACGTTTGGCAATATCAGCCGGAACACCTTGTGCCTTGTAACCGGCAATCTTCGATTTCAGCAAATCCTTGTTCTCGGCTGAAAGCAGTTTTTCCAGCTGCGCAGCGATCGTGCCGACTTCCTTGCCATAGGAATTGACTTCTTTACGGATATCCAGCGGGTGAGCCCCGTGACGCAGGAACCAGACAGTGCCCTGTTCAATCAAACGCCCACATTCCGCCAGAAGCGTTGCCTGAAGCGAGGCAGGTGCTTTGTTATCCAACCCTTCGATCATATCAAACAGCGTATTCATGTCGAACACTTCACGGGCAATTGTATAGGCCCGCGCTATGTCACACGACGCCATGCCGGTTTTTTCCTTTACCTCGTAAACAAAGGTAATACCGACACGATTGATCATGTCATTGGTCACCGCTGTGGCAATAATTTCACGACGCAGGCGGTGCTCGCCAATCTGCTTGGTAAACTTTTTCCGCAATGCCGTTGGGAAATAGTCAATCAGCGTATCTTCCATATAAGAATCGTCAGGCAGGTTAGAACTTAACAACTCGTCATAGAGAGAAATCTTGCTGTAGGACATCAAGGTCGCAAGCTCTGGCCGCTCAAAACCAAGACCTTGCTTCATGCGCTCGAGCACCATCTCATCATCAGGAAGGAACTCAATAGCACGGTTCAGAAGATCCTGCTTTTCCAAGGACCGCATATAACGGGCAATACGATCAAGCAGACGCCCACCAATATTTGCCGTGACCGAAATCGCCTGACTTTGCAGATAATTATCGCGCAAAACCAGATCACCGACCTCATCAGTCATGGATTCCAGCAGTTTGTCACGCTGCTTCCGGGTCATATCGCCATCCTGCTCGACAGCACCGAGAAGAATTTTGATGTTCACCTCGTGGTCAGAACAGTCAACACCCGCAGAGTTATCCAGGAAGTCAGCGTTTACACGACCACCGTTTTGCGCGAACTCAATACGTGCACGGTGGGTCATGCCCAAATTGGCACCCTCACCTACGACCTTGCAACGCAACTCCTTGCCATTGAGACGCAAGGCATCATTCGCACGATCCCCGGCATCACCATTAGTTTCAGTTGAATGCTTGACATAGGTCCCGATGCCCCCGAACCAGAGCAATTCAGCCTCTGATTTCAGTATGGCACGCAGCAAATCATTAGGCGCCAATTCATCTTCGGAAATATTAAAGAGATCTTTCATCTCTTTACTGATTTTCAAAGATTTGGCACTGCGATCAAAGACGCCACCGCCCTTGGAAATCAGTTTTTCGTTATAATCTGTCCAGGATGAGCGCGGCAGATCAAAAAGACGTTTACGCTCGGCAAAGGATTTTGCCACATCTGGATCAGGATCAACAAAGATATGCAGATGGTTAAAGGCACCAACAAGCTTGGTTTGATCTGACAGCAACATACCGTTCCCAAATACATCGCCAGACATATCACCAACACCGATCGCCGTGAAGGGTTCGGTCTGAATATCCTTACCCAATTCACGGAAGTGGCGTTTAACAGATTCCCAGGCCCCTTTTGCCGTAATACCCATTTTCTTGTGGTCATAACCAGCTGACCCACCAGACGCAAAAGCATCATCCAGCCAGAAACCATAATCAGCAGAAACACCATTTGCGATATCAGAAAAGGTCGCAGTTCCTTTATCAGCCGCCACAACCAGATAAGGATCATCGCCATCACGACGGACTAATCTTTCGGGCGGTACAATCTCGCCAGCGACCAGATTATCCGTTAGATCCAGCAAACCGCGGATAAAGGTTTTATAACACTCGATACCTGAATCGATAAAAGCTTCGCGCCCATCACTCGCTGGTGGGGGGTTCTTGACAACAAAGCCACCTTTGGATCCCACAGGTACGATAACCGAGTTCTTAACCTGCTGCGCTTTGACGAGGCCAAGAATTTCAGTTCTGAAATCCTCACGCCGATCTGACCAACGCAGCCCACCACGGGCAACAGGCCCAAAGCGTAAGTGAACACCTTCGATATCCGGGCTATACACAAAGATCTCGCGATAAGGCCTTGGCAGTGGAAGATCAGTGATCTTTTCAGAATTAAGTTTGAACGACAGGTAGGTTTTAAAGTCGCCCTCTTCCGTTTTCTGCAAAAAGTTTGTCCGCAAAGTACATTCGATCACATTGCGGAAACGACGAATAATTCTGTCTTCATCAAGATTGCTGACATTATCCAGCGCGTCATTGATCTTTTTATTCAGGTCGCTCGCCAGTTGTTCATCGCGCTCTGTGCCTTTGCCCATAAAGCGCACAAGGAAGAGATCAACAAGCATCCGGGTAATGTCCGGATTATTGGCCAGAGTCTGTTCCATATAACTTTGAGAGAAAGGAATACGTGCCTGCAAAAGATACTTGCAATAAGCACGCAGAACAGTGACTTCGCGAACTTTCAGTCCAGCAACCAAAACCAGTCTGTTAAAACCATCGTTTTCCATCTGACCATGCCAGACAGAAGCAAAAGCCTCGTGGAAACCTTCGCGCAAGCTGGAAATGGAAATTTCCTGATCACCCGATATCACCATGTTGAAATCGTGCATCCACACGCTTTCGCCGGTTTCCAGAGAATTAAAGTGATAAGGGATTTCACTGAAAACCTTCAATCCCATGTTTTCCAGCATCGGCAAAACATCAGACAATGGAACCGGATTATCCCGCAAATAAATCTTGAATCTGACCTGCTCGGGATCTGCCCCAAGCGGACGGTAAAGATTCATAGCCAGGCCATCACCCTCAAGCGCTTCTTCGGCCCGGGTGATATCAAAAACGGCATCGTTTTCGTTAAAATGTTCCTGATAATTTACCGGAAAAGCTGCCCCGAGACGACGCATCGCCCGGATTCCCTGTTCTTCGCCACGATCTTCAATCAGAACCCGTTCAAGACGATCCTGCCAAGAGCGACCAGCATCAGCAATACGAGCTTCCAGTTCGCTGACATCCACATCCGGCACCTGACCGCGTGTGGTTTTAATGATAAAATGGACCCGTGCAAGAACAGTATCTGAGAGATGGGTAAAAAACGCACTCACCTGTCCATTATAAGCTTCGCAAAGGATCGCTCCGATCTTGCGGCGCAGCGCTGTATCAAAGCGATCACGCGGAATATATGTCAAACAGGAAACAAAGCGTTCAAAAGGATCCTTACGCACAAAAAGCGCAATCCGACGGCGTTCTTGTAGATGCAAAATACCGTGAGAGATCGTGGACAGTTCAGCGCTTGAAATCTGGAATAATTCGTCCCGAGGATAGGTATCGAGAATATGTGCCAGACCTTTGCTGTCATGACTACCAGACTTAAAGCCGGATTTGTCGAGAACCTTCTTTACCTTGTGACGCAGAAGCGGAATATCGCTTGGTGAACGGGCATAGGCCGTCGAGGTCAAAAGTCCCGCAAAAAGAATCTCGCCGATTACCTTGCCTTTATCATCAAAGCGCTTCACACCGATCGTATCCAGATGCACCGCACGGTGTACTGTCGAGCGGCGGTTCGCTTTTGTGATACGCAATAGAACAGGCTTGGTCATGAAGTCCCGTACTTCTGCGGGTAAAGATCCGAAATCTCTCAAACCATCAAAAACATGAACATCAATATCGCGCAAAACGCCCAGCGAATTTGGCAACACCTTCAGAATTGAATTGGTGCCCTCTCCTTCAAATTTGTATTCGCGGTAGCCAAGAAAGGTAAAGTTATCCTGAGTCATCCACTCCAGAAAAGAAATGGATTCGCTAATTTCAGTTTTGGACAAAGAGGGTGGCGACTTCTTGAGTTCATTGATAATGTCGCTCATCTTGCCCAGCATTGGCTGCCAATCTTCGACCGCAGCTTTGACGTCTTCGAAAACTTTGGTCAGTTCATGCGCAATCTGGGTATGACTTTCAGCAACCTGTTCACTAACCTGTATGTGCATCACAGATTCAGTCAGGATACCTTTACCACCCCCATTAGAGTTTATGGCACTCAGTTTACCTTTTGCATCACGGATACAACTAAGGACGGGGTGCACGACCAAATGCACCTCAACATCCAGACGCTCCAACGCCGCTGTGACCGAATCAACAAGAAACGGCATGTCGTCATTAACAACTTCGATGATAGTGTGGGACGATTTCCACCCGTGTTCTTCAGGCCGCGGGTTATAGACCTTTATTTTGGTTTCTCCGGCTTTGCGCTGCTGCAATTGCCCCCAAAGGGCCAAAGAAGCCCCAAAAAGGTTATCTGCTGTCTCTTCACGCAAATCATCCGGTGGGACATTTTCGTAGAAAGTGCGTACAAACTGTTCAATCATCTGGGCTTTATCAGCACTTATTTTTTTATGAACCAGCTTGACTACTTTATCAATACATTCAGATGTACTGTCATTGCCATGAATGGCCATTATTTTTTCCTCGGACCGCTGTCGCTTTTTAATTATCAGGTTATTGCTCTATTCGACGTCTCCACCCCAGGTCCGCCCTTAAAGGTGGAGGACAAACCACGTTAACCTATTTCAGAGCCATTGTTAGTAAAAAATACGTCGCCCACAGGATAATTTTCCAATACTTACAGAAGAGTAAAGTTATCCACGATATTTTCGCTCATAAGTTTAGGGTACATGCGATAAAACCACCGAACAGACGAGAACAAAAAGAGTCCATTGGCTCTATCTGTTTTTGGTATCGGCCAAAGTTATTGAAATATTTCGGATTACTAAACAGATTCGCCAAGATTCGACCATGCAATCTCACTTTCAAACATCAAAGCTTTCTCGATAGAGTAACCAGACACATTAGTGTTTGAGACACCCCTATGAATATTTTTGTGACACCTTCAGGCCGTAAAATATCCACAATTCTCTCTATCCTTTAAAATCTTTAAAACCAATAGATAATGAGCTCCATAGGAAGAAAAACAAACCCGGACAAAGGGGGCAAATAGCGCCTCGAAAAAACCTCTGGGTTTCCTTCCGGGCTCATAAGGTAGGATGACACCTTTGTGACTTGTTCATCTGCGACTTGCATTAAAACATGGGACGGGGTAACTCTATGAATATGTATCGGACAGACACAGCAATATCTGCGCGAATGTATACGAGTACGCGAATGACCGGGGACATGAAAATGTCAACGACCATAACAATGCCCGCTTGTTTAAATCTTCGCTACACGAGATCCGATCATGAAGAATTCAGCTCAACCGCAACAATACAGCCTATCTAATTCCTATCGATTTATCAGACTAAGCTTTTCTGCTACGCCGCTGTCAGTCGACACAATCAGAGATAAATTGTCTTCCAATCAGTACGATGTGCTCGCAGATTTATCTGCATCGGTAAACAAAGACCAATACTGTCTTCTGGTAGAAGCAAAGGTTCATTCTCTTGAACTTACGATTCTTAGTAAATGGTTTATGAAAAAGATCAGGCCAAAGTCACTGCACAGCAAACTGGAAAACAAAGCTGGTGACGTTATCGCCGAATGCAAGCTTTATTGCGATGGCAATAAAAGTTTTTGAAGCTGTGGATCGCTCAGAATTTTGGGACAATGGCTGTCGAGCATTGCAATGTAGAGGAAGAGATTACCCGATTCAGCTTTGAGTGCCGCTCGGTCTTCGGGCCTTAAGCCCTGATGACGCACCAGGCGCGCCAAAGGTACCTTTAAAGAATCTGGCGTTTTTTCCAAGGCGAGGTCCGCAGCACACCCACAGTGATCTTCCATCTTGAGAGCATTTTCAGCCCCTATTCGCTTCCCGAGTTCTGTCACGCAAAAATCAAGTGTTTCTTCGTGACCAAGATTGTCGAAGGATCTGGCATCATTTGGCACCACAGCAATTATTGTCACAAAAAAACACGCTGATACCCACGAGAATCTGTTCAATCGCATTAACTCTCTTCTCTTTCACGCCGTCGCTTCATCCAGAACATCATCTTGATCACCGGGTAAATCCAGATAAGTCCCACAAAGGGATAGTACAAAAGATGCACAGCCGGATGATCCGGAAGCCAGTCTGTTCCAATAGAAATAACCATTGCCGAATAGAGCCCCAGAAAAAAGAAAAAAAATAGATACCCAATAAGGTTTTTAACCAAAGCTGTGACTCTTGAACAACAGTTAAGAATTAAAATGGAAGGTAATTTTTATATCCCGCCTCGGAAACAAGAGCCAGCATAAAAAAGTATTGCTGTTAAAGTTATCATGATGATTCAAGCAAAAAATTTAAGGCATCTTTAACAATAAACATACTATAGTAGTCAATGAGGGGTAGAAAATGAGGATTTCATGAGACTACTACGCTCTTTTTGTATTTTATTTCTGCTTTTCAGCACCTCACTTTCCAAAGCTTCAGATTTACAATTCCTCACAGAAAATTATCCCCCTTTCAACTATCTCGAGAATGATGAGCTAAAGGGAATTGGTGCAGATATTGTCAAAGCTTTGGGAAACAAGCTTGGTATAGAGAAAACCCCCAGAGTTTTACCTTGGAAAAGAGCCTACAAAACAGCTCTCACCAAGCCCAATACTGGCATTTTTTCAATCAGCCGAACCAAAGACAGAGAAGACCTCTTTCAATGGGTTGGCCCACTCTTTAGTGTCCGTGACTACATCTTTGTTAAAAGGAATTTTGATTTTACCGGCCAGAATATCTCTGACTTAAAAAAGATACCTAGTATTGGAACACAAGCTGAAGGCGCTGTTCATAAGGCACTTGAAAAGATGGATTTCAATAATTTAACATTAATCTACCAGGTAAGCAGACAACTGGATCTGTTGTTAACTAATCGAGTATCAGCTTTACAGGTCTCAGACTTGGCAATGTCCTTTGATCTGCAAAAAAACAGTTTAAGCTTTTCACAGGTAAAACCCATAGCCATCCTCTCTCAAGCTGACCTTTATCTGGCCTTTTCCAAAAATACGCCTGCGGCGGAAGTTGACAGATGGCAGAAAGCACTTAACGAACTCATTAAAGAAGGCAAACACGCTGCCATACTTAGCAAACACTTTCCCAGCTTATCGATCTGGGGTCAGGAAACCGGTATTGAAGTGCAAGTTAATTGATTAGAAGTGTCCAATAACAACTATCTGGCTCTTCTTTTCCACAAATGGGAAACAAAATCTAACTAAAATTCTTAAAGGTTTATTTTAAAACGAAAAAACCCGGTCAAGGCCGGGTCTTTTTCATCCATACATTGGAGCGGGCGATGAGATTCGAACTCACGACATTCTCGTTGGCAACGAGATGCTCTACCACTGAGCTACGCCCGCGTCTCTGTGTTGGTGGAGGGGTATTTACGCCACGAAGTTTGACTTTGCAAGGGCTTTTTTAACAAAAAAACAATCTGCTTTTATCCTTTCTGGTTTCAAAGATAAAAAAAACGAGGCATATCCTTAATTATAAACAAAATTTGCACAATCTGGCAGGTAGAAAAATATGACCAGTAACACTCCTTGCACCCCTGATAATCTTTTTAACAAGCTGACTGAACTTGGAATCGAAACCACAACTATTACTCATCCTGCCGTTTATACTGTGGAAGAATCCAAAGAACATTGCAGTGACATCCCCGGCGCCCATACAAAGAACCTCTTTCTACGTAATAAAAAAGGACAGATGTGGCTCCTTGTTTGTCATGAAGACAGAAAAATCGACATAAAGTTACTCGCAAAAGCCTTGGGCGCAGGGAAGCTTTCTTTTGGCAGTGCAGATCGTCTGATGGAATTTCTAGGCATTACCCCTGGATCAGTCTCGCCCTTTACCGCAATTAACGACAAAGATAACGCCGTAAAAGTGATTCTCGATTCACAAATGATGAAGCAATCACCAATTAATTCACACCCCCTGACCAATACCATGACGACATCAATTACACCTGAAAATCTAGTGCAGTTTTTGACAGCAATTGATCACCCGCCAGAAGAGCTGGATATGGATAATTTGTCACAACTTGCCCAAGACGCAACTTGACCCCTTGCAGTTCAGGTAATTCAACCTCATCTTTTCAGGTACAAAGACAAATTCTCTGGAATTGAAGCTAAATTGGGGTTGAAGCCTAAGTTTGGAACACCAAACTTCATGTGCTTGCAAAAATTTATGTACTTCAGAGATCATTTTTTAAAAGCTCGGATATTGAACTATGGAAGAACTCATCGGCAGCGCCTCAGCACCACAAACTGACCTGATCAAGGACACAAATCAGCAAGACTTTGCCAAAGATGTCATGGAAGCTTCTATGACCCAGCCTGTTCTTGTCGATTTCTGGGCACCATGGTGTGGGCCATGCAAACAAATGATGCCCGCCATAGAACAAGCCGTTATAGCAGCAAAAGGCGCTGTAAAGCTTGTCAAAGTGAATATAGATGAAAATCAGATGTTGGCATCACAACTGCGCGTTCAATCTGTACCAATGGTTTACGCGTTTTTCCAGGGACAACCTGTTGACGGTTTTAACGGAGCTCTCCCACCAAGCGAAATCACCAAGTTCATTGACACTGTCATAAAGAAAACCGGGGGTGTTAAAAGCGACCCACTTGCAGACGCGCTTGAACAAGCAGCAATGGCCCGGGAAAATCAGGACGATATGGCAGCCATGTCCATCTATAGTCAGATTCTGGAACATGTGCCTGATAATGAGCCTGCTCTTATTGGTATGCTTGAATGTCAAATCAGTGCTAATATGGAAGAAGAAGCTCAGGCACTGTTTGACCAGGTACCCGACGACATTAAGACCAAGCCCGAATTTTCAGCAATTGTGACCAAACTTGAGCTTGCGGGTCAAAGCCTTGGTAACGAAGAAATTGTTGCGTTGAAAAACAAAGTTGAGAAAGATCAGACAGATAATCAGTCAAGGTTTGATCTGGCATTGGCACTACAGGCAGAAGGCAGTCACGAAGAAGCTGCCGACCATCTGTTATACATTATCAAGCATGATCGTGAATGGAATGACGATGCAGCGCGTATTCAGCTTTTGAAATTTTTTGAAGCCTGGGGCATGATGGACCCAATGACAATGAAAGCGCGCGGCAAACTATCTTCGTTACTCTTTAGCTAAACCGATTATTTGCGCGATTATAATAGACTTAAAACAAGGCGGGTTCCCCTATTAATACAGTCATAAAAGGCATGCTATGACCGGTGGTATCTTCGACCCAAAGTTTAACGAACTTCCGAACGAACTTCCTATTTTCCCATTGGAAGGCGCGCTGTTACTCCCTGGGGGAACACTTCCGCTCAATATTTTTGAGCCCCGCTATCTTACCATGATTGATCATGCACTGGGGCAAAGCCGATGTATCGGCATGATTCAACCAAGCAGCACGTCCAGTCAAGATACCCTGGATGATGACACTGTATCTCTCTATAAAGTTGGATGTCTTGGCAGAATAACATCCTTTATGGAAACAGATGACGGACGATACCTCATCTCTCTTCAAGGCTTGATTCGTTACAATATTGCCGAAGAAAAACCCGCTGAGTTTGGCTACAGACGTGTTCTGCCCGACTACAAGCCTTATCGTCCGGATCTGGAAAATACCGAGCCAGAAGATCTGGATCGCACCCGACTTTTATCGTGTTTGCGTAGCTATTTTGACGTTAACAATATTGATGCGGACTGGAAGGCAATAGAACACACAAACAATCATCGTTTGGTAAATACTCTTGCGATGATTTGCCCCTTTTCATCCGCAGAAAAGCAAGCAATATTAGAGGCCTCCACTTTGGTACAACGAGCAGATATCATGGAAACAATTATGGATATGGCCGTTCACCAAAGTAATCAGAATTTTGCCAAACAGTAAAATCGCACTGATGACAGGATAGATCAGTGCACAATGGATATAATTATGAGCAGTGAACCACGCGTCGACAGAAAATTACTCGAAATACTTGTATGCCCGGAAACCAAGGGTCCATTGGAATATGATGCAGAGAATCAAGAACTGATATCCCGTCAGGCAAAACTCGCTTACCCCATTCGCGATGGCATCCCGGTGATGCTGACTGACGAAGCCAGAGCAATTGATTAAATCAAACAGATTCTGGATAGACCTTTAATGTCAGAGTCAATCGAAGAAGATAACGCGCAGGGTTTTCATACCGAACACTGGCCAACGGATCTGAAATACAAATCAGACGAAAGATCTCTTCACATAACTTTTGAAAACGGAATGACCTTTGTCTTGCCTGCTGAGTACCTTCGGGTGGAAAGCCCCTCTGCCGAAGTGCAAGGCCATCATCCTAGCCAGAAACAAATCCTTTCCGGGCGTCGTATGGTTGGCATTATTGCCATTGAGCCCGTTGGCAACTATGCCGTCAAACTAACCTTTGATGACTTGCACGATACAGGGATCTATTCCTGGCAATACCTTTATAAACTTGCAACCGAGCAAGAAACCATCTGGCAAAGATATCTGAATGAAATGGAAAAACGGGGTCTTTCAAGAATCCCTTAAGAACAACTTTTATTTTCTTACTCTCGTATTCACGCCGTGTTGCCCTCTGTCCATGCCCCGCAGTCTGATTAGTTTTGGGCCTTTATCACAACAACAGATGGCTTGCCATCCAGTTTAGACAAAGAGCTTTGCCAACTTGGCGGGCAAGGATGTTTTTTAGAATTCTGATTACATGCCCACCCGGTCCGAATACCTTCGAAAGCCTGTTTCATTGCCTCGTTCGTGACCGGTTGCGCACCGATTTCAAATTCAGGCACGCGAAAAACATGTTGAATCAAATATAAGGCATTTTGGCCGACTGTTGCCCGAAAAAGAGCCACTTCACCCGTGTTGCGAGTTAAATCGCGGGTACAGTTGATCAAACGAAAGCCAGTTGGAAAACCATTAACCTGATCTTTTAGGGGGGGTGTTGCCCCGCTTACTTCACAATTCTGTTTATAAATCGCAGCCAGCTCATCCAGAAAACTGACGACATCACCGTCAGCCCATCCCGGAAAAACCTGAACGGTAATCATGTCTTTCCAGTTGTTGACGTCTTGCCCGGGCGGCAGCCATTCAGCGGTTGTTGATTGGGCCTGTGTATTTCTGGGCAAAGCCTGCCATTGATCAGGTAAAGCCGCAAAAAAAACCTCTCCGTTTCCGCCTTGGGCAATAACTGAATCACCCGCAGCCTGAGCATTACTCACAGGCATCAAGCCTATGGTCAGAAAAAACAGGCCTGCAAGGATACTTTTGGGCCATTTAATTTCGTCTTTTACGAAAGACACTGATATCTCTCCAACGCAAACAACTTCTACTCATTCCATCCTAAGCTAGGCCAGCCTATGCCAAGATACATACTGAACATTTTTGTGAGATATCACATTATATTCTCAAACGTTAGCATAAAGATAACAACCAACTCTGGCGATTTTATGTCATTGGTCCAGAAAGCTTTCCTGATGAGTTCTCTGGCAAATTTTCAGTCGAATTTTTTGGCCCAGTTTATTCATCTTTATGACCAAGCATCTGTACCTATGGAAAGCCCAAGCGAATTCATACTCATATGAAATTAAAATTAAGCGAAACTATAGTTTCTCACCCTGCATCAACCGAGGAAGATCCCCGACAATTCCCATGGCATGCTTCATAAAAAAACGTTTTACTGGCGGAATTTTGTCCACGGTGGCCAAACCAAGATCACGTGCCACACGAACAGGTGCCAAATCATTGGAAAACAGTTTCACAAGACCATCCATGGCACCGAGCAAGAGTACGTTATCAAAACGACGCCACTTGGCATAATCTTCCAGAACCTGTGGTGATCCAACATCGAGACCTACTCTTCTGGAATCCACAACGACCTGCGCCAGCGCAGCAACGTCCCGCAACCCAAGATTCAGCCCCTGTCCGGCAATCGGGTGCATTCCGTGGGCTGCATCCCCCACAAGGGCCAGACGGGTATCTGTGTAACGTTCCGCATGTAATGAGCTCAAAGGATAGGACCAACGCATATCTGTTACCGTAAAGGCCCCGAGACTTTCACCAAATCGGCGGTGAAGTTCATTGGCAAAATCTTCATTACTCATGGCCATATAGCCATCAACAAGGTCTCTTTTTTCCGACCAGACCAGTGACGAGCGATGCACACCCTCTTCGCTATCAGGTAACGGTAAAAGCGCAAAGGGACCTGAAGGCAAGAAATGTTCGAAAGCAACACCATTATGGGGTTTTTCGTGCACCACAGTACAAACAATACCATTCTGATGATAATCCGTTCCTGATACCTTAATCCCGGCATTTTTACGCAACTGGGAACCGCGCCCGTCTGCACCAATTACCAAGCGCGCTTTGATATGTGTGCCATCATCCAAGGAGGCAACAACACCGCGTTTATCTCTTTCCAGTTCCCGCAAGCTATGCGGTGCCAGATGATGAAGGTTTTCAAGCTCAGCGGCCTTGGCATGTGTCGAAAGCCTGATGGCGCGATTTTCCACAATCCACCCCATCGGCATATCACCGACTTCACTAAAGTCATAAGACATGGAAAGCGGAGATGCGCCACGATCAATCTGACCATCGGTAATCTCGATATAGCGAATAGCCTCTGCCGCCCATGTCATCCCATCCCACAGGCCAACCTGATCAAAAACCCGTTGAGATCCCAGAGCAATGGCAGATGAACGACCATCAAAAGGCGTGGCCTTTTGATCAGAAGGTTCTTCGCGATCAACAACAGCGACATCCATCCCTGCGCCAGCAAGGGCAACACCCAGAGTCAAGCCAACCAGGCCACCACCAACAACAAGAACTTCAACGCTTAGATCTTTTTGAGCCATATTATTTTGAGTCATTTATATTCAGGATCTTTTTTTAAGATAAGTGCATTCAGAACAAAGATAATCCAATCGCACCGAACTTACTCATTCCTATATAAGAGGGATTAAAGCCTTTGCCAAAAGATATAGTTGTTTAATTTAATTCTTTCTCGTCGTTGTTTCATCGTTCGTGTAGGAGTATCTACACTTCTCTCTTCATGCCTTGAGCAAAAAACTAAATTAAACAACTATAATCGGCACCACCTAGGGATTTGCGACAATTTAACCTGAGAATTTTAAACAAAAATTCTGATCAAGTATTGATTCAATTAAAACAATCAGTAATCCCATTTCCAGAAAACACCGACCTTGCTGTCTGCCGTTTGTCCGGTTTCACTCTCAAGCGTAATATTGGGCGTCAGGTCAATCTGGACTTTTGCTTTGGTACTGTCCGCTGAAGCCCCTTGGTCAACACCGATATAGATATTATCGGTGATGTATTTTCCGGCGCTCACTTCCGGTGATCCGGTATCAGAATTTGTTCCTGCAGTCAGAACATCTACGCCCAAAGTATCCCGGGCAAAGCCGAGAACACCACCACCAGAATCTATTGTACCGGAAAGGGATGCAATCGCCGATGCAAGCTGAAGGGCCTCGACCGCCGAAAGCTTGCCCGAAGCTTTTCCAAAGAGAACCTGGGAAAGTACCTCATCCTCGGGCAAGCCATCGGGGGAAGAGAAACTGATCTTGGGGTTGGTCGCTGTCCCCTGTATAGACACAACCGCCGTCACGTTATCAGCTTCGTAGATTGCAGAAAGATCAAGTTCTGGATTAATCTGGGTACCGCCCAGCAGCGCGATCTTGCCCTGTCGCAATTTAAAGTTTTTACCTGCGAAAGAGAACTGCCCTCTTACCGGACTCAGGTACCCTTCAATCACCGGGGCATTGGCAAGCCCTTTGATGGTGAATCTGCCTTCCCATTCAGAATCAAGACCTCGGCCGCGAATGAAAACCTTTCGTGGCATATTCAACAGTAAATTCAGTGAAATATTTGAAGGTTTTTGTTCTTTCTCAGCTTTTGCATCAACTGATTTTGACTGGCTCTTATTTGGACGATTGATTTCAGTGACCTCCAGATCTACGACGCTTGGGGCAACTGCGCTACCAATATTAATATTGGTTTCACGGGTCGTAATATCCCCCGCTACCGTCATATTGGCGGGCGAACCTTTGATTGCGATATTACCATCCGTCTGTACGGCTATTTGATCCTGATCGAGCGCTGCAAGATTGTCGAGTTGGATAGCCAAATCAACCAGTGGGTTGCTTAAATTTTCAAAGCGCACGGTGCCTTCAGATCTCAAAACCCCCTGTTTATTGTCATTCGCCAGAAGGTTTAATCGCAACAACTGGCTATTTTCCAACCCGGCATCAAGGGTGATATTTTTAAGCAGCGTTCCCAGTTCAATATTTTCATAACGCCCTTCACGCACAGTGGCTGTGCCGATCAACTGCGGATTTGCAACAGTCCCGGAAACCTTGAGATCACTACGAAGTTTTCCGAGCATTTCCTGCGTATCCAGCGCCAGAATAGCCCACAAACTTTCGATTTCACTATCAATCAAAAGATCTCCAGCCAGAGGCTGGTTTTCAAGAACAGTGACAGAGAAAGGTGAAAGCCCAACCTGTAGAGGTACGGAACCTTTGGCCTGAATCTTTGATTTTTCCAACCCTGTTACATCATTTTGAAAATCAAAGCGGTTATTATTCAACGACCCGGCTAAGGTTGTTTGCAACGGCGGTATCGTTGAATCTGAGTCGTCAGAAAGCTTGATATTTTCAGCCCTCAGCAAAAGATTTCCCTGTGCACTTTCAGGACGCAGAGACAAGTTTGCCTTTCCGGCCAACATCCCTTTTATTTCCAGATCAGGGGCAACTAAGTTCACCAGATCTACGGGAAAGGTTTTGATTTCCACTTGCGCATCTGCACTGGATTCTGTCAGCTCACCAGCCCCGGTTATCACGCCACCATCTAATGCAAGCTCGAAAGGATCAATACTGGTTTTATCCTGATCCTGAAGCACAACAAGAGCTTGGCGCAAAGCCAGAACCTTGTCTGCAATCGTGCCATCCAACTGAGACAGTTCAAAACGTGTGTGTGATGTTTTCCCCGCCACTGGAAGCGTCAATTTGCCGCCACCACCTAAAGCAACAGAAGGTGCCATTGTACTGTCCACTGCAAAGGTAAAATCAGCATTGGATAAACCGCCCTTAACATCCAGCCGGGCTTGTTCTATCAAACGATCCTGAACAGAAACATCGGACAAAATGGCCGTCATCACCAACAAGGGATCATTAAAATTCCCCTGTGATGTGGCAGTCACATCCAGATTCCTGATAACTGTCCCCCCGGAGTCAGGTGAGAAATTATTTGCCTTCGCGTCCAAAGCCAGATGTTGCACACCGCCTTTTTCTGTGAGGGCTGCATTGGCCGAGACTGCACCTGCGAGACCAACCCCAAAGGCTGTTCCCAGAGAGGAAATATCACGGAAATCCCCCCGGATATCAGCAATAAGCGGCGCCCCATCAAAGGGAACCGTTGCCGTACCCGACATATTATTCTGCCCCGTTTGCAACAGAATATCCGAGACTTCCAGTTTCCCGTAATCTGCCATAGAAAATCCAAACGCCAGATCCAGAGCTAGAATCCCTCCGCGAAGCTCTGAATCAACACCCCCACTTGCCCCACTCGCCAATGTCTTCGCGTTAAAGGTTGTCACCAAATCACCGATTTTATTCTGATTCAGATTCAAAGCGGACAGCGTTAACGTTCCTTCTGCTTCTGGATCTGTGATCTCGCCGCTTAGTGTGGTTTCAAAGTTTCCTGCCCCCAATAAGTCAAGTCCGGCAACCTTATTCAACCTTGAAAGCTCCGGGGCTTCGACTTTTACATCAGCCAAAAGACTTTCAAAGGTGGCAGGAAGTTCAGCTGCCCCGGTAAGTTGTGCCACCGGAAGCGGTAAAGAGACATCCGATATCCTGAAGATCCCATCACCCAAATTCAAATTTGCCCTCAAGGATGGATCGGTACTCACGAGTTCCTGAAGGACAGGTTCACCCACATCAAGGCTTTGAGCTGTAATCGAGATATCACCCGTCACCTGATTGGCGACATCCAGACTCTGCAAATTTAATTCGGTGACCAGCTTTCCCTTTATCGGTGCAATCCGGGAAAGATCATCCAGAACGATCGCAATCTTTGAGCTTGCCGTATTCTCACGGGTTGCCATGGCCGCTCTGACATCTGCACCGATGAAAGCCCCGCGTGCACGCAGCATCGGGATATTTAACAATCCACTTTCAAGGACATAATGACTCTCAAGCTCAAGACGCAAGTTACGCCCCAGCAAGCTCTCTGCCTGAGGAGGAAGCCCGCTAACTTCTGTGAGAGCAGCAGATGCATTAACGGGAATCATTTCCAGCGACATCAAATTGATATCAGAGCTAATACTCCCGATAATATCCCCGATACCTAAAATATTTTGAGCTTCGGTATCAGTCTGCGCACCTTGATTAAGCTTTATGCCCCCCGCCTGAAAGGTCGTCGTGATATTCATCGACTGAAAATCACCAGCGATATCAAGATCGACAACCCCACGCCCAAGCGAGGCCGGTGTAATCAACGAATTAAGAGTATCGACACGTAACAACAAGGTGCTGGCAGAGACATGAACGCTTTCCTTGTCGAGATCCACATCACCACTGATAGAAACACTCAGGTTAGAATTCGCAACCTCCAGAGATGACAGTGTGATCAGATCATTTTCTCTGTCCCAAAGAACTGTCGATGCCATATCAATCGGCTTGCTATCTACCAAAGGCAGGGAAGACGCAAATTTCTCTGAAAACTCTGTAGTACCGGAAAGATTAAAAGTAATTGTATCCTGCCCTTGGCTGGAAAGAGAGAGGTTAGTTTCAAACAATTCCCCCGCGTGGCCCTTGAGCTGCCCCTGCCAATTCACCAAGGGTCCCTGCCCCGTGATAGCAAAATTCACTTCAGGGTAATCGGGAAGATCTAACGCCCGTGCAATCAATCCCCCTTGAGACTCAGTAAGCTGTGCGTCAATTGACAAGGTGTCTGCATCAGGCAGGTAATTAACTCTGGCACTGACAACCCCCTGATGCGCATCCAGCTGGTCAATATTAAGAGTACTGACAATCCCGGATTCATCCCGTACAGAAAGCTTCATAGACAGGGCCAACAGAGCCTTTCGCCCCAACATGCTCTCGGCAAGATCAATCTTTGCTATATCAAGCTGCCCAAGGCTTATATCTATAGATAAAGGCAGAGGTGATGATGTGCTCTCCTCCTCTTCCGGTGCAGAAGGCAAGTCCGGATTACGTTTCACAACCAGAGAAGCAAGAGAGATTTGGTTTATTTTTAACTGGCCAAACAACAAATCCTGTGGAGACCAATCCAGAACAAGGTCTGTTGCTTCAAGCCAGTCACCTTGAGGGTCCCGCAGAATAACCTTACCAAGCCGCGCATTGGAAAAAACATTACCATCAAGCTGTTGTAGATAAATGGTCAAGCCAGCGGGGTCATTTACCACTGCCTCAATCTGTGCCAACAGGATCGCCCGACCGCTATCCGTTTGCAGATAAACATAACCACCCAACAACAGAATCAGAAAAAGAGCCAATGGTGCAACGATGACCGAGGCAATAATCTTGCCTTTACTCATTTTCATTTTGAACTAACCTTCATCTCAAAAGGCCTGTCCTATACTAACGTAAAACTGCCAAGCATCATCGATTTCTTCACGTCTGTTTAACGGAACTGCCACATCCAAACGTATCGGCCCGATGGCGGTATAATATCGCAACCCAAGACCAGCACCCCATTGGAAATTCCCTGAAAAGTCAGGAACCGCACTGTCGTAAACGTTACCGCCCTCTATAAAAGGAACCAAACCAATATCTTCAGTTACACGCACCCGGGCTTCTGCGCCAAATTCAACAAGAGATCGCCCACCAATGGGATCATCGCTTGAATTAAGAGGGCCAACAGTTTGATGCTCATAGCCTCGGATTGATCCACCACCACCAGCATAAAATCGCTTGGTTGCCGGTATATCGCTGGAACTATCCCCGGCCAACAGACCGATTTTACCACGCGTCGCAAAAACCAGTCTGTCATCATCCAAAATGGAATAATAGGTCGATCCGTCAATTTCCGTCTTGAAGAAATCCGGGGAAGCCGCCGTCAATCCGTAATAAGGTGTTGCTGTTACACCAAAGCGAAAGCCTGTTGTTGGATCCAGCAGATCATTTGTTGAATCGTATCGCGCACTAAGGGGAATGCTTGCAAAGGCAAAGGATTCAGTATCGTCTTCATCTTCAATTTCGGACAATTCAAGCTCAAGACCACCACCGACAGTCCAATTTTTACTCCATTTGCGATCTATACCCACAAAAGCGCTTACAGATTTCTCTTCGTAGGCATCAGTATCTTCGTGCTTGATGTTTGTATTGGCATTAAAGCTCTGATTATTTCTGAGGTAATTTGGCTTATTAAACCCGAGCTTTAGTTGCTGACGTATCTCCGCAACAGTCAGATCTGCCCGCAGTTTTTCACCCTGACCAAAGGTATTCCTGTTTTCCCAGAAAAACTGTGTTCCGGCCCCTTCACTTGTTGAAAAGCTGGCCCCAAGACCAACCGATTTATGCTCACGCTCAACAAATACAAAAGTTATCGGGGTCACATAGGTGCCATCGCGGGCCGCATTACTTGTATCCAGCGGTTTCATCCGGACAGCTTCAAACAACCCCGTCCGCAAATACTTACGGCGCAGTTCGTCTATGATCTTTGCATTATAAAGTATGCCGGCTTTCCACTGTCCCAGTTGATGAAGATAATTTGCATCAACCTCTGCCAAACCTTCAAATTCCAGATTCCCCACAACCAGTCTCGGGCCTTCATCAAGAACAAGCGTCACATCCATTTTTTGTGTCGCAAAATCAACGATTGCTTCCTGATCGGCAAGTTTAGCATCCGGATACCCATGATCAGCCAAAATTACAATTGCCTGATTCTTAGCTTCGACAATAGCTTCTGAGCGGGCAGCAACACCCGTTGATATTCCAATGTTTGCATTATTTAACGCTGTGGGAATCTGCTTCCCGGATTTGAATACAACACGGAATGTATGGAGCTGGAATTGAGGACCTGTCTTAATATCAAAAGCAACACTGATGGGCCTTTGACTATCGTCAACCTCATAAGAAATTTTGTTATCGTAATAACCTTCAGAGCGCAGAACCTTATCAAATCCCTCACTGTCTTCCCTTACTCTGCGCTTAAGCGCCGCCAAACTGGAGGGGAGCTTGTCCTTGAGCTGTTCCAAACGGGAAGATTCTTCAACAAGGCCTAACAAGTCACCTTGCATATCGCCAGAAATAGAAACCTCATACTTGTATATCTCTGAAGCAACTGTCGATAATAAGTCTTGTGCATTGGCAGGAATAAACGCCCCGAAACTCAGCAGGATAAAAGCCAAAAAAGTTATGCTTGTCTTCAGGAATTTTTGACCATTCCCAAGGAAATTAAATCGTCTCATAAAGAGCGCACCCTGTTGCTTCGATACTAGGGCTTTACAATACAGGCCCTATTCGGACTAGCTTGCCCAATTAAACTAACTGATCCGATGACTTAGTACAGAAAAATAACACTTCCCCTGAACTCTACTTAACCAATAACTATCGCTTTAGAGCTTGCCATTCAATCGTGGCTTATACCTATGCTGTAAAGATAATTTTTTAATTTGCCTATTATTTGACCAACAAATTATACGTGATTAAAATTTAGACAAAAATTATTTTGCGCTGCACAGTTTGAATCCACGTGCAAGTGCCATATACAACACTTATCTATATGAAAATAAAGGATATTAATTTTTCTAAAAGTTGGCACGTTTCTTGGAACTAGAAGAGCAGTCCCAGAACGCAAATAATGGAAGAAACAATGTCCAGCCTTCTCAGTTCCCTACAAAACGTTCGCAAAAGCACTGTCACACCATTTGCGATAACAGCCTCATTGCTTATGCTCTCCACACCAGCACATGCCGCAGTAACAGAAGAAACTGCTTTTGTCTTCAACACATTTTCCTTTTTGATTAACGGTGTTCTCGTTATGTGGATGGCAGCCGGTTTTGCCATGCTGGAAGCCGGTTTGGTGCGCAGTAAAAACACAGCCGCAATTTGCCTGAAGAACATTGCCCTCTATTCTATTGCAGGCCTTATGTTTTATCTCGTCGGCTACAATCTATTGTACGTTGGTGTAGAAGAAGGTGGCTTTATAGGAACGTTCAGCTTTTTTTATGACTCAGGCAACGCAGAAGTCGCTCTTCTTTCCGCAGAAGCCAGTACCGAAGAATTGATCACTGCTGTCACATCAAACGGTTATTCCGTTATGTCAGACTGGTTCTTTCAGATGGTTTTCGTCGCCGCGACTGCCTCTATTGTCTCTGGCACCCTCGCCGAGCGTATAAAATTTTGGCCATTTATGTTATTCATTGCCGTCCTGACCGCAGTTATTTATCCAATTCAAGCTTCCTGGAGCTGGGGTGGCGGCTGGTTGTCCGAGCTTGGTTTTAGCGATTTTGCCGGATCAAGCATCGTTCATTCCGTTGGTGGATGGGCAGCTTTTACCGGCGCAATCATACTGGGGCCACGCAAAGGTAAATTCTCAAAAGATGGTCGGGTTAAGCCAATTCCGGGGTCTAACCTCCCACTCGCAACACTCGGTACATTTATTCTGTGGATGGGGTGGTTTGGATTTAACGGCGGGTCTCAGCTCGCACTTGGGTCTGCAGCAGATGCCGTCGCCATGGCCATCGTTTTTGTAAACACGAACATCGCCGCCGCTGCTGGTGTTGTAGCATCCATGATCCTGACACAGATTCTCTACAAAAAAATTGACCTGACAATGGCCCTCAACGGTGCTCTTGCCGGTTTGGTTGCGATTACCGCAGGACCAGATGTTTCCCACGCATATATGGCCATTATCATTGGCGGCATTGGCGGTGCTATCGTAGTCTTTGCCGTCCCCCTACTTGACAGCCTGCAAATTGACGATGTTGTCGGCGCTATTCCCGTTCACCTCTGCGCAGGAATCTGGGGAGCGCTGGCTGTTGGCATTTTTGGTTCCGGAACCATTGTTTCCCAGCTGACAGGTATTATTGCCATCGGCGCTTTCACCATTGTCTGCAGCGCTGGCCTATGGGTTCTGCTCAAGATAACTGTCGGTATTCGGGTTTCCGATGAAGATGAATACAACGGTCTTGATGTCAGCGAACTAGGCTTGGAAGCCTACCCAGAATTTGGACGAGGCTCACAAAAACTCGTCTAACGTTTTCAGTCTCCCCACTGAAGTTGGTGATCTCACAACCTATCGTGAAATCATCCGAGAACATCCGGTCATCCCTTTTCCGGTACGTCTCATCCTCCTTAGGCCCTACAGACCGCTATCCGAGCTCTTTCCTAGTAGGGTCTTAACTTGCCGCCTGTCACACCCCCGTGATAGGCGGTCTTTTTATTTGAAAACATCACTAAACTCGCAAAAAATTTTCTTTTCTCTAGCCACGCTCTTGCCCGAATTGGTATTTAGTTACATTAATTAAACCAATTCATGCTGACCGAAATAGTAGAGTCCGAGGTTAAGAGTTCACGTGATAACAAGACAGTTTGTTGATCGACAAAAATTACAGGAATTTCATCCCTTTACCCGTCTTCGTACCCTACTCGGAGACCTTCCGGTTGGCCGATCATGTCTTGAAGATGGACAGGTGATCAATCTGTCTATCGGTGAACCACAGACACAGCCACCGGCATTTGTTGCCGAAGAAATCGAAAAAGCAGCTAAAGGCTGGTCAAAATACCCCCTGTCAAAGGGGACAGCAGAATATCTTTCTGCCAGTGCTAACTGGCTGGAACAACGTTACAACTTACCGCAAAATTTTATTGATCCAAACAAACATATTCTGGCTGTGCCTGGTACTCGTGAAGGACTCTTCATGACCGCCCTTACTGTACTCTCTACGCCCAAAAAGGGAGAAGAAGCCCCCGTATTCCTTACTCCCAACCCCTGTTATCATGTTTATACTGGGGCAGCCGCAGCTGCAGCAGCCGAAGTTGTTACCGTCAGCGCAACCAAAGAAAGCGGCTACCTGCCTGATTATACGACTATTCCCAAAGATATCTTAAAACGGACCGAACTTTGCGTACTTTGCAGCCCCTCTAACCCCGAAGGAGCGGTCGCTGATCCACAGCGTATTAAAGATCTGATCTCTCTGGCTCGAAAGTACAACTTCGTTGTTGTTTTTGATGAATGTTATGCCGAAATCTATAACGATACGCCTCCCCATTCAGCCCTAGAAATAGCCGGGGAAATAGCCGGGGAAATAGCAGCAGAAACGGACGCAAATCTTTCGAATAGTTCTCAGGCAGATCCTTTAGCCAATATTCTGGTTTTTCATTCTCTTTCCAAAAGATCAAGTGCTGCTGGCCTTCGTTGTGGTTTCATTGCCGGTGATGAGAAATGGATTTCCATGATCAACACAACCTGTCAGGTTGGGGGCGCAGGCGTTCCAATTCCTGTGCAAGCAGCAGGAACACGGTTATGGCAAGATGAAGAGCACGTAGAGGTTAACCGCAAGCTCTATAAGAAGAATTTCGACCTTGCACAAAAAATTCTCGGGAAAAGAATACCCGTGGAAATTCCTGCTGGCGGATTTTGTTTATGGCTAGAAGTCGGCGATGGTATAGAAGTTACAAAGCGGCTTTGGCAGGAAGCAGGTATCCGTGTCATGCCCGGTGCTTACATGAGCCACGCCAACAGTACAGGATCGTCACCAGGAGATCGTTATATCCGCCTTGCCTTGGTATATGATCCTGACTTCATGGAAAGGACTCTCGAAAGTATTCGCGACCTGCTCGACAGTATGAATAATTCTACAGCAAACGATTTGGGGGCCCGTAATTAATGGCACGATCAGCCAAATCAGATAAAGTTCAACTGCTTCCTCAGGGCACTGGCGTCTTTTTCCAAAAGCGTCTTATAGAATGCCTGGGTGTCATACTGTTGCTTACAGGAATCGCGCTATTCCTGTCTTTGGTGAGTTACAGCCCCACAGATCCCGGCTTTAACAGGGCCACAGATGGTATTGCAGAGAACTTGTTAGGTATCTATGGCGCACAAATTGCTAGCTTCTTGCTCCCTTTTGTAGGCTTATCCGTATATTGCCTGCCGCTTATACTTACCGCCTGGTGCTGGAGATGCTTCAAAGATCATAGCCTTAGCCATCCCTGGACCAGAGTTATGACTCTCCCCCTGTTAATCATCACACTCTTTGTCGCCTGTGCATGGCTCCCGCAAGCAGAAGGATGGTTAGGGCTGGGTCAGACATCCAATCTGGGTGGCACTTTCGGACAGTTGGCCCTTAACGAGTCACAGCCTTATTTAGGTGACTTGTCTTGGGCACTTTCCCTGGCTTCATTCCTTATTTCCATTCCTCTTTTCCTCTATGCTATCGCCCTCAGGAAAGAAGAATGGCAAACAATAGGGCGCGGATTAAAGTTTGGCTTTTCCGCAGCGGGGCAAATCAAACATATCTTCAATGCGCCCAACCCATTCAAAAGTAATCGTGACGACAATGATGCAACACCGGATATCCGGGGAAAAAGAGATCAAGCAATCCGCAGACGGGCAAAGAAAGATAGAATTGAACCGACCCTGGAAGACGAAAAGATCACCAATGCTCGTGTTGAAACATCTGCAAAACCGGCCAAACCAAGCAAGCGGATAAAAGCGGAAGAACAAGGACGCCTCAATCTGGAAACCGTTGATGGTGAATATGAGTTGCCTCCGATTTCCATACTCAACGATCCGCCCAGCGATACAGGGAAAAACAGCCTAAGCAAAGACGCGTTGGAGAAAACAGCACGCTTGCTGGAAACTGTTCTTGATGATTTTGGCGTCAAAGGAGAGATTGTTACAATTCGCCCCGGCCCCGTTGTCACACGCTATGAACTGGAACCCGCCCCCGGCACCAAAACAAGTCGGGTTGTTGGCCTTGCCGATGATGTCGCGAGATCAATGTCAGCAATTTCGGTACGTGTCGCTGTTGTTCCCGGATCAACAACAATTGGTATAGAGCTGCCAAACAGCAAACGACAAACCGTCTATCTGCAAGAATTAATGGGATCCAGCGACTACGACAAAGACAAAGGCAAACTTCCCATTATCCTCGGGAAAGATATCGGTGGCATTCCATCCATTGTGGATCTTGCACGCATGCCACACTTGCTGATCGCAGGAACCACAGGATCAGGTAAATCAGTGGCTGTAAACGCCATGATCCTCTCGCTACTATACCGCTTTACACCTGATGAATGTAAATTCATCATGATCGACCCCAAAATGCTGGAGTTATCCGTCTACGACAATATTCCGCACCTGTTGGCACCTGTAGTGACAGAACCCAAAAAGGCTGTCGTTGCCCTCAAGTGGACTGTACGTGAAATGGAAGACCGTTATCGCGCTATGTCCAAACTAGGAGTCCGAAACATCGACGGCTATAACGCCCGCATGGCAGAAGCCCGCAAGAACGGTGAAATTCTGACACGTAAAGTCCAGACAGGGTTTGACCCAGAAACCGGACAGCCAATCCACGAAGAACAACCGTTTGATATGAACGCTCTGCCTTACATCGTCGTCGTTGTCGATGAAATGGCCGATCTTATGCTTGTGGCTGGCAAGGACATCGAAGCTGCTATTCAACGACTCGCACAAATGGCCCGTGCCGCGGGTATTCACATTATGATGGCAACGCAGCGTCCATCTGTTGATGTTATTACCGGTACAATCAAAGCTAACTTCCCGACACGTATAAGCTTCCATGTCACATCAAAAATCGACAGCCGAACGATCCTTGGTGAACAGGGTGCAGAACAGCTTCTTGGGCAAGGTGATATGCTTTACATGGGTCAGGGCGGCAGAATTCAACGTGTCCACGGCCCACTGGTAACAGATGAAGAGGTCGAGGAAGTCGTTAACTGGCTGAAGAAACAGGCCATGCCAAACTACATCGAATCAGTAACAACCGAAGACTCTGAAAGTCCTGATTTTGACGCTGCTGCACCATCCAGCAGTGGCGGGAACAGCAGCAAGGCGGATGAACTTTATGACCGAGCAGTTGCAGAAGTGATTAAAAGCCGAAAAGCATCAACCAGCTACGTTCAGCGCCGCCTTCAAATAGGATACAACAGGGCCGCAACAATTATTGAAAGAATGGAAGATGAAGGCGTTATTTCATCAGCCAATCACGTAGGAAAGCGCGAAGTACTGGTTCCGGACAGAAATGAATAGAATACGTAGAGCTACGACCTTGTTTTTAATCAAGGTACAGCGCACAAACCTATTATTGAATTATTGATTTATAAGGATCAAGCTTTGATCAAGATCGCACAAATATTTTCAGTTAAAACCTTACTGACAGTTGCCCTGACATTATCTCTGTTCGCCGGGACGCTATCGCTTGGCAATTCCATAGCTCATGCCGATTCAAATGCATCAAGTGAACCTAATGGGCTACAAGGGCTTTCCCCCGATGAGGTGTCTATCGTCCGTCGTGTGGAAGGTTATTTGAACGACTTAAAATCCGTATCTGCACGTTTTATACAAATTTCCAGCAATGGCAGTTTATCGGAAGGAAAAGTCAACATTCAACGGCCAGGGCAAATGCGTTTTGAATACGATCCGCCTGTTCCCATTGTCATGGTTGCCAACGGTGCAACCCTGCTTTATTTCGATAAAAAACTAAAGCAATCAACTTACCTTCCCCTTTGGAAAACCCCTCTATGGTTTTTAATTAGAGAAAAGGTTGAGTTACACAAGGATATCCAAATTCTTCGTGCTCAAGAATCTGACAGCACAATTCAACTGGAATTGAAAGCAGAAGGCGAGTCAGATGGAACACAAATGACACTTTTATTTAGTGACAACCCAATTTCTCTTAAAAAGTGGGAAGTTGTTGATGCGCAAGGCATTACAACACAGGTGTCTTTGATAAACCCCGTCTACGATACCAAAATTGATGAAGCCATTTTTAAAACAGATGATTTGGACCTAAAGAGACAAAACCCTGAAAAATAAATAATCAAGCGCAGCAAGATTGAACTTATTAGTATGATTTTCAGGATATTAAATAAAAATTATCCCTGAAAATCATACACATAATAAAGAGATCCTGTTTTATATGCTTCAGGACAAAATCATATTTTGCGGCACACTAGCACTTTTAACTAAGAGAACTTTTTTAATCAGAACTAAAAAGGGCTTGCGCCTGTTCTGCTATAAGATTCCGGAACCATTGGTCTGCTTTACTTTGATTTCGAGCACCATGCCAAACTGCGTCAATAGAATATTCCTCCAGTTTTACTGGTGGTATAAATGTCTTGAGGCCATATGTACTAGAAAAACATTTGGCGACATAGTCTGGAATTGTCGCAATCATATCTGTTTGTTGCAAAATCGTTGGAAGAGTCGCAAATCTTGGAACAACAACACTAATGGTTCTTTTCATTTCTATGAAACGCAGTGCATCATCAACGATACCATTAGCATCTCCCAGAATAGAAACAAGAATATGCGGGTGTTGAAGATAAATCTCTAAAGTGGAGGGAGCATTTGCTATTCGGTTAGGACAATACAATCCAGTAAAGCCAGTATTTCCCAAAGAAGCTTTTCTTAGCCAAGATGGAATCTCATCATCAGTTACAGTGACTGCTAAATCTACGATGTTACTATCCAAGCTACTCGAAAAAGTCTCATAATCTATAGATTTTACAATCAATTGAGCTTGTGGAGCTTCTTCCGATAAAGCACGAATAACAAGTGGCAAAAGAGTAACTTCCAAATCATCTGGCAAACCTAGACGAAATGTGCGTGTTGTTGTCTGTGGGATAAAGCTTTCTTTTGTATGAAGTATGTTGGAAATCTGATCCAGTAATGGACGGATATTACGTAATAATTCTTCAGCCCGAGGTGTCGCCGTCATTTCCCGGCCAGATCGAACAAGTAGTTCATCAACCACGATTTCTCTTAATCGGGCAAGAGAACTGCTGGCTGCTGACTGGCCTCGACTTAATCTTTCACCCGCTTTCGTAACATTCTTTTCTTCAACAAGCGCAACCAGTGCTTTGAGAAGATTAAGGTCAACATTCTTAAGATCATCCATATCAATTACTATTATCAATACAATTGATTTTATCAATATATAATCTTCATGCTAACCACAAGGCAGAAAGTAACAAATGATATGGAGAAATGATTTATGACTGAACTTGAACTTGTCCGGCATTGGTACGAAACACGCGACCCAAAACTGTTCTCTCATGATGTGAAATTTACAATCTGTAAAACTTTCCCTTATTCAGGCACTTACCATGGAGCTAAAGCTATATATGAAGATTTTTTTGGTAAATTGCTATCACGTTTTGCCGAATTCCGGGTAGAACGGGATCTTGAGCTACAAGACGGCATGACAGTAATCATTGTCGGACGTTATGTGGGGAAGGTAACCGTTGCCAGTTCCGAGTTTGAGGTTCCCTTCACCCATGTATGGCAAGTAAAAGACGGCATGGTCCTATCCGTACAGCAACATGCAGAAACCGCTCTCCTTAACCATGCTTTTGACGCTGCCGCATAACAACATTTTAGCCAGCTACCGAATTATTACAGGATAGATATCATGTCCGAGATTTATACTTCTCATCCTTCCCCTTTTGCTCGCCCGCTGGAAGGTAGAATAGCTTTAGTTACAGGTGCTGCCAGAAATCTAGGAGCAGGTTTTGTAGAGGGGCTCGCTCAAGCCGGGGCTGTTACAATCATTCACTATAATAGCCCATCATCTGAAACAGAAGCTAAACACTTACTCAAAACCGTGACTCAAACAGGTGGTAAAGGAATGGTCGTGCAATCTGACCTTACTTCTTGTGAAGAAATAAAGTTACTGTTTGATACCATAGAAAAAGAACAGGGTGGCGTTGATATTGTCGTTAACAATGCAGGACGTATGCATAAGGCACCTGTGAGCGATACTTTGGAAAGTGAATTTAATGAAGTTTTCGCACTGAATACAAAAGCTGCTTTTTTCGTTATGAAGGAAGCTGGGAACCGTATACGCGCTGGCGGAAGTATTATAAATATCGGTACAAGTTTGCTGAGTGCTTTCACAGGACATTACGCAGCTTATGCGGGATCAAAAGCTCCTTTGGAAGATTTTACCCGGGCTTTAGCAAAAGAAATTGGTCATCGCGGAGTGGCGGTTAATACAATTTGCCCCGGACCAGTTGAAACATCATTTTTAACTTCTGCAGAAACACCTGAAACATTGAACTGGTTAGCCCAGGCAAGTGTTAGCGGCCGGTTGGGCCAAATAGAAGATATTGTGCCCTGGGTCGTTTTCCTTGCAACACCAGCTTCAACCTGGGCAACAGGCCAAACCTTTTTTGTAAACGGCGGCTTTACAGCACGCTAATAAAAATAATTCTATTAGAAAAAGCGGAATGAAAAGTTATGAAAGTTTTACATATTGATACATCTGCAAGATCAAAAGGATCAGTCACTCGCGACTTGAGTCAAATGGTTGTCTCTCGTCTTGAAGAAAATGATATTAGCCAAACAAAAAAGAGAGATCTTGGTACTGGAGCAACTATTCCTTTTATCAACGAAGACTGGTTGCAGCAAAAGGTAGATGCATTAAGCTGGAGCGAAGAACTAATCGGAGAAGTGGAATGGGCAGATGCTTTGGTAATTGGGCTTCCAATCTATAACTTCAGTGTACCTGCTGTATTCAAGGCCTGGTTTGATCAGATTGCTATCGCACAAAGAACTTTCCATTATGTTGAAGGGTGGCCAGTCGGGCTTCTAAAAAATCGCCCCTGCTGGATTGTAATTGCATCTGATGGAGTAGAGGTCTCATCAGATTATGACCATGCTATGCCGTGGATACGTACATCATTAAATATGATTGGGCTTAAGGATTTACATTTTATCATTGCTGATCAACTTCTAATTGATGAGACTAGAATTAATCAAGCCATAGCCACTATTGCCAATAGTAACTTTTGTTCAACGGAGGCTCAAAATCATATTTAAGAGGCTGAATCTCCTCCGACTAAAATCGGAGGATTTAGCCAACTTGTGAAAACAAAAGTGTAAAAGTTCGGACTTGATCTGACAGTTGTCCGTTTTACGGTGATGATCTGTCAGATCAGATTTGATTTACAAACTTTTCTTTCCAGATTTGTTTCCCCTCAATCATAGTTTCGAAGGGTGTTCTTCCGCAACAGATTTTACCTTGGTGGGTGCGTTGCGTGTTGTAATGATATATCCATTCATCAAGATCCGCTTGTAGTTGTTCAATGCTTTCATTCAGGTCCTCCAGCACATCTGGATTCCAGACAAACCTCTTCTTGTCTAACCATCTTGGATTTTTGCTACTTGACCTCACATCCAAACCAAGTTCTTGAATCGCAGAATACGCGAGATTAATGGCAATTGAAGTTCCAACATGTGCCGAAAAATCAGGGCTGTGCTTCTGAAAAACTTGCCCATGTTTTGGATGCATCGAATGTGGTGAAACGCTCTGTGTCATAATGCTTTGTGCTAGCTTGTGAATCGCATAAGTTAGACTCCTGTCTGACCATGCCTTCGCAGCCACCGCTACAGGAAGTGTTTGTCGAAAGGTGAATTGTTCAAAATTATCCAGTTGTGCGGAATAGCAGCTCAAATGTTTCTTCGCGTTCAATTAGGTCGTCAGAAATCTTAAACCCGTGCCCACTTGGGCTAAACCGATCTGGAAACCCCTCCAAGACCAAATTTGCTGCGCGTATGAGCTTATGATGTTATTGGCTTCATCCTGCCCAGCCTCAAAGATAAGCACTTGCCCATACTCTTCTCCTTCACGAAGACCATCATACATGGACAAGACTGGCGCCTGAGAATTTCACTCATCCCTGCAGCGGAAAACCTGTATCTCATTGAAGGATCAATAATACCGTAAACAGACCGACCTACTTCAGTGCAAACTGATCGAACAAGTTCAAATTCGTCCCGCCTAAATACAAGAAAACTGCAAATTGAAGTCACTCACATATCCCGATAATTGATTTGGGTTGAGGTTAGAAGGCTGACCCGTTCAGTGCAATTGAATACTGCCTGCTTTGAAGCATCTGTTACGAGAAAGCTTGTGGGGCTTCAATGTCAGCTTAGGGCCGAGAACGTCGAATGGCACGATCAATTGAACTCGTTCTGTCAATCTTCTGCTTCGAACCCAGAGTGACCTATACTCCGGCTGTCACTGATGACCGCGCGTTGACATTGCATTTCAAGCTGTGCTGAGGAATAGTTGTGGGAGATCGCATATTTTTAGGACGCTTGAAAGGTTTCTTGAAAACAATGAATAGACTAAGTGCTCTATTAATTTCCTATGCTTATTTGGTGCGGAACAAGCTCTTGCCGACTCTCCATATTACACGCAAATCGAACAAATACAGGTGAATGAAAGCGAGTCCTTTTCAGTCAAACTTTTGCATGGCGATGGAGTGTTCCCCGTCAGATTGTAGTAAAACATACGTTCATCTCGAAGAATGCTTTGTTACAGATACGAGAGAGGTTGCCGCGAAGGTTTCACCAACTGTTTACCTGGGCATAGATTATGCTTTTATATGGGACATGCATTTATCATCAGCAGGAATTATGAACATGACATCATCAGCCAATATTATGGTTCTATTGATTGAAGATGATATGGATATCGCCGGAACCGTCAGTGATTACCTAGAACTGGAAGGTGTCGAATGTGATCACGCTTTTGATGGGATACGGGGTTTTGAGCTTGCTCAACAGAGCAATTACGACGTTATCTTGCTTGATGTGATGCTGCCCTTTCGCGATGGGATGAGTATTTGTGAAGAGTTAAGAGCTAATGGTGTGGACACCCCAATCCTAATGTTTACAGCCAGAGATACCTTGGAGGACAAGCTTCAAGGCTTTCAAGCAGGTGCTGATGATTATTTGATCAAACCGTTTGCAATGGAAGAACTCCTGATGCGCACCCGGGTTTTATCCCGCAGACGAAGCGGAGAATTCAAGAAGTTCAATCTGCTTGATCTGTCGGTCGATTTTGACAAACGCGTTGTCACCCGTGCCGGAAAAGACATCAAGGTGTCACCGACAGGTTGGACGATCCTTGAGGTCTTGTCACAAAACAGTCCCAAGCTGGTTTCCCGTTCTCGTCTGGAGGTGGCCCTGTGGCAGGGGCAACCGCCAGATACAAATGCTCTTAAAACGCATCTTTACAAGTTACGTCAACGAATTGACAAGCCGTTTCAACATGACCTTATACACACTGTTGCCGGACAAGGCGTGGCTTTGAGGGAGGCGTAAGGTATGGAACAAAAGCTTCGGACTTTTCCCAAAGTTATAAGAAGATATATTCTGTGGTGCCTCGGCTTTATTTTACTTTTTTACACCATCATTTTGATTTTTTATCTGATTCATGGCGCGTATATAGCGACTTCTTTTGGAATTGAATTGTACGGGCTTCAATATGAAAGGGATTTGACTGCGGATCCCCAAGCGCCACCTCCTGATAGTTTTAATATTACGACATATGAAACATTTGAGGATATTCCGGAAC
Organism: Kiloniella sp. EL199; assembly: GCF_900313065.1. GTDB lineage: Bacteria > Pseudomonadota > Alphaproteobacteria > Kiloniellales > Kiloniellaceae > Kiloniella. The sequence continues at coordinate 258,121 of NZ_OMPU01000013.1, forward strand.
AAATACGGGGGGAAATTCCAAAAAATAAAATCAAGCCAGGAAAACTTTTCGATGTGCAACTAAAAAGCTTCGAGAAACAAATAAAATCCGGAGAGAAACGCCTGGATTTGCTCTATATGATCCTCCCCTATGAACTCAATGACGGCAGGATCCTCTTTATTGTCCAGAATTTTAATCAGGATGATAAAAACAGTGTTTTCTTCAGAGAAATCATAAATTTCTCTCTTGTTACGTTGCCTATTGCAGGCGGAGTTATCATTCTTTTCTTGATAATTACAGGACTCCTGGGAAAGCGATTGGCCGATCCGGCACAAGAATTAGCGTTATGGGCACAAAACCTGAAATCGGAAAACCTGCATCACCCTATCCCCAACTTCGGTTTTATCGAACTGAATAGCGTCGCAAACGAACTTCATGGCTCCCTCGTTCGCCTTGATGAGTTTGTCATCAGGGAACGGGAATTTTTGCAACATGCCAGCCACGAGTTACGGACCCCAGTTACTGTCGTGAGTGGGAATATCGTGCTTCTGGCAAAGCACGATCTCACGACCAAGCAAATCAAAATCGTAGACCGCATCAATCGTGCTTCAAAAAACATGAAACAATTGATTGAAACCTTGTTGTGGCTGGGACGAGAACGTGAGCCTGACCTGATCAAAGAAGAGGTTGATTATCCCGCCTTGCTGTCAGACGTATTGGATGATTTGTCCTATCTTTCCCAAAGTGAAAATATAGAGCATCAGGTCAAGATGAAGAATACGAATTCAGTGGCGGCTTCTCCTGCCGCGCTTTATATCGTGGTTTCAAACCTGATCCGTAACGCATTCCAACACACCCCGAAAGGGCGCGTTAATGTACAACTTGAAAACAATGTGCTGACAATTGAAAATTTTCTGGATACGCAATCCCCCCAACTTTCCAACGAACAGGGAGAGGGCGTGGGCGTGGGCGTGGGATTGAACCTGGTTCAACGTATATGTACGCGATGTAGTTGGCTCTGTGAGACTACACCCCTTGAGAATGGTGGAATGCGTGCCGTTCTTTCTTTGACCAAAAAAAATTAGAAAAGCCAAATTCCGGTTACCTCTTGGACACCCTGCTCGTTGGTATTGTTGCGTAAGTCAATATCAATCAATAGGTTTCCAATGCATATCAAATTCCTAGCAGATACGTCTATCGTGCCGATGCTGGTTGCGATGTCCCCGGTTGTTTTTGCCAATGAAGAAGAACAAAAAACGGCAAATCGGGGAGATTTCTAATGCAACTCAAGATCAACGGCGCAACGTATGAAGTTGAGGATGTATGGAGCGAAGAAACGCTTCTAACTGTATTACGGGAAAGATTGGGTTTTGTCGGTGCTAAATTCGGCTGCGGCCATGGCGATTGCGGTGCTTGCACCGTTCATGTCGACGGCCTTCCAACGCGGAGCTGCTATATAAGCGCACAGGATGTCGAAACAAACGAAATCGTCACTATCGAAGGCCTGAGCAGTCCGCAAACACAATTGCATCCCGTACAACAGGCATGGCTTGATGAGCGTGTTGCACAATGCGGCTACTGTCAGGCTGGTCAGATCATGCAAGCGGCGGCTCTTCTTGCAGAAAATCCAGCGCCAGATGACCAAGCGATCAACGAATTTATGCGAGACAATCTATGCCGGTGTGGCACTCAAGCGCGCGTTCGAAAAGCAATCCATCGCGCCGCCAGTCAGATGCGAGGTCAATCATGAGCAATGCAAAGTCAAAACCCCGCTTCACTAGGCGTGGCTTCCTCAAAGGGGCTGGTTATGCAGCGGCAGGTCTAACGGTCACTTATCTGGTCGGCCGCAATTTTGCACCGATCCTGCCATCTCTCGCTACACCCGAAATCAAGGGTGAAGCATGGATCACTGTTAGCCCAGACGGAAAAGTCTCGATGTTGAGCCCGGTGCATGAAATGGGTCAAGGATCCTCTCTTGGGTTGGCGCAAATTGTTGCCGAAGAACTCAATGTCGATATCGCGACAATTACCGTTAAGTTCCCGTCGACACGCGATATACCGCATATGCGGTTTACAACAGGCAGTGAGGCCATAGCGCTACATGCACGTCCTGTCGCTGAAGCGGCGGCTAGTCTGCGTGAAGAACTCAGGCGAAAAGCGGCAGTGATTACTGGCCTCAACCCAGAGGCACTCAAAGATACAACAGGCGGCTTTACTACAGAGGAAGATCGTTATTTGACCTATGCTGACATCGTGGGAGGCTCTGAGTTAACACTTGCCGAGGATAATCTGCCCGCAAGTCATGCCTACACCTTCGATGCCAGTCGCAAGAAACGGCAGATCGGACGCACCGCTTTGCAAGTCCAGGCCCTTGAGATTGTTACCGGTGGGCCAATATTTGCAGGTGATATACGCCGCCCAAATATGGCATTCGGACGCGCTGTTCAAGCACCGGCCCCCGATGCACGGATCATTGAGATCCATGACGGCGGAGCAGATACGATGCCAGGAGTCATCCAGGTTGTCATCGACGTGCCACGAGGCCTGGTTGGAGTTGTTGCGGAAACACCCGGCGCGCTCGACAATGCACTTGAGCAAATTGAAGTGAAATGGGATAGACCAGGAAGCTTTTCGGCTGAAGATATCGCTGCGCAGGTTGATGTCGATACAGCTCTTTCTAGCGGGAGGCTGGAACATTCGATTGTCGATGACGATATCAATACATCAGAGGCCTGGACAGTCGATATGCGGTTTGACCTGCCTATCCTGCATCATGCGACGCAGGAACCGCGCACAGCTGTGGCAGAGTTCAGCCTGCGCAACGGACAAGAAGTCGTCGACATATGGACAGGTACACAGGATATTTTCGTCAACCAGAAAAAAGCTGCCGCTGATCTTGACTGGTCGCCAGACAGGGTAACTATTCATGCAATGCGCGTTGGCGGCGGTTTTGGCGGACGCGTACTCTACGATGTCGTCCGCGAGGCTGTGCTCCTCGCCCAACATGTAAAACGTCCGGTCAAAGTGCACTGGTCACGGCGTGATGAATTTCTCGCAGACAGAACGCGACCACCTTCCTCTCATCGTGTTCAAATTCGAACGGATACGGTTGGTCACATTACGGATTGGCGGCACGCCTGTGTTAGTGGTCATGTTTTGCTTACTGAACTTATGGCACCGCAACCGCTGCTTTCCGTAATGCGTATGGCGATGCATGATTTCGGGGCGTCTCGTGAATTGGTAGCACCCTATAATGCACAGCATCGGCGCATCGAGATGAGCGATGTCGAGCTGCCCTTTCATGCCGGTGAATGGCGCTCGCTCGGGGCCTGTCCCAATGTCTTCGCAATCGAGAGCGCCATTGATGAACTCGCGCGAAAACTCGGCAAGAATCCGGTTGAATTCCGGCTTCAAAACCTCGGATCAAGCAGAGTCCGCCTTAAAAACTGCCTGAGCAGAGTCAAGGCGATGTGCGATACTCACCCACACCAAAGCATCCCTGGAATTGGACGGGGATTTGCCTGCGGAATTTATCAGGAACACAGCTATGTTGCAGCGGCCTTTGATGTTGTCGTTGACTATGAGCAACAGGAAATCCGCGCTGAACGGTGTTATGTCGCACTGGATGTCGGCCTAGCCATCAGTCCAGATCAGATTAAAGCGCAGATTGAAGGATGTGCAATGATGGCCATCGGCCAATTGCTTATGGAAACAGCCCCAATCGACGATAGCGGTTTGGCATCGATCAGCTTTAGCGATTACCCAACACCGTTGATGGGTGATACACCAGAGTTTGAAATTGAAATAATCGACAACAGTTCAATCCCGCCTGCCGGCGTTGGGCAAGCCCCGATTATTGCGACTGTCCCCGCACTTGCAAACGCCATCCGGGACGCGACCGGCTATCGAACACTGAAATTACCTGTCAGCTTCGACGATCTCCCCATCCCCGATGAATAATCGCTGATGCGATGAAACACCTATTGATTTGGAAAACAAAGGAAAACCTTGATGAAAAAGACGAAATATTTGATTGCCTCCTTGGCAATAAGCCTCACCGTCTCTATCGCGGCGGCACAAGCGGTCACCCTTAAAGTTGTGGTCACCGGCACGCCAAATGCTAAGGGTATGGTCAGCACCACCATCAAAACGGATAACCACTCTCTCTTGCAAGAGATGCGCTGCTGCCAATTCACTCCGGTGAAAAGGCGGTAGTGTCAGATCAAGTCAAGACTTCTACAACTAAAGTCATTATCCTTTTCTAATATTTCTGTTTACACCAAATAACATTTATCAATTATAGCGAAAAAATATGTCACTCTAGATGAGTTTCTCTCGGTACAGCTTTCATCACTCCAAAATCTTTTGACGCTACACAAGCCGGTTTTTATGAGACATAAATCCAAGGATAGGTTTTTACCAAATAGTTTAATTTTCAGTGGTCAAGATAATGACATCATTCAAGTATTTCCCTGCCTAGATCGAATAAAATTCAAAATCGACCCTAACGATTTCCTGCACCGTCATTAACCTGCATCTGATACAAAGTATTAATATCTTCTACAATTTTTATTTCCTGCTCCCCAAGTCCAGAAATACGCGCATTAACGCGATCTCCTACACAAAGATATGAAAGATCTGCCTGTCCTATTGAGCAGCCATGAGGGGTACCCGTTAGTATCAAATCACCGGCCTCTAACGTCATAAAAGTGCTAATATATTCAATTAACCGGAAGGGTGAAAAGAGCATATCACTGACCTTTGCATTCTGGCGAATTACTCCATTCACCGACAACATAAGCTCTAAATCATCAATACTCTGCCCTTCCTCAGGAGTGACCAAAAAGGGGCCAACAGGGCAAAATCCGTCTGCACTTTTCCCCTTGGTCCATTGCCCACCTCTTTCCAGCTGGGCACTTCGATCAGAAAGATCATTCACGACAACATAACCAAGTATATAGTTTTGCGCATATTCCCGGCTAACATTCTTTGCCTTACGCCCAATCACAACCCCAAGCTCAACTTCCCAATCAAGCTTCTCAGCCCAGACTGGCTTAATCACATCTTGGTTTGGCCCACATATGGAAGTTGGTGATTTTAGAAAAACGAGTGGTTCAGCCGGACATTCATGACCGACTTCTGCCGAATGTGAAGAATAGTTCAGCCCGATACATACTATTTTACCCGGCGTTGGTATAGGTTGATGAAATCCTGTTTTGACTGAAATTATCGGCATTTGATAAAAATCTTCAGCTTCTATACGGGAAAAGTTATCAACTGTTAAATCTTCCGCATTTTCCCATTTTATGTATTTAGAAGCATCTCTCCACTCTCTGCCATCAACTGAAAGTATTAACTTCAACCCAAAGTCATGATAAATTTGGGCAATTTTCAAACTTTGAATATTTTTCATGACAACTGACTAACCGCTTTAGTAATCCTAGCAATTGCTTCATCTAATACTTTTTCTTTGAGTGCAAAGTTCATCCGAAAGTACCCAGGAAGCCCCAAAGCTGTTCCAGGAACGGTACTAACGCCTGCATTAAAGATCAGATACTCGCAGAAATCGATATCAGTTACGATTTTCTTGCGATTGGGTTGTCTTGTACCAAGTAGCTGTTTGCAACGAGGAAAAACATACATTGCCCCATCAGGTGTTCCACATTCCAAACCGTTTATATCATTAAGTTTTCGAAGAACATCGTTACGACGAAATTCTAGAATCCTGGACTGTTTCTTCAAATCAACAAGCGGTGTATCCAGGGCTTTTAAAGCAGCGATCTGGCTAACTGATGAAGGGCTGGAAGTAGATGCTGACCGGTATAGTTTCATTGCATTTATAAGTTCGACAGGCCCTATTCCATAGCCAATTCTCCACCCGGTCATAGAATACGATTTAGATACACCATTAACCAAAAGAACCCGCTCTTTAAGGTCGGGGCGAATATTGAGTATGTTTTGATGAACTTTATTATCAAACAGCATGTGTTCATAGATTTCGTCAAACATAACCAGCAGGTTTGGGTAACGATCTAAAACAAGACATATTTCGTGTAACTCCTCGGCACTGTAATATCCCCCTGCAGGATTTCCTGGTGAATTCAAAATCAGCCATTTAGTTTTGGATGAAATATGATGTTCAAGCTGTTGTGCATCAAATTTAAAACCTGTTTCCAAAGCCGTTTCGATAAAGATCGGCTTTCCATTATTAACCTGAATACCTTGAACAAAACTTGGCCAGTAAGGAGTTGGAACAATTACCTCATCACCAGCTGATAGGGTAACAGCTAAAGCTTCAAAGATAATTTGGCTACCACCTGCACCAACAGATATCCTTTCCTGTTTTACATCCAGATTATTCTCTCTCTGATATTTAGCCGCAATTTTGGCTTTCAGTTCAGTTAACCCATCAATTGTGGTATAGTGAACTGGTTTTTCTTTTATAAAATTTTGCGCTTCTTTCTTAACGGCATCTGGAGGTTGAAAGTCGGCTTGCCCTTGTTCTAGTGATATTATTTCCCCATCAACACCAGACAAGTTACGTGCGATCTGGGCAAACTGAAATATTAATGGCAGTTCGGCACCTTTGAAATTTGATCTTAACATCATTTTACTTTTGGCCTTTTCCTTACTAACTACACATCCACACCCTCAAGTGTTACCTTTCCGATCATCCGCCCACTTTCCACCAGAGCATGTGCCTTGGCAATTGAGCTTGCTGATATCTTCCCGGCACTTTTGGTTTTGGTATGCGTAATAATGCCCGCATCTACTAATTCAGAGATATGTCGTAGCACTTCACCTTGTCTCGGCATGTTATTTGTGGAAAAAAGCGATCTTGTAAACATAAGCTCCCAATTGATTTGAACACTTTTTTTCATGAAAAGATCCAGATCCAGCTTTGCCTTTGTACTCGCTACCAAACAGATTGAACCTTCGGGAGAGATAATCTCGCTCATCGTTTCCCAATAAGGTGCATTATTACTGCAATTCAAAATATAAGGGACTGTATTAAAGCCAAGCTGATTCAGCTGTTCTCTTAAATCTTTGGAATGATCGATTACGTGATGCGCACCCATTTTAAGGCACCATCGCCGACTCTCTTCTCTGGAAGCCGTTGCAACAACAGTGCAATTAGAAAGTTGCCGAGCAAGCTGAACAGCCATCGATCCTAATCCACCAGCACCGCCTATAATCAGAATGACCTGTTTTTGAGTCGAGGTTCTATCGATTTTTAATCGATCAAATAATCCTTCCCAAGCCGCTAATGAGGTTAAGGGAAGAGAGGCTGCTTCCTCTTCAGTCAGCTTATCTGGTTTAGGCCCAACCACCCTCTCATCAACAAGCTGAGTTTGCGCGTAACAACCAGGACGAGTAATATCTCCGGCATAAATTACACGATCACCAGGTTTATAGTTTTCGACATCATTCCCTACAGAAATAACCTCACCACAAGCATCCCACCCAAGAATACGCGGTTCAGACAAGCGATCTTCAATCAATTGCCTCTGCTTACAATCAACCGGGTTTACAGATATCCCATCAATCCTGACAAACAAATCACGCCCTTCCGGGACATTCGTATTCAGTTCACCCTCAATGAAACAGTTTTGGTGATCTGTAGGCAGGCTTTCCTGGACATAGACAGCTTTCATAATATTCAACCCTATCTCTATATTCATTAGTACTCAAGAAATAGGCATAGAGCATAAACAGGCATAAATGACCTCACTAAATACTCACTCTACCAATAGTTATTCTAATTGCAGAATGAGTCCTTTCATATTTAATTGTTTATTTTCAAATAGATATATTAATTCGAAGGCAAATTCACTCCTTTACCATTCGTTTTAATTTAGCTAAAATTAATTAGAGAAACTTGACTCAAACTCTACCATTACTGTTTATTTGCATGTGTATATTTTGAAGATTCAATAATCGGTAGAACGATCATTATGAGAAAGCTCCCTCCACTGAATTCACTTCGTGCATTTGATGCAGTTGCACGAAATGGCAGCTTTTCAAAAGCAGCAGCAGAGCTGTGTGTTAGTGCTTCTGCCGTAAGTCAACAAATCTCTCTTTTGGAAGATTGGATGGGAGTTAAATTTTTAAAAAGATTATCTAATAAGACAATATTAACCCCAGAAGGCATTCTATTTTCCAGTCAATTAAATCGTTTATTTGATTCCCTTGAAGAAAATGTTTTCTACACAAAAAACCGCCCAAACAACAATGAAATCCGGCTTAGTATCCTCCCTTCTCTCGCCTCACGATGGCTAATCAGTCGGTTGCCCACTTACTCTAACAACTATTCTCAAAACAGGGTTATGGTAGAGGCATCCTTTGATATAAAGGATTTTAATCATGAAGAATTTACTGTCGCAATAAGATCAGGTATTGGTTCATACACGGGATGCCATTCAACAAAATTATTTGACGAATATGTGATGCCTGTTTGTAGTCCAGACTATTGGGCAAAAAACACTGTTTCTTTGGCTGATATTGGCAAATGCACTCTCCTTGCGGACCACACATTTGGAAAAGAAAAAACAAATCTTAATTGGAATACATGGATAGTCCGGGAAAACATCAAACTTTCAAAAAGCTTAGTCCCAAGCCAATCATATACTGACAGCAACTTGACTATCCAAGCAGCTGTTAATGGGGAAGGCTTTATGCTTGGCAGAAGTATCCTTATAAATGAAGAGATTAAAAGAGGTACGTTAATAGCACCATTTAAACGTAAACAAATATCTGATTGGCCATATTTTATAGTGTATCCAAAAATGCATCACCCGCCAAGAAACCCACTCCGCTCTTTTATTAATTGGCTTTATGAAGAGGCAAAGACTACTCCTGGAATTGCGGAAAACTGAACCTCCTCCGACTAAAATCGGAGGACTTAACCAACTTGTGGAAACTAAACTCGGGATCTGCACTTCGTAATATTACACGGTCTGTTGAAGAAAGCCCCCGGCAAGAAACCACCTGCTACTAAAAACCAGTCTTTACAGCTATTCCTTTAACTAACATATTACTTTGCCCGGACTTCAAAGGTTTTTTAAGCGAAGGCGTTTGGGAGTTATATCGAATTTATTTTTAAATTGGGCTATGAAGTGGGATGTATTTGCGTATCCAATTTCCAGCCCAATTTCTGTTATAGACATATCTGACATCAGTATCATATTGTACGCGCGATCAAGCCGGGCATTAATTAGCCAGCGACTTGGGGAAGTGCCAAACTGTCGATTAAATTCTCTGTTAAATGCTGATACTGATCTGCCAGATAATTGAGCATAATCATTTACATTCAAATTATGAGCTTCATGCTTTTTCATAAGGTACCGAATGTTCCGTCTACCACTGTCAGAGCTATTTTCATACAGAAATGATTGTAAGCGTTGGGGATTGTCTACTGCTGCAATAAGATACAAAAGCTCCATCATTTTTGTATGTAAAAGATCACGCGTACCTTTTATATTCTGATAAATTCCAAGTATTGATTGCATATAAGCCGTCAGGCTGCCGTGTGACGATATTTTATAGGCGCCCGTTCCAGGCAGAGGATTAGAAGAAAACGCTCTGTTTTGCTGCTCAAATTCTGAAATAACGCCATGATCAAAGAAAAATAATAGAGCCTCTAGCGGACCTTCTCTATTTGAAAAATTGGATACCATGAATACATTGCGCGGCAACATAATCATTTCCCCTTCATGTACGACAATTTCCTCTTCTCTAGATGTTATGAAGGTCTCTTTCCCTTTTACAACAAAACACAGGCTGGCTACATTGTTGAAAAATTCGACATTCATAGCGCTTGACTTAATTTGTTTGTGATAAATAGATTTTTGATCGTATTTCATCACGATCTGTACATCCAAAAATTCTGACAAACCCTCGGGAATAACCAAACTTTGATCCTTCCACAAACCAAATTCCGCGAGTTTTGGTTTTGGTTTTGGTTTGAGTTTAGATAACATAAAACTTTTCCTTATTTATATTGACTATTTTCTTTATTCTGGAATGTCAGCATGACAAGATAGGATAGTATAAATTGTGCGCGATTTCCGGCATTTTTAACTTATCTCAGATATCCCCCCATATCCAGAACGTTTAAAAGAATTCATACAATTTAGGAGGTAATTATGAGTATTTGGGTAACATTGGAAATGACAGTGCGTGACGGTGCTTACGCTGATTTACATACATTTTTGGAGGAAAAGCTGCCTGCTGTTCGTGGTTTTGCAGGTGCACTCTCTGTATCAATTCTCTTTAATGAAGAAACAAACAAGCTATTGATTCTTGAAGAGTGGAAATCCCAGAAACATCATCAAGCATATATTGCTGCGATTAAGGAAAACGGTGTCATGGAACAACTTGTATCTTTCATGACCTCACCACCAGAAGTGCAATATTTCGAACGCATTATGATATGACAAGTGAAAGATTCATGGAACCTACTCGCAGAGAAGTCTTAAGCATGATAGCGGCAGGGGCTGTGATCATGTCCATGCCGAAGTCACTAAACGCAAAATCACTAGCCAAACCTTTTGTGACTAAGACAATTATAACAGAGCCTATATCTGATAATTTATTCGCAAAGATTGTTGCACGGCGTTCACAAAAGGGACTCATTTCCCAGAAAATCTTACAGAATGAGTCAAGCACGACACTTATAGAGGAATGGAACACACCAGCATCGCAAGGCGCTAATTGCTATCATCGAAAAGAAATTTGAGAGTAGCAAATAAAACCAAGGCTCTTTGCTAAATCAAAGAGCCTTGGTTTACATACCCAAAAAATTCATATCCGCTTCAAAACAGTAATAAGCAAATTTTCCTTATTACTATTTCATTTGTACCATAAAACCTTTTTAAAAGGTCTAATTAACAACTGAAGAAACCCTTTATCTTGTGCTCCTTCAACACCGATTGGCATGCCAATTGTTCTTTGCCCTTTGCTTTTTGAGCGAAAAATCCTATCCCAAAAGCTAAACACTGTTCCATAATTACTATCCGTATCGTGGCGAAGCGCGTGATGATGTACCCAGTGAATAGCCGGTGTGATAATGACCAATGATAAAACTTTCTCAAGCTTTTCTGGTAATTGCACATTAGAATGGTGAAAAAGCGTAGAAATCAATAAAATGGTTTCAAATATTATGACAGACACTAACGGTATATCAAAAACGATAACCACAAAGACTCTCATGAAAGCAGACAGCAAAACCTCGCCAAAATGAAAGCGAAGTGCCGAAGTTGTATCCAAATTTGTATCCAGATGGTGTATTTCATGAAAACGCCAGAGAAACGGGGTTTCATGATTGAGACGATGCCACCAATAAATCAATCCATCCAAAAGAATAAGATCAAATATAATACCTGCACTGCCTGACAAAAAATCTGGTCGCCAACCAATAGCATGAGACGTTGCCCAAGCCGTTAGCGGTATAACAACCAGCGGAGAAAGAATTAAATTACAAAACCATAGGCCAATGTTTCGCCTGACTCTAGCGGGAAAGAACTTCTCAAACCATCCACCTATTTTTATCAGAGGTTCCGCAGGAAAAGCTCGCTCTAATACAAAAAAAACTAAGAGCCATAGAAAGACAAGCCCTCCTTTATAGGCCAGTAATACCTCTTCTAGTGTTTCCATTTACACATCACACAACATTACGTTCATTGTCAGGTCATCATTCTCATAATTTCACTGTTCACTTACCTGGTTATTTTCTTTCTTCGCAAAACCAGAACAGACTTGCACTGAATAGCCTAAATAGTACCATCACAAATCAAGTTTTCATGAACATATTTGATTTAAAAGCCCAATGACGAATTCAGTACTGCCAATTGTTGGTGTATCTGCCTGTCTTTACAAAGCTGATACTCCCAAACCCTATCACGCGGTTGATGATAAATATTTACGCGCTGTTGCTGTGTCCTCAAATACAATGCCGGTAATCATCCCCGCTCTTGGTAATCTGTTGGATATACCCAAGCTGGTTTCAAAGTTAGACGGTATTATGTTAACCGGCAGTGCCAGCAACGTTCACCCTGATCGCTATAATACACAGCCATCCCCCGAAGCTGAGCCCTATGATCCCATGCGTGATCAGACCACCTTTGCTTTGATTAATGAAGCCTTGAAGCAGGAGGTACCTCTTTTAGCTATCTGTAGAGGGTTTCAGGAGCTGAACGTAGCTCTGGGTGGCAGCTTGCATCCTCAGGTCAGCAAGATCCCCGGGCGCATGGACCACAGTAGTCCGGATACAAAAGACATGGATATCGATTATGGTCCTAATCATACGATCTCTATCGCACAAAATGGATGTTTATTTAGTATCCTGAAAAGCAATGAAGCAAAGGTAAACTCACTCCATTATCAAGCCATAAATCAACTTGGCAATGGTTTGGTCGCTGATGCCATAGCCAAGGATGGAACAGTTGAAGCTATTTCCATGCCTGAACAAAATTCTTTTGTATTGGGCGTTCAATGGCATCCAGAATACAAGGCCGCAGATAACAATGTGTCAAAAGATATCTTCAAGGCTTTTGGGAACGCTGTCAGTCATAGAGTAAAATAATTTCAAGTCTATATTAACTCGCTCCAGGAAGTTTATATTACTTCAGTCTCTGACAGGCTTTCTTTTTTGCCTGTTACAAAAATCTTTATTTTCTGTGGAGTCCCTGACGATAGTTTCAATTTTAACGACAAATTATTAATTATTACAGGAATATGTGCTTATTAGTATAAGTATATTAAGAATATAATCCTGTAACTTAAATTTTATCCACAGGTTTATTGAAATCCCTACTGGATGGCTTATCTTAGAATCATGTCGCCTCCTACCTCACTCATGGCGACGTTAAAGGAACTGGAATCCCCCCTCCGGTTCCTTGAAACTCTGCGAAGAAGCGGGAACACCTGGTTAATCCCCCCAATCAGGTGTTCCTTTCTTTTATTTTTACAATCTGTATGGTAAAGTTTTTAAAGTTCTGCATTTATAATGCTGATCTTGTTCAATCAAATCACTCTTCATTTCGCATTCGAAACAAAAAATAAAAATTATTCCGCATTCGAAACAAATTCATATCGAATGCGGAATAAAATCATTACGTGCATGGAATAAATTTATGTCCCTTCGTATTGCTACTTGGAATATCAATTCAATCAGACAACGTTTAGGTCACCTCAAAGACTTTACCGATAGCCATAATCCAGACGTTCTCTGCCTGCAAGAAACAAAGGTACAAGATAGTGAATTCCCACTATCAGATATAAAATCAATGGGTTATGAAGAAGTCTTTTTCCATGGACAAAAAAGCTATAACGGCGTTGCTATCCTGTGCAAAAACGCTGTTGAAAAAAATGAAAAAATCGTTTGGTGCGAAAAAGATGATCGCAGACATCTATCAGTTACGTTAAAAAATGGCTTGGAAGTGCATAATTTTTATGTTCCGTCAGGCGGCCCCATTCCGGATCCGGAACAAAATGATAAATTTGCTCATAAACTTCAATTCCTCAAAGAAATGGCAAAGTGGGTCAAAAATCCTGATACAAAAGAGAAAAAACTAATCCTTGTTGGCGATCTTAATGTCGCCCCATTGGAAAAGGATGTCTGGAATCACAAAAAGCTCCTAAAATCTGTTGGGCATACTCCTTTGGAGAGTGAATTGATGGCAAAACTTAGAAAATCGGGTGATTTAATTGATGTTGGCCGTCACTTTGTTCCTGATGATCAGCCTCTCTACAGTTGGTGGGGATATCGTTATAAACCCTCTTTTGAAAAAGATTACGGCTGGCGGCTAGATCACATTCTAGCAACTCAAAGTCTGAAATCCGCTTTGAAGAATTTTGAAGTTGTCAGGCATACACGTGGTTGGGAAAAACCCTCTGATCACGTTCCAAATATCGTGGATATTGATATCTAATTTTTCGACATCAGAGGATTTATAACTCACTTAGCACAGGTTCACGGGGAAGTAGCTCGTGCCAAAGTGGATACCCCAGTAGAAGATTGGGCCATCAAATAAAACACGAAACAATAGTTATCATTTAACCCGTTTTTTCTGCCAATGCATTCCGAGCTTCAGTCAATTGGCTAGTCGTATGATCAATACGATGTGCCAGCACTCGCATGACCTCGACACCCATTTCCGGGAAGTCCATTACCATATTGAAAAAGAGTTCTTTGGTAATCTTTAATGTTATCAGCTCTGATTTGGCTTTAATGGTCGCTGTCCTTGGCACATCACAAAGAATTGCAATCTCGCCAACAAAATCGTTTTTCCCAAAAGAAGCAACAACAAGGGGCCCGTCATCAGTGTCAACAATGACATCCGCTTCTCCCTCGATAAAGATGTAGGCGGCATCTCCTGCATCCCCCTGATGGAAAAGCTCTTTTCCTTCTTTAAAAATCAGGCGTTCACTCGCAAAAGCCATAAGCTTTAACCTTGAGGGATCAATATTCGCAAAAAGCGGAATATTCTTTAGGGCTTCAACTTCTTGTTCAATCGACATCTATTTTACATCCCTGTGACTTTATTCGTCATCAATAAGGCTTTTTAAAACCTTACCATCCTTGTTTAATTCGTCGAAACGACCACTCTCGACAACTTTTCCATTCTGCATGACAATGACATATTCAAAATGTTGCGACAGACTTGCCCTTTGCAATGTCCAGCAAATCCCTCGATCTTCCTGAGCTTCCATAATAGAAGGCACCAGTCTGTTCTGGCTTTGGGAATCCATAACAGCTGCTGCTTCATTCAAAATGAGCAGATCAGGACGCTTGATCAGTGATCGGGCCAAAGCTAGCTTTTGGCGCTGAACACTACTCAAACGATTTCCGGCAATACCGACATTAAATTCAAGTCCAACTTCTATGACTTCGGATCGCAACCCCAGATCATCGAGAAGCTCTGTCATAACCCGACCTATTGTCGCACCTGCTTCGGCACGCCCATAAGCCAAACGACCAAAAAGGATATTATCCTGGATACTCGCTGCAGAGTTATAATTATCGGGGTCATAAAACTCTACCGCATTCGGATCACGGCTTTCCAGCTTTTCAGCAAAGATCTTCCGGGCTTTAAGAATTTTCTCTTCAACATCTTTAGTCACAAGTCCAAGACGATGGCGAGCCTCGACATAATCGAAAGGCAGATACATCAAAGCTTCCCGGTCAGAATCCGAAATATCAGAAAAACTGCTCTTGTCCGCACGTTTAACAATTTTATCGAATTCAGGCAGATCGTCAGCGGATATAAAACTGAACTGCTCAAAGAATTGATGAGACGGTGGAAGCCCCATAAAGAGTTCAACCATCGTACGGGCAATAGAAAGGCCCATATTATAGATGCGATCTCTTAAATCTGCCTCTTCTACTGACTCCCTGAGAATAGGCATGGCCAGTAAATTATTGCCCGCGTATTGTTTTTTACGTGGTGTACCAAACAAGAGATTTTCACGTAACGTTGCATTATTGTTATAGCTTTCGGGATCAAAAGCGATAACGAGATCTTCCTCACCAGTCGCTTTCAGATGTTCCTTCAGCGCAATTCGTGCCCCCAGAATACTTTCCGCGATATCCGGGCGATTCTCACTGTCCACAATCCCGCTCAACCCAAAGCGGTATACATCCTCTTCCAGATCCACATGCCTTAAAACCTCTGTTACACGCGGGATCAATTCCGATGATTCACAGATCCCAGCAGAAACAAAATCAACCCATTCTCCCTTTGGGTTGAGCACTGTATTCCCCGTACGCAATGCTTCTTGCTTTTCACGAACGAATTCTGCCTCTGAATTTGGTAACCGGGACGGATCATTTATCATCCAGTTCCGCAAGCCATAAAAAAGGTTATCCATAACAGACAAGGGAAAAAGATAAGCCTCTGACCCTACATAGGAAATGCGACGCCCGGTTATCGCCGAAGGTAACTTTGCTATCGGTTGCCCACCTATTTTAACCGATCCCGAGGACGATTTAACCAAGTTAGCCAATACAAGCCCTAAATATTCCTTACCGCTGCTTGCATTTCCAACAACTGCAATTTTTTTATCAACCCCAATGGTAAAGCTAATACCTTCCAAAAGCTTGTTTTCACTCTCGTCTATCAGGTTAAGATTGCTTGCAACGATATCCCCTGTAAGTGCAGGACTGTGTCCCTCCTCAAGGCGTTGCATTTCTGCTTCGATCATACCACTTGGCTGAAATTGCTCTGCGACCTGCTCGTACTTGATCTGTACATCATTTCGTTGCTGATCCCAGTTAATGAGATCTTTGATAGGAGGAGGCAAATCTTTGTAAGCAGCAAGAACAGCCACAAGAGTACCAATCTCGAACTGCCCTGTAATAACCAGATATCCGCCCCCCAGGTAGAATATAAAAGGTGTTATCTGTGCCAGTAAGTTGTTTAAAAATTTAACAAAAAACTTTCGTTGATATATTTCATATCTGATTTTGAAAATCTTACCCAACCGGCTAGATATTTCGGCACGTTCATAATTACTGGTATCATGTGCCTGAATTTCTACAGCACCTTCGACCAGTTCACTAACGCGCCCCGCCAAGGCACGTGCCGTCATTTGACGTTGCCGCCCAAGATTTAGGATACGTTTGCGGAGTTTAGGGATAAGAAACGCCTGGACGAGAACAATACTCATGGCAACAATGCCAAGCCATACGTTCTGAACCATAATAAAGATCAGCGCCGTAAGCGCCTGCCCACCAAGGAAGAACGGCGTTACGATAGCATCCCCGATAAACCCGCCAAGAGGTTCAACTTCATCTTTCAGCATTGTTGCAATTTCCGCCTGCTTAACGCGGCGGCTGTGCATGACTGGGAAACGAAGAATACGATCCGTTAACTCATAACGCAGTCTTCGGAGCATCCGTTCGCCTAACCGACCTTTCAAGGTATTAATGACAAACTTAAAAAGTCCATTCACCAATACCAATCCCAGAAAAGAAAAGCATAAAGCAATTAACAAAGAGATTTGCGTTAAATCAAAACCTTCAAACAAAACAACTGTATGGCCAAAAATTTCTTCACCAAAAGGAAGCTCAAATCGCATGAAAGACAACGTCGAATTGATGTCAGCGAAATTCTGAGAGTCAACCGCGCGATTTATGATACTTTTGGGTAAATCCAGCGAAAGGAAATAAAAGGGCATCGATGCCAACACTAGAAACAGGATCTTTAACTGATCTTGTTTGCTATGTTTCCAAATATACTTGAAAAGTCGTTGTTCCATTGCGTCCCAGATCCCCCGCACCCGGCTTTAAATGAATTAAAACCATAGCCAATACATTTGTATTTCAAACAGGTTACAAAATAAGCCTTAAACTCTAATGAGTAAACAAACTACAAAATTTAATACTTGAGATCACCCAGCCTAGCCGAAGTACAAATCGGGGTAAACTCACAGAGATAAACACATTGTTATTCGTTGTGTAATGCTCAAAGCAAAAAACCATATTAACCTGATAAAACTGGATATGTGGAATTATTAAGTATACCTCTCTGACAAAAGAATTTTTAATAACAAATGATTACATTAAGCTTGATTTAACCACCTAAGAAAAATTATATCAAAAAGCTCTATTCGCACATTCTTTCTTGGGTCCTGGGAATGAAATGTGGCATAGTCGCCAACATTACCGAGGGGAGCAAAACCATTACACAAGACAGCACACATATTGTTGATGACCATAAAAGCACACGTGTCCTGATTTATAGTCACGATAGCTTTGGTCTGGGCCATTTACGGCGCTGTCGAGAAATTGCCCATACTTTGGTAGAAGAGCATAAGAACCTATCTGTTCTGATTTTATCCGGTTCACCAATCATCGGATCTTTTGGATTTAAAGCCCGTGTTGACTTTGTCCGTATTCCCGGAGTCATTAAACTCAGAAATGGCGATTATACTTCGCTCAACCTTCATATTGATATTGAACAAACCCTGAGTATCAGATCATCCATTATCAAACATACCGCAGAATTTTATGATCCGGATCTCTTCATTGTAGATAAGGAACCACTGGGGCTAAGAGGTGAAGTAGAAGACACACTTCGCCTGCTAAAAAGCCGCGGTACTCCTTGTGTGCTTGGTCTCAGAGATGTCATGGATGATCCAGATCTTCTTTCAAATGAGTGGGAGCGTAAAAATACAGCACCTGCCTTGTCAGAATACTATGATGACATATGGGTCTATGGCCTGCCGCAAATATGCGACCCGCTGGACGGTATTGATCTCCCCCCATCCGTCCAAAGAAAAATGACCTATACTGGCTATCTGCGTCGGACCGGGGGCAATGATGTTCCCATGCCCGTACTTGAAAAAATCGACGAAGAAACGCCTTATTTACTCGTAACTGTCGGTGGTGGTGGTGATGGTGAAGAAATCATTGATTGGGTCCTTTCTGCCTATGAAAGTGACCCAAATCTTCCTTATCCAGCACTGATTGCTCTTGGTCCTTTTATGAATAGTGACCTTCAGCATGACTTTCAGGTTCGCGCCAGCAAGTTACCTAATGTTGAAGCCATAACCTTTAACGCCCAGTTCGAAAGCCTTGTCGATAGAGCCATCGGCATCGTCGGCATGGGTGGATACAATACATTCTGCGAGATCCTTTCCTACGACAAGCGTGCACTCATCGTGCCAAGGACTGTGCCCAGAATGGAACAGTACATCCGGGCCAGCCGTGCCCAGGAACTGGGTTTGGTTTGTATGCTCGAAAATGATGGCAAACGCGATCCACAAAAAATGGCCACTGCCTTAAGGAATTTGCCTCAACAACATTTACCATCTGATGTCGTTGTCCCGGGTTTGCTTGATGGCCAGAAAAACGTCATCAAACTTGCTGATCACTGCTTCAAAGCCAAACTTTCGAAACTGGGATTGATCGACAAGCTATCAAAAACAAATTAACCCCACCTGCTGGATTATGCTCTTCATCAAAATATTTCTCTCCCAAAAGCATACAGCAGCAAAAGAGATATAATCCAACGGTATGAAAAAAATAGCCGTAATCCTAAAGGGTTACCCACGCCTTTCTGAAACATTTATCGCACAAGAACTTCTGGCTCTGGAACAACGCGGGCTAGACTTGTCATTGGTCTCATTGCGCCACCCTACGGATACGTCCACACACCCTATTCATCAGGAAATCAAGGCACCTATTCGTTATCTGCCCGAATATGTCTATCAAGAACCTTTACGAGTTTTACAAAGCTGGTGGAAGGTTCGAAAGTTGGCCGGGTATAAAAAGGCCTTTTCCCTGTTCATCAAAGACTTAAAACGCGACCGAACGCCAAATCGGATAAGACGTTTTGCCCAAGCCTGTGTTCTTGCCGCTGAATTACCAGAGGAGGTCGATTGGCTCTATGCACACTTTTTACACACCCCCTCCTCTGTAACGCGCTATGCATCCTTTATGCGGGGTATTCCCTGGTGTGGATCAGCCCATGCCAAGGATATATGGACATCACCAGAATGGGAACTTAGAGAAAAGCTGTCTGACATTAAGTGGTTAGCGACCTGTACAAAGTTTAACGTGGACTATTTACGAGGCTTAACCACCGACAAAAGCCGTGTAGACCTAGTCTATCACGGTCTTGATTTTGACCGTTTTGATAAAACAGCGAACAGCCACTCTCTGAATGACGGAAGTTCAAAAGATAAAAGCGTGACCTTGATATCCGTCGGGCGGGCGGTTGCCAAAAAAGGCTACGACGATCTACTGAAAGCTCTTTCCCTTTTACCACCAACCTTACATTGGCACTTCATCCATATCGGAGGTGGAACATTAAGTAAGGATCTGAAAAAACAAGCTGAATCACTAGGTATTAACGATAAAATCACCTGGATGGGTGCTCAACCTCAGGAGGTTGTTCTGGAACAATATCGAAAAGCAGATCTTTTCGTATTAGCGTCCAGAATCACCGAAGATGGTGATCGTGACGGCATGCCAAATGTGCTTATGGAAGCACAAAGTCAAGCTCTGGCCTGCCTTTCAACGAATATATCTGCTATACCTGAGCTTATTGTTAACAACGAAACGGGTATACTGGTTCCACCAGAGACCCCGGATGCTTTAGGTGATGTCCTCCAGAAACTCATCGAAGATCCCGCACTCAGGGAAAAACTGGGGAAAGCCGGAGCAAAGCGCGTGAGAGGTGAGTTTTCCATGAAACAAGGCATAGATCAGCTTTTTAACCGGTTCACGGCACAATAGTCAGGCGATAGAAATGCGGATTGCTTTTTACGCCCCTCTAAAATCACCCCGCCACCCTACGCCATCGGGCGATCGCCACGTTGCCAGATTACTTATCCAAGCCTTGGAAACACAAGGGCACGAGGTTGAAATAGCGTCTCATCTACGAAGTAGAGACGCAACAGGCGATCAAAATCGCCAAGCCAGACTAAAGAAGATAGGCAAAAAACTTGCCGCGAGATACATAAAGAAAATCCAAAATAAACCAGAAAACCAGCGTCCTGATATCTGGATCACGTATCATCTTTATTACAAGGCGCCAGACTGGATTGGCCCCCTTGTATGTGATGCGCTCAATATTCCCTACATTCCCATCGAAGCATCTATCGCCAACAAACGGGCAAATGGTCCTTGGGATTTAAGTCACCAAGCCGTTGTCGCAGCAGTAAATCAGGCAGAGTGTGTCATCAGCCTTAATCCACATGATACGCACTGCCTGCCTGAAAATATAAGAAACTGGTCCCTGCCACCCTTTATTGTTCCCGACCCAATTATAGCAAAGCGGGAAAATTGGTCACAATGCCGAAAAACTGTTGCCGAACAATATGAGCTTGATCCGCATAAACAATGGTTACTCGCAATTGCCATGATGCGCCCGGGAGACAAACTGGAATCATACAAGGTGTTATCGAAAGCCTTGCGCGGTCTTCCAGACTTGTCCTGGCAATTGATTATTGTAGGAGATGGGCAGGCGAGACCTGACGTGGAAGCTAGCTTTATATGGGTACCAAAGACCAAAATCACCTATACTGGTCAGCTTGATTCCAATGAACTGGCAACAATCATTCCGGCGTGTGATATCTATACCTGGCCTGCGGTTAATGAAGCTTATGGTCTGGCTTTTCTTGAGGCTCAGGCTGGTGGATTACCTGTCATTGCGGGAAATACAGGCGGGGTGCCAGCAGTGGTTGCAGATGGCGAAACTGGCCTGCTGACAACACCGGGAGACCCCGTAGCATTTGCCGCAGCGCTTAGAAGTTTACTAACCGCCCCCGTTCGTCGTAGAGAGATGGGGAAATCTGCCGCACAAAAAGTCGAAGCAATGCATAGTCTGATGACAGCCGGGCAACGATTGGATGCAATCCTGGCGACATCCAGAAAAGGTTATATAGAACCCGGGTTACCTCTGTTGGATTATGCAAAGAAAAACAAGACATTATAATCATGACAACTGAAACCAAGAATTCTGTGAAACGCATTGACGTTCTTTTTTATGTTCAACACCTTCTCGGCATTGGACATCAAAAAAGAGCAGCAACTCTCACCCGGGCTATGAACAAAGCCGGCCTTTCAGTAGCTTTTGTATCTGGTGGTATGGAAGTTCCCGGGCTGGATACAGGCAGTGCAGAGTTTTATCAACTGGAACCCGTTCGTGCTGATGGTATTCTATTTACAGAGTTACTTGATAAAAACGACCAACCAATCGACAAGGCCTTCAAGGCCAAACGGGCCCGGGATCTTGTTGATATTTATCACGCGACAAAGCCACGGCTTGTACTGTTGGAGATGTTTCCCTTTGGCCGCCGGCAAATGCGCTTCGAACTTATTCCTTTACTCGAAGCTGCCAAAGCATCTGAGTTTTCGAGTAAGATTGTCTCATCTGTTCGGGATATTCTGGTCAAAGCACCAAAACCGGAACGTATTACCGAAATGCTTGCCTGGGTAGATACTCATTTCGACCATGTTCTTATTCACGGCGATCAAAATCTAATTCCCTTTGATAAAACCTTTCACCCTGCCCGGGATATCGCCGATAAAATTCTCTATAGCGGCTATGTCGTTGATGAAAAAGTTGACGGCACTCCTCACCCGACAGATGGCATTGATGAAGTTCTGGTTTCAACTGGTGGCGGTGCTGTCAGCGAGCGCCTGATAGACGCGGCCTTGAGTGCGAGAAAACAAAGTATCTTGAAAGAAAAACTTTGGCGCATACTTATTGGCCATAGCCTACCGGAAAAGTTGTTTGAAAAGTACAAAGCACAGTCAAATGACAACTTGATTGTTGAGCGTTCAAGGCCGGATTTCACATCTCTTTTGGCTAACTGCGCCCTATCCATAAGTCAGGGCGGCTATAACACAGTTATGGAGGTTCTGCGTGCCGGGTGTCCCCGTGTCATTGTTCCCTATTCCGGTGGTCTTGAAACAGAACAGACTCTCAGGGCCAAGCTATTATCAGAACAAAACGCCCTTACCTATGTAGATGAAGAAACACTGACGTCCGAAAAACTGGCTACAGCCATAGAAAAAACATTACAAAACAAACAAAAGCCGCCATCCAGTCTTAATACAAATGGCGCTGAAAACACAGCGACAATTCTCTCTAACATTTTGAATGATAACCCCCTGCAACAGTTTTTGAAAAATGGCTGAACTCTTGATCTTCAGGCATGGGCCAACCATTTGGAATGCTGAAAAAAGAATGCAGGGAAGGTCTGATATTTCCCTTTCTGAACAAGGCATCGAAACAGTTCAAAAGTGGCAGCTTCCAGATGAATGGATGGAAGTGCCCTGGTATGTCAGCCCTTTGCAACGCGCCCGACAAACAGCAGAACTGCTAGGGCAAAAGAAGTTTGAAATTGTTCCTCTATTAATCGAGATGTCCTGGGGAAGTTGGGAAGGACAGAGATTACCGGAATTGAGGGAAAAGCTGGGGCCAGAAATGCAAAAAATGGAAGCCCTTGGGCTTGATCTTTGCCCCCCCGGGGGTGAAAGCCCGAGAGATGTCCAAATACGCCTGAAACCTTTTCTAAACACAATAGCCAAATCAAATAAATCATTTGTGGCTGTAGCTCATAAAGGCGTCCTCAGAGCCATTTATGCTGCCGCAACAGATTGGGACATGCTTGGCAAACCAAAAGAAAAAATCAGAGATAACTGTGCTCATCTTTTTCAGATTTCCCCTATCGGTGAAATCAGTGTAAAAGCAATGAATATCAGCCTGTTATCACTCACTGATGGCTTTCCACTACCTGTTAACTCTTCCACATCTTCCAAAGAAACGGCCAGATGACGATAAAAAAAAGTACGGTTAATATTTTTATCTATGTTCAGCATCTTCTGGGTATTGGGCACCTTAGACGTGCTTCTTTACTTGCAAAAGCAATGGAAAACGCAGGAATGTCTGTTGTTTTTGCATCAGGCGGACGCCCCGTTTCTTATCTTGATATTGGTGATGCCGACTTTCTTCAGCTTCCCGCACTTCATGCCTCGGATAACAGCTTTAAAATTCTAAAGAACATTGAAGGATCTGTTGTTGATGATACGTGGAAAGAACAACGAAAAGAACTTTTGTTATCGGCTTTTCGCGAAGCTGCACCAGATGTTCTTCTGATCGAGATGTTTCCCTTTGGCAGGCGCCAGATGCGATTCGAGTTAGATCCCTTGATCGATCTGGCCAAATCCATGAACATCCCGGTTATCAGTTCTATCCGGGATATACTCACAACGCATAAAACCCCCGGGAAAAGTGAATGGATTATTGATCGGGTTCAGAAAGATATCGATCACGTTCTGGTACATGGTGATCCCGACTTTATGCCTCTTGAAGACAGCTTCCCGCTCGCTGCTAAAATTAAGGATAAAATCGTTTATACCGGGTATGTCGTTGAACATGACATCGAAAGTCCAGATACCCGTTCAGCAACGAAACGAGAGGGTGTACTTATCTCTGGTGGGGGCGGTGCCGTAGCCTTGCCCTTGGCTGAAGCAACAATCAAAGCCAAGGATTTTTCCACTTTAAAAAATGTGCCTTGGCGATTGCTTCTGGGAACCAATCTACCCGACCAAGAGTTCAACGACATCGTCAAACGTGCACCTGACGGATTAAGTGTTGAACGAAATCGGTCGGATTTTTATACGCTTCTCTCCAAAGCACAGCTTTCAATTAGTCAGGCCGGGTATAATACCGTTATGGAAACACTTATGACCGAAACACCGGCAATTGTTGTTCCCTTTTCAGCTGATGGTCAAAGTGAACAAACGGATCGTGCAAAAAAACTTGCAAAAGCTGGCGTGCTGTCACTGTTATCAGAAGCAAATCTAACCCCGGAAAATCTGGCCCAAAAAATAGATGATGTTGTGCAAAAATCCCAAACTCAAAAATCCAACACACAAAAACCTGGATCAAAAATAAAAGTCGATGTTCGCGGCACACAAAAAACAGCACTTTTTATCAAAGATCTAATCGAGAAAAGACACAATAAGCGAGACATACTGTGCCCCAAATAACTCCGCAAAGTTTTAAATACCCTCTTTTTGATATTTATCTCGATTACCTAAAAACAGCTTTCGGTTTATCAATTGGTCTTGGCGGGCTGATTTATGGTCTGAATAATACCTTTTCCCAGATCTGTTTTAGCGCGATCCTTATTATCTTTATACTATTTGGATTTCATTCCCTTCGACGCCACAAAACGTGCGTAACCGTGGATAGTGAACAGGTTGAGATTACAGACTTCAAACAACGAAAAATTCTATTTAAAAATATAGAAAACATAGAGTTACGCTATTACGGACGTCCCGTGAAAGACAAAGACAATGACCAAAAACCCAAAGGTGTCTTACATCTGGTTTTAAAAGACAAAGAGCAAAAAATTACTTTAGATTCCAACTTATATGGCTTCAGATATCTGGTCTGGTCAGCCATACTATTTGCGAAAGAGTGTAACCTGCCGCTTGACCCAAGCACCATTGGCAATATGCTAGATATTGGACTTGATCCAGAAGGCAGCAGTGAAATGCCGGATCCAAAAATGTCGGGAATTTAAGAAGATATAAAAAGATCAAGCCAACAGGGTTTAACAACGGGGCCAGAGTATAATCGTGGACGATCTGTTACAGGTCAAAGACCTCCGTGTCGCATTCAAGCTTCCAGAAGGCACTTTGAACGCCGTCAAGGGCGTATCCTTTCGTATCCCAAGGGGAAAAACAGTTTCTCTGGTCGGTGAATCAGGGTCAGGAAAATCGGTTGTCAGTCAAGCAATCATGGGAATTTTACCCAAAGTAGCTGAAATTGCAGGCGGGGAGATTCTTTTTTCCGATCCGGAAAAACAGGGTGAAATCCTGAATCTGGCAAGGATCAAACCTGATAGCAGGCAAATGAGGCAGATCCGCGGTGGTCGAATCTCTATGGTTTTTCAGGAGCCCATGACCTCGCTTTCGCCAGTACACACCGTTGGTAACCAAATCTGCGAGGCCCTGGAGCTGCATCGCGATATTACCTCGGCTCAAGCACTGGAACTTGCAACCGACATGTTACGTATGGTGGGGTTCCCCGACCCAGCCCGCGCAATGCGTACCTATCCCTTTGAACTTTCAGGCGGTTTACGTCAGCGCGCCGTTATTGCAATGGCACTGGTATGCCACCCCGCCCTGCTAATTGCCGACGAACCCACCACGGCTCTGGACGTCACCATTCAGGCACAAATTCTAAAGCTCATCAAAGATTTACAGAGCGAGCTAGATATGTCCGTTCTCATGATCACACACGACCTTGGCGTTGTTGCCAATATGGCCGATGAAGTCGTGGTCATGTACCACGGCGAGGTTATGGAGAGCGGTACTCTGGAAGATATTTTCAGAAAAGCAGAACACCCTTACCTCAAGGCCTTGCTTCACGCGGTTCCACGTTTTGATATGAAGCCTAATGAACGGCTCAAGCCAATTCGTGAAATTGAACACCACCCGGACAATCCCATTCTCAAAGCAAAGAGACAAAGACGAAAAATCTGTAAAGATGATCCCCCTTTGCTTGAGGTAAATAACATCTCAAAATCTTTTTCGATCAGAAAAGGGGGGTTTTTCTCTCAAAGATCAGCGGAAAAAGCACTCGCCGTTGATGATATCAGCTTTTTTGTCAATCGTGGGGAATGTCTCGGTTTGGTTGGGGAAAGCGGGTGCGGGAAAACCACCCTGTCAAAAATTATCATGCGCGCCCTGAGGCCTGATCAGGGATCAATTATTTTCCGGGATCAGGATAATAATCCGACGGATGTTCTTGCGCTGGAGAAAAAAGATCTCTTTGATTTTCGTGAACGTGTTCAGTTCATGTTCCAGGACCCTTATAGTTCACTTAATCCCCGTATGACGGTGCAAGAGTTAATCGGCGAACCTTTGTTGATACATGGCATGAAAGACGCCAAAGAACGACGAAAGTACGTTGAAAGCCTGATGGACGTGGTTGGATTGGCACCAATGCATATAAATCGCTATCCGCATTCATTTTCAGGGGGGCAGCGTCAACGTATCGGGATTGCCAGAGCATTGGCCCTACAACCCGACCTTTTGATCTGTGACGAGCCCGTATCAGCGTTGGATGTCTCTATTCAGGCACAAGTTCTTAACCTGCTGAAAGATTTAAAAGCAGCTTTGGGCCTGACCTATATCTTTATCAGTCACAATCTGGCGGTTATTGATTATATTGCTGATCGAATTATCGTCATGTGCAGAGGGCGATTGGTTGAAACCGCCCCGAAAGAACTACTCTTCAAAAATCCGGTTCATCCCTATACCCGGGCGTTGGTATCTGCAGTACCTGATCCCGATCTAGATCATCCGCTTGACTTAAAGGATTTACTGGAAGGAAAAGCCTCGGTACCGGAAAATTGGCCAGCGCCTTTTACCGTAAATAATCAGCATGATATGGCCATGGTTGATTTGGGTGGTGGCCATTATGTTCGTGTTCATAAAGGTACTGGTAGCGATGCAATCCCTCAAACAGATATGAGGGAGAACGTATAATGTTGACCTATATCGTCAATCGTATTTTGGCTATGGTGCCAACACTGCTTATTATTTCAGCTGTGATCTTTACTTTAATTCAGTTGCCGCCCGGGGATTATCTGGAAACACAGATTGCCGAAATGCAGGCACAGGGTGAAAACGTCGATCAGGAAAAAATTGATTATCTCCGCACCGAATACGGTTTGGACAAGCCCATGTATGAACAATATTTCGACTGGGTTTTTGGGCTTTTACAAGGTGATCTTGGCTATTCATTCGAACATGAATTACCTGTAACTGAAGTTATTGGCGATCGGATCACACTAACGATTGTGCTCGCCCTTGCCGCAACACTCTTTACCTATGTCCTTTCCTTCCCGATAGGTATCTACACCGCCGTAAAACAATACTCTGTCGGTGATTACGTTTTCAGTTTTGTTGGCTTCATTGGCCTCGCAACACCTAATTTTTTACTAGCTTTGGTTTTACTCTATTTTGCCAATGTCTGGTTCGGTACTTCTATTGGCGGCCTGATGGACGACGAATTTATCGGTAAGCCGTGGAGTATGGATAAAGCTTTGTCCGTCATGGAACATCTATGGGTTCCCGTTGTGGTCATTGGAACTTCCGGTACCGCCGGTATGATAAGGCGGCTACGAGCCAACATGCTGGACGAGCTATCAAAACAATATGTCATTACAGCAAAAGCCAAAGGTCAGACACCCCTAAAAATCCTTATGAAGTACCCGCTTCGTTTGGCAATAAATCCCTTTATCGCGGATATTGGATCTATTCTGCCTGATTTACTTTCCGGATCTGTGCTGGTTGCCGTGGTTATGGGATTGGAGACAACAGGCCCGATGCTGGTTGATTCACTCTTGAGCCAAGATATGTATCTGGCGGGATCATTCCTGATCATCGAAGCATCATTGGTCGTTATCGGGGTCTTTATTTCAGACCTGATTCTTGCTGCGATCGACCCGAGAATTCGTCTGGGCGGGGGAGCTGAAAAATGAGTAAAAACACAACAGATCATCAGCATCCAATTCGACCTATGGAACATTACGTCAATCCAGCGCCATTTGATCCACAGTCAGTAACGAAACTAACGCCACAGCAAGAGCGCTATTTCACTGCATCACAATGGCAGATCATGTGGTGGAAATTCAAGAAACACAAACTTGCGGTTTATTCCGGCGTTATTTTGCTCTGTATGTACATTGTTGCGATTCTGGCGGAACTTGTGGCCCCCTATAATTTACATAACAGGGAAACAAAGTTTATCTATGCCCCGCCGCAGGCCATTCACTTTTTCCATGAAGACGAGTTTATAGGCCCCTTTGTCTATGGCTTTGATTACAACCTCAATATGGAAAATTTGAAACGGGAATACACGCCGAACACATCTGATATTCAGAAGCTAAGTTTCTTTTGCCGTAGCGATCAGGAGTATGATTATCTTGGCCTGATCAGTGGAGACTTTCATTTCGTCTGTCCGGCAGAAAACGGTACCCTTTTCATTTGGGGAACAGATCGATTGGGACGAGATGTCTTTAGCCGCATTATTTATGGTTCAAGAATTTCTCTGACCATTGGTTTGATTGGTGTTGCCATTAGCTTTGTACTCGGCACTTTCTTTGGCGGTTTGGCCGGATACTTTGGTGGTCTCGTCGATAATTTCGTTCTGCGAGCTATTGAAATACTCAAGTCCTTTCCAAGCCTGCCATTATTTATGACACTTTCCGCCCTTTTGCCTGTTACCTGGAGCCCCCTTGGCGTTTTCTTTGGGATATCAATTATTCAAGGCTTTCTGGATTGGCCGGGATTAGCCCGTGCCGTCAGGTCCAAATTGTTGAGTTTGCGTGAAGAGGACTTCACCACAGCAGCACAGTTAATGGGCGCTTCACATGCAAGAATTATTGGCAAACACCTTTTACCTTCGTTCAGCAGTCATCTCATCGCCTCTGCAACTCTTGCCATTCCCATGATGATATTGGGCGAAACTAGCTTGTCTTTCCTAGGCTTGGGACTAAGAGCGCCGATCACATCATGGGGTGTGCTACTCAACGAAGCGCAAAATATCAGCGCCGTTGTTTTATATCCATGGCTGCTATTACCCGTACAACCCGTTGTTTTGGTTGTGCTTTGCTATAACTTTTTAGGTGATGGACTGCGTGATGCTGCGGATCCCTATAAATAAACCGTTTATGGAAAGAAGAGAGTTTATTCTAACCACAAACTAATCAGCAACTACGACAAGATCCATGGCACCAGAAACACCCACGACCTGACTCTTCTCCAACACTTTGCGCTCTAACAAAGGTTGGTACCCCTGTTCAACAGCTTTTTTGTAGGTCGTTTGATCAGCAAGAGCACGCACACCAACATCCTTATTATGCTTTTCAAGCTTTGCCGATAGATTAACCGCATCGCCAATCACAGTGTATTCCAGACGCGTATCATCACCAACAGCCCCGAAGAGAACAGGCCCAACGGCAACTGACCCATTAACCAGCGGCGCCTCTTCACCGTTGTCTCTTTGCCATGATGCCGTTACATCCATTACTTCATCCATGGCTCTTAAAGCGTCCGCAGCATAGGTTTCAGAGGGAACAGAGGCCCCAAAAGTTGCCATGATGCCGTCCCCCATAAACTTGTCAATTGATCCGCCATGCTTTTGGATAATTGGAACACAAAGTTGCTGGTATTCGGCCAAAGTACCCATAACAATCTCTGCCGATTCAACAGCAGCCAGCTTGGTAAACCCACGCATATCCAAGTTCATAATCGCTGCTTCACGCCTTTCGGCGCTTCCCACCATTATTTTATCTTTTGAATGCGCAATCTTTTTGGCGACCTCAGGCGAAAAGAAGCGCGAAAGTTCCTGCGCCGCTTGTCGTTCTGAGACTGAATTAATCAATAAAGCCCGGGCACGGACCAATGCAACAGCCAGAATAAGCGTCACAACCACAATAGAGATTATCTTGTCAAATTCTGCGCCGAGAAGAATGGAATTTGATGTCATGTAGTGCACATAATCACGCGTGATCATACTGTCCATTGAATCAAAAGACACAACATACATAATCATCATCCCCCACCCCAGAGCCGCAAATAATCCGGCAATGACAACGAATTTGGCTTCAAATCTCAAAGCTCTGATTGCGATGAAAATAAAAACATAAAGAAGGGTTGGGACTTTTAGATAAAAACTTGGAGGTTGATTGTACTGAACATGAAAGCTCCAGATCAAAACCATTAGGAGCGTCATATCAAAAAGCGCAGAAAAGGCTAGCGACCAGTCAGGCATATGAAAATTATAGGCCCAGACGATACGTATCAATGTCAGTACCAGATAAATGCTCAAGGCCCAAGGGACCGGCGCAAAGGTCACATCTTCATTGAAGGTTTTAGGGGATATAAGGTAAAGAGAACCGAAAATAGAAACCACAGCAAGCTGAATCCAGCCGATCAACCGTTCTGTTTTATCTTCCTGCTCATGAATGGCCCTAAGTACCCGCTCTGGCAAAGCTGTCTCATTAACCGAGCTAAACCATTTCATTTTTATAATCCCAAGCTGCTCCTAAATCACACTGCGATCTGCCCGCATGTTATATCTAAATAAGCTTTAGCTGTTATTAATTCTACAGGTACTTTGATCAAGCCATGGTCAGAATTCCGTGATCAAAACCGGAGCGACTTATAAATTAAGAACAAGGCCTTCTTTTGCAAACAAAGTGCCCGGACGTGCTTTCTCTGCCTTTTCGGACTCAATATCCAGGAAATCATCGTTGTGACAAGGGTCATGATGGAAAGCAATTAACTGTTTCACGTCTGCCAAATCACATAAACGCACCCCTTCCTGCCACGTTGAATGCCCCCAATCCTTAAATTTGGGGAATTCTTCATCCGTATAGCTACTGTCATAAACCATGCAGTCAGCACCTTGGACCAGCTCAATTATTTGACGATCAGGGACCCCCGGAGTGTGCTCTGTATCAGTAATATAACAAAAGGATTTACCTTTGTATTCAAGGCGGTATCCTGTCGCCCCATTGGGATGGTTTAAAGGCGTTGTACGAATCTTAAGGCCGGGATAGGGCTCCAGGGTTTCACCGCTATGAAAATCATGGAACGTTACGTTTGCTGAAAATATTTTAGGCGGAACCGGAAACAAAGGTTCAGCCATATAGCGACATAGAATTTCATGCAAATTACTCTGCTGTTCCAATAAATGGCCTGCCCACAACCGCACCTTGTTTTTGGGGTAAAAGTTCGGACCAAAGAACGGCATGCCCATAATGTGGTCGTGATGAGTATGAGAGAAAAAGATATCGATTTGCTGTTTATCACTCGCAGAACAAATATTATTTCCCAGAGATCTGATACCTGTACCTGCATCGAATATAAAATGGTGATCTCCACAGCGAACCTCTACGCATGACGTATTTCCGCCATAACGTCTGTGGCTATTTTCTGGACAAGGGATTGATCCCCTTACTCCCCAGAATTTTACTGTAAAATCACTCGTTGCCGACACGTTTCATAATCTCCCGGCCACTAGACAGCCAAATGCAAAATTCACAGATCTTTACTGAGCTATTTTTAAGGTACTAAACGATAGCCACCAGTCTCTGTTACTAATAACTTTGCATTCGATGGGTCGATTTCAATCTTTTGTCGCAATCTATAGACATGAGTTTCCAGTGTATGGGTGGTTACACCAGCGTTATACCCCCAAACTTCGTTGAGTAGGGTATCCCTGCCAACAACTTGAGACCCTTTACGATACAAATACTTAAGGATAGACGTTTCCTTTTCAGTCAGGCGAATTTTCTTTTGCGTTTCACCTTCAATAAGAATTTTACCACTGGGTTGGAAAGTATAGGGCCCAATGGTGAAAACGGCATCTTCGCTTTGTTCATGCTGACGAAGTTGTGCGCGCAATCGTGCTAGAAGGACACCCAAACGGAATGGCTTGGTTATATAATCGTTAGCTCCAGCGTCCAGACCAAGAATAGTATCAGCATCTGATTCAGCCGCCGTTAACATGATAATAGGGCTTTTGACACCTGCGCGTCTCATTAAACGACAAACTTCACGCCCATCCATATCGGGAAGACCAACATCCAGCAAAATCGCATCATAGTAATCGTCTTTGGCCTTATCCAGACCTTCCATACCATTAACGGCTTCTGTTGTTTCAAACTCTTCGTGTAGATGTAGTTGCTCTCTTAATGAAGAACGCAGTGCATCATCATCGTCAACAAGCAATATTCTACGGCCATTTGAAGTCGTCATCCCATAGGCCCCTTATTCTGTTTCCCTGTTTTACGTCACAATGTTTATTTCGCAACGTTTATTACTCAACATTCATTTCAGCGACAGATTTTATAATCCGATTGCGTTATTCCTACAGATATCAAGTAACCAGCTTTTATCTAAAAATAACACTTATTTAGATAGCATTGGCACAATGGACATTCAAGTTCACCCGCACAACCTGTAAAACAGAACTTTTGGCAAAGGCTATAAACAAAGAAAGTTACACTTTAGCTGTCAGATTTAGTCATGTTCTTTTATATATCGTGAAATCTACAGAGTATTTCAAATCGTAACTGATAAAAAAATTTGTGTAATGAAAGCATAAAAGCTAACTATCTGGATTTTCTATATTATCTTGAAGAGATGATTAAGTTGCCAAGGGGAAAGAAACAGAGTCTTACAGTCAGCAGCTAAACAACAAATCCTGTCTTCTGTCGCAAACCCTTCTCGTAACTTCGTATTTTCGCTCTTTCCAACTGACGTACTTTGCTATAATTCAGCAATGGCTTTTAGACATTTATCTGGAATGTCAGAACCGTGTTCCCTAAATAATGATCGAATCATTGTTTAGAGGTGATATACATTACCAAAAGCTACGATTACCAAATGTAACCAAGCCGGACGAAAGAACAGATCAGTGCCAGCGCTAGAAGAAAATGCCGCAAGGATCCTCCCTGCTGTTGAGCGAGCTATTGCAGAATTGCGCCGTGGAGCAGCCGTTATTGTACAGCGCCCGGACGGACAGTCTGCCTTAATTCAGGCATCTGAAACTTCATCTGATGAAAGCCTGAATAGACTCCGGAATATCAGCAATGCGGAACCCTGCCTTCTTTTAACCGCTCGACGTGCAGCAGCAATTGGTATCAACGAAGCAGAACCGCTTATCAATACGACCGAGGTTATTGCTTTTGCCTTGGACGGAATGTCACCAGAAGCCGCAGCTTATCTTGCTGATCCCGTACATGATCCCTTGGGCATCAACCTACGGCATGACAACTTTCTGACCACAGAAGTCCCCGAAATCCTGGCACGTAATGCCGTTCTTTTAACAAAACTGGCGTGCCTGCTTCCTGCAGCTCTGTTTGTGAATCTGCCTGATGGTGCAGACACAGAACTTGCAAAAGAACATAATCTCTTAATCGTTTCAGCAGATGACATTGCAAGCTATCGGAGTACAGCAGCTTATAGTCTGAAAAAAGTTGCCTCTGCTCAAGTTCCATTGGAAGTGGCTGAAAAGACCACCGTTGTTGCCTTTCGCCCCAAAGACGGTGGTACAGAACATCTTGCACTCGTTATCGGAGACCCTGACCCGAATCAACCAACGCTGATCCGTTTGCATTCCGAATGTTTTACCGGCGATCTACTTGGCAGTTTACGGTGTGATTGCGGCGACCAACTTCGCGGTGCCGTTAGTCTTATGGAAGAACAGGGTGGCGGCATCCTGCTCTATCTCTCACAAGAAGGTCGTGGTATAGGTCTGATGAACAAGCTCAGAGCCTATGAACTGCAGGATAGAGGTGCCGATACGTCTGATGCAAATGAACTCGTCGGTTTTGATCCTGATGAACGCGTGTATATTCCTGCCGCAGAAATGCTACGACAATTAGGATATGATGAAGTCAGGCTTCTCACCAACAATCCGGAAAAAGCTAACTCTTTAATAGAATGTGGCATAGAGGTCATTGAAATGGTCCCACACCACTTCCCTTCAAACGGCCACAATGAATTTTATCTGAAAACCAAAGCAACGCGCTTCGGACACAAGCTCTGATAAAACAGGCACTCAAAGCATTGAATTTGAGGGATATATAATCACTGTCATCGGCAAGCCTTTCCTCATTCCGGGAAAAGTATTCCCACCAAGTTGATCAAAGTGAACCAAAAACACTGAAATAAAGACCTAAATTAATTGGCCCAATCATTGCATTAATATACCTGAATTAACGATCAGGTGATTATCAGGCTTATGTTGGATCAGCTCTATTCTCAAAAAATTACCCCAAAAGGACAGATCAGTCCTGCCAATAATCATGGCCAAAATAATAATTTGAGATCAGGTAGTGTTGCGCTTGGAACAATTCCGGATTCTATCAAAAAAGAGAATGAGACGGGACTAAAAACCGCTTCTGTCACGAAATCAACACAAGAACACCAATTCAAAAACGAACTTGAAAAAGCAAATACGGCAAAAACAAATACGACAGAGAAGAAAGACTGGCCTGTTAAGCATAAGACACCGGACCCAAAAAGTTCTGAGCAAGAAGAACAAACTTTCGGGTTCTTTGATTTCCTGGATGTTATAAATCCACTTCAACACATTCCAGTGATTTCAACTCTGTACAGAGAGATCACTGGCGACGAAATCCAGCCAGCCGCACGGATTGCCGGCGGTATGATTTTTGGTGGACCAACAGGATTTATTACTGCCATTGCAAACTCAGTTTCAGAAGAGACCACTGGCAAAGATATTGGTGAAAATATATTAGAAGCTTTTCTTGGACCAAATGAACTAGATGAAGAAAGTCCCATTCAAACTGCCGCGTTAGAAACGTCATCCCAGAATGTAACAACTCCGTTATTTTCCCAACTGGCACCTGTTATCCCGCCAGCGCCCGTTCAGCAGCCAAAGCCAGAAAATGCAATCGTCTCAAATAACCCGGGTTCAACATCATCACCACTTGAAGGAAAAGCAGCGCTGACAGCCCTGTATAATGACCTGGCAAAACCTAAAGCCACAGAACCTGTTTCACAGGAAATTAGAGCATCGAATGCAAGTTTGGATATCCAACAGGAAGCCCCACGACCTCTACCAGCATCAAAGCCGGGAAAATGGTTTCCCCTATCTGGCGGTAATGTGCTGATCGCGCAAACCTCACATCTTCCGCAAACAAGACCATCCAAACCAGTATCACAGCCAATAGAATCCACAACGACATTACCAAAAACAGACAATGCACCATCGGCTGAGGAAACCATTGCATCTATCGAAAGTGATTTCGCACAAAATCTGTTAAACGGGCTTGATAAATATCAACAGTTAAAAAGCAATAATTGAAGCCTCGACAATCCAGACTGAATATGTATGTTTGGCCCAGCTTATCTCAAAGGACTGATCTCGGGTACGAACATGGATATCATCGTTCAATCAATTAATGGCAAGTGGCAAGCATCTTTCGGTGACAAAATCTGGCCCTGTGCTATTGGTAAAAATGGCATCGTTCCAGCAAATGAAAAAGTTGAAGGTGATGGCAAAACACCAATTGGAAGCTGGGATTTAACAAAAGTTCTTTATCGCGCAGATCGTATATCTCTGGAGCAAAGAAAAGAAATAGGCAAAGCCATTGAGATAGCACCCTTATGCCAAAGAGATGGCTGGTGTGATGAACCAGAAGATCCCTATTACAATCAAGCTGTTATCGTTCCCTACACATCTCGCTACGAAGTCTTGTGGAAAGATCAGGAAAACACCTACGATCTCATCGGACTCCTCAGTCATAATGCTGATCCGGTGATTCCAAGCCGGGGATCTGCGATATTTCTTCATGTGGCCAAGCCTGACCTGACACCAACAGAAGGCTGTGTTGCTCTTGAACTCAATGACCTCTTGAAGCTACTATCATTCATGAAAGAACAAACAAAAATTACCATACAGGGTTAGTTCTGTATATGTTAAAGAGACTTGTATCACCGCTCATATTTGCACTTTTTACCACTTCTTGCATAAGTTCCGGGGATTTGACTTTGGTCAGGACGGCAACTTATGGAGCTTATACATCCGGCGACGCCGTTCTTGCCGCTAATCATTCCCCCATAAAAATAACTCTGCAAGAAAATGTCTCTTCTCCTGAACCAGGTAAAGCAATCGCATCCGCAATGGAACAATATGGTCCAAAATGGTTCAGAGCTAACTACAGCTCAACAATGACAGATCATAAAACGCAAGGGTACGAACTGCGTTGGTTTTATAACGCCCCGATCAACGCAAATGAAGATCGCCTTTGCGACGATGACTATGCCAACTCTTTGGAAGAATCCGAAGCGCCAACACATATTTTGCTGGGTGCCTTTTGTCGGAAATCAACATTTCTCTCCAGTATTCGTGCAACCATCGTTGAAGACTTTAACACTGATAAATTCAGAAGAACAGTTGGGTATATGGGGTGGAAGTTGATGCCGATCAGGAATCCTGATCGGATTGAAAACTGTAAAAAAATAGAAGAGTGCCTGTAAAATCCCTATAGTCTCAGCCCTATAGTCTCAGGGTGAGCTCAGATTTTATTGCGTTCCCCAAAAATACTGGATCCAACACGGACATCTGTGGCCCCGAACCGCACAGCTTTTTCAAAATCGGCACTCATTCCCATAGAAATGCGCTGAAGATTATGTTTCTGTGCCAATTCATATAGAAAAGAAAAATGGGTTGCAGCTTCTTCATCAACCGGGGGAATACACATCAATCCGATAACAGGTAGCCCCTGTTCTTTTGAAAAGGAAATCAAGCTGTCCAGATCTTTTGGCAAGACGCCTGCTTTTTGCTCTTCCTCACCAGTATTCACCTGAATAAAACAGTCCGGCCAGCGATCCTGTTTTTTCATTTCCTTGATAAGCGCACTTACAAGCTTTGGCCTGTCTACAGATTCAATAACATCAAACAGGGAAACAGCTTCCTTGGCCTTATTGGTTTGCAAGGGACCGATAAGATGTACTTCAATATCACTGTGCTGATCTTTTAAGTCACGAAACTTGGATAGGGCTTCCTGGACCTTGTTTTCACCAAAAACCTTCTGGCCTGCCGCATAAGCTTCCTCTACAGCCTCCAAAGGTTTTGTTTTACTAACAGCAATCAAATTAACATCGCCCTGATTCATAAAGGATGTTTTAACAGCTGTATCGATTTTCTCTTTTATGGAGAGCAAGTTTTCAGCAATAAGAGACATCTTCAATCCCCCCTAAAGATAGCCAAAACGTTTCATCTGTTGGCCATGATCTTTTTCAATCTGCTTAATCTGCTTATTGGTCAGAACGGTTTTCCATTGTTCTGATTTACCTGATCGGAAAAAGCGTTCGCTATTTTTAGATTTTTCAGTGAAGCCCTGTTTTTGCTCGAGCTCCTGAAGGGTTTTAAA
Source organism: Kiloniella sp. EL199 (assembly GCF_900313065.1). GTDB lineage: Bacteria > Pseudomonadota > Alphaproteobacteria > Kiloniellales > Kiloniellaceae > Kiloniella. The sequence continues at coordinate 295,552 of NZ_OMPU01000013.1, forward strand.
GGAAGAATGTTTGATCGCACGCTGGATTCTATCATCATCTCTGGTGATACCCAACTTCTTGGAGATAGCCCCAAAAATTTCGGTTGGTTTTTCCAGCATATCTTCATATCGATGAACCAGAAGGGTTTTATGTGGAATCTGCGTCCAGGATTTCACATGGTTAGACCAGCTATTATAAACTTCATATAGAACTTTATCAGATTTCGACGTTTCTTTCGCCATAATTTCAATAGACTCATCTATCGAAACACCAAAATGGTCTGCAGCGGAAATCACGACATCTCTTGGATCTCTGACTATATATATAGCAGCACCTGTTGCATCCATAGCAACAAGGGGCTTGCCAAGATATTCGCCGAGAAAGTTATGGGTTTTGAGAATTAAGATATTTTTACTGCGTCTGGATATTTCGCGTTGAACATCTGCGCGGATATTAGCAAGATCACTTTCGCTAGCTTGTTCCAATGGTTTGTTGAAAGCATTTTTATACCAAAGGGAATTAGCTTCGCCTGAACATATTTCGCTAATTTTATTAACTGGTAATGGCTCTTTAGAATCAGAAATTAAATTCGCTAAAAAAGTACGCATCCACGTATTTCCAGATTTTGGATAAGACGCGAGCCACAAAATTCCAGGCATAGTAAAATATTACTCCATAAGACATAGCTAAATATCATGACATCATAAATGTGATGCTTCAGACATAATCAACCAAACAAGGTACATCTAGCAGTTTCCTTATATATATAGCAATAAATGATGGAGTTCTGATTTTATGAGAGATAATGGAATCCAAACTAGACGATGTTGAGAAAACTGACCTTAAACCATTCTACCTCCCCCCCAAAGCATCTTATTCATTAATGAAATGCCTATTTTCTTTAACAAATATTGGGGTTAAATGGATAATTGTTGCATCAATGCCACAGTGATACTTAAAAACAATGCACATCTGCCAACAGGGCTTGAGTTCCTGAAAAAAAGGGTGTTATCTGAGCACACTAATTTTGAGGGGGAGTATCCTCTTCATAAGTTTATCTTTTGGAGATCGAAAATGAAAAAATTCCTGCTTGCTAGCTCTGCAATGGTTGCAGCTACTGCAGTTTCCGCTCCAGCATTTGCTGAAGACGGAAAAATCAACCTGTCAGTATTCACTCAGTTCCACGCTTCTTCTACAGATGCTGATAATGACACAAACAACACAGATAATGCTGGTTCAAACAACGGTCACGATTTCAACACAAACTCTGAAATCAAACTGACTGCTTCCAACACAGCTGACAACGGCCTGAAATACGGTCTTGTTATTGAGCTAGAAGCTGATCAGGGCGGCGATAACAACACAGATGAAAACTACATCTGGCTCGAAGGTGACTTTGGTCGCGTTGAACTTGGCGACCAGGATGGTGCAAACGGTCTGTTCGTTTCCGGTGCTGACGTTGGCCTAATGTACGGTATGATCGATAACCCAACTGGTTCAGCTGTCAAATCTGGTGATGCTGATACTGCTGCTGATGTAGCAGACTCTGGCGATTCAACAAAAATCACATACTACACACCTTCTTTTAACGGTTTCAAAGCTGGTCTAACGTATGCACCAGATGCTACCGAGGGTTCATCTGTTGCAAGACGTAAAACTGATCTTCAAAGAGAACAAACCGTTGAAGCTGGTCTAAATTATTCCGGTTCTTTCAATGATGTTTCTCTTGAAGTTGGTGCTTCAGCTGTTTGGGCTGATACTAATGGTAAAGGTGCTGGCGTTGACAGCAGTGACAACACTGTTTGGGGTGCTGGAATCGGTGGTAAAGTTGGCTTCGCTGGCTTCACAATCGGTACAGGTGTTTCTTACGAAGACGGTGACGATGTATTTGACAACCAGCTAACTGTTGATGCTGGTATCAACTACACAACTGGTCCATGGCAGGTTGCTGTTGCTGGTGTTTGGTCTGAGCAAGAAGCAAACTCTGGTGGTACTGACGTAGAGAACTCAGCTATCTCCGCTGGTGTACAGTACGAAGTTGCTCCGGGTCTTTCCGTATACGGTTCTGCGATCACTGGTGATTATGAAGGTGGTTCTGAAGATTTCACATCAGTTCAGACTGGTGTTCTTGTAAGCTTCTAATTTAAGCTTTCAATAAACAAAATGTACTGCCAGTGCTAAAATTAGCACTGGCAGTATTTTTTTGTGCTTTTTTTTATGGTAGCTATAGAGCCAATTTTAATAAGCTTCGAAAGAAACGTTCATGTCGCTCAAGAGCTTTGCTTCCCGATACCTGATTATTCTGCTTTCTTTTCTTTTACTCACAGCCTGTGGTTTACAAGGCAGAGATAAAAAAATCGAAAACCAAAGTGATAAATATTACAAACAAACAGGTGGTTCGCTGCTCGGTGGAAAAGATGGTGGTATAAACCTTCTTGGTGGTGACGACAAAAATAAACCACAGGATGGCGGTGCAGGAATTGGGGTAAATTCTTTCCTTTGGCGCGCTTCACTGGATACCATAGCTTTCATGCCGCTAACCTCTGCTGATCCCTTCGGCGGTGTGATTATTACAGATTGGTACAGCCCAGACGAAGCCAAGCCAGAGCGCTTTAAAGTTAACGTATTCATTCTTGGCCGTGATCTTCGCGCTGATGGCGTACGGGCTTCTGTTTTCAAACAACAACGTGACGTTACAGGTAGTTGGATTGACTCAAAAGTCGATCCTAAAACCGGGACAGAGTTGGAAGATGCAATTCTTACCCGTGCACGCCAGTTACGCATTGCATCAAGTGAATAGATCCGATTTTCCTCGTTCGTGGAAATTGGAACAATCCGTAATCAAGGCCGCAGAAATTGAACGACATTCATCTGTGGCCTTTTACCCTTGTTAGTCACCAGCTTTTCACAAGCCCATATTATATATAAGTAAGTCTGAACATTATGAGCCGTTACAACGTCAAGGAAACCGAAACCAAATGGCAAAAAGCCTGGGTTGAGAACAATTGTTTTTCTGTCAAAACAGATACAAACAAACCCAAGTATTATGTCCTGGAAATGTTCCCCTATCCTTCGGGCAGGATTCATATGGGGCACGTTCGGAACTATACAATTGGCGATGTAATCTCACGCTACAAAAAAGCCAAAGGTTTTAATGTTCTTCACCCCATGGGGTGGGATGCCTTTGGTCTGCCAGCAGAAAACGCTGCCATGGCTCGCGGAGTCCATCCAGGTAAATGGACCTACGAAAACATTGCCGCTATGCGCGAACAACTTAAATCCATGGGTCTTTCCATTGATTGGGATCGCGAAATAGCCACCTGCCATCCCCAATACTATAAACATGAACAAAAGATGTTCCTGGACTTCCTGAAAGCGGGTCTGGTTGAGCGTAAAGAGTCATGGGTGAACTGGGACCCCGTAGATCATACAGTGCTCGCCAATGAGCAGGTAATTGACGGTAAAGGCTGGCGATCCGGTGCCGAAGTTGAAAAGCGCAAGTTAAGCCAATGGTTCTTTAAAATCACTGACTTTGCTGACGAACTCTTAGAAGGCCTGGAAACACTTGATCGTTGGCCTGATAAAGTCCGTACGATGCAACACAACTGGATCGGTAAATCCGAAGGGGCCAGAGTCTTTTTCAAAATAAAAGACTCCGATCAAGAGATTGAGGTTTATACTACACGCCCGGATACCTTGTTCGGTGCATCATTTTGTGCGATTTCAGCAAACCATCCCCTCACTGACCAGCTTTCTACTGATAATGCTGAGCTCAAAGCCTTTGTTGCCGAGTGCAACCAGATGGGTACATCTGAAGAAGCCATAGAAAAGGCAGAGAAAAAAGGCTTTGATACAGGTTTAAGAGTGACCCACCCACTGGATTCTTCTATTGAGCTTCCCGTTTATGTCGCAAACTTCGTCCTCATGGACTATGGAACAGGCGCTGTCTTTGGCTGTCCCGCTCACGATCAGCGTGATCTGGACTTTGCCCGAAAATACGATCTGAACGTCACACCTGTCGTCCTGCCAAAAGACGAAGATCCCAACACTTTCAATGTCGAAAACGAAGCCTATACAGGCGAAGGAACGCTATTTAATTCTCAGTTCCTTGATAGTTTGGACATTGCTGCTGCGAAGAAAAAGGTTATCAGTCATTTGGAAGACCTTGGCCACGGCAAAGGAACAACCCAATTCCGCCTGAGAGACTGGGGTGTATCCCGTCAACGCTATTGGGGCTGTCCAATTCCCATTATCTATTGTGATGATTGTGGCGCTGTTCCTGAGAAGGAAGAAAACCTGCCCGTTGAGTTGCCTGAAGATGTTGCCTTCGACAAACCAGGTAACCCCATTGCGCACCATCCGACGTGGAAACATACCGCGTGTCCTTGTTGTGGAAAAGCAGCCGTCAGAGAAACAGACACCTTTGATACCTTTATGGAATCTTCCTGGTATTTTGCGAGGTTTTGTAGCCCGAGAGATGACAATGCCTTTGATCGCAAGGATGTAGATTACTGGCTTCCCGTTGATCAGTATATCGGCGGTATTGAGCACGCTGTCCTTCACCTGCTCTATTCAAGGTTCTTCACCCGCGGGCTTGAGAAGTGTGGTTATCTGACTGCGAAAGAGCCCTTCAAGGGCCTCTTCACTCAGGGCATGATTTGCCATGAAACCTATCAAAACGACAAAGGCGAATGGCTTTCCCCCGAAGAGATCGAGAAAAATGATAGTGGTAACTTTGTCACTTTAGATGGTGGCCCAGTAAACGTCGGTCCATCGATCAAGATGAGTAAATCAAAGAAAAATACCATCGATCCTGCCGATATTATTGGCAGCTATGGTTCTGATACAGCAAGATTTTTTATGCTTTCTGACAGCCCACCCGATCGTGATATGGAATGGACAGAATCCGGAATTGACGGGTCCTGGCGATTTACCCAACGTATGTGGCGTCTGATCACAACACAGTTGGATAGCCTTCCTGCTGTCAATACGGCACAGCCAGATAAATTCAATGATCAAGCACTGGAACTAAGAAGAACGGTTCACAAGTCAATTGCATCCATAAGCGAGAATATTGAAAGCTTCCGCTTTAATGCTGCTGTCGCTAAAATATACGAGTTGACGAATGCTATTGGTCAATTCAAAGCAACGGAAGATAATGATTTCTGGGCTTTACGCGAAGCATTTGAAATTCTCGTTCGTCTTGTTTCGCCAATGATGCCACATATTTCCGAAGAGCTTTGGAATCAACTTGGCCATAGCGATCTTATTGTTAATGTATCCTGGCCTGTTGCCGATGACAGCCTGATCGTAGACGACACTGTAAAACTTCCCGTTCAGGTTAACGGTAAGCTGCGCGCGACAATTTCATTGCCTCTTGAAGCGACCGAAGATCAAATTAAAGAAGCTGCGCTGTCCGAAGCCGGGGTTCAAAGAGCAATTGATGACAAAGATATTCGGAAAGTTATTATCGTCAAAAACCGTATCGTAAATATTGTTGTATAAATCTGCTTTTAAGGCCCTGATGATGCCCATTATTCTCAAAAAATTATGTATGCCAGTTGTGCTAATTCTCGGCCTTATCAGCCTCACTGCCTGCGGATTTCAACCTGTTTACAAGAAGAGTGCAGAAACCGGGTACTCTTCACATCAGGCTTTGCAAACGATTAGAATTAGTCCCCTTCCCGATCGTCCGGGACAAATCCTTCACAACCTGTTGCGCGACAGAATGAATCCTCTGGGGCAACCCAGAAAACCGCTTTATGTTTTAAAAGCCACGATTACCGAAACGGAAAAGGATCTTGCTGTCCGTCTTGATAATACGACCTCCAGGACAAATTTGACTATAATGGTGAAATATTCGCTAATAAGCCTATCAAGCAATAATGCTGTTTTTTCTTCCATCGCAAGATCTACCAACAGCTTTGACAAGCTTGACGATCCCTATGCAAACCTTGTTGCTGAAGATACCGCCCGTAATCGTGTATTACGTCAGGTCGCAGATGATATGGCTTTACAGCTTGGTGCCTACTTCAATAAATTACAGTAAGAAATAACCCTATAAGGCTTTAGATACGTGAAAATACCTGCTGCCAAAGCTGATAGTTTTTCAAAGTCTCCTGACAGCAGCATAAAAGCTATACTGGTTTATGGTCCCGATGAGGGGCTGGTTTTAGAGCGAAGCCAAAACCTACTTCATTCAGTTGTTGATGATGCACAAGATCCCTTTCGTGTGGTCAACCTGGACAATGATGCTCTTAAAAAAGAACCTTCATTGATCAGTGATGAAGCAGCGGCCATATCCATGATGGGTGGCAGACGTGTGATACGAATACGCTCAGCCAGTGATGCCTTAGCCCAAGTTTTTTCCGATTACTTTTCTGATCCGGTTGGCGATGCCCTCATCATTCTAGAAGGCGGAGATTTACCAGGAAGATCCAAACTCAGAAAAGTTTTTGAAACCGAAAATCTTGCCGCAGCGATTGCCTGTTACAAAGATGACGAAAAAAACCTCCCAGGTCTAATTCGTCAAACCATTGAAAATGAAGGGTTTTCTCTTTCAAACGACGCTCTCGGCTTCCTCGTGGCAAATCTTGGTACAGATAGACGATTAACGCGCCGAGAATTACAGAAATTATGCCTATACAAAGGAAAAAATTCCTCTCCCATTTCTCTTGAAGATGCGCAGGCTTGTATCGGTGATACCGCCACATTAACACTGGATGATTTAGCAATTGCCGTCGGAACAGGAAATATTCAAAAACTTGAAAAAAATCTGTTACGGGCACAACAGGAAAATCAGAATGCAATCACCATCCTGAGAGCCGTCACCAGACATTTTCAAAGATTGCATTTAACCGCCGGTCTTGTTGCACAAGGTGTCCCCATGGACAAAGCTGTATCTACACTTCGCCCACCCTTGTTCTGGAAAGTTGCTGACCCCTTTAAAGCCCAGGCAAGAAAATGGTCGCCAAACGCTCTGTCCAAATCACTCGGCATGCTTTTAGAGACTGAAGCAAATTGCAAAAAAACGGGCGCTCCGGCTGAAACCCTCTGCGCCAGAACACTTCTGGAAATTACAGCAAACGCCCCTACGCGCCGCCGCGCTTAAGCTCTTTAAAAGCCGTTTACTCAGAAGACTGGGTTAACCGATGCAGAACATTATCAAGCTGTTCCAGTGTATCGTATGAAATTTTAAGCGCCCCACCTTGCCCGTGGAAATCAATACTCACCTTTAGGCCTAACATATTTGAAAGATCACGCTCCAAGGCAAGGGTATCTGCGTCCTTTTGTGGCCCTGAACTCGGCTTAATCTTTGAGCTAGTGATAGGCTTTTTTAAATGAGCCTGATCATTTTCAGGTTCTTTCAACTCATTCTTCATCGCTTTAGCCAGGCGTTCTGTCTCGCGAACAGAAAGGCCTTTTGAAGCTATTTCCTGAGCCAAATCAACCGCATCTTCAGCCCCAACAAGTGCGCGGGCATGACCTGCGCTCAAATCACCCTTTTCAACAAGCTCCTGTACCTCATCCGGCAAGGATAGCAAACGCAGCATGTTTGCAATGTGGCTACGGCTTTTCCCAATGATTTTAGCAACATCATCCTGTTTATGGCCAAATTCATCCATCAGGCGTCGATAACTCGTCGCTTCTTCGATCGGTGTCAGATCCTGACGCTGCACATTTTCAATAATGGCAACCTGAAGAACTTCCGCATCATTCAGTTCGCGAATAACAACCGGAATTTCATGTAACTGTGCCCGTTGAGAAGCCCGCCAACGGCGTTCCCCCGCAACAATCTCGTATTCAGAAGACAGTTCAGGGTGCCTTCGTACTAAAATAGGCTGTAATAATCCTGATTGTTCAATTGAATCGGCAAGAGTCGCAAGTGCCTCTTCTTCAAAATGACGACGAGGCTGTTTTGTGTTGGGGTGAATATGCTCTATCGGAACCTGCTTTGTTGAACGTACTTTATCCAACGAAGCATAGTCTTCCGTCTCGTCCCCAAAAAGAGCAGCAAGACCGCGGCCTAAATTTTTCCGTTTATCCTGAGCTTCAGCCACCAATCGACCCTCTCAACTAATCCTGTTATCTACTCTATCCGGCGTATGACCGATTAATCCTACGCGACAGCTGGTGCTGTAATACGAACTTGTTCATTTCTAAGAATTTCCCCAGCCAGCTTGATATAGGCCTGAGATCCAGCACAGGCTACATCGTACAACAGGACCGGTTTGCCATGTGAAGGCGCCTCTGACACTCTGACATTTCGAGGAATAACTGTATTAAAAACCTTCTCTCCCAAGAAAGCCCGCACATCAGCAGCAACCATTTCACAGAGGTTATTCCTTCTGTCATACATGGTAAGGACAACACCCTGAATTTGAAGACGACGATTAAGCCCCCTCTTCACGCGGTCAATAGTACGCAGGAGATGAGATAGTCCTTCAAGGGCATAGAACTCTGTCTGAAGAGGTACAAGAACAGCATCAGAAGCAACCAGCGCATTCAAGGTCAACAGACCAAGTGCTGGCGGGCAATCAATCAAAATGTAATCAAATTGATCCAGAAGTGGCCCAATAGCATTCACAAGTTTGAATTCGCGCTCTGCTAGACCTACGAGCTCAAGCTCAGCACCTGAAAGTTCCACACCAGAAGAAATAACATGCATCCGGGGAACATCTGTTGATCTGACGGCACGCGTAATAGGTAATCCCTCGATCATAACCTGATAAATACTTTGCTGACGGGCATCAGGCTCTACACCCAATCCTGTACTGGCATTGCCTTGAGGGTCCAGATCGATAATCAAAACCTTCTTTTTGCAAGCTGCAAGAGCAGTGGCCAAGTTTACCGTTGTTGTCGTTTTACCAACTCCACCCTTCTGATTTGCAATGGACCAGACTTTTGCTTCGCGTTTCTTTTTACTTGAAATTGAATCCATATCTTGTACTGACATGATCAATCCCCCCAAGTTATAGAAGTTTGAGGTTCAATATTGCTGCATCATCATCAGACAAAGAATTGTACCTCGACACTTTCATAGTCCACTTTTTCTCTGCTTCGGTCAATTCCTCATCTACATTTCGCCCTTTTAAAAGCAAAAATTCTGGATCTTTTTCAGCCTTTGAGACCTCCAAGAAGGGTTGGGAAAAGTTTATAATCTTGGTAAGTGGTGCAAAAGCGCGTGCTGTAAAAACATCAACGGCGAAAGGTTCGATCTTTTCAATACGGTTATTATGAACAGTTAAACCAGCATCTGTTTCACGTGAAACTTCACGTAAGAACATTGATTTCTTAAGATCTGATTCCATCGCATGCACATTCCCTGCCTCCAGAATGGCAAGAATAAGAGCTGGAAAACCTGCACCACTGCCAAAATCGACAATTGTTTTTTTATGATCAGTCTCAGGAAGATATTTAATAAGCTGAGCTGAATCTAAAAAGTGGCGGGTCCATAAATCTGGTAAGGTATTTTTGCTCACCAGATTTATTGCCTTATTCCATTTAACAAGAAGATCTGCATAACATTTCAATTTATCCTCTGTTTCACGTGAAACAGGAATATGCTTTTTAAAACCATCAATTCCGGTAGTATCAGGCAACATAATTTTTATCTAATTTTCTTACATATCTTAAGAGTGCAACCAAAGCTGCTGGTGTAACACCAGAAATACGTGATGCAGCGCCCAAGGTTTCCGGCTTTGATTGATTGAGTTTTTGAACTATCTCATTAGACAGACTTGGGACAGATGCATAATCAAAATTTTCAGGTAGCTTTAGGGCTTCATCTTTTCTAAAGGCTCTGATATCTGCATCTTGTCGCTCTATATAGCCAGCATAGCTAGCATCAATTTCAAGCTGTTCTACAATGACCTGATCAAATTGTGAAAGCTCTGGCCATACTTTAGTTAGAACTTCTATAGTAACATCAGGGTAACGAAGTAAATCAAAAATGGATCTTCTTTGTCCATCTTTGTTTACATTGATGTCATAGGAAATCAGCTCATTTGGTGTTGCAGAGTGTTCTTTTGCAAAAGCTCTTGCTTTTGAAAGCTTTGACATCTTATTTTTAAAGACAGAAGCTCTGTCTTCTCTAATACACCCTATATCAAGCCCAATTGGTGTCAGGCGTTGATCTGCATTATCTGCCCGAAGTTTTAAACGATACTCTGCCCGGCTGGTGAACATTCTATAAGGTTCAGTAACACCCAAACTCACCAGATCGTCAATCATGACACCCATGTAAGCATCAGCACGATCTAACACAAAATCTCGCTCAGATCCTTGCGATTTCAAAGCAGCATTTACGCCAGCAATAAGGCCTTGAGCCCCGGCTTCTTCATATCCGGTCGTTCCGTTTATTTGGCCAGCAAAATATAGACCTTGGACTTTTCGAGTTTCCAAAGTTGGCCGCAGCTCACGTGGATCAACATAGTCATACTCAATAGCATAACCATGTTGAAGGATCTTTGCCTTCTCAAGTCCAGGGATTGTTTTCAGGAAGTCCTCTTGAACATCTTCGGGAAGAGAAGTTGATATGCCATTTGGATAGACATTTACATCATCCAGCCCTTCTGGCTCCAAAAAGATCTGATGGCGATCTTTTTCCTTAAATCGAACAACTTTATCTTCAATAGAGGGACAATAACGTGGACCCTTGCTTTCAATCTGTCCGGAATACATCGGAGATTGGTCTATATTTTTAGCAATAATATCGTGGGTATCAGTATTGGTATAGGTGATATGACAGGCTACCTGTTCCTGTGTAATTTCCTTTGTCATATAGGAAAAAGGTTCAGGTGGTGTATCCCCTGGCTGAACAACCAGATTACTATAATCAATTGTCCGGGTATCCAACCGGGCCGGTGTGCCCGTTTTCAAGCGTCCTAATTCAAACCCAAAACGGGAAAGTGTCCTGGATAACCCGATAGCAGGTTCATCCCCTACTCGCCCGGCAGGAATTTGTTTTTTCCCAAGATGTATTAGACCGTTTAAAAAAGTTCCTGTTGTTAAAACAACACAGGAAGAAAAGATTTTTTCCCCAGACGCTGTGATCACCCCACAACAAACATCATTCTTGTCCAGAATAAGATCTTCAACAGGCGTTTCAAGAATTGTCAGATTTTCCTGATCATCCAAGAGATCTTGAATGGCTTCTTTATATAATTTGCGATCAGCTTGTGCTCTTGGTCCACGGACAGCAGGACCCTTACTTCTATTTAAAACGCGAAACTGAATTCCGCCACGATCAATGGCTTTGCCCATCAAACCGTCAAGCGCATCAATTTCTCTTACCAGATGCCCTTTGCCAAGACCGCCTATGGCAGGATTACAAGACATAACCCCAATAGTCGATTTTTTATGGGTGACAAGAAGCGTCGCAGCCCCCATCCTGGCAGCAGCAGCAGCAGCTTCTGTTCCAGCGTGTCCGCCCCCAACAACAATAACATCATAGTTTTTCATAGCTGATCGCTTTGCTATATTTTTGAATACAAAAAATACTCAGAACTAAGTTAAAGACTATTTGCCCAGAGCATCTTTAATTTTTTGATCCGTCTTATATTGGCTCAAAGCATAAACAGACCAAATCGCAGCCACAGGCCATCCAATTAAGGTGAAAATAGTGGAGATTTGTAAAATAAAGCAAAAAATTCCGGCAATAGGTCTTCCTATTGTGAAGAACTGGAGCCATGGGATGATTATAGCCAATAGTAAACGCATTCTCTTTTCCCTTAAGAAATCTCTTCACACTTTTGATGAGTTAATAATAAGCGATTTTATTCTCAACTTATTTTTCAGCCATATTCATAACTATATGGCCTGTTTCACGTGAAACATAATTCACAAAACACTTCACTTATGTAAGCTAAATCAGCCTATTTTCCAATGCAAAAATCACGGAAAATAACATCTAATAGCTCTTCAACATCTACTTTTCCTGTAATTCTACCAAGATAACGTGTAGCAAGACGTAAATCTTCTGCACAAAGTTCTGGAAGATCTGTCAGAAGAGAACGATCAAGAGAGTCCAAACACTCTTGCAATGCCGATCTATGGCGTTGTCTCGTAATACCGGACGAACTACCTGAGAGTCCCATATTAGCAACAACCCAGGTATTCAGCTTTTCTAAAAGGATACCAATACCCTCACCGGATTTGGTGGATATGCTAGTTACATCAAACCCAGGAACAAAAATAGTGTCTGAGAGATTTTCTTCAGTTTTGTCACATTTATTGATTGCTATAAAACTGTTATCGCTATCCAACAGCTTTAGAGTTTCTTGATCCAGATTATCTCTATCTTCAATATCAAAAACAGCCAGACATAAATCGGCGGACTCAGCATGTAATTTAGCTCGTCTTATTCCTTCTAGTTCAATTCCGTCTGTTGTGTTTTCTTCTATTTCTCTCAGGCCCGCTGTATCAGAGACAATAACGGGATAACCAGATAGGTCTAGATGTACTTCAATAATATCTCTCGTTGTCCCGGCAACATCAGAAACAATAGCAACTTCACGTCGTGCCAAAGCATTTAGAAGTGACGATTTTCCCGCATTTGGTGGACCCACAATTGCTATTTTTATTCCATTCCGTAATCGTTCGCCACGATGACTATCATCCAGATGATGTTTAATATCTTTCTTTAATTGCTCTATATTGTGTTTAACCTGATCAGAAATCCCCTCTTCCAGCTCTTCATCAGGAAAATCAATTTCAGCTTCCATATAGGCTAACATACGAACCAGACGATCTCTCCAACCTTCGACAAGATTGGAAAGTTCTCCATCCATTTGACGAATGGCCTGCTTCCTTTGCGCTTCGGTTTCAGCAGCAATGAGATCAGATAAACCCTCTACTTCTGTTAAATCGAGTTTATCATTGTCAAAAGCACGTCGGGTAAATTCACCAGCTTCCGCCGGACGAAAATTAGGCAATTTTGCCAAAGCTTCAATGGTACCATCAACAACTGCACGACCACCGTGAAGATGTAATTCCACAACATCTTCGCCTGTAAAACTAGCTGGACCAGGAAACCAAAGGGCCAAACAACGATCAAGTTCAGCTTTATCTTCTGGATCAAACAACTTTATCAACGCTGCAACACGTGGCTCTGGAAAAGAGGATGACATCTTTTCCAAAACAGCTTTGGCATTGCTGCCTGATATTCTGATCACGGCAACACCGGCCTGTCCTGGCGCAGTTGATAAGGCAAAAATAGTGTCGGAAGCCATTTTGTCTAAACCAATAAGAGTTTCATGCTCAATTCACTGGAATTCACATATAAGCGGAATTCGCACATTAGCCTCAGACAAACATCAGGTCAAAAACCTTTATGACATAGCAGAACTGCAGAAATTCTATCAAATCACAGAATGAAACCAGTACTAATATCTAAAAGGAAAAATTAAGAGAGTTACTTATTTGTTTTTGTTGAATCATCTTGTGAAAATTGAGACCAAAACATCTTCTGCATCTGATCAAATCCTTGCATAGAAGCTGGCATCCAGGTTTTCATTAAAGCTTCGGGATCACTTGATTGAATAGTTTCCATCATTTTTTTCCTAACTTCTTCAATTGCATCTTTTTGAAGTTCAGAAACGTCTGGAAGCCCAAGAAACTGCCGTGCTTCTTCTGGGGTACAATCTATGTCAAAAGTGATTTTCATCGCGATTTCCTGCAGTTAGGTAATACTCTTTCAAATACCATACCTTACTTACAGGAAAAGAATTACAAGTTTTTATATAAGGTTTTGTTTCCCGTGAAACATTACCTTAACGAAACAATTCAATTCCAGCTTTTACTAAAACTAACCAAGGGTTCTTTGGCAAAAATCCAGTGCACTGCCTTGCGCATTACATTGAGCATAGGAGTATAAATCAGCCAGATCGTAACCATAAAGGCCAAGAAAACACCGCCAATTGCAACATCACCAAACCAGTGCCCTCCCCCGACCAACCTGGGGCTTGCATTTATAACCGCAAAAAAACTTACAAGAATTCCATAAGAAGTTCCAAAATATCGCCACATGAAAATAACAGAAATAAAAGAAATGGCGGCATGGTCACTAGGGAATGATTTTCGTGTCCCTGTTTTAACCTCTATCCAGGAAACAAGATCATTTATATTCACAAAAGGGATCAAAACCTGCGACGGACTTTGATGATAATAAAGCTCAAAACCACATGAAATTATTATCATGGTTAGAATAACAGCAACCACTAACAGAAAGACCCTTGAAAGGCGTTCTTGAAAACAGGCTGCTCTGTTGAACAATATATACCAAAGGCAAAGAGCAACCAGAAACAGACCACTTAAACTGTCAAAAATTTTGCTATTAGTGAAAGCCCAATAGTTATTCCAAAGAGTACGACCTTCCTGCAAAGAACCATTCAAATAGAAAAATATCTGCTCATCCCAAGGCGTTTTAAAACCCTGGTCTATTGAAAAATAAACAACCAAGCCAACAATAAGGTTTCCCAGAAACAGTTTCTTGAAATTCCATGCTGGCAAATTTTGATCAGAGTTATTCACTATTGAACCCTTAAATATTTTAGCGGTTGGTATTCCTTACCAAATATCACTAAATATGCTGTTATAATATCGCGAAACAATAAAAAACGTTATAATGCAATTTACGCGTTTTCTCCTAATCCTATTACAAGCATCTGACAACCGGGAACTGCAATGTATCACTTAACCTTTTCTTCGCCACAAGGCTATCTGGATGTTGCAGAGGAAGATGGTAAAGTTATTCGATTGCAATGGATTAATAACAAAGATCTATATGAACAAACTCCTACTCCCCTGCTTTTAAAATGCAAAAAACAACTGGAAGAATACTTTGCCGGAAAACGGAATGATTTTGATGACATTCCTTTGGCACCACAAGGAACAGACTTTCAAAAAAATGTATGGCAAGCCTTGTATCGAATTCCCTATGGAAAAGTTAAAACCTATGGGGATATTGCCCATGAGGTTGAATCAGTCGCCAGAGCAGTAGGCGGAGCCTGTGGTGCAAACCCTATTCCTATCATTATCCCTTGCCATCGTGTCATTGCAGGAAATCAGGCACTCGGTGGTTTTTCCGGTGGTGAAGGCGGAAAGTCTAAAAAAGAGCTCTTGTTTCTCGAAGGTTATAAACATTTTGAAGAAAACCAACCAAGTCTCCCCGGTCTTTAATCCAATAATAACAAACACAGGTGAACCATGAACAAAGGCGTTAAATTTTATGAGTATGGAGGGCCAGAAGTCCTACATTACGAAAACATTGAGATTGGTAAACCAGGCAAAGGCGAAATAAGACTTAAACAAACAGCTATAGGGCTGAACTTCATTGATGTTTACCACAGAACTGGTCTGTACCCACAACCATCACTTCCCTCTGGAATAGGTTTGGAAGCGGCTGGTATCATTGAGGATATTGGTCCTGGTGTTACCGATTTACATATTGGAGACAGAGTTGCTTATGGAACAGGCCCGATAGGATCTTATGCAGAACATAGGATAATCCCTGCAAATAAAGTTATTCTTATTCCTGAAAGAATATCTGATGAAGAAGCAGCATCTGTAATGCTACAGGGGATGACTGCTGAATATTTGATCAGACGCACCTATTGCGTCCAATCAGGTGATTATGTTCTTTTCCATGCCGCAGCTGGTGGCGTTGGATCCCTTGCTATTCAATGGCTCAACGCATTGGGAGCAACAGTTATTGGTACAGTTGGTTCAGAAGAAAAGGCAGAAATAGCCAAAGCAAAAGGCTGTCATCATACCATCAATTATAAAACTGAAAATTTTGTCGATCGGGTAAAGGACATTACAGATGGTAAGGGTGTAAATGTTGTTTACGATTCAGTAGGCAAAGACACCTTCGAGGGATCCTTGGATTGCCTGAAAGTTCGTGGCACCATGGTAACTTTTGGAAATGCATCAGGCCCGGTCCCAGCTATAGAACCCCTCATTCTCAATGCAAAAGGTGGAATTTACCTTACCCGTCCGAGTTTGGCACACTATTGTGGAACTCATGAAGAAATGACAGCTTCAGCAAACGCTTTGTTCCAGGCAATTTCTTCTGGCGCAATACAGATTGATGTCAACCAAAGCTATGCACTATACGATGCTCGCAAAGCACATGAAGACCTGGAAGCAAGGAAAACCACAGGATCAACTATTTTGGTTCCTGCACATTAAAGCTGATTATCAATCCGAAATTAAAATAAAATAAAAAAGGGCTACCATAGAAAACTGGCAGCCCTTTTTTGTTCACGAAACCAATTATTGGTTCATTGAATCAAAGAATTCGTCATTATTTTTGGATGATTTCAGTTTATCAACCAAGAATTCAACAGAATCTGTTACGCCCATTGGTGTAAGAATACGGCGAAGAACCCACATTTTACTGAGTGTTGCCTTGTCTACGAGCAACTCTTCCTTACGGGTACCGGATTTACTGATATCAATCGCAGGATAGGTGCGTTTATCAGACAGTTTACGGTCCAGAACAATTTCAGAGTTACCAGTACCTTTAAATTCTTCAAAGATCACTTCGTCCATACGGCTACCAGTATCGATAAGAGCCGTAGAAATGATCGTCAGGCTGCCGCCTTCTTCAATGTTACGTGCTGCACCAAAGAAACGTTTAGGACGCTGTAGGGCGTTCGCATCGACACCACCGGTCAAAACTTTACCTGAACTCGGAACAACAGTGTTGTAAGCACGGGCGAGACGGGTGATAGAATCAAGAAGGATGACAACATCCTTTTTGTGCTCAACCAAACGTTTTGCTTTTTCCAGAACCATTTCAGTTACCTGAACGTGGCGATGGGCAGGTTCATCAAAGGTAGAACTAACCACTTCACCTTTCACTGAACGCGCCATGTCTGTGACTTCTTCCGGGCGTTCATCAATAAGAAGAACAATCAGGAAAACTTCGGGATGATTTGCCACGATCGACTGCGCAATATTCTGCATCAAGACAGTTTTACCTGTTCTTGGCGGCGCTACGATCAATGCACGTTGACCTTTACCCAGTGGCGTCACCAAATCGATCACGCGGGTCGTCATGTCTTTTTTTGTTGGATCATCAAGCTCAAGCTTGAGTTTTTCATCCGGATAAAGCGGTGTCAGGTTATCAAAATTGATCCTGTGTCGCGAAGATTCCGGTTGATCAAAATTAATCTGATTAACTTTTAACAGAGCAAAATATCGTTCGCCATCTTTTGGTGCACGAATTTGTCCTTCGACAGTATCACCTGTTCTTAAACCAAAGCGCCTTACCTGGCTTGGACTGACATAGATATCATCAGGCCCTGGCAGATAGTTTGATTCCGGCGCCCGGAGAAAACCAAATCCATCTTGTAAAATTTCCAAAACGCCCGAGCCAAAAATAGGCACATCGTTCTCAGCCATTTGTTTAAGGATGGCGAACATCATGTCCTGCTTCCGCAGAGTGCTGGCGTTCTCTACTTCAAGTTCCTCTGCAAGCTTAAGAAGCTCTGCGGGACTTTTTACTTTGAGATCTTGTAAGTTCATATGATGGAAAAGTTTGGTTCAGTTAAAAAATGAACGAGATGATAAGGATGCAACATACAAGTTAAGATTTATAAAAGGCTTCGTCTTTATTTATGACGATCCTCAAAGATCTGATATCCTGTTGCAATGTAAATCGGAGTAACGGGCTGTTGAAGTTGGCCCACGTTTGCTAGCGGGGTGAATTATAGTACCTCAAAAAGGAAGTCAAGTAAAAGAATTCTCTTTTAATTTAAATTTTAGACTTAAAATGGCTTCACGACTGCAAAAATCACGATAAGAATCATCAAAACTGTCGGAATTTCATTGGCATAGCGATAAAATCGTTCGCTTCGTATATTTTCATCAGCCTGAAAGGCTTTCATCCATTTTCCAGCGATTTCATGGAAAACTGTCAAAGCAATCAAAAAGGTAAATTTGCCGTGAAACCAGCCATCACTATAAGCTTCAATATTTAAAACCAAAAGAATACCAAAAAGCCAGCTGGCCATCATTGCTGGGTTCATTATGAAGCGAAAGAGTTTTCGCTCCATAACTTTAAAAATTTCTGACCGTTCGGAACCAACAGGAACCTGAGTATGATAAACAAAAATGCGCGGAAGATAGAGTAAACCTGCCATCCATGAAATAACAGAAATAATATGCAGAGCTTTTATCCAGAGATAGCCCTCACCCAAAAATCCACCCATTTGTCAGAAATTCCCGTTTAATTCAGCCCCTGACGAGCTTTAGCATTTTTTCAACATTCTCAATTGGTGTTTGCGGCACAATGCCATGACCCAGATTGAAAATAAAGGGGCCACCACTGAGATCGTTCATAATGGTTTCAATGGATTTTTCCAATATGTCACCACCAGCTACCAGCACGAGCGGATCCAAATTACCTTGGACAGTGACGTGAGATTGAATGTTATCTCTGGCCCAGGACGTTGACAAAGTTGTATCCAGACCCAAGGCATCAGCTCCGCTTTCTTTAGCAAAAACTGGATAGCTGTCCCCTACTCCCCTTGGAAAGAGAATAACCGGGACGTTTGGACAAACTGATTTGATTCCGGCTATAATCTGTTTACAGGGTTCCAAGCACCAACGACGTAAAGCAAATTCCGGCCATACGCCTGCCCAGGAATCAAAGATCTGTACTGTTTCTGCACCGCTTTCAATTTGTTTGATCAGGTATTTGGTTGTTGCTTCAACCACCAGATTAATAATTTGATCAAACTCTTCAGGTTTTGAATAGGCCCAGGTTTTAGCTTTGGCATAATCTTTGGAAGATCCACCTTCAATCATATAACTGGCAACTGTCCAGGGAGCTCCTGCAAAACCGATCAAGGTCGTTTCTTTTGGTAGTTCTTCTTTCAGACGACCTAGTGTTTCATACATGGGTGCTAAATGTTCATGAAGATTATCCATATTGAGGTTTGATAGATCTTCTATGGAATTAAGTCCTTCGAGTTTAGGACCTACGCCCTCTTCAAACCATACTTTTTGACCAAGCGCATGAGGTATAACCAAAATATCGCTAAACATAATTGATGCATCAAAACCAAATCTGCGAATGGGTTGAAGGGTAACTTCTACTGCAAGATCCGGTGTGTAACAAAGGTCGAGAAAGCCGTTCGCAGATGCTCTTGTTTTTCTGTATTCAGGTAAAAAACGCCCTGCTTGTCTCATTAGCCAGATTGGTGTGCGCTCTGTTTTTTCGCCTTTGAGGGCGCGTATCATGAGTTTGTTTTCGGTTTTCACGATCTCTTTGAACCTCGCGTTAAGAGTTATCTCTATTAATATACTATGTAATAGTAATTATTTGTTGTTGTTGTAGATCCCTGTGAATCACGAGGATTAGTCAGTTATTCATAACTTGTCCTCAAGCTTCAAGTCTTCAATTTAAAATTTTCGTGATTCCTGATTGTTCTGTGAATTTCATCGTGGATTGAAAATGGGGACTCGTTAACGAATCTCGGAGTCCTATTTTTTCCTTAATTACCTTAATTATGGGGATAACTTTTTTACATTTCGGAGTCCTTTTACAAGTTTTGCACAGATGTGAGTATTGCAGCGAATTGTCGCATAAGGTGAGGGAATGACTTGAGGACAGGGTGTGTAGAAAAAGAGCATGTGGACAAATAGCTATAGTTATCCACAAAGTTTTACGCACTACCCCCAATTTTGTTCACATTTGAGAGTGCGACGAGAATAGTCGTATTGTCCGAAGAATAAATTGTTGTTTTTCTTTGGCTTGGTGTTTGTTCTGGTGCTTTAAAAAAGGTGAATTTTGCCGATTAAAAATTAACTATTCCTTGAAGAAAATATGAAAATAGATTGCTTTCCCGCTCAGACAGGTTTCGTGCTTTGGACTTAATGTGTATGTATGAAGCACAATAATGTGCCGGGAAGCCGAGAGGCTGGGCCAAGAGTTCGGAAATAAATATGTCGCAAACCCATTTACACCTTGTTTCAGATTCTACAGGCGAAACGATCAATTCTGTCGCCCGCGCCTGTATGGTTCAGTTTAAAGTAGAAGAACCTATTGAACATGTCTGGAGCTTGATCCGAACCAAGGTTCAAATGGAAAAGGTTCTGCATCAAATTCGACAAAAACCTGGACCAGTTCTTTTTACAGTTGTTAATCAAGAGCTTAGAGAGATTTTAATTCGTGAATGTCGGCGTCTTGGATTACCCTCTATTCCGGTTCTTGATCCAGTTATCCATGCGCTTGCCAGCTATTTCAATCTGGAAATGTCGGGTAAACCCGGTCTGCAACACACACTGGATTCAGAATATTTCAATCGAATTGAAGCAATGAATTTTGCGCTGAATCATGATGACGGACAACTGCCCCAAAATCTGAATGACGCCGAGATTGTATTGCTGGGTGTTTCCAGAACATCAAAAACGCCCACCTGTATCTACCTCGCTAACCGGGGATATAAAGCAGCAAATGTTCCTATTGTTCCGGGATGTCCCTTGCCGAAAGAGTTGGAAAGTTTAGGCAATCCTTTGGTTGTTGGCCTAACAAAAGACCCGGCAAGCCTGATGCAGATCCGTCGCAGTCGGTTGAAAATGATCTCGAATGAAGAAGAAACAGACTATGTTCACCTGGAATCTATCAAGGAAGAGGTGAAAATGGCGCGGAAGTTTTGTAACGAGCATCGCTGGCCAATTATTGATGTAACCCGCCGTTCTATAGAAGAAACTGCTGCAACAATTATAAAACACTATCATCGTCATATGGGCATTGCTGATGAATAGTAACCTCCTAGAACAAGGAAATCTGGAACAAACGCCTGTTATTCTGGCATCAGCAAGTAAAGCGCGTGGACTTCTTTTAAGAAATGCCGGGGTTCTGCTTACAGATTTACTGCCTGCCGCGATTGATGAGGATGAGGTTAAACAGTCTTTAAAATCCGAAGGGGCAACAGCTATACAAGTTGCGGAAACTCTTGCGGAGCTTAAAGCGCGTAAAATTTCCATGACAAATCCCAGTTCTTTTGTCATTGGCGCAGACCAGATGTTGAACTGTAACGGGGTCTGGTTTGATAAACCAACCGATCTGGATCATGCCGCAGCTCACTTGAAGGCCTTGTCGGGGAAAACCCATCAGTTGGAGTGCTCGGTCTGCGTTGTAAAAAATGGCGAGAGGCTCTGGCATCATAATGAAACGGCTTCTTTGACCATGCGTCCTTTGGATGATGATTTTATCGCTGCTTATTTGAATAGATTGGGGGATGATGCGCTTTTTTCTGTTGGGGCTTATCAACTGGAAGGTATCGGCGCACAGCTTTTCCACAGGATTCAGGGGGATTACTTCACAATCCTGGGGCTCCCGCTTCTCCCTCTTCTCACATTTTTAAGACAAAACAGGATTCTGGCTTAGATGATTCTTTCTGGGAAAGCCCGTTTGGCCGGGGTAATTGGTTGGCCTGTATCCCATTCAAAATCCCCACGATTGCATGGTTACTGGCTTGAAAATCTGGGGATAGACGGTGCCTATTTGCCGCTTGCCATTGAACCTGAAAATTTTGAAGAGGCTTTGCGCGGGCTTATGTATTCAGGCTTTGGTGGTGTAAATGTTACTGTTCCGCACAAAGAAGCTGCCTTGACGTTTTGCGATGAAGTTGATCCGCTTGCGAAACGAATTGGAGCTGTGAATACGATCGTTTTTAAAAACGGGCGCTCTTATGGTTCTAATACCGATGCCTTCGGGTTTATCGAGAACTTGAAACAAGGCGCTGAAAATCTTGATTTTTCCCTTGATTTCTCTGGGGCAAAAACTGTTGTTCTGGGTGCTGGTGGTGCATCTCGTGGTG
Source organism: Kiloniella sp. EL199 (assembly GCF_900313065.1). GTDB lineage: Bacteria > Pseudomonadota > Alphaproteobacteria > Kiloniellales > Kiloniellaceae > Kiloniella. The sequence continues at coordinate 317,368 of NZ_OMPU01000013.1, forward strand.
TGATTGTCGCTTTGCAAGATGCAGGTGTTCAAAACATTATTCTTGTGAACCGTACAAGAGAGCGCGCAGAAGTTCTTGCCGCTGATTTATCATCGAGTGCTGATGGTATGATTACAGTTGCTGATTGGGATGATCGTAATGATGTGCTTAACGGCTGTGATTTACTGGTAAACACGACAAGCCTTGGTATGGCAGGTCAGCCACCCTTGGAACTATCACTGGATAAGCTGCCAAAATCCTGTGTGGTGACGGATATTGTCTATGCGCCTTTGATTACACCTCTTCTTGCTTTGGCCAAGGAAAGAGGGAACAAAATTGTGGATGGTCTGGGTATGCTATTGCATCAGGCAAGACCCGGATTTGAAGCATGGTTTGGTGAAAAGCCAAAGGTAACAGAGGGTTTACGCAAATTTGTTCTGGAAAGTTAATTCCAGATTTTTCTACAGGTTTTAGTGTATCAGGAACGGGTTGTTTTAAATGCATGTTCTTGGACTTACGGGTTCAATCGGAATGGGAAAATCGACTGCTGCCAAGATGTTTCAGCGGTTGAAAGTCCCTGTGCATGATGCTGATGCTGTTGTTCATCAACTGATGGCTAAAAATGGGGCCGCAGTTAAGGAAATTTCGAGGTTTTTTCCCGGGATAGAGACAAACAACGGGATTGACCGCAAAAAGCTGGGGGATGCTGTTTTTGGACAACCGGAAAAATTAAAACGGCTCGAGGCAATTTTACATCCCCTCGTTAGACAAAGGATGCACCGTTTTATCGACCGCTATGCCCGACAAAGAAGAGAGTTGGTTGTTTTGGATATCCCGCTTTTGTTTGAAACAGGCGGAGACAGGTTTTGCGACAGTGTTCTTGTTGTTTCCTGCCCTAAATATATACAGGATCAGCGGGTGTTATTACGCAAGGGAATGACAGCGAAAAAATATCAGGGAATACTGAAAAAACAGATGTCTGATATGGAAAAAAGGGCGCGGGCTGACTTTGTTATCAGATCAAATCAGGGACGAAGATATTCTTTTCAACAGGTACAACAGATTGTTGAAAAGCTGGGGTCAAATGATAAAAGAGCAAGTGGTACAAAAGATAGAAGGTTTTCTCCTCATCTGTCACTGGTATGCAAACAGTAATCTGGGATTTAGATAGTCAACATGCGTGAAATTATTCTGGATACAGAAACAACCGGTTTTAAACCTGAAGAAGGGCACCGTATTGTTGAAATCGGGTGTCTGGAAGTTTATCAAAATTTGCCGACGGGTAAGTCATTACAGCTCTATATAAATCCAGAGCGTGATATGCCAGAAGGTGCTTTTAAAGTTCACGGCATTAGTGAAGAGTTTCTGGCTGATAAACCTGTTTTTGTTGATGTGGTTGATGAGTTTCTGGAATTTATTGGCGAAGATCCTCTGGTGATCCACAACGCACCGTTTGATATGAAGTTCCTCAACTCGGAACTTAAATGGGCGGGTCGACCGAACCTGAAGAATAAACCAATTGATACAGTGGTGATCGCCAGAGAGCTTTTCCCAGGATCACCTGTTAATCTGGATGCTTTGTGTCGTCGATTTGAAATTGATAACTCGTCACGTACCTACCACGGCGCCCTATTGGATTGTGAGCTTCTTGCAGAGGTGTATCTGGAACTTCGGGGCGGTCGACAACACGGGTTTGATCTCGGTGCAAAAAAAGCAGCTTCATCTGCAAGCAGCAGTGCTCAAAGTCGAGATTTAAGTCGAACCAAGACCGGTAAAAAAGTATGTGAAGCAAGGCCTCATGCTGTTCCAGAGGAAGAATTGGCTGCACATAGTGCGATGCTAGAACTTTTAAGTGATCCAATCTGGAAAAAATGAATAATCTGGCAAACAGAAAATCTCATGAAGTTTTGGAAAAATAAAAAAGGGTAGCAAAAGCCACCCTTTTTAAAAACATCAACATATTTCAGGACGGGTCAGTCAGAAGACTTTAAGCGTCTGCTGTTTTTTCGTCTTTTGCCATTTCAGAATTTGCTTCGGCAGCGGCAGCTTCGCTTTTGCGCTGCATGAACATCTGATGGAAATCAATCGGGTTCATGATTAATGGTGGGAAACCACCGTCTCTGGTAATGTCTGCAACGATGTTGCGTGCAAACGGGAAGAGATAACGTGGCGATTCAACCATTAACAATAGCTCAACGATCTGTGCTTCAAGACCTTCGGCAAGGGTAACAACCCCGCCGTAATCAAGCTCGATCATGAAGGCGGTCTTGTCGTCGATTGTTGCAGAACCACGTATGTTCAAAACAACTTCATATGCTGTGTCGGAAAGTTGAGTCGGTGTGACATCAACATTGATATCCAGCTGTGGTGCCTTTTCTGACATCATTGGATAGATCATCGGCGAATGTGGATTTTCGAATGATAAATCCTTGATGAACTGCATTTTGATAACCAGCGGCTGTTGCTGGGCGGTTGTTTCTTCAGCCATAAAAAGCTCCCTAAATGTTTGCCTGATTGGCTAGCATGCTTTGAAGGGTTGAACAACCAACGATTAGGCCAGATGTTAAAAATTCATATTCAACTGCGCTCTGATCTGGCAATAAAGTGCGATGTTATGTGGATAGGGGAGCAAGTGGAGATTTCGTTTTATCCCCATAGTCAGAAGAGTTTAGCTTGAGATAGATTTCAGCAATTCCCAGATTGACGAGCCAACTTGCCCAGGAAAGAGCAATATAACCTGTATCAAAATCATATCCGAGAGCCGGGGCAACAGGTAAGCCCAATCTAAGCGTTATTGCTGCTGCCGTTAGAGCAAAAGATCTTAACATCCATCTGCTGTGAGCCTGAAACTGCCGATTTGTTGCATAGAGATAGCCTTTGCAAGTTACATAAAGCCAAACGACAGAGAGCAGTGCAAAACCCGCAATTGCAATCGGACCATATTCTGAAGACCATGCGATGAAAAATCCCCCGATACCGCCAATGAGGACAGAAATGATATAAATGCGTCCTGACCAACGATGTAGTTTGGGAAATCGAGTTCTGATTCCAGTGACAAACTGCCAGGGGCCAACAAGCAGCGCGATTAAACTACTGGTTACATGCGCAAGGAAAGCTGCTTTATGGTTGATATAGTTCTGTAAAATTTCCGGTGCCACGTGGGGTGGGTTTGGTAGCAAAAACCGTAAGGATAAAAGTGATATGGCAGTTGCTGATAGCATGATAAATAGCCAGAAACCTTTTTGGGCGAAGGATTGCAACGTCATTATTTTACCCAATCTCTATTGATCATTCTAATGGCTTCAATTTTTGGCAATCCAAAAGAAAGAGCCACTCGTTTTTCTTGTTGCCAATACCTTTGAATAAAACTGGATATTATGCCATTGCATATTTATTATAATTAACATGCATAAAATTCATAATGTTAATATTGATCTGAATCTATTGAAAATTTTTAACGCGATCTATTCGGAAAGAAGTATTTCGCGTGCAGCAGATCATCTTGGTATGTCGCAATCAGCTGTAAGTCATGCACTACAAAGATTAAGACATGCATTGGATGACCCGCTTTTTATTCGCTCTAAAAATGGTGTTGATCCAACAGCGCGATCTCATGAGATTGCGGAACCTGTTTTTCAGGCACTTATCCAAATTAACGACGTTATAGCACAGCCATCGAGCTTTGATCCCCAGACTTCTGATCGAGTATTTCATTTTGGCCTTCCCGACCATGCCGTTGCGCGCTATGCGCCGCTTATTCTTGAAAAGTTTACAAAAGAAGCGCCCAATTTGTCGATCAATCTGTACCCTCACCCCATCCATCAGCTTATAGAAATGATGGAAACCAATCAGCTGGATATGGCTGCTGCAGTTTGCCACAGTCCCCCAGCGCGATTTCGAACCTTGAAGTTATTTAAAAGCCACCATGTTGTAATTGCAGCAAAGGATCACCCCTTTATTCGGGGTAAGCTTAGCTTGGTTGACTATAAAAAAGCGCGTCACCTTGTTTATTCGAGTGACGGGAACAGGCATTCATATCTGGATGACATTCTGTTACCGCTTGGTGTAGAGCGTAGCATTGCGGCAACAATAGCATCACATATGGCAAGTCCGATTATTGTATCAAACAGTAACTTGATTGCGACGACCACAATGGAGCTCGTGCAGCCTTTTCTTGAACGCTATGAGCTACAAGTTTTTGAGCCTCCGTTTTCGGTCCATGATGTCGACATTAAACTGATATGGCATCAACGTTATGACAGAGACCCGGCACATCAATGGATGCGTCAACTTACGCAGGATATAACCCGCGATGTCTGATACGGAAGTTTACTGTGTCGTGGAAATAGCCGTATCGATTGAGAGGGATTGTAGGTCTATATTAAGGATAGCACCATTGTCTATTTCCTCGCCTGTGAAGCCGCGAATAAAGGCCCAATGACTGACAACCAGTGTTTTTGACCAGTCCTCAAGTGCGAGCATTTTTTGCTGAAACTCCTGACCTCTCAATTTTACCTGATGTTCGGTTTCATTTAAATCCGGCCACCAGCATTCCGATAGATGTTGAAAATCCAGATGCGGCCATTCCCGGGATAGCTTTGAAGATGGGGATCCAATATCGCAGGAGAAAAAGGCGTGTTCGCGGATCAGTTCTTCAATTTGGATAGGTAAGTTTAAGATATCACTGATAATTTCGGCAGTTTGAAGGGTTCGTGTATAGGGACTTGCCAAAATCCGGGTAATGTCCTTGTTTTTTAGGTGTTGGGCTGCGGCATGGATCTGTGATCGTCCTTCATCAGTTAATTCCGGATCCGGAATGTTAGGATCAATGCGCGTTTTTGCATAGGTCACGTTAAACTCGGATTGTCCGTGTCTGAGAAGGTACATTTTTTATCCCGTGTGTTAGATCTGACTCTTTATTGCATCTAGGCTACATCTGGTAAAAACTGTTGTTATTACCAGTTACAAGAAGAGAGGATATACAGAGATTGGAATCTTGAAAACCAAATAGCGCTATTGGGGGGCGTTGATGGGAATACGGGGGTTCTACGAATTACAGACAATATCAAAGGATGATAATTCATGTTGATCAAAACACCTGTTTGCGATTTTGGATGGCCTGCGCCTGATTTCAAGTTGCCAGACCTCGGCGGAGAGTTCTTAAGTCTTGAAGATATTAGGGGACCAAATGGCACGCTAATCGCGTTTATTTGTAACCACTGTCCTTATGTAAAAGCGATAATTGGTAATCTGGTGGCCGATGCCAAAAAGCTTCAAGACGCTGGGATCGGTGTGGCTATGATTATGTCTAATGATTATCAAAACTATCCCGATGATTCCCCGGAAAACATGAAGAAATTCAGTCGAGATAACAATTTTAGCTTTTCCTATTTACTGGATGAAGGTCAGGATGTTGCGCGGACCTATGATGCGGTGTGTACCCCGGACTTTTTCGGCTTTGATGCCAAAGACGGTTTGCAATATCGGGGTCGTTTGAATGCATCAACAGTGCAAGTTGTTCCAGATGCAAGGCCTGAACTTCTGGAAGCCATGATGGGTGTCGTCGAACATGGCAAAGGACCTGTTGAGCAAATTCCTTCTATGGGGTGTTCTATAAAGTGGCGGCAAATAGGTTGAGTTGGCAATAATTTAACTTCTTGTCAGGGACCCGTCAGGTATGTCGCTAATATTCAGGCTTCTGTTTAGATGATGTTTCCCATGTTTATACATGGGGCATATGCCTTGATGAAGTCAGGATTTAATCTCAAAATTATAAAATTTATTAGTGCAGGCCTTTTGGTAATTGGCGTGAGCTTTTTGGCGGGTTGCGATACTACCGAGACAACAATGGGACATGGACAAATTCAGACAACCAATGGAAAAGGTTCTCAATCTGTCCAGTTAAAAATTACTCAAGATACTTTTGATGATTCAGGAGCCGAGGCGATGGTGGCTCTGGGTAATGGTGAGGTTTTCAAGGGAAAAATAATTATTGAAAGAGAACATATGGAATCTACCACAGACTCTTCTGATTATTTTTCTTGGGATAGTGACGATGATAAAAAGAAAAAAGAAAAGCACTATCCAGAAACAACGAATACAAATTCAACCTCTTATTCTTCCCAGGCCAGAGGTGTTCTGTTTAGTGCTTCTCGCTCTATGCAATGTCTTATGACACTGAGTGATCCCCGAAGCGGTTTTTCAAATGGTGGAGTTGGACGATGCACGATTTCTACAGGTGAAGTTGTTCCTGTTCAGTTTTAATTTTCGAAGCATTAAATTTTACTATTTCAGGCGATCTTTATCACTTTCGGTGACATCCTGATAATCGCCATCAATAACGGTGTCATCGTTTTTATTCCATGAGCCTGCTTTACCAAAAGGTGATTGTTCGTGGGAAGTGCCTGATTGTTGATGATTCGAAAATCCTTGAGCGTGAAAGCCTTGGTTTTGGTATCTGGGGCTTTGGAACCTGGAATTTTGCAAACCCTGTGAGATTCGTTTACCCAAGGTATTTCGCATTAGTTCCCGAACTGGGGGAATAAGCAGGGCAAAGCCAATGCTGTCGGTAACAAAGCCAGGGGTGAGCAAAAGAGCACCAGCGGCAAGAAGGCACAAGCCATCAAACAGTTCTTTGGCGGGGACAGCACCCTGATTAAGCTGTTTTTGAGCATTTGCCAGTGTTGCTATGCCTTGGTGGCGAAGCATTCCGGTGCCAATGACAGCTGTCAAAATGATTAAGCCAATCGTGCTCCAGAGACCGATTTGATCGCCAACTTGAATCAAAACCGCGATTTCCAACAGTGGAATACCGATAAAAAGAATAAGGAAAACAATTCCCATACTTGCTCTTTCTTAAGCACTTGCCTATTTAATCTATATTAAGTGATTATGAATATAGTGACTAATGTGGTTTCTCACTAGTAGCTGATCGATATTTATTGGATCAAATCATATATGGGTAGCAACTTGCCTTTTTTCGATATCATTCTTCTTGCTGCAGTTGCAGTTTTCCTCGTCCTTAGACTTCGCAGTACGCTTGGTAAGCGCACAGGTTTTGATGAAAAGCCTGATCATGATCCTTTTTCAGATCGTGGCGAGAACGACAATGTCGTTAATTTGCCAAGACGTGAAGACAGGCATAGCGACGATTCACAGTTTCTGGATTCTGGCGATACATCAACCAAAGAAATCCGTACGGGTTCCTTGCATGGTGGAAAAGTGGCGGTAGATGTTCTGCCTTCTGATTCTGCATTGGCCGAAGGGCTTTCTGCTATTCAGATGTCGGATCGGTCTTTTGACCCCGCTGAATTTGTTCAGGGTGCGGGTGCTGCGTTCGAAATGATCATTGGGTCTTTTGCTTCCGGCGATACCAAAACTCTTCGTAATCTTCTGGATGATGAAGTTTATCATGATTTCAAATCAGCTATTGATGAACGCGAAGCACTGAAGCAAACGCATGAAACCGTTATGGTTGGTATCAATGATGTGGACATTATTGAAGCCGAAATGTCAGGACGGCATGCTGTTGTTACCGTCAAGTTTGTATCAGAACAGGTTAATGTGACCCGTGATGCAAACGGTAACACTGTTTCAGGTGATTCAAATCATGTTGCCAAAGTGACTGATATCTGGACCTTTACACGTGATACAAGAAGTAAAGACCCAAATTGGTTACTGGTGGAAACGCGCAGTCCCAATTAAGCTTCTACACAGGTTTGAATCTTTGACGACAGGCTACCAATTTTATTGGTAGCCATGGGGGTGACTTTGCAGGTTTCTTCGCAAATTGTTTCGACTAAAGGACAGGGATTGTTCCGGAAATTATTTCTGATTTCTTTACCAGCTGCAGCATTTTCATTAGCCAGTTGTGATCAGGCTGCCAAACCCCCAGCCCCCAGTGTTACAGTTGAAGAAAGCCTGACGCTGAACCCTGTTGGATACGAAACTCTACCCGGCTGGCATGATGATGAGTTGTTCAAAGCCTATCCGGCGCTGGAAAGAAGTTGCGTCCGATATCAAAAATGGCCGGATACCAAAAACGTAGGTCCAGAAGGTATTGCCGGCAAGGCCAAGGACTGGAAAGCTTTGTGTGAGGATTTGAAGCTTTTTATGTCCAACCCGGATAATCACAGCGACTTTGGTGTTTGGTTACAAGAAAATCTGACGCCTTATCATGTAAAGAATAATGCAGAGCCGGAAGGCCTTTTTACTGGTTACTACGAAGCCGAATTAAACGGATCTTTTACCAAAGACGAAACCTATAAGTATCCCCTTTATGATGTGCCATCTGATCTTGTTTCTGTTCGCCTCAGCGACTTTGATAAAAAGCTTAAGGGGACAACACTAGTAGGAAAGGTCGAAGGTAATCGGCTGGTCCCTTATCACAACCGGACCGAAATTGATGGCGGTGTTCTTGAGGGGCAGAATCTGGAGGTAATCTGGTCGGATGATCCTGTGGATGTATTTTTCCTGCATGTACAGGGATCTGGCCGGGTGAAAATGCCGGATGGGCAAGTTGTTCGCGTTGGCTATGCCGGTAACAACGGACATAAATTCTATGCTATTGGTCGGGCACTGATTGACGAAAAGATTATCCCTCGGGATCAGATGTCCATGCAGTCCATTAGAATGTGGCTTAGGGAAAACCCTGAACAAGCCAATGAGCTTATGCAGCGGAATAACAGATTTATCTTTTTCCGGAAAATAGAGGGTGACGGACCTATTGGTGCAATGGGGGTTGCCCTCACCCCTGAACGTTCTCTCGCGGTTGATCCTCGTCATATGCCTCTTGGAGTTCCCCTGTGGCTGGATACGACATGGCCCGGAACGCAGAAGCCTTTGCAAAGGCTTATGGTTGCCCAGGATACGGGTAGCGCCATTCGTGGCCCTGTAAGGGGGGATTTTTTTTGGGGGCCGGGCGAGCCTGCCTTGGCTCAAGCGGGCAAGATGAAACAAAAGGGACAGTACTATCTGTTACTGCCAAAGACTGTTTTACCAAAAAACATTTCGTCATAACGATTCTGGGCAGAACAAGTAAGTGGTTAGAGGAAGCACTTTCTTTTGAGCGGAATAACAGAGAAGATACTTGCAATTTTCAGGTAACTTGATTACCTCCGCATCAGTTGCGCGTAACTGACAGTATAATTGGCGCAAGAAGAGAGAAATGAGTCTCCCTATTATTCCGGTGATACTGCGTGGCCAAAAAAGATAAAAATATATCTTCGAAAACAAAGGATTCTGATCTCTGGCGTTCTGTCTCTACGACCGTTAAACCGCTTGAGAACAGAGACTATTTTGTCTTTGGTCGTGCATTGCCCCAGCCAGCGTTTGATCCGGATCATCTGGAAGCCGATATTCCCAATCTGAAAGAAGATCAACCTTTCAAATCCTATCGCAGTGCGCCAACGGCCCCGAGACCAAGCAAGAAGAAGCAAACTCCGGGCCCCTTGAGCCACGGACAGGTCGAAAATATGGATCGGCGTCAGGCTGAGCGTTTTATCAAGGGAAAACTCCCTATGGAAGCCGTGCTGGATCTGCATGGACAGACGCAGGCACAGGCGCAAAGCTCCCTGGAGCGTTTTATCAGGGATTGTCGTGCGCGTGATCTGCGAAATGTCATTGTGATCACCGGTAAGGGATCGGGACCGCAGTCACAGGGTGTTTTGAAATCCATGGTGCCTTATTGGTTGAATGAAGAACCAAATCGCAGCGCTATTTTGGCCTTTAGCCATGCCAAACATTATCATGGTGGCAGTGGAGCTCTATATGTTCTCTTGAAAAGACGGCGAGAAAGTTAGAGACTGTTCACTCGATACATCGCTGTAATTGTTATATAATGTTTACATGACACCCTTTGGACACAAGCTGCGCGAAATTCGGGCAGAGCGTAATATTACCCTCAAGGAAATGGCAAAAGGCCTAGGCGTTTCGTCTGCCTACCTGTCGTCTATCGAACACGGGCACCGGGGGCAGCCAAGCCGTCGCTTTGTGCACCGGGTTTGTCAGTATCTCAATATTATCTGGGATGACGCGGAAGAGCTGGAAGAACTGGCGATAAGATCTGACCCCAAAGTGTCGGTTAACACGGCAGGATTATCGCCTAAAGCTACTTACTTTGCGAATTGCCTCGCCGAAAAAATGTCGACGCTGGATGATGAACAAATCGAAGCCATGATGAAAGTTATGGGAGAAGAGTTTGATGACAACCTGGACTCTTCTTCTGAGTAGCAGATTTCCAGATTTATTACGGGCACTTTCATCTTCAGGTTTAAAAAAAGGCGCTCAGAAGCGCCTTTTGCTGTGATTAAATCTTTTTAGATTCAAAATACTCAGACGTTACTCAGCCACTTCGCGTTTGGGGAGTTTCCAGTTTGGTCGTGCGAAGTGACAGGTATAGCCGTTGGGTACACGTTCGAGATAGTCCTGATGCTCGACCTCTGCTTCCCAGAAATCACCAGCGGGTTCAAGTTCTGTGACGACCTTTCCGGGCCATAGGCCGCTGGCATCGACATCGGCAATGGTATCTATGGCGATTTGTCGCTGGTCTTCATTGGTATAGTATATAGCTGAACGATAGGATGCTCCGCGATCGTTTCCTTGTCGATTGGGTGTGGAAGGATCGTGAATCTGGAAGAAGAACTCTAGCAGGTCCCGGTAAGTAATCTGGGCTCGATTGTACAGGATCTCGATACCCTCGGCATGGGTCCCGTGATTGCGGTAGGTTGCATTCGCAACATCACCGCCTGTATAACCAACCCGGGTTTTTTCCACACCGGGAAGCTTTCTGATCAAATCTTGCATGCCCCAAAAACAGCCGCCGGCTAATATGGCTTTTTCAGTCATCTATACGTCCTCTACTTGCTCTATGTATTCGCCATAACCTTCTACTTCCATCTGGCTTTTGGCAATAAATTTCAGCGAAGCAGAATTAATGCAGTATCTCAGTCCGCCCTTGTCGGTTGGTCCGTCGGTGAAAACATGGCCCAAGTGGCTATCGCCGTGTTTGGATCTTACTTCCACGCGCTCCATTCCATGTGTACTATCCCTGAGTTCAGCAATGTTTGTAGACACAATTGGTTTGGTAAAGCTTGGCCATCCACAATGGCTTTCATATTTGTCTGATGAGGCAAACAGAGGTTCGCCTGAGACAATATCCACATAGATACCAGCCTCTTTGTTTTCCAGATATTCGCCGGTATAGGGGCGTTCCGTCCCATTTTCCTGTGTCACCCGGTATTGTTCAGGGGTCAGCTGTGCGATTGCCTCTTGATTTTTTTTATAGGTCTTCATGACAAAAAGATCCTTTTATCATTATTTCTTATAGGAATATGGGGCGCATGGGCCGTAAATGCCAAGTGATCCTGCCATAAACTTTGTGTGAAGACAGAATTTGCGAAGATTTATCAAGGAAATAATATGTAAGTTGAGTGGTTTATGCGTCTGTTATTATTGACTAAATAAAAAAATGCAGGTGAAAGTCTCACCTGCATTCTGTTCTGTCATCGATTAAGTTTAAACCTATTGATGGCTTTACCTAGTTTTTCTCTTTGCCTTCTGGCCAGATAACAGCTTGTCCGCAGATGACATCTTCACCGTTGAACGTCAGGGACGGAGAGCCATAGAGCTCATACCCATCTTCCAATGCCTGAGAGATGCGTTTGCAAAAGATGTCGTCGTCTTTACCAGTGATAAAACGATAATCTAATTTCATCATCTTTCCTTTGTACTTGTCTTTGTTCTGGGCAGATTAGAGAATAAATTTCGACAGATCGGTATCTTTGGCAAGGCCAGAGACCTGTTCTCTTACATCATCAGCCGTGATTGTCACGCTTTCGCCGCTTCTGTCTGTTGCTGTGAAAGAGATTTCTTCCAACAGTTTTTCAAGCACTGTATGAAGACGACGGGCGCCGATATTTTCAACAGAAGTATTGATTTCAGCGGCAAGATCCGCAAGGGCATCAATGGCAGAATCTTCAAAGGAAAGGGTTAGCTCTTCGGTTCCCATCAAAGCAATATATTGTTTGATCAGGCTGTTTTCCGGCTCCATGAGGATACGTTTCATATCATCACGGCTCAGGGCGTTTAGCTCTACGCGAATAGGTAAGCGTCCCTGAAGTTCTGGCAGCATGTCCGATGGTTTGGACAGATGGAATGCACCGGAAGCGATGAAGAGAATGTGATCGGTTTTAACGGCACCATGTTTGGTGCTGACAGTTGTTCCTTCGATCAGCGGCAGAAGGTCACGTTGAACCCCTTCCCGGCTGACATCACCACCGGAACGTTCCGAGCGGATGGTGATTTTGTCGATCTCGTCAAGGAATACGATCCCGTTCTGTTCAACATTGCGGATAGCGTCCTGAACAAGGCTTTCTTCATCCAGTAGCTTGTCGCTTTCTTCTGTCATCAGAAGTTCGTACGATTCTTCAACCTTCAGGCGGCGTTTTTTGGTTTTCTGACCAAAGCCTTTGCCAAAAATATCACCCAGATTGAGCATTCCCATGCTTGCGCCCGGCATGCCAGGAATATCCATGGTCGGCATTTGCATGCCGCCATGGTCAGTCACCTCAACTTCGATTTCTTTGTCGTTTAGTTGGCCTTCGCGTAGCATTTTCCGGAACTTTTGCCGGGTTTCTTCGCTTGATCCTTCGCCAACCAAGGCATCAAGAACGCGGTTTTCTGCATTCTGCTCTGCCTGTGCCTTAACAGATTTACGCTGACTTTCTTTTGTTAACAGGATGGATGCATCAACCAGATCACGAATGATTTGCTCAACATCACGACCCACATAGCCGACCTCGGTGAACTTAGTTGCTTCCACTTTCAGGAAAGGCGCATTGGCAAGTTTCGCCAAACGGCGGGCAATTTCAGTTTTACCAACACCGGTCGGGCCAATCATAAGGATGTTTTTTGGTAAAACTTCTTCGCGCATATCGTCGCTGAGTTGTTGGCGTCTCCAGCGGTTGCGCAGGGCAATGGCAACAGCACGCTTGGCCTCGTTCTGGCCAACGATGTAGCGGTCGAGTTCTGATACGATTTCACGCGGGCTAAAAGAGCTGGCGTGTTGGATGTTATTATCGGTCATTATTTGGCGTCCATACTTTCGACGATCAAATTGGAATTAGTGAAAACGCAGATATCAGCGGCAATTCCCAGAGATTTTCTGGCGATCTCTTCGGCTTCCATGCCATCGATATCGATAAGTGCTTTTGCTGCAGACAGAGCAAATGATCCACCGGATCCAATGCCCATCAAACCATCTTCGGGTTCCAGAACATCGCCATTACCCGTTAGAATCAAGGATGTTGTGGAATCTGCAACAACCATCATTGCTTCAAGTCGGCGTAGATAGCGATCGGTTCGCCAGTCCTTTGCCATTTCGACGCAGGCGCGTGTCAGTTGGCTGGGGTAGCTTTCCAGTTTGGCTTCCAGACGTTCGAAAAGAGTGAAAGCATCGGCAGTCGCCCCGGCAAAACCAGCGATAACATCGCCCTTGCCCAGTCGGCGTACTTTGCGTGCATTTGCTTTGATAACGGTGTTGCCCAGGCTCACTTGGCCATCGCCGGCTATAACAACCTTGTTACCTTTGCGGACAGACAGGATCGTCGTGCCGCGCCATTTAATTGGATCGTGTTCAGACATTGTTTTGAAATGGTCCATTCACTGCTTTACGTCAAGGGATGATCATACGAGAAAAGTATGTTTGTGCTGAGAAAAGCTGAAATTATGTACTTTTTCAGCAACCTGTTTTCGTAAATGTTTTGTTATCGTCTTCTTATCATACTCTGGCCATAGGTAATACAAGCTATGGCAGAGTATGACAACCACGCTTGGGGGGCATTTATTTGATCTGTTAAAGAATGTTTTTGGTCAAAAAGAGACCTTTGATGTTTTAATCTGCATGTTGGGTTAAATCTCTCTGGTATCAGGGGGGCTGACCTGTTACAAAAGCCGCGACTTTACTAGAGAAAAAGCTGTTTAGTCGTCTATACAATTTAGGACAATTTAGACAATTTTCGGATAGACTTTTAAGTCATTGAATCTGATTCAGTCATTGGGAAGGATACCCCCGTGCGGCAAGCAAGTATCGAGCGTAACACCAACGAAACGCAAATTACGACAACCATTAATCTGGATGGTTCCGGTAAATATGATGTGGAAACAGGTGTTGGATTTCTCGATCATATGATTGAGCAGCTTTCTCGACATTCCTTGATGGACATAACGCTGCGCGCCAAGGGCGATTTACACATTGATTTTCACCACACTGCAGAAGATGTGGGCATCGCATTGGGCCAGGCCTTTAAACAGGCTTTGGGTGATCGCAAGGGGATTCGTCGCTATGGATCCTGTCTTTTACCAATGGATGAAGCTTTGAGCAGGGTTGCATTGGATTTATCCAATCGTCCCTATCTGGTCTGGAACGTAACCTTTGATCGCGACAAGATCGGTGATATGGATACCGAACTTTTCCGCGAGTGGTTTCAGGCTTTTGCCTTTAACGCGGGGATGACGTTGCACGTGGATCAGATTCACGGATTTAACAATCACCATATCATTGAGGCGTGCTTCAAAGCTTTGGCACGTTCCATTCGTGAAGCAATCGAGATTGATCCGCGTAAGGCGGATGAAGTTCCTTCGACCAAGGGTGTGCTTTGATCAATCTGAGCTGATAGCAAACTTTTCAAAGTAAATATGATGAGGCATTGAAAAATGACGCTCGCGATCATTGACTATGGATCTGGAAATTTACACTCGGCTGCCAAGGCCTTTGAGCGTGCTTCTGCTGAATCTGGACTGGGGACGCCTGTTGTTGTGACAAGTGATCCTGAGCAAGTGCGAAAAGCAGATCGTATTGTATTGCCTGGTGTTGGGGCTTTTGCTGATTGTTGGCGCGGCCTGAATGCTGTCGATGGCATGATTGATGTTCTGCAGGAACAGGTTATTCAAGGTGGTAAGCCCTTTATGGGTGTTTGTGTCGGCATGCAGCTGATGGCAACTGTAGGCCGTGAATACAAAGACTGTGCTGGTTTGGGATGGATTCCGGGCGAAGTTGTCAAAATGGATCCGGAAGACCAAAGCCTGAAGATCCCTCATATGGGGTGGAATGAGTTATGTGTTCTGCAAAAGAACCCTGTTTTGGGCGGGCTGGAAGACGGGACACATATTTACTTTGTCCACAGCTATCACTATATCCCTGAAAGCAGGGATCATATCCTTGCCGAAGTAGAGTATGGTCACAGGATTGTTGCTGTCATCGGGCGCGATAATTTGATTGGTACTCAATTTCATCCTGAAAAATCTCAAACTGCCGGTTTGAGTTTATTTTCCAATTTCCTGAAGTGGAAACCATGAACGCAACGCCAATTATGCCTGATCGTGAACCCACAGTCGGTGTGAACGAACTAACAGAATTTCGCGGGCCAGATCTTTATGATCTTTGTGATGCGACAGAAGCTGCTATTGAAGATGGTGGTGGTTTTGGATGGCTACGTGTTCCTGAACGCGATACGCTGGAAAATCATTGGCGTGGGGCATTGCTTGTGCCAGGCCGACAAGTTTTTGTCGCGCGACTTGATGGCACGATCTGTGGGTCAGCCCAGTTACACTGTCAACCACGGAACAATGAAGCACAGGCACATTCCGGTCAGTTGTCCTCATTCTTTCTCGCACCTTGGGCCCGCGGTCACGGACTGGCGGCACAGATGGTCAAGGCAGTTGAACTGGCTGCGAAAGAACGCCAGTTGAGTGTGCTTAACCTTGACGTACGAGAAACACAAAAACAGGCTATTCGTGTCTATGAACAACTGGGTTTCACACGTTGGGGCACGCAACACAGCTACGCCAAAGTAGATGACAAGTGGGTCGCCGGGCACTATTACAGCAAGCTTTTAAATAATTCCTGAGGGTAGAGGACCATGATCGTATTTCCGGCAATTGATCTGAAGGATGGGGAAGCCGTTCGCCTGTTGAAGGGTGAAATGGATACGGCAACTGTTTTCAATACAAATCCTGCTGCACAGGCAAAAGAGTTTGAAGACGCTGGATTTGAGTTCCTGCATATGGTTGATCTGAACGGTGCCTTTGAAGGTCGTCCGGTAAACCGGGCTGCGGTTGAAAATATTGTTAAAACAGTTTCTATGCCTACCCAGCTTGGGGGGGGTATTCGCGATATCAAGACCATAGAACAGTGGCTGGATGCCGGGGTTACACGCGTCATTCTTGGAACAGTAGCAGTTAAAAACCCTGAATTGGTTATGGAAGCCTGTAAAAAATTTCCGGGCAAAATTGTTGTCGGGATTGATGCCCGGGGTGGCATGGTTGCGACCGAAGGTTGGGCCGAAACCAGTGATCTCAAGGCAACAGATCTTGCCCGTAAGTTTGAAGATGCTGGCGTCAGTGCAATTGTCTATACTGATATTGACCGGGATGGTTTGCTTCAGGGATGTAATGTTGATTCAACGGCCAATCTGGCAAGAGCGATTTCAATTCCCGTGATTGCATCCGGTGGTGTTGCTTCGGTTGAGGATCTCAAACAACTAAAGCTGGTGGAAGATGCCGGGATTGAAGGTGTAATCTGCGGGCGATCCATTTACGATGGATGTATTAATGCCAAAGAAGCACTCGCAATTGCGTCTGCTACGATTGCTGCCAGTTAGTATGGTTTAAGAGATAATCAAACTGTCATTTGTAATAGGCAACAGGTCGTTTGATATTGTGGATGATATCATGGGGTGGAAACCTTGTAAGTTCCGGAGAATTAAATGCTTAAGGCAAGAATTATTCCCTGTCTTGATGTGAAAGACGGACGCGTTGTAAAGGGCGTGAACTTCGTCGGGCTGCGTGATGCTGGCGATCCGGTTGAACAGGCACGTCTTTATGACAAAGCTGGCGCTGATGAGCTTTGTTTTCTGGATATTACCGCAAGTCATGAAAAGCGGGACATCATGCTGGATGTGGTTTCCCAAACGGCAGAAGAGTGTTTTATGCCGCTGACCGTTGGTGGTGGTATTCGTACACTTGAAGACATCAGAAGCCTGTTACTTGCAGGTGCTGACAAGGTTTCTATCAATACAACTGCTGTTACCAATCCTGAATTTGTCAAAGAAGCCAGTGAAAAATTTGGGTCTCAGTGCATTGTTGTCGCGATTGATGCGAAGCAGGTTGCACCGGGTAAGTATGAAATTTTCACCCATGGTGGTCGCAAGGAAACAGGACTGGATGCCGTTGAATGGGCTCAAAAGATGGAACGCTATGGTGCCGGTGAGCTGCTTTTGACCTCTATGGATCGCGATGGCACCAAACAGGGGTACAATTTACCCCTGACCCGGGCGATTGCTGATGCTGTGCGCATTCCAGTAATTGCATCCGGAGGCGTTGGAAATCTTGATCATCTGGTTGATGGAGTCAAAGAAGGTCATGCCACGGCTGTACTTGCGGCGTCAATTTTCCATTTTGGTACTTATAGTATTGCAGAAGCAAAAGATCATATGGCACAGGCAGGTGTCCCCGTTAGAACTGTCTAGACGAATATTGGATCAGGCAAATGGCGAAAAAGAAACTCTCGGCAGATATTCTGGATGAACTTCACCATGTTATTGTCAGTCGTAAAGGTGACAACCCGGAAGAATCTCATACGGCGCGCCTGTTTTCGAAGGGTGTAAACAAGATTGCCCAGAAGGTTGGAGAAGAAGCGGTTGAAACCGTTATTGAGGCTGTGAATGGATCAAAAGAAGAGCTTGCGGCTGAATCAGCTGATTTGCTTTATCATCTTCTGGTTCTTTGGGAAGCCCGGGGTGTAAAGCCCTGTGATGTTTGGGAAGCATTGGAAGGCCGCAAAGGGATTTCCGGCATTGCCGAGAAGGCGTCTCGTATAAAATACTGATCTTAATCACAGCTGGATCTACAGGTAATCTTGACGGATCATGCAGGCTGCTGTTTTATGAGGTAATTATATTTTAAAGGAATAATAACAATGGCCTATGATCAAAATAATATCTTTGCGAAAATCCTCAGAGGCGAAATTCCTTGCGAGAAGGTTTTTGAAAATGAACATATTCTGGCTTTCAATGATATTGCCCGCAAAGCCCTGGTTCATATTTTGATCATACCAAAAGGGCCTTATGTCTCCTTTGCCGATTTTTCGGAAAAAGCGTCTGCTGATGAAATTGTTGCCTTGAATCGTGCAATTGGTGAGATAGCGAAAGAAAAGGAAATCGTTGAATCCGGCTATCGGGTTATTTCAAATCATGCAGCTCATGCGCATCAGGAAGTCCCGCATTATCATGTGCATTTGCTTGGCGGTGCTGATCTTGGTGGATGCTTTAATTAAGATGCGGGATATAGTTCAGTTTTAAACGGAGGCTAGAGAGCCTCCGTTTTTTGTATCTACTTATGATTTCAATTTTATATAGCCATATCAGCAGGGAAATGAAGCAGAGCAATCGTTCCTGCTCCCTTAGTGCTTGTTAGCTTGAGGCTGCCGCCATTGATAACCGTCAGGGACCTTGATAACGGAAGCCCCAGACCAGTACCTTCGTATTTTCGTTCTATGCTGTTATCAACTTGTGTAAAGGGTCGCAAAGCGAGTTTAATTTCCGCTTCGCTCATACCGATCCCGGTGTCTTCAATTTGGATCTGAAAGCCGTCTTGTTCTGAATAGTTGACGGTGATCGTAACAACGCCTTGGTCATCTATAAATTTGAGTGCGTTGGAGAGCAGGTTGAGCAAAATCTGTTTCAGGCTTTTTTCATCGATATGAAGTCGAGGAATGTCCTTGGGGATATTTGTCTGTAGTGAAATGCCCGTAGTGATAGCCTTCCGTTGTACGATTTGAATGGTGTGTGCAATTACAGTTCGCAGACAAACATTTGTTTTCGCAAGATTTAATTCACCAGCTTCGATCATGGAAAGGTCAAGGATATCATTGATAATTCCCAAGAGGTGACTGCCACTATGATGGATATCACTGACGTATTCCTGATATCTGGGATGGCCCAAATCACCGAATATTTTTTGTTCCATGACCTCGGAAAAACCAATAATGGCATTGAGAGGTGTTCGTAGTTCATGAGTCATTGCAGAAAGAAAAGCCGTTTTTGCCATGCTGGCTCTTTCTGCGTGATCTTTGGCAATTCGTAAGGCGCGTTCAACTTTTTTAATTTCAGTGAGTTCAACGTCTATGCAGTACATTTCATGTTCTTTATGAGAGTTCAAGAGCGTGATGTGACTGGAATAGACGGGCACATTATCTCCTTTTTTGTTTTTGAGTTCTATTTCACCAGATGGGATTGGCTTGTTTTTTTCCAGCCATTGTTGGTGCACATTGATGACATGATCCCGCATTTTTTCAGGAATAATCAGGTCTTCCAGCTTTTGCCCCAATGCTTCGGTTTGTTGGTATCCATAAAGCTTCTCACTGGCATTATTCCAATAGATAACACGCCTGTTCTGGTCGTAACCCTGAACCGCAATGTTTTCAATTTGATCGAAAATGGCCCTGAATCTGGCTTCTGGAAGCAGGCTGGTTTCAGTTGAATCATCATGCTTTTCCAGCGGTTCAACATAACCCTCGAAAGCGATAATAGAGCCATAGCGATCTCGGACAGCGACACAGTGTTCTTTTACCCACCGGGTTGTGCCGTCCACTTTGAATATCTGGTATACAATCTGGCTGAGTTGGTTCTGTTTTTTTAGGTTGTCATAGATATCTCTGCGTAAATCGAGATCAGTGTAGAGTTGGCAGTTAGGTGATCGAGTATACTCAAAAAACTCTTCGACCGTATTCAGGCCAAAAAGACGGGCATAAGCTGGATTTACAGTAGAAAAATAGCCTTCAAAGTCTGTACGATACATGCCGTATGGGCAGTTGTTGACGAGACTTTCACACGAACCAATTTCACTTATCTCAGAGGGATGCAGTGACTTGATTTGATTTATTGCGAGCATTGCGAGTCCTGTTAAAATTAAGAGGAATAAACGCACAAGTTGTTATTAATTATAGATGCATGTTGAAATTATTTTTAGTAAAACTTTAGTGATTTTTAATTAAT
This sequence comes from Kiloniella sp. EL199, assembly GCF_900313065.1. GTDB lineage: Bacteria > Pseudomonadota > Alphaproteobacteria > Kiloniellales > Kiloniellaceae > Kiloniella. The sequence continues at coordinate 337,398 of NZ_OMPU01000013.1, forward strand.
ATTAAAAATCAGACATTTAATATAACTACGCTTGTGATTTTTCATCTGTATCTTTTAAACTAAGGGTTGTTATTTCTGTTTAATATAATGTGGGGATATATGTTTTTGTGGAGTCCTTGTCTTGTCCATGAACCCTTTTCTCTTTTTTAGGAAATTTGAGAGCTGGGAAAGCTATTCCCAATAGAGCAAATGATTATTAGACTGTCTGGATTGACCGGGTTGGGAGAAAGAAAGTGCTGAAGGTTCATACGCTAAACATAGACGAGATTTATGTGCCAGCAGGCCGCCGCAAAGAGTTTGATCCTGAGAAGTTAAAAATCACTGCTGACAAGATCATGGAAGAGACAGAACAGAACCCTATAAGTGTTCGTCAGGGAAAAGGCCGCTATGTGTTGTTGCGAGGGGTCCACAGGCTTGAAGCCCGCAAGGCCTTGGGTGAAACGACAATTAAGGGACATATACTGCAGGCCAAGCAAAGGTAGCTTCTGAACAGGTTTTACCGACCAATCTTTTTTAGTGATTTTATGCCTTGTTTACGGCCTTACTTTCTTGGCTTTTTATAACGTAAAGCTTCGGCTATGTGCTTTGTCTCAATCATTTCCTGATTATCCAGATCGGCGATAGTTCGTGAAACCTTGAGAACGCGATGATAAGCGCGGGCTGAGAGTTTGAACGTCTCTGAGGCGCGGTGCATCAATTCTTTTTCCCTGGGACCGAGTAAGGCAATTTTATCCAGAATTTCGCCCTCTGCTTCTGCATTGCAATGGGGTCGTTTCTGTTCTGGATAAGCTGCATATCGTTCTGTTTGGATATCACGTGCTGCCTGAACCCGAAGAGCAACATCACGGCTACCTTCTTTCGGAGGTGGCAGGGATAAGTCAGATGCTCTGACGGGGGGAACATCGAGATAGAGATCAATTCGATCATAGAGTGGTGCAGAGATACGGGCTTGATATTGAGTGCTACATCTTGGACCTCTGGCGCAAATCTGGGTAACAGGATCAACCTCTCCGCAACGGCAGGGATTCATTGCAGCAATCATCTGAACACGTGCAGGATATGTAATATGGGCTTCTGCGCGAGCAATGGAAATTTTACCGGTTTCCAGTGGTTGCCGTAAAGTTTCCAATACATTGCGATTAAATTCGGGGAGTTCGTCGAGAAAAAGAACGCCTCTGTGAGCAAGAGATATCTCTCCGGGTTTTGCTTTGGGCCCGCCGCCTGCAATGGCGGGCGCAGAGGCAGAGTGGTGCGGATCTCTGTAGGGGCGTAAATTCTCTAACGCGCCATTCTTTAACAAACCTGCAAGGGAGTGAATCATGCTGACTTCGAGAATTTCTTCGGGCAGAAGTTCTGGCAAAATAGACGGTAATCGAGAAGCGAGCATTGATTTTCCAGACCCGGGTGGCCCATTAAACAGCAAATGGTGGCCGCCAGCTGCTGCGATTTCAAGAACACGTTTGGCTGTTTCCTGGCCCTTAACGTCCCTTAGGTCAGGAAGGTGTCGGCGATCACTCGCCGGCTGAGGTAATGCTGTTTTGGGAGGCGAGAGTATCTGGCGTCCATTGATATGATTTGTGAGAGCTAAAAGGCTGGGCGGGGCAATAATCTCTAACCCTTTCACCCACGCAGCTTCTCCGCCCTGATTTTCAGGGCAAATAATGCCCTTATCACTTGCCAAGGCCTGTAAAGCGGCGGGTAAAATGCCATTTACGGCCCGGATAGTTCCATCAAGTGCCAATTCTCCAAGAACAAGATAGGTTGTTAGCTCGCTTGCCGGCACAATTTCCATGGCGGCAAGGATGCCAAGCGCGATGGGAAGATCGTAATGACTGCCTTCTTTCTGTAAATCGGCCGGGGCCAGATTGACTGTGATTCTTTTCGGAGGAAGCGCGAGACCAATTGCGGTTAAAGCTGCACGTACTCTTTCCCGGCTCTCGGCAACGGCTTTATCTGGTAATCCGACAATATGAAAAGCGGGCAATCCACTTGATAGTTGGACTTGTACTTCGATGTCGCGAACTTCTATACCCTGAAAAGAAACAGTATTGATCTGGACGGTCATTTTCTTTTACTCAAGCAGAACAAATGGAGAACTTAGTGTATCATTCTTTGATGCACGTAAAAGAAGAAATTTATATTTTAAGTGTAATTTATTGTATTGACTTATTGGTTTGCCAAATCAATAGCATGATCAATGTTATGCTCGCTAAAAACTGAAATACCGTTCGCACGCAATAGATCTGTGACGATGCCTGAACCTCTGATTTTTGTTCCGGTAAAGGAGCCGTCGTAGATAAAATCACTACCACAGGAGGGGCTGTTCTCTTTGAGGATCGCGATTTTGATGTTGTGATTCAGACATAGAGTGAGAGCTTGTTCTGCGCCGTGGATAAAAGCATTGGTGAAATTTTCACCTGTTTGGCTTTTTATCTGGTCAGATACACGTTCAGCTGGGGCTCTGGGAGTTGGTAGCCCTCCAGCAATTTCGGGGCAAAGTAAAACAATACGTCCTTGTCCCTGTAAGTGGTGTAGTTTTTCTGCGCCTTTGGATGCGTAACACTCATCATAGCGTACAGGCTTTCCCATTAAACAGGCACTTACTAGTATTTTCGAAAGCATGGGCTGTGGACCGGATTCTCTAATATTACTGAGATTTATATCAGGTTTATTATTCATAATAGCGTTGTGCAGCCTTTGTTATTCACAGAAACTTAGACATTAAATAACGCGGATGTGACTCGAACCCAAACCGTTTATAGAGAGCTTTTGCCTGGGGATTACTTTGCTCAACTTCTAACACAATGCGTTCTGCGCCCAGTTTTTTTGATTCTTCACAGGCAAGTTCAAGCGCTTTTGTGCCAATGCCTTGATTTCTGTATGCCCTTTTAACAAAAAGCTCATCAATAAAGAAATCACGCCCTCCGGTTTCGAGAGAAAAGCCAAGTGATACACAAAGATAGCCGATGACAGTGCGCTCTTGTTCAATGATCCAGAGTTTTGCAAGGGGCTCGCCCGCTAAAATAGAGGCAATTGCCTTTTCTATTCTGGTTTCTCCATAGCTATTTCCGTCTTCGAGGTAATAGCTCTTTGCCATTGCAATAACTGTTTCTTTGTCTGAATTCTGAACTTCTCTGAACATCCATGTGACCTGTATTGGCATAATCTAGTATTGGGATAAACTAGGCTTTTCGTTTGGCTCGGTTCTTTAGCTTTCAGGTTTCTTAGCTTATTAGGTTTCTTCTTGGGGAATATTATCTTCCAAGGTGTAATAATCACCTTTGTAGCGGCAAAAGATATGGCGTTTCATTTTTAGAGGGGATGTATCATTTAGAGATCCGGCTGAAATAGCATAGTAATCCCCCTCCTCACCTTCTTTATTCAGCTTCCAGAATAGGGAAGATCCACAGGTCTTACAAAACCCGCGCTTGGCATGATCGGAAGACTTATACCAGATTAGGCTTGAGAGAGAAGACGTGAAAGTCAGTTGATCAGTTGGACAATCTGTTGACGCCCAGATGTGACCAGACCATTGCCGACATTGTTGACAATGGCATACTGAAATATCGTTGAGTTCGGATTTTATTTCAAAGCGAATATTTCCGCAAAGGCATCTGCCTGTGTGCTTGGTCTTTTGTGACGTTGGGTCAGACATATGATCAAGTTTCCAGGGTATCTTATCAATGGCTCTGTATTTCAGAGCATAAGGAAGAGAACAAAAATAGAACTTAGTATTAAGATCACTTGTTTGTCGTGTTTTGTCAATTTATGCCGAATGGAGAATGGCGATAAAGCCCTTTCGATTACCTTAAATATATCAGAAGAGGAATAGAGGTAGCCATTTGATGGCCGAAAAAAAAGAGGACCAAAGCCCTCTTTTTATAACAGATTATGACAATTGATGTTTAAGTTTTATCAGCGATTTCATCATCTTCATGGTACATTTTATTATAATCTACAAAAACACCGTAGTGCGGATCACCTTCTTTGTCTTCTTCGACCATGCTGACTGACTTTTCGAGGAGATGGCGGCAATCGGGGCTTAGATGACGAAGGTGCAGCGTTTTTCCTCTACGGGTGTAACGTTCAGCCAAGCCATCGATTGCTTCCAGACCTGAATGATCCCAAACACGGGCATTTTGGAAATCGACAACTACATCATCAGCATCATCTGCGGGATTAAAAAGATCTCTGAAAGAGCTGATAGATCCAAAGAACAGTGGGCCGGAAATTTCATATACAGTTGTTTTGCCATCTTCTGTTGTGCCAACACGCGCATAGATGTGTTTAGCTGAATTCCAGGCAAAGACCAGTGAAGAAACAAGGACACCAACCACAACGGCAATGGCAAGATCACTATAAACTGTAACACCGGAAACCAAAATCAGGACAAAAGCATCTGTTTTTGGAATGCGGTGCAAGATGCGAAAACTTGACCATTCAAACGTGCCGATCACCACCATAAACATCACGCCGACCAATGCGGCAAGCGGGATAAGCTCGATAAGATCTGAAGCAAAGAGAATGAAGATCAAAAGAAAGAGTGCAGCTGCAACACCGGAAAGACGGGCTTTACCACCTGATTTAATGTTGATCATTGACTGCCCGATCATGGCACAGCCACCCATACCTCCAAAGAAACCTGTTACCAGGTTCGCAACGCCCTGCCCCATACATTCTTGCGATGTACCGCCTTTGGTTTCAGTGATTTCATCAATCAAGGTCAGGGTCAACAGGGATTCAATCAAGCCAATTGCTGCGAGAATGAGAGAGTATGGGAAAATAATGTAGAGTGTCTCAAGCGTGAAAGGAACACTCGGGATATGAAATTCCGGAAGACCGCCAGCAATAGACGCCATGTTACCAACGGTTGGGATATCAAGTCCAAAACCAATAACAACGGCACTGACAACAGCAATGGCTGCCAATGGTGCAGGGATTAGCGTTGTCACCTTTGGCAAGAGATAGCTGATCGCCATTGTCAGGGCAACAAGACCCAGCATGATGTATAGAGTTGTACCACTCAGCCATTCGCTGTTTGGATCAGTTGGGGTGACTTTGAACTGGGACAACTGCGCAAGGAAGATGACAATAGCCAAACCGTTCACAAAACCAAGCATCACGGGATGTGGAACCAGACGAATAAATTTCCCGAGTTTAAAAATACCGGCGAGAATTTGCAAAATGCCCATGAGGACCACGGCAGCAAAGAGGTATTGTACGCCATGTGAAACAACAAGGGCGACCATTACAACGGCCAATGCACCAGTAGCGCCGGAAATCATCCCGGGACGTCCGCCGATTAACGAGGTAATCAGGCCAACGATAAAAGCAGCATAAAGGCCAACGAGTGGATCGACCTGTGCCACGAATGCAAAAGCGACCGCTTCCGGTACAAGAGCAAGAGCAACGGTTAATCCCGAGAGAACATCAGCTTTGATATTTTTCGGGTCGCAAAAATTGTAGGCTTTCATCTGATATCCGATCGGATCTTCTTTAAGGCAGTAAGGATTACCTTTTGCCCGAATTAAGGGCGATCTTTGCCTTTTGGAAAAGCCGCCGTATTCTAGTTCACGTATCTATTCTGGCGCGCTTCTAACAAATTTATTTACTTTAGAAAATATCTAATCTGCGTCTTGCCTGTTCTGTGGGGTATGTGTTTGACACATATCTAGGGCTAAAATAATAGAACAAAGACGTCGTTTCATTTTTCGTTGTCTTCGACGACTACGTGATCAGCATTCCAGGCTCCGGGCCAAACTTCTGCTGAGCCGCTTCGCAATCGACGAATTTCATCAAAGGGGATATCTTTGGCAACAATCAAAGGTCCTTGCCCGACAGTGGTATCTGTTGGTGAAATTTCTGTTGCAACGCCAATATGTCCAAGGCTTTCTTCACAGGGAATGTACACAGCTGCAGCAGAGGTTTGGTTTTGTCTTTTTTTGCCAAAAAAATGCGTGGCCCCAATTGGACCGACAGCGGCTACTGCGGCTTGTAATTCTATTGCTCTGGCCTTGGCACAGCCGAAAACGCGATTGTAGCCTGCAAGTTTTGATGTCATTGATGGAACAAGAATTAAATCAATATCATGATCGGCTATAAGTGATGACAAAGCTGGCATTTCTATATCCAGACAAATCAGGATTGCAATCCGCAAGCTTCGCCATGTAAAAACTTTGATCTTGTTGCCAGGTGTCAAACACCAGACCTTTGGGTCTTGTTCATTTGGTGTCAGACAGAGTTTATCTTGTGTGATATATCTGTCATCAGGCAAAAACAGATGTGCCCTGTTGTAATAACCACTGTTATCATTGACGGGAGAATCAGAAACGTCATCCTTGGTATCAATCGCAACGGGGAAAGTGCCTGCCAATAACGCGATATCATGAGCTTTTACCAAAACTTTTAACTGGTCTATAGCTTCTGTTGCCTGTGTTGCCATCCAGGGAATTTCTTCATCAGGGCCTATACCAGCCGGAGCAAAAGCCATCCACTGTTCTGAAACATATTCGGGCATAAGTAACAGATCTGTCCCCTGCTCTTTGGCCTGTTCCATCCGCTGGCTGGTAATCTCTATCCAATCAGACAGAGATTTCAGAGGCGTTTCCAGATTTACGGCCCAAAGAGCGATATTTAAAGGGGATAGAGGCACGCGTTTTCTCCTGTGTTATATGCTCCATGATATAGAAAATGTATCCAAAGAAAATCTTTAAACTGAATAAGATAATTGGCAAAAGCCATGGTCTCTATTACAAAGGCTTTGATTTCTTGTTCTATATCCAAAGCATAAATTGAGATTAATATGCATCCCGTGCCGAAAATCAGTTTGATTATCACCACATACAACTGGCCGCAGGCATTGGATTTTGTATTGAGATCATTGGAATATCAGACAAATAAAAATTTTGAAGTCATCATTGCGGATGATGGATCTGGTCCAGATACAAAGCAACTCATCAAAAATTTTGCAGATAAGTCAGATATAACCATTAAGCATTTTTGGCACGAGGATAACGGGTTTCGAGTGGCTGCGGTACGAAATGGTGCTGCTGCATTGGCAGAAGGTGATTATTTTATTTTTATTGATGGTGATTGTTGTCTGATGCCCTCCTTTATTGCATTTCATCGTAAGCTTGCTCAAGGGAAATGGTTTGTCGCAGGTCGTAGAGTTTATTTGAAAAAACGTTTTACGGCGAAAATTTTCAAGAAAGCATGGAATTTTTTCCGTTGGCCCACTGGGATTCTGTTTGCTATGGGGCTGACAGGTCAATGCAATCGACCTTTTCAGTTTCTCAGGATACCTCAATCAGACATAGCTCGTAAGAAACAGGCAAAAAACTGGGAAAAAGTTCAAACCTGTAATTTAGGTGTCTGGAAAGAAGATTTTTACCGGGTTGATGGGTTTGATGAGAGTTATGAAGGCCATGGGCTTGAGGATTCAGACTTCACGGTTAGATTGATCAGAAGTGGCGTCTATCGAATTGATGCCAATTATTGCTCGCCAGTTCTTCATCTTTTTCACAGTAGATCCATTCCTGGGCGAGAAGGTAAAGAGTTGAGGAATCCTGAATATTTCCAAAAATTGTTGGAAAGTGATCGGCATATTGCTGTTCAAGGAATTTCACGCCGTTTAAATCGCTAAAATGCCCTTACTTTAAATTACAAAACGACATTCTTAATCGCTTCTGAATTCCCACAATCTTTTGTTGATTCCATCGACAATCTTTCTTCGTTTCCGACGAAGCTTGTGTATTGTTTTTTGAGGATCTTGAATTGGAGGACTATCAGACCGAATATCTGATTGAACGCTATTATCATGTACAATAGGGAAGGGATAAACGGCTCGGATTTGTAGCTTGTTTTCCCATACTCTATCCATCGCGATATCTATTGGATGGAAAATAGTTTTGCAATAATTACAAAGTTTTTCAGCACCGGACTGGTTCAGAATATATCCAACGGCTCCGCACGCATTGCCTTTGAGTTTTACTAAGTCAGCTATCTCGGTGATTGGTTCTAAAATCTCAAATTTGCGGTCACGGGAAGATGCAAGGCGTATCATATCCCATGGTGTTTTGACGTTTTTAATAGCTTTTAAAACAGCTGGTAATTCTTTTGTAATCTTAACATCATCTTCAATAATCAGGGCCATTTCATGCCCTTCATTTAATATGCGCTCAAACAGTGTAAAGTGGCTCAGATAGCACCCGATTTCATTAGGAGTCATATCTTTACCAAACTCCTTTAAACGATAGCTATGTGCATAGTTTTTTATGCTTTTCCAATCAAGTTCTCTTCCATCGATGGCTTTGTAGAACTCATAATTCAACTCGATTGAGTTAAATTGGTCTTCAATTTTTTTTCTTCTCTCGGCAGATCTTTCGAGATTTATAATAAAAATCGGAATTTGCTGAGTCATGAAGAATCCTAAAATGAATTTGCGGCTAGATAGGGCTTATAGTTCTGACCATACAGGTTCGCAAGGATGATAGAGCATATCTAGTCTGTGTTAATCGCTCTTATGGCGTCAAGTGTAGTAGGGACAGATCCTGGAGATGTAAAAGAAAGGTCAATAAAATAGCTGTAATACTAGAAAAATTATTACAACCACATATGATGAGTGTGTTTATCCCTTTAATTTCCACAAATTGGTTAAATCCTCCGACTTCAGTCGGATAAATATACAATTTTGCGCCAAAGGTGCTCATTACACTGAAGCCTCTGACTTTAGTCGGAGGAGGTTCAGTTTACCTTCAATTGAATCCCAGATGTCAGCTTCGAGCGAAACGCCATTAAAGCGGTTTATTTCTTGAATGCCAGTCGGGGATGTCACGTTGATTTCTGTCATGTAGTCACCGATGACATCAATGCCTACGAAAATAAGACCCCGTTCTTTCAGGGTTGGGCCAATGGCAGCACAGATTTCGCGATCACGTTCTGTCAAACCAATTGGATCTGGGCGTCCACCCACATGCATGTTGGATCTTGCTTCGCCTTCTGCTGGTACGCGGTTAATAGCCCCTGCTGGCTCTCCGTCGATCAGGATGATCCGTTTGTCTCCTTTGCGAACATCCGGCAGGTAGAGCTGTGCGATTATGGGTTCGCGGTAGTGCTGTTCAAATAATTCAAAAACGGAATTCAGGTTTTCATCATCAGGTTTGATGTGGAAAACGCCTGCACCGCCGTTTCCATAGAGTGGTTTAACGATGATATCCTTATGTTCGGCGCGGAAGGATTTGATTTCGTCCAGATCATTTGTGATCAGGGTTGGGGGCATGAGTTCTGGAAATTCAGCAATGAAGAGTTTTTCCGGGCAATTTCTAACCCAACTGGGATCATTTACGACAAGTGTTTTGGGGTGGACATGATCCAGCAAATGCGTTGCCGTAATATAGGACATGTCGAATGGTGGGTCCTGGCGCATGAGAATAACGTCAATCGTGGCGAGATCAATGATTTGAGCTTCACCAAGTGTTGCATGGTTTCCCTGTTCGCGCCGAAATTCTACCGGGCGGCACTTGGCATAAACCTGTGACCCTTTCATTGAAAGGTCTTTAGGCAGATAATGGTATAGTTTGTAGCCGCGGTTTTGAGCCTCGAGACCTAATATGAAAGAGCTGTCGCCATTGATATCAATGGTTGATACTGGGTCCATCTGGATGGCAACGGAGAGTGTCATGAGGTCACATTCCCTAGTAGATCAGTTCAATTGTGCTTTCAGTTTCTGGAGCATTTGAGACGCTTCCATAAGACCTCTGTGGTCTTCTTCGATCTGTAGATAATGTTCCAGAGTTTCAATTGCAGCAAGAATGTTATTTAAAAATGCCTGAAGCATGCCTGCTTCTCGCCATATGACAGGTTCATTCGGGGCAATGAGAAGCATTTTTTCCAAGATTTCTAATGCTTTTTCTGGTTCTTTAGCTTCAATCAATCGTACTTTAATATTATTCTGAAGTCGCAAGAGGATATTACGGTTGCTCACGGATTGAGTGAATTCTGCCTGTAGTTCAGCTCGATCACTCATAAAACCTTTCAGGGTTGCGCGAAGCCAAGGAGTATCACGTACCTTTCCGCGATCAAAGGGATCAACAATGACGTGCTTTTTCCCATATGAAATGCGGATAAGGAAATGTCCGGGGAAATTCAATCCGGCAGCAAAAAGAGTCTGTTCAAGATTGATTGAATGTATGATGTGAAGATAGAGAATCCCTAAAACAATTGGCAAACCTTTGCGTCTTTCAATGACCGCAATAAGGTTTGCATTCTCAAGATCGTCATAGGTTTCTATATCGCCCTTGTAGCCATGTATGTCATAAAGCACAGTTTCAATTGTGCTAAGAATATCATCAAGATCAAGTGCTTCTTTATGATTTGCAATTTGTCGTAAAAGATTTTGTGTGTCTTGAACCAAACAATCCAAATGATCTCTGTAGCGATCAATAGAATTCGCTTTACGATCTTGTGCCGCAATTAACAGTGCCGTTTCAGACAGAGAAATATCATGGTCTTCTGATTGACCAATATTTTTTAAGTAGCGAAAGATATTAGCGCTGGAGAGTGATGTGCGATGTAGCATGGATCTTATATATATACTTTAAACGGCGGTAAGGATAAATGTTACCGCCGTTTAAGTTCATTTGAACAGCGCTATTGTGTTCTGGAAGGGTCGTCTTTCAGTGTCACATAACTGACAACGCGTTTGACGTAATCAATATCTTTTGCATGCGCAATTACCCGGTTTATTTCTTCCTGGTTTTGAGCAATACCAAGCAGATAAACACTCTGGTTAACAGTATCGACATTGTAATTAATTGACGTTACTTCCTTGTCGAATAAAAGAACTGTTTTTAGTTGAGTGTTAATCCAGACGTCTCTTGCATAGTCGGTGATTCCGCTGTCGTTGTTGACTTCGATTTCATTAATGACTTCACGAACGCCTGTTGCTTTCCATGCATCACGTACAGCGATGATACGATGTTCGGGTAGTTCGACATTACCGCTGAGCAGGACTTTGCCTTCGTTAACCTGAATATTGACTTTCCTGAAAATAGAAATGTTTTCTCTCAAGAAAAGATCGTTGATTTCCAGTTTAATCTGAACATCCGTTACTGCCTTTTGAAAAGGTCTTTCCTGGGCTGCTGTGTTTGCTGCAACAGCACCTGCACCAATAACTGCGCCGGTTGTGCTACATCCGCTCAGTACCGTTATTCCGATTAGAGTAAGTGTTAATCTAAGCGCCATCCCCACCTTGGTCATGGTGAAATTACTCCTGTTTATGACCTGATCTCAAATTCTGAGTTCTGTAATATCTCGTTATGTCTTTGTACGGTTTGTTTAGTGAACCTGCCACGCATTTTTTATGTGATAGGGGAAAACTGTGGCACCAATAAGAACAGCATCAAATCTTTGGGCAAAATCCTGATATTGAGGGTTTTGCTTCAAAAAGTATTCTGCTGCATGAATGATGCGTATTTGTTGTTTTTGACTGATCGCCTGCGAAGCCATTTCCAAGTTTTGTCTTTTTTTCACTTCTACAAAACAAATTAACTTCTTTTTTCTGGCAATCAGGTCAATTTCTCCAACTCTGGTTTTGTAATTTTTAGAGAGAATTTGATAGCCTTTGCACCGTAAATACCAAACAGAAAAAAGCTCTGCATAACGGCCTGTTTTATAGCTGTTTCTTTTTGAGTTTTTTTGCAAAAGGTCAGGCATTCAAGTGTCTTTTGAAAGTTCCAGTGCGCGTTGATAGACTTTCTTTTTGGGCAGGCTGGTGGCTGTACTGACGAGGGCGGCAGCATCCCGTAGGGAATTGTTTCCCAATGCGCTTCTGATCTGGTTATCCAGATCTTCTTCCGTGAGTTCATTGGAACTTGTACTGTCCTGACCGACAACAATTACAATCTCGCCTTTGGGGTTCCCGACGTCAGCATAGTGCTCAGCGAGTTCTTTGAGGTTTCCACGCCGTACTTCTTCAAATTTTTTCGTAAGTTCCCGAGTTACTGCTGCGGAACGATTACCAAGGACGCTGTACATATCTGCCAAAGATCCCGCTAGTCGGTGCGTAGATTCGAAAAATATAAGTGTTGAGGGAATGGTCGTAAGTTCTTTTAGTGCTTTGCACCGGGCGCCAGTTTTATTGGGGAGAAATCCATTGAAGAAGAAGCGATCTGTTGGCAAACCGGATAAAACAAGTGCGTTTATAGGGGCTGAGGCACCAGGAATGGATGTTAAAGCGATTCCTTCTTCATGAGCGCTGTTCGCGAGTTTGTAACCCGGGTCTGATATCAGTGGTGTTCCGGCATCGGAAACCAAGGCCACGACATTGCCTTTTTTTACCTTTTCAATAAGCTTGGGTCTTACTTTATCTGCGTTATGTTCGTGATAAGCCACAAGAGGCGCTGTAAAGCCAAAAGCCTGAGCCAGCTTTTTGGTGACACGAGTGTCTTCACAGGCGATAAGATCAGCGGCAGCGAGAATTTTTTTTGCGCGGTCCGTAATATCCCCCATGTTGCCGATTGGGGTCGCAACGAGGTAAAGTGCTGGTTCAGGTTTATCGCTATTGAGGGCGGGTCGACTGTTGGCTTGTTCCTCGGTTAGTGTTTTATTGGTCCCGTCTGATTTTACGGCAGGATGATTTTGAGAGGATGACTGTTTTGAGCTCAACGTTGGCGACTTTCTTTGTTGTAAAGGGCACGGACATTAGCCGTAGGTTTTTATCCCTGCCCGCGATCATCTTGCTTTCTATTTTGATCTCTGGATGCCAGACAACCATGAAAAAGGGGCCGGATGCAACGGCAGAAACTCCTGAAGTTCAAGAAACTCAGCCAGAGGATGCTCAAAATACGGTAGAGCCTGAAATTACTGAACCTGAAATAATTGAAGAGATCGAACCTTTTGCGGATCTTGAGACGGCAGAAACTGTTGTGATTAGCGAAAGAAGAACAAAAGTCGGATTTCTTCTACCCTTGAGTGGGCGCCATAAAGCCATTGGTGAATCTCTGTTAAACGCCGCACAGCTTGCCTTGTTTGATGTGTCCGGAGAGAAATTCGACCTTGTGGTTCGCGATACAGCGGGAACGCCAACAGGGGCACGCACTGCAATGGAATCACTGATAACAGAACAGGTTGATCTGGTGATCGGTCCCTTGTTTGCAACATCTGTGTCAGCTATAACCCCCCTCGCCCGCCAAGCAAATATCAATGTGCTTTCATTCTCGAACGATCAGGCTGTAGCTGGTGATGGTATCTATGTTTTGGGACTAACACCGGAAGAACAGATCAGACGCGTTGTTGACTATGCTACGGCTCAGGGAATTCGACGTGTTGCTGTTTTTGCCCCTGATAACGACTATGGTCGCCGTATTGTCAGCGCGCTGCAAATTCAATCATATGGATCAAGTGTTGAACTGACACGGTTGGGTTTTTTCAATCCTTCAGATCCCGATTTGGAAGATGAAGTAAAGGCCATTGCCAATTATAACGCGCGTCACCAGTCTCTTTTGGCTCATAAAGCAACGCTGAAATCCCGGGGCGATGCGGCCTCACGTCGGGCGTTGGCTCGACTTCGTGGGCGCGATACACTTAATCCACCAAACTACGAGGCTATTATCATTCCCACAGGGGGCAAGCAGTTGCTAACGATAGCACCGTTGCTGAACTATTACGATGTTGACCCTAATCAGGTGAAATACCTTGGTACGGCACTGTGGAATAATCCGAAGCTTGGGCGTGAGCCGGCATTGGTTGGCAGTTGGTATGCGGCCCCGTCTCCAGTACATTGGGAGAATTTTAAAGATCGTTACAAGGTACTTTATGGCAAGACGCCACCACGTATTGTGACGCTTGCCTATGATTCGGTTGCCCTTGCAGCTGTCATTGCCCGTCAAGCCGAAAGCCAATCCACGGCTGTGAACTATTCCAAGAGCCTTTTAACCAATTCACAAGGTTTTGCTGGCCTTGATGGTGTTTTCCGTCTTCACGCAGATGGTCGGAGTGAACGTGGTTTGGCTATCCTGTCGCTGGAACGTGATTTGATCAATGTTGTTGATCCTGCCCCGGCAAGTTTTACGCCTTTGGTGAATTGATTATAAGTGACGTTGTTATCAAGGGAGCGTTGAAAGTAGAGCTGTGGCTATAGAAGATCATCAGAATTGCCAATCTGTTATTTCCAGTGTGTCGGGACAAGAAAACTGCTGTCAGGGACTCCCCGATCTTGGCAAGAGTGGCGTTGAAAACCTGAGCAACATTTTCAAGACACTGGGTGATGAAGGGCGTTTACGGCTTTGTCTGTGCTGCTTTCAGAATCCCTGTTCTGTGAGTGAGCTTTCAGAAGCAACGGGTCAGTCGCAATCTTTGACCAGCCATAATCTGCGGCACCTCAGAGATGCGCGCATATTGGTGTCTAAAAAAGTGGGACGCCAGGTTCACTATGAATTAGCCGATGATCATATTCGCCATGTCATTGCTGATATGGCACATCATGTGCTGGAAGATCACAATTAAAATCAAATCATAGCAACAGTTCTGCAACAATTGATACAAAATACCCGCTAGCGGCTTTTCTTATGCTCTGTATAGTAGAGCATATTTAAATCTGTTGCAGGATTGTATATGCCTTCTTCGTTTCTTTTTTCCCTTCTTGGAATTGGTGTTCCTGCCCTCGTAATCTTGTGGGGTATTTTTGCCTATAATCGTCTTGTGAAATATCGCCAGCAAGTTTCTGAAGGATGGAGCGGTATTGATGTTCAATTGAAGAAACGGAGCAACCTAATTCCCAATCTGGTGAAGGTGGTAAAGGGTTATGCTGCCCACGAAAAGTCGACCCTGGCCGAAGTCACGAAATTAAGAGCGCAGTGTGTAAGCTCTGTGGGAAACAGTGTTGATCAACGGGGGAAGGTTGAAGGAGGGCTTGCCTCGGCTTTGACCAGATTGCTTCTGGTCGCAGAGAACTACCCGGATTTAAAAGCGGATGGCAGCTTTCGTGATCTTCAGTCGACGCTGACCGAAGTTGAAAACGATATCGAGATGGCGCGCCGATATTATAATGGCGCAGTGCGTTTGATGAACGTTTCTGTTGAAAGTTTTCCAAGTAATTTAATCGCAAAACAGTTTCATTTTATCCGCGCAGAATATTTTCAACTGGAAAACCCAGATGACCGGCAGGCACCAGGAGTAAAGCTATGAACTATCAGATTTTTCGTAAATGGAATCTCATCAACCTATTGTTTGGTGCTCTGATCATTCTTGCCCCTTCTCTTGTCTTTGCTGATGAGCGGATCAAGTTGTTTGTCTCGGACATTGTTGTGCGTGAAGACAGTAGTATAAAGGTAACAGAAACGATTACTGTCCGTGCGGAAGGACAGAATATTAGACGCGGAATCTACAGGGATTTCCCCACGAAATACGAAATTCAGGGTAAGCGCTATTCAGTTGGTTTTCACCTTGTGTCTGTCAGACGGGATGGTCGAAATGAATCCTATCATACCGAGAATTTAAGTAATGGTGTGCGTATTTACATGGGACGGTCTGATTATTTTCTGCCTGTTGGTGAATATACCTATGAGATTACCTACATAACAGATCGTCAATTGACGCATCTGGAGACGATGGACGAGCTTTATTGGAACGTGACTGGTAATGGCTGGGACTTTCCGATCGAAAAAGTTGTCGCCAATGTGTACCTGCCCCAAGGTGCCGAGGTTATACAATCCATCGGTTATACAGGCTACTACGGGGATGATGGAGAGGATTATCAATCATCGCTTAGATCTGATGGAGTCTCCTTTGAAACAACTCGTGCGTTGTCGACGAGTGAAGGTTTAACAATTGCAACTGCTTGGCCAACGGGTTTTGTCTATGTGCCGGATAGCTATGAACAGGCACAATATTATCTGGAAGATAACGCCAGTTTTTTGATTGGGCTTGTGACGCTAGTGATTATCACGGCGTACTATTCTGTTGCCTGGTTTTATGTAGGACGTGATCCGGCCGCAGGCATTGTCATTCCCCTTTTCGAAGGACCAAAAAATATTTCTCCCGCTGCGGCTGGATATCTGAGCCATCTCGGTTTTCGAAAGGGCTATAGCGAAAAAACAGCCTTTGTCGTTGCACTGACGAGCCTTGCGACAAAGGGCTATATAACCATTGACCAGAGCAAGAGTGATTATTCTCTTCAGCGAACAGAAAAAGCAGATCTTGATAGCCTGCCGCGCGGTGAATGGACAATTATAGATCGCTTACTTCCTGATCCTGGCGATGAATATAAGTTGAAGCGGAAATATGATTCCAGATTTGCTTCTGTGGTCAGTTTTTTTGGTGAAGCCGTTAGCGATGAATATGGATCAGGTTATTTTGCGGCAAATACTGGCAAATGGCTTATTGGATTTTTGCTGGGGCTTGGTGGTGTTATCATGTCATTGGCTTATGCAGGGGGGGATCTTATTATCCCTGCGCTCTTTTTCATGGCATTTTTTGGTATTTTTTCCGGAGTAATTTTACCGCCTTTGTGCAGGGTGATGTCGGGAAAAATGACAAAGTCAGGGTTACCGAAAAACATTGCTGTGCTTTTACCCCTGAGCATTTTTCTGGTGATACCTTACTGTTCTTTGTCTGTGGGAGAGCTCATTACCGATCAGGATTTTTCAGCTGAAAATTATGGCGTTATTCTTCTGATTTTTACGATAACGCTGGTTTTTAGCTACCTGATGGAAGCGCCAAGCGTTAAGGGGCAGAAAATCCTCGACAAACTGGAAGGCTATAAGTTGTACCTTTCTGTTGCCGAAGGAGAACGGTTGGAAGCGATTGGTCCCGAGCCTGATTTTAATGAACACGTGTTTGAGCAACACTTGCCCTTTGCTATGGCTCTTGGAGTCGAAGATCAATGGTCAGAAAGGTTACAAAACTATCTTACCGTCATGAATCAGGTTCCGATGGATTATAAGCCACGCTGGTATCGCGGAGACTCTTTTTCCCGAAGTTCAAGCTCTATTGCCAGTGGATTGACAAGTGGTATCGGGCATACGATTTCTTCTGCTTCCAGTCCGCCCAGCTCTTCGTCTAGCAGCTCATCAAGTGGTGGTGGCTCGTCTGGTGGTGGCGGCGGCGGTGGCGGTGGCGGTGGTTGGTAAAATATCACTGATCCAGTGTCAGGATTTAATTTTCGAGAATGAAAGCTTACTGCCCTTGACTTAATTTATACATGAATATACTTTCATATGAAATATTTTTCATGTGTAGGTTTACTATGGCACAAACAATTCTGTTTATCGACCATATGCCCGAGGCAGAAAGCTGTGGGGATTGCCGCGATCGTATTGGCAAAAGGCTTGAGGCATTGCCCGGCTTGGCATCTTTTGAGGTTTCCCGTAAGGCAATATCCTGGGTTGGTGGTGATGATATCAGGGATGCGATTGTTGCAGTTATTGCAGAAATTAAAGATCTGCATCATCACATGGCATGGACAATCAGTGGAATGGATTGCCCCAGCTGTGCAAAATCAATTGAAAAAGCTGTTGATAGATTGCCGGGTATTCATACGGCACGAATTTCTTTTGCGCGAGAACGACTTAATACAGATTTTAACCCGAGCGAAGTTTCGCAAGATGACATTCACAAGGTCGTCACAGGTTTGGGGTATAGCCTCACCGAAGTAAGGGATGGCAATACGAGCATAGTTGAAAGAAAAGCAGGTTGTTGTTCTTCCTCACAAGCCGCAGATCAATCATCCAAAACAACTCTTGCTAGCGGTGTACCTGATAAGCTGAAAGTATTCTTGAGCGGAAGTGCTGGCAAGGTAATGATTGCGGGTACAGCCCTTTTCATTGCTGTGATCTTAACGCAGGTTAATCCGGTTAATGCGCGGATTTATTATAGTGTTGCTGCTTTAATAGGTTTGATTCCAATTTTCCTTAATACGCTAAGATCTATTCGTTTTGGTCAATACTTTGGTATTCAAACCCTAATGACTGTTGCGGCAATTGGGGCTTTGTTTCTGGGCGAGGCATTAGAAGCTTCTATGGTCTTGTTCCTCTTTTTAATTGGGGAAGCTTTGGAGCAACGAGCAGTGAATAAAGCACGTGAAGGTGTGACGCTTTTACTTGATCTACAGCCTAAAGTCGCCCGTTTGGTTCAAGGAAGCCATAGTCAAGAAATACCCGTTGAAGATCTGTCCGTTGGTGACGTGATTGAAGTGCGTCCGGGTGAGAGATTGCCCGCCGACGGAGTTGTTCTCAACAGTATGGCTGTCTTGGATGAATCTGCTTTGACGGGTGAATCTATTCCTCGAAACAGAGAAATTGACGATACAGCCCAAGCCGGAGTCCTTGTTCTTGAAAAGCTAACAACCTTTCGTGTGACATCGGAAGCTGGTGACAATACGTTGGATCGTATTATCAGGCTGATAGAAGAATCAGAAGAACACAAAGCCCCTGTTGCACGCTTTATTGATCGTTTCTCGTCCTGGTATACGCCAGCAATGATGGGCGTTTCGTTACTGGTTGCTATGATTCCTCCACTGTTTTTCAACGGAGCTTGGGATACCTGGATTTACAAAGCACTTACGCTGTTAATTATTTCCTGTCCTTGTGCTTTGGTTATTTCTGTTCCAGCAGCAGTGACTTCATCCCTTGCGGCTTCCGCGCGTCGCGGTGTGTTAATTAAAGGAGGTGCAGCTTTAGAGTTATTGTCTCGGGCCAAAACTATGGCTTTCGATAAAACAGGCACTCTGACGGAAGGTAAACCACAGGTTACGGACGCTGTTGCGCTGGGTGATACGACAGAGATGATTCGGTTGACGGCGGCAGTCGAGAGAGGGTCAAGTCATCCCCTTGCAGAAGCGGTTGTAAGATATGCCTTAGATCAAAGAATAGAAATTCCGGCTGTATCTGATGCCCAGTCCATAACAGGAAAGGCAGCATTGGGAAATGTCGAAGGACGTATGGTCGTTGTCGGATCTACGGATTATTTTGCAGAACAACTATCTGGAAATACAAAAATTTATGATCAGGCACAGGGGCTTTTGGCACAGGGTAAAACAGTTGTTGTTGTCGCAATTGATAATGTTCTTGCGGGAATTTTGGCTTTGCGTGATGAACCGCGTGAAGAAGCCAGCGGTACCTTGAGTCAATTGCAGCAGTTGGGTGTTGAAACGATTATGCTCACCGGGGATAACCCGAAAACGGGTAAGGCTTTGGGGAGTGAGTTGGGCCTTGCTGTAAAAGCTGGTTTGATGCCTCAGGACAAGCTCAGTGAAATTGATGAATTGCGGGGCGCAGGTACTGTGGTGATGGTTGGCGATGGCATAAATGATGCTCCTGCCCTGAAAGTTGCTGATGTTGGCATTGCAATGGGGGGCGGTACCGATGTTGCTCTGGAAGCGGCTGATATTGCCTTGATGCAAAACAAGCTACAGGACTTGCCAGCATTGATTCGCCGTGGACGCCAAACCATGGCGAACATCCATCAGAATGTCACTTTGGCGCTGGGCTTAAAGGGAATTTTTTTGATGACGACTTTGTTCGGTATGACAGGGCTTTGGGTGGCTGTGTTAGCTGATACAGGGGCAACAGTATTGGTGACTTTGAACGCTTTGCGGCTATTGAGAAGTTCTTCAGATTAAGTGTTTGGTTTGATCTTGGGTTCGCGGGATCGAGCTTATTATTGGACCACAAAGCCTTTGGGCAGTTCAGCGATGTGTTTGTATTTTTCAAACTGTTGAAAGATAAGATTCAGACGCTCTTTAGGGTGTGGGGGATGTCTGGGATCCAACAAGGGTTCACAGAGAGGATCCAGGGCTGCATTTTGAAATTCAAGAGAGAGACTTAATCTTGGTGTTTGGGCGTTCCGATGACTTCTTCCGCCCCAGTGATATATATCTTGTCGCCATCCCAATACGGAACCTGCTTTGGCGGGCAGGCAAAGAATATCCTGCAGGGCGATTTCAGACGGGTCCGTAACCGGCGTGTCGTAATCTTGCTCACAGCCTAGCGGTAGAACGGACATGCAGCCATTTTCCGGTGTTGCATCCGTCAAGGGGATCCAAAGGCTCAAAGAGATCAACATTTCTTGACCATACAGTTTGATCACCGATTGATCGGCGCTGTCTCTGTGTGGTGGCCAGCCTTTTGCCTTTCCGGGATCGATGTACCACGCCCAAAAGTGAGGAAGAACGCTATAGTTTTCCCCGAGGAAGTTTTGTAGGAGTGCACGCAGGCGGAAGAATAATTCCCAAGCTTCGTCATAGAGGTAAATGAACGCCTGTGGGAGGTTGTGTTCATGAAGTATTTCCATTGCCTGACGAAGAGGGCAAATATCTTGCTCCGTAAAGATGCTCTGGCAATTGAGATATCCGTCTTGCCATAATGAATCAGAAACGTCGGACAATAGAGCATCGTCAATTATTTGCAGAGGAATCATGCTAAGAGGATCTGAGCTGATTGTGAGTTTTGGGTTGATATCGCGCCAAAAAGAAATGCTTTTAAGCTGCTCTGTTGCGATGTGATTCACAGTCGTATCCTGTACCAAAAGTGTGAGTTATCTGTTTATATGCTGAGTCAGTGCAACATCAAGAACAGCGGATGCCATGGCCCGTGCTGTATCTTCCAATAACTTCCCATCGTCAGACTTTGGTCCTTCGAGCTTCTCAAGTCTATAATCTTCCGGTAGGTCCGCAATTCCTGCGGCTGTAACATCTGGGTGTGCTTTCAGTTCGGCAATCAGTGAAATACACCCTTTCCATTTATGGGTCAGGGTTTTGATAACACGATCTTTATCAATGGCAATTTCTTGCCATTTTTCCTCTGTGTTCAGGCCTTCAAAGCCAGGTCTTTTCGCGGCCTGTTGATAAATAACGGCAGCGGCTTTTTCTAGGTATAGCATGCATCAATCCTCTATTTAACGCCTTGTCTCATCTGTTTGATGCTCAGGCAAGTCAAGATAGAGCTAAATGTTCGATGTTGAGTGGCGTGACGCTTCGAAATGCCCTTCGGGAGAAAGAAGAGAATAACAGTAAGTCATGAAATATGACGGTAAATCTTCAGCTGAGGCATCATTTTGTGCGTAGGGGAGAATCAAGCGTAAATAATGGCAGTCTTCTTCTTCCCGATAGAAAATTTTCCATATCTGAGGGACTGCGACTTCGAAGGTTATTTTAAACTCTTTAAAATGATTCTGATAAATTTCACTCGGTGTACCATCCAGAACACTTTTACCACGGAGATCTTCGTTTGAAGAGGAGGAAATCTCGGTACCATCAAGGCGGTATATAAAATCCAAGGGGTCTTTCTGAATTTCAATCACACAAAAGCGGCCAAGGTGTTTACGGTATCTTAGCGGGTCCATCTCGTTTTTATAGGGATTGCCTTGAGCAGGTTTATGATCTTGCCATATCTTCAGAACGCGGAGAATTTCATCAGGCGCATCCGAAAAATCTATAAGTGAAGAGGTATAGTCATAATTGGGCATGGCTATTTCTGGAATGATTCAGGCAGATTGTCAACGCGGATAAAATGATATTTTCACTGCAAAGATTCCTGCTAAATTTTTGGCGAAATTACAGATCTATGTCTTGATTATGTCAAAAGATAAGAAAGGACGCTGTTTAACCGGGCTCTACCTTCACTTGTGGCCCCTATTCTGACATCGTCAAGGAACAGCAAGTCTTCTTGTTCAAGCTGCTCAATCTTTTTCTGCTCAATCAGATTTTCCAGATCTTGACCAGTCTCGTCACAAATATCGGCTCGTTTTATGCCTTCGCTCAGGCGCAATCCCATCATCAGCATTTCTTCAAAACGTCCCGTATCCGAAATAGAATCATGAGTGCGCGTTGCATGACCCGCCTGTTCGACGGTGCTGAGCCAGATTTCCGGGGCTCTGTGCTGTCTTGTGGCGATTTTGTTTCCCAAAGAGGTATTGTCTGTCAGGGTCAAGCGTCCGTGTGCACCGGGGCCAATGCCAACATAATCTCCATACTTCCAATATGTTAGATTATGGCGGCTTTCTTCTCCGGGGTTGGCATAGTTTGATATCTCATAGTTTGGCATACCCTGTCGGGCCATAACATCGTTGGTAATATCGTAAAGTTCGGCGGCTGTGTCTGGATTGAGTTCCTTAAACTCTCCCCGGCGACGTGCACCGTGGAATGGCGTATTCTCCTCTATTGTTAACTGATAAAGAGAAAGGTGTCTGGTGCCTTCTGCAAGGGCTCGTTCCAGTTCTTCTTCCCAGCTTTGTTTATCTTGCTCTGGTCGTGCGTAGATCAAATCAAAAGAAAAGCGTTCAAAGTTTTGTCTGGCAACATCAATTGCCTTCAGAGCCTCCGCTGCGGAATGTTCGCGCCCCAAGAACTGGAGATCTTGATCATTTAAAGATTGAATTCCAAGAGATACGCGATTGATACCTGCCTGGGCGAAAGCTGCGAATTTGTCAGATTCTACGGATGTCGGGTTTGCTTCCAGTGTAATCTCAAGATCGTTGTAACAGGGCCAGTGTTTTCGAATTCTTTGAATCAATGCTTCGGCTGTTTCCGGAGCCATGAGGGATGGGGTGCCACCTCCAAAAAACACTGAACTGACAATCCTGCCGTCATCTCCAGATGATTTCAATAAACCGGCGTAATGATCAAGCTCTCGCAGTAAAGCCGCCCGCCATCGTTCCTGAGAGATTTCTTCTCGGACGTGGCTGTTAAAATCACAATAGGGGCATTTCTTTAAGCAAAAGGGCCAGTGTATATAGATGCCAAATCCACGCTGTGCGGCAGCAGGTATATATGAGGCAGTACTTGGGGTGTTGCTCAAAACGCTGGCCTTTTAGAAATCAGTTAAAAACTAGACATAACCCAGCTTATAAAAGCCATGGACAGTTTTGCTCGACCACCCGGAAAGCCAACTTGGCACAGTTTCGTCGTTATATTTGTGGCTTAGGGCTTTGAGGCGAACTTTTCTGCAACAAGTAAGGCAAAGGCTCGAGCACGGTGACTCATTGAATGTTTTCGTGCTGGATCCATCTCCCCAAAGGTTATTGTCTCGCCTTCGGCCTGAAAAATCGGGTCATAACCAAATCCCTGTAGGCCCCGTGCCGGATGGACAATAGTGCCATCTACCCGGCCTTCGAACACTTCTGTTGTGCCATCAGGCCAGGCAAGGCAAAGGGCGCAAACGAAGTGGGCCGCACGTGTATCATTGCCTGTTTCAGCAGCTTTTTGCAGTTCTCCTTCGACCTTTTCCATAGCCAAAGAAAAATCCTTTTCAGGACCTGCCCAACGGGCAGAATAGATACCGGGATCACCATTGAGAGCAATGACAGCCAGACCACTATCATCTGACAGGGCTGGCAGGCCAGATCCCTTTGCAGCGGCAAGCGCTTTTATTTCTGCATTCGCTACAAAGGTTTTCCCATCTTCGACAGGTTCAGGCAAGCCGAGATCTCCGGCTGAAACAACATCTACGCCGTAAGGGGTGAGAAGCTCTGCTATTTCGCGCAACTTTCCCGGATTATGGCTGGCAAGAACCAGTTTGCCATCCCGCAGCATTTTTTCCGGGTGTGTTTTGTCAGCCTGAGTCATGGCCTTGTTTCCTGTTTGTCTTATTCGCCTGCTATTGCTTGCTTCTGTAGCTCTACAAGTTCGGATACGCCTTTTTCCGCAAGGTCAAGCAGCGCATTGAACTCGTCACGAGAGAAAGGTTTTTCTTCAGCTGTGCCCTGAATTTCGACAACGCCGAGACCGCCGGTGAGGACGAAATTTGAATCAGCCTGGGCATTGGAATCTTCGGGATAATCGAGATCCAGAACGGGAGTGCCTTCGAAAATACCGCATGAAATGGCTGCAACATGGTCTGTCAGCGGAATTTCTTCGATCATACCAAGTTTTTTCATGTGCTGGAATGCGAGATGAAGAGCAACAAAACCCCCGGTAATAGAAGCTGTACGTGTGCCCCCATCGGCCTGTAGAACATCACAGTCAATTTTGATCTGACGTTCGCCAAAACCTGACATATCGGCAACTGCACGTAGGGAACGACCAATCAAGCGTTGGATTTCCTGAGTGCGACCAGATTGTTTGCCACGCGCAGCTTCACGGCTTGAACGGCTGTGTGTTGCGCGGGGTAGCATGCCGTATTCAGCAGTGATCCACCCCTTCCCGGAATTGCGAAGCCAGGGTGGTGTGCTGTCTTCGACTGATGCAGTGCAGAGCACATGCGTATCGCCGAACTTAATGAGACAAGAACCTTCGGCGTGCTTGCTGAAGTTAGTTTCAATGGTGATCTGACGCATTTGGTCAGGAGTACGGCCTGATGGACGCATGATATGCCCTCGATATTATAGATGTTGGGCGGAAACTACCTTATGGTTCCCTCTACGTCCAGTAGGATTGGTGTGTTCAGCGTGATCAGGCCTTCAGAAGGATTTCTATTTCTTTGTGAAAGATTATGAGACATCGAAATTTATGATTTTTCAGAGGATGTTTCGGGCGCAAGATTTACTATTTTTGCACTATCTCTATTCTTCAGTTTGACGAGATAGATAGCCAATAGACTGGCGATGAAAAGAACAGGCAAGAAGATCGCATGAACCCAATAGGCAGTTTGTTCTACAACCTGATGGTTGGCACCATCCTGAAAGCCAATTACTGCGGCTGGTATACCCGCGATTGCAGGACCAAGGGCGCCGCCACACATCTGAAGAGTTGGGATAGCACCTGAACGTTTGTCCTGTTCATCGATTGGCCCTGATTCGATGATGACAGATGACAAATCAGCCCAAAAAATACCAAAGCCAGCCCCCGCCAGAAATATTGAAATTGTCAAAGACCAAAGAGGGCCGCCGTAAAGGAATAAGGCAATACCAAATAAACCGAGGAATGCCGTGAAAACGCCTGTGGGAATAAGGTATAAACGCCACCGATTATTTTGTGGGAGCCTCGCGCAGATCAGGGCTGCAGCTGTCCAGGATATTGATTCCAACGCAACCATAAACCCTGCGGCTAGAGGAGAAAATCCATGAACTTTTTGCAAGATATAGGGACCATAAACCATGAATGATATAGAGGAAACCATCGCGAGGAAAATGATCATGACTCCTGTGCCGGCGACGGTGAAGAGGCTGAGACCGTGTTTTGGTAGCAGAGAAGAGTTTGATTTTTTATCCCTGTGAAGAAGGTATCCTAATAAAACCAGTCCAATAATCAGAAAGGCCCAGGCATAATCAGGTTCCCGGTTTCCCATTGCGATAATCAAAACTGCCGATCCCAGAAGCCCGAGCCTGAAAAAGGGTAGAGAGGTTTTTATCTCTGTTTCGCGGGACGCGGTATTGGTTTCCTTTTTAGGGAAGTTGCTGCGTACGAGAATTACAAACAGGAATGCACAAACTGTGATGATATAAAAACCTGCCCGCCAGCCTACTGTTTGCGCAAAGATTCCGCCGGCAAGGGGACCTCCGACAGAGGCAATGCCCCAGACCGCTGATTCCATGGCGAAAACCGTTGGCCATAGATGGCGAGGAAAGAGATCAGCGATCACGGTATAACAACTGGCGAGAACCAAACCACCCCCTACGCCTTGAACAATGCGAGAGAGCAGGAACATTTCCATGGATGGAGATAAACTAACCAAAAGAGAGCCAACAGCAAAGACAGAGCCACCGATTGAAAGAATTGCTCTGCCACCTATCCTGGTTTTTGTTGTACCCGTAGCGAGAGAGGCAATCATGGCGGCAGTGGTGTAGAGCAGGGCGGACCAGTTGATAAATTCCAACCCGTTAAGATCGTCAACAGCTGAAGGTAGGAGCGTTGAGGTGATCAAACTGTTTAAGGCATAAAGCGCCACACCCATGCAAACGATGACAAGGTGCAGAATATTCTGTCGTGTCATTTTTGTATTGTTAGTAGAAGCTTTTGGCGTGATTGCTTCTGTCGGAATGTGAGTGGCCATTGCGAGAACCTTAAATAAAAAAGTTTTTTCTTTCCTTATTAATTTCTAGTTTGAACAATTAAAAAAGCAAATACTTTTTTTAATTGATTTTATAGACTATACTCTGCCTTCATGAAAAAAAATGCAAAGACAGAAGATGCAATCCTGGCGCTTCTAAAAGCACGTGGAGCTATGCAAGCAGTTGATTTGGCAAAAGAATTGTCAATGACAGCAATAGGTATGCGGCAACATCTTAAACGCATGTCTGTGGAAGGTATGATCCAAAAGGCAATTGTAGATGTTACGTCATCCAGAGCATCATCGGGAGCAGGGCGACCCGCTGTGAGTTGGGAGTTAACTGCGGAGTCCCATAATGCTTTTGGTGATTCCCACGCGCTTTTAACAAGGGATTTAATTGAAAGTGCCCGCGCTGTGTTCGGTGATCAGGGGGTAGATCAGCTGGTGAATTATCGCGAGCAACAGACTCTTGAAAGCTATACACAGGCGCTTTCAGAAGCATCATCCCTTGAAGATCGCGTGCAAAAACTGGTCGTACTACGAGAGCAGGAAGGGTATATGGCATCAGCCGAAGCGGATAATGACGGCGGTTTCCTGTTCATTGAAAATCATTGCCCCATTTGTACTGCAGCAACAATTTGCCAAGGGTTTTGCAGGGCCGAGCTATCTGTTTTCAGAGCAGTTCTGGGACCTGATGTTGAGGTGGAGCGTGCAGAATATCTGTTAGAAGGTGGGCACCGTTGTAGCTATTTCATTCGACCTAAAGATTCAAGAGAATCAAATCAATTCGAGAAAGATAAAGTTTCTGAGAAAGAGCCAGTAAAAAATCCTTCACCTCAAGCTCGTTACTTGATTGTTGAGGAATAGGAGCTAATCCAAGCTTATATACAGCTGCAACTCAATGGCGGGAAGCCGTTGAAACCTATGGAAGAATAGGTGGTTGTGTAGGCGCCTGTTGCGTGGATACGAATTTTGTCACCGGATTTCAGATCGAGTGGAAGCTGATAATTGAATTTCTCATAGAGTATGTCGACGCTATCGCAACTGGGTCCGGCGAGAATGACAGGTCCAAGCTTGGTATCTGCTTCTTTTCCAACCACTGTAACAGGATATTTGATAGCTTCATCAAGACATTCAGCCAAGCCCGAAAAAATACCAATATCCAGATACACCCAGCGCTTTTCATCTCCGGCATTCTTGCGCGAGACTAAAATGACCTCAGCTTCGATAACGCCAGCATCACCGACGATATAGCGGCCAGGTTCAATAATGATTCTTGGACTGTTGGCACCGAAATGCTTTTCCAACGCAATGGTGAGAGCTTCGCCGTACTGCGCGATGGAGGGTACATTCGCATTGTAGGCAGTTGGAAAGCCGCCACCCATATTGAGTGTAGAGAGTTCAATACCCTGTTCTTTCAGGTTTTTATAAAGACCCTGAATTTGATGTAGGGCATTATCCCACTGACTTGTTTGTGTTTGCTGTGATCCTACATGAAATGAAAGTCCGATTGGCTGTAAACCAAGATCGGCTGATTTCAGCAATAGCTCCTTGGCCATTGTTGTAGAACATCCGAACTTGTGATTGAGGGGCCAGTCGGCACCGGCACAGTCAACCAGAACACGGCAATAAATGTCAGAGCCAGGGGCCAAACGGGCTATTTTTTGCAGCTCTTCTTCGCTATCAAAAGCATAACTTCGAATACCAAGTTCAAAAGCCTGACTTATATCACCTTGTTTTTTTATGGTATTTCCGAAAGAGATATATTCGGCAGGAATACCAAGCGAGAGACAGAGTTTGATTTCTGTTATACTTGCGGTATCAAAGTATGAACCGAGATCTTTGAGACGGGATAGAATTTGGGGTTCCGGATTGGCTTTTACGGCATAGTAAACTGTGGCTTTTGGTAGTGCGGATATCAAATTAGTGAAGTTGCTTGCGACTTTATCAAGGTCAATGACCAGATGTGGTTCCTCAAAGGAATTCTGCGCGAAAAATGTATCCAGTTTTGTCATCAGAGAACCAGTACCCATATAATCAATCGCTATTTCTGGCAGAATTATCCAAGCCCTTCCAGAATCTGGTTCAGGCTTAGTCCATGTTAAACAGAATCCTTATCTATGCTTTTCACAAGCGAGGCCATTAATTTCAAAGAGTCTTTAAGAGGTATATGGTTTTGATGCAAGCGATAGTTTTGAGATGCCCCGGTATTGGCTCAGTATTACCTCATGTATTGGCTTAGCATTGTCTGAGGCATTGACCGGGGCTTTGAGGGTAACTAAATTATTGCTATGCAAATGGGTGGATAAGGATCGCTTGTTTAACGGTAAGGGAATTCAAAGGATAATTCTGTGAAATTTAATGAGACATCCCTGATATCCGGTGCAATTGCTGGTATGAATGATCGCTCTCGCGAAATTTTCCGCCTGGTGGTTGATGCTTATGTTGAAACTGGTGAACCTATCGGATCCCGAACATTGTCGCGTAAGTTGGGTATGGATCTGTCCCCTGCAACAATTCGTAATGTCATGGCTGATCTTGAGGATATGGGGCTTTTATTTGCCAAGCATACCTCTGCGGGGCGATTGCCAACTGATGTGGGACTGCGGCTCTATGTGAACGGTTTGCTGGAACACGGGAACCTTAGCAAAGATGAGCGCAGCCAGATAAAAGCACAATGTGCAGCCGGTGGGAAATCTATGCCTCAGCTATTGGAAGAGGCAACCGGTATGCTATCCGGCCTTTCCCAGTGTGCAGGGTTGGTTGTTGCCCCTAAGTTATCTGAGCCTTTAAAGCATATCGAGTTTGTATCTCTTGCGCCTGGACGGGCCTTGGTTGTGCTGGTGTCTGATTCAGGATCTGTTGAAAACAGAGTTGTTGATATCCCCTTGGGGTTGCCGCCTTCTGCTCTTGTGGAGGCATCGAATTTTTTGGCTGCGCGTCTGATCGGGCGCACATTGGAAGAGGCGATCCAGGAAATTCAAACCGAACTCACTGAACATCAGGCCATGCTGGATCAGCTTTCACAGAAAGTTGTCGAATTGGGATTGGCAACCTGGGCAGAAGATATTAATGGCAGCTCTAATGGCGCGTTGATTGTCAGAGGACAAGCTCAGTTACTCGACGATATAAATGCCCTTGAAGATTTGGAGCGGGTACGCCATCTGTTCTCTGCATTGGAAAAACGGGAGTCTTTGGTTCGTCTGTTGGAAATGACAAAAACGGCCGAGGGTGTTCAGATCTTTATCGGGTCTGAAAATGAATTGTTTGCCCAAGCAGGGTGTTCTGTAGTAATGGCACCTTATAAAAATACTCGACAACAGGTTGTCGGGGCGATCGGAGTCATTGGTCCAACGCGGATCGACTATGCCCGAATCATTCCGATGGTGGATTACACTGCCAAAATACTTGGTCGAATGGTTGGATGAGAATAGCTGGGTAAACAAGGCCGAAATCCTGTGATATCCCAAAGCTGGTAATTTGAAAAAGAAGATTGGTTAGCGGAAAATGTCCGAAACGGAAAAACAAAATCCGGAAGAGAATGTTGTTGCTGAAGATCAGATTCCTGATGATCTTGTAAATGAAGAAGCAGCCGATGAAACGACCATTGATACTGGTGCTGTGGCTGAGGAAGCCAAGTCAGACGCCGTAAGAGTTGCTGAACTTGATGCACAGAACGCACAGCTGACTGACAAGCTGTTGCGTACAATGGCAGATATGGAAAATCTGCGTAATCGCACACGCCGTGATAAAGAAGATGCCATCAAGTACGCACCGCAAAAGCTGGTAACAGATCTGATCGGTGTCATGGATAATCTTCAACGTGCATTGTCAGCTGTTTCAGAAGAAGCAGCTGAAGGGAACGAAGATCTTAAAACACTTCGCGATGGTGTTGAAATGACCAATCGTGAAATGCTCAAGGTTTTTGAAAAGCATAATATTACTGAAGTCGAGGCAATGGGCGCCCGCATGGACCCGCACAGCCATGAAGCGTTGTTTGAAATTCCTGATCCTTCTCAGCCGGAAGGAACGATTGTGCAGGTTATTCAGCCAGGTTTCCGCCTGCATGATCGATTGCTAAGACCAGCACGCGTTGGTGTTGCCAAAGGTGGCCCGGTTGCCGGAGCAGAAAAAGTCGATACGACAGCTTAGTTTTTTACGCTGTTTGATATTTAAAAAGCCGATACAGAAAGTATCGGCTTTTTTGTTTCATAGGGTCTTGCTCTATGATGACTTGCTCAAGGACAAAGGAAAGAGATACCTAGGTTTTGGTGACTCTCCGCAGCGTGAGATTAATGCGCCCGCCATTTTTCAACAGCTGGCTTGAACCGTATAGAATACGATCAATACCATGATAGGCATTTCGGGCTTCGCCGCCGAGAATGACAATGTCGCCAGAATTCAGCTTGGTTGAGGTTGTTGGCCCTTTTCGTGTGAGGCCGCCAAGGCGAAAGAGAGCACTGTCCCCAAGTGATATAGAAAGAACAGGAGCATCAAAATCCTGTTCATCCTGATCCCGATGCAAACCCATTTTTGCTTTTTCGGTTTGATAGTAATTTAACAGGCAACATTCAGGAAGTTCTGGATAATTGGTCAAGTCAGACCAGATTGAAAGCAATTTTTCCGGAATGGGAAGCCAGGGGTGTTTGGTGACAGGGTGGAAATCTTGATACCGATAGCCGCCAGTTTTATCAGATACCCAGCCAAGAGAGCCAAATGATGTCATGGCGACTGAAAAGGGTTTCCCCGTTTTAGGCATTGATGGCTGGAAGAGCGGATTTGTTCTGATCATCTCGCGAATTTCAGCCAAGAGATTTTCTTGTTCTTCCCGGCTTAGATATTCCGGATGATATTCAAAACCGGCGATCATTTTATTATTGCCAATTTGTCACTGCGTTGTGGTTCAGGATTAATCTTGAGAGTCATCTTGCGGATTGATGATTCGCGCTTGCCGTTTTTCAAGTAATCGCATTGTGAGGAAGAGCAATCCGCCAATGAGCGTTACTGCGAGACCAAACCACTGAACAATTTCATTCTTAAGAACATAGTGCGCTGTGAGCATGACAGCGATTCCAAACAAAACGTCTCCAACGGCAATCCACTTGACCATTGTTCGTATATTGGGGCTGATTCTGGTATTTTTTGAGTTCATTACTGCTAAATTCCCGGAATATTCGCGCGATGATTCACCAAAAAGGTTTAATGATAAAGGCGAGAGGAAAATTATTATATCACTAATCTATTGATTCATAATGTAATTTAACTTTTCTGAAAAACCTTATTTTTTTAGGCATATTGCTCCTTGCAGTCCAGGCTCTGGCTGCATATATACTCCGTGAGCCCAGAAGAAGGGTTCACCCCTCAAAAGGGACCAGCCGGCAGTGCTTGGCATCAAGGCTGCCAAATCGGTTTGCTATATTAAGTGTGAGGAATAAACATGAGCAAAGTTATTGGTATTGATCTAGGGACCACAAACTCCTGTATCGCTATTATGGACGGCAAAGACGTCCGCGTTGTTGAAAATGCTGAAGGTGCACGTACAACACCTTCCATGGTTGGGTTTACAGCGGAAGAGCGCCTTGTCGGGCTGCCAGCTAAACGCCAGTCAGTTACAAATCCAGAAAATACTCTTTTTGCGATCAAGCGTTTGATCGGTCGTCGTTTCAACGATCCGCTGACGAAAAAAGACATGGACCTCGTTCCATACAATATCGTTAAAGCTGACAATGGTGATGCCTGGGTCGAAGCCAACGGCGAAAAATACAGCCCATCACAGATTTCTGCTTTCATTCTGCAGAAAATGAAAGAAACTGCCGAGAGCTATCTTGGTGAGCCTGTAACTAAAGCTGTTATCACTGTTCCAGCCTACTTCAACGATTCTCAGCGTCAGGCAACAAAAGATGCCGGTAAGATTGCTGGTCTTGAAGTTCTACGTATCATCAACGAGCCAACAGCTGCGGCTCTTGCTTATGGTATGGACAAAAAAGGCTCTGGTACCGTTGTTGTTTATGACCTTGGTGGTGGTACTTTCGATGTATCCGTACTTGAAATCGGTGACGGTGTCTTTGAAGTGAAATCAACAAACGGGGATACATTCCTTGGTGGTGAAGATTTCGACAGCCGCATCATTGATTACTTGGCAGAAGAATTTAATAAAGAACAGGGTATCGACCTTCGTAACGATACGCTAGCTCTGCAGCGCTTGAAAGAAGCTGCAGAGAAGGCAAAGATCGAGCTTTCTTCTTCTACACAGACCGAAGTGAACTTGCCGTTTATCACAGCTGATGCATCTGGTCCTAAACACCTAAACGTCAAGCTAACACGTGCGAAGCTGGAAGCATTGGTTGATGATTTGATCCAGCGCACAATGGGGCCTGTTAAAGCTGCGTTGAAAGATGCCGGTGTGAAAGCTGGTGACATCGATGAAATCATCATGGTTGGTGGTATGATTCGTATGCCAAAAGTCCATGACACCGTTAAGGACTTCTTTGGCAAAGAACCACACCGTGGTGTGAACCCTGATGAAGTTGTGGCGACTGGTGCTGCTATTCAAGCAGGTGTTCTGCAGGGTGAAGTGAAAGACGTTCTTCTTCTTGACGTGACACCATTGTCTCTTGGTATTGAGACACTGGGCGGTGTTATGACAAAACTGATTGATCGTAATACAACAATCCCGACGAAGAAGAGCCAGACCTTCTCTACAGCCGAAGACAACCAGAGTGCTGTGACAATTCGTGTGTTCCAAGGCGAGCGCGAAATGGCTGCAGATAACAAAATTCTTGGTCAGTTCAACCTTGAAGGTATTCCTGGTGCGCCACGCGGTGTCCCACAGATTGAAGTTACTTTTGATATTGATGCCAACGGTATCGTTAACGTTGGTGCGAAAGATAAAGCAACTGGTAAAGAACAGTCTGTTCGTATCGAAGCGTCTGGTGGTTTGAGCGATGCTGACATTGATCAGATGGTTCGTGATGCCGAAGCAAATGCTGAAGAAGATAAAGCACGCCGTGAAGCTGTCGAAGCGAAAAACCAGGCGGAAGGCCTGATCCATCAGACAGAGAAAACACTTGGTGAAGTTGGCGACAAGATTTCCGACGAAGAAAAAGCTTCTATCGAAGCTGCTGTCGCAGAGCTGAAAACAGCGCTTGAAGGCGATGATGCTGAAGAGATCAACGCCAAGATGGAAGCCCTTGGTCAGGCGTCAATGAAGCTTGGCGAAGCACTGTATGCTGATGCTGGTGCCGAAGGCGCAGAAGGTGCTGCGGAAGCGGCTTCTGAAGCAGCGGCTGACGACGGTGTTGTCGATGCAGACTTCGAAGAAGTTGATGACGAGAAGAACAGCAAAAGCGCTTAAGGCGGTTTTGGATTTCAGGGGGCTGGCAGAGTTGCCAGCCCCTTTTCACCTTCTGATGAGGGAAAATTACACTGATGTCCAAAAAGGATTTCTATGAGGTCTTAGGGGTTTCACGTTCGGCAGATGCCAAAGAGTTGAAATCGGCCTACCGCAAATTGGCGATGAAATACCACCCGGATCGCAATCCGGATGATGCCGAAGCGGAAAAAAAATTCAAAGAAATTAACGAAGCCTATGGCGTTCTCAAGGACGACCAGCAGCGCGCAGCCTATGATAACTACGGCCATGCTGCCTTTGAAAACGGTGGCGCAGGTGCTGGCGGTGGCTTTGGTGGCGGCGGTTTCGGCGGCGGTGGATTTGCTGATATCTTCGAAGAAATGTTTGGCGGCTTTGGCGGCGGTGGCGGCCGATCTGCTGGCGGGTCCCAGCGTGGTGGCGACCTTCGCTATAACATGGAAATTTCTCTGGAAGATGCTTACACAGGGAAAGAAGCCGAGATTCGCATTCCAAGTGCAGTTTCTTGTGATTCCTGTGACGGGAGTGGTGCTGCAAAGGGATCATCCCCGGTAACCTGTGGTACCTGTAAGGGTAATGGCCGTGTGCGTATGCAACAGGGTTTCTTTACTGTTGAGCGAACATGTCACAGTTGTCAGGGTGTCGGTAAAGTTATCGAAAATCCTTGCGGAAACTGTCACGGTTCTGGCCGCGTGGAAAAAGAAAAAACCCTTCAGGTAAACATTCCGGCAGGTGTGGAAGAAGGTAATCGCATTCGTTTGGCTGGTGAAGGCGAAATGGGTGCCCGTGGCGGAACGCCCGGGGATCTTTACATTTTCCTTTCCATCGAACCACACAGAATTTTCCAACGCGAAGGCGCAGATATTTATTGTCGTGTTCCCATTTCGATGACACAGGCTGCTTTGGGTGGTTCTGTCGAAGTGCCAACGATTGACGGTGGCCGAGCGAAGGTCTCTATTCCGGATGGCACACAGAGCAGACAGCAGTTCCGTTTGCGGAATAAGGGAATGTCTGTCCTAAGATCAAGTTCTCGCGGTGATATGTATGTTGAGGTCACTGTGGAGACACCGGTTAACCTGACAAAACACCAGAAAGAGCTGTTGCGTGAATTCGAAGAAGAGAGTGGGGATAATTCACCCCTCAGTTCTGGTTTCTTTAAGCGCGTAAAAGAGTTTTGGGAAGATCTGACGGAATAAAGATCAGATGTTATAATAAGAAAAAGCCTGTCAGCGACATCACTGACAGGCTTTTTCTTTGAATGTTGATTGTCAGATTCCTTTGGTTAATCTGACACGAAAATGAAACCTAACCTTGTTAAGGCAATCAATCTGATTGTGTATGAGGTTAGGAATTTATGATGGATGATCTGGCTGTTGACCTTCCGGATGAGGGGATTGAAAAGCATAAAAAGGAAACTGATCATCCTGATTGTGATTGGCTGGCTAAGAAATCGCCCAAGCGCTTCATTAATCGTGAACTGTCTTGGTTAGCATTTAATTTTAGAGTGTTGGAAGAAGCAAGTAATTCCCAGCACCCTCTGTTGGAGCGGCTGCGCTTTGCCTCGATTTCTGCAAGTAATCTAGATGAGTTCTACATGGTGCGTGTTGCCGGTTTGATGGGACAGGTCGCGGCTGGTGTTACGAAGCTCAGTCAGGATGGCCTGACACCGGCAGAACAATTAGAGGAGATCTCACTTCAGGCAGGGCGCCTGATGCAGCAGCAACAGATTGCTTTGCAAGATGTGTTTACCAGGCTCCGGGCCAAGGACGTTTTTCTTTTAAACCCGGATGAATTGAAACAGGACGAAAAGGAGTGGCTGACATCATGGTTTCAGACACAGGTTTTTCCTGCTTTGACGCCCTTGGCAGTTGACCCTGCTCATCCATTTCCTTTTATTCCGAATAAGGGATTGGTTTTGGCACTAGAGCTTTCTCGAAATCAGGATAATCACTTGATTAATGCTCTTGTTCCCATTCCTCATAACATCAAACGCTTTGTTAAATTACCGGGAAATCAGGACCGTTTTATTGCTCTGGAAAATGTTATCCGTATGTTTATGGATACATTATTCCCGGATTTTAAGCTTTTAGGGGATGGGCTCTTCCGCATATTGAGAGATTCGGATGTAGAGGTCGATGAGGAAGCGGAAGATCTGGTTCGAACTTTTGAAACCATGCTGCGCCGTCGCCGTCGGGGTTCTGTTATCAGGCTTCAGGTTGATGCATCTATGCCGGAAGGTTTGCGTGCTTTTGTGACAAAGCATCATTTGGTCAATGATAACGATGTTTTTGTCTTGGCTGGTATGCTGGGTATTTCCGATGTATCCCAGATGATTGTTTCTTCGCGGCACGATCTTCTGTTCGAAAGTTATACACCTCGTTTTCCAGAAAGAATTAAAGATTTTGGTGGGGATTGTTTCGCCGCGATCAGGGCCAAGGATTTCATTGTTCATCACCCTTACGAAAGCTTTGATGTTGTTGTCCAGTTTGTGAAACAGGCTGCTCGTGATCCAAAGGTTATTGCCATCAAGCAGACACTCTATCGGACATCAAATCAGTCACCAATCGTCCGTGCGTTGATTGATGCTGCAGAAGCTGGAAAATCGGTCACGGCGCTGGTTGAATTGAAAGCACGCTTTGATGAAGAAGCGAATATTCGTTGGGCACGTGATCTGGAGCGTGCTGGTGTTCAGGTTGTTTATGGCTTTGTTGATCTGAAAACCCATTCCAAGCTGTCTATGGTTGTGCGACGTGATGGTGACGGGATGAAGACCTATGTTCATTTTGGAACAGGAAACTATCACCCGATCAATGCCAAGATCTATACGGATCTCAGTTTCTTTACCTGTGACGAGAAACTGGCGCGAGACGCTGCCTGCTTGTTTAATTTCACGACCGGATCTGCCGCGCCAAAGGGCATGGAAAAGCTCGAATATGCACCAAACACTTTGCGTCAACGGATCAAAAGAGAGATTTCATCAGAAATCAAACATGCGAATGCAGGGAAGCCAGCGGCGATTTGGATCAAGGTTAACAGTCTGGTCGATGCAGATATTATTGATGCCCTTTATGAAGCCAGCAATGCCGGGGTGCAGATTGAAATTGTGGCTCGGGGGATTTGTTGCCTGAAAGCAGGTATAGCTGGTTTGTCAGAAAACATACAGGTACGCAGTGTTATCGGGCGCTTTTTGGAACACAGCCGTATTTTTTGTTTTGGTAATGGACAGGATCTGCCGTCTCCTGATGCCAAGGTGTATATATCCTCAGCGGATTTAATGCCCCGGAATCTGGATCGCCGGGTCGAGGTGATGGTGCCGATTGAAAATGATACCGTAAAGCGACAGGTGCTGGATCAGGTAATGTTTGCCAATCTACAGGACGAAGCGCAGAGCTGGATTATGCAAGAGGATACGACTTTCAAACGTATCGAGCCGATTGGTGTTGGCTTTAGTGCCCATAATTTCTTTATGACAAACCCAAGTTTATCCGGGCGGGGCAAAGCCCTAAAAAAGAGTATGAGCAAAAAACGGCGGAAGAAATAATACCATTAATATTGTCCGCTTTTTGTGAACGTTAGATATTAACCGAAGAAGCCCTAATACAAAGTAGCAAGTTTTCCTATTGATATCGAGTTTTCTTGATCGCCAGATCCCAGCCCGCAAGATTCTGTTTTCTAGTGGCTTCATCCATTGTTGGTGTGAAGCTTCGATCCAGCTTCCAGTTTTTTTGAATATCGTCGAGCGACTTATATATACCGTGCTGAAGGCCCGCGAGATAAGCTGCTCCCAATGCAGTGGTTTCTGCGACAGCAGGCCTGTCCACTTCCAGATTTAGCGTATCGGAAAGGAATTGCATGACCCAGTTATTGGCCACCATTCCGCCATCAACTTTTAGAGCCTTTGGTTCAATACCATCATCTGCCATCGCTTCAAAAAGGTCTCTGGTTTGGTAACAAACTGCTTCCAGTGTCGCGCGGATGATTTCTTCTGGTCCGCTATCTCTTGTTAACCCGTAGATTGAGCCGCGAGCATGAGGGTCCCAGTAAGGGGCGCCGAGGCCGGTAAAGGCTGGAACAAGGTAAACCCCTTTATTGTCTGAGAGGCTTTTGGCAATCTCTTCGGTTTCGGATGCTGATTTGATTATCTTGAGGCCGTCGCGAAGCCATTGGACTGCTGCGCCAGACATGAAAATTGCACCTTCAAGGGCGTAGGATGTTTTACCATTAATCCGATAGCCGATGGTGGTGAGCAGTCGATTTTTTGATGCCAGAGGCTTTTCGCCTGTATTGAGCAAGACAAAGCAACCCGTTCCATAGGTGCTTTTGATATCGCCTGCATTATAACAGGTCTGCCCAAAGCTTGCCGCCTGTTGATCGCCTGCAATACCCTGAATAGGAATGGGAGAGCCAAATATATCAGTATTTGTCGTGCCGAAATCAGCAGCGGAGTCTTTTACTTCGGGTAAAAGGGATGCGGGAATATTAAACAATTCCAGAAGGTCATCATCCCATTTGAGATCATGAATGTTATAGAGCATGGTTCTGGACGCATTGGTAACGTCTGTAGCGTGTTCTTTACCATTGGTTAGGCGCCAAAGCAGGAAGCTATCGATGGTCCCAAAAGCGAGTTCACCACGGGTTGCTTTTTCACGCGCGCCATCGACATTATCTAGAATCCAGGCGATTTTCGTGGCAGAGAAATAGGGGTCAAGTAACAGGCCTGTCTTGGCTGTTACTTTGCCTTCTTGATTTTGCTCTTTGAGTTTTGAACATAGTTCCGCGGTACGTCGATCCTGCCATACAATTGCATTGTAGACAGGTAATCCGGTTGACCTGTCCCAAATAACGGTAGTTTCCCGTTGATTCGTAATCCCGATGGTCACAACGCTTGCGCCTTTGGTCTGTGCAGATTTCAGGGCTTCGCGGGAAACTTCTAGCGTCGATGACCAGATTGCTTCGGGATCGTGTTCGACCCATCCATCTTCTGGGAAGATTTGGGGGAACTCTTGCTGTGATGTTGCCAGGATATTGCCTTTGACATCAAAGATAATTGCCCGACTACTTGTTGTGCCCTGGTCAATTGAAAGAATGTGCTGATTTTCGTTCATTCCGGCTTCCCTTTTTGACTCCCCTTGGAATTTGATCTTTACTTTCGTATGTTCGTTTATGAAAGTAAAGTGAACATCGGTTCCTTTTTTGCTGGAAATTGAGTAAAGGAGGCCAGCTATTGGTATCGGGTGCTGATAAAAGTGCGAATTTGTTAGTGGGGAATAGCAGATGAATCTGGAAAAACTTAGCCGTCGTCAAAGGCAGATTCTTGAGTTGGCGAAGGATAATGGCTTCGTATCTATTGATTCAATGGCACAGGATTTCTCTGTTACCACACAAACAATTCGTCGGGATATAAATGAACTTTGCGATGCCAAGTTACTGAACCGCTTTCACGGTGGGGCAAGTTTTAGTTCCTCTGTTCTCAATCTTGACTATACGCAACGCCAAGGTATCAACGCGCAAGAAAAAGAAGGCATCGCCCAGCTTGTGGCACGTGAAATCCCTAACAATGCATCACTGTTCATCAATATGGGAACAACAAATGAGAGCGTAGCCCAGGCTTTGATGGGGCACACAGGCCTGCGAGTTATTACAAACAGCTTGAGTGTTGCTCACATTATGAGTCCGAATCCCAGTTTTGAGATTATTGTTGCGGGTGGCGTTGTTCGGAATGTTGACCGAAGCATTATTGGTGAGGCGACAATTGACTTTTTCCGCCAGTTTCGTGCCGATTATGGTGTGATCGCCGTTGGTGGTATTGATGAAGACGGCAGTCTTTTGGATTACGACTATGGTGGTGTTCGGGTATCCCAAACAATTATAGAAAATGC
The DNA here is from genome assembly GCF_900313065.1 of Kiloniella sp. EL199. Classification (GTDB taxonomy): domain Bacteria; phylum Pseudomonadota; class Alphaproteobacteria; order Kiloniellales; family Kiloniellaceae; genus Kiloniella. Next base: position 376,565 of record NZ_OMPU01000013.1, read on the forward strand.
TCGCCATACATTGCTTGTTGCTGATAGCAGTAAATACGGGCGAAATGCTTTGGTACGCTTGGGACACTTGTCTCAGATCGACACATTGGTTACTGACAGTATGCCGACTGAACCCTTGTCTTCTATTATTAAATCGTTGGATCTCGAAGTTCTCTGTTGAAGCCGGATTCTTTCCAATTTTTGTAACTGAACATTCATAATCAATGATGGATTTGTCGTGATCATTCTTTGTTGTGATCTCGAGATTACTGATCGTTGTACCTCCACCTTGTTTTATTCTTTTGTTTTAAAACAGTTATTTCTAAAATTTATGTTTTGAGATAATTTTTCCAACGTTCTTTTTTCTCAATTTTGTGTCATAAAATATTCACTTTAGAAAAATATAACTTGCGTTTATGTTCAAAAATGAACATTTTATCATCAAGAATTACAAATCAAGTCCCTGAGGAGCAGATTATGGCGGTTCGCGTAGCAATTAATGGTTTTGGTCGTATCGGCCGACTTGTGTTGAGGGCCATTATTGAATCTGGCCGTGACGATATCGAGGTTGTTGCCATCAACGACTTGGCATCTGCTCAGGCCAATGCCCATCTTCTCAAGTATGATTCAGTTCATGGTACACTTCGTAAAAGCATCAAGGCGGATGACAAGGCCTTGATCATTGAGGGCAAGCGAATTGCTGCTTTGTCTGAACGGAATCCAGCTGATTTACCTTGGGGTGAACTCGGCGTTGATGTCGCGCTGGAATGCACCGGACTTTTTACAGATCGCGAAAAAGCCTCTCTTCATCTGGAAGCTGGCGCAAAGAAGGTTTTAATTTCTGCGCCGGGTAAAAACGCTGATCTAACCGTTGTTTACGGTGTGAACCACGACAAGATTGTCCCGGAACATACAATTGTTTCCAATGCGTCCTGTACGACAAACTGTCTGGCTCCGGTTGCCCATGTTCTCAACGAGATCGTTGGTCTGGAAGAAGGTTTTGTAACAACGGTTCATGCCTACACAGGTGATCAGAACACTGTTGATACAATGCATTCTGATTTACGCCGTGCCAGAGCGGCTGCTCTTTCCATGATCCCGACATCTACGGGTGCGGCCCGTGCTGTTGGGCTCGTTTTGCCGGAACTTGACGGAAAGTTAGATGGAACGGCTGTTCGCGTTCCCACAGCAAATGTTTCCATGATTGATCTTGTCTTTACAGCAGGCAGAAAGACAACAACCGAAGAAATTAATGCGGCAATGATGGCTGCTTCCGAAGGTGCTCTCAAAGGTGTTTTGGACACGAATGATGAGCCCTTGGTTTCAATAGATTTTAACCACTCTCCTGCCAGCTCTACCTTTGATCTTACGCAAACCCAACTTGTTGGGGATCGTTTGGTTCGTGTCTTGAGCTGGTATGATAATGAGTGGGGGTTCTCCAACCGTATGGTTGACACTGCTGTCGCCCTGGGGCTTAGCCTCTAGGTCTACTTGATCAGGAGAGAGTAGAGGGCTCTCTCCTGATCTTTTTTTGTCCTGATTTTTAAGCGGCAATAAAAACAGTGTTTTTGTAGAGAAACCATAAAGTAAAAAGCCGGCACGAATTAACGTGCCGTTTTCTGTATTCTGGTTCTGAACTTGGAATTAAGAATACAGCGCAAGAGTTTCGTTGATCGAGACAAAACTGTCGTCGTTGAGCCAAGCTTTTGTAATAGAAAACTGATAAGACAGATAAAACAGGATATAATCCTGAAATAAACATAATGAAAAGGTTCCTGAAATGAAACGTAAGCGTCTTTGTAAGATTGTAGCGACACTTGGCCCGGCCAGTTCGGATAAGGCGACTATTACGGCGCTGTTCGAAGCGGGTGTTGATACTTTCCGTCTTAATTTCAGCCATGGAACCCATGCAGACCACAAAGAGCGTTATGATCTGATCCGTGAGGTCGAAAAAGAAGCCGGTCGTCCAATCGCGGTTTTGATGGACTTGCAGGGACCTAAGTTACGTGTTGGCCGCTTTGTCAATGATTCTGCTGAATTAACAAACGGAGCTACCTTCAAGTTGGATATGAAGGATGAGCTTGGAGACGCAAATCGGGCAACCTTACCACATAAAGAAATTTTTGATGCACTAGAAGTCGGAACTGACCTGTTATTGGATGATGGTCGTATTCGCTTGCGTGTCACAGGTATAAACGGGACAGAAGCCACGACCGAAGTGATGGTCGGTGGTGTGTTATCAAACAACAAAGGAGTGAATGTCCCGGGTGTTGTTCTGCCACTGTCAGCTCTTACCGAAAAAGACTTGCTGGATATGGAGTTTGGTCTTGAACTCGGCTGTGACTGGTGTGCGTTATCATTTGTCCAGCGTCCAGAAGACGTGATGGAAGCACGAAGGCTGGTCAACGGGCGCGCTGGTGTTATGGCCAAGCTGGAAAAACCATCGGCTATCGAGCAGCTCGAAGCCATTGTTGAACTGACAGATGCGGTTATGGTTGCGCGTGGAGACTTGGGCGTTGAATTGCCGCCGGAAAACGTACCTGTTTTGCAAAAACGTATTATTGGAACCTGTCGCGAACATGGAAAGCCCGTGATTGTGGCAACACAGATGCTGGAAACAATGGTTTCTGCGCCAACGCCGACCAGAGCGGAAGCGTCTGATGTTGCCACAGCTGTTTATGACGGCGCTGATGCTGTGATGCTGTCAGCTGAATCCGCAAGTGGTGCTTATCCCTTTGAAGCTGTGACGATGATGAACCGGATTATCGAAACCATCGAACAGGATCCACTCTATCTTAAGCTGGTGCATGCAGATGAAGTTCTACCTAATCCAACAGAGGCTGATGCGATTAGTGATGCTGCGCGTCATGTTGCCGACTTGGTTGATGCGAAAGCGATTGTTACTTTTACGACAACAGGTAGTACAGCTTTCCGGGCTGCGCGTGGTCGTCCCAATACACCATTGCTGGGATTGACCCCTGACTTGCGGGTCGCAAGAAAGATGGCATTGGTTTGGGGGGTTCATTCTGTAAATACACGGGATGTCAGCAGCTTTGGTGAAATGGTCGGGAAGTCAACACGTATTGCCCGTCGGGAAGGTTTCTGTGAGAACGGCGATAAGGTTGTTGTAACGGCAGGAGTTCCCTTTGGTACACCGGGCGCGACAAACAACCTGCGCATAGCAACAGTTGGTCAGCACGAGAAACCAGATCCAATTTCCTGACCTTTGATCTCTAACAGATAATAAGAAGTAGCTATTAGGCAGCTTTTTATGAGGTGTATAGTTGGAAAGCGCAGAAGCCTATTCGCTTTACAGCTTGTTGAGCGGGATTTTCAAATACCTGTCACCGTCTTCTTCTTTAGGAGGGAGATCACCTGCACGCATGTTGACTTGGATAGAAGGAATTAAGAGCGCTGGCATAGCGAGTTGTTTATCCCGTTCTGTCCTCATTTTGATAAATTCTTCTCTTGTTACGCCTTTGTGTGCATGCAGGTTGTTATCACGTTGTTCTTTGACGGTGCTTTCCCATGCGATTTGACGACCATTCGGGGCATAATCGTGACAGGTATAAAGCTTTGTATTTTCATCTAGTGATAAAATTCTCTCAATGGAATCATACAATTGACCTGCATCTCCCCCGGGGAAGTCTGTCCTTGCCGTGCCAAAGTCGGGCATAAATAATGTGTCACCTACAAAGGCATTTCCATCAATCAGGTAGGTCACGCAAGCAGGTGTGTGTCCAGGCGTATGGATGACTCTACAGACAGTGTTGCCAAGCGGGAACTCTTCATTTTCTTCAAACAGATGATCGAATTGCTGGCCGTCTGTGTTGAAGTCTGATTCTGTATTATAGATAGTTTTAAAAGTTTTTTGAATTTCGGGAATATGATTACCCACAGCAGTTTTTCCCCCGACATTATTTTTAATAAACGGTGCGGCGCTTAAATGATCGGCATGCACATGGGTTTCAAGAATCCACTGGCAGGAAAATTTCTGTTCTATAATACTATTAATAATTTTCTGGGCGCTTTTTGTTGAAGTTCTTCCTGAATTGGCATCAAAATCAAGAGCAGAATCTATCACGGCGCATTTCTTGGTTTTAATATCCGAGACAAGATAGGAAATTGTGTTGCTTGCATCATGAAAGAAAGCTTCAATTTTTACCTGCATGCCGATCTCCATTTTTCAAAAAGGATAACACCTTCTTTTATAAAATAGGGAGTTTTGTTTGTGATGATAGTGCTTTGATCCTCGGATAAGCGCTTTAGACAGGAAATAAAACCGGTAAATGAAGCTATGAAGAGAAGTCTTGAAAATTTCCTTAAGTAAAAACAACTCACAGGTAGTTGTCTTGGGTGCCCGAAATTCTGGTGTGGACAGTAAAATTGTATGTTTTTGAAACAAGTACTGATTTTTAATGGTTTTATAACTCTCAGTGCCTATTGTTGTTTTTCTAGGTTAATTACTTTCTGTCCGTAGGATTCGGATAGCATGTTGTTTTGTGGTTCAGGAAGGCCTTGTTGTTAGATCCAGATATTAAACAGTCGCGGATTGTCATCGTTGGTGATGACAAAGCTTTTTGCAAAGATGTTAGCATTGCACTTAACGATGCTGGTTTCTCGAAGATTGTTGTATCCCAAAAATTTGAGCTTGAAAGTAAAAGTAAGCCAGACCTTCTGCTGTTTTCATTTAAGGTTTTGAATCGAGATTTGATGCAAAAACTTGATCAATTCAAGTCTCTGTCTTGGACGCAAAGATGCCCGCTTATTTGTGTTGCCAATGATGATCACCGGGCTTTTGGACAAGAGACAATTTCTTTGTTTGATGATTTTATTGTATTTCCTCGGGATATTGATCGTCTTGGATTGACGTGCCGCACTTTACTGAGCATTTCCAAGGAAAGATCAAGGCTTGAAGCTGAACTTGCAAAAAAAACACAGAAGGCTGATCTCGCACTTGTTCTGTTGAAGCAGGCTGAGCGAAAAATCCTGCAGCAAAACCCAGAGCTTCCAGAAGAAACAAAAGAAAACAATAATATCATCGCAGATATGAGCCATGAGTTGCGCACTCCGTTGAATGCAATTCTGGGGTTTTCTGAAATCATGAAGCAGGAAAGATTTGGCTCTCTTGGACATGAAAAATATCTTGGTTATGCTGATGATATTCATAATGCCAGCAGACATTTGCTAGGTATTGTCAATGACGTGTTGGATCTTGCCAAAACGGAATCCAGTGAAGAGAATCTTGTTATAACAGAAGTTTCGGCGCAAGATGCCGTGAACGAGACTTTGCGTTTGATGGCCTTGCTTGCTGAAGAATCAGGTATTGAACTGTCAGCAAATATTCCTGATGAATTTCCCGACCTTAAAACAGATGAACGTCGCTTTAAGCAGGTATTGACCAACCTGGTTTCAAATGCAGTTAAATTTACCCGCAGAGGGGGGCGTGTCAGTGTAGAAGGGCAGTATGATGTTGAAAACGGTGCTGTTTTGATGGTGATACGTGACAATGGTATTGGTATGTCATCAGAAGAGCTTGCTTTGGCTCTATCCCCTTATGGGCAGGTTCTGGATGCTCAAACGCATACTCATATTCGCGGGACCGGGCTTGGCTTGCCTGTTTCAAAGCGATCAATTGAGGCCTTGGGTGGTGATTTTTCTATCACGAGTGAACCAGGGTTGGGAACGGCGATTACTCTTAGGTTTCCGTCCGATTTAGTCGTGAAAAAATAACGAAAAGCCTTAATGTTCTTTTCTGTCTTGTGAACGAAGTTTGTTGCGCCTTTTATCACGCTTTGCTTCTTCCAGTCTTCTTTTTTCGCTTTGCTCAGCTTTAGCTTGAGCAATCGAACGCAAAGGCTTGGCTAAATAGGGACTTGAGGCAACTGACAACGAGCTTTTCATCATGTTATCCACAGAGTTTTCCACAACATGTGGTGTTGATCATGCATAGGTATACACAATTTACAGTGATTTGGAAAGAAATTAAATCTTGGGTAGTTGATCCGTTGTGAATAAAAATCTGTGGATGTCAACGCGTCGTGCTTTAATTTCCACAAATTGGTTAAATCCTCCGACTTCAGTCGGATAAATATACAATTTTGCGCCAAAGGCACTCATTACACTGAACCCTCTGACTTTAGTCGGAGGAGGCTCAGTATATAAAATGTCAGGATTTTGTCCGCTGGCCTTGACCTGTGCAGCTGTAATCCCCAAATATGTATCACTGTGGCGCTGCTTGGTGCAGGCCACTTGGTTAAACTTACTGGTTGCCATTACGGGGCCGCGTTATGAATGAGCCTTGCTCTTTCGAGGAGGTATAGTTGTCGAGATTATCTTTGTTTAATAGCCCGCTTATGCTTGGATTTGAACAATTCGAGCAAGCTGTTGATATGATTTCTAAAACAGCGTCAGATGGTTATCCCCCCTACAACGTTGAAAAGGTGAGCGAGAATAAGATACGTATTACGCTCGCTGTTGCAGGCTTTTCCCAAGAGGACATGCAGGTTCAAATCGAAAATAACCAGCTTGTAATTAAAGGGAAGGCTAAATCAGATGATGATAAAGAATACCTTCACCGTGGTATTGCCGCGCGACAATTCAGGCGCGCGTTTGTTTTGGCTGAAGGGATTGAAGTTTTAGATGCAAAGCTGGAAAACGGCCTTCTACATGTTGATTTGGAACAGCCATTGCAAAATATAGCTATTCGTAGCATTGAAATTCAAACAGGTAATGAAAAACCTTCGGCGACTGTGATTGAAGACAAGAAGAGCTGATTTCAGAAAATAATAGGCCGTAAGAAATATTACTGATTGATGGTTCCTTAAGAATAGGGAACTATACTGATTACAAATTTTGCAGTTCGTTTAAATGGGCTGCCGCTGTTGAAGCTGGAAAAAGAGTTATGATGATTAAGCAAGTTATATCAGAATTGATGACAGATCAGGACATGACTGCACTGGGCCTGGAGATAGTGGCCTATGTGAAGCCTGTGGATGTAGATGGTGATGCTTGCTTTGGCATTTACGCGGCGGATGGAACAGAAATAACAGTTGTTAGCGATCGCGATGTCGCTTTTGCTGCTGTGCGTCAACAGGACCTTGAGCCGTTAAGCGTGCACTGATGTTAGGAAAATAGTTATAAAAAAGGCTCCGGAATTCGGAGCCTTTTTGATTTGTGATCAGAACCGTTTATCCCTTTCAGGCTGCATGGCTTGTGGCCGTCGCGCTTAAAAGTGCGTATATGCCATCGTTGCTTTCTGTTCCCCTAAGTTTTTCACAGGTTGATGCATTCCGCAGAAAGCGAGATACTCGTGCGAGAGCTTTGAGGTGGTCAGCACCAGCAGTTTCCGGAGCAAGAAGAAGGCAAATAAGATCTACGGGCTGTTCGTCAATCGAATCGAAGTCGATTGGGCGTTCCAGCTTTACAAAGAAGCCGTAGAGCCTGTCTAGGTTTGGGAGCTTACCATGTGGAATAGCAATACCTTGTCCAATACCTGTCGTGCCGAGTTTCTCTCTTTCGATAAGAACTTCGAAAATATCACGTTCTTCTGTTCCGGTGATCTCAGATGCGCGTTTTGCAACTTCCTGAAGGAATTGCTTTTTGCTGTTGACTTTCATGTCAGCAGCAATGGCATCTGGGCCGATAAGGTCGGTTAGTTCCATTACATGTAGTTCTTTGGTTATTCGCGTCTTAGCTCTTTGATGGATCAACCCACCCGATGTTTCCATCCGCACGACGGTAGATCATATTCAGACCTCCGTGCTTGCTGTTACGGAACATCATGGCTGGTAAGTCTTCCAAATCCATACGCATTACAGCTAATCCGGCTGTTAATGTTGGGATTTCGGTTGCCATCTCTGCAACGATCAAGGGGCTGTCTTCGACTTCCTCTTTGTGATCGTCTTTGTCTTCTTCGCCAGACAAAATGTAATGCTGAGCATGGGTGGCTTCTTTACCGCCTTCAGCATGGTCATCACGAAGTTTGCGTTTATGACGGCGCAGACGTTTGGATAAACGTTCTGCAGCTAGATCAAATGCAGGATAAGGTTCTCCTGCCTCGCCGTTTGCTTCCAGGCGAATATTTTTACCTACATGTGCAACCACAGTTGCACGGTAAAGGTAGGCGTTTTTGGACATGGTGACATTTACATCAATGGCGTCACCAAAATATTTATCCAAAGTAGCGGAAAGGCTGTTTTCTATATGAGTGCGCAGCGCGTCGCCAACGTCGAGCTGCTTGCCTTTAACGGAAAGCTGCATGTGAACAAATTCTCTGAATTGTTAAGGGGGTTAGCGTAATGGCCATATGTGCCAATCAAGCCCCGCTATCTGGGGCGGCACCATAGTGACGTCGTTTACCGGAGTCAAGGATAGTAGGTCGAACCATGTTTTCCTCCCGTAATGATACACGACACGGACAGTATACATAGTCTTTTGGAATAAGTCGATTTTGTTACGTGAAAAAAAATCAAAAAGAGAGCTTTTTTTCACGCCTTCTTTGTACTGAAGAAGGGATTCCCAAGGCTTCACGATATTTTGCGACAGTACGTCGCGCAATGTCGATTCCTTCAGCTTTAAGCTTGGTGACCAAAGCATCATCTGACAGGATTTTCTTTGGATCTTCCTGATCAATAAGATTTTTTATCCGATCTCTTACAGCTTCGGATGAATGTGCATCCCCGTCTCCTCCACTAATAGAAGAGGTGAAGAAGTATTTCATTTCAAAGGTGCCGCGTGGTGTGACCATGTACTTGTTCGAGGTAACACGACTGACTGTTGATTCATGCATTTCAATGACTTCGGCAATGTCCTTGAGTGTGAGAGGTTTTAAAGCCTGTACACCTTTTTGTAAAAAGCCATCTTGTTGGCGCACAATTTCAGTTGCAACCTTAAGAACTGTTGTTGCCCGTTGATGAAGGGCCTTGATCAACCAGTTTGCTGACTGAAGCTGATCAGAAATATAGGATTTATCTTCTTTTGTGCGTGCCAGATCAGAAACAGTTCCGTGATACTTGTTATTGATCAGTACCTTGGGTAAGGCATCATTGTTAAGTTCAATGCGCCAGCCGCCAGCATTATCTGATTTAATAATCACCTCGGGGACTACGGTTTCAACATCACTGGTATCAAAGGTCGCCGCTGGGCGTGGATTAAGGGCGCGAATTTCCGCGATCATATCCGTGATGTCTTCTTCATCGACTCCACAAATCTGTTTTAAGCTTTTTAAGTCACGCTTTGCGAGAAGTTCGAGATTGTCCAGTAACGCCTGTATCGCTGGATCCAAACGGTTCTGTTCTGAGAGCTGTATTGCAAGACACTCGCCCAGATCGCGGGCACAGATGCCGACAGGATCAAAAGACTGAAGTATTTTTAGGACGGATTCGACAAGACCCAAGGGACACCCCAGTTGATCCGCGATCTCATCCAGCGGGGCTTTCATATAGCCAGCTTCATCAACGTGATCAATGAGATGAACCCCGATCAATCGCTCGGTTGGCTCATCAACTTCCATTTGTAACTGTTCGCGAAGATGGTCGCGAAGTGTAACGGTGTCTCGTAATCGATTTTCCAATGAATATTCTGGATCATCAAAGCGCGTATTCCCTCCTGCACCCCAGCTGGAAAATGCAGTGTCCTGATCATTCCATTGGTTGTCCGGGCTACTGTCATAATAATTATCAAACTCATTATCCAGCGGCGCTTGATTGTTGTCAGGTAAAGTATCGGCGTTGGATAATTCCAGAGAGTCTGGCTGTTGATTTTCGTTATCAGAGGGGGATGCTGCGGCGGAATGAATATCGTTGGAATCTGTGTCGGCGAGAGCTGTATTTTGGGTGCCGTCATCCCGATCCAGAAGAGGATTTTGTTCGACCTCTTGCTGTACATAGTCTGCGAGCTCTATATTTGACAGTTGCAACAGTTTGATTGCCTGCTGTAACTGCGGGGTCATAACGAGGCTTTGACTCTGCCTCAGCTCTAGTCTTTGCGATATTGCCATAGGTATAACCCTTAAAGGCTAAACCTTTCTCCTAGGTAAACGCGACGAACATCATCATTGTTTACGATTTCATCCGGGGTTCCTTCCATTAGCACCATGCCATCGTGAATAATGTATGCTCTGTCAACAATATCAAGTGTTTCGCGAACATTATGATCGGTAATCAAAACGCCAATACCGCGATCTTTCAGATGCATGACGAGGTCGCGAATATCACCGACAGCGATTGGATCAATGCCAGCTAGCGGTTCATCCAGTAAAATAAAGCTTGGGTCTGACGCGAGTGCACGAGCAATTTCAACACGTCTTCTCTCGCCGCCTGACAAGGCAATGGCCGGGGTATTTCTCAGGTGCGTAATTGAGAATTCCGCAAGGAGGCTATCCAGCTTTGCTTCTCTTTTGCTGCGAACCGATTCAACAACTTCCAGAACACCGCGAATATTTTGCTCGACTGTCAAGCCTCTGAAAATGGAGGCTTCCTGTGGGAGGTAGCCAATGCCCATGCGCGATCTGCGATACATGGGGAGATCGGTAATGTCCTGGTTGTCCAGGGTAACCCACCCGGAATCGGGAGAGAGCAAACCTGTAATAATATAGAAGCTGGTGGTCTTGCCAGCACCATTAGGGCCAAGCAATCCGACAACTTCCCCTCTTTGAACCCGCATTGTAACGGCGCGAAGAACGGGGCGCTTCTTAAAGCTTTTCCCAATGTTTGTTGCCATCAATCCCTGATTGTCGGCAACAAGTGATGGCTTGGCACTGCTTTCCTGATTGGCAGATTGTTGCTTGTTGGTCATGGTTTTTTCTTTTTGCTTGATGGCAGGATGAGACCTTGAACAGGTTTGCCGCTTTTGCTGACGAGCTTGCTGACACCAGTTGCTAGATTAAATTGTGCCTCGTCCCCGTTCATCTGGTTTTCTCCCTGCGTTATCTTTACGTTCCCAATCAGATTGGCTAGTTCTTGTTTGACAAAATAGACACCTTTGTCGCCGGTAGCATACTCTGTTTTTGTGGCAACCCGAACATCACCATGTGCGTCAATGCGTTCAATTTCCAATTTATTTTGAGCATCACGAACAAAATGAGCTGTCAAAACATTGCCATGTACACGTTTGTCTTCGCGTATGGCAATTGCATTACCCCGTGCTATAGCAAGTTGCTTGGTTTCCCAATATTCAAGGCTATCACGTGCCGTAATGGTATCGGCGCCACTAACCATGCGCAGGTTTTGGCCTGTTAAGACCATAACCTGTTTGTCGATGTCGTAAACACCGTTGTCGCCATAGGCCGTTTCACCGGGAGAAACAATCTTGACATTACCAACAGCGTCAACACGATATATTTCTGTACCGCCCTCAACAGCTTCTCTGTAGTGGGCGATGAGCTGATCGCCAAAGACTTCCAACTCGCCTTGTGCAGCGCGTGCATTGCCACTTGCAACATATTGTTTTAGATCTCTGCGCCATTCAATACCTTCGTCGGCGTTAATTTCCAGGGGAACATTGCTTTCCCCTAAGCCTTCAGTCAGACCTTGGCTCGAAGCGATGTTGCCCTGCGCCATTGTGATGCTGAAGATCAAAGCCAAAGTTGCTACTAGACGGGTCATTGTTTCAGGGCCTCCTGAGCCCCAGGAAGGATGATCAGTTTACTCTTGCCGGTAAAGGTTATTCGCTTCCCGCGATCTGTGATGACAAAACCTTCTGAATTTATCGTTCCAGCTGGACCATGGCCTTGTACGGACATTTGTCCGTATGCAGACCCCGCCTTGGCGTCAAACATGGCTTCTTCGGTTACAATCTCAAAGCCTTGATCCTGAAAGATGTTTACATTGCCATTTAGATTGAGGTACTTCGCATCCCTGTCATACACGCCAGATTGAGCCGAGAGGGCAAGCCAGGTGCCATCTTCCAGTGTGATGTCGGCTTTAGGTAGTGTCAGGAAAATCTCGTTTTCACGTTCGCTGGACTGTTCTGCAAGGTCGGCAATGATCGTGTAGGGTTGATTCTTTTCGTCCAAACCTAGGTATTTGGGATTAAGAGCGCTTAATGTATCGGGGGTGCTGGATTCCAGAATACTGTTGCCGATAGCTGTTCCTTCGGTAATCACCTGTTCTTCAAGCTGAGGCCAGACAACAACCAGAAGAATCAAGACTACAGCAAGGAAGGGGAGCGTTATTTTTGCGACGCTGACAAAAGCACTGTAGGCATTTCCACCAGAAAAACGAGGCGGTTTAACGGGTGTTGCAGGCTCGGGTTCTTTTTGAGGAACTGTGTTGTCCTTTTTATTGGATCTGGCGGGTGAGTCCATGCTGGTTCGCAGCCTCAGGCAATCCCTGCCCGGAGGCAGTCGTGGATGTGGATGATACCAACCGGCATTTCATCTTCAGTGACAAAAAGGCTTGTGATTGAACGTTCATTCATTTGCCCCAACGCTTCTGCAGCGAGAGCTGAGGAGCGTATGGTTCTGGGAGCAGGCGTCATGACGTTTTTTGCTGTCATTGATAACAGGTCTGTATCCATGTGTCTTCTTAAGTCGCCGTCTGTGATAATCCCTGCAAGTTTGCCGTCATGATCTGTGACACCAATGCATCCAAATGAACGCTTTGTCATAATCAGGATGGTTTCAGTCATCGATGTATTTCCGGCACAAAGAGGGAGCTCTTCGCCGTGCATAATGTCGGACACTTTCAGGAGTTGGTTCCCAAGCGCGCCACCAGGATGAAATATTTTGAAGTCTTGTGGCTGGAAGTTTTTTTGTTCCATCAATGCGATTGCGAGCGCATCGCCAAGTGCAAGTGACATCGTTGTTGATGTCGTGGGGGCGAGACCGTGAGGGCAGGCTTCCGGGAGTGATGGTAAGATAAGCGCAACATCTGCGGCTTCTGCCAAAGCTGAATCTTTCCGGCTGGTCATTGCGATAAGGGGGATGCCAAAGCGCCTTGTATAGGTGATGAGGTCGCTGAGTTCTGAAGTATTCCCTGAATTCGACATGGCAAGAACGGCGTCGCTACGGGTGATCATGCCAAGATCACCGTGGCTGGCTTCGCCTGGGTGAACGCAGTAAGCAGGTGTTCCTGTCGAGGCCAAAGTTGCTGCGATCTTTTTGGCGATATGACCGCTTTTCCCCATACCAGATATAATAACGCGACCAGTCACACCCGCCAGGATGTTTAGGGCTTCGACAAAACTGCCGTTCAGTTCTGCACTTAATTGTTGAATACCCCGCGCTTCAAGATCAAGAACCCGGCGAGCTGTTTCTATTGCCTGTTGCACATTGGCTGGTGTTGTTGTCATTTCCGGCTCAGAATTATGAACTGCGTTAGCCATTTTCTAGATTTTTATCCCGTTTCCTGAATTAATGTTCCAGGCAAAATATAAACTGGCACTAATGGTGCATGTCATACTCAATTGGTACACGTTATTTGCCGGGAAGTAAAATCGGCACTTTAAAAAAATGTCGGTAAGCGGCCAGTACAAATGGACTGTAAAAATGTACTTTAAAAATGGCACCAAGATGGCGAGTGGGTTATGAGTGTGCAAAAATATCTGTTTCGTCCCACCCTGCGATGTCCAGCTTCGCTCTCCAAGGTAGGAAATCAAAGCACGCTTTTGCCATTTCAATTCGGCCTTCTCTGGCAAGTCGTTCATCCAGAATCTTTACCATGCGGTGGAGATACAGAACGTCAGAAGCTGCGTAACGCAATTGGTCTTCACTTAGATCGGTAGATCCCCAGTCAGAGGACTGTTGTTGTTTGGAAATATCAACACTCAAAAGCTCTTTGCAAAGTTCTTTCAGCCCGTGACGATCAGTGTAGGTTCTGATCAGTTTGGAGGCAATCTTTGTACAATATACAGGATTACAAGTCACGCCGAGATAACGCTCGATCGCCGCGAGATCAAAGCGGGCAAAGTGGAAAATTTTTGTAATATCCTGGTTGGTGAAAAGAGTTCTCAAGTTCGGGGCGTCAAAGTTTCCATCTTTGAACTGGACAAGGTGGCAAACACCATCACCTGCAGAGAGTTGAATGAGGCACAGGCGGTCTCTGGAAAGGTTGAGGCCCATGGTTTCTGAATCAACAGCCACGGATGTGCCGAAGTCAATGTCGTTTGGCAGATCTGTTTGATGAAGGTGAATTTTTACATCGCTCACAATGTGGCTCCTGATTTATCTGTGCTTCCCAAACCTAAAACCTCTGGCGGGTGGTTTGGCAATAATGTGTTTAGTCTGACTGTAAGGCGAATAGTCTAATAATAAAACATCGACTTTGTGTTAATCTCGGCATTCTCACAGCAAAGCTGTTTCTGTCAAGGATGATTGATGATTTCTGCGGTTGAAGGGGGGGTATTTATTCAGGTGTGGTGTCATTTGTTAATCTAATAATGCGTGTTGGAGGAGGTGCAAAGATGAATGGTTCAAAGGTAGTAACAGTTTTTGGTGGTACCGGTTTCTTGGGGCGCTATGCGGTTTCCAGATTTGCAAAGGCTGGTTGGCATGTGCGGCTTGCTGTGCGTGATCGTGTGCAAGCATCTTTTCTGACTTGTTGCGGTGATGTTGGCAGTGTGATGCCTGTTTTTGTTGATGTGAGCGATAAGATCTCCATTGAGCAAGTGATTCGTGGCTCTTCCGCGGTTGTAAACTTGATAGGCATTTTATTTGAGGGTGGAAAGCAACGTTTTGATTATCTGCACAGTGAACTGCCGGGTGTGATTGCAGAAATTTCGCAAGCGAATGATATCTCTTCATTTGTTCAGGTTTCGGCTATCGGTGCGGATGTTGCCTCTCCCTCTAGGTATGGGCGCAGTAAGGGAGAAGGCGAAGCCGCTGTTCTGGGGGCATTTCCCTCTGCGAGTGTTTTGCGGCCGAGTATTGTGTTCGGGGCTGAAGATGATTTCTTTAATCGGTTTGATCGGATGTCTGCTGTGAGTCCTTTCTTGCCCTTGGTTTGTGGTGGCGTCGCAAAGTTTCAACCCGTTTATGTCAGGGATGTGGCGGAAGCTGTTTTGAAGTGCGTTCAGCAACCAGATGTACATGGAGGGCACATTTATGAGCTTGGAGGACCCAGGGTTCTTTCTTTCCGGGATTGTTTGGATCTCTTGCAAAAATACAATGGTCGCTCTCGACCTTATCTTGTCTTGCCGTTTTCGGTTGCGTATTTGCAGGCCATTTTCATGGAGCTTATGCCACAACCACCTTTGACGCGGGATCAGCTAAAGATGCTCAAGAAGGATAACGTGGTCGCTGATACAGTACGTGGCTTTGACGAAATTGGTGTCTCTCCTGTTGATGTGGAGGTTATTTTGCCTACCTATTTAGAGGGTTAACTATATAGTCTCATATCGGAACTATATTCTTGTCTTAAATAAACTTACTTTATATTTTTACCGATCAGTTAGTGTGTTGTTTGACAAATAGGTCAAATATAGTTACCTATATTGTCCATTGATCATTGTGATGATTTGCGGGTGCGGCCCAAATTCCAAAGAAGTAGCCAGCAAGCTTCTGTAAATAAAAACAAAATAGTTGCCCGATTAGGAGAGAGACAATGTCCGAAAAGATGCTGAAGTTTGTTCAGCAAGGCAGGGAAATGCCTGAAAAGAGATCTGCTGATCAGCGAAATGAAGATTTTCGTGAAATTTACGATTCTTTTTCCGAAGCTGCGGCGCAAATTCAGGCGAGTCGCTGTTCTCAGTGCGGTGTCCCTTTTTGCCAGATCCATTGTCCTCTCTCTAATAATATTCCTGATTGGTTGATGCTTACAGCCAATGGGCGTTTGGAAGAAGCCTACGAAATTTCTCAGGCTACAAACAACTTTCCGGAGATTTGCGGACGTATTTGTCCCCAAGACAGATTGTGCGAAGGTTCCTGTGTTATTCAGCAATCAGGGCATGAAACCGTAACAATTGGTGCTGTAGAGAAATATATTACGGATACCGCTTGGGAGAACGGTTGGGTTCAATCGGTAAAACCTGTGCGCGAACGCGCTGAAAAAATTGGTATTATTGGGGCTGGTCCCGGTGGTTTGGCAGCTGCTGAACAGTTACGCCGCAAAGGGTATCAGGTTCATGTTTATGATCGATATGACCGTGCGGGAGGCCTTTTATCTTATGGTATTCCCGGGTTTAAGCTGGAAAAGTATGTTGTAGATCGCCGGATCAAGCTGTTGGAAGATGCAGGAATTGTTTTCCATCTTGGTATCGATATTGGTGGCTCAACTTCTTTTGCAGAAATTCGTGAGAAATATGATGCTCTTTTGATCGCAACAGGTGTTTATCAAGCGCGGGACCTTCGTCTGCCTGGTAGCGAACTTGGTAATATACTGCCTGCGCTATATTATCTTACAGAAGCAAATCGTAACGACCTTGGTATGAAGTCGGATCATATGAGTGATGGACTTAATGCCAAGGGTAAAGATGTTGTCGTTATTGGTGGTGGTGACACAGCGATGGATTGTGTCCGGACTGCTGTTCGTCAAGGGGCGAAATCGGTCAAGTGTCTCTATCGGCGTGATAAAGAAAATATGCCGGGTTCAGAACGTGAAGTGAAGAATGCCGAAGAAGAGGGTGTAGAATTTGTATGGTTGTCATCGCCGGATGCTTTTATTGGCGATGAAAATGTACGCGAAGTTTTGGTCTCAAAAGTACATCTTGGAGTGCCGGATTCCTCTGGCCGACAGGTTCCGCAAATTGTACCTGATTCTCGCGAAGCTATTCCTGCTGACTTGGTGATCAAGGCCCTTGGTTTCTCACCAGAAAATCTGCCCCAATTGTTTAACGAACAAGGGTTGGAAGTCAGCAGTTATGGTACGCTGAGGGTTGATAACTCGACGATGATGACCGCATTGGATGGTGTCTTTGCCGCCGGTGATATTGTCCGTGGAGCATCATTAGTCGTTTGGGCGATCAAGGATGCCCGTGATGCTGCCGATCAAATCCATACCTATATTGAGCGCAGAAAAACTGCCGCCGCCTGAGGAGAGAGCAAATGGAACATAAAAAAATAACTCCGAACCCGATTTCACAATGGGAACAAAAGGCAGCACACTATCAAAAGCATGGCCTGTATGATCCGGAGGACGAACATTCGTCCTGTGGTGTCGGGCTGATTGCTGCGGTTGATGGTAAACCACGTCGCTCTGTCGTTGAGGCAGGTATTGAGGCGCTGAAGGCGGTTTGGCACCGTGGTGCTGTAGATGCAGATGGCAAGACTGGCGATGGTTGCGGTATTCACGTTGAAATTCCAAAAGGCTTTTTTCAGGAACACATAGAACACATTGGCTATGCGCAAAAAAACGAAGACCTTGCCATCGGTATGGTCTTCTTGCCGCGAACCGATTTTGGGTCTCAAGAGCGTTGCCGTGTTATTGTCGAACGCGAAATTCTGAACTTTGGCTATTCCATTTACGGATGGCGACAGGTGCCTGTTAATACCGCAATTTGCGGTGAAAAAGCGAGTTTGAACCGCCCCGAGATTGAACAGATCATGATCGCGAACAGCAAAGGTGTTGATGCGGAGCGATTTGAGACGGATCTCTATATTATTCGACGCCGTATTGAAGCGGCAGTAGAGCGTGATTCAATCAAAGATTTTTATATTTGCTCACTGAGTTGTCGCTCTATTATTTACAAAGGAATGGTTCTCGCAGAAAAGCTGGCTGATTTCTATCCTGATTTGCTGGACGAACGCTTTGTTTCAAGCTTTGCGATTTTCCATCAGCGCTTTTCTACAAATACTTTCCCGACATGGCATTTGGCTCAACCTTTCCGTGTTATTGCGCATAATGGTGAAATCAATACGCTTCGTGGCAACGTCAATTGGATGAAATCCCACGAATGCCGCATTGATCACCCAAAGTTCGGATCGCATGTTGAGGATTTGAAGCCGGTTATTCTGCCGGGAAGTTCTGATTCTGCGGCGTTGGATGCTGTCTTTGAGTTGATGATCAGATCTGATCGAAGTCTTCCCATGGCGAAGACCCTTCTTGTGCCAGAATCCTGGAGTAAAAACGACGCTGTTCCCCAACACCACAAAGAACTTTATGCCTATTGTAATGCCGTGATGGAACCTTGGGATGGACCTGCTGCAGTATGTGGTTTTTCTGGTCCGTGGGCGCTGGCTGGTACTGATCGGAATGGTTTGCGTCCGATGCGCTATGCGATTACCCGCGATGGTTTGCTGTTTGCAGGGTCAGAAACCGGGATGGTTCATATTGATGTTGATCGTGTGATTGAGAAAGGGCGTCTTGGCCCCGGACAGATGATCGCGGTCAACTTTGAAGAGGGCAAGATATACAAGGATAAAGAGATCAAAGATCGTCTGGCCGCTCAGCAACCTTTTGGTGATTGGCTGAAAAATATCCTTGTGATTGATGATCTGGTTAAGAAGCACAAATATAGCAGAGAGCCCCTTTCTAAAGATGAACTGCGTCGTCGCCAGTTAGATTTTGGGCTGACTATTGAGGACATGGAACTCATCCTGCATCCAATGGTCGAAACGGCAAAAGAAGCGATGGGATCAATGGGGGATGATACGCCCTTGGCAGTTCTGTCTGATAATGTGCGACCTATGCACCACTTCTTTCGCCAGAACTTTAGTCAGGTGACAAATCCTCCGATTGACAGTCTGCGCGAAAAACAGGTCATGTCTTTGATTACTCGCATTGGTAATCTCGGCAATGTTCTGGACGAAGAAGAAGGTCAGGTTACAATTCTTCAACTTGATTCGCCTGTCCTGACGAACTCGGAATTTGTTGCTCTCTCCAAGCACATGGGGCGTACCGTTGGTGTGGTTGACTGTACCTTTGAGGCTAACGGTAAGCCCGGAGCACTCCGTCATGCTTTGCACCGCATCCGTCGTGAAGCTGAAGAATTGGTTAGAGAGGGGTTCGAGCATGTTGTCCTGAGCGATGAGGCGCAATCTGCTGAACGGGTTTCCATACCTATGATTCTGGCGACAGGTGCTGTTCATACACATCTGGTAGACCACAAACTACGGTCATTCTGTTCCATCAACGTGCGCAGTGCTGAATGTCTGGATGTTCATTACTTCGCAGTTTTGATTGGTGTGGGGGCGACAACTGTGAATGCCTATCTGACAGAAGAGGCTATTGCAGATCGTCATCGTCGTGGTTTGTTCGGTGATTTGTCGTTTGATGATTGTATGGAACGCTATACAAAGGCTGTGGATGACGGCTTGCTCAAGATAATGGGCAAGATGGGAATATCTGTTATTTCCTCTTATCGTGGTGGATACAATTTTGAAGCTCTTGGCCTGTCCCGTACGCTGGTTGATGAGTTCTTCCCGGGTATGCCAAGCCGGATTTCCGGGATTGGGATGACAGGGCTGGAAGAAAAGGCCCTCGAGCTTCACGAAAAGGCGTGGGAATCTGATTCTACAGCCCTGCCAATTGGCGGTTTTTACCGTTATCGCGCTGGTGGTGAAGAGCATGCATGGGAAGGCCAGTTAATCCACACCATGCAAACAGCTGTTACCAAAGGGTCTTATTCGCTCTTTAAGAAATACACCAAGGGATTGGAAAGTCGTCGTCCGATTAACCTAAGAGATCTTCTGGATTTCAAGCGGGCGACAGATGGTGGTCTGGATGTTGAAGATACAGAATCTATTACATCCCTCCGAAAGCGTTTTATTACCCCGGCGATGTCTTTGGGGGCGTTGAGCCCTGAAGCGCACGGAACGCTCAATATTGCCATGAACCGGATCGGTGCCAAATCTGATTCAGGGGAAGGCGGCGAGGTGCCTGAACGTTATGTGCCACATCCGAACGGCGACAACGAAAATTCGGCTATTAAACAGGTTGCATCGGGTCGTTTCGGTGTAACGGCAGAATATCTCAACAAGTGCCGTGAAATTGAAATTAAAGTTGCCCAAGGTGCAAAGCCGGGTGAGGGCGGACAGCTTCCGGGCTTCAAGGTGACAAAGCTGATTGCGCGCCTGCGTCATTCCACACCCGGTGTGACCTTGATCTCTCCGCCACCTCATCATGATATCTACTCGATTGAGGATCTTGCGCAACTTATCTATGACTTGAAGCAGATTAATTCGAAAGCCAAGGTTTGTGTGAAGCTTGTTGCACGGTCTGGTATTGGTACGGTTGCCGCAGGGGTAGCGAAAGCAAAGGCCGATATTATTTTGATTTCCGGTAATGTCGGTGGAACGGGTGCTTCACCACAAACATCGGTCAAGTTCGCTGGGGTGCCTTGGGAAATTGGTCTGAGTGAAGTTCAGCAGGTTCTTACTCTCAACGGACTGCGGAATAATGTTACGCTCCGAACAGATGGTGGTTTGAAAACCGGACGTGATATCGTTATTGCGGCTCTTTTGGGAGCAGAGGAATATGGTGTTGGGACGGCGTCGTTGGTTGCTATGGGCTGTATTATGGTGCGCCAATGTCATTCCAATACTTGTCCTGTCGGGGTTTGCACGCAGGATGATGATCTGCGAGCGAAGTTTGATGGTACGCCAGAAAAGGTCGTGAACCTCTTTAGCTTTATCGCAGAAGAAGTGCGCGAGATCCTTGCCTCACTCGGTTATAAAACGTTGAATGAAATCATTGGTCGAACTGACTTGTTGAAACAGGTCAGTCGAGGCGCACCACATCTTGATGATCTGGATCTTAACCCGCTGCTTGCTTTGGCTGATAGTGGTGATTCAAAGCGTTACTGTACTCTCGAAGGACGCAACGCCGTGCCTGATACGCTTGATGCACAGATCATCGAAGATGCGAACCCTTTCTTTGAAGTGGGTGAAAAGATGCAGTTGCAGTACAACGTGCGCAACACGCACCGTGCCGTTGGAACACGTCTGGCGTCAAAGATTACAACCCGTTTTGGCATGAAAGAATTGCAACCGGGACATATTACGGTTCGCTTGCGTGGTTCTGCCGGGCAGTCATTGGGTGCTTTTGCTGTTCAGGGTATGAAGCTGGAGGTCTTTGGTGATGCTAATGATTATGTTGGCAAGGGTCTTTCCGGTGGAGAGATTGTGGTGCGACCTTTGGCGTCAAGCAAGCTGCCCACTCAGCACAACACGATTATAGGGAATACGGTTCTCTACGGTGCTACGGCAGGTAAACTGTTTGCTGCCGGACAGGCTGGGGAGCGCTTTGCTGTGCGAAATTCCGGTGCGCAGGTTGTTGTCGAAGGCTGTGGCTCCAACGGTTGTGAATATATGACAGGCGGAACGGCTGTTATTCTTGGTGATGTGGGCATGAACTTTGCGGCCGGGATGTCTGGTGGCATGGCCTTTGTTTATGATCCGAGCCGTATCCTGCCGAGCC
This sequence comes from Kiloniella sp. EL199, assembly GCF_900313065.1. Lineage (GTDB taxonomy): Bacteria > Pseudomonadota > Alphaproteobacteria > Kiloniellales > Kiloniellaceae > Kiloniella. The sequence continues at coordinate 397,837 of NZ_OMPU01000013.1, forward strand.
GTATCAATGACGAGAGTGTTATCTATCAACAGGTTGAGACAGACCATTGGGAACAGGTGTTGCTGGATCTGGTAAAAGAGCATCATGCAGAGACGCAATCGGTTTACACCGAGCGTTTGTTGAATGACTGGGCGCAAATCAAAGGTGATTTCTGGCAGGTGGTTCCAAAGGAAATGCTAGCGTTGCTTGAGCATCCTGTAACAGATTCTGCAGAACTTAAATCAGCTTAAGTTCTGAGAGGCAGGGCATAAATAAAGGAGCTGTATTCGTTACGGCTCCTTGTTTTTTTGCATTAAGCATGGTGATAGATATTTTAACTTAGATAGTTTTCCAGCAAGGATACCAGCGTGTTGGACAAGTTATCGGGTTGATGGCATTTCAGGGGGTGCGATGTTTCAGTTTCATAAAAGCCAAGGTCCTCATTGAAGCGAAGTTTTCCTTCTTCGAACTCTCTTGATTGAAAGCCGTTTTCTTCGCTCATGGAGACAAAGATAAGCTTCTGAATGGAGTGATCTTGGTTGATTAAAATCCAGTGGAAAATATCTGACTTGGCAGCCGTTGCCGGAAGATCCAAGCGTTTAATTTCAACAAGGTTTATATCTTCATTCGAGAAATAAAAAAGAGTTTGAAAACGTGGTGCGTTCAAATTTTTGTCCTGTATTACGGATTAGTGGGTCTTAATCAGTGAGCAATGGGAACTGGGCATGAAACGCGGCTTCACCACTACGTGAGAACTGAACAACCCTCATATCATCAAGGCGTTTTGCCCAGCCCTTTTCATAGATGTGATCCAGTAAGGCAGTACCAAGTGATCCTGCGAGATGGCTTCTGCGTGCGCTCCAGTCCAAACAAGATTTACAGAGTGGACGCTTGGCTTTTTGCAATGGATCAAGATCAATACCCAGATCTTTTATAAAATCACGACCTGAGTTTGTAAGTGTAATCTCATCCTGATTTTCGAGAAGAAATCTTCTGCCAACCAGACTGTCAAACATCTGAACGCCAAATTCACCGGCAAGATGATTATAACAAACCCGTGCCTTCCTCATTTCAGGGGCTTTAGGGCCTGTACGGGTTCGGATATGCCCTTTTTTTGCAGCTAAACCCATCATGGTTTCAAGCAAAGCAGCCACATCTTCATCTGCGAGATTGAAGTATCGATGACGTCCTTGCTTGCGTTGACGTATCATGCCACCAGCTTCAAGTTTTTTAAGATGAGCGCTGGTTGTTTGTAAGGTGATGCCTGCTTCATGGGCAAGTTCACTGGCCGTCAGGGCTTTTCCGCTAATCAAGGCAGAGAGCATATTTGCCCGGGCTGGGTCTCCGATGAGGGAGCCGATAAGAGTGATATCTGGTCCTTCTTTCATGCTTCGATATTAAGCGAACTATGTGAAGGTGTAAACCTCACCCTGAAAAGTCAATTTAAAAAGAGATGTCATTTTTTCGACAAAATTTAAGTAGATTTATAATTCTTCATTTAAAAACAAAGTGTTTTCTTCGTTATTATTCTGTGTCAGATCTTTTGCCTAAACTTGTTTTCCGTGGTTTTCTCATTCGCTCAGTAGGGTTATAGTCCAGAAAATGAGAAAGCTTCATCATCTTCCCCTCGATTCTGGCTGTCGTAAAATTCGCATGTTGTTGCGAGAGAAAAAGCTCGAATTCGAATTATATGCTGAAAAAGTCTGGGAGCGCCGCGAAGCGTTCTTGGCACTAAATCCGGCTGGCGAAGTACCTGTGCTTGTTGAAGATGATGGAACAAGCATAACAGGTGGTGCACAGGTCATCTCTGAATATCTGGAAGAAGCCTACCCAGATCAAAGCCTTTTGGGCGATGATCCTTTGTGTCGCGCCGAAGTCAGGCGTTTGATTTCGTGGTTTGATGACAAATTCCGCCGTGAAGTTACCGCTAATCTGGTTGAAGAGAAGATGCTAAAGCGTTTTCTGGGGCTGGGAGAGCCAAATTCTCAGGCTATACGGGCAGGGCACGCCAATATTCATTATCATTTGGAATACATCAGTTGGCTTACAGATCGCAGAACATGGTTGGCCGGTGATGATTTTTCGCTGGCTGATATAACGGCTGCTTCTCACATCTCATCCCTTGACTATATCGGGGATGTTCCCTGGAAAGAGCATCAAGGGGCCAAAGACTGGTACGCGCGTGTAAAATCCCGCCCTTGTATGCGCGGTGTTCTAACCGATTTGATACCGGGTGTGCCACCGCCCAAACACTATGCTGATCTCGATTTCTAGGTAGCACTAGAAATCATAATTTTAGAAACTACTCGACAGTTACATCCAATTTTTCGAGGTTTAGTTGTGCGGCATCAGCAGCAGGTGTCCCCAAAGCAATGTTGACGATTCTGAGCCAATCTTCCCGTGCGCCATTATTATCGCCAGCCAGGCGTTTTAGTATGCCACGTTCAAGCAAGGCTTCCAGATTGTCTGGTTCCAGGTTCAGTGCGAGAGTGATGTCTTGTAGGGCTTCAGCATCGTTCCCCAGGAAACGCTTTGCGGTGCCGCGCAAGGCTAGGATGTCTGCGCGTTCCGGCTCCAAACTGTGAGCAACTTCCAGATCAATTAAAGCTTCGTCAAAGCGGCCAAGTTCAGCCAAAATTTCTGCTCGGTCGATGTAGTATTCCGTGCCGTCGGGGAAGAGGGTAATTGCTGTGCTTTGTACGGCAAAAGCACGTTCCAAATCACCATGATCATACCAGGCGCGCCCGGCCTGATGAAGCAGTTGCGAGCGTAATTCAACATTGTCCGTCTTCATCACGTCCGCGAGCTTTTCCAGACGTGTTGCCGCGGCATCGTATATTTTTAATGCATACAATGCTTGCGTCGCACAGTGCTCAGCGGGAAAGCCGCCGCCTTGAGATGCCCAGGAAAGAGCGGATTCAAATGCAGCGTCCGGTCGGCGTTCAACCAGTTTTATACAGGCGATGTATTGTTCTTCGTGATTGATTGGTTCTTTGCGCCCCGCTGCTTCACTTGAAAAGGAGAAGCTAACAGCCATGGGCAGCATAAAAAGAGTCGTGAAGAGTGTGTTTTTTTGTGTCATAGGCGCATTTGGACCATAAATTTATTACTTTGCAAGCTTTGCTTTTCAGTTTGTAACGAGACCCTATATAAGAAATTAGGCAATTTCGAGATTGAGGAACGTATGTCACATCATTCCAAGCATTTGTTTTGTTTTGGCCTGGGTTTTTCTGCCCTGATTTTTGCTAGGCGGATGATGTCTCTTGGCTGGAAAGTATCGGGAACAATCCGTCCTGATTCGGATAAAGACAAGGGAAAAAGAGAAAGGTTGGAGAGCGAAGGTATTGTCATTCACAATTTTGAGCGCTCTTTACCTCTAGCAGATGCATCAACAGTGTTGGGTGACGTGACCCATATTCTTTCTTCTATCCCACCGGGTAAGGAAGGGGACTGTGTTTTACAGTTGCATGCTGCGGAAATTACCAAGAGTAAAAATCTTGAATGGATTGGGTATCTTTCTACGACTGGCGTGTATGGTAATCGTGATGGTGGTGTCGTTTTTGAAGATGACCCGCTAGATCCTTCAAGCCCGCGAAGCGAACAGCGTGCGCAGGCTGAAAAAGAATGGCTGGCTCTTTCGGAAGCAAGTGATATTCCGGTACACATTTTCAGGTTGGCAGGTATCTATGGCCCGGGGCGAAATCCTTTGGTCTCTCTTAAATCGGGCAAGGTGAAGCAGCGGATAGATAAGCCAGGACACATTTTTAGCCGCATTCATGTTGAAGATATTGCAAATGTTCTCGAAGCATCTGTTAACAGCCCTCGGGCTGGACGCATTTACAATGTATGTGACAACGCCCCGGAAGAGCCATCTAAGGTCACCACCTACGCCAGCCAGTTGCTGGGTATTGATCCGCCACCTCTTGTTTCATTTGATGAGGCGGAAATGAGTCCTATGGCACAAACCTTCTGGCTGGACAACAAGCGGGTAGATAATAGCCGTATTGTAAACGAGCTTGGTGTGAAGCTTGATTACCCCGACTATCAATCCGGATTGAAAAGTTTGCTTTAGGTGTTCGCTTTATTGGGCTTTAGCGTTTCCTGTGAACAGGCAATTGCTTGAATTAGTCCTCTGAAACGGGTCAGGGATTGCATCTGTCCCTCTAAGTCGTTTGCTGTTGTATCGTGTGGACTGTTTTCTGTATCTACAGCAAGTTCAGGTTCCGCCAGAAGTACAATCCAGCATTCTTCTTCGGCAAATGGTTTGTGCATGATGCCTTTGGGAATTACGTGCAGATCGCCTTCGTTGAGTTCAAGAGTTTTGTCCTTGTAATGCATGAGAAGGCTGCCTTTTACAACATACAGTAATTCATCGTCTTCATCGTGTTTATGCCAAGCGTATTCATCTTTTATTTTGGCAACTTTAACGCAGTGGTCATTAACCTGTGCCAAAGTTTGAGGTGACCAATGATCGGTTACCTGCTTCAAGGCATTTGGAAGATTTACAATGTTTTGATCGAGCATTTCGGCGCATTTCCTTAATTGGTCGAGGTTATTGAAGGTGGCAAAGCTTATAGATTTGCCACTTGTCACAGAAGCCATTTGAAAAGGCCAAAGGCGATCATGCCGATGACAATGGTCGTCAGCAGATCCTTGCGAATAAAGCCAACGACCACAGCAACGCAGGCTGCGAGCAGGGACGCATTCTGCAGATTGAATTCGATATCGCTGCCGTTGGGCATTAAAACGGCGGGGACAATGATGGCTGTTAGAACGGCGGGAGGAACAAAATCCAGGGCGATTTTTGCCCAACCCGGAAAGGTAAAGTGGCCCGCAGAAGCAAGAAGGACATATCGTATGCCGAAGGTTACAATGGCCATGCCAGCAATCATAAGGGCTTCGTTCATTATTTTTTACTCCGGCTTAAGAGGTGATAGGACAGGCCAACAGCTAATGCACTGAGGGCAGAGACCATCAAGCCGATTTTGTGCGGCATGTCGGCTGTTCCCAATGACATGGCACCAGCAATAAGAACACAGGCCAGCATCGGGCGGGTCGTCAGGTAGGGAAGAACCATCCCGATAAAGGTTGCGGACATGGCAAAGTCTAGACCCCAGTTTCCGATGTCGGGAAAAAGTTCGCCGAGGGTAATGCCGATGACAGTGCAGAGTATCCAGTTGCCATACATTGCTGAGAAAGATCCAAGGTAGAACCATTGGACATATTTTTTGCGCCAGATGTCATCAGATTTACGGATCTTGTCTGCAATTGTGGCAAAGCTTTCGTCGGTCAGGCCAAAGGCAATCAAGGCTCGCCAAGGCCCGGACAGATGTTTTACATCGTCCACCAATGCGGCTGAATAGAGCAGATGGCGAAGGTTTACGATAAAGGTTGTGGCTATAATAATGAGTGGTCCGGTTCCGGCGGCAAGCAACCCCAGAGCAATAAACTGGGATGAACCGGCAAACACAAAAATTGACATTGCGATTGCCCCGAGGGGAGACAAACCACTTTGTTCGGCAAGGGTGCCAAATATAATGCCGAAGGGAATGGCGCCGACAATCATGGGAATGGTCGCGCGAGATCCGGCAAAAATTTCTCTAAAGATCTCTTTCCGGGAGAGTTTTTGATCTTCGGCTGTTGTCATGTCCCCGGTATCTATAGGCTGTGTGCCCATAGATATTGTCGCACAATTGTCAGATGGGGGTACGTTACTCATTATTCATACTCATAGTGTTACGGTCATATAGATGTTGGCGCGCCGATAGTCAGATTTACCGTTGGGGTGTGGCACTTCACAGAAACCCAGTTTTCGATAGAGTTTTTGGGCGTTAATCAGCTTGCGATTACTTTCGAGAAATACTTTTTTTGCGCCAAGATGACGGGCTTCATTCAAGGCAGCAACAACAAGACGGCGCCCAATGCCTCTGGATTGAGCGGCTGGTGTGACACCAACTTTGGAGATTTCGTAGACGTCGTCTGTGACACGTGCGAGAGCGCAAGTGCCGACGGGAGCTCCGCCACAAAGACCGAAGAAAATTGTTCCTCCACGTGAAAGGTAATATCCCCCGGGATTGTCCAGAGACTCTTTATCCCATTCCTCTTGAAGGTTGAGGAAATAGTAATCCAGCCATTCTTTGTTCAGTTCTTTGAATGATACTGCGTACTGTGGATCCCAGTTGATGATCTCGATGTCTCCGGACAGATAGGGATCCGCCAGATTGTTAAGAACTCTTTGACTGAGCGAAGACTTGTCATTCAGCTGTTCTAGATTGAGAAGCTGGTTAAGCAAATTACCTGGCTCTGTATCTTTTAACATATTATCAAGAGAGCGTTTGATCTCGTCCCAAATGGGAATAAGTTTTGGTAAAGTGTGCTTTGCCTGATCTGACAAGGTCAGTAGCTGTGTGCGTTCATCCCGGGGGGAAGGCTTTTTCTCTATCCAACCCTCCTCAATCATTTTCCGCGCCATTTTGCTGATTGCGGGGTGGCTGACGCCTGTCGCCGTAGCGCAATCAGACACCGAAACAGCCCCTTCTTTGTACAGAAGGTAGAAGAGCGGGAAAAAACCGGCCTGAATGGTGAGGCCGGTTTTTTCGTAAATGATGTTGACCTCATTAAAAAGCATATCGCTCAAACGTTTGAGGCGACTGCCAAGTGTGAGGCTGCCGAGGGAGGCAAGAAAATTCATAATAAACCTATTACGTAACTGGTTACATATTGTCTTATCAAATAGACCTGTTTCGGAAAAGAAGAAAAAGCAGCCGAGATTAAATCGACTGCTTTGTATGATGTGCAAAAGAGGTTAAGTGAGTGACTTAACGACTGATCTCTTTAACAATTTTCTTAAGTCGTTGTAGATCCTGTGGTTCAGAAAGGCGATGATCACCGCTTTTAACCAGAACGACTTCCATGTCGTCAGTTTCAAGCGAATCGACAATTCTGGGGACAATATCCCAAGGAACATCGACGTCCTTCATGCCCTGAATAAGACGGACTGGACAAGTGATCGGCTGTTTCTTGTCCAGTAAGAGATGTTGCCTGCCTTCTTCGATGAGTTTCAGAGTAATGGCGTAGGGTTCGTCACCGTATTCACTTGGTTCGTAATAAACGCCTTCGCTTAATAACGTATCTTTGATTTCTTGCGAAAAGGTGTCCCACATCAGGTCCTGCGTAAAGTCAGGAGCGGCAGCAATGCCAACAAGACCTTTGGTCCTTTCTGGCCTTTTCAAGGCGGCATTCAACATGATCCAACCACCCATGGATGATCCAACCAGTATCTGAGGTCCACTTGTCAGTTCGTCAATAACGGCAATGGCATCTTCTGTCCATTGTCCGATTGTGCCATCTGTGAACTTGCCAGAGGATTGTCCATGCCCCATATAGTCAAAACGGACAAAATTTTGTTTACTGGATTTTGCAAACTCTTCCAGTGCAGTCGCTTTCGAACCCGTCATGTCGGACATATAGCCACCCAGAAAGACGATTCCCGGTAAATCGTTATCGCCTTCTGTCTTTATATAGGCTATATGCTGCCCATTAGGGCGTTCGAGAAACTCTGGAACTTGTGCAGTGAACTCTGTATCACTATTGGGCGCTGTATCTTTATTGGGCATGAATTAAATAGGACTCCTTGTAGTACCGACACATGACGGATGGTTCTCACCTTAACACTTTGATCTCTGAAGCCGCTACCCCGGAGCTTCCTTCTCTTGTGAAATCTGATGGCACCCCCATGACGGTGCTGCAGGTTGTTCCTGCAATGGATTCTGGTGGTGTCGAGCGCGGTACACTGGACATGGCTAAGGCTATTATTGAAGCCGGCGGGAAAGCAATCGTGGCTTCCCGGGGTGGACAATTGGTTGCACGTCTGAAAATTGCCGGGGCGGAACATGTTGAGCTTCCGGTACATTCCAAGAATCCATGGACGATGTGGCGAAATACTGGTCGTCTTGTGCGTCTGATTAAAGACAGAGGTGTTGATTTGGTGCACGCCAGATCGCGCGCTCCAGCTCGTCCAGCTCACAGGGCTGCCCGTAAAACCGGGGTACCTTTTGTGACAACAGTTCATGCGCCATACAATATCAACAATGGTCTAAAGCGATATTACAATTCGATTATGACCAAGGGTGATGTTGTTATCTCCATATCTGAATTTGTGGCGGACTATATCCGTAAGAACTATCAGGTTGATGAGAGTAAAATCCGCATCGTACACAGAGGCATGGACACGGATAGCTTCTCTCCACATGCTGTTAGTGCCGAGCGTGTTATCCAGTTATCGACACAATGGCGACTTCCAGATGGCGTTCCACTGATTATGCTGCCCGGCCGTTTGACTCGCTGGAAAGGACAGAAGGTTCTTCTGCAGGCACTCACGCATCTTCGGGATATTGATTTGTGTTGTGCACTGGTTGGATCTGATCAAGGGCGGGCAGCTTATCGTGATGAGCTGGAAAAGATGATTATGGATAATGATCTTCTGAGCCGCGCTTTCATCATGGATGACTGTAATGACATGCCCTCAGCCTATATGCTGTCTGATGTCGTTGTTTCTGCCTCTACTGATCCCGAAGGTTTTGGTCGGGTTGTTTCCGAAGGGCAGGCAATGGGGCGTCCTGTTGTGGCAAGTGATCACGGTGGCGCAAAGGAACAGCTGGTTCCAAACGAGACAGGCTTTTTGTTTGAAAACGGCGATGCCGAAAGTTGTGCCCGCGCTATCCGCCGGGCTTTAAGCCTAAATGCCCGCGAGCGAGAAATTCTCTCGCTCAAGGGACAGGAACGCGTTCAGAAATTTTTCACAAAAAAGCTGATGTGTGCCAAGACCGTTGGCATTTATCGCGAACTTATTTCTGAAAAAACAATCATTGGATAAAGCTAGGTTGTCCCTAGCGTATTGCTATCTCAGGAAAAACCCTCTATTGCATTTTGATAGGCGAATAGTGCCGGGTTTCCACCCGTGTGGATAAAGAGAACCTTTGCGCCGCGGGGGATTTCGCCTGTGCGAACCTGATCTATCAGTCCAGCCATGGTTCTTGCGGTATAGACGGGATCCAGAAGGATCGCTTCCTGTTGTGCTGTTTTTTCAATGGCCTCTTTGACCTGCGAGTTCATTTTCCCATAACCCGGCGCCAGGGTTTTATCTGATATAATAATATCCTGATCGATTATCAGATTGGGACGGGATATCATCTGTGCCAGTTCGCTAGATCTTTTCCTGATACGATCAGTTTGGCTTTTCTGATCTCGTCTGACGCAAATACCTATGATCGGGACATCCCAGCCAATGGCGCGCGCGCCAACAAGAAAGCCGGCATGTGTCAGGCCACTACCGGAGGGAATGACAACATAGTCAGGCTTCTTTCCTGATGCCATAACCTGTGCATAGGTCTCTGCAGCGGCCCTGATATAACCAAGGCCACCATAAGGTAGTGATCCTAATCCGAGATGAATAACATAAGGGCGCCGCCCTTCACCCTCGAGCTCTTTAGCACGCTTATCAAGTGCTTTGTCAGCACCAGCTTCGTCCTCTCCCTCGGGGAAATAACTAATTTCTGCGCCGAGTAAATTGTTTAAAAAAATATTTCCAGATTTCCGATAAAGCTGATCATCACTTGGAACGCGTTCTTCGAGTTGAACGTGTGCCTGCCAGCCAAGTTTTGCCGCTGCTGCGGCTGTCAGTCTTACAAAGTTTGATTGTAAAGCTCCGGTGATCAAAACTGTATCTGCGTTCGCGTCGACACCAGGTCCAAGGTAGTATTCCAATTGCCGTACCTTATTGCCACCAAAGGCCAAGCCATTGCAATCATCTCTCTTGATCCAGAGCTCAATGCCAAGATTTTGTCCAAGCCTTGTTAGCTTCTCAATCGGCGTCGGTTCGTGTCCAAGAACGATGCGTCGATGTTGCTTGAGTTCAGGAACCAGGTCTTCAGGTTTCGTGTCCATGTACATAATTACTATACCAGGTGAGATTGGGTGGATGTGCAACGAATAGGTTTGAAAGCATTTTTGTTATTTGAACATTAATTGTGATTACTGGATTTCCGCCTGTGTTAAGGTTCCATTTTCCTGAAATAGCAGGTGGCAGCAAAGACGTAAGCTCTAAGATATCATAGATTGCTGTGACTATTCCGAAAAGGAAAGCCTGTTTCATGATTCAGCCTGTTTAATGAAATCCAGAATAAGATTTTGAATCTTTTCTGGTTGATCGAGATTAGCAAAATGCCCTGCATTTTCTACTTTTGAATGAACGAAGCTTGCCTTTCCTTCCAATACTTCAATTGTTTCAGGCAAATATCGATTAATACTCTTGTCGTGGCTTCCGCGAATGATCTGAATAGGGCCTTGGAATTCTAATGCTGTCTTTCGGTAATCATAATGGCGAAGTGATTTTTGGATTGTATAAGCTGCCTTCACATTTAAGTTGGGATACGCAGTTAAAATAAATTGCTTGGTTCTTTCCACACTTGTCGCACTTCTGGCGACTAATTTAGCCATACGAGTGGTCCCCAAAAGACGCATCATCGCGTACTGAAGTATGGGAATAAAAGGTGGAAAATTTAATGAGAACGCTGTGCCAAAAGTTGTCAACGATGAGATTTTTTCAGGTGCAATTTCAAGCAGGGCGAGATTTGCTACCCCTCCCATCGAGTTTCCAACTAAATGGATAGGGCGCTTTCCCATGTGTTGGCATAGTAATAGAAGATCATCCGCCATTGCCTTCACAGAAATAGATTCAAACGTTAGTGGATCAGGGGGGCTGATGTCACCATGTCCGCGCATATCAGGCACAACACAGCAATAACCCGAACGACTAAACAACTCAGCGTCAGCATCGAATTGGTGATGATTAGAGCCTAACCCATGCACCATCAATATAACGGAATAATTATTTTCACCCCATACTTGGAAGCCTAAAGTCACGCCGTCAGCGCACGTCAGTGTTTTATGGACAGGGTTCATTGAACGCATTCCTGACTTCTAGCTAATTAATGTTTCACAGTTTTACCGCGCGCATTTCGGGAAGCCTGTTGCAGAACTGAATAGATGTTGGGATGCTTGTTCATACGCATGATTATTGTACCAAGTAAGATGAGTCATGAATTCGCTTGGAAAGTGTGCCTGCTATTTGAGCATTAATTTCGAAGACGGGGAAGCTCTCTTGTTTAATCAAGTTTATGCCTGAATTCTTCTGAATGTCTCTACAGGGTGGCCTGAAAAAATGAATAGAAAAAACGAATAGAGTGATTCTTTTGATTAAAAGCGCGGAATCCTTGGCGGTGTGCTTGACAGTACAGGGAATCCTTTTACATTGCTGGAACTCTGTAAGAGTCAATTTTCCTAGATGATAGAACAGTAACTGAGAACGATTTCCGATGGTCACAATTACATTGCCTGATGAAAGTCAGCGCAAATTTGATGGTCCTGTAACAGGGCACGAGGTAGCAGAATCTATTGGTCCACGTTTGGCCAAAGATGCTTTAGCTGTGGTGGTAGATGGTGAATTAAAAGATACGACCTATCCAATCACGACGAATGCGACCTTGGAAATTGTGACCCGCAAGCACCCCCTGGCGCTTGATTTGTTGCGCCATGACTGTGCGCATGTGATGGCCGAAGCTGTGCAAGAGCTTTTCCCCGGCACGCAAGTGACTTTTGGTCCATCGACTGACGTTGGTTTCTATTACGATTTTGCGCGTGACGAGCCGTTTTCGACAAATGATCTCGAGAAGATTGAAGCGAAGATGCATGAGATTATCGCACGTGATGAATCCTTTGTTCGTGAAATCTGGGATCGTGAAAAAGCGAAAGAGCATTTTGCATCCAAGGGCGAAAAGTACAAAGCTGAACACGTTGATAACATTCCGGGCGATGAAGATTTGACAATCTATCGTCAGGGTGACTGGCTTGATCTGTGTCGTGGACCGCATGCGCCATCGACCGGGAAGATTGGCAAAGGCTTTAAGCTGATGAAAGTCTCTGGCGCCTATTGGCGTGGAGATAAAGATAATGATCAGCTACAGCGTATTTACGGTACTTGCTGGTCCGATGAGAAACAGCTGAAAAAATATCTTCAGATGCTTGAAGAAGCTGAAGAACGCGATCATCGACGTCTTGGAAAAGAGCTAGGCTTATTCCATTTGCAAGAAGAAGCAACTGGTTCTGTTTTCTGGCACGCGAAAGGCTGGGCGCTGTATCGTTCACTCGAAAATTATATGCGCAAGCGCCTTGAAGCTGGTGGTTATCAGGAAGTGAAAACACCACAGCTGATTGACCGTGCTCTTTGGGAAGCTTCTGGTCACTGGGAGAAGTTCCGCGAAGATATGTTTGTGGCGACATCCGAAGATGACCGTACACTTGCTGTGAAGCCGATGAACTGTCCCGGACATGTGCAGATTTTCAAGCAGGGCCAGACCAGTTATCGCGATCTGCCATTGCGTATGGCAGAGTTTGGTGCTTGCCACCGAAATGAACCATCAGGTGCCTTGCATGGTTTGATGCGCGTGCGTGCCTTTACGCAAGATGATGCCCATATCTTCTGTACCGAAGATCAGATCAACAGCGAAACAGTTATTTTCTGCGATCTGCTGAAGACCGTTTATAAAGACCTTGGTTTTGATGAGATCGTTGTGAAGTTCTCTGATCGTCCTGAAAGACGTGCGGGAACAGATGAATCCTGGGACAAAGCCGAAAGTGCGTTAAGAGAAGCCGTTGAAGAAGCAGGGCTTGAGTACACAATGAATCCTGGTGAAGGTGCATTTTATGGTCCTAAGCTGGAGTTCGTGCTCAAGGATGCGATTGGTCGTGACTGGCAGTGTGGAACTCTTCAGGTGGATGTCGTTTTGCCGGAACGTTTGGATGCATCTTATATCGGCGAAGATGATAAACGTCATCGTCCTGTGATGTTGCACCGTGCTATTCTGGGTTCATTTGAACGCTTCCTTGCTATTCTAATTGAGCAGCACGCGGGTAAGTTCCCCTTGTGGATGTCTCCACAACAGGTGGTTGTGGCTTCGATCACATCTGATGCAAATGATTATGCTGAAGAAGTTCGTGACAAGTTGAAGGCTGCGGGACTCCGGGTGAAAGCTGATTTGCGTAATGAGAAAATTAACTATAAAATCCGCGAACACAGCCTAAGCAAAACACCTGTTATTGCAGTGGTTGGTCGCCGGGAAGCAGAGGAAGGGAAAGTTGCTTTGCGTCGTCTTGGTGGTAAGAATCAAGAAATTATGTCTTTAGAAGAAGCGCTTAGCTCTTTGACTGAAGAAGCAAAATCGCCTGCTGAGAGGTAGACGATAAAAAATAACTTTCGGGTTGCCGACTGGTACTGGTTATTGGCATTATGCGCCACGTTGTGGTTAGGCTTATTGGTGATGTGTATCGCTAGGGGCGTAAACGCAATATAAACGGTTGGTATTTTAGAGTAACAGCCTATTACAGATCAAAAGGTCTGTATTTTGGGATAACAGAAAAAACGGGAGCACGACAATAGCACGCGCACCAATGACGACACCCCCGCGCATCGACGGTCCGCGGGTAAACGAACGGATCACTATCAATTCTGTACGCCTTGTCGACGCAGACGGCGAGCAGGTTGGTGTAGTACCTACACGTGATGCACTCAAACGTGCATATGACGCAGGTCTTGACCTTGTAGAGGTTTCTCCGAATGCGGAGCCACCGGTTTGCAAGATTATGGACTATGGCCGTTATCGTTTTGAAACGCAGAAAAAGAAAAACGAAGCTCGTAAGAAACAAAAAATTGTTGATCTGAAAGAGCTTAAAGTGCGCCCAAATATCGACACGCATGATTACGACGTGAAGATGCGGGCAGCGCAGAAGTTTATTTCTGCTGGTGACAAGGTGAAAGTGACTATGCGCTTTCGCGGACGTGAAATCACGCACCAAGAAGTTGGTCTGGAAGTTCTCAAGCGTATTGAGACCGATCTGGAAGAGATCGCAAAGACCGAGTTGAGGCCGAAAATGGAAGGCCGCCAGATGATTATGATCTTGGCGCCAAAGTAAGCCTGCTGAATGTGAAGCTGAAAAGCTTTAATGAAAAGCCGCTCTTGAACAGGGCGGCTTTTTTGTTGCCTGTTTATTATTGTTTTTTCCTATAGAAAGTGTAGCTATGGACAAAGCATCGACTGTAATTATTGGTGGCGGTATTCTGGGATGTTCTATCGCTTATCACCTTGCAAAACGAGGCGTTGAAGATGTTTTGCTGCTAGAGAGGCTAGATCTTGCTACAGCCGCGTCATCACAAGCGGCGGGGTTGATGTTTCAGATTTCCTCAAAACCGGCTGTTGATATTCTGAGTCGGCGTACTTTTTCTGTACTTTCTGAATTGGAAAATATCACAGGTGAAGCGCTTGATTTCAAAGCCGTGGGGACTCTTCGAATTGGGGAGAGTCTTGATAGCAAAGCAAACCTTGAACAACTATATGAGCGTGCTATCCGTGAGGGTATAGCGGCAAAGCAGGTAGACGCTGCATGGAGATCTCAGCATCTGCCTTGGCTCAGGGTTCAAGATGATGCGCTAACAACAGTTCATTTCAGTGAAGAAGGCTATATTGATCCTTATCGTTTGACACACGCCTATGCTAGATCTGCACGATCTTTTGGTGCACAAATCAAGCTTGGTGCAAATGTGTCAGGTATCAAGGCAACCAATGGCGTTGTCGTTGGTGTCGAGACTGACCAGGGGGATATCGCTTGTGAAAAAGTAGTTGTTGCAGCAGGCTCCTGGTCTAACTTTTTAACACTCTCGCTAGGCTGTGCGCTCCCCATGATCCCGACCCGAAGCCATTTCTGGATCGCAGCACCGGAAGATCATTTCAGTGATGAACAACCAATGACGGTCCATGCAGATGCCGGGGCTTATACCAGACCCGAAGTTGGCGGGGTGTTGTTGGGTGTCCAGGAACAGCATTCCCGTACCTTTGATTATAAAGATCTACCCAATGACATCACATCTTTCGCTGTAACGGAAGAGGGGAGTGAATGGGATGCCTTGATAGAGGCGGAGCAACGCGTGTCTGGTTTCTTTCCAAAACTTGAAGGGGCGCGTTTTGAAAGCTATATGGCCGGGCTCTCGGCCTATACTCCGGATGGGCACTTTCTTTTAGGCGAAACGCAGGCCGTTAATGGTGCTTTTGTCGCTGCAGGTTGTTGTGGTTCGGGGGTGATGGCTTCGGGAGGGATCGGGGATGCACTGGCTGAATTGATCATAGATAGCAAGTCATCTTATGATCTGAGTGCTTTTGATCTTAATCGATTTGGGCAGGTTGATCCCAGCTCGGAAGAATTTCAGCTTCTCTGTGCACAGGCACGGGCAAAGAAAGCGAAATGAAATAAGAAAAAGAGCCGAAGGTAATGGCCTCCGACTCTTTTTTTTAGAGTGTTTTCCTCTGCCTGATTGCTATTGTTAGCTTTCTTTTGTCTTCCATAACTTTTTGTTGGTTGCTTCACGCATGGACTGGAAGGCAACATAAAGCGGCGGAATGAAAAGAAGTCCGATTGATGTCGCAGCAACCATACCACCAAAAACAACAAAACCCACGGCGACGCGGCTGGCGGCCCCGGCCCCTGAGGCAAAGATCAGGGGCAATACACCAAGTATGAATGAAAGTGCTGTCATCATTACGGCTCTAAAGCGTAAACTTGCAGCATCAAGAGCTGCTTCTTTTATGGAAAGCCCCTCTTCGCGTCTGACCTTTGCAAACTCCACAATGAGGATGGCACTTTTACTCGCAAGCCCGATGAGCATCACCATCCCGATCTGGGCATAGAGGTTGTTGTCGAGGAAGGGCAAGAGTGCCATAGGCACCAAAGCACCAAAAGCGGCGAGAATAACGGAAACGATAACCGATAATGGGACGCTCCAGCTTTCATATTGAGCAACAAGAAAGAGATAGGCAAAGATAAGAGCCAGAGAAAAGATGATAACAATGTAGCCACCAGCTTCCTGTTCTTGTTTTGAAGTCCCTGTCCATTCAATACCATACCCATCCGGTAGCGCACTTGCCGCAGCACGTTCCAATGCTGCAATAGCATCACCACTACTATAACCTGTCGCTGGCGATCCGGTTATGGAGGCTGATTTAAACTGATTATAACGTGCGACAGATAATGGGCCGAGAATAGGCTCAATTTCGATGAGTGTCCGTAGGGGGATCATATCACCGTTATCGTTCCGAACATGTAAGTTATCTATATCTTCCAATCCGTCACGGAATTGCGCCTCGGCCTGTATCTGGACCCGATAAACCTTTCCATAGAGATTAAAGTCATTGATATAAGATGACCCAAGGTTTGCCTGTAGGGTTGAGAAAATATCTGAAATTTTAACGCCGAGAACGAGCGCTTTTTCCCTGTCTACTTCCAAAAAGAGTTGTGGGATATTTGCAGAATAGGTGCTGAACACAGACGTTAGTTCTGGTTGCTGATTGGCAGCAAACGCCAAACTGCGTACTGCTGCTGCAAGCTCTTGAGGTGTTCGCCCAAGATAGTCCTGAACCTGAGCTTCAACACCACCACTTGTGCCCAACCCCATAATTGGAGGGAGTGGGAAGGCAAAAGATTCTGCAGAAGCCAAGCCGGCGAGTTTGCCATTTATTCGTCCCAGAATGTTGTACCACTGGAGTTCAAATTCGGTTCGCTCTGACCAATCACTTAGAATGGGAATGAGAAGAGATGAATTTGAGGCTGCTCCTGATATTATACTGAAACCGGAGACAGAAATAACGTCCGTAACACCATCTTCTTCCAACAGCATATTTGTCACATCAGCGGAAACTTTATTTGTCCGCTCTAATGATGCACCATCTGGAAGCTGCACATTCACGAAGAACACACCTTTATCTTCCATAGGGATAAAGCCTGTAGGAACGATCTGGAACATATAAACCGTCACACCGGCAAAAATACCAAGCACTGCCAGCGAAATGGCAAGTCTTCTGATCATAAGGGCAACAACTCTGCTATAGCCATTACGGGTACGATCAACAAGATTTGCGAAAAGTTTCAAGGGACCTCGCGGTTCGCCACTGTCGGGTTTTAAAAGAAGTGCACAGAGTGCAGGTGACAGTGTTAGGGCGTTTATAGAGGAAAGAGAAACCGCAACGCAGATGGTTAATGAGAATTGTTTATAAAGTTCACCAGTAATGCCGGGCATGAATGATACAGGTACAAACACGGCCAGTAGCACCAGGGTTGTTGCGACGACAGGGCCCGTGACCTCTTTCATGGCCAACTTGGTTGACTCCGCGGCTGATTTGCCCGTTTCTTTCATGATTCTTTGGACGTTTTCAACAACGACGATGCTGTCATCCACCACGATCCCGATTGCCAGGATGATGGCAAAAAGCGTGATCATGTTTGCGCTGAACCCGACAACATAAAGGACTGCAAATGTACCAATAAGGGACACGGGTATTGCCAAGCTTGGGATCAGTGTTGAACGCCAGTCACTTAAAAAGAGAAAGGTAACACTGACCACAAGTGCAAAGGTAATGAGCAGTGTTTCAATAACTTCTTTAACCGAAGCGCGTACCGCATTTGTCGTATCATAGAGAATTTTGTACTCCATGCCTTGCGGAAAGCTTTCTGATAGCTGATCAAGCTCTGCATAGATGGCGTCTGCAACTTCAAGCGCATTGGCTCCGGGGGATTGATACACTGCGATTGCTGCTGATGGGGCGTTATTGAGTTTTGAAGCCGAGGAATAGCTCTGTGAACCAAGCTCAATCCGGGCGATGTCTCTTAATCTTACAAAAGAACCATCACGATTGGCTCTAATAACAATGTTTTCAAACTCTTCGACTGTTGTTAAACGTCCTTTTGCCTGGAGAGTATATTGAAACTGGGGTGTTCCTTCGTAAGGTGGTGCCCCCAATTGTCCTGCCGTGGCTTGAATGTTTTGATTCTCAATCGCTTCAGTTACATCTTTGGTTGTTAGTTCAACAGCTGTAAGGCGATCGGGATCAAGCCAGACACGCATTCCATAATCCAGTGCGCCGAACTGGGAGACACTGCCGACACCGTTAATTCTGGCCAATGAATCCTGAATATAAATAGAGGCATAGTTGCTCAGAAAGAGAGAGTCTTGGGAGTTATCTGGCGAAACCATGTTGATTACAAGAAGCATGGATGTTGACTGCTTCTGGGTGATAACGCCTTGTCTGGTGACTTCTTGCGGTAGAGATGAATTGGCTGTTGCGACACGGTTTTGAACGTTAACCGCGGCGATATCTGGATCAGTTCCAACCGCAAAAGTAATGGTTAGTTCGTAGCTGCCGTCATTACCGCTTGTTGATGACATGTAGAGCATATTGTCAACACCGTTGACTTTCGCTTCAATGGGGGCAGCGACAGATTGTTCAACAACGGTTGCATTTGCACCGGGGTAGCTGGTGGTTACTTTCACCTGTGGGGGGGTGATATCCGGGTATTCAGCGACTGGAATTGCATTAAGGGCAATGATACCTGCCAGAGATATTACGATGGAAATGACCAACGCAAACTTGGGGCGATTAATGAAAAAGGCTGAGAACACGATCAGGCTCCTTCTTCAACCGGATTGACAACCATATCAGGTTTTACCTTTTGGATGCCTTGCAAAATAATGCGTTCTCCTTTTAGAAGGCCGTCTTTTATGACCCAGTTGGTATCAACCTGTTCACCAACTTGGACACGCCGGATTTCAACTTTGTTGGTGCGATTTACCACCAAAGTGAAATATCCTTGCTGATCCTTTTGCACAGAGGCCTGAGGAATTACCAGCTCACTGCGCGTTTCTTTATTGCGGACAATTACATTGACGAATTGGCCAGGTACCAGAATGTGTTTGGGGTTTGGGAATATGGCTCGGGTAATGATCGAGTTTGTATTTTGATTCACTTCGGTATTGATAAAATCGAACCGCCCTTCACTTTCGTAAGGCTCTCCGTCCGAGAGAACAAGTGAGGGAATGACGGGCGCTTCACTTGACAGGCCTTTGCGTCGTTCTTGCAGAATTAATTTATCGCTGACTGGAACTGTGACATAGATTGGATCAAGGCTTGTGATTGTGGCAAGTGGTTCGCTACTGGAATTGACCAAGTTACCAACACTATAACGGGAACGGCTAATCTGTCCGTCGAGGGGGCTATGAATTTCCGTGTAGCTTAAATCGAGTTCTGCCCGGCGGAGAGCTGCCTTTGCCTGCATTACGGATGCTAGCGCAGAAGATTCACTTGCTTCTGAAGTATCCAGTGATGCTTCGGAGACGACTTTCTTTTTGCGAAGATCTTTTTTCCGTTTTAGATCAGAACGTGCGTTTTTCAGTGTCGCGTTTGCGCCGGCCAAATCTGCCTTGGCTTGTTCTACTGCGATTTGATAAGGCGCTTTTTCCAGGACGTAGAGCAAGTCGCCCTTCTTTATATTGGTGCCTTCTTTAAAAAGGCGTTCTTCAACAAAGCCCTCAACGCGTGCTCGCAGGTCAACTGTATTCACTGCTTCTACGCGCCCAATAAATGTGAGCTCAGGGGTGATATTCTGTTCCTGTACTGTTGTGACAATCACGCTAGGTGCAGGGGCGGAAGCGTCTTGTGCCGAGGCTAGTTGTGTCGTGATCATGACCGTTGATGCGAAAATCAAGACGGATGTTTTTGTGTTTAGAAGCTTCATGACTTGGCTCTCTTCATTATGGTCGAGCAACAGGCTCTGGCAAAAGTGTGGCAAAGGATAAGAGTGTAATGCAAGAAGTATAGAGTTAGACTGAATATTCAATTTCCCAGGGTACATTTTATATGTTTTATCTTATATGTTTTATCCTCAAAAATGTACCTATCTCTCTTATAATCTAGCGCTAATGGTAAAAAGATGTGAGAAAAGCGATCAGCGGTCTTTGTAATGAAGACTCCATATTTTGCCTATGTTAGAGCTTGCCAAGGCGGTTAAAGGGTACTATAAACCCCGCCATTGTCGGGTGGCATGTGCCAAAGGGTATGCCTAGTCACTCTGAAAAAGAACTTTATTTACAAGGAAAGAAAATGCCCAAACTTAAAACGAAATCTGGCGCGAAGAAACGCTTCCGCCTGACCGGAACCGGTAAAGTCGTTGCTGCTCAGGCAGGTAAACGTCACGGTATGCGCAAGCGCTCACAAACAATGATTCGTAACGCACGCGGTACGACGACGCTTTGTGAAGCGGATGCCCGCATCATCAAACGTAATTTCCTCGTTAACGGTTAAGGTGAAGGAAGTAGCAAATGGCTCGTGTTAAACGGGGCGTGACTGCGCGCGCACGCCACAAAAAAGTTGTTAAACTTGCTAAAGGCTTCCGTAGCCGTGGCAAAAACGTCTTCCGCGTAGCGGTACAGCGCCTTGAAAAAGGCTGGCAGTACGCATATCGCGATCGTCGTGTTAAGAAACGTACATTCCGCGGCTTGTGGATTCAGCGTATCAACGCTGGTGCCCGCATGCACGGTGTTACTTATTCTCAGTTCATGAACGGTGTTAAAAAAGCTGAAATCGGTCTGGACCGTAAGGTTCTTGCTGATCTGGCTGTTCGTGAGCCTGCTGCGTTTGCTGCTGTTGTTGAAAAGGCAAAAGCAGCTCTGGCTTAACGCACCCACGATTAGGCTTTATGACAGGGCAGCATCCGGTTCCGGATGCTGCCTGTTTGTCATTAAGGGCCTATGTTTATTCAAAGTTTCAGGATTACTTGAGCTTTGACATGATCTCCCAGCTTTGCTGGACTGCTTATTAACTCTATCTCGCCGATGACAGGATACTGTAACGTGATCTCTTCCTTGAAGATCTTCCTCCCTGTTTCTCTTTGTATTTTATTGCTTTCTGGTTGTTTTGATGCCGACGGCGCGACCAATGCTGAATACGCTGATGATATTGATGCTGTGCGGGAACAGGTCTTCAGTGGCCAAAGCAATGCTGATCTGGTGGGGGAGTTAGCTGGTCGTCATGGGAAAGTCACTTGGCTCGCAGGGCCATGGGATGATAAACAATCTGATCAATTGGTGTTGGTTAGTGCCAATATCCAGAAAAACCTGGATAACGCAAAACACGAACTAACACTCCTTTATCGTTATGACCGGGCTTCCAATAAGGTGAGCCTGGATAAGGTATTATTGGATGGCAAACCACAAAGTGTCATCGGTGGTGCCGTTGCAATGCTGGCTATGAAGCTGGAATAGAAAACGACTGAGTGGGGGCAACCCCATGAGCGGGAAGTAAAATGGATAATCTGGAAGAACTTCGCAGTGCCCTACTGCAAAGAGTAGAAGAAGCCTCAGATCTTGAAGCACTGGATACAGTGCGCGTTCAGGCCCTGGGTAAAAAAGGTGAAATTACCCAGCATATGAAAACGCTTGGAAGTCTTGCGCCGGAAGAGCGTAAAGAAGCAGGCCAGGCTTTTAACCTTATTAAACAGGCAGTGGCAGAAGCCATCGAAGTTCGCAAAACAACCCTGCACGAAGCAGCTTTGGAAGCTCGTTTGGCAGAAGAAAAGGTTGATGTGTCTCTTCCTGGACGCCCTTCTACAATCGGTAAACTGCATCCAATTAGCCAAACTCTGGAAGAGTTGGTTGCCATCTTTGGTGAAATGGGTTTCTCCGTTGCCGAAGGGCAGCATATCGAAGACGATTTCCATAATTTTACGGCATTGAACATTCCGCCTGAGCATCCCGCGCGTCAGGAGTTTGACACTTTTTATATGCCTGAGAAGGAAGATGGTAGCCGTCCGGTTCTTCGCACGCATACATCACCAGTACAAATTCGTTCCATGCAGAACACGACTCTGCCAATCCGGATCATTGCACCGGGACGTACTTTCCGGGCGGATCACGATGCGACACACTCGCCAATGTTCCATCAAGTCGAGGGTTTGGTGATCGACGAGAAAACCAACATGGGGCACCTCAAAGGCGTGCTGATCGAATTCTGTCGTGCCTTCTTCGGTGTGCAGGATCTTCCCCTGCGTTTCCGTCCAAGTTACTTCCCCTTCACTGAGCCTTCAGCTGAGGTTGATATCGGGTGTTCCCGTTCTGGCGGTCAGCTCAAGATTGGCGGTGGAGACGATTGGCTCGAGATTCTGGGCAGCGGTATGGTGCACCCAAAAGTTCTTGAGAACTGCGGCATCGATTCAACGAAGTATCAGGGTTTTGCTTTTGGTATGGGGATTGAGCGTATTGCCATGCTCAAATATGGAATTCCGGATTTGAGAACCTTTTATGATTCAGATCTGCGCTGGATGAAACACTATGGCTTCCTGCCAATGGAAATGCCTAGCATGGTCCGTGGTCTGTAAGGAGGTTTGAGATAATGAAATTCACACTTAACTGGTTGAAAGATCACCTCGATACAGATGCTTCTCTGGAAGCCATTGTCGAAAAACTTTCTCTCATTGGCCTCGAAGTCGAAGGCGTTGAAAATAAAGCTGACGAGCTAAAAGCCTTTAAAACAGCAAAGGTGATTGAAGCGGTTCAGCACCCAAACGCCGATCGTCTGCGTGTCTGCCAAGTTCAATCTGATGAAGGCATCAGCCAGGTTGTCTGTGGTGCGCCAAATGCGCGTACTGGCATGATCGGGGTATTTGCCCCTGTTGGCTCCTATGTTCCTGGCATCGATCTTACTCTAAAGGCAGGTAATCTCCGCGGCGAAGATTCAAACGGAATGTTGGTGTCTGAGCGCGAAATGGGCCTCTCTGATGAGCACGATGGTATCATTGATTTGCCCGAAGGCACTGAAGTTGGTGTGCTGATTGCTGAAGTTCTTGGCCTTGATGACCCGATCATTGAAATTGCCATTACGCCTAACCGTGGTGATTGCCTTGGTGTTCGAGGTGTTGCTCGTGATCTTGCCGCTGCAGGCATGGGAACACTCAAGCCACTGAAAGTTGAGAAGATCGAAGGCTCTTTCGATAGCTCTATCAACTGGAAAGCGGATGCAGCAGTAGCCGATGATGTGCCTTATGTAGCCGGACGTTACTTCCGAAACCTGAAAAACGGCCCAAGCCCTAAGTGGCTTCAGGAGCGTCTGCTTGCCATTGGCCTTCGTCCAATTTCAACCCTTGTTGATATTACAAATTACGTGTCCTTCGATCTTGGTCGTCCATTACACGTGTTTGATGCCGATAAAATATCTGGCAATCTGACCATGCGCTATGCCAAGGAAGGTGAAGAATTCCTGGCTCTGGATGAAGAGACTTACAAACTCTCAGATACCATGGTTGTGATCGGTGATGACAACGGTGCTCAAGGCCTTGGTGGCGTTATGGGGGGACTTGAGACCGGCTGTAGCGACGATACAACCAACATGTTCCTTGAGGTTGCTCTTTTTGATCCAATTTCAGTTGCCATGACTGGCCGTAAATCTGGCATTCTATCCGACGCGCGTTATCGTTTTGAGCGTACCGTGGACAGCCAGTCTGCTGACTGGGGCGTGGATGTTGCCACACAGATGGTGCTGGATCTTTGCGGTGGTGAAGTCAGTAACATAACCTCTGCGGGGGCAATCCCAATCGAGAAACGTACGATTGATCTTCGTCCAAGCCGGATCGAAGACCTCTGCGGTGTAGCGGTATCCAAAGAAAAGCAGATTGAGATCCTTTCCATCCTGGGCTTTGAAGTCTCTGAAAAAGGTGATCTGATTTCAGCTGTTGTACCTAGCTGGCGTCCGGATGTTGAGCTCGAAGCCTGTTTGGTTGAAGAGATTCTTCGTATCTATGGTTACGAGAATATCCCCGAGATACAGATGGCACCTGCAAGTTATCTTCCACAGGGCGTACTGACATTGGTTCAGCGTCGCGTGTCTAATGCGCGTACGGCTCTTTGCTGGCGTGGTTTGGACGAAGCCGTGACTTTCTCCTTCGTCTCTGCAGCACAGGCTGACCTGTTTGGAAGTGTTCCCGATAGTTTGCGCGTTGCCAATCCGATCTCTACCGATTTGGATACGATGCGCCCGTCTATTTTACCGACCCTTGTTGCCGCAGCTGCGCGCAACACGGACAGAGGTTATGCTGATAACGCTCTCTTTGAAGTAGGCCCTCAGTACAAGGATGATACGGCAAAAGGCCAACAGCAAATGGCGACGGGTCTTCGTTCTGGCAACATTGCTGAACGTCACTGGGAAAGTGCAAGCCGTGTCGTTGATGTTTTTGATGCTAAGGGTGATGCTTTGGCTGCGCTCTCTGCTGCAGGGGCACCTGTTGAGAATCTTCAGGTCTTCACCTCAGCACCGCCCTATTTCCACCCTGGTCGTTCAGGCGTTTTGGGACTCGGTCCTAAGAACGTTTTGGCTGCGTTCGGTGAATTGCATCCTCGCGTTTTGGAAGCTATGGATATCAAAGGTCCTGTTGTTGCATTTGAAGTTTTTCTGGATAATATCCCTCAGCCAAAAGTCAAAAAAGGCGAGTCAGGCAAGATCAAGCCTGCTTTGGAACTTTCGCCGTTCCAGTCTGTTGATCGTGATTTTGCTTTTCTGGTTGATGACAGTGTCGAGGCTGGGAAACTTGTCCGTGCTGTTAAGGGTGCGGATAAGAGCCTGATTACAGACGTTGTTCTTTTTGACATCTACAAAGGCAAAGGTGTTGAAGATGGGCAAAAGTCACTGGCCATTACAGTGACTTTGCAACCGCGGGACAAAACCTTGACGGATGAAGAGATCGAAGCAGTTTCCCAGAAAGTTATTGCTCAGGCCATGAAAGCAACAGGCGGTACTCTCCGAAGATAAGTCTTGTAAAATCCATCAAGAAGAAAAGCCCGATGAAATTTTGTCGGGCTTTTTTTGCCGAAATGGACTGGTCTCAAACATGCTAAATCAATAGAAAGTCAATTTCAACGCGGTGGGCTGTTGTTATGGGTTACTTTGTGTGATCCGAAACAAGAGGGGAAAACATTGAATATATTGAAAAAATATAGCTGAATTATATAGGGCTGTACTTTTTTCCTCTGGGTAAAATATTAGGGAAAAAACTTCTAAGTATATGATTATCTATCTTCTTTCTCATTGAAAAATAACACTAAATTTAGTGGCCTGATATTTGCTTCATAAAGACAAAGAGTTTTATGAGGTGGGAAAACGTGAGCGTAAATCTGGATGTTGTTTCTCTGAGTACCGGCGTCGGGCACGGGTTGCCAAATGCTGTTGCCCCGGTACCGAGTGACGAGCGCCTAACATCAGGTAGTAAGGCTAAAAAAGAAGAAAATACTAGCTCCGCAGCCTATGAAATTACCTTGTCTGACGAAGCAAAAGAACTTTTGGCACGCATGGAAGGCTCTGTTCGTCAGGTTGGTGATGTTCGCTTCGAAGATCTTTTGCCCGCAGAACAAAGTCGTATCCGGGATTTGGAAAGGCAGCTTAGCGAAATATTTGGTGAACAGCCGAATAAAAAGTTGAGCACGGACGAGAAGGAACAAATTGCCGCTTTGCGCCAAAGAATGAGCGATGTACTTGGCTTCTCGCCTACGGCAGTTGATCCCATGCATCACAACCTTGTTCAACGTTTGGAGGAAGAGGCAGACCGTATGCTTGCTGACCCTCAAAAAATCATGACCGAAAATGAAGAACGGCAATTAGCTGTGGTTTTCTCTCACCTTGAAAGTTTGCAGGGCGTTTCTGCGGTAAGTTATCAGGTTCCACAGGAGTTGGCTGATCATATTGATTCTCTGCAGGGGCAAGTTGATCAAATTTCGGGTGTTGCTGATGTTAAGGTTCCCGGTGCTGGAGAAATGCAGCAGGTTACAAAAATATTTGATGATCTCGCGGGCATCTATGATGGTGCTTTTCGGCGGATGATGAAGGTAAATTAAGTTATAGTCTAAAACTCGGTTTTTAAATCTGACCAGCGATCTTGCCACCGTTTTTTGTCTTGCCGAATTTTGAACTCAAACAGCTTATGTTCTTTGAAATAAGGGCAGGGTCGAACCTTCTTCTGATAAAGATCCTCTAGTCCAAAAGGATGTAGAAGCTCAATATCGTTTGCAACCGTTAGCCGAGCCGCGATTGCCGTCACCGTTTCTGGCCAATGTTGCAGGGCGTCATAACAGCTCTGATAGGGACGATCTCTGTTTACCTGATGCATTCGGGCTTGATTTTTGACGGACCATTTTCCAAAAATCGCCTCCACTTCTGGTGCTTCTGATTTCAGTTTCTCTTCGTAAACCTGTTCTGTTTTTTGTCGAGTGTCTTTCGGATCAAAATAGATGACATCAATGTCACTTTTAAGTGGTGGACGTTTGACTTTATGCAGATGATCCCAATAGGAATTACGTATTAATCCCGCCGCAATCCAGCAATCTGGCAGATCAAGACCCCTGATAATCTTCAGACAATCCATTATCTGTTTTGATGATTGTAGAAAATTAATCAGATGGGTGTTGCTGTTGGACACAGAATATCTCTTGTTATGCGACTGTTAACTCAAAAGGGTCGAATAGGGTTATCCAGGAGATGAGATAACAGTCTGAATTTCAGCCTTCGTCAAGGATGATTGGAGAGTAATGATGTCTAGCTCTCGCGAGATTGGGTTCGCCAGCGTTTGAGAGCATAGTTAATGTGGTTGGCATCAAAGCGGTCTTCTGCCCAGTTGTTGGCAAAGCTTGCGGTGTTACTCTCGGGAAGTTCTGTTGCCGAGAGTTCGTGGAACCTGATCCGTGTTGGGAAATTCACGCCTTCTCCTACCACGATTGCTTCCTGATTTCTAAGGGAGGGCAAAGATTTTAAAAGGCTGGATGATGATTGTGGCAAGGTGCGTTGCACAAACATCTGGTCACGCTCGTTGCTCATTCGCAGAGAAAACATTGTATTACATTGGGACAGGATCGTCTCGGAAAGCTCTGAAGGTCTCTGGGTGATTAGCCCGAGTGAAACACCATATTTACGGCCTTCCTTGGCAATTTGCTCAAGAGCTTTGCGTGTCGGGGCAAAACCGGAATTTTTATCATAGGGCACATAGCGGTGTGCCTCTTCGCACACTACAAGAATGGGAATAGGGTCATGCCTGTGTCCCCAGACCGCCAGATCAAACATAGTCCGGCACAGTAGAGACACCATGACATCAACAACTTCGGACGGTACACCAGATAGATCGAAGATGGAAACGGGTTTGCCATCATTGGGAATACGCATAAGCTGGGACAGGATATAGCTCATGTTATCGCGCAGGGCGACGTTTCCGAACATAAAGGCGTAGCGGCGATCCCCGCGCAGGTTTTCCAGACGGTTTTTCAGGCGCTGAAATGGTGCGAGTTGTTCCGGTTTACCCAACTGCCCCATCATTTCGTCAATGCGGTGGACAAGGTCTGATAGTTTGTAAGGAACAGGCGTATCAACGGTCAGTGTATTGGCATCCGTTCCCTGATCTCCCCAGTTCAGTTTCGCTGTCAGAATCGCATCTTTAAGGATACCCGCTTCAATATTGCGTGCGGCAGGCTCTTTGCTACAGAAAATCTCGACCGACTCTTCAAAATTCAATAGCCAATAGGGAAGGCGTAATGATTCGGGGCTGAGAGATTCTGCCTTGTCCTTGAAGGCCGCAGAATATTCGTTGTGGGGATCAATAAGAATGATATGTCCGCAAGGGTGGCTGTCGAGGATGGATTTCAGGATTACCGTCAGAGAGCAGGATTTTCCGCTACCTGTTGTGCCAAGGATAGCAAAGTGTTTGCCAAGCAGAGCATCGGTCATGATGTAGGCGGGTAATTTCTGTTCCTGAGACAGTGCGCCAACAGTAAAACAGGGCTTGTCAGGGCGAGCGTAGATTTCTGCCAACTCGTCGGTTTGGACGGGTTCGACCTCTGCTCCCAACACGGGAAAGCGGGAAACGCCACGCTGAAAGCCGGGAAGCTCGCCTTTGCCCGGATTGATCAGTTTCTCTCCCAGTAAATCAATGGACATAACCTTGACGTCATCTGGGCTTGGTGGGTGAGAGGGCTTGGGAATTTCCATGTCACTGATCAAGCCAAAGGCGATAGCCGTTTCCGATTGGATTCTGATCATTTCGCCGATTGTTGGTAGATCAACGTTTGGCGCAACCGAAGCCGACAGGCTGTCGCCGCTAATAGATGTGACATAACCGATGGTGTTTGTGGTCACGGGCAAGATTCCCTCAAGAAAAACATAACTGTTTCAATATTAGCGTGGAAAAGTTTACAGGGGATTTAAGAGGAAGGGGGAGAGCAGTCGGCAAGGCTTTTTGGCTTATGTGCGCAGAGATTTCGCACTGTATTTTATAGGGAAGATCTTGCGGATCCATTATTTTATGACTGCAACTCGGCTATGATGCAGAGAGAGATTGCGCATTCCGGCTTTAGGGCTTATCTTCCGCACGATTATTGATAGGCATGAAGTAATGGCTGACTTGAAACATATTCGAAACTTTTCAATTGTTGCGCACATCGACCACGGGAAATCGACCCTGGCGGATCGTCTGATTCAGCATTGTGGCGCGCTGAGTGATCGTGAAATGCAGGACCAGGTTCTGGATAACATGGAGCTTGAGCGCGAGCGTGGTATTACCATCAAGGCCCAGACTGTGCGTCTGAATTACAAGGCCAAAGATGGCGAGATCTATCAGCTCAATCTGATTGATACCCCCGGACACGTTGACTTCACCTATGAGGTCAGCAGATCACTAGCGGCCTGTGAAGGATCTTTGTTGCTGGTTGATGCGTCACAGGGTGTTGAGGCTCAGACGCTGGCGAATGTGTATCTGGCCATTGATAACGATCATGAAATCGTGCCTGTATTGAATAAAATCGATCTGCCCGCGGCAGAGCCCGACCGGGTTCGTGAACAGATTGAAGAAGTGATCGGCATTGACGCAACTGATGCGCTGACCGTTTCCGGAAAAACTGGCGAAGGTATCGAAGAAGTTCTGGATGCTATTGTTGAAAAGCTACCAGCACCAACGGGTAATCCGGAAGAGAAGCTGAAAGCCTTGCTGGTTGATAGCTGGTACGACAGTTATCT
Organism: Kiloniella sp. EL199; assembly: GCF_900313065.1. Classification (GTDB taxonomy): domain Bacteria; phylum Pseudomonadota; class Alphaproteobacteria; order Kiloniellales; family Kiloniellaceae; genus Kiloniella. Next base: position 426,786 of record NZ_OMPU01000013.1, read on the forward strand.
CGGTGTGATCACACTGGTGCGCGTGGTTGATGGCGTGATCAAACCGGGTATGAAAGTCCGTATGATGGGAACAGGAACCACGCATCTTGTGGATGCTGTTGGTGCCTTTTCACCCAAGTTGACCAAGCTGAAAGAGCTTCATGCGGGTGAAATCGGTTACATCACCGCGGGTATCAAACAGATTACAGATACCAAGGTTGGGGATACTATCACAGATGAAAAGAATCTGGCCCAAGAACCATTGGCTGGCTTTAAGCCGTCTGTGCCTGTGGTCTTCTGTGGCCTCTTCCCGATTGATGCCAACGATTACGAGATGCTGCGCGACAGCCTTGGCAAGCTGGCGTTGAACGATGCATCATTCCATTTCGAGCCTGAATCCTCTGCCGCGCTTGGCTTTGGTTTCCGCTGTGGCTTCCTGGGGCTTCTACACCTTGAGATTATTCAGGAACGTCTGGAGCGCGAATTCAACCTTGATCTGATCACGACGGCGCCGAGTGTGGTATACAAAATCCACATGACCGACGGGTCGCTGATGGAGCTGCACAACCCGGCTGACTTCCCGGATGTGGTCAAGATTGATCGCATTGAAGAGCCATGGATCAAAGCGAACATTCTGGTGCCTGATGACTATCTGGGACAGGTGTTGAAGCTCTGCGAAGATCGTCGCGGTATTCAACAGGAACTGACCTATGTGGGCAGTCGCGCCATGATCGTTTACAAGCTGCCGCTGAACGAGGTGGTGTTTGATTTTTATGATCGCTTGAAATCCATTTCCCGTGGTTATGCCAGCTTTGATTATTCTATTGAGGGCTATGAAGAGAACGAACTGGTGAAGGTTTCCATTCTGGTGAATTCAGAACCTGTAGATTCTCTGTCGATTATCGTGCACCGCTCGCAGGCGGAACCACGCGGACGTATCCTTTGTGAACGGCTGAAAGGCTTGATCCCGCGCCAGTTGTTCAAAATTGCCATTCAGGCAGCAATTGGCGGCAAGATCGTTGCCCGTGAGACGATTTCAGCCATGCGTAAAGATGTGACTGCCAAGTGTTACGGCGGTGATGTGTCACGTAAACGCAAGCTTCTGGAAAAACAGAAAGCGGGTAAGAAACGAATGCGTCAGGTCGGGAATGTTGAAATCCCACAGACGGCCTTCCTTGCTGCTCTTAAGATGGGCGATGACTAGCACCGTTGCTTTTTTGTGGCTTATCGTTTGATTTTTTGAACGAAAAATGCTCCACTTTTGAGGTATTTCATTACTCTAGTTTTACCTCGCTGGGTTTGGCTCATGGTGCTTCCTTCGCTTGAATATTTTTTGGCTTATTGGCTTGCGAGTACCTTACTCGCCGCAACACCGGGACCAACGTGGCTTTATACTTTGACGATCAATATATCCGATGGTTGGCAAAAGTCACTTTGGATACCTGTTGGCAATGGTTTGGGATTGTTGGTGCACCTGCTTGCGGCTTTGATAGGGTTGTCGCTTCTCATTCAACAATCGGCAGTGGCCTATGAAATCCTTCGCTGGATTGGTGCAGGATATTTGTGTTTCCTGGCGTGGAAAATACTAACAGGAAAAGCGGATCTTGAGGTTGAAGCCAAAACCGTGCGTAAAAGAACGTCGGCGTTCAAAGTGGTACTACAGTCGGCGTTAATTAATATTACCAACCCCAAAGTGATTATTTTCATGATTTCCTTTTTGCCGCAGTTCGTGCGCCCTGAATTGGGGAGTTTTAAGGGGCAAATCATGCTGTATGGACTTATCCATATTTTGAACGCAGGTTTAATTATCAGCCTTGTTGTTCTTTTCTCAGAGCGTATGAAATTACTCGTTTCCGGTGTTGGAAGGGCTGCTCAAACCTTTCGGTTATTTGCCTCTATGTCGATGGTGGGGATTGCGCTTCGGGTTGCTTTTTCTGAAAAATGATCATTAATCACTTATAACCAATCACGAAGAACGACGGGTCCTGTTTCGGAAAAGGATGAGAGTTCGCTTGGACTGATCAGGCTTAATTGCTATCTCTTTTTTGAAACAACTATACTATAGATAAACGCTGGTCTTTGACGGGAAAATAAGATGAGTAACAAAATTGGAATTGTTGGTTGTGCAGGCCGAATGGGGCGCATGCTGACGGACGTTATTGGTCGGACGGATAACTGTGAAGTGTATGGTGGCGCCGAACTTCCGGGCAGCCCGAACCTTGGCAAGGATCTTGGTGAGTTGGCGGGTATCGGTACGATTGGCGTAAGTGTTGGGGACAATCCCCTTGCCTTGTTTGAGGACTGTGATGTCGTCATTGATTTCTCTGTACCAGAAGCAACGCTTAATCACGCAAAACTGGCAGCAAAAACCGGATGCTCGCTGGTTGTTGGGACCACGGGAATGACCCACGAACAAGTTGCCGAACTGGAAGCTGCGACGACAACAACCTCAATCGTTTTTGCTCGTAATATGAGTTTGGGCGTCAATCTTCTGATGTCTATTGTGGAACAGGTTGCGGCTTCTTTGGACGAAGACTACGACATAGAAGTTGTGGAAATGCATCATCGTCACAAAGTTGATTCGCCTTCGGGTACTGCGTTGGCACTTGGTGAAGCGGCAGCCTCCGGGCGAGGTGTTGATCTGGATAAGGTTGCAGACAAGGTACGCGATGGCATCATTGGCGCCAGAAAACGCGGCGATATCGGTTTTGCAACACTACGTGGTGGTGATGTTGTGGGTGACCATAGTGTAATCTTTGCCGCTGATGGTGAACGGATAGAGTTAGGGCATCGGGCCAGTAACCGCGAAGTCTTTGCCCGTGGTGCTGTTAAAGCTGCCAACTGGTTACAGGGCAGGGAAAACGGATTTTACGATATGCGGGATGTTCTTGGATTGAAATAGGCTGATAAATCGGGCCAGATATTGAAAGGGAGCTTAAGCTCCCTTTTTTTATTAGCAATTTAGTTTCGTTTACGCTCACGATAGAGGGTATATAGCCCGCTAGAGACCACGGCCAAAGCACCGACAATGGTCCATTGATCAGGGAGCTCATCATAGAAAAGCCAGCCAAAGAGTGTTGCCCAGACCAGCAGCGTGTAGTTGAAAGGCTGTATCGCAGACGGGGTTGCGTATTGAAACGCAAAAATCAGAAAGAAATGACCGAGGCTGATAAAGATGCCTCCGGCGATAAGTGCCAGCCAGCCATATAGATCTGGCGTTACCCAGAAAAACGGGATCATGAAAGTGACGCAGATTAGGGGGACGACCCCTGTATAAAACTGTGACGTTTCTCCATCGTCATAACGACTACTGATACGTAGCAAGATCTGATAGACAGCAAAGGCCGATGCAGCAAGAAGAGGCAGAAGAAACAGTTCGTTAAAGCCTTCGAAACCGGGGCGTAGAATAATCATTACGCCTGCGAAACCAACAAGCACGGCGGACCAACGGCGAATACCGACTTGTTCCTTTAGCCATAGCGCAGACAAAGCCGTAACAACAATAGGGGCCACAGCTACGATTGCATGAACGTCGGCAATGGGCAGCAACTTGAAACTGAGGGTAAAGAGGAAAGCTTCGCCCAGCAAAAAGACGGACCTGAATATCTGCAGAGGCAGGTTGTTCGCTTGTGCAACCTTTTTTAATCCTGCTGGACCAGCTTTATAAAGCGCCATGCTGATGACAAAGACAGACAGAATAATATAACGCACCCACAGCAGTTGTGGCAGGGGATAGGTTTGTGCAACGTGTTTGACCACGGCGTCACCTGATGAAAAAGCTGCCATGGCGATAATGGCCAGGACAATTCCCTGTCGCGTGGTATCCAGAACGGGTGCTTGATTTTCCTGTGTGCTCACAAGGTGTCTTTCTTTTATTTAATACACTGTTATTCATAATACAGTGTATTTTTTGGTATTTTCAGGCGACTTTACGCAGCGTTTTATGCCCTTCGTTGGGGGAGATAACGGGTAAAGTTGTTTGAAGTATGAAGCTTTGTAATCCAGTCCGACTTTGGCTTTTATTTTTTGAACGGGCAAGGGGCAAGATAGTCGAGCGGTTTTTCAATCACTTAAGCCGAATCTGTGTAACTTCCCCTGGATAGAGCACGAGCTTTGTGAGCAACGCATAGGTGCCCTGTGGCTTTGTGCTTGCCCAGAAAATTGAACTGGCTATACTCCGCGCAAATTGTAACATGACTGTAACCGACCACAGAGGAAACTCTGCGGGCCTATAACACGGAATTCTTATGAGCGAAAACGCCAAGCTTGATGTTGTCGGCATTGGTAATGCCATCGTTGATATTGTTGCCACTGCTGATGATGCACTGCTTGAAGAGCAAGGTATTATCAAAGGGGCGATGAACCTGATTGATCAGGATCGTGCCAATGCGCTTTATGATGTTATGGGCCCTGCGATTGAACGCTCTGGCGGATCAGCGGGTAATACTATGGCCGGTATTGCATCACTTGGTGGCAAGGGTGGTTATTTCGGTAAGGTTCGAGATGATCAGTTCGGTCAGGTTTTCCGTCATGACATTCGCGCTGAAGGTGTTGAATTCAATACCGAAGCAGCAACTGATGGACCATCAACAGCCCGTTGTCTGATCTTTGTGACGCCGGATGCCGAGCGTTCAATGAATACTTATCTCGGTGCCTGTGTTAACCTAACAGTTGCTGATATTGACGAAGAAATGATCAAGTCTGCCAAGGTAACCTATATGGAAGGGTATCTTTGGGATCCGGAAGAAGCGAAGAAAGCTTTTATCCACGCGTCTAAAACAGCGCACGCTGCCGGGCGTAAAGTGTCGTTGACTCTTTCAGATTCTTTTTGTGTTGATCGTCACCGCGAATCTTTCTTGAATCTGGTGAATAACTACGTGGATATTCTTTTTGCAAACGAAGAAGAGGCCATGGCACTTTTCGAAGTTGATAACTTTGATGCTGTTCTGCAAGAGGTCCGAGGCTGTTGTTCTGTCGCGGCAATTACCCGTAGCGAAAAGGGTTCTGTTATCTGTTCCGGTGATGAAGTTCACGTTGTTGATGCTGTTCCAGTTGAACAGGTAGTTGACACAACGGGTGCAGGCGACCTATATGCAGCAGGATTTCTTTACGGATATACGAACGGCTACAATCTTTATGACAGTGGCCGGATAGGTTCAATCGCCGCCGCCGAGGTAATTTCCCACTTTGGTGCCCGCCCGGAAACATCACTGGCGGAATTGGTAGAGGAAAAACTTAAGTAGGTCATCGCTCTGTCACACGACTGCGCTACAGACCTTAGAGGTTACGTAGAACAGAAATACAAGAGCACATTGATAACGCTGTGGATGATCCGGGCGTATTTAATGACCGAAGATAATGCGGGGCGCAGAAGCCCCTCTTGATACATGAGAGTATAAGGCAATGACTACAGCGCTTCGCAACGTGGCAATTATCGCACACGTTGACCACGGCAAAACCACTTTGGTGGACGAGCTATTAAAACAGTCCGGTACCTTCAGTTCGCATCAGCAGCTTTCAGAGCGTGCGATGGACAGCAACGATCTGGAAAAAGAACGTGGCATCACGATTCTTGCCAAATGTACATCTGTTACCTGGAACGATACCCGGATCAATATTGTTGATACACCTGGTCACGCCGATTTCGGTGGTGAAGTTGAGCGTATCCTGTCTATGGTTGACGGTGTTGTACTGTTGGTTGATGCTGCCGAAGGCCCGATGCCACAAACAAAATTCGTGACATCCAAAGCACTGGGCTGTGGTTTGAAGCCAATCGTTGTTGTCAACAAGGCTGATAAAGCTGATGCGCGTCCTGACTGGGTTGTGGATCAGGTTTTTGATCTTTTTGTCAATCTTGACGCGACCGAAGATCAGCTTGATTTCCCTGTGCTCTTTGCTTCGGCAAAACAGGGTTGGGCCGTTGAAGATCTGAGCGAGCCGCACGAGAACATGGAATCACTCTTCAAGATGATGGTAGATACGCTACCAGCACCAACTGAAGAAGTTGATGCGCCTTTCTCTATGCTGGCGACAACGCTTGAAGCTGATAACTTCCTTGGTCGTATTCTGACTGGTCGTATTCACTCTGGTGTTGCCAAGGTCAACATGCCAGTGAAAGTGATCACAGCTGATGGCAAAACTATCAACAACTGTCGCCTGTCCAAACTGTTGGCTTTCCAAGGCCTGAAGCGTGTGCCTGTTGATGAAGCCCGTGCGGGTGACATCGTGGCGATTGCCGGTATACCTGATGCAACTGTTGCGGATACGATCTGTGACACATCTGTTGAAGAAGGCATTGCTGCACAACCGATTGACCCGCCAACTCTTGCGATGACCTTCTCTGTGAACGATTCTCCGCTTGCAGGCCGCGAAGGCGACAAGGTTACCAGCCGTATGATCCGCGATCGTTTGAACCGCGAAGCTGAAGGTAACGTTGCAATCCGTATCAAAGAAAGTGATTCAAAAGATTCTTTTGAAGTTGCTGGTCGTGGCGAGCTTCAGTTGGGTGTTTTGATCGAGAACATGCGTCGCGAAGGCTTTGAGCTTTCAATTTCTCGTCCGCGCGTTCTGATGCACAAAGACGAAACCGATACCTTGGTTGAGCCAATGGAAGAAGTTGTCGTTGATGTTGATGAAGAATACTCTGGCGTTGTTGTTGAGAAAATGGCAGAGCGTAAAGCCGAGCTAACTGATATGCGTCCATCCGGTGCAGGTAAAACCCGTGTGACCTTTCTGGCGCCTTCACGTGGCTTGATTGGTTATCATGGCGAGTTCCTGACTGATACGCGTGGTACCGGTATCATGAACCGCCTGTTCCACAGCTTTGGTCCTTATCGTGGTGCGATTCAGGGGCGTCGTCAGGGCGTTCTGATTTCAAATGGTATTGGTGCTGCCGTTGCTTACGCTCTTTGGAACCTTGAAGAGCGTGGAGAGATCTTTGTGAACCCGGGTGATGCGCTTTACGAAGGCATGATCATCGGTGAACACAGCCGTACGAATGATCTGGAAGTGAACCCGTTGAAAGCTAAACAGCTGACCAACGTGCGTGCTTCCGGTAAAGATGATGCGATCAAACTGACACCACCACGTATTCGTTCATTGGAACAGTCCCTTGCATACATTCAGGATGATGAGTTGGTGGAAGTTACACCAAAATCAATCCGTCTGCGCAAACAGTACCTGATCGGCCACGAGCGTAAGCGCCACGCTCGTAACAAAGAAGCCATCGGCTAAGCTATCTTCGATAGAAATTGATTAAGGGGCTGCTTTTTAGCAGCCCCTTTTTTTGTGGCGTTTGGTCTTACAAAACGAAGGTGATTTCTACGTTTGTTTCTCCGCTTTAACTTTCCGGTTTGGGTACAGTGTCTTCTTCCCCGGATTTCTCACTCGGCGCAGATCCAATCGGGTAGACAAAGCGTTGATAGAGGAAGCCGATGCCGATTAGGCAGAGGCCAAGGCCGATAAAGGAGGCCACGCGGTAGAGGCCGCTGAGCGCGGACATATCCCAGAGGAAGACCTTGGTGGTCACCAGAAGTACCAATCCGAGCGAGAGATGGCGTATCTTGGAAATATCCCGGATAATCCCGACAGCGAGAAGGACGCCGGCGAAAACAAGCCATGCAGCGGAATAGCTGTAGCCCTCGGCGTTGAGGATGTCACCGGATGCCATGGCAAGGGGATGGAATGCGCGACGGACTTCAAGGGTCAGGTCAAGGAAGACAAGCCAGACAGCAATACCACCAATCCATGGCATGAATTTCTTATGCCCCTGATTACGGGCTTCGCGATAGATAATGATAGAGATCAAACCGGGGATGAGATAGGCGAGGGACAATTGGTTGAATAGCGGCAAGTCCCCGACGAACTCGTTGGTAAAGACCGGATTGAAGACGAGGGATTGAAACAGCAAGATCTGGAACCCGGCCATAGATAACAGGATCTTGGAGCCCCAGTCGCTGACAATGCGTGGCACAAGTCGGTTGCGGTAATACAGGAATGCACCGGTGATCAACCAAGACAGCGATTGCAGGCTTTGTTCAAGGGGCATGTAGTATTGCGCATAAAGGTTATTGTCATTGACCAGATATCGTATCTCAAGGTTGACCAGTGCCACCCCGATAGCAAGCGCCCCGGATTCAAGAATGGTGACGAGCTGATCATCTTTTTCCCGTTTGAAATAATAGGCTGCCCCTGCAAAAGCGAGAGCCGGAATACCAAAGCTATAGAGAAGCCAGAGAGCCTCGACCTCTTCCCTTGGCACAATGGGATCGAAATGATTCAAGGCGACAAGACGTATGACAACGATCACGGCAATGAAAAGAATACTTGGCCTGATAAAGGGGATACGGACTTGAGACGCAATCCATCCGGCAGAGGGCAGCAGCAGTGCAAGGGCAATGGTCAGGCCGCTTTTTTCAAAGGCGATGGCAAAGGCGATACCCAAAGCTGCGAGAACCGCAAGGGCATAGACGCCCAATACGGGTTCCATGCCCGCTTCTGATCTTTTGGGAAGGACCTGTTTGGCGGCCATAAAGCTGAGGCCAGAGAGAACCAATGCGAGTAAGCTCCATGCGAGATCAGCACCAAGCGCAGATACCCTGAGATAAACAAACAGGAAGGCCAACAGAGGAACTGTTACTGACAGCGTTGCCAAGTATACAGGCGTTCTGGTTTTGCTTAGGCCTTTAAAGCCGATGGCCGCCGCAATAATGGCAATAAAACCAGAGAGCAACAGGTAGAAATTAAGCTCTGGTGGAATGATGGGATTAATAAGCGTTCCTGCTTCTTGCCCGGAAACGTAGAAGGTTTCTGGCAGTTCGATTGAACCTGGGAAGGGATAGCGCGCGACAACATAAAGCGCGACCAGTGAAATGGCTGTAAGAAGGGCTTCACAGTGTTTTAGCTTGAAGGCGCTATAGCCAAGCCCGCCAGCAATGATAAAGAAGAAGATAAGTGAAGCGGTGGAGAAGTTATCCATGGACAAGAGGACAATTTGTAAGGCCAGTACGGATGTAATGGTGGAAAGTCCAAGGATCTTTTCCGGTGAGAGCTTGCCGACAAAATCAAAAGGATGTTTCAGGTTCTCTACAGAGGTCAGGAAGTTTTCATACCGTGGTGCGATAAAGAGACCGATTATCAGGATTTGATGCAGGGCAAGTGGATAGACATCGCCACTTTCCCACACGTTGGCCATCCAGATAAGTTGCCAGAGAACAGAACCTGTGAGAGACATCCAGCCAAGCCACCACCAGCTTTGATAGCGCACAACAGCCAGTGCAGATGCGGTAATAAAGCTCAGATAACTGAAAAGAGCCCAGGCAGATGAATTACCTGTGCTGACGAGCATTGGAATGACAAAGGCACCTGCCATGCCCATGGCGGCAATCAATGGCCCCTGAAGCAGGGAAAGCCCCAATCCGGCAATTGCGACGATGGTCAAGAGGATAAAGGCAATGAGGGGGGGCACCAAATCGTAAAGGCCATAGGCGGCATAGATGCTGCCATAGGTGATGGCAAGACCCGCTGCGGTCAGAGCAGGAGGGACATGATTGGGTTTAAGCGCGGCGATCGCCTGTTCAATGGGACGTCTGCGCAACCATTCTCCACCAGCCATCAAGGCCAAACCAAAGAGAACGCCACATGTAATTCTGAAGCCGGGGGAAAGCAGATCGTTCTCAATGGAATATTTGATCAGAAAGACACCCCCGATAATGACGGTCAGGCTGCCAAGCCAAACCAGCCATTGACGGGTGAAAGCCTCTTCAAAAGATTTCCAGGGACTTTTCTCACTGGAATAGCTTTCCATGGCTTCGGCAATGGACCGGGCCGCGACGGGTTGCTGGTCTTCTTGTTCAGCTTGCTGTTCGCCCTGTCTTTCGTTTAATGGTTCTTGAGCATCAGCTTTTGGCTCAGAGGTGACTGTCTCAGATGGTTTTGGAGATGAACTCAGTTCGTCTGTTGGTACGGGCTCGCTCTGGATGTTTTTGTCAGTATCAAGCGCTTTTTCTTGTGACGGTGTCACTGGTTTTTCTATTGTTGTGTCTGGTGCTGTGGCTGACACAGCCTGCTTCTCAAGGTTTTGTAGCTTGAGTTTGAGGGCAAAGATTTCACTGCGTAGCCCGCCGATTTTATACAGGGCAATAAAGGCCAGTATCGGACCACCAAAAAGAATGAGAATTCCCAGAAGAACCAGTAGTACTTCGTCCACAACACCCCCCTAAACCAGTATAAAAAACACGCAAAACTGGTTGATTATACAAAAACCTCACGGGATCATAGCGTTATCTCTATGGAAGAGACAACAGGAAGCTGTGGCTTAACACAAAGAACAGATGTCACCCGTCAATTTCAAAACCTCTGAAGGGCATATCCGGGCTTCTGCTCAGCCAGTTTGTATCGGGATAGTTACAGGCCCCGTCTATCAGGTGGAGTGTATAGGCCTGTCTGGACTTATCCGACGTATTTGCGCCGCTCAGGTGTGGCAACTGTCCGTGGAGCACGATCAATGATCCCTGTTTGACTTCCAGTGGAACGCGGTCTTCTTCGGGCCATGCAGTGTCGTTGAGCTTTTCTGTAACAAGCTTTCCCTCTGCATTGCGATAGTGGCGCTTTTTCAAGGGGGATTTATGGTGTCCCGGCAGGCCCCACATGCAGCCGTTCTCAAGGGTGGCATCTTCCATGGCAAACCACATGCCGATGCAGGAATGGGGTTCGGTATAGAGAAAGGTTGAATCCTGATGACAGATAACCTCGCCGCCGATACGGGGTTGTTTGAAAATATACATGGACTGGCTCAACAAAGGTTGCACCATGCCCAAATCTTTCGCGACCTGTGCCAGATCCGGATTGCGGGAAAAGGCTGAAAATACGGGATCAAGATCGTGTTGGGCATGCCCGATCTTGTTGATGGAAAGGGCTTTGTCCTGCTTCAGGTTGCCATCGGCATCAAAGGCCCCTTCTTCAAAGAAACAACGGATTTTATCCCCTGATTTTTCGAAGTACTCATTGCCCTCGTGACTTTTATTGGTTGTCGAAAAGACAGCCCGAAATTCGTCGGGATCGAAAGCATCCACAATGATTCCCGCTTGTGTCATGAGCTTTTCGCAAGCAGCTTTGGACACAAAATCTTCTAGAACCAGAACACCATTATCATCAAAAAATTGCTTCATTTCAGCGCTAAGAATACCCCCTGCAGGGGCGGCAAATTTTTGAATAGAAGGAGTGGTGTTGTTTGTCATGTAAGGCGCATCCTGTTGCAGAGGTGTTTGACGGTGGTTGATGAGTTCGTCATTTGATTGAATTGACGATTGGATGAAAAGTCTAGAGATAACAATGTGCTTTGAGTAGAGAAAATTGTGAGTGATTTAAAATAACCCGCAGACAATTTTTGTCCCGTGGCTTATGATCCAAAAGCTGACAATTAACTATAAAAGTAATAAAGGCCTTTGAGGCAATTGACACAGGGAAAGCAGGTATATGACCGACGGTACTCGTAAGGGAAAAAGTGACCATAACTGGTTAGAATCTCTGATGGTCTATCGCCAGCCACGTGTCATTGGCATGTTATTTCTTGGCTTTTCTGCTGGCCTGCCTTTGCTATTGATTTTCTCCACGCTTAATACATGGCTTAGAGACGTAGGTGTTTCCCGTACCGAGATCGGATTTTTTGCTTGGGTTGGTCTGGCTTTTTCAATCAAAGTTCTTTGGGCACCATTGGTAGATCATATTGATATTCCTTTTTTATGGCGATTAGGAAAACGTCGTTCATGGATGCTTTTGGGGCAATTAGGCATCATTGTCGGCTTGATTGGTATGGCTTTCACGGATCCGACTGCAAATCTTGCACAGATGGCGGCTTTTTCTGTTGTTGTTGCTTTTTCTTCGGCAACACAGGATATCGGGCTTGATGCTTATCGCATCGAAGCAATGGATACAGAATATCAAGGTGCTATGTCTGCTAACTATGTTATGGGATATCGCATTGCCATGCTTGTCGCCGGGGCTGGGTCTTTGTATTTGGCGGATTTTTATTCCTGGATATTAAGTTATCAGGTCATGGCTCTTTTGATGGGGGTTGGGATTATCACGGTCTTTGTTATCAAGGAGCCAGATAGACAAGAAACACCTGACGAAATTGAATCTTTCGCCAAATCAAATCGTTATCTCGATCAAGCACAAACAATGGTGCTAAATCCATTTGTGGATTTCTTCAAGCGGAATGGCTGGATTGGTGGATTCATTTTGGCGTTTATTGGTGCCTATAAGATCAGTGATATTATCATGGGGAATATGGCGAACCCTCTTTATATTGATCTCGGGTTCTCCAAGTCTGAAATCGCCAGTATATCCAAAGTTTTTGGTCTGATCATGACAATCGTTGGCGGTTATGTCGGTGGTATGCTGCTTATGCGGATTGGGCTTTTACCGGTTTTGCTTTTGGGAGCAATATTAGTTTGCTTAACAAATATTCTTTTTGCCATTCTTGCGCAGGTTGGTTATTCCCTTGATTTCCTTACATTAACAATCACAGCCGATAATTTTGCTAATGGCGTTGCCAGTGCCGTGTTTATTGCTTACTTGTCCAGCCTCGTTAATAAAAGTTATACGGCGACACAATATGCATTGTTTAGTTCTTTTATGACGTTGCCCGGGAAGTTTATTTCAGGATTTTCCGGCGTAATCATCGATCACACAGACTATACAACTTTTTTCCTCTATGCCGCAGGCATGGGTATTCCAGCAATTTTAATGGTGATCGGATTGATGGTCTATGACGCCAGACATAAGGCTGATGAAAGCCCGGAAAAGCCAATAGAAAAGATCGTTTAATATATAGATGTTCGAACGAGGGTGGAGAGATTGATGTGTTTTAACTGGCTTCCCGAAAAACATCGGCTAATAGCATACGATCAATAACTTCAGGATCTTTGATCCCGCGAACTTGGGCAAAAAGGGCTTGAGCTTCGGGATATTGTAGTTTTAGGAAGTTCAGCCATTGCTTGAGGCGTCCGGGGCCGTGTTTGTCTGGAACTTCCAACCACATTTCCCGGTAGAAATCATGTAAGACAGGCAAGAATTCTTGCCATGACAGGATTGGAGCGTTTTGATTGTTGCTGTGCTCGTTAGACTGGTTGTCATATTGGATCAGGCGAGCAAGATCCGGTTTGGCAATAAGGCCACGCCCGATCATGACATCGCTACAACCACTGACTTCACGACAGCGCTTATAGTCATCCACTGTGCAGACATCGCCGTTTGCAACCACATTAATATCAATGGCTTCACGGATCCGGGCAATCCATTCCCAGTGGGCCGGGGGGCGATAGCCTTCGATCTTTGTCCTGGCGTGAACACAGACTTCGGAGGCACCACCTTCTTCGATGGCGTGAGCGTTTTCCAGAGCCTGTGATTTATCTTCATAGCCCAACCGCATTTTCGCAGTGACAGGAACTTTTTTCGGAACAGCAGCACGTACTGCTTTTACTACGTCGTGGACAATGTTGGGCTCTTTGAGCAGGACAGAGCCGCCTTTGTGCGAGTTAACGCGTTTGGAGGGGCAGCCAAAGTTAAGATCAATTGCCGGGGCACCAAGTTTCACGGCGAGTTGTGCATTCTCGCCCATAACATCAGGGTTCGAGCCAAGCAGTTGAATTGAAATTGGGGTTCCCACAGCGGTCTTGCCTGCGGTTTTAAGTTCCGGGGCAATCTTGTAGAAAGATTTTGGTGGCAGAACGAGGTCGTTGACCCGGATAAACTCTGTCACGCCCTGATCTATGCCGCCTATTGCGGTGAGTATCTGGCGCATTTGTGCATCGACCAGACCTTCCATAGGGGCAAGGATCAGCTTCATGCACAGATCTTTCTATACTTAGGGATCTTTCTGTATTTACCGCTTCTCAATCTCTCTCGCCTTGAGATAACAACTATAAACTTCGAGTAACTGTGGTGCTTGCAAATTTGGTTGCTGTGTACATGGCAGAAATAGGGGAGTCAAAGGTCCCCTATTATCAGATGGCATCTTATGATCTATTTCATTTAAAACTTCAGGCCAAAATTTCAGGAAACAGGTTTGCCATTGTAAAGCGCGTTTAGTCGTTTGAGCAGGTGATGAAGTGTTGCGCTGTCAGCTTGCCCTGTTTGCGCAATGCCAAGATCCTGTTGTGCACGTAAAAGGGCTTTACCCACATCAGGTGTATTTTTCTCAAGGTATTGAAGATCTACCAACAGGCGCTGGACACTGTTTTGCGGGTGCGGGGTGACATAGGGTGATTTTTGAGGGGCGACAGGCTGTAGGCTAAGGTTCCAACTTTGATAAGTTTGATCTGCAATCGCATTGCTGGGGGCTAGCACAAGCCCTTGGGTTGTCAGAGAAAAGCGATTGAGAGGTCCTTCGTGCCGCACAGGGCACGCGATTGTTCTGTTGGCATACTGGTTACAAAAGGGGAAGAGGGCCTGTATGTGTTCCCAGCTACGGCGGTAGCCTGCTTCGATAATCAAATCGTTTGGGGTGGTCTGATTTGTAACGCCAACCCAACCAGTATAGTTACCAAGTGGGTTGGTGAGGTCGACTAAAGCCCAGTTATTTAACAAGGACTTCAAGCTTTTCTTTTCCGGCGTAAAACCCTGTGCGATCTGGTAACTTTTTACAGCAGAAGAGATAGTTGCATCGTCACGTTGATACCCGGCGACAAAAACCATTTCGTTGGGCTGGAACCAGCGACCGTCAACAAGATTGTACAGGCAAGATGCAGGGGCGAGAAGCTTGCGCGTGCCAACCATCGTACCATTGCAAAAATGACGCCCGGCAATATTAAGACGCCCAATCGTACTCCAGGGATATTCACGGGCCTCAAGCAAGGCAAATTCTTTACCCGCCAAAAACCCAGGGTTTTCATACTGTGTTGCTTCTGGGGATGTTGTTGACGAAGATGGTTGGGTTGGTGCTGATTTTTGTTGCGCACCGCACCCGGTGAGTAAGACAAATGTTGCAATCAAGAGAGCACAGAGTTTAGTGGGTGTCATTGGCATTTCCCTTATGTCAATTGAACCTGCTTTCCAGAATAGAGCAAGCGGTTGTCAAAATATTAGCTATCAGGAAGCTGGTGTTTTGGCAGCATTTATCGCATTCAGGCTTTTGATTAATTTATAAAAAGTTTCAATACCAATGTTATCTGCCTGTGCAATGATGTCATCCTGTTTAGCTTTAATCAAAGCCTGTTTCAGATTTTCTTGTGACAGCTTTGAACTGTCGAGATAACCATGAGCTTTCAAGAGGCGACCAATAGTGTCGACCGGAACAGCTGTTATGACTGTTTCCGAAGGCTGCTGTCCATCAGAAGACAAAGACCAATTGTCTTGAATGTCATCGATGCCCGAGGGTGGGGATAGGACGAGCTGGTTTTCGTTAAGGGCAAACCAGTTGAGCAAGCCATCTACGGTAACATTGGGACAGTGATTGTTTGTTGATCCAACAGAACAATAAGGATAGGTGACAAGAGCGTGCTCCCAGCCACGTCTGTAACCTGCGGTAAGATTCTGATCGTTGTCTTTTGCGTTGCTCAGTCCTAACCAACCCGTTTTATTGCCAATTGGTGTAGAGAGAGTAACCAAAGCCCAGTCTTTTGTAATTGATGCCAGAGTTTTGTTATTGGGGTCATAGCCTTCAGCAATGTCAAAGCTACCGATCTTCGCGTTCAAATCAGCATTATCCCGTTGGTAGGCCCCTACATAGGTCATATCGCTGTTGTCGAACCACTTGCCCTCTATTTTATTGTAAAGGCAGGACGCTGGGGTGAGGATTTTGTCGGCGCTAACAGCAACGGCATTACAAAAGTGACGCCCGGCAATATTAAGGCGGCCCAAAGCACTCCATGGATACTCACGAGCTTCAACAACCATAATGCCGGGAGCATCAAAAAGGCCGCGTAACGGTTTTTCAGGAATAGAAAGTTTGCTGAGGGGCGTACTCTGACCTGTATCCGGGCGTGTGAAAAAGTATCCAGCAATCGCAACAATCACCAGAAAACTAATGGCCAGTATAGCTGTCTGTTTTGACTTCATGTGAGTTTCCTTAAACCTTAATGAGTAAGGATTAGTGAAACATTTCAAATTCTAAAAAACTATTGGTAATACCCACAGTCAAAACAAAGAACAATGAACTAAAAAAGGCCGTGGAAACCACGGCCTTCAGTAGCAAATTTCATATGTAAATTCAGATCTTATGCAGCTTTGGCACGATCCAGAGCATAACCCGCAGAACGGACTGTACGGATCAGATCCTGTTCTGTGCCTTCGTTCAATACTTTACGCAGGCGTCTGATATGTACATCTACTGTGCGAGGTTCAACATACACGTCATGACCCCAAACCGAATCAAGTAACTGTTCGCGGCTAAAGACACGACCCGGGTTTTGCATCAGGTGGCGCAGTAGTTTGAATTCGGTTGGACCCAAATGAACTTCGCGATCACCGCGATAAACCTTGTAAGCAGCCAGATCCATGTTGATGTCTTCAAAGGTAAGTGCTTCGGTCACGGTTTCTGGCTTGCTCCGGCGCATGATGGCACGGATACGGGCAACCAGCTCAGCAGGTGAGAACGGCTTTGTCATGTAATCATCAGCGCCTGAATCCAGACCTCTGATTTTGTCTGTTTCTTCACCGCGTGCAGTCAGCATGATGATCGGCACATCTTTTGTTTCCGGCAGACGACGTAGCTGACGGCAAACTTCGATGCCAGACAAAAGCGGGAGCATCCAATCCAGGAGAATAAGATCCGGAGCTTCTTCTTTTGCACGGAGAAGGGCTTCTTCGCCATCATGTGCTTCATTGACGCGAAACCCTTCTTTTTCAAGGTTATAGCGTAACAACGTTGTCAGTGCGATTTCGTCTTCAATGACCAATGCCAAGGGTTTCATGGAAAGATCCTTTTTTTCCATTACATTAAATTTCTACTTCGCCTTCCCCGTCATCGGGGGTAAGGATTTGAAAAGCGGTACGGTCCCCTTTGGGGCGTTTACCTTCCAAGCGTTCGCCAGTTGCCAAATAATAGATAGTTTCAGCAATGTTCGTTGCATGATCGCCCATGCGTTCAATATTTTTGGCGATAAAGAGCATATGTGTGCAGGCACCGATATTTCGCGGGTCTTCCATCATATAAGTCAGAAGTTCGCGAAACAAAGATGTATACATTTCATCAACTTCTTCATCCCGGTGCCACACATCTATGGCACGATCCTTGTCGCTGTTGGAAAAGGCATCAAGCGTATCCTTGACGATTTCCTGAACCAGTCGGGACATCCGCATAATACTGGTAACAGATTTCTGTGGCGGCATCTGGTTGATTGCGATACTACGCTTGGCAATATTTTTTGCATAGTCACCGATGCGTTCAAGGTCTGATGAGATTTTAAAGGCCGCGATGACAGCCCGCAGATCATTCGCGACGGGCTGACGCAAAGCAATCAACTGAATGACTGCGGCTTCCAGTTCTTCTTCCAGGGCGTCGATCTTGGCGTCTTCTTTACGCACAAGTTCAGCTTTTGCACTGTCCCGTTGAACTAGGGCATCCACAGCTTCGGAAAGCTGGTTTTCGGCCATCCCGCCCATACGGATTATAATTTCGTGAATGGTGCGGAGCTCTTTGTCAAACGAGCTGACGATGTGGTCTTTGGTATCTGGCATATTCATCTTCCTTACCCGAATCTTCCCGTAATGTAACCTTGGGTACGGTCGTCTTGCGGGCTGGTGAAGAGACGATCTGTTTCTCCAACCTCAACCAATTCTCCCAGATGGAAGAAGGCTGTTCGTTGTGAGACACGGGCGGCTTGTTGCATAGAGTGAGTAACGATAACGATTGTAAAGCGTTCTCTTAACTCATCAATTAATTCTTCAATCTTGGCGGTTGCAATCGGATCGAGAGCCGAACATGGCTCATCCATCAGGATAACTTCCGGATTGATTGCAATGGCACGGGCGATACAAAGACGCTGTTGCTGACCACCGGACAGACCTGTTCCCGGCTTGTCCAGACGGTCTTTGACCTCATCCCACAAACCGGCACGACGCAGGCTTTTTTCTACACGTTCATCCAGCTCGTCCTTGTTGCTTACAGTTCCGTGCAAACGCGGGCCATAGGCGATATTGTCATAGATGGACTTGGGAAAGGGGTTCGGCTTTTGGAAAACCATTCCGACACGTGCGCGAAGAAGCACAGGATCGAGACCGGAATTGTAAAGGTCGACACCGTCCAGACTTATGCGTCCTTCAACCGTACAATTTTCGATCACGTCGTTCATGCGGTTGAGGCAACGCAAGAAAGTTGATTTACCACAACCGGATGGACCGATCAGGGAGGTGACCTCATTGGCGCCGATATCCAGTTGGATGGATTTCAGTGCCTGACTGGGGCCATAGAAAACATTTACATCTCGTGCCATGATTTTTGGCTCGGAGGTAGCGGTTTCAGACTGGGTCGTATAATTTTGCATATCCATAGCGTAGGACATTCCTATTATTCCTTGCTTACCAACGACGCTCAAAGCGTTTTCGCAGAATAACTGCGATTGCGTTCATGACGACGAGAAAGGTCAGCAGTACCATAATTGCTGCTGATGTTTTTTCGACAAATCCACGTTCCGGGCTATCTGCCCAAAGATAAATCTGTACAGGAAGGACAGTGGCCGCATCGCTCATTGAGCCCGGAATGTCTGCGATAAAAGCAACCATACCGATCATCAAAAGCGGGGCGGTTTCACCAAGTGCCTGTGCCATGCCCAGAATGGTTCCCGTCAGGATACCTGGCATTGCAAGGGGGAGCACATGATGGAAAACGGTTTGCATTCTGGAGGCACCGATGCCCAAAGCTGCTTCGCGAATTGAAGGGGGGACAGCTTTCAAAGCAGCACGGGATGCAATAATAATTGTTGGCAAGGTCATCAGGGCAAGAACCATTCCGCCAACAATTGGTGCAGATCTAGGCAGTCCCATAAAGTTCAGGAAGATTGCGAGCCCTAAAAGTCCAAAGACGATGGACGGAACAGCAGCTAGATTGTTGATATTCACTTCAATGAGGTCTGTCCACTTGTTGGTCGGGGCAAATTCTTCAAGGTAGATAGCAGTCAGCACTCCGATCGGGAAGCAAAGGGCCAGTGTGATAGCCAGTGTATATAAAGACCCGATCACAGCACCGAGAATACCGGCTTCTTCCGGCTCTCTTGAATCTCCGTTCGTGAAGAAATCAACATTAAACTTTTTGACAATACGATCATCCGCATAAAGCGTATCAAGCCATGCGAGTTCACGATCTTTGATTTTACGGTTGCTTTCGGGCACATCGCGCGGAATATAGCCTTTGTAAAAGCTATCCACATCATCAGATGATTTAACGGCAATCGTAGCTGTTGTGCCAACCAGTTTCGGATTGTTCAACACGGCGTCCCGTACATCGAAGTCTGCAGCAGAGCCCACCAGCCCGTAGAGAGCACGCTTGGCTTTGCGCCCTTCAACGCCTGGGAACTGCTCTTTTAATGCATTGCGCAGTAATCCTTTGTAACTGGCAGCAGCGAGATCTTCGACCCGCTTGGTGCCTTTGGGATCGATGGTTTCTGCATCAAGACGTATATCTATCAGAATGTAAGTCTGTTGAAATGCAGTGTAACCTTTTGAGACAATTGATGTCAGCAGAAGGCACAGCACAAGCACAGCCGTCATGACAGCTGCCAGTCCATAAAAACGAAAGCGTTTTTCGGCTGCGTTGCGCCGCTTGAGCAAGGCGGGATCGACTTTGAGGTGTGGCGTATTATCAGTCATATTTTTCACGATATTTACGGACCACTCTTAGGGCCACAACGTTCATTACAAGGGTGACAACAAAGAGCAGTAATCCCAGAGCAAAGGCAGCAAGTGTCTTTGCCGAATCAAATTCCTGATCACCAACGAGAAGAGTTACAATCTGCACGGTAACGGTAGTGACAGCTTCCAGAGGATTGGCCGTTAGATTAGCAGCTAGACCTGCGGCCATGACCACAATCATGGTCTCGCCAATGGCACGGCTCATTGCTAGCAGCACAGCACCGACAATACCGGGAAGAGCTGCAGGGATGATCACTTTGGTAATGGTTTCAGATTTTGTTGCCCCCATTGCGTATGATGCATCTCTGAGAGACTGAGGGACAGAGTTCATGACATCATCGGAAAGTGATGAAATGAAGGGAATAATCATGATCCCCATAACCATGCCGGCGGCCAAAGCAGATTCAGAGGAAACACTTAATCCAAGAAGGGTTCCACTATCACGAAAGAAAGGAGCCACGGTCAAGGCGGCGAAAAAACCATAAACGACTGTTGGAATGCCGGCCAGAATTTCGAGTACAGGTTTTGCAAAAGCCCGGAATTTCTTACCGGCATACTCTGACATATAGATGGCGGATAAAAGGCCGACCGGAATAGAAACAATCATACAGATCAGTGTAATCAGCATGGTTCCGGCAAAAAGCGGAATGGCTCCGAATGAACCAGATCCACCAACCTGATCGCTGCGAAGTGCCGTTTGCGGGCTCCAGTGCGTGCCGAAGATGAAATCAAAGAAGGGCACTTTATCGAAAAAACGAAGCGTTTCGAAAATCAGAGAGAAGACAATGCCAACTGTTGTCAGAATCGCAATCAAAGATGAAATCATCATGATGATCGAGACAACTTTTTCAACCTGATTTCTTGCTCGCAGAGTTGGATTAATTTTTTTAAGGCTTGTAAATAAAGCGAGTAAAGAAAGAGCAATGGCGACCACGGCCATGGCAAAATAGCTGATTTGTCTAAAGAGCGAATAATTATCTGCTGCGGATAACAGTGCTGCATCTGGTTCGCGGCTAAGAATGCCGCCAGAGGCAAGGTTTACAACATCATTAATGTAAAGTGTCAGTTGATCCGGTGTTATCGATGCATCGCTGTCTCTTAACTGTGAGGCGACGAGCATTTCTGCTATTTGCGGCTCAAAGATCATCCAGCCAGCCATAATGAGAAGGCTTGGTAGGCCACACCATAAGGCAGTGTAGAGGCCGTAGTAGGGTAGTCTAGAATGCAGAGGCTGATCTGAATGACCAGATAACGCTACTGCTCGTCCTTTTCCCAGGATGAACCCCAGTACTGTGAGGAAAAGCAAAGCGAAAAAAAGAGCCAACTGTTCCATTTGATTATATACCCGAAAGGGAACCCACTTTTATTTTAAATCGAACTTACCAGAAACTGGCGACTTGATAACAAGCCGCCAGTTTTCCAGATTAGTCTTTATAAGCTTACATGCTCAAAGATTGAAGACCACGTGCAGAGTTTTTGATCTGCTCACGATCAGCCGCAGGAAGCGGGATCAGGCCTTTGTCAGCAAGGTAACCTTCGTCACCCCAAGCATCTTCGTTTGTGAAAGCGTTAACAAACTCTTCGATACCAGGTACGGAACCTACGTGCTCTTTTTTCACGTAGAAGTACAAAGAACGAGATACACCGTAATCACCAGCAGCGATGTTTTCGAATGTTGGCTCGGCACCTTCAACAATTGATCCCTGGATTTTATCAGCATTCTGATCAAGGAAACTGAAACCGAAAATACCAAGAGCTTGTGGGTTTGCTTCCAGCTTTTGAATGATCAGGTTGTCATTCTCACCAGCTTCAACATAAGCACCGTCTTCACGTACAGTGTGAGCAATTGCTTTAAATGCTTTTTTGTCGCTTTTACGAAGGGCTTTCAGGCTTTCAAATTTCTTTGCGCCGCCTTCCATAGCCAGCTCAACAAAAGCATCACGTGTACCGGATGTCGGTGGTGGGCCCAGAACTTCAATTTTGCTGTTTGGCAGGCTTGGATCGATATCGCTCCATTTCTGATATGGATTGTCAACCAGCTTACCGTCTACAGGAACCTGTTTGGCTAGGGCCATGAAGATCTGTTTTTTAGTAAGATTCAGACGATCACTTTGCTTGGAGTTTGCAAGAACGATACCGTCAAAACCAATTTTCACTTCTGTGATTGATACACCATTTTTGGTGCATTTTTCATATTCAGAAGCTTTGATACGACGAGAAGCATTTGTTATATCAGGGTGTTCAACGCCAACACCTGCACAGAAAAGCTTCATGCCACCGCCAGAACCGGTGCTTTCGACAACAGGTGTTTTGAAACCGGTTGTTTTACCGAATGTTTCAGCAACTGTTGTTGAGAATGGAAAAACTGTAGAAGAACCGACGATGCGGATCTGGTCGCGTGCTTGAGCAGCGCCAGCTACTGCCATCATCATTCCAGCTAGTGCTGTCGCAGTGAGAACTTTTTTAATCACGTTCATGTCTCCGCTATATAGCGTTAATAAATCTCAAGATACGCATATCCCGGTTTTCCAGGATCCCCTCTGTGTGGCTGATTTTTACGGCCACTGGGATAGTATGCGCTGCCGATCATTCGGCGAGGCAAAACATATCGGGCTAGAGCTATAGTTCTGTGACTCTACTGTGACAGTTTTATTACTTGCGTAACTGGGAAAGAACTCTATAAATTTTGTGATGATTTATTTAACGTATTGATTTTATATAAAAAACAGTAAACTTCAAAAAAGAATTCTCCAAAAATGCCGAGATTCCTTTTTTGAAGCTTTTGTTAAATCGCTGGAAATTTACAAAAATCTAATAATTTTTAGAAGTTGACTTCAGTGACGTCAATTGGTTTGGGTTGGTCTTCTGTGATTGCAGCTTGCGGCAGGTAAACTGTGAAGGTTGAACCTCGCCCGACTTCACTGTCGATTGTCAGAACGCCGCGGTGCCGATTGACGATATGTTTGACAATGGCAAGGCCAAGACCAGTACCGCCGAGTTCGCGAGATCTGGCGGCATCGACGCGATAAAAACGTTCAGTCAGGCGCGGAATGTGTTCGCGGGGAATGCCGTCACCCTGATCAATGATGGATATGGCCACGGACGGGCGTCCAAGTCGTCTCATCCCCTGACTACCTGGACCGTAAGATTTACAGCGAATCGTTACTGTTGTACCCTGATGTCCATACTTAACCGCGTTTTCAAGAAGGTTCTGGAATACCTGTGTCAATGCTTCTGTGTCACCAAGAACGGGGATAACATCATCCATATCCCGGCGTATGGTAATGTTTTTACTCTCAATCTGAGTATGAAGGCCCTCGATAATTGTGGTCATGGCCTCGCTCAGATCAGTTACACTGTTTGGTGGTGTATGTTCAAGCAGTTCAATTTTTGACAGGGATAGTAAATCAGACACAAGGCGCGACATGCGTTCAGATTGATCCTGCATGATTTTGAGAAACTTTTGCTGGGCGTCGGGGTCGTCTTTGGCCGGACCTTTGAGTGTTTCAATGAACCCCATCAAGCTGGCAAGAGGCGTTTTGAGTTCATGACTGACATTGGCAACAAAGTCGCCACGCATTTGTTCGACGCGCTTTGCGGATGTCAAATCATGAAGACTGATAATGATCTTTGTGCCGTCCCATGTCTGTTCAGGCATACGTGCAATGCGGGCCTGAAGATACCTTTCAACTCGACCATGAATTTTGAAATCCACGAATCTGGAAAGGTCTTTCTGATTCTTTTCAAGCTCATCAATTGTGTTGAGGATGGAAGGATTACGCAGAACAGTTGAGAGTTCTTTATTGGCAAGTTTGTCTTCAAAGATTGTTTCTGCGGCGGGATTCCCGCGGATAATTTTTCTTTTGCTGCCCAGCATAATCAGAGGATCCGGTAAAGAACGCAGGATGGCTTCGTTCCCATCGGTCACATCTTCCAACTGGCGTCTGTATTGTTGTCTTTCCTGGGCCATACGAGACAAGGTCAGGTTCAGCTCCGGATAGAGAAAGCTACCAACAGCAGAAGGAGCTTCGGGCAGAGCGTCACGCCCTTTGAGTTGACGCAGGGCAGTAATGTATTCTTTTAGCCGTTCGACATGATTGTAGTGACTGCTGAGGATATAGCCAGTTCCGACAAGGATGGCCAAACCGGATATCAGCGCGGCTTGCCATACAATCAGATGCAGGATGACAAGTGCAAACAGAACTGCAATGGCCGGTGATGATAAGATGAGGGACGACGTAAATAGTCGATTATATTTGTCCTGACGAACTGGCATGTTGACCCGATTGTATTAGCAAGTAAGGCGTTAAAAATACGCAATGATTTCCGCTATACTTAGCTTGCCTTCATGACAGTTTGAAGACGGTTATGAAAATCTTTGTAAAACAGTGGCTTCTGTCTATGCAAATCCAGAAGCCACTATGCATTTCACAAAACCGTAACAAATATGTTCAATTTTTCAAATCAGAGAAAAGGCTCTTCCATCTCATTTGTAATTGACTCATAAGCACCAAGCGCTGCCATGGTCACCAGATCAGTTACTGTTGCGTCCATGGGAACAATCTGTACCGGTTTTTCCAGACCAACCAGCATGGGGCCGATAACTGCAGTACTGCCACCAGCTTTTTGAATGAGTTTGGTTGTAATATTTGCAGAATGAAGTGCTGGCATTATCAGAATATTTGCAGGGCCTGTCAGGCGCGAGAAGGGGAACAGTCGTTGTTGGAGTTCAAAATCCAGTGCGAGGTTGGCTTGCATCTCGCCTTCGTATTCGAAATTAATATTCATGGTGTCTAGAACAGAAACTGCTCGTCTGATCCGTGTTGTTGTTTCTCTGGTCGGATTGCCGAAGTTTGAAAAACTCAAAAAGGCAACGCGGGGCTCATACCCCATTGCCTGAACATGAGAAGCTGCTTGAACGGCAATGTCAGCCAGCTGTTCAGATGTTGGAACTTCGTTCACGGATGTATCAGCAATAAATATCGCTTTTCCATTGATGATCATCATGGACATGCCCATGGCACGTTTGCCCGGTTTGCAATTAATTGCCCGCATGGCATCATCAAGAGATACCGCAAAGCTACGGGTCAGACCTGTGACCATTGCATCTGCAATGCCATCTGTTACAAGACAGGAGGCAAATATATTTCTGTTCTGATTAACCATGCGTTGGCAATCACGATAGAGTTTCCCTTTACGTTGCAAACGGTTGTACACATAATCGGTATAGCGTTCACGGTGCTCCGAAATACTTGCATTGTGTATTTCAATGAAGTTTCCGTTGATACCCAGACGCTGCATCGTGTTTCTGATGGTCTCTTCGCGTCCAACAAGTAGTGGTGTGCCATAGCCGGCATTGTAATAGGTTACTGCCGCGCGAATGGCTGATTCTTCTTCACCCTCTGCAAAAACAACTCGTTTCGGGTTACTGCGTACTTTTTGTGCAATACGCATAAAGGTTGTTGCTGCCGGGTCCAGGCGAGCTGAAAGTTCGCGTTCATAAGCTTCAAGATCTTCGATACTTTTACCAGCAGCACCGCTTTTCATCGCAGCTTCGGCAACCGCTCGCGGTATAACGGCAACAAGACGAGGATCAAAGGGAGCCGGAATAATATAGTCCCGTCCGTATTTTAGCTGCCTGCCTGCATAAGCCTTTCCGACTTCATCAGGAACGTCTTCTTGAGCCAGTTTTGCCAGGGCTTTTGCTGCAGCAACTTTCATTTCCATGTTGATACTGGATGCACGCACATCAAGGGCACCGCGGAAGATATAGGGAAAGCCAAGAACGTTGTTTACCTGATTCGGGTAATCGGAACGGCCTGTTGCAATAATGGCGTCGTCGCGAACTTTTGCGACATCTTCCGGGGTGATTTCAGGATCCGGGTTAGCCATAGCAAAGATGATGGGATTGGGTGCCATGCTTTTAATCATTTCAGGGGTAAAGGCCCCTTTGACAGAAAGGCCAAAAACCACATCAGAGTTACTCATCGCCTCTTCGAGGGTGCGATCATCTGTTGGCACGGCATGCGCAGATTTCCACTGATTCATGCCCGCTTCGCGTCCTTGATAAATCACACCTTTTGTATCGCAGAGTAGAATATTTTCATGGGGGACACCGAGTGCTTTGACAAGCTCTGTACAGGCGATACCAGCAGACCCGGCACCGTTTACCACCATCTTTATTTTTTTCAGGTCTTTACCGGTGATATCAATTGCGCTTAGCAGGCCTGCGGCAGCAATAATGGCTGTTCCGTGTTGGTCATCATGGAAAACAGGAATGTCCAAAAGTTCCTGAAGTCGCTGTTCGATGATAAAACATTCCGGGGCTTTGATATCCTCCAGA
The DNA here is from genome assembly GCF_900313065.1 of Kiloniella sp. EL199. Classification (GTDB taxonomy): domain Bacteria; phylum Pseudomonadota; class Alphaproteobacteria; order Kiloniellales; family Kiloniellaceae; genus Kiloniella. The sequence continues at coordinate 452,956 of NZ_OMPU01000013.1, forward strand.
TTAATGCCACCGAATGATTTGCCCAAAAAGCGAACGCAGTTGACAAATTCGTCAACGTTTTCTGTATCAACTTCCAGATCTATTCCATCGACATCTGCAAAACGTTTGAAGAGAACGGCTTTCCCTTCCATAACCGGTTTTGAACCAAGTGCGCCGAGATTACCAAGACCTAGAACAGCGGTACCGTTTGAGATAACGGCAACAAGATTTCCTTTGGCTGTGTAGTCGTAGGCTGCAGCAGGATTCTTTGCAATTTCCAGACAGGGTACAGCAACACCGGGAGAATAGGCGAGGGATAGATCTCGTTGTGTTGTCAGGGGTTTTGTTGCTTTGATTTCCAGTTTTCCGGGACGTCCCGAGGCATGAAATTCCAGTGCATCTGCGTCGGTGGTTCGGGGATTGTGCTTAGGCACGAGTTTACTCTCCGCTATCAAAATGAATAAGTGTCGCCAGGGTGATTTGAATCTTCTTTTTATATGAAATAAAACCTGTTTAACGGTTCTTGAAGTTATACTGCATTGCAAAAAAGCCTATGGGAAGAGGAATTGTTCAAAAACGTCCATAAATGTTCCTGTTCGCTAATTAAGTTAGCAATCAGCAGGCAAATTGTTTTCTCGGACGCGGTTTATAGAGTAAAAAGAGTAATGAAATCGCTTATTCGATAAGAGAGAGTTAAGCAATTCTATCCTATTGTTAAAGACGATCTTTTCTTGAGTGTATAGAAGAGTGTTTTTTAATCTTTGTTGATATATTACTTGGCGTTGGTGCGGAATATCTATGCTAACTATGACACGGCGATATAAAGCTCTGGTAATAAAAGATTTTATGCTAAATTTGTCTGGCGGGTTGTTTGTCTGGCTGACGGATAGAACTGTTGTATGGGTTTTTGTTTATGATTAAGCCTGCCAAATCAATTAATGCCAAACTGTTGTACCTTATTGTTCCCGCGGTTCTTATTGCGTCTATGGTTGAATCCTTTGTGGATAGTTACCTGGACTTTGAAGAAGAACAGACCATGGTTTCGGAACAATGGCATAATCTGGCGACAACCCAAGCTAATGTCGTGTCAGGCTATCTTTGGAATTTTGACTTGGAAGCTATTGAATCCCACCTTGGCAGTCTTGTTGAATTTTCCGAAGTTTACAGTGCCGAAGTCTATGATGAAAAAGATAATTTGATTGCGAAGAAAGAAGTTGCAGATAAAATTATTCAATCTCACAAAAGCTATACGTTAGATATCGTTTATGAAGATCCTTTTGTTAACCGGAAAATTGGTAAATTTATACTTGTAGTTGCCTATACCGATATATCGACAAAATTGTGGAATAATTTTATCGAGGAAATTCCCGAGAGCATTATACTGGTCTTTGGTCTTTCAGGTATTCTTTTCTTTGCAACCCGACGCTATCTGATCAAGCCAATTCAGGACTTGGGTCAAGGGTTCTCTTCTTTTGATAAAAAAGAACTTCGTCATAAAATTCCGGTTAAATCTCAAGATGAAGTCGGGGATCTTATCGAAGGTTATAACCGCATGATTGATAAGCTGGAACAACACGAAAAACAGCAACTTATTCATGTGCAGGGGTTGGAAGCTGCGAACCGGGCCAAGACATATTTCCTCGCGAATATGAGTCACGAACTCCGGACACCGTTGAATGCGATTATCGGCTTTTCGGAAATGATTAAATACGAAATGCTCGGGAAAATCGATGAACCCCGCTATAAAGCCTATGCCGAAGATATCTATAGCAGTGGGTCGCTTTTGCTGGAAATCATCAACGACATTCTCGACATGTCAAAAATTGAAGCGGGTGAGTTGAGTCTGGTTGAAGAAGTTGTCGATATTAACGAAGCAGTATCGGCTTGTTTGAAAATCGTAAACAATCGTGCAGAACGCAATAACATAACACTTAAGTCCAACATTAGTTCAGATTGTCCTTATTTACTGGGGGATAATACCCGATTACGGCAGCTTTTGTTGAATTTGCTGAGTAATGCGGTGAAATTCACACCTGAAGGGGGGGAAGTTATACTCTCGGCTTGGGTGAATGAAAAAAAACAGATTGTCATTTCCGTTGAAGACAATGGTATTGGCATTCCCGAAGAAAAGGTTCGGGAAGTTCTAAAGCCGTTTATCCAGGTGGATAGCCATCTGACAAGGCAACATGAAGGTACCGGATTGGGGCTCCCCCTCTCCAAAACCTTGATGGAATTGCATGATGGCGAGCTCATTTTGGAAAGTGAACTTAACCAGGGAACACGCGTTACCTTGATTTTTCCGTCGAAACGCACTGATTTGAGTGTTCAGAAGCAAGCAAACTGATTTATTCACAATCCTGAAATTTTAAAGTTGAAAATAGGGTAAGCATTCTTTGCTCGGCAATGTGAGTGTGTTACTTTCCCCACCCTGTTTCACTTTTTAGAGTATTGCTTTTCTGTGACTGAAATAACGGCGACCACACCCTGTGACCAAGACGAAGAAAACTCAAATTCTGTGCCCACTGGTCGTGCAGAAAGCAAAGAAGCTGATCAAGCGACAGCCGGTGAACCACAAACAACGAGTCACAAGGCGTCAAGCAGAGCACCATCAAAAACAAAATCTGCTGATAAAGTAACGCCAATGATGGCACAATATCTTGAAATCAAAGAAGACCATCCGGATTCATTGCTGTTTTATCGCATGGGTGACTTTTACGAACTTTTCTTTGAAGACGCTGTGCAGGCTTCGGACGCTCTGGATATTACCTTGACCAAGAGAGGTCACCACAAGGGGGACGATATCCCTATGTGTGGTGTGCCTTTCCATGCTGCAGAGGGATATTTGTCCCGTCTGATTCGCAAGGGCTTCAAGGTTGCGATTTGCGAACAGATGGAAAATCCGGCTGAAGCAAAAAAGCGTGGAGCAAAGTCCGTTGTAAAGCGCGGGGTTGTTCGGTTGGTCACTCCCGGAACGATTACAGAAGATGAACTTCTCGATGCCCGTAGTCACAATTATCTAGCGGCTTTAACTGATGCTGCTGGTGATTACGGTCTTTCCTGGTTGGATATGTCCACGGGCGATTTTTACACACAACCCTTGGATGCTTCTGAAAAGAATATAAACGGGGTTTTGCTCGCGGCTTTGGCGCGGCTTAATCCAGGGGAACTCTTGTTGCCAGAACGTCTGTTCTTGAGGGAAGAGTTGGCTGATGTGGTTAACGAATGGCGATCTATTCTGTCGCCGCTGCCATCGTCACGATTTGATAGTGAAAACGCGCGCCGGCGCTTGGAAGATGTGTTCTCAATAAAGGCACTGGATGCTTTTGGTGAATTTTCTCGTGCCGAGGTAGCGGCTTCAGGCTCTTTACTTGATTATGTCGAACTCACTCAAAAGGGCAAACTTCCCCGCCTGTCGTCCCCGAAACGGGTTCGCAGTGACACGGTTATGGAAATTGATGCGGCAACCCGGCGAAACCTGGAATTAACCCAGGCGCTGACGGGTGGGCGCAAGGGAAGTTTGCTTGCAACCATTGACCGGACAGTTACAGGTGCTGGTGCCCGATTATTGGGGGCGCGTATTGCTGCGCCTTTAACGGAGCCTGAAGCGATTTCCCATCGTTTGAACATGGTGTCATGGTTTGTAGAAGAAGATGGCCTTCGGCAGGGTTTGCGTGCAAGCCTTCGGCAATGTCCTGATATTGAACGCGGTCTGTCCCGTTTAACCGTTGGGCGTGGTGGCCCGCGAGATGTTGCTGGTATCCGGGATGCGTTGTATGAAGCGGGCAAGTTGAAGTCGATGCTGGGCAGTGTCCAGCCGGACAGTCTTCCCGAAGGTATCAAAAAGTGTATTGAGAATTTAGGCGATCACCGGGAACTCTGTGATGTGCTTCAATGTGCCTTGCTGGAAGATTTGCCTTTGCTCGCACGGGATGGCGGATTTATCGCTTCGGGTTTTTCCCCTGATCTGGATGAATATAAACAGTTACGTGACGACAGCCGTAAACTGATCGCTGGTCTTCAGGCGCGATATGCTGAAATTACAGGCGTTAATAGTCTGAAAGTAAAACACAACAACGTTCTTGGTTATTTCATCGAAGTTAGTTCGACAAATGCACCCAAGGTTAATATTGATGCCGATTCAGAATTTATTCACCGTCAGACGCTTGCCTCTGCCATGCGATTTACCACGGTCGAGCTTTCTGATCTTGAACAAAAGATTTCTGGTGCCGCGGGCAAGGCGTTGGCTATCGAGCTGCAACTTTATGATGATCTGATTGCCAAAGTTGTAGAGCAGGCTGATGAAATTGCTTTGGCGGCGCGTACTCTTGCGGAACTGGATGTTAATGCGGCTTTGGCCGAACTGGCTGTGAGCGAGCGTTGGAACCGCCCCAAGATTGATGGCAGTTTGGCATTTGATATTATTGGTGGGCGTCATCCCGTTGTGGAAGCTGCCTTGTCCAAAACTTCAGAAGGTCTCTTTGTTGCCAATAATTGTACCTTAGAGGATCAACAGCGCTTGTGGTTGATTACTGGCCCTAACATGGCTGGTAAATCAACTTTTCTCAGGCAGAATGCCTTGATTGCTGTTTTGGCACAGATGGGATCTTTTGTGCCTGCGGAATCTGCCCATATTGGATCTGTCGATCGCTTGTTCAGTCGCGTTGGTGCAGCTGATGATCTTGCCCGCGGACGCTCAACTTTTATGGTTGAGATGGTGGAAACAGCTGTGATTCTTAATCAGTCAACAGAACGGTCGTTGGTTATTCTGGATGAAATCGGGCGCGGTACAGCGACATATGATGGTTTGTCTATTGCGTGGGCTTGTGTTGAGCATTTACATGAAACCAATAAATCACGTGCCTTGTTTGCAACCCACTATCATGAACTCACCAGCTTAACATCGAAGTTGAAATCGCTTTCTTGTCATTCCATGCGAGTCAAGGAATGGAAGGGAGAAGTGGTCTTCCTGCATGAAGTCACAACCGGAGCTGCGGATCGGTCTTATGGTATTCATGTGGCCAAACTGGCGGGTTTGCCCGTTGCTGCGGTAACTCGTGCTGAACAGGTTCTGGAAACATTGGAAAAAGACGGGCAGGCTGGAAATTTGACACATCTTGCCGAAGATCTACCTCTTTTTGCCAGCTTGCCTACCACAACGGCAGAAGCTGAAATCGAACAGAGTGTTTCTGTGGTTGATCAACGTTTAAATGAAGTGAATGTTGATGATTTAACGCCGCGTCAGGCTTTGGATCTGCTCTATGAGCTTAAAGCAGCAAAAGAAGAGTAAGGCAGGCACCTTGTTAATGAGACCCTGATTTTATTGTTTCAGACGTTCAAGCACCATTTAATAATGATATAAGTTGTAAAAGCAGGATTGCATGCCGATAACATCTCTCGATTATGCGTATCATCAGGACGTGAAGAACAAGCCGGCGATTTTTCCTGCCTCTAAACTTGAGGATGCGATTGCTGAGATCTGTGCAGCAGATGAAAAGGGACAGATCAAGCGTAACAAAGTGTTGGTACTTTTACGTGATGCTTTGCAAGAAGGTCATGCCGAGGTTCGCCGACGTTTTGATAAGAAATCTTCCGGGACAATGGTTGTTCGTGCGAACTGTTTTCTGGTTGATCAAATCCTGAAACTGGTTTTCAAATTTGTTGATGAAGAACTCTATCCTATTGGGTCGCGTTCTAAAGGTGAAACTTTTACAGTTATTGCCGTTGGCGGTTATGGTCGCGGTGAACTTGCGCCTCAATCCGATGTCGATTTGTTGTTTCTGCTACCCTACAAGAGTGTCCCCAGAACAGAGCAGGTGGTTGAGGCCATGCTTTACTTCCTCTGGGATCTTAATTTCAAAGTCGGCCATTCCGTTCGAAATGTAAAGGAATGCATTCGGAGTTCTCTATCCGATTTGACGATCAATACAGCTATCCTTGAAGCTCGTTACCTATGTGGCGATATTGCTCTCTATACCAAGCTCAGAAAAACCTATGACCGCGTCGTTCGCTCTGGCCACGGAGCAGAGTTTATTGAACAAAAACTCAATGAACGAAGCGAGCGACACAAAAAAGTAGGGGGATCTCGCTATACGCTGGAACCGAACATCAAAGAGGGTAAAGGAGGATTGCGAGATCTTCATACTCTTTTTTGGATCGCGAAGTTTATTTATCAGGTTGATGATATTGCCAGTCTGATTGAAAAGAAAATTTTCACGCGCCAGGAAGTGCGACAGTTTGAAAAAGCCCAGGCATTTTTGTGGTCCTTGCGCTGCGCCTTACATTATTTAACGAACAGGCCCGAAGAACGTTTGTCGTTTGATGTACAACGTGAACTGGCAGATTGGATGCATTATACGGATCACGCTGGCACAAAAGGTGTCGAACGGATGATGAAACATTACTTTATTGTCGCAAAAGAGGTCGGGGGGCTGACCCGTATCTTCTGTGCTACTTTGGAGGCAGAGCATAATCGAAGATCCGGTTTTCGACTTCCGTTACCTTTTCTGAAACGAAAACGTTCTGTTGAGAAATTCCGCCTCGAGGGGGATCGATTAACTTTTCGCAAGGATGATTCGATCGAAATAAATCCTGTGGAAATGCTACGTATTTTTCATGTTGCCCAAAAGCATGACCTTGATATTCATCCCGCAGCACTGCGTAAAATTACACAGTCTCTGAGGTTAATTAAAAAAAGTGTGCGTGAAGATGAAACAGCAAGTCATCTGTTTTTGAATATTCTCACGTCCCCCAAAGATCCAGAAAAAACGTTACGCAGACTGAATGAGTCAGGTGTTTTAGGGCGCTTTGTCCCGGATTTTGGGCGTGTAGAAGCGCTTATGCAATTTAACATGTACCATCATTATACTGTTGATGAGCATACATTGTTTGCGGTGGGTATTTTACATCAGATAGAAAAGGGATTACTCAAAAAAGAAGCGCCGATTGCCAGCGAAGTTGTTCATAAAATTTTATCCCGAAAAGTACTCTACGTCGCGGTGTTTCTTCATGATATTGCCAAAGGACGTTTAGGAGACCATTCAATCGAAGGCGCCAAAATTGCCCAGAGAATATGCCCACGTATGGGATTAACATCTGAAGAGGCTGAAACTGTTTCGTGGCTGATTCGGTATCATTTGACGATGAGTGAGACTGCTTTTTCAAGGGATATAGACGACCCGAAAACCATTCAGGATTTTTCCGAGATTGTGCAATCTCCTGAACGTTTGCGATTGTTGCTGGTTTTAACGGTTGCAGATATTCGTGCGGTTGGCCCCAATGTCTGGAATGCGTGGAAGGCGGCATTGTTACGTGATCTTTACTGGCGCACGGAAGAACTTTTATCAGGAGGATTGGCTGCTGAAGGTCAGGAGCGAAGAGTTCAGGTTGCGTGGGAGGCTCTAACCAAAGAGTTATCGCACTGGCCAGCGCAGGATGTTGCAAAACATCTGGAACTTGGTACGGTTTCTTATTGGATTTCAACTGATACGGAAACACAAAAGCGTCGCGCAGAATTTATCCGCAGGGCTGAAAAGGATAAACTGTCCTACATATCCGAAGTTCGGGTTGATACTTATCGCCAAATCACCGAGGTCACAATTTATGCGGCAGATCATCCGGGTTTGTTTAGCAGAGTCGCGGGGGCTTTGGCGGTATCTGGAGCATCTATTGAAGGCGCGACCATTCACACTTTGAGAAATGGAATGGCTTTGGATAGCTTTTATATTGCTGATGCCCAAACTAAGAGTGTGATTAATGATCCGGAACGGCTTGAGAAGCTGGAAGTTGCGATCGAGAAATCTTTAACCGGTGAGCTGAAAGCTGCAAAACTACTTAAAGGTCTTCCAACCAGACTGCCAAGCAGAGTGCATAAGGCTTTGAAGGTTAAGCCGCGGGTATTGGTCGACAATAAAGCCAGCGAAAGTTATACCGTTTTAGAGATCAATGGTCAGGATCGTCCGGGACTTCTTTACTCTCTGACACAGGCGCTTACCAAACTGGGATTATTGGTTCATTCTGCCAGAATTGCGACCTATGGAGTACGTGCTGTTGATGTCTTTTATGTCCAGTCTGCGTTGGGTGATAAAGTTTCTTCCGAGCAAAAGGTTAAAAATATCCAGAAAAAATTGCTGGAAGTGCTCAATGCTTGATTAACCCTCTTTAGGGTAAATTACTGTTACAGTAGCCTGTTTTTCTGTGGATTTAGTCTATGAAGTCAGCTTCGTCACTGAGTTTTACCAGTCCCCGCTGCCAGCGGTTGCATGACTATTGGTGGGAACTGAAATATTCCAGTGGTCAAACTGTGCCCAGGAAAAGTGATTTTAATCCGGCAGCGATCAAAAACATCCTATCTCACATTTTAATCCATGATTTGAGTACCCTCGGGAAATCAATCCTCAGGCTTGTGGGCACGGGAATTACTAACCGTTTAGGGTTTGATCCAACAGGGCGCGATTATTCTGAGTTTGTTGCAAAGGATCGAAAAGGGGATGCCTATAAGGAGCTGTACAAAGTTGCCTCTTTTCCCTGTGGGATGAGGGCGATTTTAGAAGGTTATTATGAATCGGGTTTGGTTCATGTGTCTGAATCAGTCGGATATCCGCTTTCATCTGATAAGGGGGATTATCACTTCCTGGTTTTCATAGATGATGTCATTGAGAAAATTGAATGGCATCAAAGAGAAGACAAGCAGCTATATTATAACAAAGTCAGGCAGCGGGATTATATCGATATTGGCTTTGGAACGCCGCTTCAGGATTAAAATTCTATTCAAAACACAGTTTGTGTCTGGGTCCTTTTCACAGATGTTACACGACAAGGGCGTATGACCTTGCTAAATCATTCTCTTCCAAATCACATAGGCATCCTCTACAAAGAGTGCTGACATGGGGGAAAGTTTTAATGAAGACAAGAAACTCCCTTTGTGAGTTTTATGCGGAGTATCTGAATGTCCTTGGTTCGTAATCTGGCAACTGTAAGCGGCTTTACTGGCTTAAGCCGTATTCTTGGGTTTGCGCGCGATATTCTTGTCGCTGCGTTCCTGGGTGCGGGGCCGATTGCAGATGCTTTTTTTGTAGCCTTCAGGCTTCCGAATTTATTTCGTCGATTGTTTGCCGAGGGGGCTTTTAACGCCGCTTTTGTTCCCTTGTATGCTGGAAAGGTTGAAGCCGAAGGACGGGAAGCTGCGCAGACATTTGCCGAACAAACTCATGCGGTTATGTTTACATTTATGCTGTTGTTGACCTTTGGGGCCATGGCATCAATGCCTTGGGTTACTTACGCGCTTGCACCGGGTTTTGAAGATTGGGCTCTGAAAGTTTCAACACAGGAAGCGATCAATCTTAAACCAACGGGACTTGAGCAGGCGCTGGCCATTCCTGGCGAATTTATCTCTAAGTTGGCGTACGCTGAACAGCTTAACATGATCACCTTCCCCTATTTGTTTTTCATGGTCATTGTTGCGCTGTTTTCTGGTATGTTGAACTCATTGGGGCGTTTTGCTGCTGCTGCTGCTGCCCCTATTTTACTGAACATATTTTTTATTATTACCTTGTTGCTTATTGTTCCGCAGGTGCCCGATCCAGGTCAGGCGATGGCATGGGCTGTAGCTGCCGCAGGGTTTGGTCAGATGCTTTTGTTGTATATCGCTCTGAAGCGGGCTGGCCTGAACATGAGAATGCGGTTGCCAAGGATATCGAGCGATGTAAAGACGTTAATGCGGCGTATGGTTCCCGGTGTTCTCTCTGCCGGGGCTATGCAGATTAATGTTGTTATTGGCACCATGATCTCTACCTTTCAGGAATCCGGTGTTTCCTTCCTTTATTATGCAGAACGTGTCTATCAATTACCCTTGGGTATGATTGGTATTGCCTTTGGTGTTGTTCTCTTGCCAGAACTTGCTCGTCGGTTAAAAGCCGATGACCAAAAAGGGGCGATGAACAGCATGAACAGAGGGATGGAAATGGCGTTGTTGTTAACGCTTCCTGCGACGGTTGCGCTGATTGTAATGCCTTGGCCTATTGTTGTGACACTTTTCGAAAGGGCAGAGTTTGCCCGGGAAGCAAGTGATGCAACAGCGATTGCGCTTATGGCCTATGCGGCAGGGCTTCCGGCCTATGTGCTTGTGAAAATCCTGCAACCTGCTTTTTACGCGCGGGAAGATACAGTAACGCCTTTCCGTCTGGCATTGATTTCCATAGTCATCAATATAGCGCTTAGCCTGGCTCTTTTTCAGTTTATTCAGTATGTCGGGATTGCCTTGGCAACGGCGATTTCATCTTGGGTGAATGTTTTGATGCTTTGGATTGTACTGGTGCGTAAAGACCATCTAACCCTTGATGGTCGGTTTATTTCCAGATTGCCAAAGATACTGGCTTCCTCTGTGGTTATGGGCGGTGTGCTTTGGTCGGGAATGCGTTGGTTGCGTCCGTGGTTTGATGGCGCGCTTTACGAAAAAGTTGCGGCACTTTCGGCCTTGATCGGCGCTGGTCTGGTTGTCTATGCACTGTTGTCGCTGTTGCTCGGGGCAGTCCGTCCTGCTGATTTTTCGGCAATGTTCCGGCGTGGCAAAGCGTAAAGGTTGAGAGGCGTTCAGTGAAATGGTGAAAGACAGTGTTTGTCTTTCACCATTAATGTGCCGAGCTTGCGATGATTTCATCTGCTAACAGGTTAATTTGCCAGCTTGTTATTCTGACAGAGCCTTATCCAGAAAATCTATACGATCCTGCCCCCAGAAATTCTCACCGTTATAGATATAGGTAGGAGATCCAAAGACATCTCGCTCGTGTGCTTCTTTGGTGGTTTTGGTATAGATCTGCGCCATCGCATCGCTTTTTGCCTGGGCGATGAGCGTGTTTGAATCAAAGCCGCATTCGCGGGCAATTTCAGCGAGAACAGTTTCATCTGCGATGTTTCTATCCTGTGCCCACACGGCTGTTAGAATTGCATCACTGAAGGGACCAGCATTTCCGTCAGAGTCCTGAATTGCATAAACCATTTGTGCGGCGAGGGTTTGGTCCGCGGGCCAAAAGGCGGGTTCAAAATTCATCTGTATACCCAGGTGTTTGGACCAGCGCTTTAATTCGACCATTCTGTGTTTCATGCGGGATGGATGTCGTTTGCTTGGGTGGGTGCTGCCCATGTTATCAAAAGTATCCATTACAGCTATGGGTTTGTAATTCACAACGGCGTTGTGTTTTGCCGCGATAGAGTTGAAATGCTTTATGCCGAGATAGCTCCAGGGGGAGAGAAGAAAGTGGTAGTAATCGATAACTTTGGTCATTGTCTTGTCCTGTCGAGGGTTTGGTCCGCTAAGGAATTGATAGGAGCATGTTGGCGATACAAATTAAGGGATTTAAAAAGACTTTCGTCCAATCATCTTTCTGTGAGACGACAAACTGTAGGCTCAACTTAAATAAGATTTTGATTAAAGAAGTTTCGATTTTCGAAAAACGAAGGCTTTCTGCTTTCGTTTTTAGCGAAGTCATTTTAAACTGTGCTTAATATAAAATAAGAACATCAGTTCAGGGGAATTAAAATGGACACTCTCAATCCCAGACAGCGTGAAATTGTGGGGCTTGCGCGGGAAGAAGGGCGTGTTTTGGTGGAAGAGCTGGCTGCGCGTTTCGAAGTCTCTCTTCAGACCATACGCAAAGATCTCAACGAAATATGTGCGCGGGCCATACTGAAAAGAATCCATGGCGGGGCGGTTTTTGCGGCAGGTGTCGAAAATTTGCGCTATGACGCACGGCGGATGATTGCCAAGGACGAAAAGAGAGGAATTGGCGCAGCCGCAGCAGATCTTGTACCGGATAACTGTTCTCTTTTTATCAATATAGGTACAACAACTGAAGAGGTTGCGCAGTGTTTGTTGAGCAAGAAAGATTTACTTGTTATTACCAATAATATCAATGTTGCCAATATACTACGCCCAGCGCCTTCTATTGATGTGATTATCGCCGGGGGGATGGTTCGGCGTTCCGATGGTGGTGTCGTGGGCGAGACCGCTGTTGATTTTATAAAGCAATTTAAGGTGGATTTTGCCATTATCGGGACTTCAGCAGTAGACGAAGATGGGTCTTTGTTGGATTTCGATCTACGTGAAGCGAAAGTCGCCCAAGCCATAATTGATAACGCTCACCACGTCATATTATGCGCGGATAAAATGAAACTGAAACGGACGGCCCCTGTTCGTGTCGCAGAATTTGATCAAATTAATACCTTTGTCACAGACAGTCTTGAATCAGAAAACCTGAGGAAAATCTGTAGGGATAGCGGTGTTCGCCTCATCGAATCTGAATTGTCATAAAAATGTAATAAAAATTTTCGCTTGCGATCTTTTGAATCTTCGAATAGCGTACAAACGAAACTAAAAGGAAACTCATTCCGAAAGATTCGAATAGTGCAGTGCTGTTCATCATTTAGCGTTGTGTTGGGGAGGTATTGTGAGCGGTCAGACTTATGATCTGGTCATCGTTGGTGGTGGCGTTAATGGGTGCGGTATCGCAAGGGATGCTGCGGGTCGCGGGCTCTCGGTATGCGTTGTAGAGCAAAGTGATCTGGCGCAAGCGACCAGTTCTGCTAGTACCAAACTTATTCATGGGGGATTGCGATATCTCGAGCATTATGAGTTTCGTCTTGTGCGCGAAGCTTTGATCGAACGCGAAACTCTTTGGGCGATGGCGCCGCATATCATCTGGCCGCTTCGTTTCGTTTTGCCGCACAATAAATCCCAACGCCCTGGCTGGCTTATTCGCATTGGTCTTTTCCTCTATGATAATTTGGGCGGGCGTAAAAAATTACCTGCAAGCCATGGATTGAACCTAAAAACCGATGAAGCGGGCTCTCCGCTGAAAGAAGGTTTCGCGAAGGGTTTTGAATATTCTGATTGCTGGGTGGATGATGCCCGTTTGGTTGCCCTTAATGCGATTGATGCTCGTGATAAAGGCGCAGATATTCACTGTCGTACTCGCTGTGTTGATGCCAAGGTCAAAGATGGCATCTGGAATCTCACCTGTGAAAATACCAATGATGGTGAGCGGCGGGTGATCGAGGGGAAAGTACTGGTAAATGCTTCTGGTCCGTGGGTGTCAAAGTTTCTGAACGAAGAGATGGAAAGTTCTTCTCATCATTCTATCAGAATGGTCAAAGGCAGTCATATTGTGGTGCCTAAGCTATTTGATCATGACCGTTGCTATATTTTCCAAAATGACGACAAGCGTATCGTTTTCGCCATTCCTTATGAAAAAGATTTCACGCTGATCGGGACCACGGATGAAGATTTTCAGGGTGATCCTGCTGACGTAAAAATTTCTCAGGACGAGATTGAATATCTTTGTCGCCTGTCTAACAGTTATTTCAAAGCGTCAATTTCTTCCAATCAGGTCGTTCATACCTATTCCGGGGTGCGCCCGCTTTATGATGATGGTGCAAGCCAGGCTCAGGAAGCAACGCGGGATTATGTCCTGAAAGTTGATGAGCTTGATGGTGCGCCTGCTTTGAATATCTTTGGCGGTAAAATTACCACCTATCGCCGCCTTGCAGAACATGCGATTGAAAAACTTGCTGGATTTTTCCCTGAAATTGGGGGAGCTTGGACGCAGGGTGCTACTCTTCCCGGGGGCGATTTCCCTTGTGAACAGGCAACTGAACAAGTTTCTAAGTTACTAAAAGACTATCCGTTTATAACAAAAAGCCATGCGGAGCGGTTGATACGGAGTTACGGAACTCGCTGTTCGCTTTTACTTGGCAATGCAACGTCGCCAGAGGATTTGGGTCAGAATTTCGGAGCTGACCTTTATGAAGCAGAAGTGCGTTATCTGATGATCCACGAATGGGCGCAGAAAGCGGACGATGTACTGTGGCGGCGAAGTAAACTAGGACTGAGAATTAAGGGAGCAGACAAGGAGGCACTATCTGAATGGATGGTGCTGAACATTAAAAAATTGGCAAAAGCCTGCTAAACAAAAATAGAAAACAAAACCAACTTTTCAGTTGAGTTTCGTGGGGTTGAAATGACGTTATCTCTAGAGAATATCTGGAGGACGGTCGGAGACGAAGTACACATAGCTGAGGCTAACCTGAGCTTGGAACGTGGTACGCTTAATACTCTTCTTGGACCGACTCTTTCGGGTAAAACCAGTTTGATGCGACTTATGGCCGGCTTGGACAAGCCGACCCGGGGACGTATTTCCTTTGATGGTATCGATGTAACAGGCGTTCGGGTTCAGGATCGCAATGTTGCTATGGTTTATCAGCAGTTCATCAACTATCCAGCATTGACTGTATACGAGAATATTGCGTCTCCATTACGTATTGCCCGCGCTCCGGCTGACGAGATTGATCGTAAAGTTCGTGAAGCAGCAGCGATGATGAAGCTGGAACCAATGTTGGATCGAACACCGCTTGAGCTTTCAGGTGGTCAGCAACAGCGTACAGCATTGGCACGTGCCATGGTCAAAGGCGCGGACCTTGTCCTCTTGGATGAACCACTTGCAAACCTTGATTACAAGTTACGTGAAGAGCTTCGTGAAGAATTGCCACGGGTTTTTGCAGAAACGGGTGCAATTTTCGTTTATGCGACAACCGAGCCGACAGAGGCATTGTTGCTGGGGGGTAACACAGCGACATTGCATGAAGGACGAATTACACAATTCGGGCCGACAATCGATATTTACCGTAATCCGGGCGATTTATTGACGGCTGATGTTTTCTCTGATCCACCAATCAATACCTTGCCGGTTAGTATTAAAAGTGGCGTGGTTAGTCACGGCGAAAAATTCTCTGCGCCGGCCAGTGGTGTTCTGTCTGGGGTGGGTGATGGTGATTACACATTGGGCTTCCGTCCAAATCATCTGCACATCGACAGTGATTCAAGCATGATACCTTTTAAAACCAAAGTAGCGGTTACGGAGATCACCGGGTCAGAAAGCTTTGTGCATGTGGATTTCGCTGATCAACGTTGGGTCAGCCTTACACATGGCGTGCAGGAAGTTGAAATCGATAGTAGTATTGATGTCTATTTGGAACCTTCCAAGTGTTTTGTTTTTGATACCAATGGCAAGCTGGTTGCTGGTCCCTGGGGTACAGCTGGGGAGCAAGCATAATGGCGAAGATTGAATTGAATGGCTTGGCCCATTCCTATATGCCTCACATTCAGGAACCGCAGGATTTTGCCCTAAAAGAGCTTAATCACGTGTGGGAAGATGGTGGGGCCTATGCGCTGCTTGGCCCATCTGGCTGTGGGAAAACAACACTTCTGAATATTATCTCTGGCTTGTTGAAGCCGACACATGGTGAAATTCTTTTTGATGGAGAAGCTGTTACCAACAAGGCAACTGAAGACCGCAATATTGCACAGGTTTTTCAGTTCCCTGTGGTTTACGACACCATGACTGTCTATGACAATCTGGCTTTCCCGCTTCGCAATCGCGGCGTTGGTGCCAGTGAGGTTGACGGGCGGGTTCGTGAAATCGCTGAACTGCTTGAAATGAGCGACAGCCTGAAGCGTAAAGCCAGTGGCCTTACAGCAGATGCCAAGCAAAAGATCTCTCTGGGACGCGGTCTGGTTCGTGCCGATGTATCAGCAATCCTGTTTGATGAGCCGTTGACGGTCATTGACCCGCATTTGAAATGGCAGTTGCGCTCTCAGCTTAAGCACCTGCACAAGCGCTTTAACTACACGATGGTGTATGTGACACACGATCAGACTGAAGCTCTGACTTTCGCTGATAAAGTTGTTGTTATGTACGATGGGGCCGTTGTTCAGATGGGAACACCTGAAGAGCTGTTCGAACGTCCAAAGCACACATTTGTCGGTTATTTCATTGGTTCTCCGGGCATGAATGTGGTGCCTTGCCATATTGATGGCAAACAGGCAATGGTCGCCGGTCATGCTTTCGCAATGGAACAGGGTCTGAGTAACATTCCAGCAGGTGCTTCATTAGAAGTTGGCATCCGTCCTGAATTCCTGTCACTTTCACGCGAAGGATCCGGGCCGGCCGTTTCTATTCAAAACGTAGAAGATCTCGGCCGCTTTAAGGTGGCAAGCGTACGCTTGGAAGATTACGAGTTCAAAGTGATGGTCAACGAAGAAGACGAAGTGCCAGCTGATGGTGCGCGGCTTGTTGTTGATCCAACGCATGTGAATCTTTATGCCAATAGTCATTTGGTGGAGGAGGCTTGATCATGAACAAATGGTCCGATAACCGCGCTTGGTGGCTTGTTCTTCCCGTCGTTTTAATTGTGGCATTTTCTGCGGTCATTCCCTTGATGACGGTGGTTAACTATGCCTTTCAGGATACTTTTGGAAATAACGAGTTTTTCTGGGCTGGTATTGAATGGTTTCAGGAGGTTCTTCGCTCTGATCGTTTCCACGGTGCACTGGGACGCCAGTTCCTTTTCTCTTTTATTATCCTTGCGATTGAAATCCCGCTTGGCATTGCCATTGCCTTGGCGATGCCGAAAAAAGGCCTCTGGGTACCATTTTGCTTGATTCTTATGGCGCTGCCACTCCTTATTCCGTGGAACGTGGTGGGCACGATTTGGCAGATTTTTGGTCGTATTGATATTGGTCTTCTGGGCGCTGTTCTGGATGGATTGGGTATTGAATACAACTATACGCAAAACGCACTTGATGCCTGGGTAACCCTTATTGTCATGGATGTCTGGCATTGGACATCACTTGTCGTTCTTCTTTGCTATGCTGGTTTGCAGTCAATTCCAGATGCCTATTATCAGGCAGCCAGAATTGATGGCGCCAGCAAATGGGCGACATTTCGTTTTATCCAGCTGCCAAAAATGAATCGCGTACTTTTGATTGCTGTTCTGTTGCGCTTCATGGATAGCTTCATGATCTATACCGAGCCTTTCGTTGTAACAGGTGGTGGACCGGGTAACGCGACAACATTCCTTTCTATTGATTTGGTGCAAATGGCGATTGGCCAGTTTGATCTGGGACCTGCCGCTGCGATGTCATTGATCTATTTCCTAATCATTCTGCTCTTCAGCTGGGTATTCTTTACAGTGATGAGCCACTTAGACAGAGCGGAGTCTTAAGCTATGAAAACTAAAGCTCTCGTCACTATTCTCTATATCGTTTTCTTGCTGTTGCCGATTTATTGGCTATTGAACATGTCTTTGAAAACGAACGAGGAAATTCTCAGTACTTTTAGCCTTTGGCCACAGGATCTGACCTTTGCCAACTACATGGTGATCTTTACAGATCCCAGTTGGTATAACGGTTACATAAATTCGACAATCTATGTGGTGTTGAACACAATCATTACCCTGTTGGTTGCTCTGCCTGCGGCTTATGCTTTCTCCCGTTATAATTTTATGGGTGACAAGCATCTGTTTTTCTGGCTCTTGACCAACAGAATGGCGCCACCAGCGGTTTTTGCCTTGCCGTTTTTCCAGCTTTATTCGGCTGTTGGACTGTTTGATACCCATATTGCGGTGGCCTTGGCGCACTGTCTGTTTAACATTCCGTTGGCTGTCTGGATCCTTGAAGGATTTATGTCTGGCGTTCCACGTGAAATTGATGAAACCGCTTATATTGACGGTTATTCTTTCCCGCGTTTCTTCACCCGTATTTTCACTCCGATGATTTCTTCGGGGATCGGTGTTGCTGCATTCTTCTGCTTCATGTTTTCTTGGGTTGAACTGTTGCTGGCCAGAACGTTGACATCTGTTGATGCCAAGTCGATCTCTGCGACTATGACGCGTACTGTATCTGCGTCAGGTCTTGATTGGGGTGTGTTGGCCGCCGCCGGAGTGTTGACCATTATACCAGGTATTTTGGTAATCTATTTTGTTCGTAACTACATCGCCAAGGGCTTTGCCCTGGGCCGTGTTTAAAGGGAGGTCTCTATCATGGATTTGAACTGGATGGCCTGGACTTGGCCGACGGCGATTTTCTTTCTGATCATTGCGACAACACTTGTTGTAATGACAGTTTTGGCAATCAAATTTCCAGAACGGGAAAAGGTCGGGATTTTGAAGATTCATACCACCCGTGGAGATCGATTGTTCATTACACTACTGGGCAGTGCTTTTATTCACCTCGGTTGGCTTCTGATGTCAGATATCCAATTGTGGGGAGCCCTCGTTGTAAGCGCTGTCTATGCATTCATCGTTTTTAGATGGGTGTAAACACCCAGAGGGCAATGTGGGGTGACGAGGCAAACTCGTTTACTGAATGAAGAGCAACAGGGAGATATAATAATGAAGTCCCGTTATATTGGCGGCGCTCTTACAGCCGTCGCTTTGGTTCTCTCAGCTGGTGCAGCACATGCGGATGCAGCTGCAGCCAAGAACTGGGTAGAAAATGAATTTCAGCCTTCGACTTTGTCTAAAGCTGATCAAATGAAAGAAATGGAGTGGTTTGCAAAAGCTGCTGAGCCTTTTAAAGGCATGGAAATCAATGTGGTTTCTGAAACCATTACAACGCACGAGTACGAATCAAAAACTCTTGCCAAAGCTTTCTATGAAATCACAGGTATCAAGGTTAACCATGACCTGATCGGTGAAGGTGATGTTGTTGAAAAGCTGCAGACACAGATGCAGTCCGGTAAAAACATCTATGATGCCTACATCAACGATTCTGACCTTATTGGTACGCACTATCGCTATCAGCAGGTTGTGCCGCTTTCTGACTGGATTGCCGGTGAAGGTGCGGATGTAAGCAACCCTGATCTGGATCTGGGTGATTTCATCGGTACATCTTTCACAACTGGCCCCGATGGCAAGCTTTATCAGCTTCCTGACCAGCAGTTCGCAAACCTTTACTGGTTCCGTTATGACTGGTTCTCTGATCCGGATATCAAAGCCAAGTTTAAAGCTAAATACGGCTATGATCTGGGTGTTCCGGTTAACTGGTCTGCCTATGAAGATATCGCTGATTTCTTTACAAATGACGTGAAAGAAATCGACGGCAAGCCGGTATACGGCCACATGGACTACGGTAAAAAAGATCCATCACTTGGCTGGCGTTTCACCGATGCGTGGCTGTCCATGGCTGGTGCTGGTGACAAAAACATTCCAAACGGTATCCCGGTTGATGAATGGGGCATCCGTATGGAAGGTTGTAGCCCGGTTGGCTCTTCCGTTGCACGTGGTGGCGCGACAAACGGCCCGGCTGCTGTTTATTCCGTATCCAAATATGTTGACTGGCTCAAAGCTTACGCTCCGCCATCAGCACCGGGTATGACTTTTGGTGAAGCTGGTCCGGTTCCTGCGCAGGGTTCTGTTGCGCAGCAGATTTTCTGGTACACTGCCTTTACAGCTGACATGGTGAAAGACGGCCTTCCGGTTGTGAACGAAGACGGTACACCAAAATGGCGTATGGCTCCTTCCCCGCATGGTCCTTACTGGGAAGAAGGTCAGAAGCTTGGTTATCAGGATGCTGGTTCCTGGACTCTTATGAAATCCACACCGGTTGATCGTCGTAAAGCGGCTTGGCTGTACGCGCAGTTCACTGTTGCCAAAACTGTTTCTCTGAAGAAAAGCCACGTTGGTCTTACTTTCGTTCGTGAAAGTGACATCCAGCATGAATCCTTCACAGAGCGTGCACCGAAACTTGGTGGTCTGGTTGAATTCTATCGTTCACCTGCCCGTCTTCAGTGGACTCCAACAGGCATCAACGTTCCTGACTATCCAAAACTTGCCCAGCTATGGTGGCAGAACATTGGTGATGCCAGCTCTGGTGCAAAAACACCTCAGGAAGCTATGGATTCACTTGCAGCAGCTCAGGATAAAGTTCTTGGCCGTCTGGAACGCGCAGGCGTACAGGGCGAATGTGGTCCTAAGCTGAACGAAGAAAAAGAAGCCAGCTACTGGCTGAATCAGCCTGGTTCTCCAAAAGCCAAATTGGCGAACGAGAAACCACAGGGTGAAACAGTTGATTATGACGAGCTTGTAAAAAGCTGGAACTAATCAACGCATTTCTTTGCGAATAGAAGGGCCGGAGGATCATTCCTCCGGCCCTTTTTCTGTTTGTGATATTTTGTGAGCGTCTCGGGTTGACATTTTCGTAATATTCTTTTATTTCTGTAATGACAGAAATTACGGAAATTGCCTATGAAACTTACACCTGCAATGGAACGCTATGTCCTTCACTGGGGGGAAATGGGATCTCGCTGGGGGGTTAATCGTTCAGTTTCTCAGATACATGCTTTGTTGTATCTTGCTGCAAGACCTATGCATGCAGAAGAAATTGTCGAGACTTTAAACATAGCGCGTTCTAATGTTAGTACAAGCTTGAAGGAATTGCAGGGGTGGGAGCTTATCAGTCTCATTCACGTGTTAGGCGACCGTAGAGATCATTTTGAAGCGACACATGATCTCTGGGAGATGCTCTTGACAATAGCAAATGCCAGAAAGCAAAGAGAAATAGCACCAACTCTCACAACATTGCGTCAATGTGTTCTTGACGGATCTGAAGAAAATGAAATTCCTGCCGAAAGTCTGAAAAGGATGCAGGATATGCTGGACTTTATCACGAACCTCGCCAATTGGTATGAGCAAATTAGCCGTTTACCCAAAGGTACTTTGATTAAGATAATGAAGCTGGGTGCGAAGGTTGCAAAATTTGTAGGGAAATAGGTATAGGGCAGATATTCATCTGCCCTATCTTTTTAATTAGTAATTTCTGTTTCAACAGAAATTACAGAAAGCGAGGAAGAATGAAGTGTGGATATCAAAAAAACCAATACATTTCTTCTTATGATTCTCAAAAAGTGTCTGTAATTGGGACGGATAAGCAGGTTGAGTTCAATGATCCTGATCCTCTTCATATCCGGTTTTTACTTGGGGATAAGGCTTGGTTGAGATTAAAGCCAGCAATCCGGAAACGATTTGGTTGTGATGCTCAATTTGGGAATACACATCTATACCGCGGTAAAATGCATCGGGTTGAGGCTACATTTATTGGCTTGTTTATGGCGCATGCAGCCAGATTGATTGGAAGCCCGATGGCTTGGTCTCGAGGGCAAGATGTTCCTTGTGATGTGATTACATTTGATGATCCAGAGCGTGAAGGAGGTGTTGTTTGGGAGCGGCACTATTATTTTGCTTCACAAAGAAAACAAATTGCACGCACGACAAAGGTCGTAAGCGAAAAAGAAGATTTACTGGAATGTTTCGGTAAACACTTTGGTATGAAGCTGAAGCTTATGGAAGCAGAAGGTGCGCTTCATTTTATATCTACAAAATTTTATCTGCAGTTGTTTGGAAAGCGGATAAGCCTTCCAAAATTCATGAGTCCAGGAACTCTTCATGTTACCCACCGTGACGTCGGGGGTGATCGGTTTCGATTCATTTTGGAGGTTGATCATCCTTTCTTGGGCCAACTTGCTTTTCAGGACGGTTATTTTAAAGAAGAGGAGATGCAGAATGCTACTCGTGCTTAGTTTACTTGTTCTTCAGGGTATTATGGGGGCCTTTGATAATCTTTGGCATCATGAAATAACCGAGGCCCTTCCTTCCAAACCTAGTGCACGTAAGGAATTAATGCTCCACAGCGCGCGCGAATTTATTTATGCAGCTTTATTTCTGATGTTGGGGTGGGCGACATGGCATGGAATTTTCGGCATTATCGTCATCATTCTATTAGTGGTTGAGGTTGGTATTACTCTTTGGGATTTTATTGAGGAGGATATGACGAGAAAGTTACCCCCTCTGGAACGTGTGTTACACACTGTACTTGCGATGAATTACGGGGCTGTTTTGATTTTGCTTTTACCAATCCTTTGGGGATGGAGTTTGGAAGCGAGTTCCATTAAAGCTGCTGATTATGGGGTTCTTTCCTGGGTTATGACGCTTTATGCTATTGGCGTATTTCTCTGGGGAGTGCGGGATTTTTATGCCGTGATTAAGCTCGGCCCCTTGCAAACTCCCGAACATATACGAAATCCGATTACTACAGGTTACGTTGAAAACCCTAAAACAGTATTGATAACAGGGGCGACAGGATTTGTTGGTAAATCTGTTGTGCGCGAGCAACTTTTACAAGGGAAAATTGTTCTTGTATTAACGAGAAACAGAGCTAAGGCAGAAAATGCTTTTGGGGTTAATGTCACTATTTTTGATCAGTTAGACGATATCTCAGCCAGCACAAAGGTTGATCAGATCATCAACCTTGCCGGTGAAGCGGTTATTGGCCTTCCATGGACTAGGTCTCGCCGTGAAAGAATTCGTAACAGTCGAGTTAAAATCACAAATGCTTTGGTTACTCTTATTGCGAGATTAAAGACTAAACCTGAAGTTTTGATCAGTGCTTCTGCCGTTGGGTATTATGGAGATGGGGGTGAAAAATTACTCAATGAGACAAGTAAAGGGCAGAAGATTTTTATATCTGAGTTTTGCCAGGAATGGGAAGCAGCGGCACTTGAGGCAGAGAAATACGGCGTAAGAGTATCAAGGTTAAGGTTTGGTATTATACTGGGGCACAACGGAGGAGCTTTACCAAATTTGGCAAGGCCGATGCGCCTCGGCCTTGGAGTTATTATGGGACAAGGTCAACAATGGATGCCCTGGATTCATTTAAAAGATGTTCTCGGATTAATCAACTTTGGATTGAGAAACTCAACAATAAGTGGTGTGATTAATGCTACAGCGCCAAATACTGTTCGTCACAAAGACTTTATGAAAGAGCTTGGTCGCACTTTGAAGAGAAAAGTTATTTTTTCTATTCCAAGCTTTTTGTTGAAAAGAATGCTTGGGGATATGTCTGCAATCTTTCTACAAGGTCAAAATTTAACACCTTCAAAAGCGATTGAAATGGGTTATGAGTTCTTTTATCCAGAGCTGTCCAGCGCTTTGGCTAATTTGTATGAAGAGCAGGAAAACAGCGAGTTGAAAGTTTCTCTAAAAAATAGATAGCCTGTTATTTTTAGAGAACCAGGGGCAAGAATTTTTAAGGTTTGTTCCGCTAATTCCTTGTCTTGCCTCTTGGTTCAAGCTCTTGACCCCAGGGTTTTGAACGGCGATAAAGCCTTTTCTTGAATCTTTATATCAACCGCTATTGGAATGGATCTTTTCCCATGAAGCGTATCTTCTCGGGCGTACAGCCTACAGGGAACCTACATCTTGGCAACTATCTTGGCGCTATTCGCAATTTTGTGCGCCTGCAGGATGACTATGAGTGCATTTTCTGTGTCGTTGATATGCATGCCATTACTGTCTGGCAAGACCCCAAGCAGTTGATTGATAATACACGTGAAGTTGCTGCCTCATATCTGGCAGCCGGTGTTGACCCAGAGAAGCATATTATCTTTAATCAGTCCCAAGTATCGGCCCATGCTGAACTTGGCTGGATCTTTAACTGTGTGTCTCGTATCGGTTGGTTGAACCGGATGACGCAGTTTAAGGACAAAGCAGGGAAAAACCGGGAAAAAGCATCCACAGGGCTTTATGTATACCCAAACCTGATGGCTGCAGATATTCTTGCCTATAAAGCAACCCATGTGCCGGTTGGTGAAGATCAAAAACAGCACCTTGAGTTAACGCGGGATATTGCCATTAAGTTCAACAATGACTTTGACGTTGATCTCTTCCCTGTGCCGGAGCCACTGATTTTTGGTGCTGCGACACGCATTATGTCTTTGCGGGACGGTAGCAAGAAGATGAGCAAGTCTGATCCATCCGATTACAGTCGTATTACGATGATGGATGATGCCGATACCGTTGCCATAAAAATAAGAAAGGCAACCAGTGACCCACATTTGATTCCTGGCGCCGAAGTTCTGGATGAAAATGGTAAGTTGTTCGACGATGCACGCAGAGAACGCCCTGAGGCCTTTAATCTATTGTCTATCTATGCGGCTTTGAACGATCAGGAGCTTGCTGATGTTTTAGGTGAGTTCGAAGGTAAAGGTTTTGCCGACTTTAAAAAATCCCTGACAGATGTTGCTGTTACCAGGCTGGGACCGATGGGGTCGGAAATGAAACGTTTGATGGATGATAAATCATATGTTGATTCCGTGCTCAAACAGGGGGCTGATCGGGCTGCTAAACTGGCAGAGCCTGTGATGAAGGAAGTTTTTGATGCGGTTGGTTTTTTGCGTCCATGAGCAGGTAAAACGCTGAATTATATGGCACCAGTATAAAAAATCGCTGGCACCAAATTTATGGCTAAAAGAGCATCTGGATGATATCGGATGCTCTTTTCCTGTTGGGAAGCTTTTGAAAAGAAAAGCAATGTTACGTTTTTGGAATTGGTCAAATTAAAAAAATATTAAGCAAAAAGTTGAAAAATAAGGAAAACATTCAATGGCCCCTCTTTTCCTTTTTCGAGAAGCAGGATAGATTTTTAGGGGGTACTCCCTTGAAAGCCTGTGAATAAAAACTGTCTGCTTGAAACGGCAGAACAGGGTAGAGCAAAATGAAAACCTATGGAAAGGGCGACTGACGGCAATGCAAATCTATCTGCCGATCGCCGAGATATCTGTCGACATACTCCTTTTATTGGCAATGGGGGGGGGTGTTGGGTTGCTTTCGGGGATATTTGGTGTTGGGGGCGGCTTCTTAATGACGCCAATTCTAATATTTGTCGGTGTTCCCCCTGCTGTCGCCGTTGCAACACAAGCAAACAATGTAATCGCATCGTCGGTTTCCGGTGTTTTTGCCCATTGGAAACGGGGGAATGTTGATTTTTTGATGGGGTGGATCCTTCTGGTGGGGGGCTTTATTGGATCCACACTTGGCGTCGGCCTCTTTACCTTTTTGAAGAGTTTGGGTCAGATTGATCTGGTTATTAATCTATCCTATGTGATTTTTCTCGGAACTATCGGGTTGCTGATGATGCTAGAGGGCATCAAAGCAGTGTTTCGACGTCGAAAAGCGGGTGGTGCTTCCCGTGGTAAGTTACACGAACACAACTGGTTCCACGGTTTGCCGCTTAAAATGCGCTTCCGCAAATCCCGTCTTTATATTTCAGCTCTTCTTCCCTTGGGAATTGGTTTTTTTGTAGGCGTTCTCTCTGCGATTATGGGTGTTGGCGGCGGGTTTATTCTTGTACCGGCAATGATTTACATGTTGGGTATGCCCACAGCGATGGTCATCGGAACATCACTTTTCCAAATCATTTTTGTTGCCGCGAACGTTACTTTTTTACAGGCAGCCCAAAACCAGACTGTTGATGTCGTTCTCGCGCTTTTGCTTTTGGTTGGTTCTGTACTGGGGGCACAGGTTGGTACGCGGATTGGTGCCAAGATGCAGGGAGACTGGTTACGTCTGTTACTTGGTATTTTGGTCGTTATGGTTTGTGGCAAGCTCTTCCTTGATCTTTTGATTGAGCCTGCGGATCTCTATACACTGGAGATGACGCAATGATATTTTTGATGGTTTCTTTGGTTCATCGACTTTTTTTTGCGAGTGGGATTGATGTTCTGAAAGTACTTGTTGCAGTTGGCTTTTCATCTTTTTTTGTACTATCGGCAAAAGAAACTAAAGCTATTGAAGCTGATCTTTCCAGCCATCTTGTCGCCATTACAGCGGGATTTTCTGGGGACCGCATCCTTTTGTTTGGCAGTATAAATTCCCCGGGCGAGGTTATTGTGGTTGTCAGGGGGCCGGATACGGATTTTAAGGTCCAGCGAAAAGGACAGGTTGCCGGGATCTGGATGAATACGGCTTCCATGAATTTTGAAAGTGTCCCGAGTTTTTATTCCATCGCCTCGACGGGGCCGATTGAAGAAATATCGTCTTCGGCAACACGCGCGCTTAATGCTATTGGTTTTGATAATATCGGTCTCGAACTTCCGGTGACAAAAGCTGCAGGCAAACTGGCTGATTCATGGAAAGAAGCTTTGCTTCGGAATTTGCTCCGCAGCGGGAATTATCAGTTAGAAAATGCGGAAATTGTTTTCTTGGGTGAACATCTTTTCCGAACAGAATTCGAATTACCTGCGAATGTCCCCACGGGAACGTACTCTGTAAGTGTCTATCATTTGCGTGATGGTCAGATCATTGATGCGCGGACAACTCCCCTGACGGTATCAAAAATTGGTGTTGAAGCTGAAATTTATGACTATGCACATCTTCATAGTGCGATGTATGGTGTTATTGCTATTGTGGTTGCTTTGGTATCCGGCTGGATCGGTCATTTAGTTTTCCGTAAGGGATAAGGTATGGGTGAAACAGAATCGACAAAACTGAAAATTGATCAGGAAACTGATGGTAAAAAATGCCGTAATCATGGATCTACAGATCGAATCTTTCTTGTCGTCGTCGATGATAGTGATGAAATGTTGCAAGCAATGCGTTTTGCTTGTCGACGAGCTTTGCATACAGGTGGGAGGGTTGCGCTTTTGTATGTTATTGAGCCTGCCGAATTTAATCACTGGGCAGCAGTCGGTGACTTGATGCAGGAAGAAGCTCGCGAAGAAGCCGAAGCGCGGTTGAATAAACTGGGTGAAGAAGTGCTTGAATACTCGGGGCAAATTCCTGTTCTCTATATGCGCGAAGGTGATCGTCGAGATGAATTAGTCAAGCTTGTTAACGAAGATGATCAGGTTTCTATTCTGGTTCTGGGCGCGAGTTCTGGATCTGGGGGGCCGGGGCCGCTTTTGACTGCGTTGATGGGGAAACATATTGGTAAATTGCGTGTGCCGATTACGGTTGTACCCGATAATCTGGAGCCTGCTGAAATTGACGAGATTAGCTAAAGAAATATTCTATATGAATATTCATATAGAATAGGGGCTTGAATAGCGCCTATAAGATTACATATAAGAACAATAATCATAGACCGATTTTTAACGAGCAAGATATGTTTATCCAAACAGAACAGACGCCAAACCCAGCTACTCTAAAGTTTTTACCCGGATGTCCGGTGCTTGAAGGTGGTACGGCTTTCTTTGAAGCAAAAGAAGCGGCTTCAAACTCTCCTCTTGCTCTTAGATTGTTTGAAATTGAAGGCGTGACCGGTGTGTTTTTTGGTGGTGATTTTATCACCATTACCAAATCAGAAGATAAAGAATGGTATATTCTAAAGCCATCCATTCTTGGTACGATTATGGAGCACTTTACAGCAGGACGTCCTGTTATCACTGATGCTTCCGAAGCAATGTCTTCCCACGCTGAAGCAAGTGATGAAGGCGATGACGAGATTGTGTCCCAAATTAAAGAGCTATTGGATACACGTGTTCGCCCGGCTGTGGCACAGGACGGTGGTGATATCGTCTTTCACGGATTTGAAAACGGTATTGTCTATCTGCATATGCAAGGGGCATGCGCAGGCTGCCCAAGTTCTACTGCGACCTTGAAAATGGGCATTGAGAACATGCTGCGCCATTATATTCCTGAAGTTTCTGAAGTCCGCGCCAGTGCCTAGGTGCTGAGATCATCTGATAATAAACAAAAAACCGAAGCTGATTGTTCATTTCCGGTTTTTATGGGATTGGAAAAGGTGTTCAGGGGATATAGAATTGCTGCCCAAACCAACGCCAGCGCCCCTTTGGGCCAAGCATTGTGCAATTAATACGAGCTCTTCCTTGCTTGAATGGTTCAATCAATCTGACCTCGATACGTCCACCACCAAGCTCTTGTAATGTAAGCTCGCCTTGTGAACTGTAGCAGTTTAGCCCGCGATAAGACCCATCTTCGCGGGGTTTTATTTCTGACCCTATTGTGAAGCCGAAAAGTGGCGGATTTGTACTATCATTAAGGGTTAAATTTTCGGGTAAAACGGCTGAAACTGGTAACGGTAAGCTGTTAATTGCCAGTTTGAAACGTTCCATCGTTCCAAATCGATCATTGAATGGATAGCGAGGCAAGGACATTAAGTCAGCTTTACGGGCAATGGCGCCGGAGTGTTGTCCAAAAGCAGCTTTGAAGCCATTCGCTTTCAAGACGTTTTGTAAGCTATTGCTGATTTCGCCGTAAGGGTAAGCAAAGAGATAGGGTTGTTTGCCTAAAGCACGCCTGAAGGTTTGGTTGGACTTTTCGATTACTTGTTTTTGTTCTTCAATAGGTAAATGAGCAATGTGTCGGAGTTCGTTGGCGTGATTGCCAATCGTTACAAGCGGGTCCGAGGCCAGTTCTCTGATCTGGGACCAGGTCATGTAGCCTGGGCGATTTTGATCGACAGTTGACGTTGTTATGAAAAGCGTAATTGCCAGACCTGCTTTTTTAAATTCTGGCCACGCATTTTCGTAAAAAGAAACATAGGCATCGTCAATTGTGATTGCAATTGCCCGATCTGGCAGCGGTTGATCTTGTGTGAGAGCTTCGACGATATCAGAAAGAGGTAAAACACTGTAGCGTTTGTTTTGAAGCTCTTGAATGTGGTTCGTTAATGTTGATATGGATGTGCTGGTTGTTGGATATCTATTTTCGCCGAAACGTTGATACATAACAACGACAGCACCATTCTTAATGTCACTCTCAGCGGGAGTTTCAATGTCTTGCGTAGAGGCTGTTCTCTGGAACCCACTTATACCGATGGCGACGGCAAGGATAAGATAGAATAGTTGAAAGTGTTTCGATTTGAACATAATGCGCTGTTTCTGTTTTTTTGGCTGTCGGTGTTGCTTTAATACGGGTCTCTGGTTAGCGCAATATCATTAAGGTATTATTGATGATTGTCTTTAATTGTAACAAAGCAAGATCATGGATATAAGCCATTATATTGTTTTGCCTAAGCTATGGGGAAAATTCATTTAAGTGTCAGAGGGATGATTTCGCGATAATGCGTGCTGATAGTTCATTATTACTTGGTTTGGATACAGCGGGATCTTCTTGCTCTGTTGCTATAATGGACAAAGGTCAGGTGCTTGCCTCCAGATTGGAAACCATGCGACGTGGGCAGTCCGAGCGTCTTTTACCTATTGTGCAAGACCTGCTGGAGGAAACCGGTAGAGATCTGATGGACATGGACGGGTTTGCTGTTACAACAGGTCCCGGTGGTTTTACAGGGGTTCGCATTGGGTTAGCAGCAGCTCAAGGTTTTGCTCTTGCGTGTAACAAGCCTCTTGTTGGGGTAAGTAATTTTGAAGTGTTGGCGCGTGGTGTGCCTGCTGATGAGAAGATAGCTGATACGCAGATCGTTGTTGTGATTGACGCCAAGCGAGCAGATTTATTCGTTCAAAGCTTTGATTCAAGCCTTGTGCCTTTGACAGAGCCTTTTGCTGTACTCCCAGAGAATCTGAACGGGAAACTGCCTGATGGTAACTTACTCTTGGTTGGGGATGGCGTTGATCAGGTCGCTGAAGATCTGAAGGCAGCGGGCCGTTCCGTCCGTTCTTCAAAGGCTTCGGACAATGATGATGCTGGAAATCTTTTACTGTGTGCTTTGGAGCAAGAGCTTTTTGATCGAGAAGCTCAGTCTGTTGAGCCTTTGTATTTACGGGCCCCGGATGTTTCTTTACCAAAAGATAAAACAACATTTTAGATGATTTAATGAATGGTTCTGAGGAAATAATTCCGTGTGCTCTTGAACATGCGGACCTGTTAGCAGAAATGCATTTGAGATCATTTCCTGATGCTGCATGGAAAGCAAAAGATATTTCAGCAATACTTATTCAAAAAACGAATAATGGCCTTGTCTATTGTCAGGATGCCAATCCTGTCGGTTTTATTCTTTGGCAAGAAGTAGTCGGCGAAGCTGAAATATTGACACTTTGTATAGATCCTGACTTTCGGGGATTGGGATTTTCGAAAAAAATTATGCGCAGGATGGTTGAGCAACTTTATCAAGCATCTGTGAATAAGGTGTTTTTGGAAGTGTCCGAGGAAAACACTATTGCGCTTTCCCTTTATCAGACGTTGGGATTTGTTGAAATTACGCGAAGATCCAAATACTACCACAAATTTGATGGAACAACTGTTGATGCAGTTGTCATGTCTGTAGATATTTAAAGTACTCCAGAAATTCTTAGCATAGAGAGGATAATCATAAATATTTTATGTAAATTAACTTGAAAGTTTTAGGAAATAACTTTAATTCACTTCCTGGTATGTTATGAGTTAAGTAATATTTTGATGATTATAAGATAATTTTGTATCGAGAAAGAATAGTCATAATATGTCTGAAGATAATTCCTCATTAGAATTAGTAGAACTTACAACTAGTCTTGTTTCTGCCCATGTTTCCAATAACTCTGTGGCAATGGCAGATTTACCTCAATTAATTCGCGAAGTGTATGGAACTCTCTCTACTTTGGGGCAGGAAGAGAAAAAAGAACCAGAGCGTCCGACACCTGCTGTATCAATTAAAAAATCTATTACACCTGAATTTATTATTTGCCTTGAAGATGGCAAAAAGCTCAAAATGCTTAAGCGCCATTTGAAAACAGCTTACAATATGACTCCGGAAGAATACCGCGAGCGCTGGGGTTTGTCGCAAGACTATCCAATGGTTGCCCCTAATTATGCGAAACAACGTAGTTCTTTGGCAAAACAGATTGGTTTGGGCACAAAGGCCAATAGAACAAAGTAATCAAGTTTCTTTGATCTGGGATGTTTTAAAAAATGCGTTATCGGTCTTTTCTCGATAGCGCATTTTGTGTAAATTAGAATTATTCAAAAGAGTGACTTTATTCATTAACGACGATCTCAGGGTTATCATGGCATCAAAACTGGAAGTTCTTTGTGCTGAAAAAGGTCTGAAAATGACCGAACAGCGAAGAGTTATCGCAAGGGTTCTTTCTGATTCAACGGATCACCCTGATGTGGAGCAAGTTTATCATCGTGCTTCCAAACTGGACTCGAAGATTTCTATTGCAACGGTCTATCGAACCGTAAAGCTTTTTGAAGAGGCAAACATACTGGAACGCCATGATTTTGGCGATGGGCGCGCTCGTTATGAAGAGGTAACTGAGCGAGTTCATGATCATCTGATTGATGTGAACTCCGGTGAGGTCCTTGAATTTTCTGATGATGAGATTCATGAACTCTTGGGTAAAATGGCGCAAAAGCTTGGTTACCGCCTGGTTGATCATCGACTTGAACTTTATGCTGTTCGTGAAGGCTGTAGTGCAATAAAATAGACACAATTTTCTGGCACAGTCCTCGCCATGTTTAAATTCGCCATGTCTATTTCTAGGGAACACGCTGAGCATGAATGAGGGTACTTCACGACCCGTCGATGTAACTGCGGGACAACTTACAATCCGTTTGGCCGAGAGCGAGCGGGAAGTTTTGGCCGCGCAGAATCTGCGATATGATATTTTTTATCGCGAGAATTCCGCTCAACCGACACCAGAGATGGAATCCCAGAGTCGGGACTTTGATAGCTTTGATCCCTTCTGCGATCATTTGCTTGTTTTCGACAATGAGAAAGGCACAGGGCCTGAGGCTGTTGTTGGCACCTATCGCGTGATGCGCCGTGAAGGTGCAAAAAAACGCGGTCAGTTCTATTCTGTCGATGAATTCAATCTGGAAAAACTTTTGAATTTTGATGGTGAAATTCTGGAGCTGGGGCGGTCCTGTATTGATCAGGAATATCGACGTGGTTCAACGATGCAGCTTCTGTGGCGCGGTATTGCCCAGTATGTATTCACCTATGATATTCGTTACATGTTTGGTTGCGCAAGTTTGCATGGAACTGATCCAGAGCAGATGAAGCTGCCTTTATCTTATCTATATCACAATCACCTTGCTGAAACCGACATTCGCCCCAAAGCTTTGCCAGAGAGATTTAGTTCCATGAATCTCATGTCAGCGGATCAGATTGACCCCAAGGCAGCCATTAAAGAATTGCCGCCTTTGATTAAGGGGTATCTGAGGCTTGGCGGCGTTATTGGGGATGGCGCTGTTATTGATGAACAGTTTGGCACCACGGATGTTTGTGTGATTGTTGAAACAAGCCGAGTGACTGACAAATACTATAAACATTATCGCCGTGAAACGGACAATGCAGCACAACAGGTAGCGTGATATGTCGGACATCGCTGTAGCTTCTGGTTTGGGATCTGATTTAAGAGCCTCTTGCCGTTTGGTTGTGTATGTCCTTTTCACCTTGGCCTTGATGCCGTTGCAGCTTTTACTCCTGCTTCTAAGATTGCCTGGTCGTTATAAATTACCCCTGTGGTATCACAATGCGACCTGCTTCTTGAATGGTATCAAGATTGTCACTCGTGGACAGCAAAGTACACGGCAGCCAACACTCTATGTATCCAATCATGTGTCCTATCTGGATATTTCTGTTCTGGGGAGCCTGATTGACGGGCATTTTGTTGCAAAATCCGAAGTCGGTAATTGGCCGTTTTTTGGATGGCTTGCCAAGTTATCCGGTACAGTCTTTATTCAGCGTCGTCGACACAAGTCTAGCGAAAGCCGTGATCACATGGCAAAGCGGCTTGGGAATGGACGTGATCTGATTTTATTCCCCGAGGGAACATCTAGCGACGGTACCCGAGTATTGCCTTTTAAATCCGCGCTCTTTTCAGTTGCACAGACCTCAGAAAACGATAGTCCCTTGCTGGTTCAGCCAATCTCTATTACATACACCCGATTGGATGGTATGCCGATGGGTCGTTTGTGGCGTCCCTTTTATGCTTGGTATGGTGATATGGAATTACCGGGGCATTTATGGCATGCGCTGGCAATGGGTGTTTTGACTGTAGAGGTTGAATTCCTGGAGCCAGTAGAAGCGA
The DNA here is from genome assembly GCF_900313065.1 of Kiloniella sp. EL199. GTDB lineage: Bacteria > Pseudomonadota > Alphaproteobacteria > Kiloniellales > Kiloniellaceae > Kiloniella. The sequence goes on from NZ_OMPU01000013.1 coordinate 485,526, forward strand.
GTTCCTTCGCTAATCGGAAAGACATGGCCAGTCATTGCCATAAGGCGGTGTCTTGCGGTGTTTCCGATGCCCTGGGCGGGCGGCGATTAGAAATAGCTTCAAATCCCAACACATGGTAATTTAACAAGGTATCATAACGGTTTATTATAAATATGACCGAAAAAGATGCTAGGCTGAATTGGTAATTACGTTGGCGAAAAAGCTCTATATTAAGACCTATGGCTGTCAAATGAACGTCTATGATACGGTTCGTATGACAGATGTTTTGGCTCCACTGGGTTACAAGACTGTAGACAACCCCGAAACGGCTGACATGGTCATTCTCAATACCTGTCATATTCGAGAGAAGGCTTCTGAGAAGGTCTTTTCTGAACTTGGGCAGTTACGACGACTCAAGGAAAAGCGCGAATCCGGTGGTGACCGCATGCTGATTGGGGTTGCGGGCTGTGTGGCGCAGGCCGAAGGTGAAGAGATTTTACGCCGTGCGAAACAAGTCGATATGGTGTTTGGCCCACAAACCTATCATCGCCTGCCTGAAATGGTTACAAAGGCGCTTGGTAATACGACTGGTCGGGGCATTTCCGACACGGATTTCCCGGTAGAATCCAAATTCGACTTTCTACCTGAAGAAAGTCAGACACATGGTCCATCAGCTTTTCTGTCTGTGCAGGAAGGCTGTGACAAGTTTTGTACTTTCTGCGTTGTTCCCTATACCCGTGGTGCTGAATTTTCGCGCCCGGTAACCGCGATTGTTGATGAAGCCAAGCGTCTGGTTGCCAATGGAACGCGTGAAATTACATTGCTTGGGCAAAATGTGAACGGTTTCCACGGTGAAGCTGCTGATGGTAAAACATGGCGTTTAGGACGGTTGCTTAGAGAGCTTGCAGAAGTGGATGGTATTGAACGCCTTCGTTATGTGACTTCGCATCCTAATGATATGGATGATGAGCTGATTGAAACTCATCGCGACCTTTCAGAATTAATGCCCTATTTGCATTTGCCGATTCAAAGCGGTTCTGACCGCATACTGGAAATGATGAATCGCAAACACACTGGTGATGAATATCGCCGGGTAATTGATAAGCTTCGTGATGTGTGTCCTGAATTGGCGCTGTCGTCTGACTTTATCGTGGGTTTTCCGGGCGAAAGTGATCAGGATTTTGCCGATACACTGCGTTTGGTTACTGATATTAATTATGCTCAGGCCTATTCTTTCAAATATAGCCCGCGTCCGGGAACACCGGCTGCTGGCATTGATGCGCAGGTTCCTGAAGACGTGAAGGCGAAACGTTTGGCGATGTTACAGGAATTGCTAAATGCTCAACAAATGGCGTTTAACCAAAGCATGATCGGGAAGACACTTTCCGTATTGGTTGAGCGTAAAGGTCGCGAAATTGGTCAACTGGGCGGGCGTAGCCCATACATGCAGTCTGTCTTTGTGCAGGCGCCAGAGCGCCTTATGGGGCAAATTGTTGATGTCAAAATCGAAACTGCTAAACCAAATTCTTTAACGGGTTCAGTAGTAACAGGTGACTTTGGTGTTTTTGACGCGCATAATATAGAACATGCAAAAGCCGAAATGGAGGGACGCATTTGACAGCCAGAGCTCGTAACGGACACGCCGCCCGTGGTACACGGCAGAATAAATTAATTGAGTTTGATGATAATAGTCTTCTTCCCATGCTATATGGGGAACATGATCAACATCTTGTTCGATTGGAACAGCACCTTGATGTAGATCTCGCTTCGCGTGGAAATCAAGTATCAATAAGCGGTAGTAAAGATTCAGTTGCGACAGCAAAGGTTGTTTTAAAAGCATTGTACGAACGATTGCAAAAGGGCCTGGATGTTGGCGACGGCGAAGTTGATGCTGTTGTTCGTATGGCACAGGTTACACCAGATGTTGATGAAACCGAAAAGGCCGTAGAATCAACTCATGGAGATGAGTTGGCAATCGTTACCCGAAAAAGGCGTCTGAACCCCCGGTCTCCTGGACAAGCTGCCTATATCAAGGCAATGCAACGTCACGAGCTGGTGTTTGGTGTTGGGCCAGCAGGAACAGGCAAGACCTATATGGCGGTTGCTTATGGGGTTTCCCTTTTGCTTAATGGGGATGTTGAGCGCATTATTCTTTCGCGTCCGGCTGTTGAAGCAGGCGAACGTCTAGGCTTTTTGCCTGGTGACATGAAAGATAAGGTCGATCCTTATCTGCGTCCGCTTTATGATGCCCTTCATGACATGCTTCCTTCGGATCAGGTTATGAGCCGATTGGAGAATGGCGAGATCGAGATTGCGCCGCTAGCTTTTATGCGTGGGCGAACCTTGTCGAATGCCTTTGTTATTCTTGATGAGGCCCAGAATACCACTCCTGTGCAGATGAAAATGTTTCTGACCCGATTAGGAGAGCGATCACGTATGGTGGTAACCGGTGATATGTCGCAGGTGGATTTGCCAAAAGGTCAACTATCCGGACTGCGAGATGCGTCGCATACCCTTGCCAAGTTGGACGAGGTTGGTTTCGTTCAGTTTGCTCATGCTGATATTGTTCGCCATGAACTGGTTACAAAAATTGTACGTGCCTATGACAATCGTCAAAACAAAGGTGAGGCAGAAGAAAGAGATTTCTTTGATGGCTGATAAGCCAAAGAATTACCTGATTCCAAAGGTTCAGAGAAGTGTCTGATCTTATAATGACCGAAGCTATGGAGCGGTCTTTGAGCAATGGAAGCGCTTCTTTTATGTCTTCAGGTTTCGAGGTTGCAGTCGAGCTTAGGGAACCTCAGTGGTTTGATAAGCTTCCCCATTATCAGGCACTTATCCATCGGGCTGTGATTGCCTCTTATGTTTTTGCCGGATTTTCTGAAGAATCATCTTCATCTGAGGCAACTTTAATTTCTGAGGCGGAATTATCTGTTGTTCTTGCAAATAATGATTCGGTTCAGGCTTTAAACAAAGAATATCGAGGTAAAGACAAGCCAACAAATGTGTTGTCTTTCTCTACGTTGGATGATCCGGAAGAGGCCGATCTTGCATCTCAACGCGGTGTTCTACCCCTTGGAGATATAGTTTTATCTCTGGAAACCTTGATTTTAGAAGCAAATGAGCAATCTAAAAGGCTGGAAGATCATTTTACACATCTTTTGGTGCATGGTGTTTTGCACTTACTGGGGTATGATCATATTGAAGATGATGATGCACTTGAGATGGAAGGGCTTGAGGTAGATATTTTGAATAGGCTTGGTGTTGAGAACCCTTATGAGCTTGGTGACGAGCGACTTGTTGAGGGTGCGATAGATGAGTGAAATATCGGGTAATAGTAAATCGCTGCGCGACCAGGATGCAGAGGCATCATCGCGCGGCGGACTATGGAACTGGTTAACGCGCACCTTTGGTTTCAAAAATGGCGATTCCAGTCTTCGAGAGACTGTTGAGGAAATCATAGATGAAATTGAAGGTAGTGAAGATGAAGTAGAATCATCGACACCGTTAGGTGAAGATGAGCGTTTCATGCTCGGAAATATTCTCAAGCTTCGACATCTGACCTGCTCTGATGTCATGGTGCCTCGGGCTGATATTATCGCTGTGGATCTCGACACATCCATCGGCGACCTCATTGATATGATGAGCCGTGCAGGTCATTCAAGATTGCCGGTATTCCGCGAAACGTTGGATGACGTTATTGGTATGGTCCATATCAAGGACGTTTTGGAATATTCAAAAGGCGCTCGTAATCCTAATCTTGCAAGTATCGTACGCCGCGTTTTGATCATTGCGCCTTCCATGAGGGCTATTGATTTGCTTCTGGAGATGCGTATGTCGCGTGTCCATATGGCACTGATTGTTGATGAATTCGGTGGTATTGATGGCCTTGTGACCATCGAAGATCTTGTTGAAGAGATCGTCGGAGAGATAGAGGATGAACATGATACTGATGAAGGGCCGAGGTTATATCCACGTCCTGATGGTTCGTTTATTGCTGACGCGCGCTGCCCAATTGGTGAGTTGGAAGAGAAAATAGGACCGATTCTGACAGATGAAGAGCGGGACGAGGATATAGATACACTTGGCGGCGTTGTCTTTTGGCTCGCTGATCGTGTACCGGCAAGAGGCGAATTGATTGAGCACGAAGAAACCGGAGTCATGTTTGAGGTATTGGATGCAGACCCGCGTAGAATCAAGCGCTTGAAAGTATGGAAGAACACGCTAACAGATAGCGGAAAATTAAAAGAAGGCTAGGCCGGTATGGTAATGGGGCGGGGACTGGCAGGTATCTATAGCCTGAGCGATAAGCTGCAATCAATTACAGGGTGGAAGCGTTACGCGATTGCCGTTGGTCTGGGCGGGTTATCAGCGACAGCTTTTGCACCTTTATTTCTTGTACCTTTTTTGATTCCGGCTTTTGTCGGCTTGCTTTGGTTATGGAAAGGCGCTGAAACCCCGAAAAAGGCTGCCTTTATCGGATGGGCCTTTGGAACGGGGTATTTTGCTGTTGGTCTCTATTGGGTCGGGGCCGCTTTCTTGGTAAACACTGCCCGCCATGCTTGGTTAATGCCTTTTGCGATTTTGGCATTGGCCGCAGGAATGGGGCTTTTCCATCTTCTCGTTGGCTATGCAATGGGACGATTAAAAATCCGTGGAGTCGAGCGGGTTTTGGCCTTTACGGCAATCTGGCTCTTTATTGAATGGCTAAGGTCCTGGATCTTTACAGGTTTCCCATGGAATTTCATTGGTTCTGTTTGGACCTTCTCAGATCAAATGCTTCAGTTTGCTAGCTTGGCCGGTGTATGGGGCTTAAGTGTTATTTCTCTTCTTGTTGCCAGTGCATTTTCGGTACTGTTCGAGGATAAAGATCTTCCGTTTTCAGAGATGAAGCGTCGCGTTGCTTTTGTACTTTTTGTGCTGTGTATGCCTTTACTGGTTTGGGGGTATGGAGCTTTTCGTTTGAGTACGGCATCAACAGGTGATGAAGCCTTTGTCGATAATGTAAAAATGCGTCTTGTCCAGCCAAATATCCGTCAGGCAGATAAGTGGAAGCCTGAATTGCGTGGTGAACATATTGTTACACAAATGCAATTAAGCGCGAGTGAGGGTTTTAAGGATATTACCCATGTGATTTGGGCAGAAACGGCAGTGCCGTTTTTGTTGTCTGGTGATAAAGAACTGCGGTCTGTCGTCTCAAGGGTTGTACCACCCTCTGGTTATTTGATTACAGGAGCGCCAAGAGTCGAAGAACGATCTGTTGATGGCGATATTGAACGGAGTTTTCGCAACTCAATGCACGTTCTCGATCGCCGCGGTGAGATTGTTGATACCTATGACAAATTCCATCTCGTCCCCTTTGGTGAATATGTGCCTTTGAAAGATTGGTTGCCGTTTCTTAAAAAAATGACAGCCGGAAGTTCTGATTTTACACCAGGTGAAGGTCTTAGAACGATGAGTGTTCCTGGTCTTCCTGCCATGAGTATGCTGATTTGCTATGAGATTATTTTTCCCGGCGCGGTCGCGAATTCTTCTGAAAGGCCAGACTGGATACTCAATGCAACCAACGATGGCTGGTTTGGCATTACCAGTGGGCCTTATCAGCACTTTGGTATGGCGCAACTCAGGGCTGTTGAAGAGGGATTGCCTGTTATTCGTGTTGCGAATACGGGGATATCGGCCTCTATTGATGCTTATGGGCGCGTGGTCAAGAGTATTGGTTTGGGGGAAAAGGGTATTGTTGACACTGGATTACCCCAAAAAATCTCTGGTCAGACAGTGTTCTCTATCATCGGCAATTTCTTGGTTCTGATACTAATCACACTCTTGCTACTACCACTGGTAATCAGAGGCAAAAGGTAATGTGAAACCTAAAAAATACACTCTTTTACAAAAAATAAGTTGACTACATACGATGGTATGCATAAATATACTCGTATAGATGGTTGCTTGTGTGCAGTTTAGAAAGAGTGGAATTATGGGTCGAGTACAAGAAAACGAACCAGTTCGTGGTAAAGGCAAACCAAATCCAGTTGATGTTCATGTCGGTAGTAGAGTTCGGTTGCGCCGGACGCTTCTTGGCATGAGTCAGGAGAAGCTTGGCGAAGCTATCGGTTTGACTTTCCAGCAAGTTCAAAAGTACGAGCGTGGAGCAAATCGTGTCGGCGCCAGTCGTTTATATGACTTGGCTCGTGTTCTCGAAGTGCCAGTTGGTTATTTCTTCGCAGACATGCCTGATGAAGTTGCTTCGCAGTCACCTGTTCGCTTGCGTGAAATGAGCGAAGAAAAGGTAGAAGCTTTTGTTCATGAGGCTGATCCGATGGCCAAGCGCGAAACGCTTGAGTTAGTCAGAGCTTATTATAAGATCGTTGATCCGCATGTGCGCAAACGTCTTTTTGAAATGACAAAAGCTTTGGGTACAGCGGCAGAAACAGCTTCTGAAGAAGCGGCAAACTCTTAAGTTCTATTAAGATATTGCAGAAAATATCTGCTTAATAGTTGATTCTAGCATGAATCTATAATTAAGCATTGCATTATAGAGCGCGATCAGGCATTCCTGATCGCGTTTTGCATTATATGCATTTTGCGTTATATAGTGCATTTGGTCGGGCATGGGTCGCATTATTGTTATTTTCCGGTGCAACGATCAATTTTTTTTACAATCATATAGAAAGGGGTTGTCGTGCGACTTGGCAGCTATCTTTTCACAAGCGAGTCCGTGTCCGAAGGACACCCTGACAAAGTTTGTGATCGCGTATCAGATTCTATCGTAGATCTATACCTCTCTCACGACCCGCAATCTCGAATTGCGGTTGAGACACTTGCAACAACAAACCGGATCGTTTTGGCCGGTGAAGTTCGTGGTCCTGCTTCTGTGACACCTGATGTTATTGAAGAAGTGGCTCGTCAGGCTGTTCGTGACATTGGCTATGAACAAGACGGTTTTCACTGGAAAAACATGGATGTACAGAATTTCATCCATGAGCAATCTGTGGATATCGCCCAGGGCGTTGATGCCGCTGGTAATAAAGACGAAGGCGCTGGTGATCAGGGTATTATGTTCGGTTATGCCTGTAAGGAAACCGATGGTTATATGCCTGCGCCAATTTTTTATTCGCACAATATTCTGCGCTCCCTGGCTGACGTCCGTCATTCTGGTGAAGAGCCAGGCTTGGGGCCTGATGCAAAAAGTCAGGTGACACTGGAATATGTTGATGGCAAACCTGTTCGAGCGACATCAGTCGTTGTGTCTACTCAGCACGCTGAAGGTATGGACAATGATCAGATTCGTGAAGTCGTTCGTCGTCACGTTGAAAAAGAATTGCCGCAAGGTTGGATGTGTTCTGACGATGAATTCTATGTGAATCCGACAGGCCGTTTTGTCATTGGTGGTCCTGATGGTGATGCAGGTCTGACGGGGCGTAAGATCATCGTTGATACATACGGTGGTGCTGCCCCGCATGGTGGCGGTGCTTTCTCTGGTAAAGATCCGACCAAGGTTGATCGTTCGGCTGCTTATGCTGCGCGTTATCTGGCAAAGAACGTTGTTGGCGCTGGCCTCGCCGAGCGTTGCACAATTCAGGTTTCTTATGCGATTGGTGTGTCCAAACCGCTTTCACTTTATGTGAATACGCATGGCACAGGCCAGGTTGATGAACAGAAACTTCCGGCTATCCTGATGGATATCATGGATCTTTCTCCACGCGGTATTCGCGAGCACTTGGCTTTGAACAAGCCTGTCTATGCGCGTACAGCAGCTTATGGCCACTTTGGCCGTCGTCCGGAAGATGACGGAGGCTTCTCATGGGAGCGTCTTGATCTTGTGGATAGCCTAAAGTCAGCTTTTAACCTTTAAGAGCTGAAGAAGACGTAGAGTAAAGAAGATGAGCGATCCTGTTAAGCGTAGTACTTTTTATGGCCGACGACAGGGTCGCCCTCTGCGGAAAAAAGCGACGGAGCTTGTCGAGACGGTTCTGCCAAAAATCCAGATAACGTTGGGAGATCCCGAAAATATCATCCCTTATAATCTAGATGATATGTTTGGGCGATCAGGTCATGAAACATGGCTTGAGATCGGTTTTGGCGGTGGTGAGCATTTGGCTTGGCAGGCTGAACATAATCCCGATGTTAATTTGATCGGGGCTGAATACTTTATTAACGGGGTCGCCAGTTTACTTGGCCATCTTGATGATAATGGTGCCGAGAACGTTCGTATCTATCGGGGTGATGTGCGCGATATGATGTCGTTCTTGCCGAAAAACTCGCTGAGTAAAGTGTTTATTCTTTTCCCTGATCCCTGGCACAAAGCCCGCCATAACAAGCGGCGTATTGTCCAAATCGAAACGCTGGATCTGCTTGCTGCCTTGCTTGTAGATGGTGGTGAGCTTCGGATGGCGACAGATGATATGGGGTATTTGCAGTGGATGCTCGAGAGGACTGTTCCTCATCCGTTGTTTAGCTGGCAAGCTGAATCAAAAGACGACTGGAACCAGCGTACAGATGATTGGCCCAAAACCCGGTATGAAGAAAAGGCTTTGAAAAAAGGCCTCAAGCCAGGGTATTTGCGTTTCAAAAGATTGCCACGGGCACAAGTTCTTTAGGTTCTCGTTTATCCCAAAAGTATGGTAAATGGCACTTTTTCTGCTGTTTCAGAAAAGCGCTTGCACTGTAATGGGGCTGAGGTTACAGTGCGCGCGGGACACACTTTGTTGTAGCCCGCTACATCGAAGTTTTGAAAGCGGGCCTTAAGGCCCATTTTTTGTATCTAAATTCAGCGCCTATTGTTGTTTTTGTTCCTTTTGTCAAAGGCATGGCACAAAGACATAGAACAGACGCTTATGCAAACGGAGATGAGTTATTGTTAGACGCTAAAGGAGGTACGATACCTCTTCTTGCCAAAACGAGTGACGGTAAAGCTGCACAGATAGAGCAGATTATAGCCCCGACTCTGGCGTCTATGGGCTTTGATATCGTTCGTGTTATGATTACAGGTGGTGATGAGCGAAAAACGCTTCAGGTGATGGCTGAACACAGTGATCTTACAGAGATCATGACTGTTGATAACTGTTCAGATATCAGTCGCGCGATTGAGGCCCTTTTAGATGTGGAAGACCCCATTTCCGGAACTTTTCGTCTGGAGGTAAGCTCACCTGGTATAGATCGTCCATTAACACGTTTATCGGATTTTCAGCGTTTTGTCGGCTTTGATGCCAGGATCGAAATGTTGATAAACGTTGATGGACGCAAACGTTTTAAAGGGTGTCTTCTCGGTGTTGAAGGTGAAGCTATTCATCTTGATCTGGAAGAAGAAGAGGCCGAGGTATATCTGGCTTTTCAGGATATGTCGCGCGCAAAGCTTATTTTGACCGATGAACTGATTGCTGCAGCACAAGCTGATGGATAATACGCGCTTGTGAATAATGCGTTGTAGCGAGGTATCGATACGCCGCGCTATAGGATAAACAAGAGAAATGATGGTGCGAAAATCAAATTCGGACTGTCATGATAGATTGAGGATTTGAGGGCAAATGGAAACGACTGCTCTTTATAGAACTGAACTTCTGCAGGTTGCTGAAGCTGTAGCTCGTGAAAAAAGTATTGAGCGTGATGAAGTGCTTGATGCAATGGAGCAGGCTATTTCCAAAGCTGGACGCGCCAAATATGGTCATGAACGCGATATTCGTGCTGAAATTGACCGTAAAACCGGTGAAGTTAGATTGCGTCGTTATACAGAGGTTGTTGAGGAAGTTGAAAACGAACTGACACAAACAACCCTCAAAGATGCAAGAGTGCGTCAGCCTGATATTGAAGTTGGTGAATTTTTCTTTGATGAATTGCCCCCAATTGATCTCGGTCGTATTGCTGCCCAGACTGCAAAACAGGTAATTGTTCAAAAGGTTCGCGATGCAGAGCGCGCCAGACAGTTCCGTGAATACAAGGATCGTGTCGGCGAAGTTATCAATGGTGTTGTTAAGCGGAACGAGTTTGGCAATGTTACTGTTGATCTGGGTAAAGCCGAAGCCATTATGCGTCGTGATGAAACACTGCCGCGTGAAAACTTCCGTAACGGTGATCGTGTGCGTGCATACATTTATGATGTACGTGAAGAGCCTCGTGGACCGCAGATTTTTGTTTCTCGTTCGCACCCGCAGTTTATGGCGAAACTCTTCTCACAGGAAGTGCCTGAAATTTATGATGGTGTAATTGAAATTAAGGCGGTTGCCCGTGACCCGGGAAGCCGCGCCAAGATTTCTGTTCTTTCTCAGGATACATCAATCGATCCTGTCGGTGCTTGTGTCGGTTTGCGTGGTAGCCGTGTTCAGGCAATCGTGACAGAGCTTCAGGGTGAGAAGATTGACATTATTCCATGGTCACCAGACGTTGCGACATTTGTTGTAAACGCTTTGGCTCCAGCCGAAGTTTCCAAAGTTGTTCTGGACGAAGATTCAAAGCGTATTGAAGTTGTTGTTCCTGATGATCAGCTTTCTCTTGCGATTGGACGCCGTGGACAGAATGTTCGTCTGGCCTCTATCCTGACGGGTTGGGATATCGATATCATGACAGACGAAGAAGAATCTCGTCGTCGTCAGGAAGAAATCAAACAGCGTTCGCAGAACTTTATGGATGCACTTGATGTGGACGATGTGATTTCCCATCTTCTTGTGGCAGAAGGTTTTGAAAGCGTTGAACAGGTAGGTTACGTTCCTGTTGACGAACTTGCCGCCATTGAGGGTTTTGACGAAGATATTGCTGAAGAACTTCGTAATCGTGCCCGTACCTATCTTGAAGCCCACGAAAAAGAATTGGAAGAGTCTCGCCAGAATCTGGGTGTTCAGGATGATTTGATGTCTGTGGACGGTTTGTCTTCTGAACAGGTTGTTCACTTGGGTGAGCAGGGTATTAAAACTCTGGATGATCTCGCTGATCTGGCTGGTGATGAACTTGTTGAAATGCTGGGTGAAGAACTTGCTCTTTCAGAAGATAAGGCAAACGAAATCATCATGGCTGCACGTGCACACTGGTTTGCAGATGAAGATGCGGCTGCTTCTGAATCTGGTGAATCTGAGGCAAGTGAATAAATAAAACCAGAGGATTAGATACTTTGGTTAAGTCTGTACTGACGAAAAAAACTGAGGGGAAAAAGAAAGTCAGAAAGAAGCGAAAAAGCGAACCTGAAAGACGCTGTATTGCTTCTGGTAATCTTTTTCCTCAGTCGGCCCTGTTGAAATTTGTGGTTGGGCCAGACGGAAATGTGGTTCCGGATTTATTCGGAAAACTACCGGGACGCGGAATCTGGTTGTCTCCAAGCCGTGATATGGTAGAGAAGGCGTGTCATAAACAATTATTCGCTCGTTCAGCTAAAGCGAAGGTCACAGTGCCCGATAATTTGATTGAGCAACTTGATACGCAGCTAACGAAACGTTGCCTTGATGCCCTAGGTCTGGCAAAACGTGCAGGACATTTGGTAGCAGGGTTTGAAAAAACGAAAGCTTGGCTTTCTTCAGGGAACGTCAAGATACTTGTACAAGCCGCAGACGCGGCAGAAGATGGACGCGGTAAAATTCGTGCATTGGCTAGGGCTGTTGATCCTGATTTGCCAATAGATGAAACCTTTACCGGTCATGAGCTAGGGCAAGCGCTAGGCCGGGATAACTGGGTACATATAGCGCTTAGACCAAGTGGAATCGCTGATAGTTTCGCCGCTGATGTGGCGCGGTTGTTAGCTGTAAGAGGAATTGCGGGACACCCCGCCAAAAAAGTAAGTGGACGTCTGAAAGAATGACCTCGAGCAAGGACACCAGTAAGAGCAAAAAGCCGCTGACATTGAGTCGGCCGAATACGCTTGAGTTGAAAAAAACTGTAGAAACCGGCCAGGTTAAGCAGAGCTTTAGCCATGGGCGATCTAAATCCGTTACTGTGGAAGTCAAGCGTAGTCGTACATTCGAACGTGGCGAGAGCGGGCGTATGGCAGAGGTGACGACCCCGGAACCGAATCTGACCGAAGGGCAGAAGCCTGAAAAAAAAGCATCTGCTGCACCAAAGAAAGCATCAAAACCTGCGTCATCGCACGATGATCTGACTAATGCAGAAAAAGCAAAACGTATGCAGGTCCTTGCGGCTGCGCGTGAAGCTGAAGAGAGCAAGAAGCAGGCGGCAGAAGAAGAGAGAAAACGCCAGAAAGCAGAAGCCAAACGTAAAGCTGCAATTCAGGCGGAGGAAGAGGCTCGTCTTGCTGCGGAAGAAGCAGAACGCGTAAAAGCAGAAGAATTTTCTGCCCGGGCCGAAAACACCAAAAACTCTATGGAAAAAGCCGAAGAAGAAGCTAAAGTGGCGGCGCGTGCGACAACCGAAGCCCGTAAAAAACGCGAGGCAGCTGAACGTGCACCGGATAATCGCCAATCCAAGCCCAAGCCAAAACCAAAGAAAAAGCCCAATGTAGCGCCAGCATCCGTTGGCGAAGCTATTGCAAATGAGCTGGGTGGTCGTGTCAAGCAAGGTAACAAGCCAAGTTTTGTTCCAAAACAAGCAACTGATAAAAATCAGGCAACGACAGAACGCCGTAATAAAGGCAAATTGACCATTGCAAGCGCAATGGATGAAGATGGTCGTCAGCGGTCACTTGCTTCTGTAAAACGTCGTCGTCAGAAGAAGCTACAGCAAGAACGCGGTGCGCGTCCTCTGCCGACCAAGGTTTTGCGTGAAGTTATCTTGCCAGAAACCATTACAGTTCAGGAACTTGCCAACCGTATGGCCGAGCGTGCAACTGAAGTTATCAAACAGCTTATGAAGCTTGGTGTTATGGCGACAATCAATCAGACGATTGATGCTGATACTGCCGAGTTGGTTGTTCAGGAACTTGGACACACAATCAAACGTGTTACAGCGGCGGATGTTGAAGAAGGTATTCTCGGTAATCAGGATGAAGCCGATGAAGAGCAACAATCCCGCCCTCCTGTTGTTACGATCATGGGTCACGTGGATCATGGTAAAACCTCTTTGCTGGATGCCATTCGTTCTGCAGATGTCGTTCGCGGTGAAGCTGGTGGTATTACGCAGCATATCGGTGCATATCAGGTGAATCTGGCCTCTGGTAACAAGATCACTTTCCTGGACACGCCGGGTCATGCTGCCTTTACTGAAATGCGTCTGCGGGGTGCAACTGTAACGGATATCGTTGTGCTGGTTGTGGCTGGTGATGATGGCATCATGGAACAAACAGTTGAAGCGATTAATCATGCGAAAGCATCCGATGCACCGATCATTGTTGCGATCAACAAAATGGATAAGCCCGAAGCAAATGCGGACCGTGTGAAGCAAGAGCTGCTTCAGCATGAACTTATTGTTGAAGACATGGGGGGTGAAATTCAGACAGTTGAAGTTTCAGCTAAAACAAAGATGGGTATCGACAAGCTGGAAGAAGCAATCATGCTACAGGCAGAATTGCTTGAATTGAAAGCAAATGCAAATCGTGCTGCTATCGGTGCTGTGATTGAAGCCAAGCTTGATAAAGGCCGTGGTTCTGTCGCAACTGTACTGGTTCAAAAGGGAACGTTGAATGTTGGCGATATCTTTGTAACAGGTAGCGAATGGGGACGTGTTCGTGCCATGACGAATGAACGCGGACAAAAGCTCAAATCAGCTGGTCCGTCACTTCCTGTCGAGGTGTTGGGTCTGAACGGTACGCCGAGTGCCGGTGATGACTTTATCGTTGTTGATAATGATGCCAAAGCCCGCGAAATTGCGGAGTATCGTGAACAGAAGAAAAAAGATCTTGCTGCTGCAGCGGCTGGCCGCGGTTCACTGGAACAGATGCTTGCCAAGTTGAAAGAAGGTAAAGCAGAAGAGCTTCCGGTTATCGTTAAGGCTGATGTTCATGGTTCCATGGAAGCTATCGCGACAAGTTTGCAGAAAATGAACACTGACGAAGTTAAGGTGAACATTCTGCATACTGGTGTTGGTGCTATCAACGAATCCGATATTACCTTGGCTCAGTCTACTGGTGCTTTCGTTATTGCTTTTAACGTTCGCGCGAACCCGCAGGCACGTGAAATGTCGCGCCGTGAAAACGTGGACATTCGTTATTATTCCATCATTTATAATGTTGTGGATGATGTAAAAGCAGCGATGAGCGGCCTTCTTGAGCCTGAACAGCGCGAGAAATTCACTGGTTATGCCCAGATTAGGGAAGTCTTCAACATTACCAAAGTTGGGAAGATTGCGGGTTGTATGATCACGGAGGGTTCAGTTCAACGCGGATCTAAAGTTCGCTTGCTGCGCGATAACGTGGTTATCCATGATGGTTCTCTGAAAACTTTGCGTCGCTTCAAAGATGAGGTGAAGGAAGTTAAAGAGGGTTACGAATGTGGTATGGCCTTTGAAAACTATTCTGACATTCAAGTGGGTGACCAGATTGAATGTTACATCATCGAAGAAATCGCACGAGAGCTCTAAGAGTTCTCGTCAGCGATGAAGGGATGATATGAGTTCCAATACGAAAAACCGTAGCGGTACACCCCGTAGCCAAAGACAGTTGCGCGTGGGCGAAGAAATTCGCCACGCAATGTCAGAGATTCTAAGCCGGACCAGTTTTAACGATCCTCACCTTGAAGGCGTTATCATTACGATCTCAGAGGTACGCATTAGCCCTGATTTGAAGAATGCGACCGCTTTTGTTGTACCCTTGGGTGGAGCCGATCTAGAAGCGGTAACAAAATCTTTGAACAAAGCGAATGGTTTTTTCCGCCGTGAATTAAGCCATATGTTACGATTGAGAAGCTGTCCTCGGATTGGTTTTGAGCCTGATACTTCATTTGATGAAGCTGCTAAAATTAACACGCTGTTGCAGAGTGAAAGTGTTCAACAGGATCTGCATCACGATGACGACTCCTATGTGGAGTCGCACGACGAGGATGACGAAGCGGACAGCTAATGGCCCGTAAGAAAAAAGGCCTGCCAATCCATGGTTGGTTGATACTTGATAAGCCTCTTGGAATTTCTTCTACACAGCTTGTCGGTAAGGCAAGGCGAGCTCTTAATGCTCAAAAAGTTGGGCATGGTGGCACACTTGACCCCTTGGCCAGTGGCTTGCTTCCTCTGGCATTTGGTGAGGCAACAAAAACAGTCTCCTATGCAATGAATGGTCGCAAAACCTATCGTTTTGCTGTTAAGTGGGGGGAAGCGACTTCTACGGAAGATCGAGAGGGCGAAGTTATCGAAACCAGCCCTGTGCGCCCTGTAAAAGAAGATATACTTCAAGCTCTTACAAATTTTGTTGGCAATGTAGAACAAGTGCCACCGCGTTATTCCGCAATTAAAGTTGATGGAAAAAGGGCCTACGATCTTGCCCGCGATGGTGACGAAGAATTCGAGCTTAAATCCCGTATTGTACATGTTGATCGGTTCGATTTAATCGACATGCGGAGTGAAGATGAAGCCGAGTTTGAGGTCGATTGTGGCAAGGGAACTTATATTCGTTCTCTGGGGCGTGACCTTGCCAAGGCACTGGGGACCTGTGCTCATGTTATCGAGCTACGACGTACACGCGTAGGACCCTTTACTCTGGAACATGCGATTTCACTGGAAACTCTTGAAGAGATCGGGCATAGTCCCGCTGCCGATGAGCTTTTGCTCCCGGTAGAGACCGCGCTGGACGACATCTCGGCGTTGGCCTTATCAGAAACTGAAGCAACCCGCCTTCGTCAGGGTCAGGCATTATCGATGATAAGCCGCCATGATCTTGACCGGATTGGGGATCTTGTGAACGGGGATGTTTTTCTGGCAACAGAAAAGGGAACACCCGTTGCACTGGTCCGATTTGAAAAAGGCGAGGTGAGATCAGTACGTGTTTTAAATCTCTAGGGTTTTCCTAGATAGCTTTTAAAGAAGGAAAAGCGATGTCGATTACGGCTGAGCGCAAGCAGGAACTCATCAAAGAGTTCGCAACTGTTGAAGGTGATACTGGTTCTCCAGAAGTACAGGTAGCTATTCTATCTGAGCGTATCAACAACCTGACTGAACATCTTAAGGATCATAAAAAGGATTTCCACTCCCGTCGTGGTCTTCTAGGTCTTGTTGGTCAGCGTCGTCGTCTGCTGGATTATACCAAAAAGAAAAATCAGGGTCGTTATGAAGCTCTGGTTAAACGTCTCGGCCTTCGCCGCTAAGGCAAAGGAAGTTTCATGTAACACCCGGTCCACAGTGAATATCATTCCTGTTGGCCGGGTGTACGTCTATTCAAGGACTAACCAAGGATTGGAATAAGAGAGATTTTCTCGCTATCCCATGAACTGGGCCATGAACTTGATAGCTATTTGATATTGTTTCGGGGGTCGGGGCAATGTCAGGTCTGCGCCGGTCCTGCGTAAGCTGTTCAACTGAATGGACAGCTTTCGTAGGCCCGGCAAAATAAAAGAAACCGGCCCGTCATAATAAGGAAAACTGATGTTTAACATCTACACTAAAGAAATTGAATGGGGTGGTCGTACCCTTAAGCTGGAAACAGGCCAGATTGCACGTCAGGCCGACGGTGCTGTTTTGGCAACTTACGGTGACACTGTTGTTCTGTGTACAGCAGTTGGTGCACGTAGCGTAAAGCCTGGTCAGGATTTTTTCCCGTTGACAGTAAACTATCAGGAAAAAACCTATGCTGCGGGTAAGATACCTGGTGGCTTCTTCAAACGTGAAGCACGTCCATCTGAAAAAGAAACCCTGGTTTCCCGCCTGATTGACCGTCCGCTTCGCCCACTTTTTGCGGACGGATACCTGAATGAAACCCAGGTCATCTGTACTGTTATCAGTCACGATCTAGAAAATGATCCAGATATCATTGCTATGGTTGGTGCTTCTGCAGCGCTGACAATCTCTGGCCTTCCATTTCTTGGTCCAATTGGTGGCTGTCGTGTTGGTTACGAGAACGGTGAATACGTTCTGAACCCATTGATGCAAGATTATGAGAACATGGATCTTGATCTTGTTCTGGCCGGTACACACGAAGGTGTGTTGATGGTTGAATCAGAAGCAAAAGAACTATCCGAAGAAGTTATGCTCGGTGCTGTTGCTTATGGCCATGAACAGATGATGCCTGTCATCAACGCAATTATCGAGCTGGCTGAAGAGTGTGCGAAAGATCCTCGTGAGCTTGCACCTGTTGATCCTGCTGTTGCTGTTGTGAAAGAAAAGCTGATTGCTGGTGGTATTCTTGATAAGTTCTCGGAAGCTTACGGTGAGCAGGAAAAATTACAGCGTCAGGCAAATATTGCTGCAGTTAAAGAAGCTGCCTTGGAAGGCCTGGAAGAAGATGAAGCTGCGATTGCCGGCGGTTTATTCAAGAAGCTTGAAGCAGAAGTCGTTCGTGGCAGCATCCTGAAAACAAGCATGCGTATTGATGGTCGTAATACCAAACAGATTCGCCCGATTATTGCCGAAGTTGGCAAGCTGCCGCTTACACATGGTTCTTCACTCTTTACTCGCGGTGAAACACAGGCACTTGTGACTTCTACCTTGGGGACGGGGCAAGATGAGCAGATCATTGATCAGCTTGAAGGCAGCTATCGTGAGCATTTTATGCTGCACTATAACTTCCCGCCATATTCTGTTGGTGAAGCAGGCTTCCTGCGTGGTCCTGGGCGTCGTGAAATTGGTCATGGTAAGCTTGCATGGCGCGCGATTCACCCATTGCTGCCTGCTAAAGAAGATTTCCCATACACAATGCGTGTGGTTTCTGAAATTACAGAATCCAACGGTTCTTCTTCTATGGCGACAGTTTGTGGTTCTTCCCTTGCGTTGATGGACGCAGGTGTTCCACTGAAATCACCAGTTGCCGGTATCGCAATGGGTTTGATTAAAGAAGGTGATGATTTCGCTGTTCTTTCTGACATCCTTGGTGATGAAGATCACCTTGGGGATATGGACTTTAAAGTTGCTGGTACCGAAAATGGTGTGACTGCCCTGCAGATGGACATCAAAATCACGTCCATCACACAGGAAATCATGAAGGTTGCTCTGGAACAGGCTCATGAAGGTCGTCTTCATATTCTGGGCGAAATGGCGAAAGCCATTACTTCTGGACGTGAAGGTGTTTCAGAAAATGCACCTCGGATCACAACATTCAGCATTCCAAAAGATAAAATCCGCGAAGTTATTGGTACTGGCGGTAAAGTTATCCGCGAAATCACTGAAGAAACGGGTGCGAAGATTGATATCGAAGATGATGGTACAATCAAGGTTGCTGCTGTTGATAAAGAAGCAGGCGATGCTGCTGTTGACTGGATCAAGTCAATTGTTGCTGAGCCAGAAGTTGGCGTTGTTTACGACGGTAAAGTTGTTCGTTGTGTTGACTTCGGTGCTTTCGTGAACTTCATGGGTGCCCGTGACGGACTTGTTCATATTTCTGAACTGGAAAACCGTCGTGTGGGCAAAGTGACTGATGTTGTAAATGAAGGTGACATGGTCAAGGTCAAATGTATCGGTATCGAGCGCGGTGGTAAGGTTAAACTTTCCATGAAACGTGTAGATCAGGAAACCGGTGAAGATCTTGAAGGTCAGGGAGACGAAGAATAAGTCTTCTGGCCGGTTCAGAGGCCAGTTATAAACTGGACCTACTGTACTATGTAAACTGGTAATTGACCTGTCATGAAAAGCGGGTATTAAAAAAACGGACGATCTTGTAAAAAGGTTGTCCGTTTTTTATGTCAATTCAGTATGATTAAGTAATGGGAGATGGAGTATGGCAAATGCCACTCCGCTGGTTAAACTGCCTAAAGTACAAGCCCACAGAGGGGCTAAAGGTGTTCGACCTGAAAACACAATGGCAAGTCTGCGTGAAGCTTTTAATCAAGGGGTAGGCTGGACTGAATCTGATGTGAAGCTGTCAAAAGATGGTATCCCCATTATCTATCATGATCAGGATTTAAAGCGGACGTCAGGTATTGACGAACTCGTCAAAGATCACAGCTTTGCCGAGCTCAGAGAATTTGAGGCAGGCGCCTGGTTTGATGAGCAATATCGGGGAGAGAAAATACCTTCGCTGGAAGAATTTTTGCTGTTCCATATTGAACACGATTTACACCCTAACATCGAGCTGAAGCCTTCTGATGGTGAAGAAGAGGAAACTTCTCGCAAGGTGGTTGAGCTTTTGAACAAAATCTGGCCGAAGCATCTGGATAAGCCGCTGTTCAGTTCATTTAAGCTGAAATCACTGGAAGTTGTAAGAAATCTTGTACCAGACCATCCCAGAGGCCTGTTGCTCTATGATGACATGACGGGTTGGCAGGAAAATGCAAAGCGTTTGGAGTGTTCGGCAATACACTTGTGGCATAAGATGTATACGCCTGAGCTGGCCAAGGAAATCAAACAGGCGGGTTATGCAACAGCGGCCTATACTGTTAATGAAGTTGATCGCGGTGTTGAATTGATTGCTATGGGCGTGGAAAGCATCATTACCGATTTCCCGGGTGATATGATTGCAGCGCTAAAGTAATTGTTTTTATCCGACCTAGAGACAATAAGATCGTTTCTGCAGGGTTAGGCAAGTTCTATTACATAGCTTTCCTCAGTTTCCGGGACTTTACGCAGCAGTTAAGCGTTCCCAGATGAATTGAGCGACGATGCCAGTGTTTCGATTGCGTGCGCGCATTTGAAAGAGGTGGGATTGCCGCGGAGGATACCCTTCAACATTGAGAGGGACGAGCTTCCCTGAATCGATTTCATCTTTGACTAAATGTTCAGGAAGACCACCCCATCCCATTTTTTCCAGAATAATATCTTTTTTTGCAGCAAAGTCTGAAACAGTCCAGCGCAGGCCCCCTGGTAACAGGTCGCGGCTTTGGGGTTGTTTACCACTCCCACTATCAGCGACGACAACCTGTATGTAGCTTTGCATTTCACTTATTGAATTCATCTCCGTGTTTTGTGCTGGCTCATAGTCTGGATGGGCAACGGGGATAATTTTTACAGATGCGAAGGAAACTGCTTCTACTTGATCCATCGGGGCACCATCAGTTGTAGCAACTATAATATCAGCATCGCCCTGAAGCAGTCGCTCGATAGGCCCGCTCATGCTTTCTCGTGACAAATGAATATGTGTTGCCGGATAAGCCTCGGTTGCTTCACGGATAACGTTTAATAAAGGCTTTAAAGGGTATGTTGCTGTGACAGCTAAGAATACTTCAGCTTCTTGCTTCGCTGTAAGGTTCTTCGCAACACTTCCCAATTGTTGCATTTGTTGAAGTACACGGGTTGCATGACGATAGAATACTTTGCCTTGAGCTGTCAGTTTAGGGCGATATTCTTCTCGTGATAAAAGAACAATACCAATTTCTTCTTCCAATTTTTTGAGCATATGACTGATGGCTGATTGGGATTTATTCAGTCGTTCCGCGGCGGCTCGAAATGTTCCCGTTGTGACAATTGCCTGTAAAACAACCAGTTGCTCATGCGTCATGTTTTCAGAAAATTCCTGAATTTACAAATAATGATCATAACAATAGATCATTATATTGAATAAACAATATTATATTTTGATTGTTTTCTTTCTTATCTTTCTTTCAGTTAATTCACATTGATTGATAAAGGAAAGATCATGAAACTATTCTATAAGCCCGGCGCCTGCCCTCTTGCTTCGCACATTATTTTACACGAAGTCGGAGCAACGTTTGAGATTGAAGAAGTCGACACGGATGCAGGCTTAACCAAATCTGGCCAAGACTATAAAGCGATCAATAGCAAAGGTTATGTGCCTGCTCTGGAATTGGAAACAGGCGAAGTTCTGACAGAAGGTGCGTCCATTCTGCAATATATAGCTGGTCAATATCCAGAAAAGGGGCTTGTTCCCGAAGTAGGAACAGTTGCTACAGCTCGTTTGCAGGAATATTTGAACTATACCAGTGCAGAGCTTCACAAGGCTTTTGGCCCTTTGTTTTCGGCTTCTTCTACTGACGGGGAAAAGCAGGCGGCTATTGTGAATGTTGGAACAAAGTTCGATTACCTGAACGATCTCTTGAGTGATGGCAGGGATTATCTTCTTGGTGATCAATTCTCTGTAGCTGATGCTTATATGTTTGTTGTCAGTAACTGGTCAAACTTTGTTGGAGTTGAACTTGCGAAGTGGCCAAATGTTGCAGCTTTTGTTGAACGTGTTGCAAAACGACCATCGTCACAGGCTGCCATGCGTGCAGAGGGGTTGCTTGGCTGATGGTTAGAGAGGAAGACATTAGCAGCATTATTGGTGTGCTTGAGAACTATTTTGAGGGTCTTTACCAGGCAGATAGCACAATTTTGGCAAAGGCATTTCATCCTGATGCCCGTTACGTGAATGCCAAAGACGGGGATTACATGAACTACGCAATACCGGATTATTTTGCGAGAGTTGATCAACGCACTCCCCCGGCGGGCACAGGGCAAGTTCGAGAAGATGTTATCAATTCAATCGAATTTGGTGGTGATCGGATGGCTTTTGTGAAGGCAACCATGACCATGATGGGACGTGATTATCTGGATTTTCTGACTCTTGTTTATGACGACGGTCGTTGGCAGATCATGTCAAAAGTTTTCTCTTACATTCCCAAAGCATCAGCTTAAACCAGTGGAGATCCAAATGCCGTATGTAAATATCAAGGTTACGAAAGAAGGTGGACCAGAAGGAACAGGTCCAAGCTCAGAACAAAAAGCAGAATTGATCAAGGGAGTAACGGAGCTTCTGGAAAAAGTGCTTCACAAAAATCCTGCGACAACTTTTGTTGTTATTGATGAGGTTGCTCTTGATGACTGGGGAATTGGGGGACTTTCTGTTCCCGAATTTCGCAAACTGAAATCGTAAAACCTTAATTTGATCGCCTGTGGCAATATGTATTGGCATGTTGCCACAGGTTGGTTTTAGTGATTGATTTTTCTATGAAAGATGTTGATTGAAAGCTTATGTAAATAAGATAAGATCCTTTAAACCTGCAACAGGGACAGCAAAATTACTCTGAATATGAGGTTGTTTTTGCTGGAGTTTGGTTGTTCTTCTGCGTTCCGCAGTTTCAATAGGGTTTGGGATACTCATGTCACATATTATTGCCAGTATTGATGATTTAAAGAAAATCTACGGTGAACGGAGCCCGCGGGCAGACAAAAAAGTTTTGCCTCATTTGGATAAACACTGCCGAACCTTTATTGCAAATTGCCCTTTTTTGACGATGGCAACCAGTAGTCCCAAAACGGGGGCAGACTGTTCTCCCAAGGGTGATGCACCTGGTTTTGTAAAGGTCTTGAGCGACACTCAACTGGCTATACCTGATCGCCCGGGCAACAACCGTATTGATAGCTTGATTAACCTTGTTGAAAATCCCCAAGTTGGTCTTCTTTTCATGATACCGGGCGTCAAAGAAACGCTTCGGATCAATGGTGAAGTTCAAATTTCTGTTGAGCCGAAACTTTTAAAAGACCTGTCTGTGGATGGAAAAGAGCCTCGTTGTGCTTTTGTTGTGACGGTTCATGAAGCTTATATCCACTGTGCAAAATCAATTATGCGCTCGGAAATCTGGAATCCTGAAAAGCAGGTAGATCGCAAAAGTTTGCCATCCATGGGAAAAATTCTTGCGGATCATATCGCAGAGGGACTTGATGCTGATGCGTACGATGCATCTATGGAAGAGCGATATCGGAAAAGCCTGTATTAGGGGGCAATTGATATGGATAAAAAACGGGATCATGCCTTTGTGGTGATGTACAATTTGAGATTACTGGAACATTGCGTGATTCCATAGCATGTCACTGTACTCAATGTCGTAAAACCAGTGGTCACTTCGTATCAGCAACAGCAGTTTCCAAAGATGATTTTAACATTACTGTTGATAAAGCCCTGAAGTGGTACCAATCTTCCAAGCGTGCCCGACGGGGTTTTTGCGCCAATTGTGGGGCCAGTTTATTTTGGGATCAAGATGGTCGGGATAAAATGGGTATCATGAGTGGAACAATTGATGGGAATACGGAGATTCGGACATCCAGCCATATCTATGTCTCAACAAAGGGTGATTATTATGATTTGGATGACGATCTGCCGAAATATATAACTTACCGGGATGATTAATGAGTACTGGTTAAGAGAGGGAAGTTTGTGATTGGACCTCTTCCAGCTGGGGCCGGAGGGTTTAAAGCAAGTGTTGATACTAAGAAGCTTATATTAGTTTGGCTTTGGCAATCGCGGGCGCTTTATTTCTTATCCGGGACTTTTATTGGACGTAAGTCGCGGGAACGATGAGTATGAAAAGGATTATATACAGAGTGTTCTAGGCTCAGGATTTATGATTTGTGGTAGAAGGTACTGGCTGCAGTGCTTTTTTCTTGTGTTTGACCTGTCCTTTGTGGCTTGTTGGGCGACGAATTTTTGAATGTGATAAGATGACTGCTTCTGATAGAAGACATTTTATCACTGGTTTGATGTTCTGAGGTTGCCGTGGTGGTGACGTATCAGAATAAAAAGGGAGTTAGGAATGATGCGTCAAAAACCAAATTGGATGGGGCCTGCAATTGAATATGGTCCAATTCTGATCTTTATGGGGATCTATTATGGTTTTGATCGTATTGTCGCCGCCTTCCCGCATGAGCTTTTGCAGAACACAACTCAGCTGATTGCCGCGACTGTGGGGCTGATGATCACAACGGTGATCGGTATTGCTTTCTCGCTCTATTACGATGGCAAGATTCCAAAGCTTCCCCTTATTACGGCTGCTGTGGTGATGATTTTTGGTGGCCTGACGGTTTACCTGAATGACGAGACCTTTATCAAGATGAAGCCGACCATTATTCAGACTATCTTTGCCGTGGTTCTTTTCGGTGGCCTGTTTATTTTCAAACGTCCGTTGATCAAACCTTTGATGCAAAAAGCATGGAACATGACCGATGAGGGCTGGCGCATTCTGACCATCCGCTTCGGTTTTTACTTTCTCGGTATGGCAGTGTTGAACGAAATTGTCTGGCGCACACAATCCAATGATTTCTGGGTGAATTTCAAAGTTCTGGGGTCAATGGGTCTGATGGTACTCTTTATCTTTAGCCAATATCCGGTCATCCGTAGATATCATTTGCCTGAAGAAGACGAAGCGTAAACGTTCTCTTTCGTTATAGTTCAATCTCTTTTTGCTTCCTGTTTCAGGTCTTCCTGATCCAGTTTCTGTTGTGCGTTGAGATCGGCGCCCGATGGTAAAGGCGTTGCCCGGTCATTGACCCAGCTTGCGATATCGGCAAGAACAGCTTCGGCCTGTAAATCCCGCAACAGCATGTGCCACCCTTCCGGGTAGAGGACTGCCTTTTGTGGTCCAGAAATGCCATTTGGCAATCGTTTCCAGACATCGCGCGTTGGGTGCCATGGCACGACTTCATCCTTTTCGCCATAGAGCAAAAGCGCGGGAAGGGTCAGGCTGTCGGGCGAACCATAGGCGGCATCCATCAAGTCCGTCAGGCCATAGACACTATCAATCCGAGTGCTTTTGATCACGAGGGGATCTTTGCCAAGGCCGATTAACATGGGGATATTGTCCGAAGCCTGTATTTTCAAACCGCTGCCGGTAAAGCTTGCCCATGGTGTGGTGTGGGCGACAAGCCACAGCGACGCGCGCTGATACCACGGCATGGTTTTTCTAGCCCATACGGCGGGGGCGGAGAGGATAACGCCGTCTATATCCAGATTGGTGTTATCGACCAGAGTGGTGTTATCGATAGGAGATGAAACACTTTGCTCAGATCTGTTTCTTTCTTCCAAAGCAGCCATAGCCACTGCACCGCCCATGCTGATCCCGAGCACATAGAGGGGTGTATCGGGATGTCGTTGACGCAAGAGTTTGGCGGCGGTACGCAGATCTGATGTCATGCGTTTGTGTCCACCCCACAAGCCGGGATGAGGGGCCGCCCCAAACCCGCGTTGATCATAGGCATAGGTGGCAATGCCTGCGTCTTGCCAAAAGGTCCCGGGACCATCAAAGGCATTGGAATAGTCATTAAAGCCATGCAGGCCGAGAATGATAGCAGAGGGTTTATCCTCGGGCAGCCAGCTTCTCAATGGGAGCTGCAGGCCATCATCTGTAATAAGATAATCGTCTGTGAGTTCTGCGGCTTGTGTCAGTTTACCAGCGGGGCCAAGGCGCGGCGTACAGGCGGCGAATGTGGTCATTAGAAATAAGCACAAAAGAAGAGAGCGCCAAAACCTGTTATTTAAAACTCCACATACACCAAACATTTTAACCTTCATAGCCGCTAAAACTAGCTCTTGCTCCCAGTATTTCATGGGTTGTTTCATCGTCTTTCTACACTTCTCTCTTCACGCCTTGCGTAAAAGTTAACTTTAATGACTATAAATTGCCAGTCTGATTAAAGGGTAAAAGGTATAGAGGAAGCTTTTGATTTCTCAAGGCTTAAGGCAAGAAATCAGTTTTGATAATTTAGAGACCTAAAGACAAAAAATAGATTTGGGGGGTAAGGGGGAAGGAAACCTTCCCCCTCGTAAACTTATGTTACGTGTGAAATCACATTAGGCAGTGGCGTTGTGCGCCCCGCGGGTCAGTTGCAGGAAGATATCTTCCAGATCCCCCTGATCCGTTGTCAGATCCAGAATGGAAAGACCCGCAGCATGTGCGGCTTTGAGGATTTCTGCGAGCTGTCCATCATCGGATTTGTAAGTGAAAGTTAGCTCACGGGCTGACTTCTGTTCTACGTGGAAAGCCGTAAAGCTGCCGGGCAAATTATCAAGATCTTCGCTAAGGGTAAGGGTTAGCGTTTTGCTTTCGATACGTGCAAGCAAGGCTTCGGTGGTATCACAGGCAATGACCTGTCCGTGGTTGATGATTGCTATTTCATCACAAAGCTCTTCGGCTTCTTCCAGATAGTGTGTGGTCAGCAGAATTGTGGTACCGCGTTTGTTGAGTTCACGTACATAGGCCCAAAGCTGTTGACGAAGTTCGATATCCACGCCTGCGGTCGGCTCATCAAGAACGAGAACGGGGGGATTGTGCACCATGGCTTTACCAACCATCAAGCGGCGTTTCATCCCGCCGGACAGGCTACGGGTATAGGTTTTTGCCTTGTCGGCGAGGCCCATGACATCCAGGATTTCTTCGCTACGGCGCTCACTTTTGGGAACGCCATAAAGGCCGGCCTGAAGTTCCAGTAGTTCCAAGGGCGTGAAGAAGGGATCAAAGTTCAGTTCTTGTGGCACCACACCAATAGACATACGCGCCGGACGCATCTCGTCCACAATGTCATGGCCCCAGATCTTGGTAGAGCCACTGGTTTTGTTGACGAGGCCAGCCAGAATATTGATCAGGGTCGATTTTCCGGCACCGTTTGGTCCCAAAAGGCCAAAAATACTGCCACGCGGGATTTTAAGGTCAACAGAACTCAGGGCTCGTTTTTCTTCGGCGTTTTTTCCGGCGGCTTGATAGACCTTGGTCAGACCTTCGAGTTCAACGGCGTAAGTGGGCATGCCAGATGGATCCTTATCTGTTGTATCCTTATCTGCAAAGTCTGGAGCTTCAGACTGTGCCGGGTTGTTTTGCCCCAAGCTGTTTTGTGGGGGCGTGTTGCTTGTTTGGGCGTAACTGTGATCGTCAGGCATAATATGTACTATCTGTCCGTCTTAAAAGGCTGTTTACCTTAAAAGGTTTAGAATGGTTTAAATTGTTGTCCGGCGGGGAAAAGGAAGCCGTTGGAAAAAGAGGCTGGAAACTTTCCTGTCTGGACGGTAAAAGAATTTCAGCATCATTACATAGTGACTATTGTCTCAATAATAAAGTCCCCCATGAAAAAGTGGGCTGAAGATCGCAAGGAAAATTTGCTATTCAGTTCGAAGTCAAGGGGTGAAGTCAGGAAAGAGTTATGGCCGTTACTGAAACGCAAGAGGTTGAAACCAACGTTGTTGCCTGTGATGGCGGCAGTGGTCCCGAAGGACACCCACTCGTTTATCTCAACATGAATGGGAAGAACGAAATCACCTGCCCTTATTGCAGCAAGCATTTTATTTTAAAGGAAGGTGCGGGCGGCGGAAGCGGTCACTAAAACTTTCCGGTCAAGATATATTCAAAAGCTCCATGCCTTAAAAGTTCTGTGCTCCGGGTGTGGAGCTTTTATTTTCTGCAAAGCATCAAGTGAGGGCATAATGTTCCGTATGATCATAATCATTGTCGGAATAGTCATTGCACTTTCCGGCTGTAATAAAAGACAGCTTAATTTGACGGGTTCTGGGCCAATAGAATTAAGCCCGGAAATTGAAGTTGCTTATCAAAGATATTTAGAAAATGAACCCGTGATTTTTTCTGTGTCCACGGATGGAACGTCCAGTTGGCACGGGCTTGTTTGTGAAAATGGAGACTGTCGTCGCGAAGCTAACAAGCTAAAATATTATGCTAATGGCGCATGTGTAAACAAGGCAGGCGGCTTCTTAAATCCTGAAGGTATCGTTTGTAAAGTTTATGATATCAGAGGTAAGATTGTATGGGATAAAAGCGGACCTCGAATAGATGATTTGGCTAAAGTTGAGGAACAGATCGTAATTTTCAACGGCAAGCTCACTGAAGGTCAACAAAAAGCCTTTGATGTTTATCAAAGTAGAATCAGTATCAAGAATCCTGAACTAACATTTGTTTATGCGGTAAGTAACAATGGTGCAGACTCCTTTGCTTATTCTAAAGAGGCAGCGCCCCACAAAGATTTAAAAGATAGAGTGATCCGCTATTGTGAAGTTAAATCCAAAGGCGAGCCGTGTTTTTTGTACGCGGTTAATGATAAAATCGTAATCAATGAATAGAGCCGATATTTATATTTAAAGTCCATCTGTACGCTCTAGTAAGCTTTTTGTCTTTTGAAGATGGTTTTGACTGTTTTTGCGTTCAGTTCCGTTTTTAGCCAGAATTCTTTGGGTTGCAATTTAAGATGATGGATGTCACCCGTTAGTTCGCTAGAGATTCCTATGCTTGATTCAAAAGTTTGCCAAAAAGCCCGATTATCCAGAGATCCCCGGTTCGATGGTAAATTTTTTACGGCCGTCAAAACCACAGGGATTTATTGCCGTACGATCTGTCCGGTCTATCCGCCGAAAGAAAAAAACGTCTTATATTACCCTACTGCGATAGAGGCGGCGAATGCTGGTTTCAGGCCTTGTTTGAGATGTCGTCCTGACAGCGCACCGGGTTCACCAGCGTGGAAAGGAACCAATGCGACATTGGACCGCGCAATCAGATTGATTGACGAAGGTGCTTTGCAAGATGGATCGCTTGAACAACTTGCTGATCAATTAGGTATTACAGATCGGTATCTGAGGCGGCTTTTTGATAAAAGCTTTGGAATTTCGCCAAAAGCCTATGCGCTTTATCAACAATGTCTTTTTGCGAAACAGTTATTACATCAGACAAATCTGCCAATTATTCAGGTCGCGTTTGCGAGTGGTTTCAAGAGTCTGAGACGCTTTAATGACTGTTTTAAAACACATCTCAAATTGACGCCTTCACAAGTGCGGAAAAAAGGTCAAGCAGCTTCAAACATCTTGCAGCTGAATTTTTACTATCGTCCTCCTTATGATTGGCCGTCTATGCAGAGATTTTTGGCTAAGAGAGCTATAGGTAAGCTGGAATGGTGCGATGATACAAGCTATGGGCGGACCTTTAGCTGGTTTGGTTCCCAAGGTCATTTTACCGCACGCCATGATTCAGCAAAAAACCGCTTTGTAATTACGATTGCTCTGGATGATCTTTCTCATTTGAAAGCGCTGGTCGCCAATATCCGCAGAGTATTGGATATGGATGTCGATATTCAAGCCATAGAATCAGATATCGAGGGCTGTATTCGTCCGTCATTCCCACTTAAATCCGGGCTGCGGTTACCGGGTATATGGTCTTCTTTTGAGGCGGGTGTTCGCGCTATTCTCGGGCAACAGATTTCAGTTGCGACAGCGCGTGAACAGGCAAGGATTGTGGTTGAGGAATTGGGGAGTTCTATGGGGGATAACAAGATTTTCCCAACACCCAGGCAGTTGGCTGAAAGCGATTTGGGTTTTCTTAAAGTTCCAATATCGCGGAAGCAAACGCTGCACAATCTGGCGCAACATTATCTTGAACATGATACCCCGGATGATCTTTCTAACTGGCAGACGTTGTCGGGCATTGGACCGTGGACAATTGGCTATGTCCGCATGAGGGGGCAAAGTGACCCGGATGTTTATCTCGATAGTGATCTTGGGGTGAAAAACGCGTTGCAAAAATATACAACACCAATCAATTCTGATATGGCGGCCCCTTGGCGAAGTTATCTAACCTTACAGTTATGGAACCAGTTATAATGTATACTGACTATATCGAAACACCTCTTGGCATGGTGGAAATCAAAGCGTCAGAAAAAGGTGTGCGGCACGTTATTTTTTGTGGTTCCGAACGGACAACTGTGCAGCCCAGTTCCATCACAGATTGTTGCAAACAGCAGCTTAAAGATTATTTTGACGGTTCGCGAAAAGAATTTGATTTGCCGCTTGATCCACAGGGGACTGATTTTCAAAAATCTGTCTGGGCAATTTTAGCCAAGATTTCCTTTGGGGAAACGCTTTCCTATATGGATA
Source organism: Kiloniella sp. EL199 (assembly GCF_900313065.1). Taxonomy (GTDB): domain Bacteria; phylum Pseudomonadota; class Alphaproteobacteria; order Kiloniellales; family Kiloniellaceae; genus Kiloniella. The sequence goes on from NZ_OMPU01000013.1 coordinate 515,080, forward strand.
TTGCCGAGAAATTGAACAACCCGAAGGGAGTGCGTGCAGTCGGTGGCGCAAATGGTCGGAACCCTATTAGTCTCATTCTTCCTTGTCACAGGGTTGTTGGCAGCAATGGAACGCTTACGGGCTATGCTGGTGGCGTGGCCAGAAAGCAATGGTTGCTGGAACATGAAGGGATTCAGTTGAATTTTCTCAGGAAAAACGAGCAACTCGACCTGCAGGATATAATCCATACTCGTCAGGATAAGACCCGGTTTTTAAATAAACCATGATCCTCATTAATATATTCATTTAGCCAGATACCAAGGCAATCTTCATACCTTAAAAGTTATGCTGAAGCTCAATTTCGACCTTTTTCGTTTTTTGAAAGTTGGTTTATACTTTTGCATGCAGGATTATGAATGAGGTTTCGCAAGAGATGACGCTTATGTGGTGGGGTTTGGAAGCTTTAGCCAAGCATGTTTATAGAACAGTGCATGGCTTGAAAATTTCTGTGTCCAGGAGGGGCATACTTGGAGTGTTCATCCTTGGGATTCTTGGCTGTAGTATCTTGTTATCTACGCAGCTACAGGCACAGGATGAAGAAGAGTTGTCTGCACAAGAGTTTATCGCAGGAAATATTCTGCTGACCCTTTATCACGAGGCAGGTCACGCCTTTGTTTCTATGTACAATCTACGGCTGAGTGAAAGGGAAGAGGACGCAGTTGATCACTTCTCTATCATTGCCCTGACCGAAGAACTTAATGAAGGAAACTTGAGAGAAGAGCGGGAAATTCAGCTTGATAATTACCTTTTTGCAACGGCCCTCTATTGGTTGGTCATGAGCGAGGATGAAGACTTTGACGCCAGCAGTGAAGGACGAGAGCATTCACTGGATTCAGAGCGGTTTTTGCAACACCTGTGCATGGTTTACGGATCAGATCCTGATGTCTATGTGGATTTACCTGCGGACTTTGATGTTGCTGATTTAGTGACGTCGGAATGTGTTGGCGAGTACGAAGAAAAAACTGATGAATGGTATGACATGTTAGCGTCACACTGGCTTGGAGATCGTATTCGTACAGACAGGATCGTGATTGTCGAAGACAAACCGGACCCACGCTACAAGGGATATCGCGAATGGTTGCATGTACATGGTGTCTTGGACGAGTTTGAAAGCTACGTTGAAGGTAATTTCTACTTGCCGCGTGAAATCACCTTACGTTTGATGTCTTGTGGTGAAGCCAATGCTTTTTGGGATCCGGAAAGTTTTGAAATTATTCTCTGTGATGAACAGATTGCAGAATACAGTCATATCTATGATCGTCTGGCTGAAGAGAATGGATAAGGTTTTGGACCTGATCTTATTATTATTGTATCTTTTCATGTAAATAATACGCATCAGAGAGAGTGATACTTATCTTGTCTCAAGATGATTTTGGTCAGGGAAGCCTTTGTTACGGTCATTTTTCGGCAGTCGTCGACGCATAGAAAAACTGGTTCCGGATTTGAAAGCCTATGCTATCGCCCTTTGTGGTGATCGGGATCTGGCAGAAGATCTGGTACAGGAAGCGATTGCGCGGGGGTTTGAATCTGGCACCCGATTGAAGTCGGCGGATGAGTTGCGGCCCTGGCTGTTTCGTGTTCTTCGCAATCATTTCTTTGACGAACAAAGAAAAAAGTCAGTGCGCAGGGAATATTTTGCGCAGGAGAAACGTTGGGTAAGTGAGATTAGTGACCAAACCCTTGATCTCGAAGATACTATAGCAATCAGAACGGCTTATGAAGAACTCTCCGCAGATCATAGAGAGGTTTTGGCTTTGGTGGATATATTGGGGTTACGTTACAAGGAAGTGGCCGAGTTACTGGATATTTCTCCGGGTACAGTTATGAGCAGGATCAGTCGTGCACGACAAGCGCTGTTACAAAGGCTGGAAGAAGAGGTGGAAGAAAAGATTGTTCAGTTCCCAAATGAATACCGTTGATCGTGAGTACCATTAATTATGCCCAGTAAGGATCGCCCGATCGGAGAAAGTCCGGATTGGGAAATATTAAATGCTTTTGTCGATGGTGAATTATCTCCATCCCAAGAAGCGTGGGTAAAAAACTGTGCCGATAATGACCCTGAAATTGCGTCTGAAATTTCAAGGCTTGTGGTTTTAAAGAACGCTCTGGCGGGGAGTGCTTTGACCAGTTCGAATGAACAGATTTCTGATACAGAGGAAAGAAAAACGGTTGGGTACAGGCAGGTCGCGGGCGGTGTATCTGCTATTGCTGCAATTATTGTCTTACTTGTGGTGGTGTTTCCGTTGGGGTATTTTTCTTCACCTGATTTCGAGCACTGGGCGCGAGACCGTCATAAAGACCTGTCCAGGCAAAGCTTTGTTGTATCAAAGCTTGAATACAAGCCGTTGATCGCGGCTGCTGCATCTGGCACGTTACAAGCACCAGACCTTACGGGTAGCAAGCTTTATCTCGTAGATTTGTCTATCGGCACTTTTGGTCATGATGATGCAATTGTTATGCACTATCGGGGATTGCGAGGGTGCCGGATTTCTCTGTTGGTAACGCCACTTCTAAATGATCAGAAGCGCGTGGATAGTGAGATTGAGGAGCGCTCTTCTGATCGTCTCGGGCCAGAAAAACTGATATCTGATTTCTGGAATGGTGAGCGTTTCCGTTTTGCTCTTTTGGCAACAGGTATGGAACGGAAGCGATTTGATTCTATTGCGACTTATCTGAAGCTTGAGGGGGAAAGAAATCTTCCTTCTTCTAATGATGAAGCGCAGTACGCAATGCAGCAGGTCTATGCACAGTCTACACCTTGTGTATAGTTTGTTTGAGTTTTCGAAAGCTGTCTCATCAAACAATAATTAAAGATAAAGCCGAACAAGTGTTTGTCCGGCTTTATCTTGGATGTTTTTCCCGTAACATCAAATATGATTTTATATCTTAGTTTGTAGGGAAGTTAGGCCGCTCAACGTTATAGTTTTTGGCGAGATAATCGAGAATTAAAGTCAGATCAGGTTCGTCAATTTCGCTCATGCCCTGATCTTCGACCATCCATTCCAGTGTTTCTTTCCACTCATTCCGAGAAAGCCCTTGCTGTTGCACAATTCGGGTCGAATGGCAGGCCGAACAATAGATCAAAACCTCTTCCTGTCCGGGACCTGCAACAAGTCCTTCAAACTCATCTTCGTCGGAATCTTGTCCGAGGCTGGGAGTATTAAAGGTAAAAAGAGACGCTACTAATAGGAAAGCTGTTGCAGCACTGCGGTGCAGTGATGTTTTCGTCATCGTATAATTATCCATAGGGCAAAATATCCACAGATCAAATGTTCATGGCGATTGCATGACTTACCCTGGCGATGAAAACCATCGCCAGGGTGCAGAGGAAAAGAACTTGAGGAGCTTAAGAAACCCGAACAGCGATGCGGTGCATTGTATTGTTCAGATACCCTTTGGGATTCCAGTCAATGGCATGTGGTTGGCTTTCTCCCTCTGAATCTGTGGCTTTTGCCCAAACTTCATAATAGCCCTTTTCCGGTAATGTGACCGCAGCAGACCAATTTTGCCAGGCACCCGTATTGGCCGCTTGGTCCAATTTGGCTTCCTGCCATGTTGCCCCGAAATCAATAGAGATTTTAACGGAACTGATATCCCGATCCCCGGACCATGCATGACCACGGACGGTAATGTTCTTGTCTGCTGTTTCCACACCGGATTGAGGGAAGGTGATGAGAGACTTAACCGGCATACGCTGGATAATCTCAAAATCTTTTTTATCAACCTTTTCACCGGGGGCAACCGGATGGTTTGGAACCCGATAGGCTTTGCCTGTCATTTTCGGGCCATCATGAACCTGATCTCTTAGCCAGATGCGCGTGAGCCATTTTTGAGAACAGGATCCCGGCCAGCCCGGAACAACAAGTCGCAAAGGCGCCCCGTTCATGGGGTGGATTGGCTCACCGTTTTGCTCGAAAGCGATCAGAATATTCGGGTCCATTGCTTTGGCAATGGGAACACCGCGAGAAATAGGCAGCTTTTCAGGATCTCCGGAAAGATGAGAATCTGCCCCTTCATGTGCTGTATAGATCACACTGCTTTGAACACCAGCGGCTTCCAGTACATCTTTCAGACGGACACCTGTCCATTGAGAGCAAGCCACGGCACCCAGTGTCCACTGGTTGCCTTTTGCTGGCGGGTTAAAATAAGCCCGTCCATTTCCGCCACACTCGATGACGAGTGCTTTGGTGACAACTTCAAATTTGCTTTTTAAATCAGCAATTGTGAGCTTCATGGGTTTGTCGACGAGACCATCAATGGTCAATGTCCATGAATTGGAATCAACGTCTTCTGGTGGAATGCCGTTATTTCGGATGAAGTGGCGATTTACCGGGGTTATTGCATCATCCAGAAGGTGTGGGGGTGTTTCAGCGTTGAGAGGACGATCATTGAGAAGCGTCAAACCGTCTTTTCCTTCGATAACACCTCCTGTCTCAGCAAGAGCAATCGGGATTAGGCCAGATGGCATGTTTTTGCTGAAAGGAATAGAAGCTCCGAGCATGGCCCCCATTGTGGCGAGGCCGGCACCTTTTAGAAAACCGCGACGATTTTGATCCGGAACGCGCCCGAAGATTTTGAAGTCGGCGGCAGCCGGGTCAGATGAATAGAGGTCAAAAAGTTTTGGAATTCCAGAGTTTTTTGCCCGTTTTTTTGATGGTTTTTCAGTCATGTATTCCCCGTGTGCGTAGTGAATTATTTATTTTTATTCTTGGTGTAACTGTGGGGATAACGTCTCGGGTTATGGTTTTATTCCATCTGTGTTGAAAAAAATTAACTGATTTAATCGGAAAAATTTTCTGGGTGTTTGCTCGTAAATTTTCTCTAGGCATTTTTTTATGTTTTTAAGATACATTTCTGTCATTCCTGCTCGACTTAATCGGACTGCTTGGGCATGCTGTGCAGCATGACTGATAACGTACCTTTCAAGCACCTCTACCTCGTGGATGGTTCCGGATATATTTTCCGGGCTTTCTTTGGCATTCCTCCGATGACTCGCCCTGACGGAACACCTGTTAATGCGGTATTTGGATTCACCAATATGTTGTTGAAATTGCGCGACGATATGGAGGCAGACGGTATTGCGGTCATCTTTGATGCCGGGCGGGAAAGTTTCCGGATGGAGATCTATGAAGAGTATAAATCTCATAGACCTGAAGCACCTGAAGATCTGATTCCACAATTTGCCCTTATCAGAGAAGCAACCGATGCTCTGAACTTGCCACAGGTGGAAATGCAAGGCTTCGAAGCCGATGATTTAATTGCTACTTACGCAAGACAGGCCAAGGAACAGGGGATAGATGTGACCATTGTGTCATCAGATAAAGACCTGATGCAACTGGTTGAACCCGGCATTTCCATGCTGGATCCCATGAAGAATAAAAAAATTGGGCCGGATGAAGTTTTTGAAAAATTCGGAGTGCAACCGAACAAGGTTGTCGATGTTCAGGCTTTAGCGGGTGATTCCGTTGATAACGTACCGGGCGTGCCCGGTATTGGCATAAAAACCGCCGCTCAGTTGATCACTGAATATGGAGACCTGGAAAGTTTGCTTGAGCGCGCAGGCGAGATCAAGCAACCAAAACGCCGGGAAAAATTGCAGGATAATGCAGAAATGGCGCGCATCAGCAAGCAGTTGGTGACTCTTAAACAGGATGTGCCTGTTGAAATTCCTCTGGAAGGTTTTGCGACCCGGGAACCCGTGGCAGAAGTTCTGCGCCCCTTTTTGGAAGTAAATGCTTTCCGGTCTCTTTTAGCCAGAATGTCAAAGCGGCTAGGGGATGCCCCGATGGAAGTAGCTGACGAAGCTGCATCTGAAGATGGAGATCCCGAATATGAACTGGTGCAAGACGAAGAAGCACTTGTCAGGTGGATTGCGGATGCCAAGTTAAAGGGAACTGTCGCCGTTGATACAGAGACGACGTCGCTGGATGCCATGAGTGCTAATCTTGTTGGCGTTAGCTTGTCCACAGGCGGCAACAAGGCCTGTTACATTCCATTGAATCATATTGCGATCTCTGAGAGTGGTGATGGTGGGCTTGATCTTTTGGGCGGTTCAGCGGATCGTCCGAAGCAAATTCCGAAAGAGCGTGCTGTTGAACTTTTGAAGCCGTTGCTGGAAGATCCGTCGGTTCTCAAAATCGGGCAAAATATCAAGTATGATATGGTGATTTTTGCTCAAAACGGAATTTCTGTTTCACCCGTTGATGATACGATGTTGTTATCTTATGTGCTTGAAGGTGGAATGCACGGGCACGGCATGGACGAGCTGGCTGAGCTTCATCTGGATCATACGACAATTAAATTCAAGGAAGTTGCCGGAACAGGTAAATCACAGGTTACTTTTGATAAGGTACCTTTGGATAAAGCACTGGATTATGCTGCGGAAGATGCTCTTATTACCTATCGCCTTCATGCCGCTTTGAAGCCGCGTCTGGTTCCTGAGAAGATGACAACCGTCTATGAGACGATTGAGCGACCTCTGGTAAAGGTGTTGGCAGATATGGAGCAGCGCGGGATTAAGGCTGATCGCCCTTTTCTGCATCGCCTTTCCAATAATTTTGCCCAACGTCTGGTTGACTTACAGTCCGAGATTCATGAAATAGCGGGTGAACCCTTTACCATTGGATCACCCAAGCAACTGGGTGAAATCCTGTTTGACAAGCTTGGTTTGCCCGGTGGTAAAAAAGGTAAAAGCGGGTCTTACAGTACCGGAGCAGACATTCTTGAAGGACTTGCGGCCGAAGGACATACCTTGCCAACCAAAGTTTTGGAGTGGCGTCAGCTTTCCAAGTTGAAAAGCACCTATACAGATGCCTTGCAGGATCAAATTAATAGCGAAACGGGGCGTGTTCATACATCCTATGCACAGGCTGTGGCATCAACCGGGCGACTATCTTCATCTGATCCAAACCTGCAGAACATTCCCGTTCGCACTGAAGAGGGGCGCAAGATCAGAGATGCCTTTATCGCTGAAGATGGCTATAAACTGCTTTCTGTAGATTATTCTCAGGTTGAATTACGTCTTGTTGCTGAAATTGCCAAAGAAGATGCTTTGCGTCAGGCCTTTATTGATGGTCAGGATATTCACGCCATTACAGCGCATCAGGTTTTTGATACGCCTATTGAGGGCATGGACCCTATGATCCGCCGACAGGCTAAGGCGATTAATTTTGGTATTATCTATGGACAGTCTGCGTTTGGTCTGGCCGCGAGTTTGGGGATTTCCCGAAAGGATGCCAAAGATTATATTGATGCTTATTTCGGACGTTTCCCGGGAATCAAACGCTATATGGAAGAGACCAAAGAATTTGCCCACAAACATGGTTTTGTGAAAACATTGTTTGGGCGTCATATTCATGTGCCGTCGATCAATGAAAAAAATCCAATGCGCAAAAATTTTGGCGAACGGGCAGCTATTAATGCGCCAATTCAAGGGACAGCAGCAGATATCATCAAACGGGCAATGATCAGAATGCCGGCTGCGTTGGGCAATGCTGATTTAAGCGCAAAGATGCTGCTTCAGGTGCATGATGAATTGATCTTTGAGGTTCCTGAAGCAGAAGTTGATGCGACCTCTGAGGTTGTTCGTTCTGTTATGGAGAACGCTTGTGATCCTGTGCTAAAGCTCTCAATACCCCTTACCGCAGATGCCGGTGTCGGGCGGAGTTGGGGTGAAGCGCACTAGATATTGTATGCTGGAATGATGGAGAAGCCGGGATTATGCCTGGCTTTTCTTATTACCCGAACAGAATGTCGGTGAGATCTTTGTAGTCTTCGGCAATCCATGTTGGTTTGTGTTCAGCGTACTCACCGTCTTTTCGGTTGGCGACACCCGTCAGAATCAGGATGGATTTCATCCCTGCTTTATGGCCGGCAAGAATATCAGTGAATAGATTATCTCCGATAATTACGCATTGATCAGCGGGTTTTCCGATGCGTTTCAAGGCCGCATCCATAATAGGTTTTTCGGGTTTTCCAAAAATTTCAGGTTCTTTGTTTGTGGCGGCCTGAACAGCAGCAACCAATGGTCCTGCTTCGGGCAAGGTGCCATCTTCGACCGTAATCAACCGGTCTGTATTGGTTGCTATGAAGCGGGCGCCCCTATCGATAAATCGCAGGGCGTTGCTTAATTTTTCATAGTTGATACTGCGGTCATAGCTGACGACAACGGCATCGGCTTCATGGTCTGTGGTACTATCCACAATAACCATACCAGCTTTTTTGAGAGTCTCTTTAAGCGGTTCTTCCCCAAGACAATAGATCTTTGTTCCGGGGGTTAGTCCTGTTGCAACAGCCTGTGCAGAGGTGAGAACATCATCTTCTGTACAGGGAATGCCCATAGATACCAATTGATCTGCGACGGCTGCAGGGTGTCTATTGCCACGGTTGGTTACAAACAAAAAGGGAATGTTACGTTCTTTCAATGTGGTAATGAACTCACTTGCGCCGGGAATAGCATCTGTTCCTCGGTAAACTGTGCCATCAAGATCAAATAAAAGGGCCGAGATATTATGCATTAACAAAGTCCTCTTGAAATCTGTTGTGGCTTAATAGCAGATTTCATTGTGAATAAAAAAGCCCAACCTTTCGGTCGGGCTTTGGTTTGTTTTATGGGGTCAATTTTGGAGGTCGAATCACATATTGCTTGTACTGAATTGTTCGAGAACCTGAAAGATATTGCTTCCTTTGACAAATTTAAAGGGCAGGTACCTTTAAAAAACATAAGGGATAAATACCCGGCTTCTTCATATTTTTTGTTGTATCTTGAAATAGGCTTGTAGATTTATCACCGAATATTCAAAGAAATCGGCAGCAAGGCAACGTCAGTGATATTACCCTCTAAGCACTTTTTGATAGGGCTTGATCTGCATCGCTCAGAAGACTTTCTGTGGGTTCTATTCCTGTAGCCAGACGAACCATTCCTGGTTCCAATCCTTGATTTTTAAGTTCGGCATCTGTCAATCTGCTACCAAACAGAGCTGCAGGCTGGATTGCCACAGAGGTTATGCCCCCGAGACTGCTGGCGAGTTCAGGAATCTTGAGAGCTTCGATAAAATTACGCCCGCCCTGAAGTCCGCCTTTTATGGTGAAGCTCAACAATCCCCCATAGCCATCCATCTGTTTTTGAGCCAGTTGATGTTGCGGATGACTTGATAGACCAGGATAAAATACCTGTTCAATTCGGGGATGGTCTTCTAACATTTCTGCCAGTGCTTGGGCGTTTTCATTGTGTCGTGCAATTCGCAATTCCAGAGTTCGCAAACCACGGAGGGCAAGCCAGGAGTTAAAAGGGGAGCCAATTGCTCCGTTTATTGTGTTGTAATCCCAAATACGTTTCATGATCTCATGATTGGTGAGGATTGCACCACATACTAAATCATGGTGTCCGCCGATGTATTTGGAAATACTGTGCATCACGATATCTACCCCCTGCTCAATCGGTCTCTGATTGAATGGCGTAGAAAAGGTATTATCACAAAAAGTCAAAATTTTACGGTCACGAGCCAATGTCGCTACTGCTTCTAGGTCGGTAATTTTTAAAAGCGGGTTTGATGGCGTTTCCAGCATAATAAGCTTGGTATTAGGTCGAAGTGCTCGCTCGAATGCTTCTACGGATGTTTGATCGACAAGTGTTGATTCAACGCCGAAACTTGGAAGTACAGTTTTTGTTAGTTTATGAGTACCGATATAATGTGACTTTTGAGCTACGACATGATCGCCCACTTTCAGTAAAGCCATCATGGTTGTCGAGATAGAGGCCATTCCCGACGCGAAGATCATACCTTCTTCAGCTCCTTCAGCTTTGGCCAATAGTTGCGAAAGCGATCTGTTATTGGGATTACCATAGCGTTGGTACAGATCTGCCGACATATCTCCCGAAATAATTTCGAAGCGTTCAGGGCTACCAATTTTATAATTCAATGATTGATGTAATGCTGGTGATACCGCTGGGTCTTCTTCGTCATGACTGAGGAAAAAGTTCGCAATTGAATTTGTTGATTGCACCATTTTTGCCCTTCCGATTTCAGAATTGGGTTGCTCTTAGTCGTAAGCTAGATCAAAATTGATCTATGAAGCAATGATTATAATGGACTATAGCAATGTGGTTGCCCAAAACCCTAAAGGCCGATGGGCCCAGATATTTAGCTATTTTAAGTGCTCTTGAAGCGGATATCGCTTCCGGGGCAGTTGAAGATGGTTTACCACTGGCTCCGCAACGTGAGTTGGCCTTTCAACTGGGTATCAGTGTTGGGACAGTGGTTCGTGCTTATTCAATTGCTAAACAGCGTGGATTGGTTTCAGGAGAAGTTGGGCGAGGAACTTTTGTCAATGCACGCAAAGCTCTAGCAGAAGAGGACTATTTCGGAGATGGAAGTGGTCACTTCGCAACGAATACTTCTGATCAAATTGATCTCTCGTTAAACATTTCCCCACCATTGAGAGAAGCTGATCAGATTGGCAACGCATTGAGGAGTATTTCGGGAGATGCTCAGCTGGCTCAGATGATACGTTATGGAGTACATCTTGGACCACAAAAAAGCCGCAGAATACTTGCGGAATGGGTTACTGAAACAAGTCATGATAATTTACGGCCTTCGCCAGAACAGATCGCATTAAGTGGAGGTGCTCAGCAGGCGATATGGGCGATTTGTTCGGGGAAGATTCGGCCTGGTGATACTATCTTGGCGGAAAGTTCAACTTTTGCAGGCATTAAATCAGTTGCAGGCCTTTTAGGGGCAACTGTACACGGTGTCGACATGGATGAGCAGGGGCTTTTGCCTGATGCCTTGGATAAGGCGATTTCTTTAACCAATGCACGCATTTTATATGTAATGCCAACACTCCAAAATCCTACGGGAATTACAATGCCAGAGGAGCGACGTAAGGCAATTTTATCTGTAGTGGCCAAGAATGATATTCTCGTAATTGAGGATGATGTGTATGGGTTCTTAAAGCCGGATGCTCCTCCGCCTCTTGCAGCTAAACTTCCAGAGAAAGTTTACTATGTGAGTAGCTTTTCAAAATCAGTCGCACCGGGGTTGCGCGTAGGATATTGCGTTTTTCCTGACCATATGAAGACTGGAATTGAAGCTGCTTTGAGGGCGACGTGCTGGATGAACCCACCAATAATGTCAGAGCTAGTTATGCAGTTGATTGAACGACGCGAGATTGAAAGTATTGTGACATCTCGCATTTCTACTGCTCGATCACGTCTGTCAATCGCACGCGAGAAACTTGGCTCAACATTTCCGGATTTAGACTGGTCCACCCCAAGATACCATCTTTGGTTATCACAACCTGACAATGCGTCTGCGGAACGCTTTGTGAGGCTTGCTCAAGAAGCTGGTGTTTTGGTCTCACCCCCCGAAACTGTTGCTTCTGATGCTTCTTCGCCTTCTGGTATACGAGTTTGTCTTGGCTGCCCCTTGGATGAAGAAACACTTATTATTGCACTAGACCGTATGACCTCAATAGATTTTACGCATTGGAATTTTTCTACGATATAATGAAGCCTCACTTCTCGATGTAAATATACTGCAAGGGGAGATTTCATTGCCAATAAAAAAGCCCAACCTTTCGGTCGGGCTTTGGTTTGTTTTATGTGGCCAATTTTGGAGATCGAATCACATATTGCCTGTACTGAATTTGGGGTCGGTTCCCAGATGTTTCAAGAGGGGAACAAATTCGTCCCGACGCAGGTACATGATGATTAGGCCAGAAAACCAGACGCCGACAGCCTGTGTGAAGAGTTTCCCGCCATCATTATACGGGTCGATGCCCAGTGGAGTGAAGACGTGGAAGAAAATAGCACCGGTCATCAGAGCCAGTGACAGCAAGCCGCCAAGAGATTGAAGTCTTGGAATGAAAAGCAAAATACAGGCAAGTAGCTCTGCACCACCTGTCAAGTAGCGACCATGGGGCTCAAACCACGCCAGCCCACTCCAATCTTCGAGAACTTGAAAGAGATGACTTCCCTTGGCAAATTTAAAGGGCAGGTATCTTAAAAAAACATAGGCGATAAATATCGCAAGCAAATATGGCAGTACTTTTTTGATCATAGACATTTATTTTACTCCCCAAGTCTGTGTTCCAGTAAAGATCTGTGTTCCATGAAGTGCATATGACTTTTTAAATGATCAAGCGCCAGTAACATTTTTGATAACAAGTTGTTATCAGGATGTTCGTTCCTTTGTGGCTCGGGCTTCTTTGGTTTGGGAAACCAGTGCATTTCTGGCTTCGATGGTTGTGGTAACAAGTTGACTAAATGAGCATCTGGCATGAACATGGCCGTTGTGTAGGTCCCAACCCTCTGGATCAATGCCGCACATGCGCCATTTGCCCGGATCTAACCGGAGAGTTTCTTCTGCAATCACACTAATTGCATCTGCATGGTCGCTGTTCATGTGGTCGATGATAGATGTTTCGGCTTCGATGAGTTCCTGAGATCCATGGCAATCTAGCTTTAAATCTTCCGCGGGCACCCAAATGGCTTTTGCGAACCCGCCGATAAGATGGGCTTCCTGAATATCATAGCGATATAAGCTAAAGTCCTTGAAACCAGCATAGAGTTTCGATGCAGGATGTCGGGTTAAAAAGCGTTGTAACATCCGGTCATTATTTGCCTTGCGCATTGTGCCAATCAAAGTAACACGTCCACCAGCCAAGGGGTCTCGATATCCGGCTGTGCCATCAAATAACATCCCGGTTTTAGGATTATGGGCCATATTCTGGCTGTGATCTGCCAGATCGGATAACATCATGTATGGCGTCGCGTCATGATCCAGTGCGACAAGCGATAATGATGCATAGGGATGCGGGCTAGAGACTGTCATTGCTTTTCCGCCGGGAGCATCAGTTGGCTTAGTGCCCGGGGAAAGTTCTGTTGCAATATAGGCTTTTGTTGCCCAACGCATAAGGTTTCGTGCTTTTTCTGCTTCGCTTGAGTTGGGGTTGGGCTTAATTTTATTCATTTTAAGTACCTGATCGAAATCCAGAGGGGTAATATGAGCACCACATTGAATTTAAAGAAAAAAAAGTAAATTTGACAATTTGTCTCTGTTTCATTGTCTAGTGTTAAAGACAAGAAGTTATTCACTAAAACAGAGTGTAGTACTTTGGAATATTTATAAAAATTAAAAAAGATAACGGTAAATGACAACCTATTATTGATATTAACCATAATTGAAACTATTATTCGAGGAAATGTTGCTGTTGATTTTCAGTGGCTTGGTTTCTATCAAGCCTTTTGTTTGTATAGAAAATCCGGACATGTTTGTTAACGATTGCCAGTATTAAGGGATACTGGTTTGGAAAAGCTACAATAAGCGGTACGCCTCTGGGGTGTGCCGCTTGTTTTTTTAAGGAGTTCATCTTGATACAACAGGGGATTGTCCGTTGGTTTAGCAGCCAAAAAGGATATGGTTTCATCACACCGCAATCGGGGGGGGAAGATGCATTCGTACATTTTGCCGCGGTACAGAAATCTGGATTGGCAGGCCTGGTTGAAGGTCAGCAAGTCGAATACGAACTGGTTGAAAGCAGAAAAGGGCGCATGGCAGCAGATAATATCAGGGTGTTACAGCCTGTCGGATAGCGTCGCAAAACATAATTGAATGAAGATATTCCATTCGTGATATTGGTAAGCAGGGCATGATCTGTTGCCCTGTTTACTGAAACCCCACAATCTGTAGCTTTTATTCTCCGGGAACGCCCTGTGACGTTGAATACTGGAAATGCAGTTCCTGATCAGGAAATACTCTGGGGTGGATGGCATGTGCTGCCATGGCTGCTTCTGAAAAGCCGCAGAGGATAAGTTTCAACTTGTTTTCATAGGTTGCGACATCTCCGATAGCATAGATGCCGGGCTGTTTGGTTTCGCAGGTTGCTGGATTGACAAGAATGTGGCCACGTTCCAATTCGAACCCCCAGTCTGCAATAGGTCCAAGGTTTGTTGCCAATCCATAAAAGGGTAACAGGATATCAGCTTTCAGAGCACGCTCATTGCCTTTTAGATCTTTGACAATGACAGATGAAAGTTTTCCGTCTTTTCCCTTCAATTTATGAAGCTGGTAGGGAACAACCATCTCTACTTTGTCAGTCTCTGCTAGTGCGCGCATTCTGGCAACTGACTCCGGAGCTGCCCGGAACTTGTCGCGCCTATGGACGACGTAAACTTTTTTGGCCACCTGTGGCAGTGACATGGCCCAATCCACAGCACTATCGCCTCCGCCAGCGATAACGACTGTTTTGTCGCGGAAATCTTCACGGCGTTTAACCAGATAGAAAACAGATTTGCCTTCAAAATCTTCAAGGCCATCAAGAGGGGGACGGTTAGGTCCAAAAGCCCCTGCCCCTGCCGCGATAATAACAGCTTTGCAATCAATGACAGTGTATTTGGTTGTCGTAACGCGCCATGTGTTGTCGCTCTGTCGTGCTAAGCCACAAACCTGTTGATCGAGATGGTAAACAGGATCAAAAGGTGCTGCTTGTTGTTCCAGATGTTCTATAAGCTCTGCTGCTGCGACAGTTGGAAAGCCGGGAATGTCATAGATAGGCTTCTCTGGATAGAGAGCAGTGCATTGTCCGCCAGTTGCTTCCAAGGCATCTATCACGTGAGTTTTCATGCCAAGCATGCCGCATTGGAACACGGAAAAGAGACCGGTTGGCCCTGCACCGATAATAATAACGTCAGTTTTCTGGATACTTTGGCCCACGCAGATAATCCTTATGATCGCCATAAGAGGCGGTTAGAATAGCTTCATAAAGGGCGCATTGTATGTAAGCTTTAGGGCGATTCAATAGTAGAAAAACGCCAAAACTATGTTTTTTCTTCTAAGAGGAAATGTAATTTGATCGCGATTATTGCACTGCTTAGAAAGTTTTTTGATCAAATTTTGAAAATTATCTTCCCATAAGTGCCCATTCAGGAACAAAATGCTGCCATAGTCGCGCGCCACATTGCTTAATGTGACAGGATACTTACTATTTGATTCGCTTAAGCGAAATAAGGGAGCTGCCCCGGACAAAGGCTCGGCCCCTGAACTTGAAATGAGGAATGGCATGGAAGGCAACATTGTACTGGTAGATGACGACAGAAATATTTTAACGTCGGTATCTATTGCTCTTGAATCCGAAGGTTTCAAAGTTCGAACCTATACAGATGGTTCCGAAGCTTTGCGCGGAATGGCTTCCAATCCCGCAGATCTTGCCGTTCTTGATATCAAAATGCCACGAATGGATGGTATGGAGCTGTTGCGACGTATTCGTGAAAGCAACTCTATCCCTGTGATCTTCCTGACATCGAAAGATGATGAAATCGATGAAGTTTTGGGGCTGCGTATGGGGGCGGATGATTACATCACCAAGCCCTTCTCTCAACGATTATTAGTTGAGCGAATTAGAGCATTACTGCGCCGGGAAAAAGCAAAACAGGATCTAAGCGAAGGTAAAGAAGGGGAAAAACCTATCCAGCGCGGAGAAATGATGCTGGATGCGTCTCGTCATCTTTGCACTTGGAAAGGGAAGCACGTCAACTTGACGGTGACGGAATTTTTAATTCTCAAGGCCTTGGCCCAACGACCGGGCCATGTAAAAAACCGTGACCAGTTAATGGATGCAGCATACGGTGATGCGGTCTATGTTGACGATAGAACAATTGACAGTCATATCAAACGATTACGGAAAAAATTCAAAGAGTGTGATGACGATTTCGGCCAAATTGAAACGTTGTATGGTGTTGGCTATCGCTATCGTGAATAAGCGAAATATCCAGCAAAACATCCAAAGGGGGAATAGCTGTAAAAAAAGAGCTTGGGGCTCTTGTGATACGGAGGCCTTTTGATGGATAGGATGGAACGCATAGGCTTGTTTATCGGCATGGGATTGATTGTTCTTGGTCTGGTAACATTGTTTGATGGCACAAATGATCATTCTGACCTGAAGTCGAAGGCAAATAGGTCAGAATTGTTGAGTGATAATACTGGAACGAAGACATCTGGCCCGATTTTGCCTGATTACGATATTATCCTTGTGAATTCCGCTGGTGTCAGCGGTGGTTCGCCTGCACAATCTTTGAGCCGTCAGCAAGAAGAAGTAATTCGTTTGGCTCTGAAAACTGGTGGGCGGGGGACTCCTTGTGATTTGCAGGGGAAGCGTCCTGACCGTGTTTTGTGGGGGCAACGGGGAAATCAGAAACATCTTGATAGTCTGTCCGTTTTTTCTGATGAGAAATTGATTTATCTTGGTAGTTATCTCGAGGCTTGGAAAATACACGCGACCGGTGGCACGGTGACTTGCTACAGCTTAAATGATCAAGCTGCCAAGATATTGACTGAGCTATAATAATTTGAATTTGATGTTGTTTGGGGGAAACGGTGGCTGACGAAAGTCACAAGCAAAAAGCTGAAATAGCGCAGACCGTTAAAAAGCACCGTAAAGGGCGCAAGCGGGGATGGCGCTCGTCTTTAACGCACAAAATTCTCCTGATTAATAGCTTTGTTTTGATGATACCTGTTGTTGGATTGATGCATCTTGAGCAGTACAGGCTGAGCCTTATTGCATCGGAACTGGATGCATTATCGATACAGGGGCGTGCCTTTTCCCTTAGTTTGGGGTCGACTGCGGTTGTTGCCAGCCAGGTTGGAAGTGAAAAGCTTGTTCCTGAACTGACGCGCAGTCTGATGCGGGCAATGCTGAATGATATCGGTGTCCGGGCCCGTATCTTTGCGACTAGTGGTGAAATGTTGGCTGATAGTTTGTATCTTGCCGGGGTTGGGGGGCCAGTTGAGGTCGGGGAGCTTCCGCCGCCGGGGGGCATGGGGATGATGGATCGAATCATCCTGTTTTACGAAGAGATTATTAACTGGCTACCGGGGCATGACGACTGGCCGCTCTACCGGGAAGCACAACATCAAAGTGCAGAAGACTATACCGAAGTGCTTATTGCCTTGAACGGAGAGCCCGCTGGAATGGTCCGGACAGATACAACTGGTCGTCTTGTCCTGTCGATGGCTGTTCCTGTGCAAAGATATCGTCAAGTACTTGGTGCCCTGATGCTTTCAAAAGATGCACAGGTCGTGACACAAGCGGTGCAGGATCGCCGCCGTGATATTCTCGCGGTCTGTGGTTTGGCGCTGGGCGTAACAGTCCTTTTATCGCTGTATCTTGCGGGTATTATCGGGCGTCCACTACGTCGTTTGGCAAATGCTGCTGATTTTGTACGCTATGGGAAAGGGCGGGAATACGAGATTCCTGACTTTACTCACCGGGGTGATGAAATTGGCGATTTATCTGGCGCTCTACGTGCGATGACCGAAGCATTATGGGCCAGAATGGATGCCATTGAAGGTTTTGCCGCGGATGTTTCCCATGAAATTAAAAATCCACTGACGTCTCTTCGCTCTGCTGTTGAAACCGTTTCTCGTGTAAGTGATCCTGAACAGCAAAAGAAACTGTTGGCTATCATTATGGACGATGTCCAAAGATTGGACCGTCTTATTAGCGATATCTCTGATGCGTCTCGCTTGGATGCCGAACTTTCCCGGGCCAAGATGGAAGAGGTCGATGTTGGCAAACTTTTGGAAGCTCTGGTTGAAATTCAACGTGTTGATGAAAGCTGTCCTGTTTTTGAGACGGATATAAAAGCGAACGAGAAGCTTTGTGTTCAAGGATTGGAAGGGCGATTGGGGCAGGTTTTGCGTAACCTGATGACAAACGCGAAAACATTCAGTCCGAAAGACGGCAAAATTCGTTTAGCAGCATGGTCCGAAGAGGGAAGAGTAATCATTACAATTGATGATGATGGTCCCGGTATTATTCCGGGTAAATTTGAAGCCATTTTCGATCGGTTTTATACAGAGCGCCCGGAAGAAGAAAAGTTTGGTACCCACTCTGGTCTTGGCTTGAGTATTTCCAAGCAAATTATTGAAGCCCATAATGGGATGATTACAGCGGCAAACAGAATGGATGAAAACGGGGATGTTCTTGGTGCTCGCTTTACCATTTCTCTCCCGGAAGATCAGCGATAGATGTCTGAAAGTCAGCTTGTGCACTGTACAACTATTGCCTTTGAAAAAGAGGGGTGGTTGACCGCTGTATTACTCAGGGGAAAGTCAGGATCGGGGAAGTCTGATTTGGCCTTAAGGGTTATTGATTCAGGCCGTGCAGAGCTTGTTTCAGATGACCAAACCCTTCTTACCAAACATGGGAATGATATTCTTGCGTCGCCCCCCTCTACCATTGCCGGGAAACTGGAAGTCAGGGGATTGGGGATTGTCTCTTTTTCCTATTGTTCTGAGGTTCCCGTGGGATTGATTGTTGATCTTGTTCCGCGTGAAGGCGTTGATCGGTTACCCGAATCAACTAAAGCAGAAATTCTGGGTGTTGAGATCCCGTGTGTCCAACTGTATAGCTTTGATCATTCAACTGTCGCAAAGCTGTTACTTGCCATATCCCGCCCGGAAAGCGATATAGTAAGGTAAAATATTGTTCTTTCTGTCATTTATTGGGTACTAGGGCGAACATCTATGTCAGTTTCTCAAGAGACTAAAGTCGAAAATTCTCTTAGGGTTGTTTTGGTCACCGGGCTTTCCGGTGCAGGACGTTCCACTGCAATGAAGGTTCTCGAAGATCATGGGTTTGAAGCAATTGATAATCTGCCATTGAATTTGCTGGACCTTGTTATCGGGGATAAACCGCGTCGCCGTCCTCTGGCTGTTGGTATTGATATCCGGTCTCGTAACTTTTCTGCACCACCGCTTCTTGAGCACATTCGCGAGTTGAAAAAGCGCCCGGAACTGGATGTCTCACTGGTTTTCCTAAACTGCTCGGTTGATGTGCTCGAAAGGCGCTTTAAAGAAACGCGACGACGCCACCCTCTTTCCGAAGATCGCCCCCTTAAGGATGGTATTCTTGCTGAGCGGTTATTAGTCGCTCCACTTCAGGCCCGCGCAGATTTTGCAATTGATAGTTCTGACACCACGTCGGCAGATTTCCGGCAAAATTTAACAAGTTTGCTAGGATTACAAGAAAGCGGTGTGATGACTGTTCAGGTCATGTCTTTTTCTTATCGTTTTGGCGTACCAAGAGAGGCGGATCTTATGTTTGATGTGCGTTTCTTGCGAAATCCTCATTATGACCCTGGTCTTCGTCCTCTTTCGGGGAAAGATAAAGCTGTTTCGGACTATGTTCGCAAAGATCCTGATTTTTCCAGTTTTGCATCACACTTAAAGGATCTCGTGATCCCTCTTCTCGCGCGTTATCAGCAAGAAGGAAAAAATTATCTGACTATTGCAATCGGCTGCACAGGCGGACGTCACAGATCGGTTGCTTTAACGGAGTGGTTGGGCAGCGAACTGGATGATGTCTGGCCGCAAATGATTGTCGCGCATCGGGATATGGATAAAGAACCAGATCGGTATAAATAGCTCCGATTAGTATTCCTGTATTTAAAATATCATAGGGCTTTTTCTCTTTGGTTATTTCTTAAAATACCTCTTTTCTTGAGAATATTTGTCTTTACTGCATTGCTTCGCCTTGTATGGGGGGATGGTTTGCTGTTAATTTTCCCATATATAAAGGGAAAGCGCCTGCGGAAAGGGAAGGCATGATAGGGATGGTTCTGGTCACACATGGTGACTTGGCTCTCGAATTCGTGGCAGCATTGGAACATGTTGTGGGACCTCAGACACAGATTGAAACTGTGTGTATTGGCCCAGAAGATGACATGGAGCAAAGGCGTCAGGAAATTATTTCTTCTGTTGAAAAGGTAGAAGACGGTAGCGGTGTTGTAATTTTAACCGACATGTTTGGTGGTACCCCCTCTAACCTTGCTATATCCATCATGGATAAAGCTAATGTAGAGGTTGTGGCGGGTGTTAACTTGCCTCTTTTGATCAAACTGGCTGGTCTGCGGGAAACAAAATCCATGAAAGAAGCGGTTTTAGAAGCTCAGGAAGCAGGTCGTAAGTATATTCACGTTGCTTCAGAGCTACTTTGATCGTGCTTAAAACCGAGTACCAGGGGTTTTAAGGGGGAAATAGAACTTGCTTACCAAAACATTGATGATTTTGAACAAGCGGGGATTACATGCCAGAGCTTCTGCCAAGTTTGTAAAAGTTGCTGAAATTTTTGATGCAGAAGTGACCGTTTGCAAGGATGGAACAAGCGTATCAGGTTGTTCTATTATGGGATTAATGATGCTGGCGGCTGCGCCGGGATGTGAAATAGAGCTAACTACCACGGGACCTTCTGCGCAAGAGGCGATGGTGGCATTGGAAGAGTTAGTTCTGAACAAATTTGATGAAGACTAATAGGGACCAAGCTTTCCAATAACTTATGGGGAAGCCGTAGAAATAATCATCGCGTTGCATAAATTATCAGATAGGAATGCGCTGTGGCCAATAAGTCCGGTGAACGTATATTCGAAGGCCTTGCTGTCTCGCCCGGGGTGGTGATTGGTTCTGCTTATGTCAGTGAATCCAGCGATATACAGATTTTGGAATACCGGGTTCCAACGGCAAAGATTCCTGCAGAGCTAAAGCGTCTGTCTGATGCGGTTGAAAAGGCGCAAAATCAAGTTCTCAAGCTGCATGGACAATCGAAAGATTTTCACGGTGCAGCGGGTGAAGAACTTGGTTATCTGCTTGATGCCCACATGCAGATGCTCAAAAGCTCTAGCTTGATCGGTGGTATTGAGGCACGTATTCAAACCGGACAAAAAAATGCTGAAGCGGCTGTCATGGCTGAGGTCGGGCAGATTGCACGCAAATTTGCGTCAATGGAAGATCCCTACCTGCGGACAAAATCACAGGAAGTACGCGAGGTCGGGCATCGCATCGTTCGTAATCTGACCAAAACCAAAGCGGATTCTTATTCTGGGTTGACGCCGAACTCTGTTATTCTTTCCGAGGAAATTACACCTGCGGATACCGCGATGATGGATCCCAGCCATATCGGTGGGTTTGCGACTGTCCTTGGTGGTCCAGAGGGGCACACCGCGATTATGGCGCGTTCCCTTGGTTTGCCTGCGGTTCTTGGCGTGCCAGAACTTCTTAAAGGTGTGGAAAACGGCGAAGTCATAATCATTGATGGTACAAACGGACGGGTAATCATTAACCCTAGTCCTGCGAGAATCAAAGATTACAAGCTTCGTCTCAAGGACATTGAACGAGAAGCCAAAGTTCTTGCGGGATTACGCGATATTGCAGCTGTAACAGTTGATGAGGAACGGGTTGGTCTGCAAGCTAATGTCGAGTTGCCGCGTGAAACCGGACAGGCGGTTGCCAATGGGGCTGAAGGTGTTGGCCTGCTGAGAACTGAATTTCTCTTTATGAACAGGGAAGAACTACCGACAGAGCAGGAGCAATATGAGGCGCTGGCTGAAATTATAGATGGCATGGCTGGGCGGCCTGTAACAATCAGAACGTTGGATGCCGGGGGAGAAAAACTGGTTTCTGCTTTGGGAACGCATCCGACAGAATCGCAAAATCCGGCGCTTGGATTGCGGGCTATTCGCTTGTCTTTGAAACATCATGATCTATTACAAACGCAACTGCGAGCCATCTTGCGAGCCAGCGCTCACGGCCCTTTGCGTATTTTGTTGCCAATGGTGACAACGCCGAGTGAAGTTCGTGAAGTTCGCAAAGCCTTAACAGAAGTTGCCGAAGGGTTGAAAAAGCAAAATATCCGTATTGCTGATCCTCTACCACCACTTGGAATTATGATTGAAGTTCCGGGTGCGGCACTGGCTGCGGACGGGCTGGCCAAAGTCGCAGATTTCTTTGCTATCGGAACCAATGATCTGACGATGTACACTCTGGCGATCGATAGGGCTGAGGAACAGGTGGCTTATCTTTATAATCCTTTGCATCCAGCGGTGTTACGGTTGATTTCTTTTGCGGTGGATGCAGCGAGGCGTGCTCATATTCCGGTCTCGGTTTGTGGTGAAGTTGCGGGGGATGTCGATTATTTGCCGTTATTGTTGGGCTTGGGCGTTCGAGATCTTTCCATGAGTTCTAATGCCTTGCCGAGGGTGAAAAACAGAATCCTTAAACTGAATATGGAAGATGTTACCCGGCGTGCTGAAGCCATAATGACACAGCACGATCCCGGGCGTATTTCGATTATGCTTCAGGACTATAACGAGCGTTATAATTCGTGACAGTTTTGAATCTGTTTCTTCGTGGTTATTCCAATGGTGAGACGAGATGAATGCGGAGAAACACGCCGAATTCCTTGGTAAAGTGGAAACTGACTCTGGCGTGAACTGCCCCTTGCTTGTTATAAGAACGGGATTTTTGAGAAAGTGATGTGATGGCTTTATGTCAAATGCCGGGGTGGGTACCCAAATGCCGGGGTGGGTACATAGACCAAATGATCCGTCGCTATAAAAAGCCACCCAATCCCGGGGCTGCAATTGTTCCTAGTTTTTGTTCGAACATGAAGTTCTTGGAGACAGTCGTGTGGTTGTTGTTCCGCTGAAAGAGTTGGAAAACAGTAACCGGGGTATGGTGATTTTTCTTAAAAGCCAGCTTAAACGAAGAGTTGTAGAATCCTTCATTTCAGTCGCAAGAACGTTTGCAGAGACGGAAGGTGCCTAACATTACGGTTTTCTTTAAAATGTTGATGTCAAATGAAGCCGTATGTCGTGCTGCTCTACGAATTTAGCGGATGGCTGTGTTTTTAGGAAATGGGTTGCAATATCAGTTCAAGGCTGCTAATTTCCTGCCAAAATAAACACATAAAGATTTCTTTATGTAATTGCACTATATGAAAGCCAAGTACATGACAGAATTTACTGATTACAAAGTTGCGGATATGTCCCTAGCTGATTGGGGCCGTAAAGAAATCACAATTGCTGAAACTGAAATGCCAGGTCTCATGGCACTTCGTGAGGAATTTGGTGAAAGCAAGCCACTTGCGGGTTCTCGTATCGCTGGTTGTCTGCATATGACAATTCAGACCGCTGTTTTGATTGAAACCCTTACAGCTCTGGGTGCTGAAGTTCGCTGGTCTTCCTGTAATATTTTCTCAACTCAGGATCAGGCTGCCGCAGCTATTGCTGCAACGGGCGTTCCTGTGTTTGCCTGGAAAGGTGAGACCGAGGAAGAGTTTAACTGGTGTATCGAACAGACAATCGAGGGTCCTGAGGGTTGGAAGCCAAACCTCATACTTGATGATGGCGGGGATCTTACTGTTATGGTTCACGATCATTTCCCAGAGCTTCTGGACGATATTCGCGGTCTTTCTGAAGAAACGACAACAGGTGTTCACCGTCTGTATGAAATGGCCAAAAAAGGCACATTGAAAGTACCTGCGATCAACGTGAACGATTCTGTCACAAAATCAAAATTCGATAACCTTTATGGCTGCCGCGAATCCCTTGTTGATGGCATCAAGCGTGCAACTGATGTGATGGTTGCCGGTAAAGTTGCTGTTGTTGGCGGCTTTGGTGATGTTGGTAAAGGTTCTGCAGCTTCCCTGCGTACACAGGGTGCACGTGTTCTTGTAACCGAAATCGATCCGATTTGTGCGCTTCAGGCCGCAATGGAAGGTTACGAAGTAACAACTATGGAAGAAGCTGCTTCTATCGGCGATATTTTTGTCACAACAACCGGTAATAAAGACATTATTACAATCGATCACATGCGCGACATGAAAGACCGCGCAATCGTTTGTAACATCGGTCACTTTGATTCAGAAATCCAGATTGCTGCTCTTCGTAATTATCCTTGGCACAACGTTAAAGACCAGGTTGACGAAGTTGAATTCCCGGACGGCAAACGTCTTATTATTCTTGCCGAAGGTCGTCTTGTTAACCTTGGTTGTGCAACAGGACATCCAAGCTTCGTGATGTCCGCATCCTTTACAAACCAAGTTCTGGCACAGATTGAACTGTGGGAAAACGCAGCGAACTACGAGAACAAAGTTTACGTTCTTCCTAAAGCATTGGATGAAAAAGTTGCGAAGCTTCACCTTGCGAAACTGGGTGTTAAATTGACCAAATTGACACAAGAACAAGCTGATTATATCGACGTACCAGTAGAAGGTCCTTTCAAGCAGGATCACTACCGTTACTAATAATTTGTAAAGGCTTAGTTACACGGTATTTACCGGTAATATAGCCACAAAACGTTATCTTCAGGGGTCGCAGATTAATTTCTGTGGTCCCTGATTGCGTTCAACATCTTGTTTTGACAAGATAAACTCATTACACTTGGTGAGGGTTTTCTGGCAGCTTCAAAAAATCCAAACTAGATATGGATTTTCTGCATTTTTTGAGGGGAACGCAGTGTCGTCATTTTCGGCTTATCTGCCGGGTTTCTTTCTTACTCTCATCATCCTGCTTGGCTCGGGGTTAGTTGTTTTTGCTTATCGTCATCGCTGGCGATCTTTGCAGCAAAAACTCTATGATCTACAAATAAAATCATCGCTGGATCGTGCTGCTGTTTTGGCTGCACCACTTGGCTGTGTAACCTTTTCTCATCACGATAATAAATCTCGCGCCAGTGTTGGTGTTGTCCGGGAATTTGGTCTCGATAAAGGAGAGATCGACTTCAATGCGATCTCAATTGCTTTCCAACGGGGAACAGGAGAGGCAAATACACTTACCGAGGCGTTCGAGAGCTTAAGGAGTGAAGGAAAATCTTTTACGCTTACCTTGCGGGCAAAGGGGCGAACATACCGTATCAACGGCCAGCGCATTGAATCTGCAGGTGATAATTCTCTGATAACAGATGTCGTCTGGTTTTCTGATGTCAGTGATTTGGAAAAACAGGCGCGGACTGCTGCAGAAGAGTCCCGTCATGTTTCTTCTCTGTTGGAAAATTTACCAATTCCCGTGTGGATGCGAGATGAGAAGCTTGCGCTTACCTATTGTAATCAGGCCTATGTTAATGCTGTAGAAGCCGAATATAGTGACATTCTTCAGCAAAACATAGAACTTGTGGACCGTTCAAAAGTTTCTCAAGCGCATAGTCTTGCCCGGCAGGCGCTGGAGAGTGGTGAAATCGTTTCTGAAAGACATCACGCGATTATCGCCGGAGAAAGGCGCCTCTTGGAATGCTGTGAAAGAAGTCTGGACGATAAAACGCTTTTGGGATTTGCTGTTGATCAAACAGGTTTGGAAGAAGCAGAAAGTAAACTGAATCGGCATATTGGCGGACATGCCCAGGTTCTTGAGAACCTTGGAATCGCCATTTCTATTTTTGGCCCGGATGAACGATTGGTCTTTTTTAATTCATCCTATGCAACACTTTTTAAGTTAAATGAAGATTTCCTGAAATCCGAACCTCATTTGAGTGAGGTTTTGGATACGATGCGCGAAAATCGCAGACTTCCGGAATACGCTAATTTTCCCGAATTCAAACAACAGCGGTTACGTGATTATCGTACGATGATCGAACCTGTTGAAGAGCTGTTACACCTGACAGACGGAACAACGTTGCGTTCTGTTGCGACGGCACATCCCTTTGGCGGGGTGCTTGAAACCGTTGAAGATGTAACCGACCGTCTCGCACTGGAAAGATCTTATAATACCTTAACGGCAGTACAGCGAGAGACGTTGAACAAGCTTTATGAAGCTGTTGTCGTTTATGGTGCAGATGGCCGTTTAAAACTTTTCAATCCTAACTTTGCCGGGCTTTGGAAACTTCCCGAAGATTTCCTCAATAGTGAACCGCATGTCAGAGATGTGGTTATGCGAAGCCGGGATCTTTTTGAAGTTCGGGATGAAGACTGGGATGATCAACTTGAATTGATGGTCGCTCGTGTCTGTGAACCCGAAGTTCGGTCCGGGCGTAAATTCAGGTCCGATGGTGTCGTTCTTGACTGGGCGCAGGTCATGCTGCCGGATGGGGCCACCTTGTTGACTTTCCTTGATGTTACGGACTCTTTTACTGTTGAGCGTGCCTTACTTGAGAAAAATGAAGCCCTTGAGACGGCTGATAAACTGAAAACAGAGTTTATCGCGAATGTTTCTTATGAATTAAGAACACCGCTGAATGCAATTGTTGGCTTCGCGGAAATTCTGGAAAACCAGTTTTTTGGTGAATTGAACAGCAGGCAGAGAGAATACAGTCAGGCGATTGTTGAATCATCCCAACGTTTGATGACTTTGATTAATGATATTCTTGATTTGGCAACCATTGAAGCGGGATATCTGCATCTGGATCTGACCGAGGTTAAAGTCGATCATATGCTGCAGCAT
This sequence comes from Kiloniella sp. EL199, assembly GCF_900313065.1. Classification (GTDB taxonomy): domain Bacteria; phylum Pseudomonadota; class Alphaproteobacteria; order Kiloniellales; family Kiloniellaceae; genus Kiloniella. The sequence continues at coordinate 541,325 of NZ_OMPU01000013.1, forward strand.
CTCTATACTATCGGGCATGAAAGGGCTCGTCATCGCAATATTGAAGTGAATATTGTCTGTGATGACGAGATTGGATCTGTCCAAGTGGATGAGCGCCGACTTACACAGGCATTATATAATCTCCTGCTCAATGCACTCAAATTCTCTCCTGAAGGGGCCAGTGTGGATATAACGGCAAGCCGTGATCATGAATTGCGTATTGCTGTGAAAGATAATGGTGTGGGGATCGGCAAAGAAGATCAAGAAAGAGTTTTCCATAAATTTGAACGTGGTGAAGGACATGCAAAACAAGCCGGGGCTGGTCTCGGGCTTTCGTTGGTCAAAAGTCTTGTAGAACTTCACGGTGGTTGGGTTGAAATTGAATCTGAAATTGATGAGGGAACGATCGTGACCTGTCATATTCCATTACTGGAAGAGCCGGAAAAATCCGGTGGCATTCGTCAAATCGTCGCCGATACCATTAATGAAAACACTGAAATTCGTGAAAAAACGGAACCTCAATATGAAATAGAGGGAAGTGTCGAAGTCCAGACCGAGGGCGAGACCCCGTGACAGCCACGAGTATAACAGCAGAAAATTTTATAGGTGAAATTGCTTTTGCTGATGAAAATGAAACCCGAGAATTTGCCCGAAAACTAGCACCATTTTTATATGAAGGTGATGTTCTGGCTTTGGATGGAGACCTTGGGGCGGGTAAGACAGCTTTTTCCCGCGCCTTGATTAATGCCTTCCCTGCTATGGAAGGGATGGAACAGATAGAAGAAGTTCCCAGTCCTACCTTTACTCTGGTTCAGATATATGACCGGGCTGACAAGCAGATCTGGCACTTTGATCTCTATCGGCTAGAGGATGCGGAAGAAGCTTATGAACTTGGTATTGAAGAGGCTTTTTCCGAAGGTATTTCGCTTATTGAATGGCCTGATAGGCTGGGCTTTTTAATGCCGCGTGGGCATTTACAGGTAAAGCTGTCTTATGGGCAGGGAGAAACCGCAAGAGTATTGAAATTTTTCGGTGGTCCGAAATGGCGAGAAAGATTTGCACCCTTATTTTCGTGAAATCTGGCTCTTTCTCGAAGCGTAATTAGATCAACGGATGGATCCGATTGATAGGCAGGATATAGTAATTCAAATGGCGACAAAAACTGCGGCAATAAAAACAGGGATGGTGTTGGCAGCGGGTTTTGGCAAGCGGATGAGGCCAATAACAGAGACAATTCCCAAACCTTTAGTAAAGGTTCTGGGGGCCCCAATGTTGGAAAGTATCATTGCTAAACTTAGAGCTGCAGGCATTCACAAAATAGTTGTGAATGGCTTTTATCTGAAAGATCAGATTCAAAGCTTTGTTGAATCATATGATGATCCAATGGTTGTGTTTTCAGAAGAGCATGAGATTCTTGAGACTGGCGGTGGAGTGACCCAGGCGCTATCGCTTTTGGGGCATGACCCCTTTGTCGTCGTGAACGGTGATGTTTGTTGGCTTGATGGCACTGAAGCCGCTATCAAGCGCCTTATGAATACTTGGAATTCTAATACGATGGATATTTTGCTTCTGGTTCATCCGAAATCAAAGGCTTATGGATATGAAGGGGCTGGTGATTTTTTTCTACAGAATGATCAAAAGCTGAGCCGTCGAGGAGAAGCAACATCTGCGCCTTATGTTTACGCGGGAATTCAAATTCTGCATCCGAATCTTTTCAGTGATGCTCCTGAAGGTGCTTTTTCTCTAAACGAGATTTTCGACAAAGCTTTAGCATCCGATCGATTGTACGGATTAGAGCATGATGGAGAATGGTTTCATGTCGGTACGCCCGAAGGACTTCGTGAAGTAGAAGGTCTTTTACAAAGTATGTTGCCAGCGGCATCAAAATAATGACTTTTGAACTTCCTTTCGAGACAGAACCTTTTGAGCAGGGAGAAGGCGTAACAGATCTTTATTCTATTCCGTCGAATGCCTCATTTGTTGATACCCTCGCCAAGGGAATTTTAAAACGTTGGGGCGATAACCCTCTGGAATTTTCCAAGGTGATGATCCTGCTGCCAACAAGGCGTGCATGCCGAAGCCTGCAACAAGCTTTCTTGCGGGCATCTGATGGTAAAGCGATGATGTTACCCAGAATGTTGCCACTGGGTGATTTGGATCCTGATGAACTGCTGATGTCAGCATCTGACGTGGCCATTGGGCAAGAACAGGATTTTGACCTTCCGCCTGTGCTTTCACCGTTAAGGCGTCAATTGTTACTAAGTCAGTTGGTATTGAAATGGTCCACGTCACAGACCAAAGCCAACGGCGGAGATATTATTCCCGAAGATCAAGCGGTTCGTCTAGCCGGGGAACTCGGCCGCTTTCTGGATCAAGTGCAAACTGAAGGACTGAGCTTTACCGAACTATCAGATCTTGTGCCGGAAGATTATGCCGTACATTGGCAGATTACGTTAGAATTTCTGGAAATTTTAACAAAAATATGGCCAACAGTCGAAGAGGCAACCGGCGGTATTGGCCCGGCAGAAAGGCGACGACGTCTTTTGGAAGGGCAGGCGGAATTTTGGCGGCAATGTCCCCCGGATCATCCTCTTATCGTTGCTGGTTCGACAGGCTCTATTCCGGCCGCAGCAGATTTGATTGGCATTATTTCCAAATGTCCGCAAGGCGTGGTGATTTTGCCGGGTGTTGATCTGACGGCAAACGATGACACCTGGCGCGAGTTTTTGAAAGATAGCTCGCACCCCCAAAATGGATTGGCTCGTTTGCTGAAGCGTTTGGATATCTCAAGGTCTGATTTACAACTCTGGCCTTGTGGTGCTGATGAAGTTGAATCAGGTGAAACTGAATCAGGTGAAATTGATTTAAGGGGGGATGAGTTTACAAACAGAGCACCGGGAACACGGGTCGATTTTGTGCATATGGCAATGCGCCCGGCACAGGCAACAACACAATGGCAAGGATATATAGAGCGGTCAGACATTACGCTATTTCAGAAGGCATTAGAAAAAGTATCTCGCCTGGACTGTCCGGGGCCCGGTGAAGAGGCTCTGGCGATTTCCCTTATTCTAAGATCGGTTCTGGAAACGCCAGAAAAAACAGCTGCCTTGATCACGCCAGATCGAGATCTCGCCCGTCGTGTGGCGGCAGAGATGGAGCGTTGGTCGATTACGATAGATGATTCTGCGGGTTCTCCTTTGCCCGAAGCTGCCCCGGCAGTTTTTTTGCGGCTAACAGCCGAAATGATGGTGTCGGGACTTTCGCCAATTTCTTTCCTGTCGACAATGAAGCATCCTCTTTGTGCTACGGGTATGCAGGTTGGTGTTTTTAAACGAATTATTCGACAGCTTGAAATCACAGTGTTGCGTGGAGTTCGACCTGCATCTGGGCTCGAAGGGCTAATGGCAGCTCTTGGGGATGATATTGAAGAGGGTCATGAAGCCCGAGATCTGCTAGAGCGTCTTATCGCTGCAGGACAGGTTTTTGATGATCATATTCGCGGCGGCACACATTCTTTTCGGGCTTTACTGGATTCACATATCGAGTTCGCCGAATTTCTGGCTTCCACGGATGATCAGAGTGGAGCTGAGAGACTTTGGGCTGGAGATGATGGCACTGCAACTGCTGAGTTTGTTGCTGATCTACGAGAAGCAGCGGGTGATGCTCCTGATGTGTCACCGCGTCGTTACCCAGAATTACTGGCGGCTTTGATGGTTGGACGTGCGGTACGTGCACCCTTCGGGGCTCATCCGAGGTTAAGTATTCTTGGCGCTATCGAAGCGCGGTTACAACATGCCGATGTTGTTATCCTGGGCGGATTGAACGAAGGTAGTTGGCCAGCAGAAGCGAAGCCCGGTCCTTGGATGAGTCGTCCGATGAGACGGGATTTTGGCCTTCCTCAACCAGAACAGCAGGTGGGATTGTCTGCACAGGATTTTGTTCAGGCCTTTTGTGCGCCAGAAGTATTCTTGACTCGATCAGAAAAGGTAGAGGGAGCACCAACAGTTCCTTCACGGTGGTTACTACGTATTGAAGCTTTATTGGAAGGTAAGGGGTTACGGGGATTTCTACAGCAGGATGCAAGGAAATGGTTAAGTTGGGTAGAGGCACTGGATCTTCCTGAAAAACGGATACAGATAAAAGCACCAGCACCGACCCCACCAGTTTCTGCACGTCCTCGAAATCTGTCTGTGACTCGCATTGAAACGTGGATGCGAGATCCTTACGCACTTTATGCCCAAAAGATATTAAAGCTCCGCAAGCTTGATCCGCTGGATGCAGATCCATCAGGGGCAGACAAGGGAAGTTTGATTCATGAAGCGCTAGAAAAATTCCTGAAAGAATATCCAGATGCTTTGCCTGAAGATGCCGAGCGTCAGCTTTTGATCATAGGTGAAGGCGTTTTTACTGCGGTTAAAGACCGTCCGGGTATCTGGTCTTTCTGGTGGCCCCGGTTTCAACGTATTGCCAAGTGGTTTGTGGAAGAGGAAGTCCTGCGCCGGAAAATGGTTTCCAAGTCCCATGTAGAAGTAACTGGAAAACTTGTTCTCAATGCACCTGCGGGGGATTTTATTCTGACAGCCAAGGCGGATCGCATTGATGAACTGGCAACAGGTGGCTTGGCGATACTTGATTATAAAACGGGTACGGTCCCAAGCGCCAAGAATGTGCTGCAGGGGGTTTCACCGCAATTACCGTTGGAAGCGGCTATCGCTATTGAGGGTGGTTTTGGAATTTTACCTGATGAGGTGAAAGAGCTCCTTTATTGGCGATTAACTGGCGGCGAACCTGCGGGGGAAAACAAAAATGCACTGGGGCAGCGTGGAGCAAAAGAAGGTGCCGGGCAAATTGCAAAAATTGCTCTCGAAGGATTACAGGATCTGATTGCTGAATTTGATTATCAGGAAACACCCTACGCAGCGCGCCCCAGACCTAATCAAGCTCTTGTTTATAATGATTTTGAGCATTTGGCACGTATTAAAGAATGGTCAACAGGTGGCGAGGGTGACCTATGACCCTGCGTATTGATGATATCCTCGAGAAAGCAACCAAGGAGCAAAGACAAGCTGCGGACCCGACTGCATCTGTTTGGGTGGGGGCCTCTGCGGGAGCAGGTAAGACAAAAGTTCTGACCGATCGCATTCTTAATTTGCTGTTAAGTGGATCAGAGCCGGGGAAAATTCTGGCACTGACTTTCACCAAAGCGGCTGCGGCAGAAATGGCGAACCGTCTGTCTGACAAGCTGGCTGGTTGGTCCACAATTCCTGAAGAAGATCTAATACAAGAGCTTGAAAAGTTGTTTGGTCGAAAAGCTTCTCAGGAAGAATTGCAAACGGCACGAAGATTGTTTGCGCGTGTTCTGGATACGCCGGGCGGGATGAAAATTCAGACGATTCACGCCTTTTGTCAATCTTTATTGGGACGGTTTCCCTTGGAAGCCGGGGTAGCGCCGAACTTTCAAATCCTTGATGATCGTTCTGCAGAAGAGCTTCTGTTCAGATCCCGTGAAGATGTTCTCTCAGGGCGCGGAGAATTGAGTGAGCAAGCTGTTACTGACGCATTGGAATGTATTACGGCCTATACGCAGGAACAGTCATTTGGGGCGCTTGTACAGGAAATTATCCGTGAACGTGGACGGATTTCAGATCTTCTGGGGCTGTATAGTGATCAGCAAGGGCTTAAGGAGGTCATTTACGAAACTCTTGGTGTTGATGCAAATAGTAGTGCGACAGAACTTTTGGAGGCAGCTTGTGAAGATGGGGCTTTTAACGCTATCCAGCTTTCTCATGCTGCTGATGCTTTATTGCAGGGGGCAAAGTCAGATCAGGAACGTGGTTATTTGCTTAAAAGTTGGTTGGAGAGCCAGCCTGAAAACAGGTGTGAAAAATATAGTGATTACCGGGGGATTTTTTTCACGCAAGCTGGTGAAATAAGAAGTCGTCTGGCAACAAAGGGTGCTTTATCTGCTTTGCCACAGTTACCGGATATATTGATTTCCGAAGCAGAGCGTTTAATTCGCCTGAACGAAAAGCTCAACGCAATTGGTGTCGCAAAAGCAACGTCGTCGTTACTCGATTTGGGCATTGCGATTTTATCACGCTATGAGCGCTATAAAGAAACCCGTGCTTTTCTTGATTACGATGATCTCATTCTAAAAACGAGGGATCTTCTAAAGGGAGAACGGGCAGTTGCCTGGGTGCTTTTCAAGCTTGATGGAGGGATTGATCATGTCCTGATTGACGAGGCGCAGGATACCAATCCGGAACAGTGGGAAGTTGTTGCTGCGCTTTGCAACGAGTTTTTTGATGGAGAGGGCGCGAGAGAAGACATCCGAACGATCTTTGCCGTTGGGGATGTAAAGCAATCCATCTATTCATTCCAGCGGGCTGACCCGGCCAAGTTTGAGCAAATGCGTGAGCATTTTGAAAAACGGGTAGAGATCGCCCGTCAAAAATGGCAACGCATCAGTCTGGATGTGTCCTTTCGCTCGACACCATCAGTACTTTCAACTGTTGATCAGGTTTTTTCTTATCCCTCGGCAGCGGATGGTGTTTCTTTTCATGAAGATCTCTTAAAGCATCAACCCGTCAGATTGGGACAAGCTGGGCGCGTTGAACTCTGGCCCTTGATGGTGAGTGAGGGCGGTACTGAAGACACACCTTGGACCTTGCCATTAGCACAAGAAGCGGAAATGGAATCCCGGGCACGTCTAGCCAGTGTGTTGGCGCGGCGTATTCACTACTGGACCATGGCTGAAGCAGGGATTGATGACCCGGTCTGTCAGTTACCGTCTCAAGGCCGGCGTATTGACCCTGGTGATATTCTTGTTTTGGTTCGCCGCCGGAATGCCTTTGTGGAAGAACTGGTGCGCGAACTTAAAACGTTGTCTGTACCCGTTTCCGGGGTAGACCGAATGGTCCTTACCGATCAGATGGCGGTGATGGATCTTGTTGCGTTGGGGCGGTTTTTGTTGCTGCCCGAAGATGATTTGATGCTAGCGACAGTTTTGAAGGGACCGTTACTCGGACTGGATGAAGATCAGCTTTTTGAATTGGCGTATAATCGCAAAGGAAGCCTGTGGTCAAGATTACGGGATAAAGCCAAATCCAATAACACCTTTGCTCGTGCAGCAGGTTTCTTGAATGGCTTGCTGGCCCGTGCAGACTATACACCGCCTTTTGAGCTTTTCTCTCACATTCTTGGTCCTTTGGGTGGACGGAAAATGCTCCTGTCCAGGTTGGGACCTGATGCACGTGATCCTATAGAAGAATTTGTCTCTCTTGCCCTTGCTTATGAGCGGGAAGAAACACCATCACTCGAAGGGTTCCTGCATTGGTTGGAAATCGGAGATCAGGAAATCAAGCGTGACCTTGAACAGGGTGGTGGTGCCGTTCGTATTATGACGGTACACGGATCAAAAGGTCTTCAGGCACCTGTGGTTATTTTACCGGACACAACACAGATACCACAGGTAGATCGCGGCGTTGTCTGGTTAAAAGAACAGGGCAATCTTCCTGTGTGGTCACCGCGCACAGCCATGAATACAGAAATCATTTCTTCTGCGCGTGATCAGCTTCGCAAGGATGGTTTACGGGAATATCGACGCCTTTTATACGTAGCTTTAACCCGTGCGGAAGACCGTTTGATTATCTCTGGTTGGACAGGCGCACGCGAACCGTCTGATGATAGCTGGTATGCCTTAGCTCAAGCGGCTCTCGACGAACACGGCAAAGAAGTCGAGTTTTCTTTTCCCGAAGATCCGACAGGACCTTGGGGAGCAATGGGGCGCGTTCAGGAGAATGAGCAGGAAGTTCATATCCGAGCCACAAAAGAAGAAGCAGTTGCAGATCGTTTGGATGAGGGATTGCCAATCTGGGCTTTTGTGGACCCGGATCAAGAGCCTGTTCCTCCTCGTCCCCTCGCCCCATCCCGGGCAAAGGATGATGAGCCACCTGTTAGATCACCTCTTGGGCAGGATGATGGTGCGCGATTTAAACGTGGGCGGATTATCCACCGGCTTTTGCAGACCTTGCCGGATCTACCAAAAGAAAAATGGGAGCCATCAGGGCGTCGATTCCTGGAATCGCCATTACACGAATTAGATTCTGATCAAGTTGATATGTTATTGGACGAAACATTATCTGTTCTCAATCACCCGGAGTATCAGGATATTTTCGGTCAAGGGAGTCGTGCAGAAGTTCCTGTTGTCGGGCTGGTTCATCGCGATGGTGATGTCGAAGTTATTTCAGGGCAGGTGGACCGTTTGATTATAACGGACGATAAAGTAAAAATTATTGACTACAAAACCAATCGACCACCACCCAAAAAAGTCGAAAAAGTTCATCGTTCTTACCTGCGCCAAATGGCGGCATATCGTACGGTTTTGAGGCAAATTTACCCGAATTATCAAATAGAAGCGCATTTGTTGTGGACTGATGAAGCACGGCTAATGCATTTGCCGGATAACATTCTTGTACAATATGAACCTTGACGTCAGGGGACCTGCATCCCTACATTCATGCTGACGATGTGATGGGAAGGACTAAAGTATGTTAGTTCCATTGCACATAAACAAATGGCAAGAGGTATAATATGTCAACGATCGCAATCAGCGACGATTCTTTTGAAGCCGACGTTCTTAAAGCGGATGTCCCTGTTCTTGTGGATTTCTGGGCTGAATGGTGTGGTCCTTGTAAAATGATCGCGCCGGCACTGGATGAAATCGCGGCAGAAATGGGCGGTTCCCTTACTATTGCCAAGCTTAACATTGACGAAAATTCAATGACTCCACAGCAGTATGGTGTTCGTGGCATTCCGACACTGCTTATCTTCAAAGGTGGTGAAGTTGTCGCCCAGAAAGTGGGTGCGATTGCCAAAGGCCAGCTAAAAGAGTGGATTACATCTTCTCTTGCATAAGATGGAACAGCGTTTTTAACGCCCTGTCTTAAGATAAAAATCTCAAGATAAAAGCCCTGCATTTGCGGGGCTTTTTTCATATTGAATTACTGAAACGCAAACAGGCACACAAATAGGTGTGTTGATTCGGTTATCTGGTTCCAGCAAGGCGCAAGCCGGGTAACGTTAATGGTGCACTTTATCGGTGCAGAGAATACCTCCGGCACCCCAGTTTTCTTTATGAACGTCGTCGATGACGACATACACCGCTTCGGTATTGCAGCCTGTGATTCGGGCCGTTTCTTCAGTCAGCGTTTTGACCAGAGCTCGTTTTTGCTCAAGTGAACGACCTTGGAACATTTCCACACGGATGATCGGCATGGTTTCGTCCTCTTTCTAAGTTGATTCAGGATAGAGGCTTTTAACCAAAAAAGCTAGACTTCGTGTTGGACAAAGAGTCGCGATAATGGCAACAAAGTATATTATTGTTGGGTATCCGGTTACTGGCTTTCCGCGAGGATATGCCCTGCGAGATAGAGCGAGCCACAAATCAGAATGCGGCCGGGTTCCTCCTGGGCAAGAATCTCTTCAACGGCTTGTTGTGCCGAGGCGCAAGCTTTGGCATCAAAACCGGCCTCAACGGCATGAGCGGCAGCATCTTCAGCGCTGAGTGAAGCCGCTTCAAAAGGTATTTCAATTGCTCTTAGGCTTGAACCAAGCGGCGCGAGCGGGCGTAGATAATCTGTGGCAGCTTTTGTATTGAGCATTCCATAGATTATATGCACCGGTTTGTCCTGCCATGTTTTGAGAATTGTTGCCAACGCAAGTCCGGCAGATTCGTTGTGACCGCCGTCGAGCCAAAGTTCAGAGCCATCGGGCAGGAGATTGGGCAATAGGCCTGTCGTCAATTGTTGCATGCGGCCGGGCCAATAAGCCTTGGTCAAACCTACTTTGATATTGTCTGTTTTAAGGTCAAAAGAACTTGCCAGAATATCAGTGGCAGCGACGGCCAAAGCGGCATTTTCAACCTGATGTTCGCCCAGAAGGTTGGGGTTTGGATAATGTGTTTCCCCGTTTCGCCCTCTAAAGAGGAAGCCATTGACGTCAGATGTCAAAGTCCAATCTTCGCCTTTAATATAGAGTTCAGCACCAATCTCTGCTGCACGCGCCTTTATGACATCGAGGGCCGCTTTGGGTTGCTTGCCAACAACGCAAGGGACACCGGGTTTGAGGATACCGGCTTTTTCTGCGGCAATTTCTTCAATGGTTTCCCCCAGGAACTGGGTATGGTCTACGGAAATAGGGGTGATGGCTGTCAAGGCAGGCTGTGCGACCATATTGGTGGCATCCAGACGTCCTCCCAAACCTGTTTCGAGCAAAAGAGCATCTGCCTTATGGCGGCTATAGGCGAGAAATGCAGCAACTGTTGTGACTTCGAAGAAGGTTATGGAATCAGGACCGTTGCCTTTTTCACATTCTTCAAGAAGAGCGACCAGCTCATCTTCGGAAATCAATTCCCCGGCCAGTCTGATGCGCTCGTGAAACTTTACCAGATGGGGCGAGGTGTAGAGATGAACATCCTTGCCATGTGCTTCCAAAATCGCCCTGAGATAGGCAAGGAAAGATCCTTTGCCATTGGTACCGGCAACATGGATGACCGGAGGCAGCTTCTCTTCCGGGTGATCAAGCAATCCTAGCAAACGCTCTACGCGACTGAGGGACAGGTCAATAATTTTGGGATGCAAGAGGCTAAGGCGCTCTAAGACGATATCACTCCGGCGCATGGTCATATCTCTACCTGATGAAGTTTCTGGCTTTATCCCCTGAAGCTCACCTTGATGTTTAAAACAAGGAGGACAGGGGCAAACCCGGCTTATTCAGCCGGGCCGTTCTGTTCTGTGGTTTCTTCTTTAGCTTCTTCAGCGTTTTTGAGTGGTAAAATTTCAGCTGAAGGACCTTTTTGAGTCAAAAGATTGAAAACGCGAATAAGCGTATCTCGTAAATCATGGCGATGAACAACCATATCGACCATGCCGTGTTCCAGAAGATACTCGGCAGTCTGGAAGCCTTCCGGTAGTTTTTCCCGGATGGTTTCCTCAATCACGCGTTTTCCAGCAAAACCAATATTGGCTTGGGGTTCGGCAATTGCGATATCGCCAAGCATTGCGAAAGACGCTGAAACACCGCCTGTGGTTGGATCGGTCAAAAGAACAACATAGGGAAGTCCGGCATCCTTGACCATGTCGACCGCGATGATTGAACGTGGCATTTGCATTAGGGATAGAATGCCTTCTTGCATCCGGGCCCCACCAGAAGCTGGAATAACCAGCAGTGGTGCTTCTTGGAGAACGGCAAGTTTCGCTGCTGTCAGCAATCCTTCGCCAACGGCAGTTCCCATAGAACCACCCATGTACGAGAAGTTAAAGACTGCGACAACTGTTTGCATGCCACCCATGGTGCCACGGGCAACAAGAATGGCTTCTTTGTCTTCATTCTTGGCGTTGGCATCTTTGATGCGGTCAGTATATTTTTTCAGATCCTTGAATTTAAGGGGATCTGTAATGGTCTTTGGCAACTCAACGAGAGTATACTCGCCGTCGTCAAAAAGAGTCTCAAGGCGTTTTCTCGCAGAGATCCGCATGTGATGTCCGCTATAGGGACAGACCCAAAGGTTCTTTTCCAATTCCTTTTTGAAAATCATCTGGCCTGTGGCAGGTGATTTTACCCATAGATCATCTGGTGTATCTTTCTGTACCAGCGCACGGATCTTCGGGCGGACGTAGTTGGAAATCCAGTTCATGCTTTCTGCCTTACTTGTTTCAATTAAGTACGGGACCCACGTACACCATCTGCAAGTGTACGTACGTATTCCAGTACTGCTTGGATGAGGCCAGGTTTCGCCTGGTTGTCATCATCCAAGTTCTCTTTCAATGTATCAATAATTGCGGAGCCAACCACAGCAGCATCCGCAACTGTTGCGACATTAGCTGCTTGTTCGGGTGTCCGAATACCAAAGCCAACGGCAACAGGTAAATCTGTTTCGGCTTTCAGGCGGGCTACTGCGTCGTGGATCGCACTGTCAGACGCGGCGGCAGTACCTGTAATGCCAAGGATGGATACGTAATATACAAAACCACTCGTGTTGTTAAGTACTTTCGGTAATCTGCCGCCAACTGTGGTTGGTGTTGTCAGACGTATGAAATGTAAACCCTGCTCTAAAGTCGGAATACAGAATTCTTCATCGTGCTCTGGTGGCAAGTCAACAATGATAAAACCGTCGACGCCTGCTTCTTTTGCATCGACCAAAAATTTATCTACGCCATAGATATAGATTGGGTTGTAATACCCCATCAGGATAATTGGCGTATCCTGATTGTCGTTTCTAAAAGCGCGCACAAGATCAAGGGTTTTGCGAAGTGTCATGCCGTTGCGCAAAGCCCGTAAGCTGGATGCCTGAATGGCAGGGCCGTCAGCCATCGGGTCGGAAAAGGGCATGCCAAGTTCGATGATATCTGCACCGGCTTCTGGAAGGCCCTTAACAACCTCAAGACTGGTTTCGAAATCTGGGTCGCCTGCGGTTACAAAAGTAACAAGGCCGCCTCTGCCTTCTTCTTTCAGGTCTGCAAAACGCTTTTCAAGTCTGGTTTGGCTCATGATATCTTCCCCCTAGATCTCTACGCCGAGAGCTTCGGCAACTGTAAAGATATCTTTGTCACCTCGACCACAGAGGTTCATGAGGATGATTTTGTCTTTGTCCATATCCGGTGCGATCTTGGTTACATGTGCCAGTGCGTGCGCAGGTTCCAGTGCCGGGATAATCCCTTCGACTTTTGACAGCATCTGGAAGGCTTCCAGTGCTTCGCTATCGGATGCGGAGGCGTAATTCACACGACCAATATCGTGAAGCCATGAGTGCTCTGGTCCAATACCGGGATAGTCGAGACCTGCAGAAATAGAATGAGCATCTTGTATCTGGCCATCCTCATCCTGTAACAGGAAGGTTCTGTTACCATGAAGAACACCGGGCTTTCCACCCGTCAGAGATGCGGCATGTTTATTGGTTTTAACGCCCAAGCCAGCGGCTTCAACGCCCGTGATAGCCACTTCTTTATCATCCAAAAACGGATGGAACAGGCCAATCGCGTTAGAGCCACCACCAATGCAAGCGACGAGTTGATCAGGTAAACGACCTTCGGCTTCGCGCATCTGTTCTTTTGCCTCACGGCCAATAATTGACTGGAAGTCACGGACCATTACCGGATAGGGGTGAGGGCCAGCGGCAGTACCAATAATATAGAATGTTTCTTCAACATTGGTCACCCAATCACGAAGCGCATCATTCATGGCGTCTTTCAAGGTGCCTGTACCGCTTTCAACGCCGATAACCTCGGCACCCAGTAATTTCATGCGAAAGACGTTTGGAGCCTGTCGTGCGATATCAGTCGCGCCCATGTAAACAACACAGGGCAGATTGAAAAGGGCACAGAATGTTGCCGTTGCAACACCGTGCTGTCCGGCGCCGGTTTCTGCGATAATGCGCTTTTTGCCCATACGCTTGGCCAGAAGAATTTGCCCAAGAACATTGTTCGCTTTGTGAGAGCCGGTGTGGTTCAACTCGTCGCGTTTGAAGTAAATCTTTGCACCGCCGAGTTCATTGGTCAGGCGTTCTGCAAAATAAAGGGGACTTGGACGGCCAACATAATGTTTGGCGTAATAGTCATAATCTTTTTGAAACGAAGGATCAGCCTTGGCTGCATCATAGGCTTTTTCGACTTCGAGAATAAGAGGCATCAACGTTTCAGCGACATAGCGGCCGCCAAAAATACCAAAATGCCCGCGCTCGTCAGGGCCGTTCATATAAGAATTAGGTGTTGTCATATCTACTCTGCAACCTTATCGGATCTCTATGATCTATCTTGGGCGGACTTTGCCTGAAAAGCCTCTCTCCTGCAAGGGATGCGATGCTTAGATCTTTAATATCTTGAAAAGAAATGGTGCTCCATAACTGGACCATAATCCGGCGAGCACACCAACGATGAAGGTGACAATCAAAATAAGCTCTATTTCTTTTCCCGGCGCTGTTTCCAATAGCAGGGCTATGGGGGGCAGGCCGAGCAAGGGACGCAAAGCAAGTTTGAGCTTGTTTTCTGGTTTCAGCGGATGTTTTCCATCCAAAAGGGCAAGTCCCAGAAGCCATCCGAACAGAAGGCCGGGAACAATGATGATGTTGTCAGCTTTGACGGGGTGAAGCGGATGGCCTGCGTTTTCAACCCAACTCGCTGGAACGATCTGCTGGTCAGCATGAGAAGCAGCCCATAATCCAAACACCATCAAGACAGCGCAAAAGGCGAAAGAACCAAAGATACGGACAATAAAGGTACTTCTTTGCCACCAGCGGATTGCCGGTTTTTCCAGCAAAAATATGGAAATGAGAAGCAAAACACCTATGGTCCAGCCTGTGAGCACCTGTTCCAGACTGTGAACATTACCAACGATCCTTGTCCAGCCTGTCAGGATAACGATAGCTGCTGCTAGAAAATAAGCCCAACGCCGCCTCGAAGATTTGGCGAGAATACCATAGAAAAGTGGTGGTGTTTGCGCGTGCCCGGAAGGCATGCCGTAAGAGGTGCTCTTCTCAATCGCCAAGAGATCCGGATCTAGCCAATAGGGGCGTGGTTGTACAAAGGCCATTTTGAGCGTTTGTTGAACCGAGCTTGAGATGCAGAGGGCGAACCATAGGCGTGTGCCCAATCTGGGACAGATAACCCAGTAGATGCAAACTGTCGCAACGATAAAAAGCTGGATCTCACCAAAGTGAGTGAGAAAAGCAACGACAGAATCCGGCATTACATACTCCGAGATCAAATGTTCCTGGCTTTGGATGTAAAACCAATAATCTTTTCAACTGATTTCAGTCCGGGTTTATCCTCGACACCGGAAGACACATCAACAGCGGGGGCGCTGGAAATTCGAACCGCATCCTGAACATTATCACAATTCAATCCACCAGCCAGCATCCATGGTCTTTTCCAGCTTTTCCCGGCGAGTAAGCGCCAGTCAAAAGATATGGCATTTCCACCAGGTAATGCATTCTTTAGGTCTTTTGGGGGCTTGGCATCAAACAACAGTCGGTCAGATACTTCCTCAAAAACCGATACTGTTTCAAAATCCTTTTGTTCTGAAACCTTTATGACTTTCATCACTTCAAGGCCAAAGTTACGTTTGATCTCGGCAACACGTTCCGGTGCTTCGCCACCGTGTAATTGCAGGATATCCAAAGGGACCTGTTCCATTATCTGGCGAATATCATCATCACTGACATTTACAAGTAACCCGACCTTCTTAATGCCGGGCTTTACCTGTTTTGCAAGGGCTGCAGCCTGTTCGATAGAAACATTGCGCGGGCTTTTTGGAAAAAAAACAAAGCCAAGGTATTCCGCGCCAGCTTCCTGTGCTGCGTTCAGTGCTTCGTTACTGTTTATGCCACAAATTTTAACTTCTGTTGCCAAGGGATTATCTCGCCTAGTCAGTTTTGTTTTTCTGCCCGAATATTTATAGCACTCTGGTAGAAAAGTAAAAATTTTAAGAAAGGTGATCAGATGCTTCTTGATCATTCGCGAAGCCAACAAGTGCGTCATAATAGTAGTAGTGCATGCTAATAAAGGGGAGGAAAGAGATTGCGGATACTATTAAGATAAGAAGACAGACTATCAAAGATATAACGCCTATTGCGATAAGAGTAAAAGCTGATACCTATCAAAAATGAAGCGGGGGTCGCTGCAATAAATCCTAAAGCAATTTATATAAGAATAAACAATATAGACAGAATAATAAACGACATGAACATTTGGGGCCAATGCTCTTTTGTGTCGGCCCAGCTTTTAGAGAAGCTGTATGACTTGTCGAATGCATTGGCCGTAAGGATAAAAGAAAATCGCATTGCAACAATTAAAGAAATGATCAGAAAAACCCCGAATAAGAATAGGGAAATTATTGTTAGATTAATCTCGTAAAGTATGATTGGTAGTAAAGCCAAGATGTTATTCAATTATGTAGGGGGGCGCAAACTCTAAAGCCAAAACTCAAGGCTTTTAAAATGAAATACGGTTCATCTGAGTTTTCAGTTATTCTCTTTTTCTTCCGTTTGCTCAGGAACCCAACCCGTGCAGCCTTTGAAGGCAACTGAGAGCATTGAAATTACCGCGGCGGTGGGTAAGTAAGTTACAACAAGAATGATGAGCTGTAGAAAGAAGAAAGCAGGTCCGTTGTTTTGAATAAAATGCAGAATGTTAAAGTTGGTTGCTTCTTCCGGGGTCGTCGGCATGCCGGTAAACAAGCTTCCAAAAGCGAACATCGCAATGAGGAGCATGAATAAGCCAAAGGGGATTGTGAGCAACAGGAAAGCTGCAACAATGCGCCATCCTTGTTTGTCTGTATGTTTCCAACTTGTATCCAGCGAATACTTTTCGCCAACAGCAGTGGCGGGGAGAATAAAGGATAATCTAGCAATGACGTATAGCATCACAATCATTAACCCTAAGAATAAAAAAGGGACAAGTGAGGGGATCGCTGTGCCTATGGTCAGAACTGGTAAGCTTCCAATCATGCCCATGCCATAAAAGATGGCGAGTAAAATTATGATCTTTAGAAGAAACTGCCAATGCACTCGGTTCCAGCTGGTAATTGAAGTGGATTCAGGTGCTTGCAAGTCCAGCAAGGTTCGGCGATGCCAAGCGACCGCAAATAAAGTATGGGGAACGTAAGCGAGGATACTTAATATCCAGCTTGAGAGTGGATTGCCAAGGGATGGAATCGACAATGCTGTGATAAGAGCCGAAAGAAGAAAAGGAAACAAAGCCATTTGTATCAAAGCGGGTAAATTCCCCATAACCGTTTTGATGGCAAGGCCGCTAACGGTCTTAACCGGAATGTCATGAACGGCTTGTTCTGGAGGAATCTGGGATACCATGCTGTCTTTCCCGGCTTTGCTTCCGGCCTTCTGGTTCAGTTTAACTCTTCAACAATTCTGCGTGCGGCTGCTACGGGGTCTTCTGCGCCAGTGATCGGGCGACCAATGACAAGGTAGTCTGCGCCCGCTTCAATAGCATCGCGTGGTGTCATGATCCGCTTTTGATCACCTGCACTTGCCCATGTAGGTCTTATGCCGGGAACAACAAGCTTAAAATCAGGGCCACAGGCCTTGCGGAGCAGTTTAATTTCCTGTGAAGAGCAAACCACGCCATCAATGCCGCTTTCTTTTGCAAGCAGAGCAAGGCGTTCTACCTGTTCCGCTGCGGGACCTTGTTGGCCGACATCGGATAGATCGCTATCGTCCATACTTGTCAGAACAGTTACTGCCAGTACGATCGGGCGCGGAATGCCGAGGTCTTCGGATGTTTCCCGTGCTGCTTCTGCTGCGGCTTGCATCATTGCTTTACCGCCTGATGCATGAACATTTACCATAAAGGGACGCATGTGTAGTGATGACCGGATTGCACCAGCAACAGTATTGGGAATGTCGTGAAATTTCAGATCTACAAAAAGTGGTTCGCCACCAACAGCGCCTCTGACAGCATTGGGGCCTTGAGCTGTGAAAAGCTCTTTGCCGATTTTAATGCCGCCGACTTCACCAGAGAGTGCTTTCGCGAGCTCTGTTGCTTTATTGATATCCGGAGTGTCAATGGCAACAAAGATACGTTCTTTCGGGGTCATATTCCGATCTCCAGTCAAGATTGTTAATCGGAGCCCATTCCTAACAGAGGTAATCGCATTGGTCACCCCTGTTTCTGGAATAGCTTATAGCAAAAAAATATTTAATTCGCCGTGACCGAGCCAATATTTTACTTATGTGTTCTTAATGCGCTTATCTACGAGCTGGGCAGCGGCCAAATCCTCTAGCGCGTGGCCAACAGATTTAAAATAGGTAATCTCTTCTGCAGAGCTTCTACCAGTATGTTTTCCTTGGGTCAGTTCGAAAAGATCTGCTTTGATATCTTCTTTGCTTAGAGCACCGCTTTGTAGAGGCATAACAATATCTCCACCTTCTTTGGTTGCTCCTGCGTGTGTATCGACAAATATGCTACAGCGTTTGATGGCTTCGTCATCTGCTTCGCGCATGTCCGGGCGATAGGCGCCGACCAGATCAAGGTGTTGGCCGGGCTTCAGCCAATTTCCTGAAATAAGGGGTGTCTTGCTCAAGGTCGCGCTTGAAATTATATCTGCGGTGCTTACAGCTTTTTCCAAATCTTTTTCAGCATGGGCAGCGAAACCGAGATTACTCATTTCCTGTGCAAGATCTTCCGCTTTTTTAAAGTCCCGCCCCCAGATTGTGACGTCTTTTATCGGGCGAACGGCAGCATGAGCCTGAATAAGATTTGGTGCAAGAACGCCTGTTCCGACCATTGCCAGCTTTGTGCTGTCTGGTCGTGCAAGATAGGACGTGGCCAATGCAGAAGCTGCGGCCGTGCGGCGTGCGGTGAGTGTTTTTGCCTCTATCAGGGCTTTGGGGGTTCCGGTATCGCCATCAAACAGGATATAGATACCTTGAATGGCAGGTAAATTTTTCTCTCCGTTTTCCGGGCTGACTGTAACAAGCTTTACCCCGACGGACTTTCCGGATTCCCAAGCTGGCATTAGCAGAAGTGTGGACTCTCGCCGACCATTGGGCTGTTCCATATCGTGATGATGGCGCATAGGTACGGTTATCTTGCTCTGAAAAGCTTCTCTGAGGGCTTCTACAAGAGAAGGATAATCCAGGCTTTTTGCAACCTGTTCAGCTGTGATGTTCTGCACGGTGGGTTCCCTGATCAAATCATAAATTTGAATATTTTATACAATGATGGTCAATCAAGTGCCAGCATTAACCTTCAAGGGGAAGAATATATCAGACGTCGTTAACTTGATCGTCTCACCGGAAGGATGGAAGGCCTTATGAAGCTTCTTTTACAGGAAGTGAGTTTGATGATTCTTTTTCTTGCAGCTTTTTCAGTTCCGCGCGCTCAAACGAGAGATCACGTTGCAAGTCAAGCACTTTCCATTCGGCTGCTTTGGCACGTCTGCGTGTTGCAGCACTCGATAGCCAGGCAATAATGGCGCCAGCTAATATACCAAGGCCGACAGAGATCAGGATGATGAGATAAAGCGGGTAATCAAACTGAAGCCCGAAGGGCCATATCTCTAGCGTTACATCCTGACGGTTGTTAACTGCCAAGAGGAGGATGGCCAGCGTAATGGGGGCTGTGAGTACCCAGCTAAATCTTTTCACTTATCTCAAACCATATTCTAATTAGCTATCCACACCATTATTCAGGCGTTCGCGAAGCTGTTTACCTGTTTTGAAAAATGGGATGTGTTTGGAATCAACTTCAACTGATTCACCTGTGCGCGGATTGCGGCCGACACGGGCGTCACGATGCTTGACGGAAAAAGCTCCGAAACCGCGGAGTTCAACCCGATTGCCGTCTGCGAGAGCATTTGAGATTTCGTCAAAGATAGTTGTGACGATTCTTTCAACGTCTCGATGATAGAGGTGGGGGTTCTGCTCTGCGATATGCTGAATGAGCTCTGACTTGGTCATGCCTTACGTCTCCCTGTAGCTGTTACCGAAGTAGTTCAAATACCCGCCTCTAGTACCTCGGATTACCCGGCGTCTGATTTTAACTCTAAGCTTTTCTTGCCGTAATTTAAGTCCTGTTCCCCTAAATGGTGCCAGAGCCTGAAAAATCCGTCAAGTCTAAGTCATTAAGAATAAAGCATTTCCCATATAAAAAGGCGTTTTAGATGCAAAAAAGGCCCGGTGAATGAACACCGGGCCTTTCTTTCGAACCGAAAAAATCGGCTTATTTTTTGTCTTCAGCAGCTTTGGAGAGAGCTTCGCCGAGAATATCGCCGAGGCTAGCGCCGGAGTCTGTTGAACCGTAATCAGCCATTGCCTGTTTCTCTTCAGCAGCTTCGTGCTGTTTGATGGACAGAGCAATTTTGCGTGATTTGGAATCGATGTTTGTGATACGTGCGTCGATTTTTTCGCCAACTGCGAAACGATCTGTACGCTGTTCACTACGCTCACGTGAAAGTTCAGTTTTGCGGATTGTTCCAGTCGCACCATCAGCGATTTGAACTTCAAGAGCACCATCTGTAACGGCTGTAATAGTACAGGTAACGACAGCGCCTTTTTTCAGGCCTTCTACTGAACCTGCGAAAGGATCAGAACTGAGCTGTTTGATGCCAAGGCTGATGCGTTCTTTATCAACGTCAACGTCGAGAACTTTAACCTTAACCATGTCACCTTTGTTGTATTCTTTAACAGCTTCGTCACCGGAAAGTTCCCAGTTCAGATCTGAAAGGTGAACCATGCCGTCGATTTCGCCAGGAAGACCAACAAACAGACCAAATTCGGTAATGTTTTTGATCTCGCCTTCAAGCTCGGATTCGGCAGGGTGATTCGCCTGGAATGACTCCCAAGGGTTGGAAGAACACTGTTTCAGGCCAAGGCTGATACGACGTTTTGATTCGTCAACATCAAGAACCATAACTTCAACTTCCTGGCTCGTAGAAACGATTTTGCCAGGGTGGATGTTTTTCTTGGTCCAGGACATTTCAGAAACGTGAACAAGGCCTTCGATACCAGCTTCCAGCTCAACAAAGGCGCCGTAGTCAGTGATGTTGGTCACGCGACCTTCAAGTTTCGCACCCATTGGATATTTGGCTGCAACGCCATCCCATGGATCAGTCTCTAGCTGTTTCATGCCAAGGCTGATACGCTGTGTTTCAGCGTTGAAGCGGATAACTTGAACATCAACCTGCTGGCCGATTGTCAGTTTTTCACTTGGGTGGTTGATACGTTTCCAGGAAATGTCAGTAACGTGCAACAGACCGTCAACGCCACCTAGATCAACGAAAGCACCGTAGTCAGTGATGTTTTTAACAACACCCTGAAGAACCTGACCTTCATTAAGGTTCTGGATTAGCTCTGAACGTTGCTCTGCACGAGTTTCTTCCAGAACAGCGCGACGTGAAACAACGATGTTACCACGTGCACGATCCATTTTCAGGATCTGGAATGGCTGTGCATTACCCATCAATGGGGAAACGTCACGAACGGGGCGGATGTCAACCTGGCTGCCTGGCAAGAATGCCACGGCGCCGGAAAGATCAACAGTGAAGCCACCTTTAACGCGACCAAAGATAACGCCGTTAACGCGCTCATTGTCGCCAAAGGATTTTTCAAGCTGTGTCCAGGCTTCTTCACGTTTCGCTTTATCACGAGAGACCATAACGTCTCCGTTTTTGCTTTCCATGCGCTCGAGGTAAACTTCTACCTCATCCCCGACTTTAACTTCGGGAGCCTGACCAGCGTCGGCAAATTCTTTAAGTGCAACTCGGCCCTCAGATTTGAGGCCTACATCAACAAGGGCAACGTCGCCTTCGATGGCAACGATCATGCCTTTAAGTACATTACCTTCCAGACGATCGGATTGACCGAGGGACTCGTCCAGGAGGTCGGCAAAGCTTTCAGTAGCTGCTTCAGCCATGAGTTAATATTCCTTTCAAAAGGTTCGCACTATACAGGCCGGCCGGTTTTTCCGGCGGTCTACCCAGGACCATCCCGGGCTAGTAAAATTATACCGAGAGAAACACAGAAAGCACCCGATCAAGATGCCTAGGTTTTAAAGAGAAAGGCGCTCGCTTACGAGTGATCTTGCAACTTCAAAAGCCTTGTTGGCATCCATATCACTGGTGTCCAGATTGACCGCATCTGCAGCTGCCTGTAAGGGGGCTGTAGAGCGATTACGATCCCGCTCGTCGCGTTCACGCAAATCTTCCAGTACGCGGGCGTATATAGACTCATCGCCGCGATCAAGCAACTCTTTATGTCTGCGTTTGGCGCGAACTTCGGGTGTTGCAGAGATGAAGAGCTTTATTTCTGCATCGGGACAGACAACCGTACCAATATCTCTGCCGTCCAGAACAGCACCTAAGTGGTTGTTTGGTGGTGTTTTTGCAAAGTTACGTTGAAATTCCAGCAAAGATTTCCGCACTTCCTGATTGGCAGCAACAATAGATGCTGCCTGTCCAACTTTTTCGTCACGAAGGTCACTGCGATTGATGTCATCTGCGGTAAAACCGTCTGCAACCTTGGCGGCAACAACGGAGTCGTTTGGGTCACTTCCCCGTTCTAAAATCAGGGATGCCACTGCTCTGTAGAGAGAGCCAGTGTCCAGATAAGCAAAGTTCATTGTGGCGGCGAGACGACGCGCCAGAGTTCCCTTGCCAGAGGCAACAGGACCATCAATAGCGATAACAGGCAAAGTCTTTTCCTTTTAAATCCAGCCGATAGTTATTTTGTCAGTTACGGTTGGTAAAACTAACCGATTTGAGCGCCCAGACCGTTCATTAACTTGGCAAAGTCTGGAAAGCTGGTGTCGATTGCATCAGCATCCAGAACTTTTACAGGTTCTTTTGCGGCCATTCCCATGACGAGGAAGCTCATGGCGATGCGATGGTCAAAATGCGTTGTGATGGTACCGCCGCCTTTGACGCCAGCGGGAGATCCTTCAACGATCAGGTAGTCATCACCTTCTTCGCAGGTAACGCCACAGGCTTTGAGGCCATTGGCAACGGCTGAAAGACGATCACTTTCTTTAACACGAAGCTCGCCAAGACCTTCCATGACGGTTTTGCCTTCTGCAAAAGACGCGGCAATTGCCAGAACTGGGTATTCGTCGATCATGGATGGTGCGCGTTCTGCGGGAACGGTGATCCCTTTGAGTTTACTGGCGCGCACAACGAGATCTGCGACGGGTTCTCCTGCTTCAATACGTTCATTTTCCAGGGTGATATCAGCACCCATTTCTTTCAAAGTGATATAAATCCCGTTGCGATGGGGGTTCATGCCAATACCGGGAAGACGAAGTTCAGATCCTTCGTTGATCAAGGCAGCAACGGTCGGAAAAGCCGCTGAAGACGGGTCTGAGGGAACATGCACATCAGCAGCTTTGAGTTCGGGTTGACCTACGATTGTTGTTTCCCGTCCTTCGTCTGTCTGCGTGACGCGAACTTCGGCCCCAAAATGGCGGAGCATAAGCTCGGTATGGTCGCGGGTATGCTCTGTTTCGATTACTGTTGTCTCACCGGGTGTATTCAATCCGGCAAGTAGTATGCAGGATTTTACCTGGGCCGAGGCCATGGGCAATTTATAGCGGATCGGCATGGGCGTTTCGGCACCCTGTACCATCAGCGGAAGGCGTTGACCGGAACGGCAATGAACCTGTGTTCCCATTTCAGCCAATGGATTGGCAACACGGCCCATGGGACGTTTTCTGAGCGATGCATCCCCGGTCATGAAGGTTGTAATGGGGTGGCTTCCCAAAATGCCCATAAGCAATCTGGCTGATGTACCGGAGTTTCCCATATCCAACACATCTTCGGGTTCGCAAAGGCCGCCGATGCCACGCCCTTCTATATGCCAGACACCTTGGTCATCCCGTTCAACATAAGCACCCAAAGCACGCATGGCTTTGGCCGTTGCCAGTACATCTTCGCCTTCCAACATGCCAAAGACGTTGGTTTTTCCAATGGCGAGTGCCCCAAACATGAGGGATCTATGTGAGATAGATTTGTCGCCGGGAACTTTAACCGTGCCTTTGAGTGAAGAACTTGGGGTTGAAGACAGAGACTTGTCGCTGGTCATTAATGTATTCCGTGTTTCGTGTTCCAGATTCGCCCAGCTTTTTGCCTTGCGAATCTGTGGTGTGTTCAAGATCTGATTGGGCTCTTTCGTTACAGAACTTCAATATGCTTTCTGATCTTGAAGAATTGTTTAGAGTTTCTTTTATAGAGGAAGACAGCCTTTTACCAGAGCTTGATATATATAAAGATCAGGCTTGTGCATGACAAAGCGGAGAAGAATTAAAAATTTTTCTCAATATTTAAATTGTCATTCACCCTTTATTGACAGTCTGCGGTGATCATGGCATTTGCAGTTTTTTCGAAAGCCATTGTGTGGTTGTTACAAAATTCTAGTTGGAGGGTCTGGCTGTGAGTAAGCCGGAATGGGGTAGCAAACGTACCTGTTTAAGCTGTAAGGCAAAATTTTACGATTTTAAGAAATCACCAATTGTGTGCCCGAAATGTGGAACTGAATTGGATTTGACTGCAAAATCGGGTCGCCCAAAGCAATCTGCCAAGGCGCAGGCTGAAGAAATAAATGAAGTACAGGATGTTGATCTGGATACATCTGATGACGTTGTAGATTTCCCGGATGAAGAAGAATTGCTTCACATTGACGACGGTGATGATCTGGACCCGGATGATGATGAAGATCTTCAGAGTGTAAGCAGTGCCGCCGGCGGTATCAGCGACGACTAGTCTGATTTGATTCCAACAGGAAGAGTACTTTTCTTTTTGCGAGGGAAAATTTTTCTTGCCAAGGAGGAAAAGACGACATATTTTCCGCCGCATCAGCTGCTTCGCGGCGGATAAATTGGGGCCATAGCTCAGCTGGGAGAGCGCTTCGCTGGCAGCGAAGAGGTCAGGAGTTCGATCCTCCTTGGCTCCACCAACAAAACCCGTCGCCTAAAGCGGTGGGTTTTGTTTATTCTGGACAGTTATTCTTATAAATTTCTCTGCTTTACTTAGAAACATTCAGCAGTTTTTCAGTTGTTTGATCGGTGTCCATGCGCCATTTTCCACCCCGGGCGGGCGTGATGCCGTCAAGATGTATGATGGTTGAAAGCATTCTATCAATAAATACTTCGGCACGTCTGGTCAAAGATTGGCGCGAGGGGTAGAGCAGATAAATCGGCTTGGAAGGAACAGTGTACGACGGTAAAACCTGTTCAAGTTTACCTTCTGTCAGTTGTTCTTTTATCAGAAGGTAAGGAAGCTTTGTGTATCCAATTCCTCTGTTTAAGGCATTCACGATGACATCGGGATTATCAAAGGTATAGTTAGATTGTACTTCTGCCAGAAATTCCTGTTGTTTTTTTTTGAGAATTTGCCTGGTTACTTTTTTTTCATCCCGGTATTGGATCATGGGTATTTTTGCCAGATCCTCTGGTCTTTGCGGGCGTCCATAGCGATCTAGAAAGTCAGGTGTTGCGACCATTATGAGCTGCAAGTCACCGACTTTTCGAGCCAAAGCATCAGATTTTCCGAGTGATCCGACGCGGATAGCCAAATCAATGCGATCCTTCACAAGATCTGCAAGTTGATCACTGAGTTTTAAAGATATATCAAGCTCAGGATACTGGCTTTGAAGTTCGAAAACGATAGGAGCGACAAGGCTTTGCCCGACTGCCAGAGGTGCCGTAATTCGAAGTGACCCGGTGAGGCTTTCATCCAGGTTTTTTAATGCTTCATATAGCTTGTTTACCTGACTCAGGATGTTATCCGCATTGTTGTAAACGACTAACCCGGCTTCAGTAGGTTTTACACCCCGGGATGTTCTGAACAGCAGCTCTTTTTGAAGAATGCTTTCCAGTAGAGTAATCTGCTGGCTAACGGCAGGTTGGCTGATGTTCAATACTTTAGCCGCACCCGAGAGAGAGCCTTTGTCTATGGAAATCATAAAGGTTTGGAAAAGTTGCAGTCGATCCATAGGAATTCCCAAGTATAAGCAGTGCTTATACAAGATATAGGCATAAAGCCTCTCCCGATCCAGAAAAATATACTGATATTAAGCGGTATTGATTTGGATAACTGTGATATCGGGAAATTTCGACATGACACTCTCAAGACGCGATCTATTAAGAAACTCACTTTTGACCGGAGGTGCGGGGCTTGTTGCTTCCATGGCATCGCTTTCCATGCCGACGCCGGGTTTTGCCGCTGCTCCGAAAGCGGGTGTGCAAACCACAGGTGCTTATCGCTTTTCCGTTGGTAATTTTGAAGTAACTGCCTTGCTGGACGGCTATCTTGATGCTGGCTCGGACTTGATTCCCAACTATGCCCCCCAAGTAGCAGAACAGCTTTACAAAGATCAATTCCGAACCCCTCCGGTTGATAAAATCCGGGTCCCTATTAATTCTTTTGTGGTGAATACAGGGGAAAAAATTATCCTGATTGATTCTGGAACCGCGGACAATATGGGACCAACACTTGGACAGTTTACAGATAATCTCAAATCAGCAGGGATCTCCCCTGAATCTGTCGATGCAATTTTGTTAACTCATATGCATGTGGATCATATTTCTGGTATCACTTCTAAAGAAGGAAAAGCACATTTTCCCAATGCAGAACTGATTGCGCATAAAGATGACTGGAATTTCTGGCATGACGACGGTTACATGTCTCAAGCATCTGATTTTATGAAAACAAATTTTATAAATGCCAGAGCAATGTCTGCACCTTACTCGAAGCGTTTGACCCTTATTGATAAAGATAGTGAAATTCTACCGGGCATCGAAGCTGTTGCATTACCAGGACATACGCCCGGACATACGGGGTTCGTTTTACGTTCAGAAAATCAGGAGGTGTTGATCTGGGGAGATGTTGTTCACTTCACGGCTCTTCAATTCCAGCATCCTGAATGGAGTATCGCATTTGATTCAGACATGAAGCAAGCGGAACAAACTCGCCGCAGAATGCTGGATTGGGTGAGTGCAGATCGGGTTGCTGTGCTGGGAAGTCACCTTGATTTCCCTGGTCTTGGACATGTTGCCCGGGACAAGGGAGCTTACAGATACCATCAATCGAGTTGGCAATATCAACTATAATTAAAAGAATTAGGCTGCATGCAGGGAAGTGTGCAGCCCAATTTTTGTATAGTTTGAATAGTCATACCGATATAAGAGGATGTGTACCTAGATCTTTATGAAACCAGCAGCTTTGTTTGAACCAGTTCGGTTAATTTAACCAAGATATCCTTGAGATAAGGGCGCAGTGCTTCTGCTTTTTCCTTATCATAATCGTAGGGTGAATTTTCTTCTCTTAAATGTGTTCGCTGGGCCAGTTCCATTTGAATGGCATGAATGTTGTTCTGTGGCTGACCATAATGCCGGGTTGTCCAGCCACCTTTGAAACGTGCGTTGAGAACGGTACTGTATCCTGATGCGCTATTGCAGATATCCCAAACGCTTTTTTCAATTACACTGTCACAGGTTTCCCCATTGTTTGTGCCTATGTTGAATTCGGGCAATAACCCGTCAAAAAGGAAGGGGATGGTCGATCTGATGGAGTGGCAGTCGTAGAGAATTGCAGTGCCATAAATGTCGCGAATGCGCTGGAGTTCGTTCTGGAGGGCTGCATGATAGGCTGCGTGAAAGTTCTGGCGGCGGCTTTCAATTTCTGCTTCATCCGGTTCACAACCGTCTTTGTAGATCGGCTGGTTATCGAAGTCTGTCACAGGACAGAGGCCCGTCGTGTTTTGCCCGGGATAAAGGCTGATACCGGAAGGGGCGCGGTTGGCATCAATGACATAGCGATGAAAGTTCGCTTTGACGATTGTCACATCCGATAAGAGGTCGGTGTAAAGCCGATCAATATGCCAATCTGTATCAGCAAGTTTTTTCCCATTTGCATTTAGCTTGCTTAAGATTTTTTCGGGAAGCCAGGTTCCTGTGTGGGGCATGCCCAGTACAATCGGGCCATTTCCTCTTGTGACAGTTACTGGAGACACAGGCGTCTCGAGAGTTGCGGCAGAAGGCATGAGAAATACTCTTTTCCTGACTTGATAAGATCTATCTTTATTGTATTATGTCTGCACATAATATTTTGTCAAGCGATGGCGAGGAGCAGTAAAGTGAGACATCTTTGGGCAGAACAGGCACTTACACAAAGTGGGTGGCAGCAAGATGTGCATGTCATCATTGGTGATGACGGAAGAATTTCTTCGGTTGAATCCGGTGTTGCTGCTGAAGCCTCTGTTGTTAAGCAAGGGAATAAACTTGGTGTGCTTTTGCCTTCGCCGGCCAACCTTCACAGTCATGCTTTTCAACGCGCAATGGCAGGGATGACTGAAACCAGGGGGTCGGACCCAAAAGACAGTTTCTGGACCTGGCGAAAACTGATGTATCGCTTTCTGGATCACCTCAGCCCTGGCGATATCGAAGCAATTACAGCTTATATGCAGATGGAAATGCTGGAAGCGGGCTATGCGGCTGTCTGTGAATTCCACTACTTGCATCATCAGCCCGGTGGTGTGGCTTATGATGATATAGGGGAGCTGTCCAACCGTATTACTGCAGCATCAAAGGAAACGGGCATTGGCTTGACGCTTTTGCCTGTTCTTTATGAACACGGTGGGTGCGATGGTCGAGCACTTGGGCCGGGACAAATAAGATTTGGCAATACGCCTGATCGCTTCCAAAAGCTCTTTGAGGCTGCAGCCAAAGAGCTCAAAACATTACCGGATGATACAAAGTTAGGGGTTGCTCCTCATTCTCTTCGGGCGGTGAGCCAAGATGGGATGCGCTTTGCGACAAACCTTGCACCAACAGCACCCCTTCATATGCATATTGCCGAGCAAACGGCAGAGATTGAGGAAATTCAATCAGCCTGGGGTAAGCGTCCCGTAGAATGGTTGTTGGAAAATCATTTTGTGGATGAACGCTGGTGCTTAATACACTGCACGCATATGGAACCACACGAAACAGAAGGTTTGGCTGGAACAAATGCTGTTGCTGGTTTGTGCCCGATTACTGAATCAAGTCTGGGTGACGGTATTTTTGATGGCGTTCGTTATGTCAATGCTGGTGGACGTTTGGGTGTCGGTTCTGATTCCAATATTCGTATCTCACTCTCGGAAGAACTCCGGACATTGGAATACTCACAACGACTGCGTGATCGGGGCCGGGCTGTGTTCGCGACGAAAGGAAAATCAACAGGACGAGTCCTGATGGATGCTGTCGTTGCGGGGGGAGCTCAAGCCGGACAGCGCGAAGCTGGTGCTATTGCTGTCGGGCAGCAAGCCGACCTCTTTGCGTTGGATACGGAGGCCGTTGACCTGTTGGGTAAAAAAGGTGACGAGATTCTGGATAGCTATATCTTTGCTGGCGATGACAAAATGATTACCGACGTCTGGTCTGCTGGCCGTCATCTGGTAAAAGAGGGACATCATATCAAGCGGGATACAATTGTAACCCGATATAAAAATACAATGATGTCATTAAAGGACAGGATTTGACCACAACAGAGATCAATAGCTGGCAAAGTGTAAAAGCCGAAGTTATGCGCCGGATTGTCGAACGGATCTGGTTGCCCGGCGATATGATTCCCAATGAAATTGATCTTGCCGAAGAGTTTGGCTGTGCACGTGCGACGGTAAATCGGGCGATGCGGGCTCTGGCTGAAGAAGGTCTGTTAGAGCGTCGCCGCAAAGCGGGGACTCGTGTGGCATTGAACCCAATTCGAAAGGCAACACTGGAAATCCCGATCACCAGACTGGAAATTGAACAACGGGGATGGAGCTGGCGTCACAATGTTCTGGAAAGGTCTGAGTCATTACCCCCGGTAAGTGTAGCTAGTCGCTTGGGTCTTTCAGACAAAATAGAAATGTTACACGTCCGTAGTCTGCATTATGCAGATACCCATCCCTTCCTCTATGAAGATCGTTGGGTGAATCTGTCTGAAGTTGCAGCTATTCGTGATGTGAACTTGCAAGCGATTGATGCAAACGAATGGCTGGTCCAGAACACGCCGTTAACAAAGGGCGATATTTCTTTCTCGGCGGCGAATGCGACCAAGCAAGAAGCCGAGTTGTTACAAACAAGCGAAGGGGAAGCTATTTTTGTGATAGACCGCACCACATGGAATGGTGATGTTCCGGTAACAATTGTTCGCTTGGCCTATGCACCTGGCTATCGCATGCACACTGAAATTTGAGCGATTTATAGCCGAGTAATTTTCTGTGACATTCTGTCACTTTGTCGTTTGCTGATCGCGTTCTTATTTTAGCGAGTGTTATATATCTGACTAAAATACTGCGAGAATAGATGATTGATACAACAGCGCAAAATTTGTCTTCTTCAATAACTGACAAGCAGTTATCAGATGAACCCAAAATCTTTCGGTTGATTTATGCTGTGCCGTTTATTGGTTCATTTTTCAAAGAGTTACTGGATCCCAATTCGGACGCGACGTTGTATTTCTTACTGAATGTAGTGTTGCTGTGGATTTGCAGCGGGGCTTTCTGGGGACTGCAAGGCGTGTTTGCAGTGGCTTTGTGCCTTGTGCCGATAATGTTTATCGTCATTCTCAGGATAACGCTTGGAAAAGTGCCTGTTTCTGAAACAGATGCTGAAGAAAATTAACTGCTGGCAATCAGTTCTTCGTTCAGAAGCTCTTCGATGAAGAAACTCAAAAGTTGGGACCTTCCGGTTACTTTGGCTTTGTTATAGATGGCGTTGCACTGGGCTTTGACAGTTCCTTCGCGTGTTTGGCGCAAATTTGCGATATCTGTGAAGGACATTCCCTTGATCAGAAACAGGGCAACGTCTTGTTCGGCAGGCGTTAATTTCCATTCTTCAAAATATTGATCGAGCATGGTGATAAAAGCCCCGGAGGCGATTTTTATTTGCTCCTCTATTCGGCGTTGACGCTGGAGCATCTGCTGGATTTGCAAAACCGTAAAGGCGATACTGACCGAGAGTGCAATCACCACAAGCAACTCAATGATATCATGATCAAATCCTGCAAAAATGTCATGAGCAAAGAAAAGATCGCCAATGGCATCGGACAGGAAAAAGAGCGTGCAGATAATTTGTATGATTAACAATCCCCATAATGTTTCGGCTCTTTCATGAAAGGGCTGTGATGTATTATGGAGATTGTCATTCATCAGTTTGCTCTTGTCTGTTTTCATCGTGCCCTGTGTATTGGCTTTGGGGTGTATTGGCTTTTTAGTGTTCGGGTAGGGATTTTTTACCCGTAATCATTGCTTTGACAATATTGATTTTAGATCGTTTTGTCTCCCAGGCAACGCCCAACAGGTGAAACGCGACAGAGAGCATGGTATAATTTGCCAGAAACTCATGAATTTCTTCGAGCCATTTCATTCCCCAGAACATATCTGTTTCAGCAAGAATACCGGTTAAACAGAGTAGTGTAAGTGCCCCTAACAGGTTGAATACCATAAGGGCGCCGAGCGGGTTATGGCCAAGATGAATGTCTTTTTCCCGAAACACGATACTGCGAAGATGTTCTTTTAAACTTGCTTTGCTTGGTGTGAAACTTGTAAAGCGCGCGTGATAACTGCCGATAAATCCCCAAACAAAGCGAAGAGCTAACAATACTAGTAAACTATAGCCAAGATAACCATGAAGCGTACTGCCGTCTTCAGTCAGAAAGAAGTTGGCAAGGAAGAGGATTGCGATACTGCCGTGAAAAAGGCGGATAAACAGATCCCATACTTTTACATCCTGCATGAGGCCTCCGGTAATAACTGTTTCTGATGATAGGAAAAAAGAACGGAGAGGCGATGATACCTCTCCGAGCAGGAGATCGAATGAGAAGAAATTAATCGTCTTCTTCTACTTTGATGATGTTGCCTGTCTGGGGATTAACATAAATCTCGTAGCGAATGCCGTCTTTTAAAGCATAGGCTTCAAGATATTCATCTTCGACTTCGATTTCCCGTACTTCATATCCCTGGGCTTGCAAAAGGCCTGTGATTTCTGTTTCAGATTTTCCGGCATAGGTGCCGTCCAAACTGTGAGCAAAAGCGACCCCGGCGAGCGTGAAGATGCCGATAGAAGAAAAGAGAATGGTTTGTTTTAACTGTTTCATGTTCTTGTCCTTTGGTTTTGTGTTCGTGATGAACAGAACCTGGGGAAGAACAGAGGATAAATCTATTGAACTTTGGCTTATATAGGAGTCTCTATATCAAAAGTTTATGCCCGGTTTATAAGGGTTTATTTGTCGCGCTTGGTTGATTATGATCTTTAATGGCGTGTGATTTCATCACAGAAAACTAGCAGTAAGCGCGAGGAGTGTATATCAAAACACGGTGTCCCTTTCTTGCGATGTAAAACAGGAAAGGGATTTTTGGGGTGAGATCGACGTGTCTATTTATAGAACCTGATCAAGCGCCTTGAGTAATTTCTGGATGTCGTTGGGGCTGGTGTAATGAACAAAAGAAACACGCAGGGCACCCGCTTCAGGGTCCAGGTTCATTCCTTCAAAAAGTCGATAGGAATAAAAATGTCCGCCAGCAGCCATAATGCCGTGTTGTGATAAATTTTCTGCCACAGATCGACCGTCTTGCTTGGTTATAATGGAAATGGTTGGGGCTCTGCCTTCTGGTTTGTCCGGGCCAAGAAGACGTAAATCATTCCGACTTCTGATATATTCAAGTAAGGGAGCCATCAAGGCTTGTTCCTGTGCCTGCAAAAGATCGTGCACATCCTGACCTCGTTTTACTGGGCTTGTTTGTTTGTCGAAGTGATGAGCGTGCACGGCATCAAAGTATTCCGTAATTCCACTGGATGCTGCAACCTGAGCATGATCTGGCCCGGCGGGCACAAATCGTTTGTGGGCAAGGTCCTTGTTAAAGAAATGCCCTTGATAGGCCAACATATCTCTTGTTTCTTGACGAATGACCATTAAACCCTGATGCGGGCCGTATGTTTTATAGAGTGAGAAAAGATAGACGTCTGCCCCAAGGGCCGATACATCGGGGAAGCCGTGTCCGGCATAAGACACACCATCGACAACAACCTTTGCGCCAATTGCATGTGCGCGTGCAGAAATTTCGGCAACGGGATTCACATGGGCAATGATATTTGAACAATGGGGAAAGGTGACGAGACGGGTTTTGTCATTTAGTAAATTGTCGAGATCGGAAAGATCCAGATATCCGGTTTCCGGATTAACACGCCATTCTCTGATGGTTATTCCACGATCGGATAATCTGCGCCAGACGCCAGAATTTGCTTCGTGATCCTGATTGGTGACGATGATTTCATCACCTTGCTGCATCGTGGCGCGAAAAGCCTGTGCCAGTACATAGGTATTCTGGCTTGTGGATGGCCCCAGATCAATTTCAGCTTCTGACACGTTAAGATAGGCGGCAAGATTGATAAGAGCCTGATCCATTTCCTGACCGGCGGTTTCTGATGCCGGAAAGGGGTGATAGGGCTGTAATTTTGTTTTCCGGTAATAGCTGTTCAAGCGGTCAATGACTTGATGGCAAGCATAGGACCCACCTGCATTTTCAAAAAACGACCAATCCTGAAGAGAAGGTTCCTTGAAAGCAGGAAACTGGGCGCGAACAAAGTCTAAATCTAGTGTGGTCATGGACGTCTCTTCTCTCTCGTTTAGTAGCTGCTAAAACCTGAACAATTTCAAACGTACTGGATTATCCCTGAATTTAAGAAATACGGCTGCCGAATGATAGCTTGCTATCTGGGATGGAAATAAAATTGATTTTGTGTTTCTGATTCATATGTAACCGCGTTTATGGATCTGTGGTCAAGAACCACTTTTGGGTGCAACCAATTTTTAACAATTTGTTGTTTATCCTTAATGATTAAGGCTGAAAAACAAGCCACGACAATATTTTCGAGGTCAACAGTATGGGGAACAAGAAGGGTGCTCAGGCAGTGAGTTCTGCAGAGCACGCCAGCCCGCTTTATTTACCAAATCAAGCTGTTGCCTTTTTTGATAAAGATCGCAGGTTGATCGGGTGTGATGACGGCTTCCGGAAGCTTTTAGGTGTAAACAAAAGCCTTGTTGAGCCGAATGCCTGTTTGAATGATATTCTTCTAAAATGTATTGGCAGCGATATACGGGTTCCAGAAAAAGGGGCAGAAGTCGAAATTCTGGATGAATGGCTTCATTTTATGGAAATCGGGCAACCTGTCGTATTTCAAAAATCAAGCCTGAAACTGATCCAACTCAGACTGAACTTTTTGAACAATGGCGGTGTATCCTTACTGGTCAGCGATGCATCTTCGTCGATGGTGGGGGATGTGATTGCAATCGCTGGACAGTTAAAAACCGTTGTTGAAAACATCACTCAAGGTATTTCCCTTTTTGATCGCAACTGTAATCTTGTGCTGTGTAATCAACGTTTTCTAGAGCTTATGGATTTTCCTCAGGAACTTGGTCAACCGGGTACCTCTATGGCAAATCTTTTTCGCTATAATGCCGAGCGAGGAGAATATGGCCCGGGGAACATTGACCATCAGGTTAATGAACGTATGGAACTGGCGTACAGATTTGAGCCACACCATCTGGAACGTACGCGGACTGACGGGACGGTTGTCGAAGTTTGTGGAAACCCGCTTCAGGACGGATTTGTCACGACATACAATGATATCACCGTCCAAAAGAAAATTGCCGAAGCCTTGGAAGAGTCCAATCTCAGTCTTGAACGACGCGTGAAATTACGAACAGCAGAGCTACAGGCAGAATTGCAGACACGTATCAATACGGAAGAGCAGTTGCGTAATGCTATGAGTAAAGAACAGTTGGCAAGCCGGAGTAAAAATGAATTTCTGGCGAACATGAGCCACGAGCTGCGTACACCACTTAACTGTATTATCGGTTTTTCCGAACTTCTTAAAAATGAATCCTTTGGTCCTTTGGGACAGGAAAGATACAAAGACTATTGCGCTGATATCAACAACGCCGGAGTACATTTGTTAGAAGTTTTGAATGATATTCTGGATGTTTCCAAGCTTGAAACAGGGGATATGGGGCTTCTGGAAACAGAAGTTGATCTGTCAGCGATCATCGAATCATCTGTGACGATGTTAAGTAACAGAGCAGATAGTCAAAACATCTCACTTGTCACCGAGATACCGAATGATCTGCCATACCTTTACGCTGATGCACGACGTGTTAAGCAGGTCTTGATTAACTTGCTGTCGAATGCGGTCAAGTTTTCCATTGACGAAGGCGAGGTCATTATTACGGCCTCTGTAGGTAAGAAAGGTAATATTAGTTTGACTGTTGCCGATAAGGGCATCGGGATTAGTGATGAAGATCTGGCCAAGGTTGTGGACCCTTTCCATCAGGTTAGTGAAGCTTTGACACGAAATCATGAGGGAACAGGCTTGGGGCTTCATATCGTGAATTCTCTTGTTGAGTTACACGGCGGACAGGTTGTCATTGAAAGTGAGCTCGGTGTTGGAACGAGTGTTTGTGTCTCTTTCCCTCGAGAGAGAAGTCTGGACCGATTATCAGTTACATCTTCGGTTCAGGAACATAAAGCCAATCAGGATTTAGAGGTCAATTCGGATAACCGACCTCTGCATTGATCGTTTGTAAGTCTGACGTTTGTAAATGTGGCTCTTAGTCCGTAAATTTAACTGTGGACTGCCGTTCCCTGTTTACTGATAGCTGTGTAATATCAGGTCTTGAATAATGCCCGGCGGGATCAAAGTTTTGACGTTCTCTCCGGACCATTTTGTGGTCAATGGTTGCCACGGCTAAACGCTCTTCGCCAATAATAGGTTCGATAACCCACTTGCCATCCGGACCCATCAGACAGCTACCACCATTGGCCAGAAAACCGGTGCTTTCTCCTGCTCGGATAAGGTCAGCATGGGGGATGTTATCGGTGATATTTTCCACGCGCATTAGTCCACAGACAAACATCGTGTAAGAGCGAGACTCTTTGGCGATGAAACCGGGTAAGTCATGTGTGTTGTGATCTCCGCCGGGCCAACAGGAAAAGTGTAGATCTTCGCCTTGTGCATAGAGCGAAGCGCGGGCAAGTGGCATCCAGTTTTCCCAGCAGTTCAGACCGCCAACAGTGAACTCGCCAAGGGCGTGTGTGCACAGGCCGTGACCATCACCAGGAGCCCAGGCCAGTCGCTCTTCATAAGTAGGCATCAGCTTGCGATGGACGGAACCTATCTGGCCTTGTTTATTGATATATACGAGGGTGCAGTAAAGACTATGTCCGGCCCGATCAAGAGGGCGTTCCATTATCCCGACATAGACAGCAATCTCGCGGGCCTTAGCAACGTCGCACAGGGATGCTAGATCACCTCGTTCAATACAGACACCTTCATCCAGATACTTGGCGTGGATTTCCTTTTGAATGTCGTTGTTAAAGCGAGCGCTGTCAGTGCGGTCGAGCCAGAAAGGATAGCCGGGAGCCAAAGCCTCGCCAAAACCAACGAGATCACAACCTTGATCCGCGGCTTGATTTATATAGTCGATGATTTTCTCAAGCGTGGCTTTGCGATTGAGCCATACGGGAGTGATTTGGGCAAGCCCAACGGTCAATAGATCTTTATTGGCAGACATATTAGAACTCCGGATAAAATGAACTTGTCCAGAGTTAAGCACGCTGATTTTAAGGGATCAAAGCTTGATCGGTAGCTGCGGTCTCTTTACCGCAAGAATGTGAAAAAGCCCTCGTTTAGAGGGCTTCTTGCTTGCTCCAAATGATTACGGAGTATTTTTACGTGTATACAGATGAACTGGCTGTCGGTTTTTCAAACCGTCGCAGGTTATGCTCAAATTCGTTCAGTCGACGATAGATAGAACGGAGCTCAGTTATTGTTGTCCAGTTGTGGAGAAACAAAGCAAAGCTGTTATGTACTTTTTGGAACGCGTTATTAACTTGAACTAATACTCCGAGAAGTATTGCTCCTGTAAAGAGGCTTGGTCCCATAACTAAGTATGCAAAAATGACCATAAATTGGTCATAACTATTTACCCATATGTCAAAGTATCCATAGTGCCAGTAGAGCCTTTGGAAATTAAATCTAATACCAGTGAATAGCTCGAATAGATTTTCTGGACGGGCGTGATCTACTTTATTGTCTTCTCCCAATACGAGGTCTTTACGAAATGCAGCTTCTACTTTTTGATTGTTGTACTCTAAACCCGGAAGCTTAATACCAACGAACCATGAGATAATAATGCCGCCTATAGAAACAAATAATGCACACCAAACTAATGAACCTTCATAATCTCTGATAATAGGTATATCAACTTCATCACTGAAGTTCCAAAGTATTGGAATAAAAGCGATTAACGTCATAATGGCACGCACAATCTGTAATCCTAAAGATTCAACAATCCTTGCAAATCTATTACAATCTTCTTGAATGCGTTGCGATGCTCCTTCGATTTCCTCTTCAACGTTACGCCAACGAGGGATAAAGCTAAAAGTCATCGCTTGTCGCCAACGCAACCCATATATACGAGTGAACCACCCTGTAATAGTTGCTATGAGGACATATGGTGCAGCTAGAATAAAAAAGGAAGGTTCTCCTTCGAAACCATTCGTGACAAATTGAGTGCTTAATAATTTGTCATAAAATAATGTTATGCCTTCATCTGGTTTGTCATAATAATCTTTTGCATTTTGCAATAAGTTATAGAACCCTCCGTACCATTTATTTATTGCAACAGTAAATTGTACTTGAATCCAAAGAGATAAAATTAAAATACCCGCCCCACCATAAGCCCAGAGCGCCCATTCTTTGGTTTTATAAAAGCTATGAAACATGTGGTTCTTTCTCTGTGGCCTTTGGAAAATTGATTGTGGCTATCATGGCGATGGCTTGTGGCAGGATCAAGGCTGGATTTATCTGCTACATGCAATAAGGCGTGAAATCACAATAACTTGAAGTGCGATGAACGTTGTTCGCGCTAGAGGACGTCTGTTTTGTCGCAAATCAGCAGGGAATTGAGTGTGTATATAAAAACAGCAGCAAGTTGCTCTGACTTGCTGCTGTTTGGGCCGCTTTACGATTAATCGTTTTGTAGCAGGTGCACCAGACTGGATGTGTCCCAGCGATTACCGCCACGGGCCTGTACCTGTGCGTAAAACTGATCAACAAGGTGGGTCACGGGTAAGCGGGCACCGTTGCGTTTTGATTCTTCGAAACAGATACCAAGATCCTTGCGCATCCAATCGACGGCAAAGCCAAATTCGAACTCGCCCTGACACATGGTTGACCCCCGGTTCTCCATTTGCCAGGAACCTGCGGCTCCTTTGGAGATGACGTCGATGACCTTTTCCATATCCAGATTTGCTTTCTGGCCGAAATTCATGGCTTCACTGAGACCTTGGACGAGGCCGGCAATAGCAATCTGATTAACCATCTTGGTCAACTGCCCAGATCCCACAGGTCCCATCAGGGTAACTGCACGAGAAAAACAATCAGCAACGGGTTTGATGCGATCAAAGGCGGCCTGTTCTCCGCCACACATAACCGTCAGAACACCGTTTTCGGCACCGGCCTGACCGCCTGATACCGGGGCGTCGATAAAGTGGATGGATTTTTCTCGGGCAATTGCATCAAGCTCACGGGCAACATCAGCAGACGCCGTGGTGTGATCGACCAAAACAGTGTCTGGGGTCATCCCGGCGAAGATCCCGTCGTCGCCGAGAACAACAGAGCGCAGATCATCGTCGTTACCGACACAGCAAAAAACAATTTCTGCCCCTTCAGATGCAGCACGCGGTGTTGTGCCACTTTGGCCACCGTGTTCTTTGACCCAGGCGTCAGCTTTGGCACCAGTGCGATTGTAAACGCTGACATCATACCCTTTTGCGGCAAGATGTCCTGCCATAGGGTAGCCCATAACACCCAAACCAATAAACGCAACCTTTGCCATAATCTTGCTCCCTATATTTTTAAGCGGAACTCATGGGATGATTAATTTGGGGCGATCCCGAAGAAAAAGATCAAGCCCGGGTTTATTCCCCAGAGTTTGTTTTATCGAATTGATGAGAGCTTAGGAACTTGAAAGGAATAGGGCAAGAGGCAGGGCACATTGTCCTGTAAATGATAGGGACAATATGTGTATACCAAAAAAAGCACGGAAATTAAAACTGGTGCTTCCAGTGTTCAAAGTCTTATCGCCTGTGATGATCTTTATCTAAGACACCTTTGCAGGGAGATATTGATTGATCACGTTTATAAGAATATCGAAGTCGACAGGCTTCGCTACGTAATCATTCATACCTGCTGCGATGTAGGTATCCCGATCACCTTTCATGGCATTTGCCGTCACGGCAATGATAGGGATTTGCGATTTAGTGCTTTTTAATGCCCGGATTGCCTTGGTTGCCTCTATACCGTCCATCTCCGGCATCTGAATATCCATGAGGATAATATCCGGGTCTTTATGTTTCAGATATTCAAGCGCTTCAATGCCATTAAAGGCGACTTCTGGCTTGTGGCCGCGCTTTGTTAAAAACTTTGTCAGAAGCATCTGATTAATTTTATTGTCTTCGGCGATAAGGATATGGAGTTGCTCATTGTCCGGCAGAGATACAGGTTTGACGACTGTCGCTGCAGGTGCATCCGATGCTACCTCTTCTTGCTTGATAGATTGCTCTGTCTGGATAGGTGCGGCATCTGTTTCTATCGGTTCAACAACCTCTAACGGTATGGTGAACCAGAATGTACTGCCATTTCCCAGGGAACTTTCCAAACCAATCTCGCCGTCCATCTGTTTACTGAGGCGCTTGACGATCGAAAGACCCAGGCCGGCCCCACCATGTTTTCTGGATGAAGTACCGTCAGCCTGTGTGAAGCGCTCGAAAATACGATCCTGATCTTCGTCGCTGATGCCAATGCCGGTGTCTTCTACGGAGCATCTAATCCATTGAGTGCTGCCTGAACGAGGTTTTTCCGGGGAAATCGTAATTTTGATATAGCCTGTATCTGTAAACTTGATGGCATTCCCCACAAGATTGAAAAGCACTTGGCGAAGTCTTGTCGGATCACTCTTTACCCATTCGGGTAATGTTGGGTCGATTTCTGAAATCAGGGCCAAGCTTTTTGACGAGGCTTTCGGGCGTTGTGCTGATGTCACAGATTCCAGAATTTCAGGCAGGCTAAAGCTGCTGATTTCCAGTTTACTTACACCAGCTTCCAGTTTTGAAATATCCAGAATATCGTTAATCAGCAGTATGAGGTGATCGGCAGAATTCTTGATAGAGTTTGTGTATTCCAACTGTTCTTGATCAAGTTCACTTTCCAGAAGCAAGTTTGTCATACCAACGACACCGTTCATCGGTGTTCGAATTTCGTGGCTCATGGTGGCAAGAAATTCTGATTTACTTCTGCTTGCTTGTTCTGCTTCTATTTTTGCTGCGATCAAATTCTCTTCTGTGCGTTGACGTTCTGCGACCTCTTCTTCCAATCGATCATTGGTCTCTTGCAACCAATGGGTTCTGTCTCGAACCTTGTCTTCCAAATCGCTTTGGTACTGACTAATTTCTGATTCCATGGCATCAAAACTTTCCAATGCCAGCAATAGTTCGTTTGATTGAGTTTCTGAAATTGCCTCAGTTGTCAGGGTCTCGCTCATTTTCATGGCGTTGATTTTATTTCGAAGCGTCGCCAGAGGGTTAATGACAATTTTATGGAGCGAGATGACAATGAAGAACAAAGCGATGGCAAAAAAAGCAGCAAGAAGTTGCAAAACCGTAACAATGGCAAATTGACCCTTGTTCAGAATTTCCATGGCATGAGGGTGAACCAGACGCATCAATTTTACATCATTCATGGCAATGATATCGATGTAAGAATAGAGCATATTGTTGTCTTGATCGTCGTACAGACCAATGGCATCAATTTGAAGAGGATCCGAGATAACCGGGACAGGCAGGTTCTGTTTATCTGCGATGCTTTGATCAAGGCTGAAGACGGTATTGAATTCAGCATTTAGATCCTCTGCGATCTTGCTCATGCGAGCCTGATCAAGATATCTACCCGTTATGGCGATCCCGCGTGCCGGGCCGTCTAAATTACTTTTAAGAATAGGATGAGCCGCGAGCATCATTGGGCCACGTGTTGTTTGTGCAAACCCGGCCATGCCATTGTTTGCAATAACAGTCTGAGGAGACATCACGGTTCTGGTTTTGTTGTCGACGAAGGTAATTTCCAGATCACTAAAGGCCTCTGCATCCTTGTCAAACCAACGCCCCCATACGATATCATTGTTCATGTCGTAAAAAGCCATGAGATGAATATCGGTTAACAGAAAGGTATCATCAGGTGCACTGGTTGAAATGAATTCAGGATCTTTTGATACCATGTAGTTATAGGTATCATCCCACACCCCCCAGTCACTGGAATAGATTTTCAAATCTTCCAGTTCATCGTGGAGTGTATTTTGTATCTGTTGTGATCTGTGGATGGTATTTTCGCGATCAAGATCGGCAAACTCTGGCGCCACAACGATGTAGAGAATACTTGCACTTGTCAGAATGAGTACAAGAAATAATATTGCCAGAAGTGAACCAATTTTGCTTTGTATCGACATAACTTTTGCCAGCCTTTCACGTGTTGACTTCGTAACGCACGCACTGGATTTGGAAATCTTGCAGATCAGAAAGCAAAACTTCTATTTATAATCAGAGCAAGTATATAATTGATTGTTTTAATAAATTGTTTCTATTTTCGCGAGTGCCTGAAAGGGAAGCAATACGCAGTTATGTCTGTTTTTGATTGTCGCAACAGGCTGGAAAATATGGAATGATTCCCAATTATTAGGAAGTGATATAGGTAAGTTTTCCTTTAGTTGTGTCCTTAATAGATGATGAATTTCCTGTAATTCCAATAGATTTCGCCCAGAAGAAAGCTCTTTGATAAGTTGTGCAGACGCTTTGCAAAGAGCACAGGATTGGGCTTTGTAACCGATCTCCAGAATAAGATCGTCATTCATCATCATATCCAGCGTAATACGATCTCCACAAAGGGGATTATCATGGACTATCGTGTAATCGGGGTTGTTTAGGCGACAATCACTCATGGCGGCAAGGCGCAGAAGCTCTTTGTTGTAGAGATCTTCATCAGTTATTTGTTCGTTCATTTTGTGTAACTCGTCGCGCGCAGTGTGGATAGTGCTTCTGGGGTATCTATATCGGAAAGCACAGATGTATTCTCCATTGGGACTTCCTGTAAATCGCCGGGATAGTTACCAAGAAGGTGCCGTGCACCGCTGTCACCCTTTAGATTAAGCATCTCGGGAATGAAACTTCTACTCCATAGTACAGGATTTCCCCGCTTCCCTTCAAACGTTGGAACGCAGATTGCTGCACCATTTTCCGGGTCATAGGATTTGATCAATTGATTTAGCTGTGTGCTATGGATCGACGGCATATCACCCAAACAGATCAGGACGGCATCACTGTCTGCTGGCACAGCCATTAATCCTTTGATCAAAGATGTGCTGAGGCCTTCCGAAAAATCAGGATTGTGGACGTATTCGACATCGTTGGACTGCAGACTTTCCACTACTAAACCAGCTTCGTGTCCGGTTACGACAATTGTATGACCGACTTTACTTTCATCAATGTTATCTGCTACCCATTTTACAAGTGGTTTGCCGTGCCATTCCTGAAGGAGTTTATTTTCAGGTCCCATCCTGCGGGATTGTCCTGCGGCCAGCAGAATAGCTGTTACTTTGGGCTGGTGAGATATCGTATCTGAAAGCATTTTTTCTCTTGGTTGTGGGCGTGTTGGAATTTCAGAGAGCAAGCCGCCGCATCCCATTTGCATGATGGTATCTTTTGAGACATCCAACCCGGCGATAATACGTTGTAAAATCCAGTCAAAGCCATTGAGCTTTGGTGATCTGGCGCATCCGGGCAGGCCAATAATGCTAGAACCTGAGTGATGTCCTAACAAGAGCAAATTGCCAGGGTCTACTGGCATTCCAAAATGCTCTATTTCACCGCCCGAAAGTTCCAGCCCTTTGGGCAATGCATCCTGTCTATCTACAATTGCTGAAGCGCCAAAAATTAGTATGAGATCGTGGTGGGTTTTGCGCAGGTTGTTAATCGCGCTAGCAATTGAATCAGTATTATGATCAACGGTCATAACTTCAGAAAGTTCGTTCGCACAGGATTTGAGGCGCTGGTTCACAACCGTTTGGGTTTTTTCCAGAACAGATTTCTTGGTTTGTGGTAACCGGGTCAGGATTAAGCCAGTTTTAAGTTTTCGAAAGGGATGAACTGTAAGTTGGGCTAATCCTCGGGTTTGCTCAAGGGCCTGTGATGATGCCGCTAAGGGAATGATTTTTGCCGTGGCTACAAGCTGATCGGGGTGAACAACTGTGTAAGGAGAGAGTGTTGCCAGAGTGATGGCTTCATCAATCGAATTAATTTTCCCGACTTCTTGTGGTGTGGTTTCAAAGATGCCGTGCTTTGTACTGTAAATGTTACAGCGCCCTGTGAAGGCGGTGCTTGTTTTGATACCATTGCCACTGACAAACTGGCCAAGCTGTGCAGCAGCAAGATCTTCGTGAATATCATGCTCTTCAAGCCGGATCGTTGTTATCGTTACAATATCTGACATAAGCAAATCATCTATATCAGAGGACGTTAGTTGATGTCCTTTACTTAAACATCCTTTATGGGTGTTAATTGAATGTGCAAGATAGGTGCCTTCGGCATCTTTTGTTTTAATTTCTGCGTAGATCACGTCTTGTCCCCATGTCGCAGGGACTTTGTAATTGAGGCAAGAATGGATACCGCGATTTCGGCAGGGTTTTTTGCACCAATGTCCAGTCCTATCGGCCCTTCGATCCGATTCAGATTTTTTAAATGCTCCAGACGGTCAAGGCGTTTGGTGTGGGTTCTTTTGCTACCCAGTGCACCGATGTAAAACGCTTCTGACTTTAAGGACGCTTCCAATGCAGGATCGTCCAGTTTAGGATCATGCGTCAGCAAGACAACAGCCGTTCTGTGATCAGGTTTGAGATCTTCCATGGCTTCATCAGGCCACTCGTTGGTTATTTCACAATTGGGGAAGCGGGCTTTGTTGCCAAACGCACTTCGCGGATCAATGAGAATAACCTCGTATCCTGCTGATTGTGCCATGGGTACTAAAAATTGAGATATGTGAACGGCACCAACTATGATCAACCGTAGCGGTGGATTGAAAACCTGAACGAAGGTTTCCCCGTCTTCAGTTTCAAGGACATAGGATCTGTCATCACGTATCGCTGTTTTGAGGTCATCCAGAAGAGGATGTTGTGTATCGGGCCTTAAGGGGTATATCAGTTTCTGTTCACCGCTTTTCAAATCTGTGAGCAGAACAGCGGTTTCCTTTGCTGCCTTGGCGACATTAAGTTGATCGAGTGTTGTGCGCTTCATGCTTTTTCCAATCGCTCAACATAGACTTGTATTGTACCGCCACAGGCCAAACCAACGTCCCAGGCCTGTTCATCGCCGACACCAAACTCCAGAATACCTGCCTTGCCGTGGTTCATAATCTCTAGAGCTTCTTGAATAACGG
Source organism: Kiloniella sp. EL199 (assembly GCF_900313065.1). GTDB lineage: Bacteria > Pseudomonadota > Alphaproteobacteria > Kiloniellales > Kiloniellaceae > Kiloniella. The sequence continues at coordinate 585,361 of NZ_OMPU01000013.1, forward strand.
CACCTTCGATACAACCACCACTGACGGAACCAAGCATGGTCATATTTTGATCGATGATCATCATGCTGCCTGCCTGACGCGGCGATGAACCCCAAGTCTTAATGACGGTTGCCAAAGCAACTTTACGGCCTTCGTCTTGCCAGACCGCAGCGGTTTTTAACAGATCCTCAGCAGATGTTTCGGTCATACGTTTTTGAGTCATTCCTGATGGGTCCATTATTGTGTAGGGTGTCTATTATTTTGCAGGCTCTCAACTAAATCTTCCAGACTATTTATATTGTGTGCACTTCTAAATTCATCAACGTGAGGCAACATTAATTTAATGCCGCGTGCTTTTGCTTGAAATGCATCATATCTGAGAAGGGGATTTAACCATATAAGCTTTCTACATGATCTGTGCAGTCGATCCATTTCCAGAGAGAGATCATAGGCGCCATCCCTTTCCAAACCATCGGTGATTAAAAGAAGGTTTGCACGCTGTCCTAAAACGCGTCGGGACCAATGGTGATTGAAGTCATGTAATGCGCTGCTGATCCTTGTTCCTCCTGACCAGTCATCAATTTGCTGTCCAACAGCGGCGAGGGCCTCATCCACATCTCGATGTTTCATCTGTCTGGTAATGTTGTGCAATTCAGTTCCAAAGGTAAAGCTATAGATGCGATCACGCGCAGAACTAAGACTGTGAATAAAGTGGAGTAGCATTCGACTGTATTCACTCATAGAACCAGAGATATCGCACAGAATAACCAGCGGGGCTCGTACTACTTTTTTGGCCTTGTATTTTAGCTCAATAATATCTGCGCCCCGCCGCATTGAAGCCTTCATGGTTCTACGGGCATCAATTCGCTGTTTTTGAGTTGACTGAGTAAAGCGTCGTGTAGTGATTTGTTCAGCTGGGAGCTTTAAACGTTTGATAAGATCCAGCGCTCTTTGTTGCTCTTCAACACTCATCTGCTCAAAGTCTTTGTGACGGAGGACTTTTTCATCAGAACTTGTTAATCTTGCGTCAAATTCGACTTCCAGATCGTCTTCTGTTTTCTCTTTTGGAGGAGTGTTTTTCTGTTCTGGTGCGAATGCCTGGCTCACACGTTTCAGAGCTTTGTTTTTTTCATCTTGTGGGGCATTTTCCAGAAAGGTTGTGGGTAACAACAATGATATCGCGCGTTCCAGAAATTCCGGGTTTCGCCAAAAGATATGAAAGCACTGATCGAAAATTTCCTGTTGATCTTTACTCGTGATAAACAGGCAGCGGAAAGTCGCATAGATATCATCTCTTCTGGTGAGGCCGGAAAACTTAATGGCCTCTATAGCTTCTAGAACTCGTGCAGGAGGCACTGGCAAGCCTGCTTTTCTAAGTGTTCTGGTAAAGTGAAGAATGTTTTCTGCCAGATAACCTTCGCCCGGTTGGCTATTTTGATGTGACTGCTTTGGAGGCATAAAGTCTTAGCCTATCTGGTCGATCTCAGTTTGTACTTTTCTCAATATATTGGCGGCCTCGCTTCCCTGTATACGGTTTATGTCATCCTGATATTTCAAAAGAACTCCCAGAGTGTCGCTGACGATTTCCGGTGCGAGAGAGGCTTGATTCAACTGTGTTAAGGCATTTGTCCAGTCAATGGTTTCGGCAATACCAGGTTGTTTGAATACCTCTGGATTTTTCCGTAGTTCCTGAACAAATAAAACGACTTCATTACTTAGTTTCTCTGCTGCATCCGGTGCTTTGAGCTTTAGAATTTCAAGTTCTCTGATGGCATCAGGATAATCAACCCAGTGATAAAGGCACCGACGCTTTAAGGCGTCATGAATTTCCCGGGTTCTATTGGATGTGATGATGACGACAGGTGGTTCTTCTGCTTTGATTGTTCCAAGTTCTGGAATGGTTATTTGATAGTCTGATAGGACTTCTAGCAGATAGGCTTCAAATGCTTCATCTGCGCGATCTAACTCATCAATGAGTAGAACAGGGCTTTTACCATTGCGGCCTTCCAATGCTTCCAGCAAAGGTCGTTTTATTAAGAACTCTGGGCCGAATATATCTTTGGAAAGTACTGCTCTATCTGTATTTCCAGCAGCTTCGGCAATTCGGATCTCAACCATCTGTCTGGTGTAATTCCACTCATAGACAGCAGTGTTGATATCAAGGCCTTCGTAGCATTGAAGACGGACCAATGGCCTGTCCAGAGTTATGGATAGTACCTTGGCTATTTCAGTCTTTCCCACTCCGGCTTCACCTTCGAGAAACAGCGGACGTTTCATATTCAGTGCAAGGTGGATAACAGTGGCGAGAGAACGATCAGCTACGTATTTGCCGTCGGCTAAATTTTGAAGAACGTCATCAATGGAAGCTGATATTTGAGACGAATTGGACATGACGTGCTCCGTAGGCAGATGATCACAACATAAAAATGGCCGCAGTAAATCGTAATGATCAACTGCGGCCAGATATTTTTAGCCGTTTATTTGGGCAACAGCGCGTTTTGCCAAGACCGTGATCAGGTTGGCACGATATTCTGCCGAGGCATGAATATCGCTATTCAGGCCATCTGCTGAAACAGTAATATTTTCCAATGCCTGTGTTGTGAAGCTTGCTGAAAGGGCAGCTTCCATTTCGGTTTGTCGGAAAACACAAGGGCCTGCACCTGTGACGGCTACTCTGATTCCAGCACTGGTTTTGGCAACCATCACACCAACAATGGCATAGCGTGATGCAGGATTATCGAACTTCATGTATGCAGCTGCTTCCGGTTTGGGGAAAGTCACATTGGTGACGATCTCTCTTTCTTCCAAGGCTGTTTCAAAAAGATCGGTAAAGAAATCGCCTGCGGCAATAGCTCGTCGATTGGTGTTGACCACAGCATTCAAGCCAACAACCGCGGCGGGATAGTCGGCTGCGGGATCATTGTTGGCAATTGATCCACCAATAGTTCCTCGGTTACGGACCTGTGCATCCCCAATACCGCCAGCGAGGGAGGCCAATGCCGGGATTGTTGCTTTGTTTGCGACCTCGGCGTGGGTTGTCATGGCACCGATTGCCAGTTGATCACCGTCGGGGCAAACCCCGCGTAATGATTCTATGGCACTGAGATCAACAAGTGTTTCGGGCTGAGCCAAACGTTGTTTGAGCGTCGGGATCAAAGTTTGTCCGCCAGCAAGCAGGACGGTATCATCGTTCAGGAGGCCAGCAATTTCGTCTATGGTGCCTGGACGTTTATAGTCAAATTCATACATGATCTATTTCTCCCTTATAGTTCCTGTGCCGCGCGCCATACCTTTTCAGATGTGGCTGGCATATCTATTTCCTTGCCCAGCGCGTTGGTAATGGCATTCATTAATGCCGCGGGTGCAGAGATTGCACCGGCTTCACCACAGCCCTTTACACCAAGGGGATTTGTCGTGCATGGGGTGTTGATGGTTTCCACCCGGAAGGTTGGCAAATCATCTGCGCGTGGCATGCAATAGTCCATATAGGACCCGGTAAGAAGCTGACCACTTTCCTTGTCATAGACACAGTTTTCCAAAAGTGCCTGCCCGATGCCCTGCGCAAGTCCACCGTGAACCTGCCCTTCGACAATCATGGGGTTGATTACATTGCCAAAATCATCCACCGCAACCCAATCCAGAATCTCAGTTGTGCCTGTTTCTGGGTCAATTTCTACTTCGGCTATATGCGTGCCAGCGGGGAAGGTAAAGTTCAGCGGATCGTAGAAGGCTGTTTCGTCCATACCGGGTTCGACGTCTGCCGGATAGTTATGCGGCACATAGGCAGAAAATGCGATCTCTGCCATGGTCATTTTTTTGTCCGTTCCGGCAACCGAGAATACACCGCCGGAATGTTCAATATCTTCTACAGAGGCTTCCAATGTATGGGCTGCGATTTTTTTACTCTTTTCCACCACTTTATCGATGGCTTTCATAATTGCAGAACCGCCAACAGCAAGGGAACGAGACCCGTAAGTGCCCATGCCAAAAGGTACCTTACCTGTATCGCCGTGTGATATTTCTACCTGATCAATTGGAACGCCCAGTTGATCAGATACAATCTGCGCAAAGGTTGTTTCATGACCTTGCCCATGTGAATGACTTCCGGTGAAGACCGTCACGCTCCCCGTCGGGTTGAAACGGACTTGGGCTGATTCCCATAATCCGACACCAGCACCGAGAGAACCCACAGCGGCAGAAGGGGCAATGCCGCAAGCTTCAATAAAGGCGGAATAGCCAATACCACGAAGTTTGCCTCGTTGCGCTGATTCAGCTTTTCTAGTTTCGAAACCACTGTAATCAATAGCAGCCTGTGCCTTGTCCATGGCAAGGGCGTAGTTGCCACTGTCGTATGCCATGATGACGGGCGTTTCATAAGGGTAGGCATCTGGTGGAATGAAATTTCGCTTTCGAAGTTCGCCCGGATCTATACCCATTTCACGGGCACCTACTTCGATCATTCGCTCGACAACGTAGGTTGCCTCTGGCCGTCCGGCACCGCGATAGGCATCAACGGGGGCTGTATTGGTAAAGCCTGCCTGAACCTCACAGTATATGGCTGGCATTACGTATTGGCCATTGAGCAAAGTACCGTAGAGATAGGTTGGTACAGCAGAAGCAAATGTTGATAGATAACAGCCCATATTGGCTTTGGTCGACACCTTGAAGCCAAGGATTTTACCATCTGCATCAAACGCCATTTCTGCATGGGTTTCATGGTCTCGGCCATGAGCATCCGACAGGAATGATTCTGAACGTTCTGCGGTCCATTTGATTGGACGGTGCAGCTTTTTTGTTGCCCAGGCACAGACAGTTTCTTCAGAGTAGATAAAGATCTTTGATCCAAACCCACCGCCTACATCCGGGGCAATAACCCGTAATTTGTGTTCTGGTGCAACCGCATTAAAAGCTGAAAGGACAAGCCTGTGAACATGGGGATTTTGACTGGTGGTATAGAGCGTGATTTCATCCGTTCCGGCATCATATTCACCCAGCGCAGCACGAGGCTCCATCGCGTTTGGAATCAGTCGGTTGTTACGAAGATCCATCCGGGTGACGTGATGTGCTGATGCGATGGCTTGTTCTGCTGCTGCTTTGTCTCCGATTTCCCAGTCAAAAGACAGGTTTCCGGGGATGTCATCATGAATTTGTGGAGCGCCACTCGCGAGGGCATCGCCAACTTCGATGACGTGGGGGAGTTCTTCGTAATCGATTTCCACTAACTCGGCAGCATCCTTTGCTTGTTGCAGGGTTTCTGCGACAACAAGTGCAACCTGATGGCCAACGTATTTGACATGGCTTACAGCCAGGGCGGGGTGTGCTGGTGCTTTATGTGGTGTACCGTCTTTGGAAGTAATTCCCCAGCCACAGATAATTGGCCCGATGCCATCAGCTTCCATATCGGGGCCCGTTAAAATATCCACTACACCGGCCGCTTTCAGGGCTTCACTAGTGTTGATATTGTTGATTTTTGCATGGGCATAGGGGGACCGAATGAAGTATCCATAGGTTTGTCCGGGCTTGGTGATATCGTCAAGATAGCGGCCCTTGCCAATAATAAATCGTTTGTCTTCTTTGCGACGTACAGAGGCGCCGATACCTGTTTCATTCGTCATGATTACGCCTCCATTTCTTTAGCGGCTGCCTGAATGGATTTCACAATATTCTGATAGCCGGTACAGCGACAGATATTGCCTTCGAGACCTTCGCGAATAGAAGCATCATCCAGTTTGTCTGACTTATTAACCAGATCCACGGCGCTCATGATCATGCCCGTGGTACAGAAACCGCATTGCAGGCCATGGTTTTCCTGAAAGGATTTCTGCATGGGGTGAAGGTTATTCCCTTTTGCAAGGCCTTCAATGGTTGTGATCTCGGCACCTTCGGCTTGTACTGCAAGCATGGTGCAGGACTTTGCGCTGTTACCATTGACGTGTACAACACAGGCGCCGCATTGGCTGGTATCACAGGCAACATGAGTGCCGGTCAGTTTTAAATTTTCGCGGACAAAAGTTACAAGTAGTGTATTCGGCGATACATCCGCCGAAACCTGCTTGCCATTAACTGTCATAGATACCGTTGGCATCGGTTTTCTCCTAACTTATAGCATGATAATAATGTTTTCATTTTTTATATTGGGTCTGTTGCCCTTGAGGGCGAATAGAGCATTGCAATGGCATACCTTATCCGTGCAATGCGATCTGTATATATGGTTCTTTTAAGAGCTCTTTTTGTGAATAACTTGGCCTTTTTCGTGGTTGTCACTCAAATTTCGTGGTTATCACTCTAGCATGTTAGTTCAGAGCATAGAGGGCTAGAGCGGCTAAAATGACGCCAGCAAGAGCGAAATAGAGCGCATTATTGCCAGAGGTATTGCCTGTTATTTCTTTGCTGTTGCTGTTTTCGGGTGGGTGTTCTTCAGAAATGTCCAAGACATCCGAGATAGCTTCATCTGGACTTGAACTGACATTTTCTGAAAAGGCTTGAAAAAAATCATCCGCCATTTTCTTTGCTGCTGAATCAACCAGACGAGATCCGATTTGAGCAAGCTTGCCACCGACTTTTGCATTTACGGAATAGTTAAGCAGGGTTTGCCCGTCTTGGCTTTCCAGCGAAACTTTTGCTTCTCCCTTGCCAAAACCTGCTGCACCTCCCTTACCTTCACCCGATAAGGTATAGCTATTTGGCGGGTTTAGGTCTGAAAGTGTTACCTGTCCCTTGAATTTGGCTTTTACCGGACCAAATTTAGCCGTTATGCTCGCCTGAAATTCAGTGTCTGATATTTTTTCAACTGTTTCACAGCCGGGAATAGAGTTTTTCAATATCTCTGGATCGTTCAAGGCTTCCCAAGCCTTTTCTTGTGGGGCAGGGATAAGTTGTTGCCCTTCCATCTTCATGACGATTTATCTAATTCCTTGTCTCTCTCTGCCATTATTCTCAGACAGTTATTATTAAAGTTATTTTCTTCAATTTAACTATTCGCGGAAAATACCGCTTCTACCAGCCCTGGGAAGAAATTGTTGCAGATGAGTGTTTCAACTTTGCGACAAATATGAGGGGCAATTATGAATAACTAGTATGGATTGTATTTGTGCCATTTCTTTGTGTCAGTATGAGTGGTGGTTGTGGTAACATCAAGCCTAGGTATCGTTCAATTCCTGAGATTGTTGTTTAAGGGATGTTTGGCGGAACTCAGATCAAGGATGGGAATCTATGGTCAGGATTATTAATTGATTCAGAATATGGCGACTGCTGTGATTCGGTCAGTTGGCGTCAATGCTCTTTTCTCTACTTGCACTGAGATGATGTGTAATGTGGTGATGTATCAGCTATCAGGGTTCTAGAGCACTGAGAATATCTTGGGCGATGTCATCGGGGTCTTCGAGGCCAACTGATAGGCGTAATACTCCATTGCCTGCCCAGATGCGGTACTCCTCTTCCTCCGTCTGTGGCAAATGATAAGTGGAGCTCATCAAATCGTCGGTCTTAAGCAGACACAGGTTGGCATGCTGATGCCCGAGCGAGACGGCGTAGCGCACAAGGCGTAAATTACGATACAGGCGTCGGGCATCTTCAATCACGTCACGAGTGCGGAATGAGAGCACCGCGCCCCCCAGATCCATTTGGCGCATGGCGAGATCGTATTGTGGATGGGACGCAAGACCAGGATAGATCACACGTTCCACCACCCCAGACGCTTCCAGAATTTCGGCCACTGATAAGGTATTTCGGCTGGCCGTTTCGACTCGTGGCACCAGCGTATCGATACCCCGAAGAATCAACGCGGCTGCACGTGGATCGAGCGTTGCCCCAAGGCGGACGCCCCATGTCGCGCGCAGAGGTTCTATTATGTCTGCAGCCCCGATCAGCACACCCCCCATCGCATCGCCATGACCGTTCAGATATTTAGTAGCTGAATGCATCACCACGTCCGCCCCGTGCGCCAAGGGCCGCGTGGCCACGGGAGTAGCAAGTGTCGAGTCCACCGATAATAGGGCACCTGCTTCGTGAGTAATTTCTGCAACAACATGCAGATCAGTGAGGCGTAGAATCGGGTTGCAAGGGGTTTCGGCATGAACGAGGCGAGTCTCGGGCCGCAAAGCATCCCGAAGCGCCTCAGGTTGTGACAGATTTACAGCAGACACCTCAATTCCCAAACCTGGCAGAAGTTGCGAAGCTAGTTCGCGCACACCAGGATAGCAAACGTCCGATACAATCAAGTGATCACCCGCCCGCAAATTACCCAGGAACAATGTCGCCAATGCGGCCATACCCGATGCGGAAGCAAGAGCAGTTTCCCCTTCCTCAAGGTCCGCGACCCGCTGTTCTAACATGCGGACGGTCGGGTTGGTCCAGCGCGCGTAGACAAAGGGTTTTGCGGTCATGTCGGAAACGTCGTTGGCTGAGAAACCACCAGATTCTGGGTCATAGACGTGGTTCACCGATGGCGAGATTGTCGGTGCAATGGCTCCGGTGATCGGGTCTGGAGGTGTTCCTGCGTGAACTGCGCGGGTGGCGAAGGCATCGGTCATTGTATGTCCTCTCCACAGGCTGTGCGAATAGCATCGACATAAGATGTCGGGTCCATAGCATGGGGAAAACAGACCGACACGTGCCCATTCGCCAAAGGCACGACGAGTTGCCTAAAGTTGCCATACCCCACGACGATAAAACTCAAGCCGCCACAATCAATCTCGCCACGGGCACGCGCCAAGGTTAGCAGTACAGGGTTTACTAAGGCCTCTTCGTATCGGTCGCTTTCAGCCGCAGACGCTTCATCCAAGCCTTCACGCTGCTGCATGGAGATTGCGCCATCTTGTGAAATGGCGGCGTAGCGAATATCAGGCGAGAGACCCAGGATTAGGGTCAGAGCGTTTGATGGAATTAATGTCTGGTTCATTATGTACTCCTACACTGGCTAGGCGGGAAAACATTAACATGTGATGGTGCTTCTGTATGGCCATTTTTTGTTGTAATATGATTTAAATTGGTCGAAGATTTTCAAAACAAGGCCATTTCAAGTCATAAAGGGAATCGAGTGTGACCCAAAAAAAGTTCCAGCCTCTTGATGCTGCTGACAGCAGATTACTTGCTGCTCTGCAAACGAACGCTAATCTATCGACGGAGCAACTCGCCGAGCGTTGTGGGCTGTCACCGAGTACCGTCCAGCGTCGCCTCCGCACTTTGCGTGAGGCCGATGTGTTGGAATGCTCAGTTGCAGTTCTTAATCCTCGCGCACTTGGCCCGTTGACGACAGTGCTGGCGATGGTTGAGACAGACCGAGAGCGCCCGCAGGATCGCGACGGACTACGCAGGTGGTGTGAAGCTCAGGACGCTGTGCAGCAAGCGTATTATGTAACAGGAACAGCAGACTTGATGATGGTGGTCATCACGCCTTCTATCGAAGCATTTGATGCGCTCATGCAAACTTTTCAAGAAGCTCATCCTATCGTCCGTCGAATTACCACGAATGTGGTTATCCAGACCTTCAAGCGTGGCCTTGCATTACCGCTAGAGTATTAGACAGCTGCCGATTGCTTGTGTGTTCATTAATGCGGTAAATGTTGATAGCAGCACGATTTTCAGTGCTCATGAATAGAAATTTGGAACAGGGATGAAAACGATCCTTTTGGCCCGGTACTATCAAGCTCAGAAGTTGCCGGAAAACTACACGTCATAAACCCGTGACAAACCTTGTTTGGCTTTGTCATGTTTTAGTCACTGTGGATTAGTTCCCGTTCACGCACTTTGCTGCACCTGGAAGAATGGACTCGGAACCGTTATTCGGCATCTTTGAAATTAACGAGGGTCTGATCCTAGGTTAAATCTTGGTCTGTGTTATACTTTTACATGAATGTTTTTAGAGGGCATATGCATGTTGTTATAGGAGAGTAAAATGAATGCTCAGCAAAAAACTTTGACCCGTTCAAAAGCTGCTGGTAACTCGATTTACAGAGGTTACGATGGCAATCACGGGGCATTTTATTATAAACGCCTGATGATGGCGAAGATGGGACGTGAATATAAAAGTCCCTTGGCCATTTTCCGAGCCATACGAACAAAACAGGATCTGGACCGCCCGGACGGGGCGACAGACATGTTTTTTCGTAGAAGGTAGCCTTCACTGATAATCGAATAAAAAAAAGCCAATCGGCGGGGGACCGATTGGCATAGTGAAGATGCTGAGACTCATGGGGGAAGACGTATAAATCACATCAGCACTGTCTCTGCATCAAGAGCATCGGGGTAAGATGCGCTTTGGTGAAACTCTCTTGTGTGCAGCTATTTATTTCTGCGAAATTAGAGAGCTTCAAAACACGGTACAAATATTGGGGTACGGTACTGGGGATGCTTGGTGGTCTCGGTTTATATCAATTTATGATTGTAGTAGGCCCTATAAAAATTAAATAATAATTAATTTTTATCCGCAAATCAAAATAAAATACGTCTTAAGGTTGTTTTTTTGCGATTTCCGAATTCTAATTCCGGGGAGCTTTAAGCTGTTCTGGAAAGAGCAAGAATATAGCGGGTTTTCCAGTTGCTGACAGGTGATGTCAAAGAGCTAAAGATTGCCTTGAATAATTTGTGTGCTTCTGCGGATCTGGCTTTACGAGCGGTTTGAAAGTGAACGCTCATGTCCACTGCGGCCAAATCGAAATCTTTGATATTCTGTGTCATTTTGTTCATGAGTCTCGTCCTATATCTGTATACGCCCTTAATCCTAAGATATGTGAAACTATGATAAATGATAATAGGTCTTGTTGGATAAGGATTATATCGTTTATTTTGATAATACTATGGATGTAATCAGTGATATGACCGTGTTTGTCGAAGTCGTGGCTGCAGGCGGAATGACCGCTGCGGGGCGAAAACTTAACCTGTCTGCGGCTGTTGTCAGCAAGCGAATTGCCAATCTGGAAGAACGTCTGGATGTGCGTTTACTTAATCGCACGACAAGGCGCTTGAGCCTGACGGATGAGGGCGCAGGGTATTATGTGCGCTGTAAATCTATTCTTGAAGATATTGAGGATGCTGAAGCCGCTTTATCCGGTTTGGCTGGTCATGTTAAGGGCACATTGAAGATAACTGCCCCGTCGTCTTTTGGTCGTAAACATATATCTCGATTGCTGCCGGAGTTTTTGAAACAGTACCCGGATGTATCTATTCAGGTGAGTTTAACAGACCAGATTGTTGATATGGTTCAATCCGGCTTTGACCTCGCAATACGAACGGGTGAATTAAAAGACAGTAGTCTGATCGCAAGAAAGCTGAGTCCTGCAAGGCGTGTTGTTTGTGCATCACGCGAATATTTGTCCAAGGAAGGGGTGCCCGAACATCCCCAAGACCTTATCCATCACAATTGTCTGGTCCTTGGATATCCCGGTGGAGTGCATGATCATTGGCACTTCAAAGGCCCCGAAGGACAGATTGATGTGAAGGTCAAAGGCAATCTGGAAACAAACAATGGTGAAATTCTGAGGGACGCGACGAAAGCAGGGATTGGTATTGCAATTAAATCCACATGGGATATCGCAGACGAACTGAAAGCGGGTGAGTTGATCCCTATTCTCAGAGAGTTTGAACTTCCCAGCGCTGCAGTTTATGCGCTTTATCCGAACAGAGAGCATTTACCAGCGAAAACCAGATCTTTCATTGATTTTCTGGAAGGTAAATTTGGTAGTGAACCCTATTGGGATCGGGGTATCAGCCTAAAAGATATTTGACCTGATAGGTCTTTAAATGGCGATTACATGTTTGGTGGTTTCAGGCGATAGAGTGTGCCGTTATTTGCATCGGTCAGGATGTAAAGAAAGTCATCGGGTCCTTGTTCTACCGCTCGAATACGTCCAACCTCTTCTTCCAACAATCTCTCTTCGTGCACTATTTTACCATCCAGCAATTCCTGTCTGACCAAAAGTTTGAATTTCAAGGCAGATGTGAACAGGTTGCCCTTCCAGTTGGGGAAAGCATCCCCTGAATAGAAGGTGATGCCAGCTGGGGCGATCGAAGGAGTCCATTGGTGTACGGGTTGTTGCATGTTCGGGTGATGAGTGCCTTCACCTATAGAGCCACCGATATACTCTTTGCCATAGGTTATAATCGGCCATCCATAGTTTGACCCTGCTTGTAGTTGGTTTATTTCATCCCCACCACGTGGTCCGTGCTCACTTACCCACATTTCCCCCGTGAGATAATGTTTCGCGAGGCCTTGTGGGTTGCGATGGCCATAGGAATAGATCTCCGATAAAGCCGTATCGTCTTGTACAAACGGGTTATTGGCAGCGGGTTGTCCCTGGTCGTTTAATCTAAGCACCTTTCCTGCATGAGAATTCAATTTTTGGGCACTATGTCTGTTTCCGCGATCTCCGATGGTCATAAATAATAGCCCATCAGTATTAAACCTGATGCGTGAACCATAATGCCTGGAGGTTGTTGACCCTGTTTCCGCAATAAATATTGTTTGCGGATCAAGAAGCTTTTGTCCGGCAAATCTGGCTTGAGCCAGTGCTGTTGTAGAACCTTCTTTAAGAGGGTGACTATAGGTAAAATAGATCAGTTGATTTTGTTCGAACGTGGGATGAATTGCTATATCCAGCAGCCCTCCTTGGCCTCTGGTTCTTACCGCAGGGAAGTTATGCAGTGAAATGTCACGGAGGTTTTTGTTCTTGTAGAGCTTTAAACCTTTTTCCCGTTCGGTAATGAGCAAGGTCTCGTCAGGCAAAAATACCATACCCCAAGGGTGATCCAGTCCATCTGCAAGTAATTCAAGCTTAAAGGTTTCTTTTTCGCTGTTGAAGATCTCTGGACTCTCAGCCGCAGTTTGATTCAGAGCAGAGAAAAAAGCCAAGAAAGAAAGCCAGATAGTCAGGTTCTTTTTGTGTAACATGTCGCGCTCCGATGGATGCTTAATAACGGTATTAAACAAAGGTGCTGTGCCATAAGGTTTAAAGAGGCATGATAGGCGATAAAGACAGTTGATTTGAAACTATTTGTTCAGAATTTCGTGAGCAAATTTTCCTGAGAATATTTTCTCGCTTTATTAAATTGTTCTCCAGCGCGGTAGCTTTTATTCCAATGGAGAAGTTATTTTTTAAAAGCTCTTGGGAAATATGTTTTATCAAAAGATGATGGAACCCGGTGCAAGCCATAAGAGGAGCCCTGCTATGAATAAATCCGACATGGATCTAAATGATGTTCAGAAAAGAGCCTTGAGTGTTTTTACTGCAGGTATATCCAACGGCGAGTTTGGTTTCCCCCCTGAAACGCTTATTGAGGTTGCAAAGGGAAAAGGAGCCAAGCTGTGGGATAGCCAGGGGCAGGAATATCTGGATTTCTCTATGGGGTGGGGATCATGCTTGGTTGGTCATGCCCGGGAAGAGGTGGTCGATGCGGTTCAAAGACAAGCAGAGTTGGGATCAAACTTTGCATATCTGAATAGTCATGCGCTGCAGTTGGCTGAAGAGATTCAAAGGATTGCGCCTGCTGTTGATCGGTTGCGTTTTTGTGCGTCCGGGACGGAAGCAACAATGTACTGCCAACGACTGGCACGGGCCTTTACCGGGAAGAAAAAAATACTGAAGTTTGAAGGGGCTTATCATGGTGCCAATGAAGCCGGGGTTACTTCTCTGTTTCCGCATCAGAATCTGGCTTTCCCAACTCCGGAGCTTACTTCCGCGGGAACGCCCATGGCACAGGAAAATCTTTTGATTGCTCCCTATAATGATCTGGACACAACAGAAGAGATTATAATCGGGAATATCGAAGAAATTGCCGGGGTTTTGATGGAGCCTTTGCAGCGATGTACACCCCCGTTTCCAGGGTTTTTAGAAGGTATTCGCGAACTTTGCGACAAGCATGATATCCCACTTATTTTTGATGAGGTCGTGACAGGGTTCAGGCTATCTTATGGTGGTGCACAGGAAAGGTACGGTGTGATTCCTGATCTTGTGGCCTATGGCAAAGCTTTGGGTGGTGGGTATCCTATTGGCGCATTCGGTGGGCGTGTTGATATTATGGATCATGTTAACGAACACTATATTGGTCAGGATAATTATGTGTGGATGGCCTCTACGTTAGGTGGAAATCCGATCTCGACGTCAGCAGCAAATGCTGCGCTTTCGGTTTATCGTGTGCCGGGAACTTATGAAAAGCTATTTGAAACTGGGGAATATTTACGCGCGAATCTCAGGCGTATTTTAAGTGACCTCGGGGAGCCTGCACAGGTAATCGGTGATGGCCCTTTGGCGCAGATCGTTTTTACAGATCAAGAGGTTTTTAACTATCGCTCAACGGCGAGTGGTGACAAGGAAAAGGGGCGTGCCATGATGCTGGGCCTTTTCAAAAGAGGCGTCTTTCTCAATCCAATGGGAACCAAGTTATATATGTCAGTCGCTCACGACAAAGACATCTGTGATGCCTTTTTGATGCGTTTTGAAGATTGTTTGAAAGATGACGTTCTTTCTGGGTTGTAATTTTGTCAATCGATTAGTGAGTTAGAGACCCAGCTGATCAGATCCGTACGAGAAAGACTGAGAGCATGTGTAACAGAATGTTATTTTTGTGATTGTCTTAAAATGATCATATTGCTTGCATACTTTTCTTAATCATTACGTTAACTCTATGGGGGAGTGTTCTCAGATTGTTCTTGAATTGAATTTTTTCTGTTTTTTTAGATAAATTTTATCTTAACGTTTGATCGATCGTGATCAGCAGAGTATCAATCCCGGAATAGATCTTGAGAGTAGTTTTAAGAATGGTTTGTGAGAGAGTTCGAGCATATGCCTGAGATTGGTGATATTTTTTCTAAAAGGCACGCATCGTACCAGGATTGGGAGGTTGTCGAAGTTTATAAATCGACAATTGACGGGTTGGAATATGCCCGACTCCGCAATAAAAATATTGGCGACAAATCGGTTAGCGCCGTCGAGTTGACGCGTCGTGGATCGGATTGGCTTCGTAAAACACCGGCCTGAGGATTTATCGGTAAGCTTGTCTGATTTAAAGCCCGCTTTACAGCGGGCTTTTTTATGCCCGGATTTGGCTTTAGAGATCAAAAATAGTGCGGCTGAGTCTGATTTGTGTCCGTGAGGTGACAATTATATGTTAAGCCCGTCTGAGCCCGTGGTTGGTCTTGATGTGGTCTAAGATCCTTCATAATTTTGAGCGACTGTCATTGTTTCAATTATGAATTACAAAGGTGCTCTATGAAGGAAAAAACGCCAGAGAAATTACCCGTTGTTGGCGATGTTTATTCAAAGCGGACTCGCTTTTTACAGGATTGGATCGTAACCGATATCTACAAGTCACATGTAGATGGTGTCACCTATGCACGTCTGAAAAATCCATTGATGGGCGAAAAGAACGTCGGGGCTGCTGAACTGGTACGAAAAAAATCTGATTGGACAAAGAAAACGGTTAACCAGTCTCCGGTTGATCCAGTTCTGGATTTTTCTTTGGAACAACAAGTGGAATCCATGAGAGGCTAGAACCTGCTTTGGGGAATGTGAGAGAATTTACCCGGGTTTTCCATCCAACCTTGGACGGTTCATCAGAGGCAGGAAGTTGAGAAGGTAAAGACTAAAGGCCAGAATCCAGAAAAGTGAAGACAGGTATAGCAATTGCTCGGAAAAGGCACTTTCAATGAAAGACTGGGCAACCCGGGCTATCGCTGACAGTGTTAGTGCACAGAGCGCGATTGTTAGATATGAATTTGTTTTGAGGACATTTCCGGTGTGACCAAGACTTGCCCTCATAGTTACGACCAGGATCATAGTGCCAATTGCACCGGCGGTCAGTGCGTGGAGAGCACCTTCCCAGAAGTAGCCATAAGTGACAAAGCCGTATGCTTTTAGAGCAAGTCCTGCGGGTATCCACAGATAAGCGACATGCATGGCCCATAATAATGGATCTGAAAGTGTCATCCAGCCCTTCCAGAAGTATAGTCGGGCAAGGTGTAATCCTGCGAGTATTGCGCAAAAGTAAGCAAAGAGTTGAGGCCAACTATCGGCGATGAACAAGTCGCCAATCACCATTATAGCAGTGCCAACTATGCAGAGGATACTAAGCTTTCCTGGCGCACCTACATCGACCCTGGTTCCTTTGGCTGTAAGGGCGTTTTTTGTAAAGGCAGGGACAATGCGCCCTCCGATGATTGTTATCAGCAGCAATAAAAGAGATATAGCTGCTTCCAGAATGGTTCGCGAGGAATGCGGCGCGATACCTGCTTCAGCGAGATAGAAACACAGGTTGAAGATCGCAAGGATTATAAAGATACCGGGCAACATGAGGTTTCGTTTGTTACCTGTTCTGATGAGTATTCTTGCAGTGTAGATAGATAATACTGGGAGGAACAGAAGATCCGCAGTGGCTAGGAGACTATAGGGAAGAGAAGTCCCCGCCCAAAGGGATAGCCGACCAAGGAGCCAGAGACCAAAAAGGGTGATTAGAGGTTTGCCGGATAAAGGCTCAGTATTGGTCCAGTTCGGCATGGCCGTTAAAATAAACCCGGCAATCGCTGCAACACTAAAGCCATAAATCATTTCGTGCCCATGAATGAGAGAAGGCGCGATATGTGTTTCGTAATCTATGACGCCTGCAAGTATAAGAATCCAGAGAGACAAGACAGTCAGAGCATACAGAGCTCCGGTTGTGAAAAATGGTCTGAAACCTGCCCGCCAGAAGGGTGAACTTGCCGTTATCATATTATTTCTATTCCTCGTATTTCCTTTAATAATGTATATTAAATATATCTATTTGAGTATGTGACAGAGGCGCGCAGTTCCAGCTCTCAAAAAAAACTTGGATGCTTAGACCGCTTGCGAGTAAGTCACCTCTCTTGAACCGTGATATTCGTCGAACAAGGCACAGATGGATCTGACCAGGGCTCGAGCATTATGTTCTATTGAAATGACGCCATCTTGATATCGCGCGATTTTATCATCGACAAAGGTACTTAAGGCTTTGATTTCGTAGTTGAATTCGTCGATTGAGCTTTGAAATTTCTCGCAGATATTATTGAGATCAACTTCATGATAACACATAAGTTGTTCTATGATGGCAGCTCGTAATTTGTCCTGACCTTGAAAAGGAATAGATTTGGCGACCGCAAAGTTGCCACCATCAATCGCAGCACGATAGTTTCTAATGGCAACGATATTCTGGACAAAGCCGCTTGGAAGGGCGCCGATCGAAGAGGCTCCAAATCCGATCATCGCGTCAGCTTTATCTGTTGTATAGCCCTGGAAATTACGTCTAAGCGTACCGTTTTTAAAAGCAATAGCCATGGGGTCGTTGGGTTTTGCAAAGTGGTCCAGTCCAATCCGGACAAAGCCATAACTTTGTAATAGCTCTGCCGCAGCTTCCTGCTGCTCAAACCTTTCGTTGAAATCGGGAAGAACTTCTTCGGGGATGAGGCGTTGGTGCGGTTTTAATGAGGGGATGTGTGCATAGCCAAAAAGGGCGATACGTTCCGGCGCCATGGTCATAACCTGACGAATGGTTTCCAAAACTGATTCTACCGTTTGATAGGGAAGACCATACATCAAATCCATGTTGATGCCATGAACACCCTCTTCGTGTAGCCACTTGGCAACTTTTGCGGTTTGTTCGATTGGTTGAATGCGGTTGATGGCTCTTTGTACTTTATCCTGAATATCTTGCACGCCAAGGCTGGCGCGGTTAACACCGCCCTGTGCCCAAGCTCTGACTGCTTCCTGACTGATATCCCGCGGATCAATTTCGACGGCGATTTCTGCATCATCAGTAAAGGTGAAAGCTTCATTGAATGTCTGGAAGAGTTCCTTGACGTCTTCCGGTTCCAGAATTGTCGGACTGCCGCCGCCAAAATGCATATGATTAACTGGGCGACCTCGCCCCATGGCATCTGCGGTCATGAGGATCTCTTTTTGTAAAGATCCCATATACTCTTTTATAGGTTTGTATTTTTGGGTGATTTTGGTGTGACACCCACAAAACCAGCAAAGACTATCGCAATAGGGAATATGGGAATACAGAGAAAGCGGCATTTCTTTTGGAATAGCCCGTAGCCAGTCAACATACGTATTGGCCTTAAAGTCAGGCTTAAAAAGATGCGCTGTCGGGTAGCTCGTATAACGAGGAACCCCTTTGTCGTATTTTTGTATGATCTCTGTTTTCATAAGCTATGGAATAGTTGAACCTTTGTGTGTGATCCTTGATTTATGTCAAGAGAGCGAGGAGAAGTTTATTGAGAGAAGATATTTGCCGTACTATTAGTAATTGATAATAGTAAACTTAATTTATTCTTATTTTTGTGTTGCGGCTTATATTGATTTTTATCTTCAAAGGGCTAACTTGAACAGGCAGAATACAAGTAGATGAGAAGGCTTGGTGTTCATCAGAATCTTGTTATTGATGAGCTGAAATATAGCCCCATCTGGAGAGAAGCATACCAGCAAGAGGAGATTAAATTGGCTCTTGGTAAGGACACCCTGAATACTCGTCGCCAGCTCACCGCAAATGGCAAGACCTATGATTATTATAGCCTGGAGGAAGCTGCGAAGACACTTGGCGATATTTCCCGCCTGCCTTTTTCCCTGAAAGTTTTGTTAGAAAATCTGTTGCGCTTTGAAGATGACCGCAGTGTTAAGGTCGATGATATCAAGGCGATGGCTGGATGGTTGAAAAATCGAACGTCAGATAGTGAAATTGCCTATCGTCCTGCACGTGTTCTTATGCAGGATTTTACCGGAGTTCCGGCCGTCGTTGATTTGGCAGCGATGCGACAGGCGATGGTAGAAATGGGTGGTGATCCCAAGAAAATTAACCCACTTTCTCCTGTCGATCTGGTTATTGACCACTCTGTCATGGTTGATTCATTTGGCGGTGCGGATTCATTTCAAAAAAACGTTGATCTGGAATTTGATCGTAACGGAGAGCGTTATTCTTTCCTGCGTTGGGGGCAAACTGCTTTTGACAATTTCCGTGTTGTTCCGCCTGGAACAGGTATTTGCCATCAAGTGAACGTAGAAAATTTGGCACAGGTTGTTTGGACGAAAGAAGAAGACGGCCTAACGATTGCCTATCCAGATACGTTGGTTGGTACTGATTCACACACAACTATGGTAAATGGTCTTTCCGTTCTGGGTTGGGGCGTCGGCGGTATCGAAGCAGAAGCAGCGATGCTCGGACAGCCTGTTTCCATGGTGATCCCTGAAGTTGTTGGCATGAAGCTTACCGGCAAGATGAAAGAGGGAACGACTGCAACCGACCTTGTTTTGACAGTTACGGAAATCCTTCGGGCCCATGGTGTGGTTGGCAAGTTTGTTGAGTTCTATGGCGCAGGCCTTGATAACCTGACCTTGGCTGATCAGGCCACAATCGCAAACATGGCACCGGAATATGGGGCGACCTGTGGCTTTTTCCCGATTGATGAAGAAACGATCCGCTATTTGAGTTTTACCTGTCGTGATGCTGATCGCGTTGCGTTGGTCGAAGAATATGCCAAGGCGCAGGGCATGTGGCGTGATACAGACACCCCGGATCCGGTGTTTACATCTTCGCTTGAGCTTGATCTTGCTACGGTTGAGCCAAGCCTTGCGGGACCAAAGCGCCCTCAGGATCGTATTTCACTTAGTAATCTTGCACCAAAATCCATTGAGTTGATCAATGAAGCATTGGGGGATAAGGCAGGAGATAAATCCCCCGTTGAAGGGAAGAATTACGAACTGAGCAATGGCGATGTGATGATTGCAGCGATTACCAGCTGTACCAACACATCCAACCCGTCTGTTCTAATTGGCGCCGGACTTGTCGCCAAGAAGGCCGTTGAACTGGGGCTTACTTCGAAGCCCTGGGTGAAAACGTCACTGGCGCCGGGGTCGCAAGTTGTGACTGATTATCTCGAAAAAGCGGGGCTTCAGGACTATCTTAACCAGATCGGTTTTGATCTCGTTGGATATGGTTGTACGACCTGTATCGGGAACTCTGGCCCGCTTGCTGATGAGCATATCGAGGCAATTGATAACAAAGAATTACAGGTTGCTGCAGTTCTGTCTGGTAACCGTAATTTTGAAGGCCGCGTCAGCCCACAGACACGCCTGAACTATCTTGCATCTCCACCTCTTGTTGTAGCTTATGCTTTGGCGGGTAATGTGACCATAGATCTTCTGAACGATCCAGTTGGTCAGGGTAAAGATGGTCAGGATGTCTATTTGAAAGATATCTGGCCAACCTCACAAGAAATTCAGGAAATTGCGAACGTTGCGCTGACACCGGAAATGTTCAAAGAGCGTTACGAGAATGTCTTTGAGGGGCCGCAACAGTGGAAGGAAATCGAAACGGCAACGGGCCTTACTTATGACTGGAATGATCAAAGTACGTATGTTCAGTATCCGCCATTTTTTGAGGGCATGAGCAGAGAAGCAGGTGATTTCAGTGATGTCGCTGGTGCTCGCCCGTTACTCGTTCTGGCAGATAATATCACAACTGACCATATCTCACCTGCGGGTGCGATCAAAGCTGACAGTCCGGGTGGTGCGTATCTTACAAGCCATCAGGTGCGTCCTGTAGATTTTAACTCTTACGGATCTCGCCGTGGTAACCACGAGGTTATGATGCGGGGAACCTTTGCCAATATCCGTATTAAAAACGAAATGGTGCCCGGTACAGAGGGCGGTTTCTCTAAATACAAGGGTGAAGTGATGCCAGTGTATGATGCTGCTATGAAGTATATAGATGATGGCACGCCGCTGGTTGTTTTTGGGGGCAAGGAATACGGCATGGGATCTTCCCGTGACTGGGCTGCTAAGGGAACACGCTTGTTGGGTGTTAAGGCTGTTATCGTTGAAAGTTTTGAGCGTATTCACCGATCCAATCTTGTGTTTATGGGGGTTTTACCGCTTGTTTTTAAAGATGGTGTAACCCGCGAAACACTGGGTATTACGGGTGATGAAACGATTGATATTTCTGGGATTAAAAACGGTATTGCCCCGGGGATGGATGTTGACTGTCGTATCAGTCGCCCTGATGGATCTGTTGAAAATATCAAGTTGACGTGCCGTATTGATACTGCAGATGAGGTTGAATACTTCCGCCACGGTGGAATTCTTCATTACGTACTGCGTAATTTGATGAACGATGCGGCGTAAACTGTTTTCATATGCGATAGAAAGGCAGCCAAGGGATGGACTGCCTTCTTTCTTTAGGTGAGAGGTTCTGAAGAATTACAGGTACAGGGCAAGCTTTGCCCTGCTCGCGTAAACTTGAAGTTGACGTGACTGGAGCTCTTGCGGAAAGAGGCTTAGTCTTTGAGTATGAAATATTTAAAGACTCTATTTAAACGTCCGTTGGTGAAACTTGCTTTTGTGGCATTTGGCCTTTCTTCTGCTTGGGCATACATGGCGATAAGTGGACCATCAGCCGAGGTTGTTCAGGCTGCGGAAAAACGGCTTGCTCAAGGACAATTGGTGGCTCAGGCCGCGAATGTTGCGGGCCTTTCCGAAACAGCGCCTGTGGTCATTGAACTGTTCACGTCGCAAGGCTGTAGCTCCTGCCCGCCTGCTGATGCGCTTTTAACCGAGCTTGCTGATCAGCCCGGAATTATTGCTCTGTCGTACCACGTTGATTACTGGGATTATATTGGATGGAAAGACCCTTTCTCTAGCCCGGAAGCGACGCAACGGCAGCGTGATTATGGCTCGAACATGTCTTTACGTTATGTTTATACGCCGCAGTTGGTTATTGATGGGCGTAAGGAGCTGGTGGGGTCGCGACGAGGTGAAGTTCTGCTCGAAATAGAAGAGGCTGCAAAAGCGGGAAAAGCTGTGTCTCTCTCTATTGCGGGGAATACCCTGTCTGAGCCAACGGTGAATTTCAGTAACGAACTTCCTCTTGGTGGATCGGCGACCTTGTGGGTGGCCGTTTTTGATGAACAGCATGAGACCGAAATTCAACGGGGCGAGAACAAGGGTTTGTTTATGGTCAACAAACACGTTGTTCGTGGATTTGAACGTGCGGGGGAATGGAACGGTACAGATCCTTCCCTTTCATTTAGCTTTGCCTCATTGAGATTGTCACCAAACGACGGTTATGCCTTGTTATTACAGGATGGTACCGGTGGCGCAATTCTTGGAGCTGTTTTACATGAGAGCAATCCTGGCTAATTGACCACAAATGCAAAGATAATTTTCATTGTGTTTAATGTGCTTTATTTAATAGCTAAAGCCAGTTGGTAAGTTCTATTCAGTTTTTTATGGAAATCATTATTTATTGAATTGGGGCCGTCGATCACAAGGTCACTGAGGCTTCCTGCACCTCCAAGATAGCTCGTAAAAAGATCTATACAATAACCATCTGATTGAGCTGCAATATTTATAACTCTTCTAACCTTGTTCGCCCAGAACGAAGAATCATGTTTGTTTAGAAAACCTTCAAGATCTTCTAAAGCGGCTACAAATTCTATGATTGTGGAATTCATGAATGGTATTGCCATATGGAAATATCGTGTTGGTTTATTGTAATCAAAAATTGTACAAATGAGAAACCCCGTACAAAAAATTAATTATGTACGGGGTTCTGTGTTTAGTGCCAAGCTAGGTGCTTATAAAAGGCCTTTGCCCATGACCCGGGACATACGTTGCGCAAATGTCGCGGCATCGGATGGCATCTGTCCTTCGAGAATTCTTGCCTGATCCAGCAAGAGCCAGGCAATGTCTTCGAGCTCTTTGGCTGCGCCGTCTTCTTTGATCAAGTCGGAAAGACGTTTGACCAGATCGTGTTTCGGGTTGATTTCAAGAACCCGTTTACTGGCTTCATCGACCTGTTTATGGCTCCGCAGAATACGTTCCAGATGGATATCCATATCCCCTTCGTCTGCCACAAGGCAAACGGCAGAGTCAGTCAGACGCTCTGAACTGCGAATATCTTTCACTTCCCCTTCTAGGGTTAGTTTCATATAGCCTAATAGAGCACCCAGTTCTGCTTTGTCGTCTTCTTTATCTTTGGCAGAATCATCTGTGTCATCTGTACTGTCGATCTTGTTCAAGTCTGCACCACCGCGGGTAACAGATTTGAAGCCTTTGCCTTCGTATTCGTTAATAGATGTTACCCAGAACTCATCGACAGGATCGTGAAGAACAAGCACATCGACATCTTTGGCTTTGAAGCCTTCGATTTGCGGACTACGGCGCAGAGCCTGTTCATCTTCACCAGAGATATAATAGATATGCTCTTGGCCTTCTTTCATATTTTCTAGGTAATCTGCGAGGCTAATCCAGCTATCGGTTTTGATGGATTTGAAACGGCAAAGTTTCAAGAGAGCATCTTTTTGCGGAAGATCTTCGTAGAGACCTTCTTTGAGGACAGAGCCGAAGTTTTCCCAGAATTTCAGGTATTCTTCCTGCTCGTTCTGGGCTTTTTTGTCGAGGATGCCGAGGACACGTTTTACAATGCCGCCGCGAATTTTACGCAGCATCGGGTTGTCTTGAAGCATTTCTCGGCTGATATTGAGCGGCAGGTCTTCTGAATCAATGACGCCTTTCAGGAAGCGCATATAGGCGGGAATAAGCTCTTGGCAATCATCGGTGATAAAGACGCGACGAACATAGAGTTTTACACCGTGTTTACGATCCGGGTGGAATAGGTCGAAAGGTTTACTGCCTGGAATGTAAAGAAGACCGGAATATTCCAGGACACCTTCAACGCGGAAGTGTTCACGTAACCACGGGTCGTCATAGGCATGGGCAACGTGATGATAGAATTCTTTGTACTGTTCGTCGGTAACGTCGGATTTGCTTCGTGTCCAGATCGCAGAAGCCGAGTTCAGTGTTTCCCATTCGCTATCGTTTTCTATGCTGCCGTCTTCGTTTTCTGTTGGCGCTTTCTTGAGGCGGATAGGGATCGGAATATGATCGGAGTAAGTTTTGATAATAGTGCGAAGGCGTAGTTCTTCACTATATTCTTTTTGCTCTTCTTTCAGGTGCAGCGTGATGGATGTTCCACGTCCGGGTCTTTCAACTTCGGCAATTGTGAATTTACCTTTGCCATCTGAATCCCATTGCCAGCCTTGATCTTCGCCTGCACGGCGGCTGGTTACACTGACTTTGTCAGCAACCATGTAGCTGGAATAGAAGCCAACACCAAACTGACCGATCAAGTTGCTACCGTCTTTGCTGCTTTCCATCTGTTCCATAAAGGCACTGGTGCCGGAACGTGCAATGGTGCCAAGGTTTTCGATAAGCTCTTGGCGGTTCATGCCAATGCCGTTATCGCTGATGGTTAGCGTGTTGGCATTTGAGTCTATTTCCAAATCGATCCTGAAGTCTGGATCGTCTTTTATCAGGTCACCATCTGTCACTGCCAGATAGCGAAGCTTGTCACACGCGTCAGACGCATTGGAAATAAGTTCGCGCAGGAAGATTTCTTTATTGGAATAAAGCGAATGGGCCACAATGTCCAAGAGGCGAGAAACCTCGGCCTGGAAGGAAAGTTGTTCCTCAGACATGATTGTATAATCTACCTTTTAACTAGTCGAAGTAATATTGCTAATCTCTTGGCTGCTTTCATCAAGAGCAAAAGACATATGGCTTAATAAGACCAGTTTTTCAAGTTATCTCGTTTAGGGACGGTTATACTGGTTTGTTCAAAGCAGTTGCATGAATTTTGTGATCCTGTAAAAACGTACAGATAATTTAATATGATTGTTTGATCCATATGCTCGAGCAAAGGGTTTTATCATTATGTTTAATCAGTTTTCAAAATCGGCATTAGTGGTTGTTTTTTTGGTGCTTGGGGGGTGTGCTGCCGGGCCGAACTCTTCGCCAAATATGGTTTTTGAGCGTAAAGGTGTTGCAGTCCCGACCATGAGCCAGTATCAGTATTGCCATGGATACGGATGTTCAAGTCAGTTGAGCTTAACCATGAGTGAGACCGATAAACAGGGATTGGTCCAAGCTTTTGGTGTGGCACAAACCGCGCAGCAAGAACGGGCTGCTATGGCGAAGGCAGTCGCTTACATGGAACAAATGAATGCTCCAAAAGCCGGTACTGAAAATGACATTGGCGGTACCTTCACAGGCTATGGACAGCCAGGGCAGCTGGATTGTGAAGACGAGTCCGCAAATACAACAACAACGCTGATTTTCCTTCAGGAATTGGGGTTGATCAAACATCACAAACTAAGATCACAGGTTACCCGGGGATTTTTCATCGGTGGATGGCCGCATACATCTGCGGCTGTTGTCGAGGCGTCAACGGGGAAAAGTTTCGCTATTGATTCCTGGTTTGAGAACAATGGTGTGAAGCCGCATATCGTGCCTTATGAAATGTGGTCTTCTGGCTGGGATCCAGAGAAAGACGGACCTGTGCCTGCGGAATTGCAATAAAGCGGATCGGTAATTTATTTTCTGTATACAGATTGATTTGGTTACGCGTTAGCTAAGGCGATGGCCAAGATTTTCCGGTGGAATTACAGTTGTGATGATTGCTGTGAAAATCAAAATAATCAGTACGAGCACGATTTCCGTTTTTATTGACCGTTTGAGTTTTCCGGCAGTTCGTGTCTGATCTGTTCTGAATTGGGGCACAAGCTGTAATTTGTTTAAGGCTGCGAAGCATAACAGTAGAGCAACGAGACTCGCTTTTGCTAAAAGCATTAATCCATAATCTGTTGTGAGACCGTTTATTCCCCCGATGATCAGCCATGCCATGCCTATTCCCGAAGCGAGTAGAAGTGGGACTAGAAAGATGGCGATGTTTCCAAACCGTTCCAGTGTATCTGTTGTAGCTTCTGTTTTTTGATCAATGAGTGTGAGAAGGGGAATGAAACTGCCGATCCAAAAGCAGGCAACAGATAGATGCAAAATAATAAATATCTTCAACAACCACGTTGGAGAATAGAATCCGGTATGTCCTGATAGAGCGTAGGCAATTGGGATTGTTGCCAAAACCAAAAGCGAATAAGCGGGGTGGTTTATCCTTTTTGTAAAGATGATACCGGCAAATCCTAAACAAAGAAACACCTGCGTCTGCCCCGATGAAGAAGAGAGTACAAGAACGAGCATATCCAGATCATAAAGCGCACCGAGATCTCCGGCTGAAAGCCAGGCTACCTGTGCTCCGAAATTAAGAATGATGAGAATGATGCCAAGTAAGCTTGATCTTGCGATGAAGGAGTAAAGCTTTGACTGGATCTCGCTGGTTTCTTTAGAAAATATCTGTAGGAAAAGTAAGGTGCCGCCGGAAAAAAGGCTACAGTTATAAATAACTGCCTTGAGGACTGTGAGTAAGTATTCCGTACTTTCAATCATATGTTCATTTGCGGCTTAGGGAGAAACAGAAAAGTTAATCTGTCCCTTAATTGGATGTCCATCTGCGGAAATTCCCCGCCAGATGACGCTGTAATTTCCTGCGTCCAAAATTGGAGGAATGGCTATTTTTTCTTTTACGGGAGTCAGGTTTTTTTCGTGTTTTAGAGGGAGTTCGTTTCCTTGGTTATCCAATAATTTCAAAGCTGTGATCTTGAGAGTTCCGGGGAAGATGAGCCTTATTTCTTCCGGCGATTTTTTGAGAATGGCTTCGTTTGCCGGAACCGTACTTGTAACGTTTGTATGTGCAATAGTTTCACTTGGAAGAGAGGCTATTAAAAACAAAACTGTCAATAGTGTCGAGAATATTGGTTTCATAATCTTCCTCAAAGATTGCAACTTTTGCTAATCGTTGAATAATATAATCTTTCCAGTAGGGGAAAGGTCAAATTATACGTGGGGGAAGATTATTCGTTCCTGTTGGAATAAGTTTTTGATCTGTAAGGAATCGCATTTTCTTCCCTGATTTTCCCATGTATAACCATCTTATAATTTAAGTTTTTGATTTGGATATTTACGTGTTCAGTTATCACGGCCTCCTTTGTGCAGGAGGGATAGATGAGTTTTCTCGCATCAGCTAAAATCACAGCAGTTCTTGGTCCGACGAATACGGGTAAAACCTATCTGGCGATGGAACGGATGCTCGCTTATAGCTCGGGCATGATTGGTTTTCCCTTGCGGTTATTGGCCCGTGAGAACTATGACAAAGCCGTTGCCACAAAGGGTGCTGCAAAGTGTGCTCTTGTTACGGGTGAAGAAAAGATCCTGCCTAAAACGGCCCGCTACTTCTTCTGTACAGTTGAATCCATGCCTGTGGATAAGCTGGTCGAGTTTTTGGCCGTTGATGAAATACAGTTGGCGGCGGACGAAGAACGGGGACATATTTTTACCGACAGGCTTTTAAATGCGCGTGGTACGGCCGAAACCATGTTTATGGGGTCGAACACAATTGCACCGATCCTTAAGAAGCTTGTCAGAGATATTGAATTTATTGAACGACCACGCTTTTCAAACCTGAGTTTTTCTGGTAGCAAAAAAATCATTCGACTGCCACCTCGGTCGGCCGTGGTCGCTTTTTCTGCGACCGATGTCTACCAACTCGCTGAAACTATTCGACAGCACCGTGGAGGAACAGCCGTTGTTCTTGGCGCGCTGAGTCCACGGACGAGAAATGCGCAGGTGGAGCTGTTCGAAAATGGTGATGTGGATTATTTGGTGGCAACTGATGCAATCGGTATGGGGCTGAATCTGGATGTGAACCATGTCGCTTTTTCCCGAGTGGAAAAGTTTGACGGTCGAATTTCTCGTTACCTCTATGCATCAGAAGTCGGTCAGATTGCCGGACGAGCCGGGCGCCATACCCGGGATGGAACCTTTGGAACCACAAATAATGTTGGACCGTTAGATGAGGATCTGATTGCGCGTGTAGAGAATCATGATTATGACCCGTTACGCGTTATCTATTGGCGAAATAATGATTTGGACTATCGTTCGCCAGAACAGCTGATAAAATCTTTGGAACGACGTGCTGAAGATAAAATTTTATCGCGGGTACGCGATGCCGAGGATCATCAGGCATTAATGGCATTGGCGCAGGAAAGTACAGTTCAAGACAGCGCAACAAACCCTGCGCGGGTCAAATTACTTTGGGAAGTTTGTCAGGTTCCGGATTTTAGAAAAATCCTGACAGACCAACATATTCGGTTGCTTTCTCAGATATATCATTATTTGATAAGCAACCATGGGGTGCTTCCAGAAGATTGGGTTGCAACTCAGATCAAGCGTATTGATCGCATTGATGGCGACATTGATACTTTGGTCGCGCGCATTTCTCATATCAGAACCTGGACCTATATTAGTCACAGATCAGACTGGATAAGAGATAATGAGCATTGGCAAGGCGTCAGTCGTGCGATAGAAGATCGGTTATCGGACGCACTTCACGAGCGTCTAACTCAAAGGTTTGTCGATAGGCGAGCAGCAAAATTGGTACGAAGCCTCCAGGCGGGAGAAAATATAGTGTCGGCGGTTAAAGCAAATGGTGACGTGATTGTTGAAGGAGAACTCCTTGGGCGTATCGTTGGATTCTCTTTTGTCCTGGATGAAAGTCTTCAGGGATCGGATATCAAACCGGGCCTGACAGCTGCGCGCAAAACGCTGTTGAGCGAAATACCTGCACGGGTTTCTACGCTGGAAGAAGACAACGACGGGTCATTCCTGTTGAATGATGCTGGCGAGTTGACGTGGCGGGGTATCCCTGTTGGCAAGTTGATCAAGGGGGAAAGCTCTCTCAGTCCTGCTGTTGATGTTTATTCGACCGAGTTCATTGATAGCCCAATGCGTGAGAAAATCAGGCTTCGTCTTGTGGGTTGGCTAGAACGTCATCTACGAGCACAGCTTAAACCTTTGTTCTATCTGTCTGATGCCAAACTTGAGGGAACTGCTCGCGGTATTGCTTTTCAGGTCATTGAAGGCTTGGGGCTGGTTCCACGTTATCTATTGCGCGATCAGATTAACGGCCTGAGCAAAGCTGACCGGAAAGCCTTGGCTGATCTGGGCTTGCGCCTTGGACGGGAAAGCGTATTCCTGCCGAATTTGAATCGCCCAAGACCAAGTCGGATTCGTGCTTTGTTATGGGCTGCGTGGAACGAAGTTTTTGTCCCTGAGCTTCCCGATTTCGAGAGCAAATATTTTACGCCATCCGACGCGCAGAAAGATATTTTTTGTGCATCTGTCGGGTATCGCCATCTTTCAAACCGCAAAGGGCGCGAGCTCGTTCTTCGAGCTGATATTCTGGAGCGGATTTCTCATGAAGCATATAAGTTGCTGCGTTTAAGTAAGGGTGACGGTGAAAAGAAAGCTGACAAGAAAGAGACTGATCCCAAAGCTAAAGTTATTGAAATTGCTACCCCTGCTGTAGAGGTGCCTGTTGTAGACGACACCGTTGCCGCTGCATCTAATAGAGATGAGAATGTTGCTGGTTCAGAGCCAGAGGTGAAAGCCTTGGATAGCGGATCTGGTGAAGCGCAAGAAGTTAAAAAAGTAGAAGATGATCTGAAGCTTCCTGCGGGATCTTTCATCATCAATGATGAAATGAGAAAAGTTTCCGGCCTTGATGATCAACAGATTGCCTTTGTTCTTAAATCTCTACGCTTTCATCCAAACAGACTAAAGGGCGGTGTCACTGCTTTTAGTTTGCGCGGACCAAAAAAGCAGGACCCCAGGAAAAAAGAAGCCCGGAAGAAACAGGTTGAAGCTGAAAAAGCAAGAATGGCTGATTCTCCTTTTGCTGTCCTTCAGGACATGTCTTTCAAGCGCTAAAAGGTTGTGCGATGGCTGGTGATGAAAAAGCAAGTCTTCGCATTGACAAGTGGCTTTGGTATGCCCGTTTTTTTAAAACTCGTTCAATCGCCAGTACGGTTTGTAATGGTGGCCGGGTGCGGATTGGTGGCAAAGCGGTCAGTAAAGCCAGTCAGTTGGTTAAGCCCGATGATGTCTTGACTTTTACGCAGGGCACAAACATACGTGTTGT
Organism: Kiloniella sp. EL199; assembly: GCF_900313065.1. Lineage (GTDB taxonomy): Bacteria > Pseudomonadota > Alphaproteobacteria > Kiloniellales > Kiloniellaceae > Kiloniella. Next base: position 615,211 of record NZ_OMPU01000013.1, read on the forward strand.
CAAAATTCTGGCTTTAGGGAGCCGCCGTGGCCCTGCACCTGAAGCGCGGGAATTGTATGAAGATCTTGCACCGATTGACAATCGTAAAGCTTCTAAGGTAGCTCCTGTCGGGGATACAGCAGTAAGGGATATGGGGGCAGGGCGACCGACAAAGAAAGATCGTCGCGATATAGACAAACTTCGCCAAAATGAATGATGGGTTTGGTTTATGTCTGTTGAAAGAAGTGCTTCTGACCTAGCCTATACCACTTTTCTTTCTGATATTCTGTCCAGACATGATTTGCAGACAGTTTTGGACGTGTATCATTTCGTCCGGCAAATGCCGTATGGCGGTGTTGGGGTGCGGGATCCGCGTGTTGTATATGAAAAGAGAAGCGGTACGTGCTCTGGGAAGCATATTCTCTTGCGGGATTTACTGAATTCTTTGGGGTATAAGGCTAATGTCCTTCAGGTTTTTCTTTATTTTAATAAAGGAATCCCCGTGCATCCAACGATGCCTAAAGAGCTTCAAGAAATAGTACTTACTGAAAAAGTGCCTGACTTTCATAACATTGTTCAATTGGATCTGACTGATTCTACGCAACCTCTTTTGTTGGATGCGACCTGGTCAGATGAAATGAAGTCTTATGGCTTTCCGGTTAATGATGATTGGTCGGGGGAGGAGAACACGCTGCTTGCCGGAAACATTATACGAACTGAAGAAATCAGGACGGATATTGTCGTGCAGAAAGAAAAACTTCTTGCAGGATTGAGCCCTGATGAACTTGCTTTAAGAGACCGCTTTCTCAAGCTTCTTATATCCTGGATTTCTGCTTCGATCTCTGCCTGAAGTTCTGTCTAAATCTCTGGGCGAAAAATTCTTTTAAAATCGAGTGAGAAGAATCCCTGTTCCAATAGAAAAAGCAGCTAGCCATCTGATGATCCCGGCTTTTTCTTTGAGTAAGAATACAGCGATAAACATAGCAAATAGCACGCTGCTTTCTCTTAGGCCGGAAACCAAAGCGATTGGAGCTTTGGTCATTGCCCAGATAGCAATCCAGTACGACCCAAGTGAGAGAGCTCCGGCGACTAAGCCACTTTTCCATTCTGGAAAGGTTTTGGTAATGGCTCCCCTACCTCTAAGAAACAAAGCTGATAGCAACATAATCAAGCTGTCACCGGCGAATAACCACAGGGTGAAACTTGATGCGTTAAAGGATAAACGCGCGCCGATCCCGTCAACTAATGTATAGGCAGCCGTAAAAGAGGCTGTGCAAAAGGCAAAGGCCAGTGCTTTTCTAGAGAGAGGTGGTGTGTTTGGTCCCTTGCTTATAGCCATTGCCATGATGCCTAAACCTATAGAGACGATGCCAAGAGCATTGGTCAGTGAAAGGATTTCACCAAGGTATAGTGTGCTAATAACAGAGACGATTAACGGAGCTGTTCCTCGTGCGAGGGGATATATTTGGCTTAAACCACCCAAAGCATAGGCTTTGATCAGGAAAAACTTGTATCCGACATGTAAAAGGATAGAAGCAAATAGCCATGGCCAGGCATCGCTTGCAATAGAGGGGAAGAAAGGGATCAGGGCGAAAGAAATTGCCCCCTGAAAAAGCGAAAGTAAAAGGATAGCGGAGAAGCGATCCAATCCGATCTTGATAACGGCGTTCCATCCGGCGTGCATAAGTGCGCCAACCATTATGGCAAGAAAGATGATTGTGTCCATTGAAAGAGCTACTTTCTGCTTACTGTCTTGATGTCGTGTGGTAAGATTTTTTCTCACTATTAAAAATGCTTGTTGATTAAATCTTTTGATTTACAAAGTATAAATCGATCATTTCTCTGAATTATGTGAGAAAAACTATCATGAATAGATCGTCGTTACCGCCTTTGAATGCAATCCGTGCTTTTGAAGTCGCGGCCAGAAAAGGCCGCATGGTTGATGTCGCCGAAGAATTAAACGTCACCTATGGGGCGATTAGTAAACAGATCCGTCATCTGGAAGATGTCATGGGGATACGCCTGTTTGAAGGGCCGCGAAATCGGCTACAACTTACAGAGGCGGGGGTGAAACTTCAGCCACAGCTGACGGCGATTTTTGATCAGCTTGAAGCAAGTATTTCCAGTGTGGTTGATAGCGAAGAGGGGGCATTGGATGTTGCTTGTATTGGAACATTTATGATGCGATGGCTCTTGCCGCGATTACATCGATTTTCAGCACATTATCCAAATATTGATGTGCGTTTAAGCACAACGACAGTAACACCTAATCTTGCCAATGCTTCGTGTGATTTGGCGATCGTTGTTGACAGTAATAATTGGCCTCCAAATGTGGATGTCACTCCTTTGTTTACTGAGTTGGTGGGGCCGGTCATGACGCCAGAACTGGAAGCGCGATTTGCCGTTTCTGAGACGGGAAGTCTTATGGAACAAGAAGGTGTGCCTTTGTTACATAGCTTAACCCGAAGGTCAGCTTGGGAAGACTGGTCTACTGCGACTGGTATTCCTGTGTTGGATACTGGAAAGGGGACAGATCTGGAACATATATATTTCATGCTAGAGGCCGCTATGGGCGGATTGGGGGCTGCGATTGCTCCTTGGGCACTGGTAAGTGAAGATATTCGTGCCGGGCGATTGGTCGCGCCGTTTGGCTTTCTGCCCAATGGTCAGGTTTATACCGTTATCTCTCGCGATGCGCGGCGGAAAAAGAATAAAGCATTTTTGGCCTGGATTAAAAGTGAAGCGATGTCCTCGCCACTTTGGAGTGACCCGGGCAATGTTTAGCCTTAGGTTTTGTTAATTTTTTTGAGTTGCAGGAAAAGATTATTGGCTGGCATGGGGTGAATCTTGTTAAGAAGCAAGCCATGGTCTTGAGCAAGGTTCTTTACATCATCAAGTTGTCGAATGCCCCACGATGAATCCTGTTCTTTCAACCATCGATCAAATTCCATGTTAGAGGGGGCAGTTTCTACATCATTTTGGAAAAAGGGGCCGTAAATAAACGCAAGACCGTTTTCGCGCAAAAATTTTGATGCGCCCCGGATGAGGCCGATTGCAACTTCCCATGGGGCGATGTGTATCATGTTGGCACAGAGAATGACGTCAGTTTTATTTTGAAACTCAACGTTCATCTCTTTTCCAAACCCCCAGTCTTTTTGTGCAACATCAATATGAATCGGGACCGAGATGTTGTTTGCTTCAGTTGCCTGAATATGAGCCTTGATGCTGGGAAAAAGATTTGTGTCATATTCGCTGGTTTGCCAGGTGAAGGCAGGCAAGCGTGATCCGATCCATGCAGCGTGTTCGCCTGTTCCGCTCGCGACCTCTAACAACGTTCCTTTTTCGGGGAGATTATTTTTAAGGATTTCGTAGATAGCTTCCCTGTTGCGTTTTGTTGCCGGAGCATAACGTCTGGCATCAGGATCAGGCGGAGATGATTTTGTTGTTTGGGATTGCATGAGATGTCGTCTATGAAAAGTTGTTTGAAGGCTCTTGTGACACTAGATTATAGATGTGTTTAATGGTTCCTGTCTTCAAGATATCGGGGCCTTGAATAAATTAGATCTTTAAGATGAAGCCTTTAGTATAGAGACTTGTTGCAGGATTTGGTCATAGTTGAGGGAAGTTGATTGTTTGGTCGCATAAAAGAATTGTTGGGTGAAATCACTCAAAAGCCACAAGGCGCTCTGGTTAGTCATAGCGATAAAAAAGTTGCAGCAGCAGCTTTGATGGTAGAAGCCGCAGGAATGGATGATGATTTTGGCCCTGAAGAACGGGAAAAGATCATCGAGCTTATCCAAAGTCGATTGGGCTTGAGCGCTGAGGACGGTGCAGAACTACTTTCGCTTGCCGAAGAGAAAGCAGGCAGTTCTAGCCAGCTTTTTGCCTTTACGCGCGTTATTAATGACAGTCATAGCCCTGAAGAGCGTACAGAGTTTATGGAAATGATGTGGGAGGTTGTCTATGCTGATGGTGAATTGCACCATTACGAAGCCAGTTTGATGCGGCGAATTGCCGGATTGCTCTACGTTTCTGATCGGGATAATGGTGATGCTCGTAAAAAAGCTCTTGCTCGGCTGGGCTTGAAAGGGTAAGGCCCTTTTCATAAACCGAAAGGGAAAACAGGATAAATAGAACCTGTGGTTGGTCAGGAGCCAAGTGGAGATTAGACGATGACATATGTCGTCCTGGAAAATTGCATTAAATGCAAATATATGGACTGCGTTGAAGTTTGCCCTGTAGATTGTTTCTACGAAGGGGAAAACATGCTCGTCATTCATCCGGATGAATGTATTGATTGCGGTGTTTGCGAGCCTGAATGTCCTGCAGAAGCTATTTTGCCTGATACTGATCCTGCTTCTGAATCTGTAATGGATCTCAACAAGAAGTGGGCGGATATCTGGCCAAATATCACACGTATGGGTGAAAAGCCTGCCGATGCAGATGAATGGAATGGTGTGGCTAATAAGCTACAGGACCATTTCAGTGACAAGCCAGGCGATACTGGTTGATTAGATGCGTGAGCACCTGTGACAGGGGTGCTCAACGGATCGAGCGAACATTTGACGTTTATTGAAGCGAACGTCGTTCGTTGTTAAAACATAATAAAGCTCTTAAGAACTCTCCAAAATTCGAATTTCAATAGAAACTGCGGAACTATGCTCTAATTGCGTAGCTGGCATGTGCTATGCGAATATTGAAATTTTACTGTAATTCCTGTATAACATATTTGTGACGGATGGTTGCTGGTACGGTGTTGGAACAGGATTTCCCTGCATCTTTAGTAAGTTTCACTTAACAACTGACTTCTTCCCCTGCCAATTTTTATAGAAAAATTGTGTGGGGAAATTGCGTCCATGCGTTTTGGTATGTTTTCTTCTGCATTTTTTTGCAGACATAGGGATAGAGAAAACTGAAAGCATACCTATATGAATATAGGGCTTGGATAAATTCAGGCTGTCAAAACGGAGAGATGAGATCTAATGGGTAAACAAGCAGAATATAGTGCCGGTGATTACGTGGTCTACCCAACCCATGGTGTTGGACGCGTGCAGGGTATCGAAACCCAAGAGATTTCTGGCGTTACGCTTGAATTGCTTATTGTGACTTTTGAACAAGATAGAATGACATTGCGTGTACCTTTGGTACGTGCAGAGAGTTCTGGTCTGCGTAAATTGTCCAGCCGCAAGCTTATGGAAGACGCTCTTACAACTCTTAAGGGGCGTTCGCGTGCAAAGCGGACAATGTGGAGCCGTCGTGCTCAGGAATATGAAGCGAAGATCAATTCCGGTGATCCGGTTTCTATTGCAGAAGTTGTACGTGATCTGCATCGTGGCCCTGAACAACCGGAACAATCCTTTAGTGAGCGCCAGATGTATCAGGCTGCTCTGGAGCGATTGGCTCGTGAATTTGCAGCTGTTGAAGATATCGACGAAGATACCGCAGCAGTAAAACTGGAAGAAATGCTTGCAGCAGCCTAGTTTTACGGAGAACATGTAGAACGCGGTTCCGTTAACGCGGAGCCGCGTTTATATCTTCTTCGTCTTTAATCGCCCGTTTATCGGGCAATCAAGCGAGAATATGGCGTTTCTTTTGCAAGTACTCATTTCTCGCTATAGCTGTAACAGGGGTACCGTCCTTATCCATGGGCGATGTGCAAAAATTTGCAATCCTGACTGCCACGCACCGTATTTGGGCTGTTAGTGCCATTCACGGTGAGGTTGACCCGTTGCGAAATATCCATGCTGCGCTCGAAACGCGATTAAGGCGTGGTGATCGCGTCATCTATCTCGGTAATTTTATGGGGCATGGTGCCAAGGTCAGTGAAACCTTGGATGAGCTCATTTCTTTTCGTCGTTTCTTCCTTGCCAGATATCAGAATTTTTCCCGCGATATTGTTTATTTAAGAGGTTCTCAGGAAGAGATGTGGCAGAAATTGCTCCAGTTGCAGTTCGCGACAGATCCAAGAGGCGTTCTGCAGTGGATGCTGGATCAGGGTGTTGGGGCGTCATTACAAGCCTATGGCTTTAACCCGCAAGAAGGTTTCCGCGAGGCAGCGGCAGGTGCCATGCAGTTAACGCGCTGGACCAACAAAGTGCGTCGAGCCATGCAAGAAAAACCGGGTCATTATCAGGTTTTGGGACAGCTGAAGCGTGCTGCTTATCCCGATAACGGAACGACACTGTTTGTGAATGCGGGCATCAACCCCAGCAGGCCTTTGGAAACTCAAAAAGACAGTTTTTGGTGGGCAAATAAAGGCTTTCAACAGGTTAAAGGTAACTTTGGCCCCTTTACACGCCTGTTTCGAGGTTATGATCCTGAACAGGCCGGCCCTAAATATGACGAGCATGCTGTTACGCTTGATGGTGGTTGTGGTTTTGGTGGTAAATTAATGGCGGCTTGTGTCGGGCTTGATGGTCAGGTTCTAGAGGTGCTGGAAAGCTAATGCGACGGGCTGACCGTTTATTTCGTCTGGTTCAAATTTTACGCCGCGGCCGCTTGATTACGGCGGATCAACTAGCGGAAGAACTAGAAGTTTCTACCCGCACAGTTTATCGTGATATCAAAGATTTAATTGGCTCTGGCGTTCCTGTTGAAGGTGAGGCAGGCGTCGGGTATTTGCTGTACGAGGGGTATGATTTACCGCCTTTGATGTTTGATGCGGAAGAGCTCGAAGCACTTACCTTTGGTATGGCCATGGTCCAGGCATGGGCCGACCCGAAATTGGCGCTGGCTGCGACAGATGTCCTCCAGAAAATTGATAGTGTTTTACCCGATCTTTTACGTCCCAGATTAGCGAAACCGAGTCTGGTCGCTCATGGTGATGCTTTGCCAGAACCTATTAGTATTGATGTTGGTGATTTACGGCATGGTATCCGAAACCAGAACAAGGTGTTGATTAATTATAGTGATGGTAAAGGGGATAGGAGCCAGCGCACGCTTTGGCCACTTGGATTGCAGCTCTATCGTGCGATATGGATGCTGGGGGCTTGGTGTGAACTACGCGAAGGTTTTCGGGTTTTCCGACTTGACCGCATAGAGAAAATGATCGTTCTGGAAGAACGCTTCCCCCATGAAAGAGGAAAGACGCATGATGATTTCCTGAAGTACTTGGATACACAAAGCTCCTAAGCTTCAGGGTTTTTTAGCTCATAGGCTTCTGTTTCTGTTTCTCTGCCCCTTAAAGCAAAAAAACCTTTTGGATTGGTTTCCATTCTGGAATCATTTTTAATGTAGTTCCATGTTGTGGCTGAAATCAGTGTTTTCACAGTTTTTGTGCTACTCGTCAGTACATCTTTTGCCAGACTTTCAAGGCGCTGTGCAGTATTCACTGTGTCACCGATAAGAGTATAATTAACCCTGCCTTTGGCTCCAATATTGCCCGCAACGGCTAGGCCGCTATGGATGCCAATTCGAATGTTTATCGCTGGCAAGCCCATAGCTTCTCTGCGGTCATTATCTTCTTTTAGGGCTTTTTCTATGCGCAAGGCTGCATGACAGGCATGTTTGGCATGGTCATCCATTTGTGTTGGTGCGCCCCAGAATGCCATGATTGAATCGCCAATGTATTTATCGATTGTACCACCTTCCTGTTCGATAATGGCACCGAGTAAATCAAAATGATGATTAAGCAAATCGGCAAGCTCTGTGGCAGGCATTGATTCACTCAAGGGAGTAAAACTGACGATGTCGGTAAACATGACAGTTATCTCCCTCTCTTCAGAAATAATACCCTCACCATTTGTTTCCATAAGCTGTTTGACCAGCTTTTTGGGTACATAGTTTTCAAACCATTTCAGCCCGCCCAACATAGAATTGTAGGCTGTTGCGGCTGTATCCAGTTCTCTGAACATACTACCGGGAAGACGCTGGGTATGAACAAGATCGAGTTGACCAACCTGTTGTGAGGTTTCGGCAAGGCGTTGGAGAGGAATGGCAATAAATCGGCCAGAGAAAAAGATGATGACGACTGTTATCAAGGCAATGACCAAGGCGGCGATTCCTGTGAGGTAAAGACGTTCGTAATAGCCTTCCAGTTCGCCTTCCATAAAGTAGATGCCGAGGGTTAAATCCTTAAAGCCGTAGTCAGAAAAACTGGTGTGAAGGAACGATAGTTCCCCGGCGAATGAATCTACGGCATGACCTTTGATGTCACCATTTCCAAGTATTTCGGAAAACTCGAACAGAGGCTCATCCCAGATACGTCGCAGGTTGCCATCAATGACTTGGTCAAGAGTTGGAAGAGGATTGTCCGCAGATAGATCCGAACGGCTCATGTCAATCAGGGATGGATGAGCCAGCACTTTATTGCGATCGAGCAGAAGGTAGGTGTGATTGCCGGTCTCTTCATCCAGTTTATTGAAGTAATCGGAAAGAGAACTGATAGAAATGACTGCCCCGATCGCACCGAGATATTTGTCACCTTGGTTGATAGGATGGAATACTGAAATATATGGCTCACCTAGTTCTTCTATCCAGACAACACCGCCCCAATAAACCTGTCGAGTTTGGCCGATGTCCTGAAGTAGAGCTGCAAAGCGGTATTCATTATCACCCTTTTCGTTGCGACTTATAAAAGACGTTTCATCGGTCCACCCGGCCCTTACTGATGATCCGTCTTTTTTCAAAAGGATCATACCATGAACCTGGGGTGTCGCGGCAAGAGCTCCTTTGATCGTTTGGGTTATGGCTTTTTCATCATCAGGATCCAGCAGCCCCTGTTCAACCAGGTCGGCCATATAAGTCACCTGACTTGCGGCTGCGTTTAGATTTTTGTCCAAATGGGAACGAATGGAACCGAAGGTAACCTCTGTAACTTCCCTTGTGAGGGCAAAGGTATTGTCTTTGGCTGTATCAAAGGAAAGCCATATGACAATCGCCAAGGCGATCATGGTCATACTACCAAAGCCGAATGAAAGAGCCATGGCAATTGAGGGACGCCAGTGTTTTTTTATGTCACAGTCCACACGAGGTGAAACTCCGTTTGGTCTGGGAGAAATTTCATTTGGAATGTGTCTGTTTGTAATATCTACCAAATTTTAGGTCCTGATTACTCGGTCACGAGTTTGATTTTTTGGCCGCGTACAAGCTTACTGTTTTTATTCAAGCCATTGAGAACAAGTAGTCGTTCCATTTTGAAGTCTGCGAAGGGCATCTTTTGCGCGAGGCTTGTCAAGGTATCGCCAGAGCGGATGGTGTGGATCTTTATGCGATAGGGCTTGAGCTTGGCGACTTCTGCATTTGAGAGTTTTTTGAACGAGTAGGTTGTCCGTCGGAAGTCTTCTGAGAAGCGGTTAGTTTGACCGGGATCTGTGATAAAGGTAAAGCGGTATACCTTGTTCCCGGCATAACGGATAGCAATTAATCTAAAGTCTTTTTTACCATTCCTGGTATTGATCTGTGTACTGCCTGTGACGGCTTCCATGCCATTGATGGTAATATTTTCAACACCTGTAAGTTTAATCTTTTTAGCCCAAACATTTGTCAGATAGCTTTTAAGGTTGCCACTGACGTCTCCTTTGGCGCCGTCAAAAATGATGAGTGAATCGTCGGGACCAACAGCAGCAACTTTTGTTTTGCTATTGATCAGGCGAAAACCCTTGGGGGCCGTGAAGGTGAGTTTGAGCTCTGGGTGAGAAAACTTTTGCCCACGAATATATCCCTGTGACGGGTTATCCCCATAGAGCATACCGTCAATTTTCTTGAGATAGACATCTCGTCCGACAATAGGATTGTTGACCGTTTTTGTTCCAGCCTGCTGGATTGCGCGTTGGATGCGATCTGCTGTTCTAGGGTGTGTCTGCATGATGTTGAATTGATCCGCGCGCCCGGGATCGCCCGCAATTTCAGCGTCCAGACGACTGCTGGCCTGTAGCTGGCTTAAGAAGTCACCCATTCCATTGGGGTCAAATCCACCACGCGAAAGATAGCGCACGCCCAGAAGATCAGCCTCGAATTCCTGATCCCGAGAGAAACTTCTGACAGCTACGGCACCGGCTGTACCCACGGCTTGTGCCGCCTGTCCGCTGCCTGTCAAAATACCGACACCTGCAGCGAGAATATTTGCGGTCATGGTAGAGCCGTATCGTTCTGCTGAATGTTTTGCGGTGACGTGGCCGATTTCATGCGCGATCACCCCGGCAACTTCTGCTTCGTCGTTGGCCAGGGCCAGAAGGCCTCGGGTGGTGTAAACATATCCACCGGGTAAGGCAAAGGCGTTGACAACAGGACTGTCCAAAAGAGTAAAGGTGAACTTCTGATTTGGTGTTTCAGATGTTTTGGCAAGGAAGTTCCCAAGGCTGTTGATGTAATTCGTCAGTGCGGGATCTTCGTCATAGGTGCCACCAAATTCCTTCACGATTTTTACATGCTCGGTTGCCCCGAGTTTCTGTTCCTGCGCTGGGGACAGGCCGCCATTAAAGAAGGTGCGTCCTGTTGCTTCTGAAGTCGAACATCCAGAGAGCAGAGGTCCGCTGGAAATAAGGGCGAGAGCCAGAAGGGGTGTCTTGAAACGGGAAAGAGTTGTCATCGTCATACGTTCGCGCTGTTTCGTCAAATTGAACCGTTAATTCCTTTATGAGGAATTTATAAAGGAATTATGTCTTTTCTTCGACTTCTAATCCACATTCTTTCCAGGCAGCAAAGCCGCCTTTCATATGGCTGACCTTTGTTACGCCCATATCTTGCAGGGTTTTAGCTGCAAGTGCAGATCGCCATCCTGATGCACAGTGCAAAATAAACTGATGGTCTGGCGAAAGCGCGGGTTTGTAATAGGGGCTATCAGGGGCAATCCAGAACTCGAGCATGCCACGGGGGCAGTGATAACTGCCGGGGATGATACCCTCGCGCTGAAGTTCCCGAATATCTCTTATATCAAGCAGAATAACATCGTCCTGTGAAAGCAGGGCTTTTACATCAGCGGGATCTTGCTCTGTTATTTCTGTTCTTGCTGCGTCCAAAAGTTTTTTCAAACTCACGTCTGCGGATGTTTTTTCTATTGTTTTATTGTCAGGTGTTTTGTTGTCGGGCATCTGTGTTGGTCCTGAATAATTATGTGGTCAAAATTACTCTGTTGACAGAAACTCTAATTGCTCTGGCCTGTAGAGAGATATCATAGGTCCGTTCTCCCAGAACAACCAGCCCCGTATTCGTACCCTTTTGCCAATCATATCCAGCAGATCTTTACCTTTATTAGTAAAGGAGAGGCGTTGGTTTTTCTCTAACTTTATTGTGAAGTCTTTCCGCCAGTCCTGCCCAAAGTTCAGATAGATCGTACCGCGTACTTCTGCTGTTTTCTGGATCGTACCTTCAATAATCTGAAAGCGATCGGTTTTGTTGTTTAGATTGTCCGTTTGTAAAACCTGAAAAGCTTTCAGACGCCATATTCCGCTCTGGCTTTGCCGGGCTTGATTTTCAATACGGAGCATTTCTTTGAGATCAGCTGAGGTGGCAGTTGTCGTCATAACTCTGCCGTAACCCTTTTCCAGAATTTCTTTTTGTATCCAGTGGCCTTCTCTGTTTTTTACCTGTGTCAGTAATCGGTCGTTTCGGTCTAGACTCAAACTGTTACTGGCGATGTAGACCTGCTGTTGACCTAGCGTTGTCTCCAGATAGCGTGTCAGCTGCTCAACAACAGGGCACACAGCAGTTAAACGTTCACAGTCCTGCGGTGTTGGCAAAAGCAGGCCTGCCAGCTTTATGATCTTGTCATCAGCAAGTCTTAGGTGGTGAGCTGATGTAATTGCTGTGACCTTAACTCGTTTGTCAAAAGTTGGCTCGAAAGAGGGAGATGTTTCTTGCGCTGCTACCAACCCGCCGAATGAAAGCCAGCTGTAAAAGAGCGGGGAAAGTAGAAAAAATCGACTGATGAAAGCTTTTAATTCAGGCATAGTCTCGTCATAGTAGGGTAGTAATCATTTTTCAACCTTTAATGGTATTTCGAGCTGCATCATGAACCCAAAAGATCTATATCCTGAAATCGAACCTTATGACATGGGCTTTCTTTCTGTTGGGGATGGGCACGAGATCTATTGGGAAGTTTCTGGTAATCCAGAGGGCAAACCAGTGCTGTTTGTTCATGGTGGCCCGGGTGCCGGTACCGGGGCGGCACATCGTCGGTTTTTTGATCCTGCGCACTATCGCATTGTATTATTTGATCAGCGCGGCTGTGGAAAATCCCTGCCGCTGGGATCGCTTGAAAATAATGACACACCTCATCTGATTGCCGATATGGAACTTGTGCGTGAAAAGCTTGGTATCGAAAGCTGGATTGTTTTTGGTGGATCATGGGGATCAACATTGTCATTGGCCTATGCACAAGCTCATCCCGAGCGTACAGATGCACTGGTTGTTCGCGGTATTTTCCTGTCCCGCCCCAAAGAGCTGGAATGGTATTTGAGTGATAAGGGTGTCGGATCGATTTTTCCAGAAGCCTATGATGATTTTATCTCTCTTTTAAATGAAGAAGAGCGCGAGGACGTTCTCGGGTCTTATTATAAACGTCTGACAGATCTGGATCCGTCGGTTCATTTGCCTGCCGCCAAGTCATGGAGCAGTTACGAAGCCAGTTGCGTGACGCTTTTGCCCAATCCGGAAATTGTCAAAGCATCTCTGGATGACGAACGCGCACTCCCCGTTGGTCGTTTGATTGCGCACTATTTTGTCAATGGATGCTTTTTGCCCGAAGGCGGATTGCTGGGCGGCATTGATCGCATCAGGAATATTCCCGCCGTTATTGTGCATGGTCGCTATGACATCGTCTGCCCTGCCTCAACAGCCTATGATCTGCACAAAGCCTGGCCCGAAGCTGAATTCAAATTTATTAATGATGCCGGGCATTCGGCCTTTGAGCCGGGGATCGCCAAAGCGTTGGTTGAGGCAATGGATAAATTTCGCGCGCTTGATTGATGCACTTTCTTGATTCGTTCGAGTAAATTTTGTCTTGCGGATTTTCTTCCGGCGAGATTTCGTCATGTGACTCGGTATCTGGCCGTGTGCCTTTTTCGGTAAAATCACGGTTACATAATTTGCGCGCGGGGTAATAGCCCCTTTTGCGTGCAAATTTTCTTCACGATGTAATCATGACGGGCTTTAAGCCGTTCGCGCCAATCGTGGCGATGAAAAGGCACGTCTGGATTAAGACACAGTTTATCTTGTGCACTGGGGTAAAATCATGATCGACAAATCGCAGTTCTGCGGTGCTTCCCGTTACATTGGTAATAATTTAGAGGCTGAAATGTGAGGAGATAAAGGCAATAAAATCCTGTTTAAGTCACAGATATACCTAGCTTTTTTCACAACATTTTTTTGCTGGTTCAGTCCATGGTTTGCACTCTTAAAAACCGAAAGGACAAACCTATGGCGAAACCGAGTGATCTCGAACAATACCAACTTGAACTTATAAACCGTGCCCGTCTTGACCCGGAAGCTGAAGCGGCAAGACTGGGCATTGACCTTAATCAAGGATTGCCTCCGGGGCAAATTTCTGGCGATAGCAAACAACCGCTGGCCTTTAACGAGCAGCTAATCGATTCCGGGCGAGCGCATTCTGACTGGATGCTGAACACCAACACCTTCAGTCACACAGGAAGTGGCGGCAGTGATCCGGGGCAACGCATGCGCGCAGCAGGGTATAGCACCCGCAATTGGGGTGAGAATATCGCCTGGCAAGGATCAACAGGCGAGATCGACAAGCCGGCAACAACCCTGAGCGAACACGATGGGCTGTTCAAAAGTTCTGGTCACCGCACCAATTTGATGAGCGATAATTTCACCGAAGTTGGTCTGGGTGTGCGCGAAGGCGATTTCACTGCGCGTAATGGTGTTTCTTATAACGCCTTGATGACCACACAAAACTTTTCAGATCAGGGCGGCGATAAATTCCTGACCGGTGTTGCCTATAAAGACAGTGATGGTGATGGCTTCTATTCCGTTGGCGAAGGTCGTGGCGGTATTAGTGTTAGCACAACACCCGTAGCAGGTGGTGAGGCAAAAAATACTCAGACTTATGAAAGCGGCGGGTATCAGAAGCAACTTGCCGATGGGGAGTATAACGTTCGTTTCTCTGGCGGTGATCTGTCCAAGTCTGTCGCCGTAGCTGTTGCATTGGCAGGGGAAAATGCCAAGGTTGATCTGGTTGGTGATGATGTCGTGCAAACATCGGTTAGTGCGACGGCGGGTGAAAACCTGATCGGGATTAACTTGTTGGGTCTTGATAACATCGATGCCACAGGGAACGAGCTGGATAATGTTCTCCAAGGCAACAAGGGCGACAATGTGCTTTCTGGTGCTGCCGGTGCTGATACCCTGAACGGCGGAGCGGGTGATGATACGCTCAAAGGCGGTGAGGGTAATGACACCGCGGTATACGACGGTAATGCCAGCGATTATGAAATCACGGAAACCGAAGACGGTCATCAAATTCGTGACCTCCGTGGTAAAGAAGGCACGGACAAGCTGATGAATGTTGAAGCTGTAAAGTTCAACGATCAGACTGTTCAGCTTTCAAATACTCAGCCGACACCCACACCTGAGCCAACTCCCGAGCCGACACCGGAACCAACTCCCGAGCCCACACCGGAACCAACTCCCGAGCCCACACCGGAACCTACTCCCGAACCGACGCCGGAACCTATTCCCGAACCGACACCGGAACCAACTCCCGAGCCCACACCGGAACCTACTCCCGAACCGACGCCGGAACCTATTCCCGAACCGACACCGGAACCTACTCCTGAGCCGACCCCGGAACCCACTCCTGAGCCAACACCGGAACCCACACCAGAACCAAGCCCGGTTACTGGAACCCGTGGTAATGATTACCTGATGGGTGAAGATGGCAATGACACCATTACCGGCCTGCGTGGTCAGGATATCCTCTGGGGACGTGGCGGTGATGACAATCTGTCTGGCGGCAGGGGTCGTGACTTCCTCTTTGGCGATGAAGGCAATGATACGCTGGATGGCGGACGAGGTCTTGATCTGCTGATTGGGGGCGAAGGCGATGACATCCTTATCGGCGGTGATGGCACCGACTATCTGTTTGGTGGTGCGGGCAAGGATACCTTTATGGTTACTTCTGACCGCGGTGTTGACCGTATCTTTGACTTCAATGCCGATGAAGGCGATGTGATCAATGTTGCTGATCTACTCGGTGATGTTGGCTACGAAGCTGGTGTTGAGGGCGATGCGCTTGAAAACTATCTGCGTGTCGATGGCAATAACCTGCTGGTCAACAATGGTGATGGCCCTTCCTGTGGTGCAGACAGCGGTTGGGACCGCGTTGCAACGGCTGACTTTGGTGGCCAGAGCCTGCAGGATCTGTTGGATAACAACAGCATCATCACCGAAACAACCACAGCTTGATCGGGTAATACCTGATTATGTGAGTGGTGAGAAAATAAATATAGCGATTTCAATTTGCTGCTACGCCCTTGTTTTATGGTGGGCCGCAAAGCGGGAAGTGTAGCTTCGCTACACAAGCAAGTCAGCACCGCCAAGGAAGGGCGAAGTGAGAAGGAGAGGCAAAGTGAGATCGCTATACGAAAACTCCCAAAGGCACCCTGTCAGTAACGTGCCTTAACTCCCGACCCCGGTAGCCCAAAACTGCCGGGGTTCTTTTTGTAGTTGCTAAGCGTAACTTTTGTTTCGTCATTGTCTTATTGGGTGTTTCAGCGTTCGTGTCGCCTATCGACACTTCTGTTTTTCGTCTTACGCCAGAATTAAGGTCAACGGCTATGTATGCTCTGATTTGAGATGTGCATTTTGTCACCAGACATACTTGAAAAAGAACAAAAGCTCCTTCGCCGCCCTCTTGGCAGAAAAGAAACTCTCAACTATACAGATACCCAGTGGTCCCGTAGCTCAGCAGGATAGAGCATCAGATTCCTAATCTGAGGGTCGCGCGTTCGAATCGCGCCGGGATCACCATTATCCCTTACATTCTCTGGAAAAACAGCCATAAATTTATCTAAAAGTCGAAACGATAGTTATTTATACCTATTGTCAAAATAGAAAAAACGCATTAATCGAACTTGCTCATAGGTTGTATTTTGAGAGTGTGATTTTTGAGCAAAGTTCTATTATCGGTATATGGTGGCTTTATTGCGCTGATTATATCGATTGATGTATTTGCGGCGACGCCCGCTGATTTACAGGTTATTCAGCAAAAACAAAGACAGATTCAGCAGCAGCGTGAAAATGAGTTGCGTGAACTGGAACGCGAGCGTCTACAAAGACAACCCGGCGGGCTAGAGTTGACTCCGTTACCTGAGAGCTTGCAAAGCGATGATCCGGCAACCTGTACAGACATTAGCCTAATAGAGGTTGAAGGTGGAGACCATCTGTCTTCTGCTGTAACCGATATTAAAAAAGATTATGAAAACAAATGCTTAACGATTGTTGATATCAACAATCTGCTCAAGAACATCACAAATTTGTTCGTCGAAGCGGGTTATGTGACAACGCGCGCCTATATCCCTGCACAAGATACATCTGACGGTGTTTTGACGGTCGAAATTATCGATGGAAAAATTAATCGCCTTGAAGAAGGCGGTGATTGGACACCGCGTTTCGAATTTCTCACGGCCTTTCCAAATCTGGAAGGGGGAATGTTGAATATCCGTGATCTCGAACAGGGGTTGGATCAGATGAATCGCCTACCGTCGAACAATGCCAAGCTGAAACTGGTGCCGGGCGAGAAGGTTGGCGAAACCATTGTTGTGATTGAGAATACAGCGGCTAAACGTATTCGACTCTCCCCCGGTCTCAGTAATTCAGGATCCAAAAGCACGGGTGAGCTACAGGGAAAATTCAATGCGCAGGCTGATAACCTGTTCGGCATTAATGATTACTGGACACTTGATTTCAGCAAGGCGTTCGCCCCGGATCAGGGATCTGACAGCAAGAGTTTTTCAGGCTTTGTATCGATTCCCTATGGGTACTGGACGCTGTCTTTATCCGGTGATTATTTCGAGTATGAAAGCGAGATCGAGGGGAGTTTCCAGACCTTTAATACCAGCGGAAACAGCCGAAGCTACAAGGCAGAGCTGGACCGCGTCATCTATCGTGACGCTGATAGTAAAACATCTGTGGCTGTCTCTCTGAGAAATAAGGAAACGCGTAATTTTATCGAAGATGCTTTGTTGGATACGTCCAGTCGCGAGCTGGCGATTTTCGGATCGCGCCTTAATCACAGCCGCCGTTTTCAGGGGGGTGTTCTGTCGGGCGATATTCAGTATCAGCGCGGGTTAAAGCTGTTTGGCGCTTTGAAGGACGAATCCGGCACCGGAAATACGCCTCGCGCCCAGTTTGATAAGCTGGATGCTTCCTTTAATTACTACCGTCCCTTTACGCTGGCTGATCAGCAACTGAGCTGGAGCAGTAACGCTGTGGCGCAGTGGAGCCCGGATACCCTTTACAGCACGGAACGCATTTCAATCGGGGGGCAATCTACGGTTCGCGGTTTCAAGGAAGGCTCTGCATCCGGTGATGTCGGGGGCTATTTGCGAAACGAGTTAAGCTGGAACCTGCCGCAAACAGGATTAAAAGTCCCGGATCATATTCTGGGACGGGCAAGCCTTTTTGCCGCCTATGACATTGGAAAAATCCGCTCTGACAAAAGTGAAGTGTTTGAACACGGCACCATGCAGGGTGCTGCTGTCGGTCTGCGCCTGAACGGTGGCTTTGCCAGTGGATCACTGGTCTGGGCACGTCCCTTGTCATCCCCCGGTTATGTGGAAAAACGCAATAACGAAGTCTATGTCGACTTCAAGGTTAATTTCTAGGTTTTTGTGATGAAAACATTTTTGAAAAATACAACGGCAATTGTTCTGAGTTTCAATCTGGCTTTTGCCCCTGTTGTGACCTCTTATGCGAACGGGATCAATGTTGATCCCGCGGCGGCGGCAGCCAATCAAGCGAATGTCACCACAGCGCCCAATGGTGTGCCGCTTGTGAATATTGCCCGTCCGTCCGGTGCCGGGGTTTCCCATAACAAATTTCTGAACTTTAACGTCACAAATCAGGGGGTTATCCTTAACAACAGTACGACGGTTGGCGTCTCTCAGCTTGGTGGGGCGCTGAACAGTAACCCCAATCTGGCAGGCACTGCAGGGGCCAGACTGATCATTAACGAAGTGACCAGCGGGAATACGTCACTGCTGGAAGGTCATACCGAGATTTTTGGCCGTTCGGCAGAATATATTCTGGCCAACCCGAACGGCATTACCTGTAGCGGCTGTGGTTTTATCAATACGCCCCGTAGCACTTTGACGACGGGAACCCCGGTTTTTGCGCCTGACGGTAATTTGCAATCCCTTTCTGTTGATCAGGGAACCATCACCATCGGTGGCACAGGGCTTGATGCCAGCAATGTTGACTACTTTGATATTGTCAGTCGATCCAGTGAGATAAACGCGGCTATTAATGCCAAGGAACTGAACATCACAGCCGGGCGCAATGATTATGACTACGCCACCCGTGCGGCCACAGCAAAGGCTGATGATGGTTCAACCCAGCCCGCCTTTGCCATTGATTCCACGGCTTTGGGTGGCATGTATGCCAACAGAATTACCCTTGTCGGGACCGAAGCCGGCGTGGGTGTCAGAGCCGCCGGGGACATGGCTGCAACCGGTGGTGACCTTAGCCTGAATGCTGACGGCACCATCAGCTTCGCCAAAGCAACTGCCAGCAATAATCTTACGGCCAATTCGGCAAACGGGGGCGTTACCCTGAATGGGAATGCTTATGGCGGCAATGGCCTTGATCTGCGGGCAGATAATGGCACCGTTACCTTTGGAACCAATACAACATCCGGGGCGCAAAACACAGTTTCTGTAAATGCAGAAAACGTGACACTTGAAGATAACGCGGCCCTTGTTGCGGGGCTGTCTGCTGATGGTAAAACCACGCAGTCCGGTAATTTGACCGCAACGGTCACGGACACGCTTCATAGTCAAAAGGGCCTGATTGCAAGTGGTGGTGATATTACCCTGAATGCTGAAAACCTGAACAATGACGAAGGCGTTGTCCTCGCCATTGATAATATTATCGTACAGGGCACCGCCGGAGGTAAAAGTCAAAGCGTCCTGAACCAATCCGGAACGATTGAAAGTAGCAAAGGTGATATCACAATCCAGACGGAAAACCTGACAAACAGGAAGAAGGTTTTCACGACCACAACAACAGAGATTTACCGTGCCAGCCGTGCCTTTAGTGGCAACAGCCACCCCGGCTGTAACTCAGTGCCGGGTGCAACAATTTCCCCCGAGGGCTGTGCCTATTTCAGCGGGCGTGAAGTCGCCCGGGTTCCCCATTGGGAAAAGAGTAATTTTACCGCCTATTACAGCGGCAGAGGTACACTCACGGACTGGGTCGTCGAGACCACGGTAGATCAGGATTCTGCCGCAGGTCTGATTTCTTCCGGCAAGGATCTTTCTATTGATGCGACAACTTTGCTGAACAGCAACAGTGATATTGCTGCCGTTAATGACATCAACCTGACGGGCACAACCTTGAACAATCAGGGAACCAAGCTAACCCGTGATTACTATGCAAACAGTACTTTCAATAAAACCACGCGCTGTTATGGAGGCGTCTGCAAGTGGCTTCCTGATGGCGGTGGCACAGCCTTGTTGGAAAGAAATGAGGTTGCTTCAATCAATTCGACCATCATGGCTGGGGGGTCTATTACGGGGGACTTTAGCGGCCAAATTGACAACACCACGATTGTGGAAACAGCGGATAGTGCCAACATCAAACGCAAAAACTATATCAGCGAAGTCGGGGGTGTAACCTCGACGCCCGGCGGTGATGTGCCCCTGCTTGATATTGCCAGCCTTGGTGATCCCGGCCCTCTTTTGGTTAAAAATCCTGACCCGAGCGCCCCCGGACCGATCATTGAATCCCGCTTTGAATTTGCCGACCTTGGCACTTTTTACGGATCAGACTATTTCCTCGAAGGAAACGGCCTGACACCTGGTGATGCCCGTTATGAAGATCTGCCGCGCCGTTTGGGCGATGCTTTCCTCGATACCCGTCTGGTCCGCGATGCCATTACCCGTAAAACCGGGGAGCGTTGGCTTAATCCTGCCGTGCAGGATGATATCGCCCAGATGAAAACCCTGCTCGATAATGGTATTGCTGAGGGCAGCGATCTGGAACTTGCTGTCGGCATCGAACTTACCACGGGCCAGATAGCGGCCCTGACCAGTGACATTGTCTGGTATGTCACGGAAATCTTCGAAGGACAGGAAGTTCTGGTCCCGCGCCTCTACCTTGCGCAAAACAGCCGCAGCAAGCTCTCGCCTAAAGGGGCGATTATTGCCGCGACAGATCAGTATTTGATTTCACGTGAAAATTCTATCCGTAACCGCGGGCACTTGAATGCGATAAACAATCTTATCCTGACCGCAGAAGAAGACATTATCAACAGCAGCGGGTCCATCCGCGCAGGTAACAATGTTCGACTGGTTGCCCAGAGCGGTAACGTGATCAATGAAACCGCGACCTATGAACTGCGCATGGATGGTACGGATGTCCAGACCGTTCGCAACGCCCGGGGCGAGATCTTTGCGGGTGGTACACTGGATGTTGTTGCTGATAGTGACATCATCATCCGCGGGGCAGACCTTGCTGCGGTTGGGGATACCACCCTTACCGCCGGAAATGATGTGCAGATCGGGTCCATCGAACTGCGGGATAAAAAGCATCACACCCACAAGGCTGGCTATACCAATATCGACAGCACGACAAATGTCGGTTCAACGGTCCTTACCGATGGCAATCTGGTTATTACCGCGGGCAAGGATGCCACGGTCAAAGGTTCTGCCGTTGCCGCCGGTCAGGACCTTACCATCCGCGCGGGGGATAATATCAATATCACCTCGGCACAGGATCAACGGACCTATGACTACAAGCTGAAAAAGAAAACCTTTGGCGGCTCGTCCTCGCGCGAAGGCAACGGCCTGAAGATCATCCAACAGGCCTCTGCCGTCGGCGCCGGGAATGATCTGGTTCTTGAATCAGGTAAAGATACAACGATAACTGCTTCTGCGCTCAACGCCGGAAATGACCTCAGCATTACGGGTGACAATGTCACCGTTGATACTGCCGAAAACTACGAATACGACTATAGCAAACGCAAGAAATCTGGCTTCTTTGCTGACGGTATGGTCTCTTCCGGCGGGGCCAGTGTTTCTGTTGGCTATCGCAAGGAAAAACACACCAAGGAAACCGAAGGTGTTACCCAGGTTATCTCGGCATTGGGGGCCGGGAATGATATTTCCATCACCGCCAGAGAGGATGCCACGGTTGATTCCGCCACGGTAAGCGCCGGGCGCGATGTGACGGTTACGGCGGCTGAAAATGTTGATTTCAAATCATCGCAGGACTTGTTTAACCGGGATGAAGAACACAAGGTCAAACAGGTTGGCCTGACCCTTTCCCTGAAACAGAACGTCACGGCGGCGGCAAAAGCCGTTGCCGGGCTGCCCAAAGCTGCCACGGCTGGCGAAGGCTCTGCCGGGGCCAAGGGGTTAACTGCGGCATCGGCTGCCTTGAAAGCGGTCAGTGCAGTTGCGGCCTTGGAAAAGGGGGCGGTTTCAGCCGAGATTTCASTGGGTGTTT
>NZ_OMPU01000015.1 GCF_900313065.1 Kiloniella sp. EL199
GCTGTAGATCAGAAAGGCCGCCCGGTCCGTCTTGCCATTAGTGGTGGYCATGTTCACGATAGTAAATTAATGCCTGAATTTCTGGACTGGGAGGTACCGCCTCTGGCTATTGTTGCCGACAAAGCCTACAGCAGTGGTAAAATCAGACAGGATATCGCTGATGAAGGTGCTTTGGCGGTTATCCCCTCAAAACGAAATGCCAAAAATCCCGTTCCCCATGATAAAAATCTCTATGCTATGAGAAATATTGTTGAACGGTTCTTCTGTAAAATGAAAGATATGAGGCGGCTGGCAACACGATTTGAGAAAAAGGGAGCAAACTTTTTAAATATGCTATACCTCTTTTCAATGAAATTATGGATCAATTGAGTCCACACCCTAGTTAATTAAGGCGTCAGAGTTTCTGGCGCCTTTTCATTTTCTTGCCCTTACTATTATATAATTTTACCCTCGTCCTATAGTAGTAAAATATTTCAAAATATAGGTTGGAAAATGAACTCAATGAACATTATTTCCTTATTAGGGGGATTAGGTATAGGGACAATTCTACATTCAGTAGTTACCCACTTCTTAAAAGAAAGAGCTAATGCGATCTCGTTGACTCAAGAGAAAAAACGGGATGTGTATTTAGGACTTTTAGACGTTTACTATAAAAGAGTTCTTGCTGAAGAATCGTCCCAAGAATCTAGAGATGCATTTCGACATGCAGAGCTAATTGTCCAATTATATGGAAGCACTTCTGTCTGCGAATTAACTCGCCAATTTTACACTATCCCAGACAATAAACATCATGTGTTGATAGATAAATTAGTCCAAGCAATGAGACGTGATTTAAACAAGGTTTGATAATCTTCAGGAACTGATTTTATTTTGGGGCGGGACAGTTACTGATGGAATAGGAGAGGTACAAAATCTATGTAGTCACAAATTGCTACTTTTCTTGTGACTGGCTTTTAAGAGAGTTTTCCTATTATAGTTTATGAAATGAAAATGATAATGGGGAGAGATTTTAATGGAACAGATACCTGATTTTGTCGTCACCTTTCTGGAACTTCTCTCTTTTCTTTTTATAACGGCTGTTGGCGCTGGTTTCCTGTGGTTGATATATGCCTATATCAGCGATGTAACGCAGACGGAAAGTACGTTACGTCGAAACTATCCGGTTATTGCCCGCTTCAGGTATCTTTTTGAACATCTGGGGGAGTTTTTTCGCCAATATTTTTTTGCTCTGGATCGTGAAGAGATGCCCTTTAATCGCGCAGAGCGGTCATGGGTTTATCGTGCCGCAAAGAATGTTGATTCCACTGTTGCCTTTGGGTCTTCACGAGATTTGCGACCTGCGGGAACGGTGTTTTTTGTGAACTGTCCTTTTCCGACTCAGGCCGAAGATGCGGTTGAGCCCGGTAATGTGGTGATCGGCCCTTATTGTCGGCAACCTTATGAAACCGATAGTATATTTAACATTTCTGGCATGAGCTATGGTGCCATCTCTATCCCCGCGGTTCGGGCCTTGTCGAAAGGGGCTAAAAAGGCAGGTATCTGGTTGAACACAGGTGAGGGAGGTTTGTCGCCTTATCATTTGGAAGGTGGCGCAGATATTGTGTTCCAGATTGGCACAGCCAAGTTTGGTGTTCGCAAACCAGAAGGCGGTTTCGATGAGGAAAAGCTTCGGGAAGTTGCGGAACACGATCAGGTGAAAATGTTTGAGCTTAAGCTTTCTCAAGGGGCCAAGCCGGGGAAGGGGGGGATTTTGCCGGGTGAAAAGGTCACTGAAGAAATTTCCCAAATTCGCGGTATTCCTGTCGGACAATCTGCCATCAGTCCAAATCGCCATCCAGAGGTGAAATGCGAGAGTGATCTTTTGGATATGATGGCCTATATCCGCGATACCACAGGCAAACCGGTTGGTTTTAAGATGGTGGTCGGGGCTTATGGTTTTTTTGATAACCTATGTGAGGAAATCAAAAAACGCGGCATTGAAAGCGCCCCTGATTTTATCACGATTGATAGTGCTGATGGGGGAACAGGCGCAGCCCCGATGAGCTTGATTGATAACATGGGTGTTCCACTACGGGAAAGTTTGCCTCATGTGGTGGATACCTTGATTAAACACGGGTTACGTGATCGTATTAAAGTCTGTGCCAGTGGTAAGATGATTAACCCGTCTGATGTGGCGTGGGCCTATTGTGCAGGGGCCGATTTTGTTAATTCTGCGCGTGGCTTTATGTTTGCCCTTGGATGTATTCAGGCGTTGCAGTGTAACAAGAATACCTGTCCAACCGGCGTGACCACCCACAACAAAAAACTACAGTTCGGCCTTGACCCGACTACTAAATCAGAACGTGTCGCCAGCTATGCGAAGAACATGCGTAAAGAAGTCGGAACTATCGCCCACAGTTGTGGTGCGGCAGATGCGCGTGCGTTAAAGCGCTATCATGCCCGCATTGTTCTTGATACGGGGCGCAGTGTTTCAATGGATGAACTTTATCCTGATCCTTTAAGGCAAGCTGCTGAATAATAGTTCTAGGGAGTATCCGGGGAAACAGCGTGTTTAATGTCGTTGATATGATCCCGCATTGCTTCTGCTGCAGCGACAGGGTCGTGTGCTTGCAAAGCCTTTAGGATGCGGCAATGGCCAGTGATGGAGGCAACCCGTCGCTCATCACTTTGATGACCTTCGGTACGGGATGGGTCCATTGATGCACTGATCTTGTCCATTAAATCAGATAAAAGCGCATTTCCCGTTGCCTTGGCAATAAGCGCATGAAAATTTCGATCAATTTTTTGCAGTTCACTTCGATCTTCAGTGGTCATTTGTGTTCTGACCAGTTGATCCATTTCTTTTAACTGTTCCGGCAGGATCATTTCGGCAGCAAGGGCGGCAATTTGTGGTTCCATCAACTCACGAAGCTGAAAGACTTCGAATAAGCGACGGGCGTCACCTGATACCAGCGAGGACAGGGCGCGGGTTAACTCTTCTCGCGAGGAAGATCTGATGTAGTTGCCGCTTCCGCGTTTTGGGGCCAGAACACCTTGTTCTTGTAAAACACGGATGGCTTCCCGGACTGAATGGCGTGAAACAGCAAACAAATCAGATAGACGTCGTTCGGAAGGAAGAGCATCACCAGGGCCCATATCCTCGTCGCTGATCAGTTTTCTGATCTTGGCGATAACGTCTTCATAGGCACGCGCTGTTGAAACCGAATTTTCGTTACTTTCAATTTCTTGTTCTACCGGCGCGGATTGACTTTGTTCTATCATACTTGCTCTCCCATCACTGCCTTCTAAGGCAGCCTTCTTATGTTAGCAAGTCGTGTATCATGCGCAAGCTTGTGATGAAGAGGAAAAAGGCAAAGGACAGGCGAAGTAACTTTGGCGGAATTGCATGGGCAATTTTTGCGCCGATCGGGGCAAAGAATCCGGATGTTGGAATGATTAGGGCGAAGCCAATCAGGTTGACATAGCCAAGGGAAAAATCTGGTCTGCCGGGTAGTCCCAAACCGTAGTAGATATAGCCAAGAAACCCTGGAACCGCGATGATAAGTCCTATCGCTGATGCTGTCGCAACAGCTTTGCGAATGGGGTAATTGAAAAGGGTGAGAATAGGCACTGACAAGGTTCCGCCACCTATGCCCATCAGGACGGAAATTCCACCGATGAAAACCCCGATAAGCTGTTTAAAGGGAGAGCCGGGCAGTTGATCGGAGATATGTGCGCCATCAGGACGGAAAGCCATATTCACTGCTACGATTAAGGCAATGATCGCAAAGACGGCGATCAAGGCTTCGGACCCGATATTTCCGCCAACGACAACGCCTGTCAGAACTCCAATTGCAACGGCTGGTCCCCAGCTCTTTAGCAAGTCTGTATCAACAGCATCTTTGTTGTAGTGGGATCGGGCAGAGGCAAAACCCGTGATAAGAATAGTTGCTAACGACGTTCCGACAGCGGTGTGCATCCGGACAGACTCATCAACGCCAATAAGGCTGAAAAGGTGATATAGGACGGGGACAATAACAATACCGCCACCAACGCCTAACAGACCTGCAATTAACCCGGCAACAACACCTGTTGCCAGCAAGACAGCTGCAAGTATAAGCAAATCTGTTGAAAAGAGTGCGTCCATCTACATAAAGCCTGATCAAGAGGAAAAATTTTGAATGTCAAAATAAACTTATTGAAACTATCAGTAATATTGGTTGTACCAATTATCATCATCATCTATCTTTGCTGTCAAGTTATGTTGTTTTGACGCTTTATCCTTGGAATTAGCCAATTTTTTCGTGAGAACCCGGTTTCGAGGAAATTTTGTCAACTCGGGAGTAATAAAATATGAATGAATTTACCACACGGCCAGAGATTGTGGGAACCTTTGGTGTTGTTACCTCTACCCATTGGCTGGCAACAGCAGCTGGCATGGGCATACTGGAACGGGGTGGAAATGCTTATGATGCTGCGGTTGCAACAGGCTTTGCATTACAGGTAGTTGAACCGCACTTGAACGGCCCGGGTGGGGAAGTTCCGATTATTGTCGCGCCGGAAAAGGGACCTGTGAAAGTGATAAACGGGCAGGGACCTGCACCACAAAAGGCTACTTTGGAAGCATATCAGGCTTTGGATTTGTCTATTGTGCCTGGCTCGGGGATGCTTTCGGCTGTAGTGCCCGGTGCTTTTGATGCCTGGATGTTAATGTTGCTGGATTACGGAACCATGTCCTTGCGGGATGTTCTGTCCTACGCAATTAACTATGCACGTGATGGCTATTCCATCGTTCCCAATATTGCCCATACCATAAACCGGGTGAAGGTCCTTTTCGAGGATGAATGGACATCATCAGCTGATATCTATCTCAAAGGCGGAAAAGTACCGGAAGCAGGTGAGCTTTTTAAAAATCCTGAAATGGCCGATATGTACGATCGCATTATTTCCGAGGCTGAAGCTGCTTCAGATAGCCGAGAGGGACAAATCGAAGCTGCGCGAAAAATCTGGTCAGAAGGTTTTGTGGCCAAAGCGATCATGGATTTTTGTGAAACAGCAGAAGTTATGGATACAACCGGACGTCGACACAAAGCTTTACTGAGCAAAGATGATCTGGCTGGTTGGTCTGCTTCTTATGAGGAGCCTCTTACATTTGATTATCACGGTTATACGGTCTGCAAGACTGCGGCGTGGGGACAGGGACCTGTTTTCTTGCAGCAACTGGCGTTGTTAAAAGGTTTTGATCTGGATGCTCTGAATGAAAAGTCGCCAGAATTTGTACATTTGGTGACAGAGAGTGCAAAGCTGGCTTTTGCAGATCGGGAAGCTTTTTATGGTGATCCGGATTTTGTTGATGTTCCGATGGATATCCTGCTGTCGGATGCTTACAACGATGAACGCCGTAAACTTATTTTGGACACAGCCTCTTTTGAGATCAGGCCAGGATCTGTTCCGGGTAAGGGGGGAAATGTTGTTGTCCGGATTAAAGGAACCACAGATGAAGGCAAAGACAATAAAGATATTGGCGAGCCTACTGTTGCACGTTTTGATGATGAACCAAGCCCTGATGATAAAGGTGGTGCAAAGGGAGATACGTGTCATCTCGATATTATTGATCGCTGGGGGAATATGGTTTCAGCGACGCCAAGCGGTGGATGGTTACAGTCTTCCCCAATTATTCCGGGGTTGGGATTTTGTCTGACAAACCGGGCACAGATGTTTTGGCTGGATGAAACCTCTCCAGCCTGTATAGCCCCGGGAAAGCTTCCAAGAACGACATTAACGCCGTCACTTGCTTTGAAAGATGGTATCCCTTACATGGTCTTTGGAACACCGGGCGGAGATCAACAGGATCAATGGTCGTTGCATTTTTTCCTTCGCCATGTTCATTTTGGATTGAACCTTCAAGAAGCCATTGATGCACCAGCTTTTCAGACGGCACATTTCCCCAGCTCGTTCTATCCGCGTGAATGTGATCCCGGGAATCTGGCTTTGGAGGGGCGCTTCCCGTCTGAAACAATCGAAGAATTGAAACGTCGCGGGCACAAGATTGTCATTGAGCCAGACTGGTCCCTGGGGCGCATGGCCGCGGCTTCAAAAGAAAAGGGTTTGTTAAAGGCTGCAGCTAACCCTCGGTTTATGCAAGGTTATGCTGCTGGGCGGTAGTCTGCCGATAATCTAATGATCGGATAATTTGATTATATAGAATAGAAAAAGCCGCAGAGTTGGGAACTCTGCGGCTTTTAAGTTTCTTACGTTTGTCGGTATTATTCGACGTTGCGCAAGATCTTGTTTTCAGGATCGTACGGTGATTCTTCAACAATAGTTGCTTTGAAGAGATTTCCGAGAATATAGACGTCCAGCTCTGTGCCAATTTCGGCCAGATCAGGACGAACCATTGCCAAGGCGATAGATTTCTGAGTACGGAAACCGTAACCACCGGATGTTACACGCCCAACCATTTCATCGTTGAGATAGATAGGTTCGGAACCGCGGGCATCACAGTCAGTTACACCATGAACTTCAAGGGTAACAAACTGATTGTCAAAACCGCGTTCTTTCCAATCTGCCAGTGCCTGTTTACCGATGAAATCATCCTCTTTGTCTAGACGAACAAAACGATCAAGACCTGTTTCAAGCGCAGAATATTCGATAGACATTTCTGTCGGGATCAAGCGATAGGACTTTTCCAGTCGCATGGAATCCATTGCACGAATGCCAAATGGTTTCAGGCTGAATTCTGCACCAGCTTCCATAAGAAGATCAAAGAGGTAATTCTGCATTTCGATTGGGTGATGAAGCTCCCAACCATACTCACCAACAAAGTTAACACGTGCAGCAGTGACTGGCGCAATGCCAACAGAGATCTGTTGTGCGGTCAGCCATGGGAAAGCTTTGTTAGAGAAGTCAGTATCAGACAGCTTTTCCATCAAGAGGCGGGATTTTGGCCCGGCAATAATGAATACACCTTGTTGAGTTGTAATTTTCTCTAGCTCAACAGAACCATCAGTTGGCTTCAATTTTGTCAGGTAATCCCAGTCATGGCGTTCCTGAGCACCAGCAGATACAAGGTAATAGCTCTGCTTTCCTGTTTTCAGGATGGTGAATTCAGCACGAACACCGCCGTGCAGGGTCAACATGTGTGTCAAGGCCATACGACCGATCTTTTTTGGGATCTTATTGGCAACAAGACTGCTCAACCATGCTTCAGCGCCTCTACCTTTAACGATGAATTTGGAGAAAGCAGACATGTCGAGAAGGCCAACATTCTCCTGAACATTCTTACATTCGTTACCAACGTGCTCGAAGTAGTTAGAGCGTCGGAAAGACCATTTCTCTACAGGAAGTTTACCTTCTTCAGCAGGGGCGTGGTTTTCACGGGTGATTGTGTCATCTTGGTTCAAGTCTTCTTCGGTCAAGCCGTAGCCTTCTGGTGCGAACCAGTTTGGACGCTCCCAACCAAAGACGGTTCCCATAACGGCACCGTGTTCTTTCATGCGATCATAACAAGGTGAACGCTTTAGACCACGAGCTGCAGGACGAGATTCATCCGGATAGTGAACGGTGAAGACATTCGCGTAGGCTTCTTCGTTTTTCTCTTTCAAGAAACCGCGGCCTGCATAAGGGCCGAAACGACGAGGGTCAACACCAGACATATCAATTGTTGGCTCACCATCAATAATCCATTCTGCCAACTGCCAACCAGCACCACCAGTTGCAGTAATACCAAATGAATGACCTTCGTTAAGCCAGAAGTTCTTTACCCCCCATGCCGGACCAATAATTGGCGATCCATCAGGTGTGTAGGCAATCGCACCGTTGTAAACTTCTTTGATGCCGACTTCTGCAAAGGCAGGTACGCGCTCAAAAGCTGTCTCGATGTAAGGCATCAAGCGTTCAAGCTCACCGTTAAAGAGTTCGTATTTTGCGTCGGGGGCAGGACCGTCAACATAGCAGCAAGGCGCACCAACTTCGTATGGGCCAAGCAACAGACCGCCAGCTTCTTCACGCATATACCATGAAGAATCTGATTCACGTAGAACGCCCATTTCTGGAAGCCCTTCTGCGTGACGTGCTTTAATGTCAGGGTGTGGCTCTGTGACGATGAACTGGTGCTCAACAGGGATTACAGGAATATCAAGACCAACCATCTCACCGGTTTTGCGGGCAAAGTTACCGGTACAGGAGATGACGTGTTCGCAAGAGATATCCCCCTTGTCTGTCTGAACGATCCAGCTGTTATCGTCCTGCTGTTCCAAGCCAATAACAGTTGTATGCTGATGAATTTCAGCACCGTTGTTACGAGCACCTTTTGCAAGAGCCTGTGTCAGTTCTGCAGGCTGAACATATCCATCGTCAACGTGCTGGATCGCCCCAAGAATACCGTCTGTGTTACAAAGAGGCCAGATTTCCTTGAGTTCTTCAACAGAAAGCCATTTAACATTGACGCCAAGTGTTTTGGCTACACCAACATAGTATTTGTATTCGTCCATGCGGTCCTGTGTACGGGCCAGACGAATATTTGAAACCTGTTTAAGTCCTGAATTCAGGCCAGTTTCTTCTTCCAGACGAGAGTAAAGATCTACAGAGTACTGGTGGATTTTACCAACAGAGTAACTCATGTTGAATAGAGGTAGCAAACCGGCAGCGTGCCAAGTGGAACCAGATGTCAGATCATGACGCTCTAGCAGCGCGACATCTGACCAACCTTTTTTTGCCAAGTGGTAAAGTGTACCAACACCAACAGCACCACCACCGATAACGACGGCTTTGTAGTGAGATTTCATCGCCTGACTCCAAATTAATGCGACTAAACGTGCTTATGCACAGGGTCAAAGTTGTTTGTTATGTCTCGGCATTTCTTTGCGATAGGGCAAGAGCTTTGTTAACTTTTGTAGCGTAAAAGCGACCGATTACATCTGAACATGATGATGAGGAACAGTTCGTTGAACGTCCTATCGGTTTGCGTCACCACACTTGCAGTTAACGACATTAATGATCTTTTACGACGTTTTTAACTTTAACAGAACTTGACCCTTTTGGGACAAAGAAAGTCGCTTTATCTCAAGGTCAATCAAATCGACTCGTTCTTTCAGTATCTGAAATACAGTCACTCAGTTTAATTATTTTTGAAAAATATGATTTAATGGGGCGAAAACTTAATTCTGTTCTCAAGGTTTTTTTATTAGGGAAATAAGCTTGTTACCCCTCCTTGCCGCATTTGGTTTTTTGTCTGTCGCAATCTAGACAGAGCCAGATTAGTCAGAAGGGAATATTTCGAGATCTCTATGGGAGGGCAATTAATGAGTGATACAGAAAAAAGATCAGGTCGCGCCGGTCGCGCCGGTCGAGGTCGTAGTGGCGGTGGTGCTGCTTCACGACGTGCCGCCAGATCAGGCGGTTCTTCAGAGCAACTGAAGTATATTACACGTAACATTCCTTATTTTGAGACGCTGAATGAAGAGGCGCTTGAAATTATCGAACACAATGCGGAAACAGTCCTGGAAGAAATCGGGATTGAATTCCGTGATGATCCCGAAGCCCTTCAAATTCTGAAAGATAATGGCTGTGATGTTCAGGGGGAACGTGTTCGTTTTCCTCGTGGTCTGGCGCGTCAATGGTGTGCACATGCGCCACGCGAGTTTACACAGCACGCCCGTAATGCAGAAAGATCTGTCATTATTGGCGGTAAGAATACTGTTTTTGCCCCTGTATATGGTCCTCCCTTTGTCCGCGATCTTGATGGTGGTCGTCGCTACGCAACGATTGAAGATTTCCGGAATTTCGTGAAACTGGTTTATTCAATGCCTGCGCTTCACCATTCTGGTGGTACAGTTTGTGAGCCTGTTGATATTCCAGTGAACAAACGTCACCTGGATATGCTGTATGCACACATGCGTTTTTCAGACAAGCCTTACATGGGCTCTGTGACAGCACCGGAACGTGCGGAAGATTCCATTGCTATGTCCAAACTGGTTTTTGGCGATGATTTCGTTGAAAACAATACAGTTATGATTAGCTTGATCAACGCGAACTCACCGATGACTTTTGATGATACAATGCTGGGTGCATTGAAGGTTTATGCCAGCAACATGCAGGCTTGTATTATTACACCGTTCATTTTGGCCGGGGCGATGGCTCCTGTAACTGCTGTGGGTGTGATGGCGCAGTCCCTTGCCGAAGGTATGGCCGGGATTGCTTTTGCTCAGATGGTTCGCAAAGGTGCACCGGTTGTTATGGGGTCATTTGCAAGTTCGATCTCAATGCAATCCGGAGCCCCGACATTTGGAACCCCGGAACCTGCACTGGTTCTTTATGGCATGGCACAGCTTGCACGCCGTCTTGGCGTTCCGTTCCGTTCCGGTGGATCGCTTTGTGGTTCTAAAGTTCCTGATGCGCAGGCTGCTTATGAGTCAGCGAATACAATTGTCCCAACATCTCTGGCTGGTGTAAACTTTACCCTTCACGCGGCTGGTTGGCTTGAGGGCGGTTTGATTTCATCCTATGAAAAACTCGTAATGGATGCGGATCAACTCGGTATGATGCAACGCCTGCTTGAAGGTTATGATTTAACCGAAAATGGTCAGGCGATGGATGCCCTTCGCGAAGTTGGTCCAGGTAATCACTTCCTCGGCTGTGCTCATACTCAGGCAAACTTTGAAACTGCTTTTTATCGCTCTAATATTGCTGATAACAATTCCTTCGAGCAGTGGGAATCAGAAGGTTCTCTTGATGCTTATCAGCGCGCAAATGCCGTTGTGAAAAAGACGTTGGAACAATATGTTGCGCCGGATCTTGATGCATCAATTGATGAAGCCCTGAATGAGTTTATCATCAAGAAAAAAGACTCTATGCCGGATGCCTTTACCTAAGCAATCTGGTTAGAGTGTATTCGTTATGGAGAGGCGGCTTTGGTCGCCTTTTCTTTTGAGTACAAGCGAAAAGCCGTATTCGGTTCTTGTTTACTCCAAAACTTTCTGATAATTGGCATTTTAAAGAGTAAATAAACTCGGAATAGAATGAGTGTACATTTTAAGGGTCGTGCAAGAGAATAATGTTATTCTGCGGCCCGACCGTACTAATACGCACTTAACTGATAAATTGTTCCGCTACATTGCTAACACGCGCGTCAGGTGAAAGTTTAGAGATGATTAGAAAAGCCCCGCAAGAATTGCCACAGCGCATTGTTTTTTTCCTTGTCCCGAAATTTTCTCTTATTGCTTTTACTTCTGCGATAGAGCCGTTAAGGCTTGCTAATAGAGAAGCGGGGAAAAAGCTCTATAGTTGGAACTTGGTCAGCGTTGATGATCAATCCGTTATATCGTCCTGTGGTATCCCGATTACACCTGACATTAACCTTGATGAACTTGATAGCTTTCATGCTGCTGTTATTTGCAGTGGGGAAGACGCGCACAGGATTGAGGACAGACGCATTCATTCTTGGTTACGACGTATCGAACGCAAAGGTGTTGATATCGGTGCGCTTTGTACGGGGGCACATATTCTGGCGAAAGCGGGTTTGCTGGATGATTACAGTTGCACGATCCACTGGGAAAACCTTGCTGGGTTTCTGGAAGATTTTCCAGAAATAGAAGTCACACCGGAATTGTTCGAGATTGATCGTAACCGATTTACCTGTGCAGGTGGTACAGCATCGCTGGACATGATGCTTAATGTTATTTCTGCCCAGCATGGACACGAGTTGGCCGGGGTTGTCGCAAACCAGTTTATGCATGATCGCATCCGGGATGAACATGATCAGCAACGTATGTCGATGCCTGTTCGACTGGGGGTAAGACATCCAAAGTTGCTGGCTGTTATTAAATTGATGGAAGAAAATCTGGAAGAGCCTTTGACGCGTATTCAGCTTGCCAAAGATGCCGGACTGTCAACCCGGCAGCTCGAACGTTTATTTCGTAAATACCTAAGCCGTTCTCCTGCAAGGTATTATCTGGAGTTGAGGTTAAACAAGGCACGGCTTCTTTTGCTACAGACAAATATGTCTGTTATTGACGTCGCTTTGGCATGCGGGTTTGTTTCCGCGTCCCACTTCTCCAAATGTTACCGTGATTTCTTTGGTCGGACACCAAGAAAAGAGCGTGGATTGCCGGGACTTCCCGGAGAAGAAGAGGACGTATAGCTCTTCAAGGGCATAACTTCTTGAAAAAATCCTGTGAATTATCTCACAGGATTTTTTTTGTGCATAGCTTCGGCTATGAGGCATGAACAAAAGAAGGTTCAATTCTTATTATCAAAAGGTTCAAAACAGCTTTTAGGTAAAAGGGGTTCAAGAACATTGGCAATGTCGTGGGGGGCGTCAGTAAAATTGACCCCTACATTTGTACCGTGATCCCAGGCAACGGAAACATTGAGAGCAACTGATTGAGAAAAGCGGAGCGTTTCAATTATTTCGCCTGTTAAAGGGTCGTCAAATTCAAGTTTTGCACCAGTTAAAGAAATATCCATAACAGCACAGTCTTTTTTGCGTAAATTTCCATCAACCCGCCCAGCCAGAATCACTTCTGCTCTTGGAAATATCCTGCGGTCTTCAACTGATTCACTCATTGGCTGGATCTCCCTTATCGCAAATAGTTTGTAATCATGGGTAACTGATCGCGATTAAAAAAACTTTAACCCCATTGTATCTCAATAATAAAGAAGCTCTTTTGCAATTTATGGTTAATTTTTGTCAAGGAATATTTAACGTAAATTTTAGATTTAATTCTCTAAAATAATCCTGCTTGTAGGAGATTATGATGGTTGCTATCGCACAATTGGGGGAAAATTTCTCTGAAGTTGTCAGAGAAGAAAGTTTGGCAAAGGCCAATGATGGTCTGTTGAGTATACCGGCTGGTTCCGGGCAAGGAGTTCATGCTTTGCAGGAAATGCTCGTTAATTCTGTTTCTTTTGAGAATACAGTGCCGTCAAGTTCTGATGACTTAAACCAGTCTCTAAGATCTATTGAAACTGTTTCATCGAAAATGTCTGATCTTTCTCTGGATGAATCTAGTGATAGCCTTGCAGAAATTGAAATGGCACCTGTTGAAGATGATTCTTATCGTCCGACACCGTTTCTTAATCAGGGAATGTTATCTTTTTATATGCATGCTGATGAAGCAATGCAGGATGAGGAAATAATCCCGATGCCGGAATTGATAGAAGATGAAGAGTTTGATTTGATTCCGACTGTTAAACTTATGCTTCACTAGGTTTTATCAAGCTCGCTCAAAGTAGAGCGAAGCTGTTTCAAGCCGTCTTTAATCGAAGTACGTTTGACTGCTGTAAAACCGAGGCGAAAATAGTGCTTTGGGGGAATGGCATCAAAGTAGTAAATGGTGCCTGGTTCCAGAACAACGCCTTTCTTAAGTGCCTTTTGTAAAAGTTCTTTACTATCCAGATTTTTGAAACCCTCTACCCAAAAACTTGATCCACCGGATGATTTCTGAAAGTTTAGGCCGATTGTTTCCAACCCGGTTTTCATCTCAAACCATCTGTTTTTATAAATTCTCCTGAGTTTTTTCCGTAAAGCATCATGATGCCCAAGGGCAAGGAATAGTGCCATGGTTCGTTGATTGTTGGTTGGTGTATGCCGATGCATGAGGCGACCAAGGGCTCTGGCTTCATGGATGATTTTTTTTGAAGCAACAAGATAACCAAGACGTAATCCCGGAAAGAAAGATTTGGAAAGGCTTCCGACATAAACAACACGTCCAGTGTTATCCAAGGATTTAAGTGCCGGAGTTGGTGAATTTTCGAAATTCAATTCAGGTTCATAATCATCTTCAATGATCAGGGTGTTGTTGGTTTCTGCGCGTTCAAGTAATGCTTTTCTTCTTTGCAAAGGCATCGTGACGGTTGTGGGGAACTGGTGACTTGGTGTGACCGCCAGTACGTTACAGTTATCTATTTGCTGATCAGGAATTAAACCATGATTGTCCAGTTCAAGATATTGAATACGCGAGCCAATTAGCTGAATAATATTACGCAAATCCGGATAGCCAGGATTTTCCATACCAAACAGGGTGTTATTATTCAGGAAAAGGCGTGAAAGAATATAAAGGCTGTTTTGGGCGCCTGCCGTTACCAGAATTTCATCTTCACGAGCATGAATGCCTCGTGTGGGAAGTAATCTTGTTCTGATTTGTTCAATTAGGAAGGGATCGTCAATTCCAAGACGATCTTCGGTCCAATCTGCCATTGCATTCAAGCTCAAAGCCTGTCTGGAACATTCTCTCCAGGCAGCGATAGGGAAGAGTGATTTATCAACCTGAGCCGTTACAAAGGGATAGGGATAATCGCGCCAGTTTTCTGGTTTCTCAATATTCTGTTGGTGACTTGGGCGATGTTTCATTTGTTGAAAAACGGGATCAGATGAACTGTTTTCCTTTGCTTGGGATCGTTGTTCTGATGCCAAGGGTAAGGTCAGGCGATCACTGACATAGATACCGCTACGTTCTTGGGAGGTCAGATAACCATCATCAATTAAGGAATTGTAAGCCTGTGTAACAGTAATACGGGATACGCCAAGCTGTTCAGCCAACTTTCTACTGGAAGGAACAGGGTTTCCGGCTGGTAAACTTCCCCCCAATATAGCAGAGACAAACTGTCTTCTGATTTGAAGTTGAAGAGATTCAGTACTTCCTTTGTCCAGAATAAAAAGGCTTTCTGACATTATATTGGAGTCCTTTTTCATCTCTGAGGTTCAATGATAAAGCTTGACATTGATTGGTTTTGAAATATTTATTCTAAGTAAATAAATTTTGGAATAAATAATGTAATATTCATCTTTGTTACTGTCTCCAAATGTAATAGTTGTTCAGAGAAATATATAGCATTTAAGGAGTGAATATATATCTGGATATAAAGAATAGATAAAACTGGATATATGAACAAGAGAGCTCAAACTTTTAAATGTTCTCGAAGAACAAAAGTCATTTTTGCTGCAGAAATAAAGCGGAAATGCCAAAACTCAAAACAACAAATATGCAATTGAAAACCTTGTTACAGTGTGAAAACCGCTGCAACTAGTAATGTGGGAGCAGGCTAATGAGCCAACAAATAGGACACTTTATTAACGGACAAAAGGTCGCTGGAAAAGGCGGTCGATCAGCCAAAATTCACAATCCTGCTTTGGGGCAGGTTTCTGGTGAAGTGGCATTGGCGTCTGCTGACGAAGTTCGTGAGGCTGTTGCTGTCGCAGAAGCCGCATTGCCAGCTTGGGCAGCTACACCACCCCTCAGACGTGCGCGGGTTATGTTCAAATTCAAAGAATTGATTGAACAAAACATGGATGAGCTGGCTGCTATGGTCAGCGCTGAACATGGTAAAGTAATCAGTGATGCTGTCGGCTCAATTACCCGTGGCTTGGAAGTTGTCGAGTTTGCTTGTGGCATTCCGCATCTTTTGAAAGGCGAGCATAGTGAAAATGTTGGAACAGGTGTTGATAGTCACTCTGCACGTCAACCTGTTGGTGTCTGTGCGGGGATTACACCGTTCAACTTTCCGGCAATGGTTCCCATGTGGATGTTCCCAATCGCAATCGCTTGCGGTAATACCTTCGTGCTGAAACCTTCTGAAAAAGATCCATCTTGCCCGTTACGCCTTGCTGAACTTTTGAAAGAGGCCGGTTTGCCTGACGGTGTTCTTAACGTTGTTAATGGCGATAAGGAAGCGGTTGATACCCTGTTGGAAGACGAACGTGTCAAAGCGGTCAGCTTTGTTGGATCAACCCCGATTGCTGAATATGTATATAAAACAGGTACGGCAAATGGAAAACGTGTTCAGGCTCTGGGCGGGGCAAAAAACCACATGGTTGTCATGCCGGATGCTGACATGGATCAGGCTGTTGATGCACTTATGGGTGCGGCTTATGGCTCTGCGGGTGAACGCTGCATGGCGATTTCAGTGGCTGTTGCCGTTGGTGATGAAGCTGCAGATACACTTGTTGAGAAACTGGCACCGAAAGTTGATGCTCTTAAAATCGCGCACTATGAAGTTGCTGATGCTGAAATGGGTGCTTTGATTTCTGCTGAACATTTGGCAAAAGTCACTGGCTTTGTTGATGCTGGCGTGAGTGAAGGGGCAAAGCTGGTTGTTGATGGCCGCGGTAAAAAACCGGTAGGTCTTGAAAACGGTTATTTCATCGGTGGCTGCCTGTTTGATAACGTCACGTCGGATATGACCATCTACAAAGAAGAAATCTTTGGTCCGGTACTGGCTGTCGTTCGTGTTAATACCTTTGATGAGGCTGTTAAGCTAATCAATGATCATGAATATGGAAATGGTACTGCGATCTTTACTCGTGATGGAGATTCTGCCCGTGAATTCTCGCACAAGATCCAGATCGGCATGGTTGGTGTAAATGTGCCAATCCCTGTGCCAATGGCATTCCATTCTTTTGGAGGCTGGAAAAGATCTCTGTTCGGTGATCATTCCATGCATGGTCCAGAAGGTATTCGTTTCTATACCCGCCTGAAAACAATAACGACCCGTTGGCCAACGGGTATCCGCAGCGGTGCTGAATTTATGATGCCCACGATGAAATAAAACTGGTAGTTACCATTAAAAAAAAGCCTCGGAGTTAACAAAACTCCGAGGCTTTTTATTTATAGAAAGTTTTTGTTATCAGGCGGAACGTACGCCGTCGAGAAATTGGTCGACGTCTTTTTCCAGATTATCGGCTTTGGACTGTAAAATGCTTGCAAGCTCCAAAACTTTCTCGGCAGCACTTCCGGTTTCTTCGGTGGAATTTTTAACACGCTTGATGTTGTCACTGACGACAGACGTGCCATCGGCGGCCAGTTGGGCATTTCGTGTGATTTCTGTGGTGGCGGCTGATTGTTGCTCTACCGCCGCGGCAATGGCTGTGGATACTTCGGATATCTGATCTATTTGTTGGGAAACTGATTCATTGGTTTGGACAGCGGTTTCAGTGGTACTTTGAATCGCATTAATTTGTGCTGAGATATCTTCAGTTGCTTTTGCTGTCTGATTGGCGAGGTTTTTGACTTCGTTTGCCACAACTGCGAAACCTTTGCCTGCTTCGCCAGCTCGTGCGGCTTCAATAGTTGCATTCAGGGCCAGTAGATTGGTCTGTTCTGCAATTTCCTGAATCAACTGAATGACTTCGCCAATATTTTGGGCTGAGTCTGATAATCCTCTTAACGTACTTGTTGATTTTTCGGCGGCACCAACGGCATCAAGTGCAGATTGTTTGGCTTGTGAAACCTGATTCGAGATCTCGTTAATAGAGCTTACAAGTTCCTGAGCCGCTGATGACATGGTTTCTACATTGGTAGCAGCATTTTCTGTGGATACTTCAGCAGAAGTTGATTCATCACGGGCTGTATTGGCCGTTGATGACATGGTTTTAGCTGATCCTTCCAATTCACCAGATAGACTGGAAAGATCCTTTAGCGTTTCATTGATGGTATTATCGAAAACACCAACCAATGTTTCAATTTCTGCTGTTCTTTTCTCTCGTTTTTCGCGGCTGATGCGATCAGCCTGTTCGAGTTCCTGATTCCTGATCGCATTTTCTTTGAATACAAGCACAGCTCTGGACATATCAGAAATTTCACAACGTTGTTTTTCCAATCCTGTGACTTCCACGCTGTTATCACCTTCGGCTAGTTTTTGCATGACTTCGGTAAGGTGGGCAACAGGTCGGACAATGCTACGTACAGTTGCAAATACAATAAAGGCAGTAAGTGATAAAAGGACAACAAGTGAGATGGATACGATTAAAAACCGTGTTTGTTGATCGTTTTTTGTCGAACTCGCCAAGTCTATAAGATTACCTGCAAAATAGTTTTCCATTAATTTGAAGAGTTCCAACCGGGCAGTGGCTTGTTCAATCCATCTGGTTTCTTCTATGCTGTCGGTATTACCTGATGAGAAACTTTTGAATGCGGCCTGTCGCATTTGGTTTACGTCTTTGATGACTGGCCCGCTGATTGTTTTGTTAAAGTATGCGAATTCGTCCGGGCTTGCGAATTTTCCGGCATCATTGAGATAGGCGGACTGTGACGCAATCATTTGGGAAAAGCTTCGGTAGGCATTGGGCGAGAAGCTGCCACCTTGAAAACCTTGCGCTCCAATGTGCCGCTCTCTGCTTGCACGTTCTTTACCTTGTAAAAATGAGGTGTAAGCAGCAATTACACGGGTAATATTGGCATCATCACTGATGACGGCCATGACTTCGATTGTGGACAAGATCCGGGCAATTGTACGTTGATAATAACGTATAGCACCGCCTCTTTTAAGGTTTTGACTCAAGACAGATTGTCGGTTGCTTTTGAGCTGGCTCAATGATTCTTGAACACTATCAACTTTTTTCATGAAAGAAGTTTCGTAAGCTTCCACATTGAATGCTGCCAAGTCTTTTGTGTAAGCAGATAAGACAGTGTCAGTCTTTTTGATTTGATTTTTTAAATCAGAACTGAAAGCTTGACCTTTGTTACTCAAAAAGCTGGCAGCAAGATCGCGTTCTGTTTGTAATTCATGGACGAGGTTGCCTAAACTCGGTGCCAGTACTGCAAGGTTTTCGAGTTTTTGTGATGTGCCCAAGGCTTTCTGTTCTTTTATCAAATTATAACCAGAAAGAGCAAGCAGGGCCAAAATAGGAAGAAGGAGACAAAAAAGTATCCGGGTTCTGATTTTTTGATCACTTATGTAACGTAGCATACTTCATATCCAAGAAATTTTGGTAGTATTGCACTACCTTTATAGCGAGCTGTCTTGTGACATTTCTATAAGTTAGGATGAAGTGATTAACGTTGTACCAACAAATCAGTTTTAATGATCAAATTTTTGTCATTGTAAATTATTTACCCAGAGATTTGGACATTTTGTAGTTCATTAAACTCTGCCCTCTCAGAACAACCTCTTGCTTTTGCGTAACTTTAAATTCTTTTTTTTCAAAGAATGGCCGTGCTGTAATGCTTACCTCTGCATAAATTTCAGTGAGCTTGAGGTCTTTTGCTTTTTGCTCAAGCTCTGACATCAACTTGCCTCCAATCCCTAGTCCTTGTTTTTTATGATGGACATAAAAGCAATCAATGTGCCCATTTTCTTCAAGTTCAGCAAAGCCCGTAATGCCGCTATCATCCTCGGCAACGAAGATAAAATAGCTTTTTGTTCTTTCCTGCCATCGTTTTATGTCAAAGTTCTCTGGCGCCCAGGCATCCACCTGTTCTTGGGAATAATTCTGAATATTTACTTTGTGAACAGTATCATAGAACAGTTGAAACAGAATAACAGCGTCTTCTGGTTTATGGGGTCTGATAATCATAACTGGGTGCGCTTATTCTTGTGTGGGGATAAATAAGTAGAAGCTAGTTTACGTTTCTAATCTACGTTGCTTCATCTTCTGGGGATTAATTTTCCGGGATTCATAATATCCTCGGGGTCCAAGGCTGTTTTAAGGTTTTGCATCAGCTGTATTTCTACAGGTGATTTGTAATACTGGTTTTCATCGCGTTTGACACGGCCTATGCCATGTTCTGCTGAAATTGAGCCGTTAAAGGCATGTACGATGTCGTGGACAATTCTGTTTACCTCTTCCCAGCGATCCAGATAATCCTGTTTATCCATATCAAGGGGTTGGGACAGATTGTAGTGAATGTTGCCATCACCAAGATGTCCAAAGGGATGAGGTCTTATACCCGGGATCGTTTTCCGAACGGCTTCGTTGGCTGTCTTGATAAAGGCCGGGACTGATGAAACTGGCACGGAAATATCATGCTTTATGGAACCGCCTTCAGCTTTTTGGCACAAGGTTATGTTTTCCCGAAGTAGCCAGAAACTGTCTGATTGCGCTTTGCTTTGTGCCAGTACACCATCTTGTACCCAGTTCTTTGCAAAGGCTGATTCCAGATAGTTTTCGAAAAGATCTTTTAAGTTCGATTGGGTAATTGCAACGGACGCCTCCATCAGGATGTACCAATCATATCGCCCCTCAATCGGGTCAACCACACCTTGGCCATGCTTTAGTGAAAAATCTATACCGATCCGAGGTAGAAGTTCAAAGGACGTCAGAGCATCACCAAGCATTTCTTGAGCTTGATTAAGTAAGGGTAGGGAAGCATCAAGATCTGTGAGGGCCAGAATAGCGGTTTGCTGCTCTTTCGGTTTGGGGAAGAGTTGAAGAACAGCTGCAGTGATGATCCCAAGCGTTCCTTCTGAACCAATATACAGCTGTTTCAAATCGTAGCCTGTATTGTCTTTTTGCAAGGCTCTGAGGCCGTTCCATATTTCACCGATAGGTGTGACGACCTCCAGCCCTAGGACCAACTGTCTTGTGTTTCCATAACGGATGACGTTAATGCCACCGGCATTCGTCGCGATATTACCGCCA
The DNA here is from genome assembly GCF_900313065.1 of Kiloniella sp. EL199. Classification (GTDB taxonomy): domain Bacteria; phylum Pseudomonadota; class Alphaproteobacteria; order Kiloniellales; family Kiloniellaceae; genus Kiloniella. The sequence goes on from NZ_OMPU01000015.1 coordinate 20,336, forward strand.
ATCTGGCAACTGCCTTCTGCCCCAAGTGACAAGGGGAACAGGCGATCATGTAGGGCAGCATGCTCTTGTATTGTTTGCAGAACACAGCCTGCTTCAACAATCATGGTATTATTGGTGGGATCAATCGCCCGTATTTTGTTCAAACGGCTTGTGTTAAGTACAATTGCATTATCACCAGCAAAGGGTATACCGCCGCTTACAAGCCCGGTATGGCCGCCTTGGGGAACTATACCGATGTTATATTCTGCACATAGCTTGACAACATCTGATACTTCTTGCGTTGTTTTTGGAATAACAACCAAAGATGTTTGCCCGATAAAGCGTCCTCTTTGTTCAACCATATAAGGCGCAATATCATGAGGGGCAGTAATCATTGCCTTTGTACCGATAGCTGTTTCCAGATCAGACAGGAATTTAGGGGAGAGCTTCGGAGAAATATTTTTGTCGGTCATTATTTTGACAGGATTTCTTGCAAGGTTGATTGGTAAAGAGATGATCTTAGCCTAAATCTCTTTTCTCTGGGGGGCCAGAATTATTCTATTACCCATTTGTTCTAACAGATTTTTCTTGAGAGATTCATGATAAAAAATGTCGTTTTCGATTTTGGTGGCGTGCTGATCGATTGGAATTTGCGTTACCTTTACCAATCAGAATTTTCCAGTACAGAAGAGATGGAGCGTTTCTTACGTGACGTCTTTACTTTTGAGGCAAATCACAGGCTTGATGCCGGGGAAAGCTTTTCCCGTGTTATTGGTGAACTTCAGGGTAAGTTCCCTGAATATAAAGAAGTACTTGCTCTGTTATTGACAAGGTGGCCAGATACACTGGGGGATGAAATTACAGGGACAGTTGAAACCCTTGAAAGGCTTTATGCTCAACAGACGCCACTTTATGGTTTGACAAACTGGTCGGAAGAAACATTTCCTCACGCCGAAGCACGCTTTCCATTTTTACAATACTTCAAGGGCATAACCGTTTCCGGCACCGTGAAGCTGGCAAAGCCGGATCCGAGAATTTATCATCGTTTGTTATCTGACTTTTCTTTGGAGGCAGAAGAGTGCGTTTTCATCGATGACCGTGAAGATAATATTATGGTTGCCAAGAATTTGGGGTTCAAAGCTATTCACTTTACAGACCCGGCATTGATGAACAAAGCGTTGCAAGAGTTTGGAATACTGAAAGATTAGATCTAAAGATTGTATTTATTTGGGGGCAGCAGCGCGTTTTAGTCGATCATTAATTGCAAGACCCAAACCAGTGTCCGGGATCGGCATGGCGGCAATGCCCTGAATACCCTTTTTTTGATCCAGTTCGTGGAGAGCTGCAAAAAGCTTGGCTGCTGCCTCTAACAGATCGCCTTTTTCACTTAGATTAAGGCAATATCCTGCCCCTGAAAGTGGTTTATGACCAAAAGCGAGGAGGGCTTCATCTGCGGTAACTTCTGTGGCGTTTAAGCGTAATGGAAGTGTCGGTGCATAATGACTTTTCAAGAGCCCTGGGGATTTGAGTGGATCAGAGATCTGTAAAGTATCTGCTGTTGTGTTATGCAGGGATGAAGCTTCAGCTTTGCTTTCCATCAAGGATTTTCCCATTTGGATGGAGCTAATAACGGCTTCTATTTCTTCCTTGGTGATGTTTCCCGGGCGAAGAAGCACAGGAAGCTCCCCTGTTAAATCAATGACGGTTGATTCTAGGCCAACTGTACAAGCGGTGTCTTTGCCATCAAGAATACAGGATACTTTTTCGCCTAGTGAATAGGCTACGTGTTCTGATTTGGTCGGGCTTATCTTTCCTGATGCATTGGCGCTGGGGGCTGCAAGTGGAAGGCCTGATTGTTCAAGCAAAAGGTGGGCGATTGGGTGGCCGGGGACGCGCACTGCAAGGCTCGGAAGGCCTGCAGAGCAAAGCTCAGCAATATCACAATCTTTAGTTCGGGGCAGAACCAATGTTAAAGGGCCGGGCCAAAAGGCTTTCGCAAGCTTTTGCGCTTTTGCATTGAAGATCACCCGCTTTTCGGCTTCTGCAAAATTCGGGAAGTGCACGATCAAAGGATTGAAGCTTGGCCTTCCTTTTGCTTCGTAGATCGATGCACAAGCTTTTGCATTTGTTGCATTGGCTCCAAGTCCGTAAACGGTTTCCGTTGGAAAGGCGACCAGTCCACCCGAATGCAATAAATTACAAGCACGATCCAATCCTGCTTGATCTGCATTAAAGATATTTGAATATCTGTTTCGAGAGACGGGCACCATCGGATAATTCCGGTTTATTTTTCTTCCGTGGAAAGATCTTCATCTGACAAATCGAAACCTGCATCCAGATGTTCACCTTCCGCAACAAAATGTGGATTTCGAAAATTGAACTTCCCGTAAGTCAAAGGATCTCCGTCTGCATCGCTAAGGTGTCCCCCGGCAGCAAGAAGAACCGCGTGGGCCGCCGCTGTATCCCATTCCATAGTTGGCCCGAAACGTGGATAGAGATCTGCTCTACCAGCCGCAATTAGGCAGATTTTAAGAGAGGAGCCGGCCCCAATCTGTTCGTTAATTTTTCGGGTTTTCAAGAATGCGTTTAGATCGTCATTATCGCCATGACGTCTGCTTGCGACAACCGTGGCACCTTCGGCGGGAATAGAACGGACCTGCGCGACAATTGGTTCATAACCTTCTTCGAAGAAAACGCAGATATCTGCAGAGACCCAGGTTAATCCTTTGGCAGGAGCATGGACAACCCCAGCGACGGGAATGCCATTTTCGATTAAGCCGATGTTAACTGTGAATTCGCCGTTTTTGTTGATAAATTCTTTTGTACCGTCAACAGGGTCAACCAGCCAAAACAAACCACTATCTACCTCGGGAACTTCTCCTGCCGAAGCGGCTTCTTCTGAAACAACGGGGATGTCAGGGGTAACAGTATTCAACGCGCCCAGTATAAATGCTTCTGCGGCTTTATCTGCTTCTGTTACAGGAGAAGCGTCATCCTTTTTTTCTACTACAATTCCCGAAGGTCTGTTGTAGATCTCCATGATGATGTCGCCTGCCCGTTGGGCGATCATGAGCAGCGCATTCATCAAGTCACGATTGTCGTCGTGAACAGGGATTTCTGTTGGAATTTGCAGCTGGCTCATTAGTATCTCCTTGAGTGAGCTGTCAGTTGTAGCTCTCATATGCCGTAATCAGTTTTCCAAGATGAAGCTGGTAACTTATCTGTCTTGTACTGTCTAGAATTTTACGTGTTTAACTGTTCTTCTTTGGCATAGCTGTTATTCTTTGATCGTATTTACACAAAGATTTTATCTCTTACAGTGTTTCTGGTGAGATATCTTATTGCAATAGATATTGCCTGATGGCATTCCTGCTGTTGCTATTTTCTATTTTTATGGAGTTTGCAGTGTCCAAAAGCTTATTGATTTCTGGCGTGCTCTTGTTACTGGCAGTTTCTGGCTGCAATATTACAAAACCATCAGAGAAAGCTTTGTCTCATCTTTCGACATCTTATGCGGTTGACGACATAGGCTATTGCTATGGTCATGGTTGCCAGCATAAAGGTCAGGTTTCCTTGAGCGAGGGGCAGTGGCTGGAGATACAGAAACTATTTAAGGCCAGAAAACTTTCTCCTGCAGAAGAGCGTCAGGCGATAACAGTTGCTATTGGACGTATAGAGCATATCGCGGGTCAGCAGAATGGTACCGATAAAGATAAGGCAGGTACTTTTCTCGGGGATGTGGGTGATCGGCAACTGGATTGTATTGACGAAGCAGTCAACGCCTCTAATTTTATCTCTCTCATGGAAAGAGACGGCTTGCTGAAATATCACGAACTAAGAGAACCGCAATTGAGAAGCTGGGTGAGTGGCAATATTTTACACGCAACAGCCGTTCTGGAACAGGTTGCAGGCAAAGAGAATAACGCAGTTAAGATGTGGTCTGTTGATAGTTCTTTTTTTAGAAATGGTGAAAATGCCACTGTATCTCCTCTTGATCAATGGCAAACGGGCTGGGTACCGGAAGGCGGCGTGAATTAGCACGCCTTGAGTGATAAAAGCGATCAGGATTTAGGGCGTGCTTCTTTGTTAAAATTAACAGTACAGCCAAAAATTAACGGTACAGAAAGAGTTTGTCGGTAAACAGGTAGCAGGCATAAGTGCTAATGCCAAAGATTGCCGTGTGTTGAATTTGTACTGGAGATGCTTCATGTTGAAGCCAGCCGTGATACTTCTGGCCGTTGCCAGTTTTACTCTATCTGCTTGTGGAAAGCCTTGGGTGAAACGGGATCAACAACCTCAAACTACTCATAGCCAATATAAAGTTCTCACCTGGAGTGACTGGAATCTTCTTGGACAACGATCTTCAACCCGTATTGTTTCCGACTTGGCTGCAATGCCGGACTTTGGAATTTCGCCTGTTATAGATGCTTCTGCCTCTGATAAGAAAAAGAATGAAGTTGTTAGCTATTCGTCACCCAAACCTTTTTACGTGCAGCCAGGCCCCTTCGATATGCCTTTTAGCAGGGCCTTTAAGCGTATTCTAGAAAACGAACTCTTGGCACAGGGGGTTCCTGTTGTTTCCTCACCCAAGGGAGCAATTATCGTAAACTATCAAGTACAGAGTTTTTTCTATGATGATAAGGGGTACCGCTTACCTGCATCACCTGAATCTGTTTTTGGTTTGGCAACTGCTATTGGTATTAAAGAGTACGGGAACTGGGGAACGTTAAGCACGATTGGTGCTGGACTGGTTGTAACTGAACTTGTCCGGGGGCTTATTGATTTTGGTGCTGTAACAGATGCTGAAATGGTTTTGACAACGTCAATTGCTCATGGTGCTGAACTTGTTCATCAAAAATCAGAAGTTCTTTATGTACGCCCGGAAGAGCTTTCCCTTTATATGACCAGTTTGCCTGCTGACCGCCCTATGCGTGCTACTGCGACAGGATCGGAAGAAAAATTGCCCGTTCAAACCATCGCCATTGTTACGCAGTAGGGAGTTACGATAATGAAACGTCTTTTTCTTTCAACTGCACTGTTAATTGGATTAGTAGGTTGTTCGCCTGAATCTCTTAACATTTATAGTGAACCAGTTGAACAAGCAGAAGTATCTGTAGAGCTGTTACCTGAAGTTTATCGTGCCGCTGATACTCTGGTTATGACTTCTAATCAGGTATTGGATCAAAATGCGTCTGTGCTTGTTGCTTCAATTGTTGATATTGATGCGCTGGAGACCAGTTCGACATTCGGACGTACGGTCAGTGAACAGCTTTCAGGGCGTATTGCTCAACTGGGATACAGTGTTTCAGAAGTCAAAATGCGTGATTCACTAGCCGTACGCCCAAGAGAAGGCGAATTGATGCTTTCCAGAGATCTTGCCTTTTTGGCTGGGCGTCAAAATGCTCAGGCTGTTTTAACTGGCACCTATTCTATCAGTGAGCATAGTGTTTTTGTTAATCTGCGTTTACTCCGTGCCGGAGATGGTCGTATATTATCTGCAACAGATTTTCGAATTGAAAAAGATGCTGATATAGCTTCAATGTTGCCTAAAAAAACGAATGGCGGATGGGTTCTTGTTCAGTAGTCAGGAACACTGGCCAGAAAAATAGAAGCCCTGTTTCATAACAGGGCTTCTTTATATGCCGTGATTATTAGCTTCTTCCAAAACTAAGCCAAGGACTAGACACGTTCAATGCGGCAGGTAAAACAGTTATTTGTAGTAGATCTTGCGTGTATATAAGCAATGTTATCCGCTTCGAACATCTTTAAGGCTTCTGCTTCAATCTCAGATGATTTGATGGTTTTTCCTGTACCATAAACAATCCTGTTATCACTATTGTAGCCACGAATCAGGGTTACGCCTTGTGACTTTATATTATCAGGAACCTGTCCATTACTGTGGTGAGCTTCACAAGCTTTGCTGTGAAGGAAAATCGGACCAGATTCAGCGTAAGGTTGTTTCTCGGGAAAAGGGCGATAGGAAATCACTAGTACTTCTTCACCCTTTTCAATTCCTTTCAGGCAATGGCGACAGGGAAAGCCTTCTCCATCAGAAATCACCTTCTCAGGGGCAAAGTTGTTTTCGTCGTTGCCACCGGATTGAATATGCCGTGCATGTTCTGTTGGAATTGCAATAAATTTAATGTTTGGTTTCTGTGCTGACATCGTTATCTCCCTACTTAATGTTGGTTACGAGATAACCAGAGAATGATTTTTGAAAATATCTGATTCTTGCCCTGTAATTCCAAAAAGGGGTAATTCCAAAAAGGAGAGGAGTTGAAAAAGAAAAAGGCCCCTTGGGTTATCAAGAGGCCTCTTTGGGATAGATAGCAAGAAATTGCTGTTTATCTATACAGCGATTGCTGCTGTTTCTGTTTTCTTGCGATACAATATAATATCATCAATGGATACCACAGGCAGGTCATGCTTTTGTCCGAATGCGATGATTTCGGGCAGACGGGCCATTGTACCATCCGGGTTTGTTACTTCACATAGAACGCCAGCAGGTTTCCATCCGGCCATAGCAGATAGATCACAGGTTGCTTCTGTGTGTCCCTGGCGGGTTAGAACGCCGCCAGCCATCGCCCGTAAAGGGAACACATGACCGGGACGAGCCAAATCGTCAGGCTTACAGTCATCAGCAATTGCTGTCTTAACGGTTGTTACACGGTCTGCTGCGGAAACTCCGGTGGTGACACCAACCTTTGCTTCAATGGTAACTGTAAAACCTGTTCCCATTGATGAGTTGTTGTCCTGCACCATTTGCGGCAAATCAAGACTGCGGAGTTTTTCATCCGTCATGCAAAGACAGACAATACCGCTGCATTCACGAATGAGCATTGCCATCTGTTCATTGGTGAGAGTCTCGGCTGCGAAAATAAGATCTCCTTCATTTTCTCGATCTTCGTCATCTACGACGAGGACACCTTTGCCAGCACGCATGGAGGAAAGAGCTTTTTCGACTCTTTCATATGGCGTACCAAACTGCGCCAGTAGAGACTGGTGCGTATTATTGTGATCGTTTGCGATCTGATTCATGGTTGTCACTCCTAATAAGCGGCGTAACCAGAATCAGGGCGTGTTCAGAAAGGGCGAATGATTATATCTACCAAAGACATAGCTCATCCGCACACGCAGAATAAACAGGTGTATTGCCATGTTTATTCTTGCCTATCCTCTCCCATCCGGACTGTTACCGTCGGCTCTGGAGTTTCACCAGATCTGCTGACCCCTTGATTTCTAAATTCCAAAGAAATTCAAAAAACAAGGGCGCTCGCGGGCTTCTTTTTTCTACATACTGTATCTAAAAGTTACCGCCGGTCGGGAATTTCACCCTGCCCTGAGAACAAGCGCCTAATTGCACATACTTAAAAGAAACTTCTTTCAAGTATGCTAACCCTAGACCAATATCTTTACGCTAGGCAAGTCGGAAACCGCCAATTTTGACAAAATATGCGACTTGTTTGAGAAACGTTCGACGTTCAGTGACGATAGTGCGATAAAGAGGAAATTATGGATCTCAGATCTTTTAGACCGGAAGACAGGGCAGGGGTAATCTGTTTATGGGAGGAAGATGACCCTAACCCTGCGCCTTGGAACAAAGCGGCTGATATTCTGGATAACAAGCAGAACTATCAACCGGGATTACTCTTTGTTGCTGAGGATTGCGGGGCTATCGTGGGAACGGTCATGGCGGGCTATGATGGTCGTCGTGGCTGGATATATAGTGTGGTTGTTACGCCGACCCATCGGAGAAAAGGAATTGCGAGCAAATTGCTCGCTCTCGCGGAACAGGAACTCGTTTCTCTTGGCTGCACAAAGTTGAATCTTCAGGTTCGCGATGGCAATGAGGGGGCTGTTAAGCTTTATGAAAGTCTTGGCTACAATGTTGAAGCTCGTGTCAGTATGGGAAAGAGGTTAAGGAGTTAAAGGGGGATTTTATGGCGTTGCCAACATTTACTATGTCGCCACCATTTATGACGTTGTTCTCGGGATATACTCTTTCTCTTCGGCGCGATAGGTCAATATTTCGTACCCTGTATCCGTAACCAGTATTGTGTGTTCACATTGGGCTGATAAGCGCCTGTCTTTTGTTGATACGGTCCAGCCGTCTGGATGTTGTCTTATGTCAGCTTTTCCCTGATTGATCATTGGTTCAATTGTAAAGGTCATACCTTCTTTGAGGACGAGGCCTTCATCAGGTTTTCCGTAATGTCTTACCTCTGGTGGCTCATGCATCTTTGAGCCAATACCGTGACCACAAAATTCTCGAACAACGGAATAGCCGTTTTTTTCGGCGAGAGACTGAATGGTAAAACCAATGTCCCCAAGAGTATTTCCGGGTTTTACGACTTTTATGGCCTGATATAAGCATTCTTGCGTGATATCGGTTAGTTTTTGTGCGTGGGGCTGGATCTTGCCAATCGAAAACATCTTGCTGCTATCACCGTAATAACCATCTTTTAAAACGGTTAAATCGATGTTGACAATATCACCTTTTTTGAGCTTCGTAGATTTTGATGGTACACCGTGGCATATAACATGATTAACGGAAGTATTGACCGCAAAGGGATAGTCGTATTGCCCCTTGCTGCCCGGTATGGCGTTTAATTGATGTTGGATGAAATGGTCGCAAAAATTATTGATCTCCATCGTGGAGATACCCGGCGCGATGATATATTTAACTTCTTCAAGCACTTTAGCCGTAAGTGCGCCAGCAACACGCATCTTATCAATTGCTGTTGTCGTCTTGATAACTGGTTGTTGCATCAGCTGACAGTACCTGTACTGGCTTGGCTTCTTCGGGCTTTAACTTCAGGCGCATTCTGATTTTCAGGTTGGTTGGATTGTTCTGCTTCTTTGAGAAGTAAAGAAAGGATTTCACCGTAATTAAATCCGGGATTTCTTTCTGCAAGCATGCCAACTTTCATCCAATGTTCTGCCTGAGCATTGATTGATCTGGTCATGGCTTTACTGGCGACACGAATGTTTTCGTGTATTTCGCTCGAGACCTTTACAATTCCCATTTAACGAATCCATATATGTTTTGTATATGAATTGTATGTATTTTGTGTGGTAAAATTTCAAGTTATTTTTAAATCGAATTAAGGAGTTGGGTTTCTTATAGTTAACTTGTCCTGTACAACAATCTTGTTCTCCAGTGTTTTATGAACAGGGCATTTCCCGGCAATTTGCAACAAGCGCTGACGCTGGTCGTCTGTAAGCTTTTCCCCTACGAGGGTGATGTTACGGGAAATGACGTCGATTTGCTGTCCTGATTGTTCGCAATCCGCGCTATCCTGACAATGTTCCCTTGTGTGAGATAGTTCAACATCCAGATCTTCAAGCGGCCATTGTTTGTGATTGGCGTACATACGGATTGTCATGGATGTGCAGGCACCAAGTGCAGCTAATAACATTTCGTACGGGTCTGGTCCTTGATTACCACCGCCCATCGTCAAGGGTTCATCCGCAAGCCAATCGTGATGATCTGTTTTTATATGCCTCAAAAAAGCTTTGTTTTCTTCTTTGACGATCACATGTCCTTTTTCTGGTGTCGGTAAATTTTTCTGGGGGGAGGAGGATACATAGCGATCTACCCAGGCGGCAATTGTGTGGCCAACATAGGTGGCATCGGCAGCATCGGTTAATAGGTGGTCGGCTTGATCTAGAGAGATAAAACTTCTGGGGTGTTTGGCAGCTGTAAAAATCTTGCTGGCTTCATCAATGCTTACTGTTGTGTCCCGTGGTGAATGGAAAACCAGTAATGCTTTTCCCAGATTACCGATGTGTTCTTTCATGTTGTGGTTTGATATGTCGGTCAGGAACTGCTTGGTTATGTTAAAAGTTCTAGTCCCCAGTTGGACAGGGGCGATCCCTTCTTTCTCAATTTTTTCGACCTGATCAGAAAAAAGGTGGCTTACATGTTCCGGATCACTTGGTGCGCCGATAGTGATTACGGCTTCGGCTTCGGGAATATCTCTTGCCGCGGCGAGAACTGCGGCACCGCCAAGGCTATGGCCAATCAACAGGCTGGGTGCTTGATACTGCTCTTTCAGTAATTTGGATGCAGCGATTAAATCGGTAACATTGGATGAGAAGTTTGTGTTGCCAAAATCGCCGTTGCTTCCACCAAGTCCTGTAAAGTCAAAGCGTAATACAGCAAATCCCTTTTCTACCAGACTGCGGCTGATCCGTGTTGCTGCAGGGATGTCTTTTCCGCAGGAAAAACAGTGTGCAAAGAGAGCATATCCTAACGGTTTTTGATTGGGTAACTCCAAGGCACCTGATAATTCGCTTCCTTGAGGATTTTCAAATGTAAGCTTGATGCGCTGCATAAATTTATCCGCTGGGTTGTTGGGGGCTGGAATGCAATACTAACACGCCTATAGAAAATTAAGGTGTAAGGTTTTAGTGGACAGCTGTGATGAATGATGTGATCGATATCTTGATTGAAAAAAATAATCGGAAAGCGATTATGGTTCTTGTTTGACGGGGCTTTAGTTCTTACCTTAGGGAAGAAATCTGAATTCTTTAAATGTAAATGCTGAGGTCCTTATGTTAGCTGTCGTTTCTCCTGCAAAAAAATTAGATGAGAGTGCTGCTAAAATTGATTTTCTGACATCTCAGCCTGTATTCGAAAACCAAATCAAAGATCTCCTTTCGGTGACGAAAGACTTAACCCGTGCAGATCTTAGAAACCTGATGGGTATAAGTGAAAATCTGGCAGATCTAAATTATCAACGTTATCGGAGTTTTTCTTTTCCCTTTACCCGGGATAACGCCAAAGTTGCTGTTGATACCTTTAAGGGGGATACTTATGTCGGTCTTGATGCCGAAACTCTGAACGAAGATGAATTAAGGTATGCCCAAGATCATCTTCGTATTCTTTCTGGTCTTTATGGATTGCTACGTCCGCTTGATTTAATGCAGCCGTACCGTTTGGAGATGGGCACAAAGCTGGGTAATCCTCATGGTGAAGATCTCTATGACTTCTGGGGAGATCAAATCAGCAAAGAATTGAATACTCAGCTTGCCGAACACAGCGATAGAATATTGGTAAATGTTGCCTCTAATGAATATTTCAGAGCTGTTCAGACAGATAAATTGGAAGGTACGGTGATTACCCCTGTCTTTAAAGAAATTAAGGATGGTGTTACAAAGATCATCAGTTTTTCAGCAAAGCGTGCTCGAGGCATGATGGCACGATTTATTATGCAAGAACGGATTGATAAAGCTGAGGGGTTAAAAGATTTTACTGCAGGAGGGTATTCTTACCGATCTGATCTTTCGGTTGAGTCAGAGTTTGTGTTTACCCGTGAGCATGGCAAAGCCTAGAGGGCGTATTAGTGCGCCGTGTGTAGTGCTTCAACTTGCTGTTTAATTACCTTCAAAGCACCATTAAAACCGTGTTTTTCAAGCTGGTAGGCAATAACACCACCATAGGCTCTTTTGCTTATACCAAAAGTTTGATGGGTGATATTATCCTCAGCAAGACGGGTTTCCAGTTGTTCAGTTGTAGGCATTTCCTTTTGCCTCCTCTATCTCGTCTCGAACAATGATAGTTCGAAGCGAAAATATTGATGTCTTGCCTGTGACATTTTTCTGTTCATACGTGGATTATACAGTACTAAATAGTTAATGAAAAGTTAATTTCTTAACTTTTGTTAATGTTTATGTTTGAAATGTGTCTGAAAAATCAACCTGAAGGAACAATTTTAAGGTTAAATTGATTTTTGGTTATGATTTTTTGAAACATGATGAGGTGAACGGGCGAATGAAATTCGCTCCTTGGTCTATTTATATATTAGAAGGTTATCGCCTTCGCCTTCTTCTACGTCCACCTTCGGCAGAACCTTCTGCGGCAAGGGCCCCGACTTTGCGCTCAGGAAGGTTGACGACTTTTGCTAGGTTAACAAATTCGTCAATGGTATTGGGTATCCCCATGGCATTGACAAAGTGTTCCTGGAATTTTGGTTCGACTGCCGTTTCAATTTTTTCAACGCGACCAACTACATCTTCAATCTCTTTGCGGGCAGCCTTGTTGAGCAGGGCGATACGCGCCCCTGTTCCAGCAGCATTCCCGGCTGACTTTACACGCTCTAAATCACAGTCAGGTATCAAGCCAATTACCATGGCGTACTTAACATCAATATGGCTGCCAAAAGCACCGGCAAGCTGAATGCGGTCGATGGTTTTCACACCCAGTTTCTCCATGAGCAATTTGACCCCGGCATAGAGGGCAGCCTTAGCTAATTGAATTGCCCTGACATCTGTCTGGGTGACAGTAATCAGTGGTTCGTTCTCACTGACTACATAGTCGTAAGTCTTGCCATTAAACTTTACGCGGGGAGACTTTTCGGACAGTGATCCATCAATAATACCATCTGTTTGAATAATACCCGCCAGAAACATCTCGCCAATAGCTTCGATAATGCCAGAGCCACAGATGCCTGTCACACCGGTTGATTTAGTTTGTTCGGCAAAACCTTCTGCATCAGACCAGAGATCACAGCCTATCACTCTATACCTTGGCTCTAGCGTTTCCGGATCAATCCGAATACGTTCGATGGCACCCGGTGCAGCCCTTTGTCCACTTGTAATTTGTGCTCCTTCAAAAGCCGGTCCCGTCGGAGAGGAACAGGCAAGCAACCTGTCCTCATTGCCAAGAACAATCTCGGCATTGGTACCAACATCACAGATCAGCGTCACTTCGTCCTGAAGATGAGGGCCTTCGGAGAGAATAACACCGGCTGTATCTGCACCGACATGGCCTGCAATACAGGGAAGAACATAAACACGACCATCCGGGCTTATGTTAAGTCCAAGTTCGCTGGCATAGAGATCAATGGATGAATTCAATGTAAGGGCAAAAGGTGCCCCGCCTAGTTCTGTTGGATCGATGCCGAGCAAGAGGTGATGCATCACTGGGTTGCCCACAAAAGTCATGCTGAGAATATCTGAACGCTCAATTTTACCTTCGTCTGCGACAACGCCTATAATAGTGTCCAGAGCTTCACGAACTGCAACTGTCATTTCTTTGTCGCCACCGGGGTTCATCATAACGTAGGAAACACGGCTCATAAGGTCTTCCCCGAAACGAATTTGAGGGTTCATAATACCGGATGAGGCTGTTACTTCACCTGTTTGGAGGTCACACAAGTGTGCAGCAACTGTAGTGGATCCCAAATCTACGGCAATGCCAAAAGCATTTTCCTTATAACCGGACCAAACCGCGATAATGGTTTTCTTGTTTTCAACCGCAACCGTTACCTGCCACTTTCCTTTTCTTAAAATAGGCTGCAACGTCTGTAGGGTTCGTAAGTCACAGTGCAACCCCTTGAGACCCCATTGTGCTTCAAGCGCATCTTGCAAGCGTTCCAGGTCACCAGATGGATGATGCATGTCTGGCTCTGCAACTTCGATATAATGCAGACGAATAGGCGGATCTATTTCGATTTCACGAACATCAGCACGCTTGCGTACGACCTGTTTATGGACTTGGCTTTCAGCAGGAACATCAATCAGAAGATCGCCTTCGATCATGGCCTGACAAGATAAACGACGTCCTTCTTTCATGCCTTTTTTACTGGCATATCGCTCTTCAACGCTGGAAAAGCCTGTCATGTTGGAGCAGGAGCTGACGATTTTGTGTTTCGCGAATTCACCTTCTCCGGCTTCGACTTGACAGCGTCCGCAGATACCTCGACCGCCACAAACTGAATCAATATCTACACCAAGGCTCCGTGCAGCTGTCAAAACAGGTGTCCCGATCGGAAAATCCCCGCGCCGACCAGAAGGGGTAAATACGATATGTGCATTCTTAGCCACGGATCTCTCCTCGTACCTTTGCCCCTTGTTAGTATTATTGTACGTGTTGGCATATGACACGTGGGGCTATACTTCTACTGTAGTGTTTTTGTTGGAAATCGGGAAAATTATATCCGATACCAAAGAAAATTGTCTTATTAAGATAAAAAGGCCCTCTTCGAAAATGGCATGAAGAGAGCCTTTTATAACTACCAATTTTTGTATGGAGTTATCAGGCCCGTCTGCGTCTGCTACGACGTTCGCCACGTGCGCCGGCCTGACCTTCCGGGGCTGGCTCACGGTACTTGCCGATCCACTTCAGGCAGTCCTGATCTTTTGCAAGCAAAACGTCAGAAGCACGGATCCCGGCCAGCTCTTCTTCGTGCAGCGGGTTCATGATCGCAGATGTCATACCTGCGGCGGCTGCCATAGCAAGGAAGTGTGCGTTCATGGCATGACGGTTTGGCAAGCCGAAAGAAATGTTGGATGCGCCACAGGTTGTGTTAACACCAAGTTCTGTTTTCAGACGGTGAAGCAGGGCAAAGACCTGTTTTCCGGCTGTACCCATGGCACCAATGGGCATAACCAGTGGATCAACGACAACACGGTCACGGGAAATGCCGTGATCAGCAGCACGCTCAACAATCTTCTTGGCAACTTCGTAACGAACGTTCGGATCTTCAGAGATACCGGTTTCATCGTTCGAAATAGCAACAACAGCCGCGTCATACTGCTTTACCAGTGGAAGAACACGCTCAAGAGATTCATCTTCACCGGTCACAGAGTTAACAAGTGCACGACCTTTATAAACCTTCAGACCTGCTTCCAGTGCATCGATAATAGAAGAGTCAATGCACAGGGGAAGATCTGTCAGGCCTTGAACCAGCTGAATGGTTTCTGCAAGGATCTTCGGCTCATCCGCCAGAGGAATACCTGCGTTGACGTCGAGCATGTGTGCGCCAGCGGCAACCTGTGCCAGACAGTCGGATTCCACACGGCAGTAATCACCATTGGCCATTTCTTCCGCAAGTTTTTTACGGCCTGTCGGGTTGATCCGCTCACCAATAATACAGAAAGGATCATCAAAACCAATCGCGATCTCTTTGGTCGCGGAACTAACGATCGTACGGGTCATATCGGTGTGTCTCCGGTAATGTAGCGTTTTATAGACTGGGCCATATGTTCTAAATTTGTATAGGACTTATATCAGAATTGCTTCTGCCGAATAGTCCTTTCAGGTAGCTATTCGGCTATAGAAGCGACAAAATTGCGAATTTTGTCGATATTATCCGATATCACGGTTTACTTTGAAGCCTTTGCCTTTGGGATCAACGATGAAATCGCCGTCCGTAACAGCATAGCTCCAGGCGGCGGATTTTTTCATCCCGCCCAATGGGTACATATGAACTTTTTTAATGCCGCAGTTTGGATCTTCAGCGTAATAGCGGGCCAGATCCATAACCAGTTTGTCCGGTGCGTTGACAGTCATCAGTTTTGCGATGTTCTTGGCCTGTCGGGTCAGAACACGCATGGAAGAGCCAATACCGCAGGCTTTTGCATGGTTCATAAGTGTTTTGATTGTTGCAAGTCCGGGCACACCAAGGTGGATTGGAAGCTTGTTGCCTTCGGCCTGAATCTTTTTGTCCCAAGCTATGATCGGTTCGGCCTCAAAGCAAAACTGCGTTGCGATGTACATATAGGCATCGGTTTGCTCTTTGAAAGTATTTTTCCAGGCAATAGCTTCGCGCAGGCCAGCTTCGCTGATATCCGGGCTTCCTTCCGGATGACCTGCCACACCAATTGATTTGATACCGTATTTGTCAAAAAGGCCAGTTTCCATCAATTGCATGGAGCTTTCGAATTCGCCCAGTGGCTTGTCAACGGCACCACCCAGTGCAACAGCATGTTTAATGCCAACTTCGCCCTGCAGGGTTTTGAGGTATTCTTCAAAATCACTATGCGAGCGAATAGAGCGTGCAGCAAAGTGTGGAAGAGGGACAAAACCTTCATCTTTGAGACGTTTTGATGTTGAAACTGTATCCGCAAAATCAGAGCCAGGCAGAAAGGTCACAGCTATTTCTGTGCCAGGGCGAAGATGCACACGATAATCGGGTGTCTTAGCCGCGGATCCCGGTGTTGTTTCAATTGTAAAACCAGTCATGAAGTCGATGATCTGTTGTTTGACGACTTCTGGATTGAACTCTGTACTCATCTCATTAAACCTAAATGGGCGTTAGTCTTTAGCTTAACTGGTGACTTAACTATCGTTGGAAAGGCCACCGTTTTGAACGAGGGCGTCTAATTTTTCGTCGGTGTATTCATTTTCGATCTGTGTTGCCATGGCTTGAGCTTCGGCATCCAGATCATCCCCGCAGTCTGTGGGAACACTTCTGCGCCAGTGTTCCAAATATGAATCACTGTCTTTTAGTTTGGCTTTCATTGCGGCGCGGTCGATTGCCTTTTCAAAGCGTTCGTGTAACTGAACCTTTGCGTTTTTACGACCTGCTTTAACGATAATTTGCGCAGGGATATCCCGCCAATAAACAAGTGTTAACTTGGCCAATGTAAATCTCCTAGTTGATGGCAGACATAAAGCTGCTCAACTCGCCGTATCCCGTAAATTTGTAATGATATTCCAAGCCAATTTTTTCGGCAGCTTGCTGTGCTAGCTCTTGAAGTTCCTGATCTTCAGTCTGGGCCAGATACACGAGCTTTGTGTAATTACCGAAATACATTGGTAAAAGTTCAGGGTGTTTTGCAATGCCCATCCCTTCCATGATCAAGGTATCAAAATGTCTAACGAGATAATCTGTTAGGTAAAAGCATGTGATGTCATTTTCATGCATCTGATCAAAGGCACCAAGGCCTGTGAAAAAGGCATAACAGTGAACACCATCTATGCGTTTGACGCCTTCTTCTTCCAGAACTCTGTCCAGTTCGCCACCTGTGCCGCAATCGCCATAAACGACAACAATGTTCCCGTAAACATCTTTGTTTTCCTGGATTTTGTTGCGCACACCCTGTGGAATTTTATCTGGCGTATTGTGCCAGATTGCCGGAAGACACGTAATATCGAGATGATTCCAGCTGTTTAATTTATTAAGGGCGATGATTTCTCTGGCAACCGCACCACATGCGATAAGAAGAGTTTTACTCTCCTTATCGTCGATGTGGGTGTTTGTATCGGACATTGTCCTGAACTATTCAGCTTTTTAAGCTTGATTGTGGCGGCGTTGCATGGCTTCTTTTGCCATTTCAACGGCGACAGCAGCATCTCGGCAATAGTGATCTGCACCAATAGCCTCACCAAAAGCTTCGTTAAGCGGCGCGCCACCAACCATTACAACATAGTCGTCGCGAATGCCTTTTTCTTTCATGGTGTCGATGACGACTTTCATGTAAGGCATTGTTGTTGTCAAAAGTGCGGACATGCCCAGAATATCTGGCTTGTGCTCTTCGAGTGCTTCAAGATAGTTTTCAACCGGGTTGTTAATACCTAAATCGATAACTTCAAAGCCAGCACCTTCCATCATCATGGAAACAAGGTTTTTCCCGATGTCATGGATGTCGCCTTTAACTGTGCCGATAACCATTTTACCAAGTTTTGGTGCACCTGTTTCAGCCAGAAGAGGACGCAGGATGCCCATGCCGCCTTTCATAGCGCCAGCAGCAAGTAGAACTTCTGGTACGAAAAGGATACCATCACGGAAGTCAACACCAACGATACGCATGCCCTCAACCAAAGCTTTGGTCAGAACATCATATGGAGCCCAGCCGCGCTCAAGAAGGATTTCAACGCCTTCAAGGATTTCGTCTTTCAGACCATCATAGAGGTCATCGTGCATTTGCAAGACAAGTTCGTCATCATCAAGCGTGCGCAGATCTAGATCATCTTCTTCAGACATGTCTGTATACTCTCATACCAAGGTTATATTTGTTTAGGGGAGCGATTATGCGACGCCACATGTTTTATTCGCAGGACCCCATGTATAACATTTATATAACGGTAAAAATTCCGCTTTGCATGTTCGATATGCGACGCTCATTTTTCCTTTGACGAAATAATGACAAACAATTGTTTGAAACGTCATGATATTGTAACGCAAATCATTACATTTTTAACTATTTAATAAGTCTTGATCTGTACATGTGGTCCAGCCGAAAAGAGACCGCGTATTTAAAGGTGCTAAAATGCGCGCGTATATCGCAGTACAATTATCGATGTCGCGTATGCCATTTCTGAAATGGCCGTCATGGGGTGGTTGCAGATTAGAGTGAGGGATATATTGTGATAAAGGGCGACAGGGGGCAATCTGGGGTCAGCGATGATCCGGGTGGAGCGAAGCATCAGGGGCTTTCCAGAACTCTTTCTGTTCGGCGGTTACGTATTCGCGCGATTCAGCTAAACGTTGCCGCATGTATTTTTTCAGCTCTTTTAATTGGTTTATGGGTTAATAGCACTTATCAAGATGTTTCGAACGAAATTGATGAGCAGGTTCACACAGCTCTGAACCGGATCGCCTCCCCTTTAACTCTTTTTCTTAAGAATATTGATGATGAAATCCCTCTGCACAGTCGGCGCTCGGGATTTAATAATGTGCAGCTTCTGTCTGTGCTGGATTCAAATGGGGATGTTATTCTGGGGGATCAGGCTATTCCATTGCCCCCAGAATATAATCTTAAGAAACTGATTGAGAGTGTTGAAACGCGAAATGCATCATCAATCAGCTTACCTTTTCTTGCCCAAAATGAATGGTATGCAACGGTTTTACGTACGATTAAAAGTTCTGGCGGTAATGGGAAGTCGTATGTTGCATCGACGTTTCGTGTGCATGATTTTATGACCCGATGGGCGGTATTAGGGTTACCCAAAAGGTCAATGGTTTCTATTCAGACAGATGGCGGACGGCTGTGGTTGGATGATAATTTTTCTGAAGACTTGATCGGTCGGGAAACGCCTTATTTGCTTTCTAACCTTGCGGAACGAGGAAATGTTTCTGTTTGGGATCTGGATGGCGTGAAGCGAATTGTGATGGGGCAGGGGATTGATCATTTCGGGTTGTCTGTCGTGATTGGCATTCCTGCTGATTATATTGAGGTTGTCTGGCGCGATCGTTATTCCGCGTCCGTAGGTTTTGCCCTCGGGGCCAGTCTGGTATTAATAATCGCGTTGTATTTGGGGGGGCGAATTTTTGTAACTACCGCGCAGCGACGGGATGGTGCCGTCTTGGCGTTGAAAGATAGTGAACGCAGATTCAGAGACATTGCAGGTGCCGCAACTGACTGGTTTTGGGAAATGGGGCCTGATTTACGCTTTACCTTTGTCTCTCAGCTTCAGGAATGGAACTTGTTGGGGAAATCGTTTAGCGATGTGAAGGGGGATGGTCTGACAGATGAAAGCTTCTTGAAGGTTCTCAAATCCCGTTCTTCTTTCCGGGATCTTGAGCTTGTGGTGCCTGATCTGGCTGGTGTATCCCGGATACTGCGCCTAAGTGGTGTACCTGTCTTTGATAAAAAAGGGGAATTCAGGGGGTATAGAGGAGCGGGGAGTGATATCACTGAACGTAGAAAAGAGCAGCAGAAGATGGCAACAGCTCATGCACGGTTGTTTCGTGCGTTTGAAAGTTTTTCCGGTGCTGTAACTCTCTATGATGAAAATGATAAGCTGGTTGCATTTAATCGCCGTTTTCAGGAAATTTTCTTTCCCGGACGTCCCATGGTAATTCGTGTTGGAATGACTTATGAAGACGTATCAATTTCCTATGTGAATACCGGGCAGGATCCTCTGAGTGTTGAAAAACGCGAGAGCTATATCAAAGCCATGATGTCTCGTCGCGGGAAACGAAACAGGGAGTTTCAGTTTGCAGAAGATTCCTGGCTTAAAATTACAGACCATAAAACACCTGAAAATGACCTTTTCACCGTTTATACCGATATTAGCGACTATAAAGCACGCGAAGCAGAGTTAATGGATCTTAGCCGTGAGAATCACCGCTTGGCTGCGGCGGTGAGTTCTACTGATGCCGGGGTTATTATTGCGGATGCGCAAAAAGAAAATCGCCCCATAGTCTATACAAACCCTGCTTTCACAAAATTGACAGGCTATACAAATAAAGAAATTCCTAATCTGCATTCAGGGTTCTTGCAGGGTGATGGGACTGATCCGCATGTCCGCGACATTCTTGAGAAGAGCTTGAATGAAAATCATCATGCTCGTGTAGATATGCTGAATTATCATCGGGATGGGCATACACTTTGGAACCAAATTGACCTTAGTCCTATTTTTGATGATGAGGGAAGCATTCAGTATTTCGTTTGTGTGATGCAAGACATTACCAAGCAAAAGGAAGTCGAAAAAGAGCTGACAATTCTCAAGGAAAGTGCCGAATTAGCCAACAGGGCAAAATCAGAGTTTATGGCCTTGATGAGCCATGAGTTGCGAACGCCGTTAAATGCTATTTTGGGTTTTTCCGAAATTCTGGCAGATGAAATGTTTGGGCCGCTAGGGAGCCCGCGGTATAAAGATTATGCGCGTGATGTTAATGAATCAGGTACGCATTTGCTTGAGCTTATCAATGATATTCTGGATCTGTCGAAGGCAGAAGCGGGTAAGATTGAGCTTCACGAAGAGCATTTTGATATTAATAACGTTGTTCAGCGCTGTAATAAGATGCTCTCTGGACGCGCAGAACAGGCAGGTTTGAGTGTTATGTTACAGCTTGAATCTGGCCTTCCCAGTCTTTGTGGGGACGAGCGCCGTATTAAGCAGGTGTTGATCAACCTGATATCAAATGCGGTCAAATTTACCCTCTCAGGTGGGAGTATTACGATTACAACTCATATATCTGATCGTGGGCTGGAGTTATCGGTTATGGATACAGGCATTGGTATGTCATCAAGTGAAATTCCAAAGGCTTTGGCGCCTTTTGTGCAGGTTGATTCCAGCCTAAGTCGCAAGCATGAGGGAACTGGTTTGGGGTTGCCTTTGTCCAAGCGATTAACAGAGTTGCACGGAGCCCAATTCCTGATTGAAAGTGCGCCTAACGTAGGTACGACTGTGACGCTGGTCTTTCCCATTGAAGCTCAGAGATTAACTGCGTAAGCCTTACATTTGTTATTCTAGTATCAGTGTGATAATGCCCACAGTTATAAGGGCGATACCCATAAGTTCTTTACGTTTGAGGCGTTCTTTGAAAAAGAAATAGCCAATTAAAAGAGTAAAGATAAGCTCCACCTGTCCCAAGGTTCTGACATGGGCTGCATTCTCCAGTGTCATTGCTGCAAACCATCCTGCCGAGCCAAGCATACCTGTTAAGCCGATCCAAATAGCAGCTTTCCAGCTGTGGAGGACTTTGATGAAGACTTTGGGGGATGTGCCTAATATATAGGCCCCCATTATCAGTGTTTGAAAGCCTGTGACCCAAACCAAAGTGTAGGCAGATTGGATGGCAAATCCACTTTCTTCAAGAGACAGAGAGGCGGCGCGATAAGAAACGGCGGATAAAGCGAAAAGCCCACCGGCAATCAACCCGGGTAAGATGCTTCTATCCGTTAAAATTGTTTGAATTAATCTGTTGATCGCGGATGATTCGTTTGATCCTTGAGTTTCTGAACCTTGCTGCTCTTTTCTCTTGTAGAGTGCAAGTACGCCAACCAAACTTATTATGATACCGACAATAGCTTGAACAGATAAGTTGTCTCCTAAGAGGACGAAGCCAAACAAAGCAGTCTGGATAGCTTCTGTTTTGGTCAGGCTTGTGCCGACAGCAAAGTTTCTTTGTCCAAACAGCCAGACAAGAACAAAGGTTGCCAGTATTTGCGCGATGCCCCCTACGGCACCATAGCTCAGAAAGCTGGTGTTGATTGTGGGAAGGATACTCGCATTGGTTATGTCTGTCGCTGTGTCTGCGCTTTGTACAAGAAGTAAAATGGCCAGATATATCCAGCTAAAAGGAACTGCGTAGAGGAAGCGTGCATAGGTTGCCCCTGTTGTATCCAGCCGACCCTTGAGGTGTTTTTGCAAGGCTGTACGGATGTTTTGAAAAAGAGCAGCGGCGACAGTGATTGGGATCCAGAGTTCCATAGTATAATCTGAGTTTATTTTGGTGTCTATTATGCGAATTGCATTGATGAAGTGGATTGAAAACAGTTTTTTACACCGCATCAAAATTTGTGCGGTGAGAATTTCATTAAGCACAATACACAATAATAACCCAGTGACAATGAAGATAAGAAATAACGAGAAATCTCCCAATGAATTGATTTTTATAACAAAGTTTTGATGTAAATCATGGCATCCTCATTTGGGGCTTAATTACAATATTACGAAATTTAAGCGATGTTTGGTAATTTTGTAACAAATCATGAGGTTGGTAATGACTTACTATAATCCTACTCGACGTACTTTTCTCTGCGGTTGCGTAGCGACAATTGGTACTTCTGCATTGATGAATTCAACCGCACTTGCTGCGCTTGACCCGAACTCGTTTTCAGGGCGAGTTTTTCACGCGACTCATTATGGGCCATTTGAGGGTGTGGTTCGCGATGATAAACTTGTGAGTATCAATACAGTTGTTGAACTTGATGCTCGGCCGACCGAGATGCTGACATATGGAGTAATGGACCGTACTTACGATAAAACTCGTATTAACTATCCGATGGTGCGGAAATCATACCTTGAAGGATGGCAAACAGGAGATACGAAGCCTGAGTTGAGGGGGAAAGAAGAGTATGTGAAAGTCGATTGGGATACCGCATACAGTTTAACAGCCAAAGCACTTTTGGATACTGCTACGAAGTATGGTAACGAAGCGATTTTCAGCTCGTCATATGGTGGTTGGTCGAACGCTGGTGTTATGCGTCCTCAGGTGTTGCAGGGGCGTTTAATGAACTTGATGGGGGGCTGCACTATCACACAGGGTGACTGGTCTGCCGGCGCTTCGCAGATTAGTCTGCCGCATGTTATTGGTGATATGGAAGTGTATTCACAGCAGACTGCGTGGGAAGTTATTCGTGATAACACCGAAGTTTTTGTTTTAGTCGGGTGTGATCCTATTAAAAATAACCGCATTGAGTTCCGTGTCGCTGATCATGGTATGTATGCACACTGGGAAGAAATTCGAGATGCTGGCGTTAAGTTTATTTCAATTAATCCGCAAAAAACCGCTACAGATGAATATTTGAATGCTGATTGGGTTGATATTGCCCCAAACACTGATGTCGCACTGTTTTCTGCCATGTCTTATCATGTCCTTGAAAAAGGGTTGGATGATCGGGAGTATTTAAAAAAATATACCGTAGGATCGGATAAGTGGATTGCATATATCAAGGGTGAAACTGATAACACGCCTAAAACCCCCTCTTGGGCAGCGGCAATTACAGGGATTAATGAGCAAAAAATCAAAGAATTGGCAGAGCTTGTCGCTCAATCGAAAACCGAAATCGCAGGGGCATGGTCTTTGCAGCGAGCTCAGCATGGTGAATTGACACACTGGGCAATTATTAACTTTGCTGCTTTGACAGGAAAGATTGGTAAGCCGGGGCAAGGCGTTGGTTTCAGTTGGCATTATGGTAATGGGGGGATGCCTGCATCAGGTAAATCGACTCCATCAGGACTCAGTCAGGGACGTAATTGGGTCAAGAAAGTTTGCCCTGCAAGCCGCATTACTGACATGTTGGAAAATCCAGGTATGGAGTTTTCCTATAATGGGAATGTTGATACCTATCCTGATGTCAGGATGATATATAATGCTGGTAATAACTTTATGTCGCATCAGCAAGACACCAATCGATTGATCAAGGCACTGGAGAAGGTTGATACAGTTGTTTCTCAAGATGTTTGGTGGTGTGCTGTTACTCGATGGGTCGATATCGTTCTTCCGGCCTCATCTACTTTGGAGCGCGATGACATTACTTCTGGTGGTACTTATTCAAATGATCGCGTTTATGCAATGAAAAAGGTTATAGAACCATTGGGCGAGAGTAGGTCTGATTATGAAATATTTGAAGGTCTTGCAGAAAAGTTGGGATTATGGACACAGTTTACCAACGGTGAAGAATATATGACACACATTGAGGCAGCCTATAATCGTTCGTCAGCTTCCAGACATACTTCTTTTGAGGATTTCTGGGCGAAAGGATATGCTTTAATGGATGTTCCTGCTGAAGCACGGAAATGGGTTCGGCATGGTGATTTCTATGAGGATCCTGATGCTAATCCATTGCATACAGTATCTGGTAAAATTGAAATGCATTGTGACACTATTGCGGCCATGGATATTGAGGATTGCCCTGGAATGCCGGTGTGGTTGGAGAAGCATGAGTACCTTGGTAATGCAAAAGAAGACCAACTTCATGTGGTGAGTCCGCACCCTTGGTTCCGTTTACATAGTCAAATGGCCAATTCTGAAAAATTGCGGGCCTTATACACTGTGCAGGGGCGTGAACCTGTACGAATTAACAAATTAGATGCTATTGAGCGTGGGATTAAAGATGGTGATCTTGTAGAGCTCTATAACGAGCGCGGGACTGTGATTGCTGGTGCTGTGGTTTCTGACGAGATTAGGCCTGGTGTGGTTTCGATCTACGAGGGTGCTTGGCCCCAACTGGATAGCAAAGGGCGGTGTAATTCGGGTTTGGTTAACTTCTTGACATCAACTCAACGATCTTCCGGTTTGAGCCAAGCAACAACGGCCAATACCTGTTTGATATCTATGAGAAAGTGTGAAGATCCAGAAAGTCCGAACATGGCTTATGAAAAGCCTCCTATTATTGAAGACATTGAGTTCGCTGAGATTGATGAGGATTTACTCGGTCTTGACAGACTGAGTGATTTGACTGAATCACTATACGCAAATATGGGGCAAGGGGAAAAAATCTTTTACGAAAGATGCACTGTTTGTCATGGTCCTCGTGAACCTTCTCACTTTACAAAATTGCAATGGAAAGGGATCACACCATCAATGTTCCCGCGTGCAGGGCTGGACGATATTGAAAAAGCGTTGGTTATGGAATATTTGATGGAAAATGCCGCTGATGCTCATGTGGAATAGCTTCTGGCCTCATTAAACAGGTCAATTATTACCTTTTAAATATCAACCCTCTATTCGTATAAGAACAGAGGGTTGATATTTCTACCATTTTCATTTTAAGGCGCCGAATGTGAACTGATTGAAGGGCTGTCAGATGAGCCGTAAAATACTTTCAGCACAGCGAACTGGAACCTCGGAAAGTCTCGAGTTTTTGAACAGCGACTCTTCGTGACTGGAGTGCATTGTCTTTCTTAGTCATGCTCTGCTAGGCCAGATACTGGAATCACCAGTGACTATCCTACGAAGGCTTTCTCCACAACGTATTCCCCCGGTTTGCTGTTGGCACCTTCGCTAAGACCTGCTTCTTCACAAAGCTCGGCACAGGATTTCAGCATTTCCATGGAGCCACAAATCATAACGCGATCTGTTTCGGGGTTTAGCGCGGGCGTTTCCAAATCCGTTGTGATCTTGCCAGAGCGGAAGAGTTCCGGGATCCTGCCGCGACGAATGAAATCTTCGCGGGTTACAGAGTTGTAGTATCTCAGTTTTTCAGAAACCATTTCACCAAGAAATTCGTGTTGATACAGGCTGGAGACAAGCTCTTCACCGTACTTCAATTCTTCTTTGTGACGGCAGCTGTGGATCAGGATGACTTCTTCAAATTTTTCATAAGTTTCCGGGTCGCGGATAACGCTGGCAAAAGGAGCAATTCCGGTTCCTGTTGACATCATGTAGAGGCGTTTGCCGGGAACCAATGCATCAAGGACAAGTGTGCCTGTTGGTTTTTTGCCCAAAAGGACCATATCGCCAGGTTTGATATTTTGCAGGCGTGATGTGAGGGGGCCGTTTGGAACTTTAATGGAATAAAGTTCGATCGTTTCATCCCAAGCCGGGCTGGCAATGGAATAGGCGCGTAAAAGCGGCTTGCCATCGACCATAAGGCCAATCATCACAAATTCACCTGTCCGAAAACGAAATGCAGCTGGGCGTGTAATCTTGAAAGAAAACAGCGAGTCTGTGTGATGGGTAACGGACAGTACAGTTTCACCTGTTACCGATTTTGGTAACGGCTTTTCAGTGGTCGCCATGATATCGCCCGGTGTTGTATCCGCGATTGCCAATTGCTCAACAGTCATTAACTGCTCCTGCTTCCTTACTATGACAGCGTGGCTTGTGAAAGCCTTTGCTACAAATTCATTCATCAGTGGTTGGACAGTTTGTGCCCATCCGTGAATAAACACTTCATATTTGCCGTAAGATTGAGGCATTTATTTGGTGCTTATTGGTGTGCCGACAATGTGTTATCGGTCACATCCTATAATCTCGCCTGAGGTGTCATGTAATTTTGGACGAGTATGTACCATACATATAGCGTTTTGCATATTACATTTAAGTTTGATTTAACATAGCTAGCAGTAATATCAAGTATAATATCCTAAAAAATTGTGTTATATTTATTTATATCCATTTAACATATTGATATTGATTATTAATATAATAACACTATATTTGATGTGATTTTGTAGTGATTTGGTGCGTTAAATTGTAGCACTTGTGTTGTCACGTGATTTGATCCGTGATTCGTTAGTAATGATTTGAGGCCAAAGTATCTCTGTTATGAGGAGATTCCCAATCAAGGTCAGGCATCACTGGAATGATGTTATGCGGATTATTTGCTGTATCATTCTGGAAACTTGCAGCAACGATTGTTGAGATATCAATTGTACCCGCGATAGATGGCGTTTGGTATAAATCTCTCGTATAAGCCCATAAGTTGGGATAGTCGGCTAATCTTCTTTTGGTGCATCTGTGTAGTGTATAATAAACCAGATCAAACCTGAGCAGTGTTGTAAATAACTTCCAGTCAGATGCTGTTTGCCTGTTGCCAAAAAGAAACCGTCTTTCCGATAATATCTGCTCTAGCCTGTCCAAAGTATTAAATACAAGTGCGACAGCTTGGTTGTACGCCTTTTGGTTTTGGGCAAACCCTGCTTTGTAAACGCCATTACTCAGTCCGTTATATATCCAGCTATCCATGTCGGGCATTTCTTCATTAAGAGACGGAGGATAGTAAGTTAGCGGTAACTGACCCCTTGTTTGAGCTTTATCCAGCGCGAGCATGATTTGGGATGATTCGTTGGAAATGATTTGTTGAGTGTGACTATCCCATAAAACAGGGACTGTTGATCGACCAGTATAGTTGCTATTACTTAACGTATAGAGTTGATGCAGATGACGTATTGTATGATTTGATCCTGGGATATTCCATGTCTTTCCACCGTTTATCGCATAGCCTTCCAGGCGAGGGCCATGGGCGATGTGAAGAGGTATATGATTGTCCAGTTTTTTCAGATGCCGCATAAGCATAGGCCTTTGTGACCACTGACAACTGTTGGACCCGATAAGCCAGTAACGACCTAGGGAGTTGGCCATATTCTCAATGATGTCTGTTGGAATTTTGTTATTATATTTACTGTCGGGGCGAATATACGCTCCGTCATGAATGATATCGTCTTTGTCAGTCCATTCGCCTTTGTATAGCATACCCATGTGATTCGTCTTTTTTCTAAGGAGTGCGGTTTATCTATCTGATATTTATAAATATATCTTTGATCGTGTCGTTGTGTGTCGATAACAATATTGTTCTTTTATCGGACTTTTGAATTTTTATCTGTTCACAAAATATGTTGTTTTGGTCTATAAAATAATCCATGAAGAATTTACCTTTAAATGCTTTACGGGCCTTTGCTGCTGTGTATGAGACAGGTGGCATAAGGCCAGCCGCGAGATTGCTTGAAATTACACATTCGTCGATCAGTAAACATGTTCAGGAATTAGAGGCCTGGATTGGTGTTCCTTTGATTGATCGCGAACAAGGGGTGAGAACTATTAAATTTAATCCCCAAGGCGAAGATATTGGGCGTGTTGCTTTGGAGAACTTGAATGATATGGCAAGTGCAGTTGAGGCTGTTCGGGAAAGCAGGCAGGGGAATGCGGTCACAATCTCAACGACACCGTCGTTTGCGGCGCGGTGGTTACTCCCCAGACTGCAGGATTTTAATACGACTTTCCCTTGGATCGAACTGTCTATTGTCGTTGATCAGAAGTTAAATTTTGCTGCTGATCATGGGGCCGATCTTGCCATTCGAATGGGGCAAGGGCCTTGGGAAGGGTTGGAATGCACGCCGCTGATGGGGGAGCAGCTTTTCCCGGTGATGAGTACATCCTTGTGGTTAAAGGTTGGTCGCCCTACCGAGTTGTCTGCTCTGGAAGGGTTGCCTCTGTTGCATGATCGTGATCCTCAGGCAAATTGGCAGCGCTGGATTTCCGAGCAAGATAATTTGGATTTTGATACGCGGTCTGGTCCACGTTTTGCCTCTTCCGATCTCGTACTTCGGGCGGCTGTGCAAGGTTTGGGCGTAGCGCTTGCACGAGGGCGTCTGGTTGAGGATGATTTGGCAACGGGCTTGTTGATTAAACCGTTTGAGGGAAATGAAGCGGTGCTTACCCAGGCTTATTGGCTGCTCCATCCCAAGGGCAAGAAGAAATCAATTGCGATAACAAAAGTTGTTGAATGGTTGAACATGATGTCTGAGCAAGAATTACACGGATCCTGAGGTGACTCTGAACCGTGCCTGAGATTTCTATTGTTCATAGCGGTCATGGTGTCTGACCCAGGACATGGTGCCACCTTCTGATGTTTCATGTCGCCCAT
The DNA here is from genome assembly GCF_900313065.1 of Kiloniella sp. EL199. GTDB lineage: Bacteria > Pseudomonadota > Alphaproteobacteria > Kiloniellales > Kiloniellaceae > Kiloniella. Next base: position 48,869 of record NZ_OMPU01000015.1, read on the forward strand.
AAGGTGTCAGATCAATGTAGTGGTATGTTCCATTGAGCATGTCCAGACCACGGCTGTAAGTCGAATAGCTGTGGTATATTTTCCCATTATCTCCTTTGACAAATACACTAATTCCGGGGGCATCGTTTATAGGGAAGATTGTTTGTCTGTAGTTATAGGTAATTTCGTCCTCAGGCTTATGGTTGTCTCCAAAGCTGACACCAAAATCTTCATTGAAAGAATTTTCATAGGAAGATACGAAATTGAAAGACCAGTTAAGACGGGATTTGAATTTAGAGAGCTTCTCTATTGGTGCCCTTGCAATGGATACGAAGGCGATGTCCCTGGCTTTCAGATGGCAATCAATGCCTTCAAAATTATCGGCCCAGAGGGAACAGCTTACACAACCATTTTCCCATTCCGGGTCAAACATAAAATGATAGACGATTAACTGTGTAGAACCACCAAAAAGTTCAGCAAGACTCGCCGATCCGCTTTCTGTGGTAAAAGTGTATTTTTTCGTAACTTCTACCCAAGGGAGTTCTCTGCGTTTTTGGTTTAATTTGTCTCTGGCCTGTATAAGAGCTTTTTCTTCCTTCAGAAGTTTCTTCCGCTCAACCAGCCAATTTTCACGGGTCACGGCTTTGTTGTGTGACATTAATCGGCTCCTAAAACATTATTTAACTCAATGGTTAATTATTTAATATTAATGATACATCGTCAAGATACATTTAACCGTTAGGTTAATTCTATGAAACGAAGCCAGTGTAATGAATGGCAAATCCATAATTTTTTAGTTGATATAAAGTTTGTCACTTTAAATTGAATTATCTAAATATGTACGAAAGAATATGCCTTGGTCAGGGCATGAGAGTGTTACGCTCTATAACTATAAAAAAGCACGTTACGTCGTATGATAAGAGAAAAAGAAGAACATCCTTTTTGGAAAATCAAAAAGTTGACTGAAATGACATCTGCAGAGTGGGAGAGTCTTTGTGATGGCTGTGGCAAGTGCTGTCTTGTAAAGTTGGAAAATGCAGATACAGAAGAGATTGTTGACACGGATGTGGTATGTAAACTGCTGGACCTTGGTACTTGCCAGTGCAGTTTGTACGAGACACGTCATCAGTATGTGCCGGATTGTATAAAGGTTACCGCAGATAACATTGAAACATTGAGCTTTATGCCGCCGACCTGTGCCTACCGTTTATTACACGAAGGGGGGACTCTTCCCTGGTGGCATCCTTTGATTACAGGAAATCCGAACTCGGTTCATGATGCCGGTGTATCTGCCTTGGATAAGGTCGTATCTGAAACAGACGTCGACGATGCAGATCTGGAAGATCATATTGTGGAGTGGCCTCAGGATCCAAGCCCTCCTGAACCTTGGGTTCATTACCCAGAGAGCGAAAACCCAGAGAACCAAGGTAAGGAATAGCACACTGACTCTTGATGATTTTACGGATGATCTTTCGAATAATGGTTTCACGCTCAGGGGAGGTTTTCATCCTGAGCCGGAAGATCAGGTGCCTGATTTGTCATCAGGGCAACCCGTTTTATCTGTCATTATGATTGGCAATGTTGGTTCCGGCGATTTTTGGGACTCTTTTAAGCATTCGGGTGAATATCTGGACGCTGTTTCTGACCCGATGGACAGGTGGGCCAAACGAGTGGTTACACCAATAGCTGCGAAAGCTGGAGGAGAGGCGCTTTTCCCCTCTGATGGTCCGCCATATCACCCTTTTCAGAAGTGGGCTTCCCGATCAGAAACCTTGTTTCCAAGTCCGATCGGCCTTTTTATCAGTCCAGATTGGGGTACATGGCATGCACTCCGTGCTGCTATTTTGCTCCCGTTCAAAATAGAGATATCTACAGCCGAGCAGGAAATGTCCAACTCTAGCCTGACCAGCCCTTGTCTAAGCTGTGAAGGTCAACCTTGTTTGAAAATTTGCCCTGTCGATGCCTTTGGTGTTGATCGGGATTATGATTATCTGGCTTGTGCTTATCATGTGGCATCCGACGCAGGAACATCTTGTGCTTCTAAGGGGTGTCTTGCGCGCAGGGCTTGCCCCGTTGGGCAGCAATATGTGTTGAGTTCAGAGCATGCCGCATTTCATATGTTTGCTTTTATTAATGAGCGAAAGCTTATGGGAGAAATTTAAACATCTTTTCAAAGAATTTGTCCGACATCTAAGTAGAATAATTGTTTGATTTCATTTGGTTATGTGTATTGTGGCTATTGTATGTGTGTCTGTAATAGCAAGTGTGATTTGAAATCCATATGCACTGATAGTATATTACGAATGCTAAAACGGCCTAATTTCGGTGTTTCTTGGTGACGGAGTGACGCTCTTACGATATCTCCAAAAGAAAACCCCAGTTAATGTCTCTTGAAATTTTGTTACCGATACGTAGGGAGGGCTGAGCCCCATGGCCAAGAGTGATATTGAGATTGCCCGCGAGGCAAAAATGCAACCAATTACTCAGGTTGCCGAGAAAATTGGAATTCCTGCTGATCAATTGCTTCAGTATGGTCCAAATAAAGCAAAACTGTCTTTTGATTTCATTAACTCCATTCAAGGAAATAAAGATGGTAAATTGATCCTGGTGACAGCGATCAATCCAACACCAGCCGGTGAAGGTAAAACAACAACGACTGTTGGTCTTGGTGACGGACTGAACCGTATCGGTAAAAAAGCTATTATGGCACTTCGTGAACCATCACTGGGACCATGTTTTGGTGTTAAAGGTGGTGCTGCGGGTGGTGGTTACGCCCAGGTTGTTCCAATGGAAGATATTAATCTGCATTTCACGGGCGATTTCCATGCAATTGGTGTTGCGCACAACCTTTTGTCTGCGCTTTTGGACAATCATATCTATTGGGGTAACGAACTGGGCATTGATGCCCGCCGTGTTCAGTGGAAACGTGTGGTTGATATGAATGACCGCGCATTGCGTGCGATCACTAATTCCATGGGTGGTGTTGCTAATGGCTATCCACGTCAGGATGGTTATGACATCGTGGTTGCGTCCGAGATTATGGCTATCTTCTGTCTTTCCAAAGACCTGAATGATCTTTCTAACCGTCTTGGTGATATCATTGTTGCTTACACACGCGAGAAAAAGCCGATTTTTGCTCGTGACCTGAAAGGTCCTGGCGCTATGGCTGTTCTGCTCAAAGATGCGATTTCACCAAATTTGGTTCAGACGCTGGAAAACAATGCTGCCTTTATTCACGGTGGCCCTTTCGCGAATATTGCGCATGGCTGTAACTCTGTGATTGCAACAAAAACAGCGCTTAAACTTGCTGACTATGTTGTGACCGAAGCTGGCTTTGGTGCTGATCTTGGTGCCGAGAAGTTCTTTGATATCAAATGTCGTAAGGCTGGTTTGAAGCCTGATGCGGTTGTTATCGTTGCTACTGTTCGTGCATTGAAAATGCATGGTGGTGTTGCAAAAACTGACCTGGGTGATGAAAATGTTGATGCTGTAACCAAAGGTTCAGAGAACCTTGCTCGTCACATTGCCAACATCAAAAAGTTCAATGTGCCAGCTGTTGTTGCAATCAACCAGTTCATCACAGACACAGATGCCGAGATTGCTGCTGTTTCTGCAGCCTGTGAAGCTCTGGGTGCAAAAGCAATTGTTGCCAGCCACTGGTCAAATGGTGGTGCTGGTACTGAAGAGCTGGCTCACCACGTTGTTGAACTTGCAGATTCTGGCGTTGCTGACTTCACACCGCTTTACCCCGATGAAATGCCGCTATGGGAGAAAATCGAAACCATCGCGACTGAGATCTATGGTGCTAGCGAAGTCATCGCAGATGCTTCTGTACGCAAGCAAATTGCAGAACTACAGGAAAACTACGGCCACTACCCAGTTTGTATGGCAAAAACGCAGTACAGCTTCTCAACTGATCCTGCCCTTCTTGGGGCACCATCAGGTCATGCTGTTCCTGTCCGTGAAGTTCGCCTTTCAGCAGGTGCTGGCTTCATTGTGGTCGTTACCGGTGCGATTATGACAATGCCAGGCCTGCCGCGTAAGCCTGCTGCGAACAATATCTATCTGAATGACGAAGGCCAGATCGAAGGTCTGTTCTAAATCTTTAACAATTAGTTTTATAAAGAGGCGGCCTTTATAGTCGCCTTTTTTATTGTTGTCTCTTTGTCTTTTTGCAGTGTGCTCATATGTAGCTGGGCAACGGTTATTATTCGTTCTATAACTCTCCGTATGTCTCAAACATATCCTTCTTATAGTGTCGATAATGCACTGGAACTTACAATGTTGTGGGTTGATGCAATGGTGATCGGCCAAAATCTCTGCCCCTTTGCAGCACCTGAACGAAATCGCGGGTCTATTCGCTATGTGACCGTTGAAGAGGAAAGCCTCACGGGGGCAATGGAAGGATTTCTAAATGAGCTTCTGTTCCTACAGCAAAGTTCTGAGAGCGAGGCTTCTACATCGCTTGTCATTTTTCCCAAAGGTTTTGAAGATTTTGAAACCTTTCTAGATTTACTGACCATTGCCGAAGATACTTTGGTTCAAGCGGGTGTTGAGGGTTTATTTCAACTAGCCAGTTTTCACCCTGATTATCAGTTTTCTGATCTTCCCAGAGAAGATGTCACCAATTGGACAAACAGGTCTCCTTTCCCAATTCTTCATATTATTCGCGAAGGGCAAATGGGACGTGTGCTTGATAGCTACAAAACACCCGATGAGATTCCAGAACGCAATATGGTTTTGATGGAAAAGTTAGGTGCTAAAGGATTGATACAACTCTTTCTCCCATTTCAGGATTATATCAAGCTGGATTGAGAGCTTAAGTACTCTAAAGTGGCCAGAAGAACAGAATTGCCGGGACGGAGATAGCAACGACAAGTATTTCCAAAGGTAGTCCCATTCGCCAATAGTCACCAAAGCGATACCCGCCTGGCCCCATAATGATTGTATTGTTTTTGTGTCCGATCGGCGTCAGGAAGGCGCAAGAGGCCGCGACGGCAACACCCATAAGAAAAGGGTCAGGCGAGGCACCAATAGCATTGGCAACATCCAACCCTATGGGGGCTGCAATCAGAGCTGTTGCGACATTATTGAGAAAGTCGGACAAGGTCATGGTGACGACAATTAAAACTGTTAGAATAGCCCAATGAGGCCAGCCTGCGGTTTGGGCCACGATCAATTCGGCAATAAGTTTAGTGCCCCCAGAATTCTCCAGGGCAATACCAAGGGGAATAAGCGAGGCAAGAAGAACAATAACCTTCCACTCAACACTTTCATATACTTCCCGTCCGGATACGATGCCAAGGGCAGCAAAGGCTATTACACAGCCAGCCAAGGCTACGGGTAGATAGACCAAACCTGCGACCGATAAAGCAATGGCACCTAGAAACAGGCCTATCGCCAGCGTCGCTTTTTTCCGTTGAATGACAGAGTGCTGTTTTTCCGCTAGGGGAAGAACGCCAAGCCAGTTGGTGATTTCTGTTAAATGATCTTCTGGACCAAGTAAAAGCAGCATATCGCCGCTTTGGACGGTTAACTTCCTTACACGTTCTCTAAATCGTTTTCCTTGCCTTGAAACTCCTAACAGGGTCACACCGTGGCGGGAAAGAAGCTTTAAACTATTGCTGGATCGTCCTTCAATTCTGGCTCCTTCAGGGACAATGACTTCCATCAGTTTGAGCGAAGGGCTGATTAAACCTGTTTCGTGTTTGTCTTTTCCTGCAAAATCGAGCTGTGCAACACCAAGAAAAGCTTCAATAGATTTTGGATCACCTTCCAGGACGAGATGATCACCTGTACGGATTTCTTCGTAGCGAGAAAATCCAGGTAATCGTCTTCCTCGTCGCACCAAACCAAGTACGGTTATGTCATGCTCTCCTGCAAGAGGATAAAGGTCTCTAACAGAAGACCCGATTGACTTTGATTCTTCCGGTACCTGAGCTTCTGCAACAAATAGATCTGTATCCTCTGCACCATGAATGCTGCCGGGACGATCACGATTGGGGATAAGGCGCCAACCGATCAAAGCAACAAATACTATACCTGCAAAGGCAACACATAGGCCAACAGGAGCAAAATCAAACATACCAAAGCTTTCGCCAAGGACTCTTTCTCGGTATTGTGCAATGACGATGTTTGGTGGTGTTCCGATTAAGGTTATCATTCCCCCCAAAATGGTTGCAAAAGACAAAGGCATCAGGCTAAGCGCTGCTGCTCGTTTTGCTTTTTCAGCAGCTTCCAGATCCAAAGACATTAAAAGAGCCAGAGCGGCAACGTTGTTGATAATAGCGGATAAGGCAGCCCCAATGACGGACATGATCCCAATGTGAAGGGGGAGAGGGCGGTTAGAAGATAAGACGACATCTGAGATTAATTCTACAGCCCCGGAGTTTATTAATCCGCGAGAGACAATCAAAACAAGCGCGATGATAACTACGGCAGGATGACCAAAACCCGAGAACGCTTCATCTGCGGTTACAAAACCTGCCACAACAGCAATAACAAGTGCCCCAAATGCCACAAGGTCATACCTGATTTTCCCCCAAATCAAGAGAATGAATACGGATCCAAATAAGGCGAAGAGAAAGGTTTGTTCTGTGGTCATATTGTTATGGCTTATCCATTGTTTTTATATTGATCATAACAGGAGAAAGTATTGGGGTGACGAGTGTATAATTACGTATACTTCATTTTGATACGAAAGTGGATCGACTAGCGATACAAAAACTTGACAATCTGAATGGTAAAAATATTAGCAGTTATTTAAATGGTATCCAGACATCAACAGTTCATAATATTACCTCGCTTAACTAAATGCTTGGGCGTGTTGGATTTTCAATATATCTATTTAAAATAAAATAATGACTTAATTCATCAGTGGGCAGGCGAGCAGTATGTCGGAAAAGTGGGATACGCGTTATTTAAAGTTAGCTCGGGAAGTGGCAACCTGGTCAAAAGACCGTTCCACACAGGTAGGGGCGGTTATCATTCTCGAAGATAATACGCCTGGACCTTATGGTTTTAACGGGTTTCCTCGCGCTGTTGATGATGATGCAGATGAACGCCATGCTCGCCCGCTGAAATATGATTGGACAGAGCATGCGGAACGCAATGCAATCTTTCATGCCGCGCGTGTTGGCGTCCGATTGAGTGGAGCCTCTATTTATGTGACCCACTTCCCCTGTTCAGACTGTTCAAGAGCAATAATCCAAAGTGGCATTAAAGAGATTATTGTTGATGCGAAAAGCAAGGATGATCCTGACTTTGCTGAACGCTGGGGGGAGATCCAAACTCAGGAAGTCATGTTAAAGGAGGCATCAGTAACGTGGCGTTTCGCAGTTGTGAATGATTGAGTAGGTATGATGAAAAAGGTAACGGGGGTAAACCATATAACTCTGGCTGTGAAAGATTTAGACAGATCTATCCTGTTTTATCGGGATGTTCTCGGGCTTGATTTAAGGAAAGTTTGGCCCGGAGGGGCTTACCTTGAAGCTGGATCTTTCTGGATTTGTCTCTCACCTGACCCTGCTGCAAGGGATATACCGCATCCTGATTATACGCACATAGCCTTTAGTGTTGAGGAAGATGATTTCTTACCCTTTTGTCAGCAACTTAAAGAGTTTGGCGTTGAAATCTGGAAAGAGAACAGAAGCGAAGGTGCTTCATTCTATTTCCTCGATCCGGACCATCACAAAATGGAACTACACGTGGGAGATCTTCAAAGTCGTCTTAGGGGGTGGAAGGTTAATTTAAATGTTGATCAAAGAAGCTTTTGATTTGTCTTAAGCTATCTTGATGGGCTTTGGCATCATAGTGATTTTTCTCAAATTGATAGGGCAGAGGCTGTGTTTTATCTCTATTACCTTCGACCTTGCTATAATTTTTATTGTCATAAAAATGTGTTACGCTAGGATAGAGAACATACTTAATGCTGTTTTTCCATTCTTTGGCTTGTGTGACAATTGTCTTGCAAGAACGATATGGGGCGAGAGGATCCTCGTCTCCAATCAAAATGAATAAAGGTGCATTCAGCTTTATAGAACTGTCACAGTTTGGATAAAGTGCTACTCCGGCTTGAAATGAAACATCATTTGGACGAACAATATTAGTTTCGTTTAGTATTGAGAAAATTCTACTGGCACCAAGAGAAAATCCCATGACGCCTATTTTCTTGGGATTAACATATTGCTGTTTTGTAAGGTATTGATAGGCGTTGTAGGCGTCTGTCTGGATATTTGCGTTTGGAGTATCTTGCCAATTAGTACCGCCACGTGATCCAAAACTGTCTACTAGAAGATTTATATATCCCCAACTGGCTAATTCTTGTCCCCATTCAAAATGAGACTTTTGCAAACCGTCACCGCTAAGTAAAGTGATGATGGCTGGGCTTTTATCACTTGTCTTGGGGCGAAACAGATATCCTTGAAGGTCCGGAGCTGGTATCGGAGTTAATGTAATTCCTTTTGCTTTTGCTTGTTTTTGCTTGAATGGAGAGGGCATTATCGGAGCAGAAGGGAATGTTATCTTTTCTTGAGCCTTTGCTGAATTGGTAGCTGTAACTATGAAAAGCAATACTGTTGCTCTGACTATTATATGTTCGAACTTCATTATGCCCCCTTCGAACATTTGGTTCATAGGACGAGTAGCAAATTTGGCGATATTTCATTATAACTATTTTTGAATAACTTGCTTTCCGTTTTTGATCAGTTCTTGTAGGGGATTGAACCCCATGTGATAGGAAAGTTCTGCGGGATGGGTGATATCCCATATTGCGAGATCAGCGACCTTGCCTACTTCCAGACTACCATGTGTTTTTTCCAGGCCCAATGCTTGTGCTGCGTGTAAGGTGACGCCACGCATTGTTTCTGTCGGTGTCATCTTGAAGAAAGTACAGGCCATATTCATGGCGAGTAAGAGAGAGCAACAGGGGGATGATCCGGGGTTCATGTCTGTTGCGACGGCCATTGGGACTGCATTCTCTCTGAAAAGATCAATCGACGGTTTCTTTGTTTCATTGAGGAAGTAAAAAGCACAGGGCAAGATAACCGCAACGGAGTTGGCGTCGGCCATTACTTTTACTGATTCTTCTGACACATATTCTAAATGGTCTGCTGATTTTGCTCCGTACTTTGCAGCAAGAGCTGCGCCACCCAGATCGCTAAGTTGTTCAGCGTGAAGCTTCAGGCTAAAACCTAGGTCTTTTGCTGCTTTAAAAAGCTTCTCTATTTGTGTTGGTGAGAAGGCAATTCCTTCGCAAAAACCATCAACGGCATCGGCGAGTCCAGATTTTTTAAGGTCGGGCAGTTTTTCAATTATGCTCTTGATATAAGCATCACCATCATTGTGATATTCTTCGGGAATAGTGTGGGCCCCAAGATAAGTCGTTACGACGTCAAGGGGTAAACTTTCACCAATTTTCCGGGCTACACGTAGTTGTTTCGTTTCGTTTTCCCAGTTCAGGCCATATCCGGATTTTATTTCGACAACTGTGACGCCTTCTGACTGTAGTGATTGGGCTCGTTTTATCGCCTTGTCAAAAAGTTCTTGCTCGCTGGCGGCGCGGGTTGCTTTTACTGTGGATCTGATGCCGCCGCCTGCGCGTGCGATTTCTTCATAACTCGCACCCTCGAGGCGCATGTTAAATTCATTTATGCGTTCACCACCGTGTACGATGTGAGTGTGACAGTCTATCAGGCCCGGTGTGATCCATGACCCGTTAAGATCATTGATTTCTTTTGCTAATTTTTCTGGCGAATCCGGAAGCGTAGAGGTTTCGCCTATCCAGACGATGTTTCCGGCGGTGCTTGCTATCGCGCCATTATGAATTATGCCCAATCCAGAGCCATTCCCGGCATCGTTCATTGTGCAAAGATGACAATTTATCCAAAGGCTATCCCACATGACGAACTCCGAAATTTTTAATTCAATTCATATTGTATATACAACTTTGTTTACGATGGTAAAGCTGAATTAAAATTAAATCTATCACAAGAGAGTGTAATAACAGGCAGCAATGTATGGACATGGTCAAGCATGCTTGTTTGCTGCTTCATTTTAAGAAGCAGGGATTAACAATAATTCCTCAGATACAGTTTCTTGATTACCAATCAGACGGGCTAATTGTTTTTAAGTCAGCTTATTCCGCACCAGATGGAAAGCGTTTTTCATCTTCAAACATACGCAACGCCCACAAAACCCCGAGGACGCCGCCTTTGACAAAGGGCAGGATTGCCATTGTCAAGGCAAGTGTCAGTGCGGGCCAGATTGCAACGTGCATTAATAGAGACGGTGAATAAAGCTGTTCAGTCCACATGACACCGGGCACAACAATATGTCCCACGATTGTGATGGTGAAGTAGGGGGGGATATCATCAGCCCGAATATGACTGAGTTCTTCATGACAGTGCGAACACTCATCAATAACAGTCACATATTTCCGAAAGACTTTTCCGGTACCGCAGTGCGGACACTTTTTCCGTAGCCCACGCTTCAAGGCTTGGAACACAGATCTTTCTTCCGGTTTTTGTGCGGCGAATTCCCCAAGGTCTTTATTGCTTTTGCTCATTACAACCGTTGTAAACTAAGAACCCCCGTACCTATTAACGGGCGTAAGCTATTTAGATTTACAAGAAAGTGCCTTGTGAAGGGCAGAGGGCGAAATGACGCACCCCATGAGATTTGCTCTCCAGAAGTCAACGCCGTCGAGCGTCGCACCTGTTAGTATAGCTCCACGTAAATCTGCATCACTTAAATCAGCCCCGGAAAGATCTGCATCCTTGAGGTTTGCTCCGTGCAGGCTGGCCCGGACGAGATTCGCATTTGTCAGGTCTGATCCGCTAAGATCCGCCCCGGAAAAATCGGCACCAGCCATATCTGCATTCTGTAACTTTGAGCCAGGCATGACCATATCTGAAAGGTTCAAATTATTCAGGTTTGCTCGGGCGCCCTGATTTGAATCTTGAATCCAGGCGTGATGATCAGCAAGGACTCTCAAGAGGTCTCTGGCTTTTGCTGATTTCTCTCGTGCCATATTTTCATCAACTTCAGACTGATCAATGATACTTGTATCATCTGGCAGTTGAGCCATCATGAACTGGACTCTTAATTGGCGCTTGGCATCTTCAAGATCTTTGGCCTCAATTTCACCAGTTTCAACACGTGACATAGGGTTTACTTGAATCTGGTAAGTATATCTTCTTAGGCTCATTTACCACTCCCTGCGAATTTTATTTTCAAGATCCTATCGGAAACAGAATGAACTTACGACAATTTCCTAAACAAATTATGGACAGAATGGAAAAGTCTTAAATTAAATAGGCAGATTCTGACTTTGATAATAAATTTTATAAAATGATTTTTCTTTGTGAATACTATTTTTATACGATGTTATCTTTTTATTGTTTCTTTTTAACTAATTGAAAAATATTGATGTAATGGGATTTTGTTTTCTGTTGTGTTTTTCATTTCTTATACAATTTATCTGGAATGTGAGCTATTCGGTAGGACAATTTTAATATTCTCGGGTCATAAGTTTAAGGCACGATGGGAACATTTGGATTCTTTCACTTTTCAGTTCCCCTGTTCAGCATATTGGAGGTCAGGTTTTGTCTTGGACAGAGGACGATTGGATGAAATTAAGTGTGGCCGTCGTCGACGATAGTAAAGCTGTGCGCTCGATGATGAGGTTGATGCTTTTATCGTTGGGTGTTGGTGAAGTTTTGCTTTATGAAAACGTTAGTGAAGCGATGGATGGCATTGAAAAGAAAAAGCCTGATCTTGTAATTTCCGATTACTATATGGTGCCGGAGACAGGACTCGATTTGCTGAGACGCTTGCGTCAATCGACGGAAGAACTTACACGTGCTCTTCCCTTTTTGATGATGAGTGGTTACGAAAAAGCTGACGCGTCGTTATCTAGTGAAATTTCTGGCTATATGCCAAAACCAGTTACAGCAGATTTAGTTAAGCATCATATTATGACAGCCTGTATTGACAGGTTCGGTGAAGAAAGTAAGTTTGGTCGCGCTTAAATAGCGTTTTATTTTAGGGTTTGGTAAATTGTATCAAGAAGTTCCGTCTGTCTCTCTACAGCGATTAACCAATAGGCGCCACGCACCTCGCCATATGGTTTCTCCGGGGACAAAAGTACGCTTGACGGCTTTCGATAACAGCTATGATTGTGAAGTTCTGGATCTTTCTTTTTGCGGGGCGCGTCTTCTTTTAGAAACCAAATTACCAATTGGTAGTCAGATTGCTTTGTCCCATGATTACTGTGGTCAAGTATTGGGTACTGTTAAATGGAACTCGCCTGAGGAAATTGGTCTTGAACTTGGGCCAGGTGTAGGGCGTTTGTTAACACGCTGCGACACCGCCTATGTTCGCAAAAAGGATCTTTAATTTTTTGCAGTGTAATTATCCGGTTTTTATTCTCCGTATTCAGCGCGTTATACACTTTGAAAAACTGAATTTGAACGCGTTCAGCTTTTAGCTGATTTTGGATTTTGGATGCGTTCGTTCCTTTTCAGGTAGTTTTCCAGCTTTCTGACGAAGTAAGTAACGACCAATATCAGAACGAGGTACTCCAAGATCAGAAATGAATATATTTCCAACTGTCTGTATTCATTTACGACCAGTTCCGTCGCACGTCTAGTGAGTTCACTATAGCCGATTACAGAAGCAAGGGAAGACATTTTCAGCATGTAAACAAACTGGTTTGCTAGTGGCGGGATAATTTTTCTGATTGCTTGGGGAAGAATGATCAGTCGCATTTTTTGGAAGTAAGTTAAACCCATACTTTCTGCGGCTTCGTGTTGACCAATATCAATAGATTGAATACCTGCTCTGAATATTTCAGCCTGAAAAGGGCTGTCACAAATTGCCAGTGCTATGACGCCAGCTGCAAACAACCCGAGATCTATCCCTAAAGCAACAGGCAGGCCATAATAGGTCCATAAAATCATAACCAGCACAGGTATTGATCTGAAGACAGCAACATAAGCCATATTTATTGCGCGTAGGTATTTGTTACTGGAAATTCCAGGGAGACACACAAGTAACCCTGTTGTCATTGATATAAAAATAGCAACGACTGACATCTGTATTGTATCCGAGAGACCTCCGATGAGGAACTGGATGTTGTTTTGCCCAGCGAGTTTTGTCGGGTCAACTACATACCAACCCCAAGTGTAATCACCACTGCAACCGGAAAGTAGTAATATTAGAGGTAGAGGAATAATCTGTTTGCTGAAGATTTTTGAGGTATTCATCTGAATGGAAAAGGCCTTTGCGGCGTTAAGACTGGTTTCTGAGAGACAGGATACCACGTCGGGATGAGTATCGGTAAGCAGAGAATTTGCCATAATCTGCCTTTGTGGCATAATATTTATCGGTACATTCAAATACAGACACATTATTGTGATCCAAAAGAGTGGACACGGCGTAATAATAACTCAAGCCATAAACAAGATATAACTGGCTTGGTTAATTTTAAGCATAGAGACAAAAACAATGACAGGCATCAATTCCGGGTCACTATTCAGGGATGATATCGCGGCAGTACATAAACCGCAGCATCACCCTTCTGAAGCACATCTGGTGGATTATGTTACGGGCAGTTGTGATCACAGCTGGGAACTCTTCATTGATACTCATCTTTCTCTCTGTGCGGAATGCCGGGATCAGGTCGCCAAACTACGTGCACTTGGGGGGGCTTTGTTAGAGAAAATTTCTTATGATGACCTTCCTGATGGAATGGAAGAGAGGATCTTGGATCTTTTGGACTCTGCAGAAATTACGAATTTTCCCAAGCCTAAAAACTTGGCATTCCCTGACCTGCCAGAACCTGTGACGGCACTTTTGCCCAGTGACCCAACCGGGCTTTCCTGGGATAGTGATGTTTTGGCCGGGAGCGATGCTTTATGTCTGGGATCTGTTAAAGAAAAAGAAGATGATTCAGGCGCGAACTATTTGTTTTTACTCAGAATACCAGCCGGAGAGCGCATCTTTATAAACGGTGAGATTACCGAGCTTGGTTATCTGCTTGTGCTGAATGGTGGCCTCTTGTCTGACGAAGGAGAACTGTCAGTTGGTGATATCGCCGGATTAGATCAGATGTGTGAAAAGCATTATGCCGTTGATGATTTGGCGTTAACCTATTGTCTTTTATTGCTGACGAAAGAAACCAAGTAAGTCGTTTAGGCCTGACTTTCTGTTGCATCTTTTTACCAGAACAAACTTTGTCCCTGTAAGTTGTTAGATACTGGGTAAATTGTTAGATACTAGATCCCAGTATGCGTCTTAATTTATTGATCGCGAGTCTCAATCGGGATTTAACGGTTCCCAGAGGCAGATTTTCATGCTCGGCAATTTCTTTGTGCGTCATATCTTCATAGAAGGCGAGTTCAAGTAAATTTGCTTGATCAGCGGGAAGGCTTTCTATCGCTTCTTTAAGAAGAGCTTCGACTTCTTGATGCTCTATATCTTGATCTTGACTCGGGGTTTCATCTATTTGATTTTGTAGATTCAATTGGCTTAGCAAATAGTCTTGATCAACAGGAACCAATTTTTGTCTGCGATAGCGATCAATACGCCGATTACGTGCAATGGCAAAAACCCAGCTTGAAACATAGCTTTTTTCTGGGTCGTAGGATTCTGCTTGGCGCCACAGGGTAAGCATGACGTCCTGAACTAAGCCTTCTGTGATGTTATTGTCGGTGCCAAGTTTCCGCATGTATGACATGAGTCGAGGGGCAAAATGTCTGAAAAGTTTGACAAAAGCCTCACGGTCTCTGGAATGGGCTACCAGAGCCATTAAATCTGCCTGTTGCTGAGCGCTAAGGCTATCTATAACACCATCATCCAACGCTGAAAACTCCCCTAGCGTGGCCGATCTCTCGGACTGAGCCAGAAATATTGGGCCAGAAACCTTTGGACCAGAAGCCTTTAGGATATCTGCTCATCCTGTGGCGTATGTTTTCTTTACATTACCCAACAAGTTGAAACAGTCCCCCATTGAATTCTGTAATTAAGGTTGGAACATTTTGTTCCTTTAACTTTTCTCCTATCGATTTATCGACATTTTTTGTAGCTCTGTATTTTTTTAGTTTTGTACTGTGGCGGAATTGAGGTCAGAAATAGATATTCCTGAATTATAACAAAGATTATAAAAGATTTCGGATCAGAAATCTCTGGGTAAATTTACGAACTGTACTCTTACATAGTATGACCTAATATAAATATAGTTCGTTAAGATACTCAGAAAAATAACAATAACCTGATTTTAATTTTACCACCGGAGTTACAATGTCACTTTTTGAAATCGTCATTCTGGCAATGGGCGTTGCATGGGCCGGAGGTATTAACCTCTACGTGACTTTGGCAATCCTTGGCATTCTTGGGGCAAGCGGACAGCTCGATTTACCTGAGACGATTATGATTGTTGAGCATCCGGCGGTTATTGTGATTGCTGTCGTTCTTTATGTTATTGAGTTCATTGCTGATAAAATACCGGCAGTAGACTCTGTTTGGGATGGTTTACATACTTTTATACGCATTCCTGCCGGTGCAATGATGGCTGCTGGTATCATGGGGGATGTTAGTACGGAAGCTCAGGCATTAGCATTTGTTGGTGGTGGCGGGCTTGCGACCATAAGCCATTCAATGAAGGCTGGTACGCGTGCCATTTTAAACACTTCCCCGGAACCCTTTACCAATATAGCTGCATCCTTGGGCGAAGATATTTTGGTTATTGCTGGTTTGGCGATGGCATTGCTAAGTCCGACTGTGTTTGCGGCCTTTCTCGCTTTGTTCCTGATTTTGGCTATCTGGATTGTACCCAAGATTTTTCGGGGTATTCGCAAGGTCTTTGGATTTATATGCGGGAAGACTGATGCTGAGAAAGATCGGGATCACTTATCTCAAGCTACAGAGCAAATAGAAGATAAAAACTTTACAGAGCGCACAAAAAAGTTGGGCCATCGTATTGATTAAAGTTAATTAGTCGCTGGTGTAGGGACGCCTTCGGTCAGGCCGTTTGGATAGGTTCCAACAAAACTGAGGTGAGATACCAGACCCGTGTCGTTAGTCCAGTGAAACAGGCGAATACAAGCGGGTTCAAATCTTGGGTTGATATCTTCAACAGGGTGCATTTCCAATCCATATGAGAATGTAGCACTTGGTGTGACAAACAGAATTGTCTTTGCCCAGTTGGCAACGCTATCCCGGTGTGTGTGACCACAGGCAACCCCCAGAATTTGAGAGTGGCGGGCAATGATTTTTACCAGCTTTTCACCATTGAAACAGCGCATGCTATCCTGATAAGGCAGATGTAATTTTGCCGGTGGATGGTGCATAAAAACAAGCGTTGGCCTTTCAGAATCTTCAGACAGTCTGTCATTGAGCCATCTTAAGCGTTCACCACAAATCATACCGTGATGTTCCCCTGCTTCGAGGGAGTCCAGCATAATCAAGCGCAAAGGATGTTGTTCTATCGTGTATTGCAGGAATTCTCCTTCGGTGGGAAGGTATCCATCACTTTGAAAGAGTGTGCGTAGGCTTTCCCTGCTGTCGTGATTTCCCGGCATGACATAATAAGGGAGGCTCATCGTATCCAGAAGATTTTTTGCGCGCTCGTAATCTTCCATATTGCCGTGATTGGAAATGTCACCAGAGACAATAACAAGATCTGGTTGAGGATTGAGGTTGATCAGATGTTCTACTGTCTCTTTCAGGCGATCAAACAGATCAATTGGTCCATTGTCAGTTTCGATAATACGCCCTACATGAAAATCGGTAATCTGGGCAACCAACATTGCAAGCCTCTATAGTCGGTGAATAAGGTAAAATTGGTTCGGGATTAATTCAGAAGACCTCTTTTTAATCCATCAAGGATATACTGAATTGCAAGGGCGGCGAGCACAATCCCGAGAACACGAGAAATAATATGGGTTATGGTATCTCCAACAAATCGTTCCAGCTTCTCTGCTAACAGAAAAAGTGTAAGACAAAGAAGTAAAACACCAGCCAGAACAAATAAAACAGCAGATTGGGCGACAATGTTGTCTTTGTTTGCGCTCATCAACAGCATGACTGTTGCAATAGCCCCGGGACCGGAAATTAAAGGAATTGCGAGCGGAAAGACCGCTATGTCTTCGTGAAGGTCAGAGCTTTTAAGTTCTTCTGCTTTATCTTCTCGTCGTTTTGCGCGTTTATCGAATACCATTTCCAATGCTATGAGAAACAGCATAACACCGCCAGCTATGCGAAAAGCAGGAAGACCGACGCCAAGCAACTCAAGAAAGCGGTCCCCAAGAAGGGCGAAAAAAACGAGAATAATGCCACCAATCAAGACACCTTTGAGTGCCATTTTTCTTTTGTGAGCAGCATCAGCACCTTGAGTTAAACCAATAAAGATGGGCAACAAACCAAGAGGATCTATGATGACAAACAGGGAAACAAAGGCAGTAAGTGCAATGTCAAAGATAGCGGGTGTCAGCATAGAATAATCTCAAGTTTGCGGTGTTTGTTGTGATGATCTCAATTCCTCAATAGCCTTATATCCTATAACAAACCTTTAAGCGATGGACTTTTCTGATAACAGAAGATGTTGTGTTGAATACGGGAACTGGTAGCTGTTTGATTGTGTCCGGGCAATGGTGAAGTGTTAAGTCATTTTTGTAACGTGCTTTGCTCTCTTTTCTTTGGATGGTTAAGTATTTGATAATGATAAAATAGAAAGATACGCCGATGATTTCCCCACGTGACTATCACGTTCACTTTTATTTTGACCAGGACACGGTTGCTTTAGCACGACAAATTTGTGAAGCGGTCAAAAACCAGTTTCCTGTTGTTATGGGACGGGTTCATGAGAAGAATGTTGGCCCCCATCCCAGATGGAGTTGCCAGTTAACCGTTATGCCGGAAATATTTGGCGAGGTTGTTGCCTGGGTCGCTTTGAACCGTGCCGGGCTGACCGTTTTCATTCATCCAAATACGGGGGATGACTTAAAAGATCATCAAGAGCATGCCATATGGATGGGGGAAATGCTTGAGCTGGATTTATCCGCTTTTGGTTAGAATAGTTATGCCAAGTCAATCGACTTTAAGATTTTTTGCAACGTTCTAAATATGTTAACATATGATCCATGTTTAAGAGGGTATGCTTTAACCTCAAGTTTAATAAAGTTATGGGAGGGGATGGTATGAAGAAATGTAATAAATGCTTTTCCGAACGCGTTGTCCGTTATGAGCTCAGTCGCAAGGATATTGAACAATCCGGTAGCTGGTATCTGGATAACGATATGAGTAAATACCAGCCCGAAGACGTAAGAGATGTTGAATCCGGGCACGTTTCCGTTGATTTGACATTACATGTTTGTCTTGGTTGCAGCCATGTCCGAGGTACAGCGGCTAATCGAGAATAAAGCTTGCTTGACCTCTATAATGTTCGACTTACCGAGTCAGAGGCCAGATTAAGAGGTTGGCTTCAAGATTAGTGATCTGATTTTTCCAGAAACTTGTCGCCGAGGCCCGTTTCATAGGCAACACCTTCTGCTGTGAGGGTGATTGTCTGGCCATCTTCTCTCACAAGTCCTTTCCGTGCGAGGGCGACCCAAACCGCAGGATTGTTGAAGCCACTGGCGTCTTTAGCAGAAACGACAAATTCCCCGACGTGCACATGGTCGCCATGTGTGTGGGGAAGTTGAGACAACGTGACATCTCTGTTGGGATGATGCACAGCTTGTCTTTTGTCGCGTCCAATGACTTGAGCCAGAACAAGCGTACGCAGCTGTAGCTTATTCAGTTTTAAAGGATTTTTCTTTGCGACCATCAATTTGTTCCTTACAAGCAGAGCAGGGTTCTCTTACATTACGGCACTTCTTAACCTGCGAGGAAGGTCTTGAAAAGATTAAGTTGGGGGGATTGCTTGGAAAATCTCTATGATGAAATCTTTGTGGGGGTGAGGGAGTAAAGATTCTGCCCCAGAAAATAAGGATCACAACTCTCTGGTACTGTTTCCAGCCGTCCTTCGTATTTCATACCCAATTTTTGTAAAACCTTGTTTGAAGCGATGTTGCCTGTGGCGGCAATACCAACAAGTTTTTTTAGTTTGATCGTCTCAAAGGCATAATCTCTTAAGGTGATGGCTGCTTCTGTAGCAAGACCTTTACCCCAATGTTCTGGGGCAAGAGTGTAGTAAATTTCAATCAGACTCTGATCCCAATCGGCAGGTCCTAATCCGCACCACCCAATAAGTTGTTCTGTTTCCTTTAAAAGGATTGCGAGGTTGAGTTTATGAAGCTTTTCTTTGCTATTGCGTTTATGGCAACCAATTGACCAAGTGATAATGTCTTCGACCTCTTTGAGAGAGAGAGGATCATCAGGCAAATATTCAAGAACTTTGGGGTCAGACGCAATTCCTTGCAGTGAGGTGGCATCTTCCATCGCATAGGAGCGTATAATCATCCGATCTGTTTCGATCCGGCAGTTTACAAAAATATCAGACATGTCTTGGGCTCAACTGGCTGGCGGGTGAGTATTACTCTTTACAGGTTTTTAATTTGTGAATTTCAATCCTAATTGAGTTAGGTTTTGGCGACAATTGAATTGTTAATTCCTGTGGCATGGAACGTCATCATTCTTGACTTTTGATGAAATATGTTCTCTATTTGTTCTTATTGGGTATTTGGATACAGCATACGAGAACATCCCTATGAAAAGTGTAGCTCTTGAGAGTATGGGCCAAGCGAAAAAGAGAACATTTGTTCCGCTCCCTCTTTATGCTTTTAGAATTCCTGCAGGTTTTCCGTCTCCGGCTGAAGACTATATGGAAGGGAAGCTCGACCTGAATGAGGAACTGATTGATTGCGCAGAAGCAACCTTTTTTATGAGGGTTTCCGGGGACTCTATGATTGGGGCGGGCATTATGCCGGGGGGAATGCTTGTTGTAGATCGATCTATAGAAGCAAGACATGGCAAAATTGTTATTGCTGTGGTTGATGGGCAACTGACGGTGAAGCGCCTGTATGATCGCGGTGGGAAAATTCAACTCTGTTCAGAAAATCCAAAATATCAGCCAATCAAAGTTTCAAGAGAGCAGGATTTGCAGATTTGGGGTGTTGTGACAAACGTGATCACCAAGCTGAATTGATCAGCTGTGGCAAATAATGTTTTTGATCGTATCATTTCTCGCTCTAGTTCTTTCGAGCATGATCAGTGGGTTGCACTGGTTGACGTCAATAACTTTTATGCTTCTTGTGAACGGGTTTTCCGACCTGATCTGGAAGGTGTCCCCATTGTTGTTCTGTCCAATAATGATGGTTGTGTGATTGCACGCTCGGAAGAAGCCAAAAAGCTTGGCTACAAAATTGGCGATCTCTTTCATGTTATTAAGCCAAAGTTACGGCAGACAGGCACATGGATTTTCTCGTCAAATTATGCGCTTTATGGTATTACGTGGAATAGAAATACAGCTTAATGCGTAGATATTTGCATTTATAAATCTGTGACAAGTTGGCGGAGCTTAGCTTTGCCAACTTGTCACAGATTTATACCACTCTTTTTTCAATGTATATGATAGAAAATTGGCCAGAGAGAAAGGTAATTGAATCTCTATAAAGTATGAAATCTAGCCTTGGTTGGCTTCTATGATGAAAGAAACCAAATCAATACCACTTCCTTCTGGAGCACGGCTACCATATGTAGCGAGAAACGTTCATGCTCAAACTTGGTTGGGATTGCTTGCAAATTTAGGACGTGCCGAGCGGACAATTGATGCATATGGACGCGGCTTGAATGAGTTCCTCGGTTTTTGCTGTTCTCGCGATATTATAGCAGAAGATGCTAACCTTGATGACATTTCCTTGTTTGTTCGATTTCAAAGAGGAGACACAGAAGGAGGGCAAGGAGCTAGAAAAACTGTTTCAATTAGTACTTTGCTTCAGCGTCTGACTGCAATTCGTCTTTGGTATGATCATTTACTTTATCAAAGTGTTGTTAGTAAAAATCCTGTTCCGAGAGGAGGACAGTTTAAAGCGGGTAAAAATTCATCACAGAAGATAGGCTTTAATGGCTGTTTGGTACGGAAAATAGAACAGCTTCCGCGTATCCCAACAGATGATATATGGAAACAGATTATTTACGCGGCAATAAGTGAAAGCCTGAGAAATAGAGTAATGTTTGCTCTGGCGTATTTTGGGGCACTAAGGCGTGAAGAACTGGTTAACCTTTCTGTTACGGATATTGATTATGCACGTCGCTTGATTACTGTACGCGCTAATACAACAAAAACAGGGTATGGCAGAGTTGTTACCTATCCTGTTCGAGCTGGTGCAAATCTTGCTGCATATATGAGAGAGCGGCATACTCTTGATCATCGGCCAGGCCCATTGTTTCTTTCTGTATCTAACAGAAATTATGGCAAGAAACTTAGTAAATGGCAGTGGAGTAAAGCGGTAAGGAATTTGGCCGTTCGTGCTGATCAATCTGATTTCTCAACACATACTTTTCGTCATCTCCGTTTGACACATCTAGCTCGCGCTGGTTGGAGGTTGCATGAGATTGCAATCTATGCAGGACATCGAAATCTTCAATCGACAATGGCTTATATTCATCTATCGGGGACGGAATTAGCCAGTAAAATTGCGAGAAGTATCGAAGCCCGTGATGAGGTAACTGATGCCGCTTTATTCGATTTTTGATGAAAGAAGCAAACGTTATAAAGGATGGCTTGCAAAAGGAACGCAAGATCTGGACTTAACGAGATTTAATCAAAGTACGGCACTTCATGATAATGAGCGTAAATTATTGTGGGCATGGATTCAAAACGGTCGCCGGTTAACTAAAATTAGAGATCAACTTCCTCGCATTTATGCTCCGTTAAAATTGGTTCGGAGTAGGCTTCCTCCTGATTTGAAGGCACCGGATCATGCGTGGAAACAGATTTTCTATAAGCTATTGGAAAAAGATTGTACTGTCTGGGGGTTAGAGAATGAAGATTGGTCAGATTTACTTCTTGAAACTCTACATCCGTCAAGAGGAGGCAGGCCGTACTTGTTTGTGTATGCATTTACTTTACGCAAATATGATTATTCACCTGTTTTAGTACGAAGGGTTTCGGCTTCTCTTTCTGCAGAACTTGTTTTCGGGTACGACTTATTCCGGAAGGTTTATGATGAAATTGAAGAGACACTTGTTAGTCTCGGGTACAATATTATAAGCCTTCGTCAATCGCTACCGACGATGATTTCTACATTGATGTTAACCACAAGATCATCGGATATGAACGACTATACGGAAGATGTCTTGTGGCAATTTCAACAAGAAGGATATGGTGATTCTGTTAAGACACTCTGCGGTAAAGTGTCTAGAGCCCTCTCGCTTTTAGGCTATTTGCCTGAGCCTATCCGTATGCGGCATTATAAAAGATTCAAAGATCGAGATACAACAGGGATTGCCCCTGAATGGGTAGCTTTAGCACATCGATGGCGAGAGACCTCTTCTATTGGTGAAACAACACGACAATCGTGTCATGGTTTTGTTCTTCGGATTGGACTTTGGCTAGCAGACAAGCATCCTGAAATTCGTCTGCCAAGTGATTGGAAGGCCGAAACGGCGGCTGAAGCCGTTGCTCTGGTTTGTAATATGAATATTGGTGATTATGTATTACCTTCTGCTCCACCTATTCCGCCTGCACGATTAGGTGAACCGATGATGATGAATACAAAATGCTCTAACTTAATGCATTTGCGTAGATTTTTTTTCGATGTTGAGCAATGGGGGTGGGGAAAGTTAAATTTCAATCCTCATTATCACTTGGCAGCACCTACCAGGATACTACGGCAACGTGGCCCAAACCCAAGAGTGATTGATGATCGAATATGGCTTAAACTTGTTTGGGCAAGTCTCAACTTAACGCGTGAGGATGTTCTGGCAGACTCACCTCATTATCCATTTGAGTTGATTCATGCAGCAGCTGTACTTTGGACACATACAGGCTTGCGAAAAAATGAACTCCGGCGATTAAGGTTGGGATGTTCTACTTTACAAAAACAAGATCTTGCTGATAAAGAAGGAACAATTCCTGCTGGCACAATTTGCTATTTGACAGTGCCGCCGAGCAAAACGGCCAGAGAGTTCGTAAAGCCTGTTGCTGCTATCGTGCATAAGGTTATAAAGGCTTGGGCTGCAATAAGACCCTCTCAACCAAAACTTTTAGATATGAAGACAGGTGAGCGAGTAGAATTTCTTCTCCAAAATAAAGGAAAGCCGATTGGAACAACGTTTATAGAAGATACAATCATTAAATCTCTCTGTGCAAAGGCTGGCGTTCCTACTGAAGATAGCCGGGGTAAAATTACAAGTCATCGGGCTCGTGCATCTGTGGTGACTGCGCTAGCAAACTCTCCTGATGGATTTACACTACACGAACTTATGAAATGGACAGGGCATTCATGCGCCCGATCAACAATGCACTACTTAACTATTCGGCCGACAAGATTGGCAGCTACCTATGCCAAGGCTGATCGTATGACGCATATGGTCGATGTGCTTATTGATCATGATGCTGTTATCAATGGTGATGCGGTGAATGGAAAGCCATATAAGTTTTATGATTTAGGAGATTCATACTGCACTAATCCATTTTGGAGCACATGTCCTCATCGTATGGCATGCGCCAGGTGTGATTTTAACTTGCCAAAAGATTCTATTCTTGCTCGAACTCTTGAGGCTCGCTCATCAGTACTGCACATGTTGGAAAAAGTGCCTTTGACAGATGATGAGCGAGCTGCAGTCGAGGGAGATAAAGAAGCTATTGATGGGTTGATTGAAAAACTGAAAGGATTACCAACCTTGGATGGCGTAGTCGTCAGCAGATTGAAGAAATGGAAAGTCCTCAACAAAATGAGGAATGAATTTTTACAGATAAAGCTTAGCGACTTTATACCGAAATGACGTTATTTACTTTAAAGTATGTAATTTTGACGAAAATATATAATGTTATCAAATGAGTAGGTTAAATATAGTCAGGTTTTGAGTTATTATGTCCAAAACCCTTATATGTATTTTTGGAAAAGCTGTATTTTAGAAGAGACCCTATAGGTTTCTTACATGTCTTAACTATCCAGAATAATCAGTAGGTAACTTCATATTAATCTTTTGTTAATGGTGATTGTTGCCGGGGTATTTTTGTGTCATATCTTTAGTCTGTACACGTTATGCGTGAATACTATTGTATGTAGCGGAGGGGTGTGCGCTGATTAATTTAAGTGAGGTTTAAAAGTATATGAATATACAGTTTATAAACTCTGGTTTGTTCGCAGGTAATAAAAGTCAGAGTATCTATTTGTAATTCAAAGCTTTCTTATCACAATAATTATGATCACGATCTTTCCTTTTTATAATGACTAATTCTCTTTTGAAGAAATAAACCTAGTAATGTCCAAAGATCTTAAGATTATTCTTGCGAGCAAGGATGCTCATCTCCAATCCGTTTATGTCATGGCAAAAGATTTTTATGAGGAATCTCATTTTAGCGGAGGACTTTTTAGTGAGAAGAAACGCGATAAACTTGCGGGGCTTATCAAGAACAATCCGGATCAGTACGGACTGCTTATTGCCATGTACGGGGATGAACCTGTTGGTTTTATCTATTGTGTCTTTGGGGAAGGTATTATCAGCGATGATAGTGCCATAACCACGGTATATTTTTATTACGTCAAAAAAGAATACAGAGCTTCATTTCTTGGAGGGAAGGTCTCTGTGAATCTTATGAAGGGCCTTGTGAAATGGGCGAAAAAAAAGGGTGCCAAGGAAATTATGGTGCACGTGACTTCAGGCATTGAAATCCAACGCGCAAATCAATTTATGGGCAAAATGGGCTTTAAAACTCTTGGTGCCAATTATGCACTGAGTTTGACAAAGCTTTAGAAATCTACCATCGCTTAGTACATAAACAATTTTCTTTTAATGAGAGACATATGAAATACTGGTTTCAGAAAAAATATATCTTTATGGCTCTTTTTCTTATAGCTGTTTGCGGGGGAATAGTCGCAGAACATGCAACGGATTCTGCCTGTTCTGATGGTATTGAAGTTTATTCAATCAAAGATCCAAAAACAGTTGTTTTTGAATTACATGATGATAAGAAAAACATTTCTCTACATTGTAACTGTTATTTTGAGAAAAAGTGTAAAACTAATCAACAGGTTTTTTATTATACGTTTACTCAAGATGGCATTAATTTTAAATCCCAATCATATCAAGAAAAAAATTTAAATCAGTCAATTAAAGGTGAGGTTGTCGTTAGAGTAGAAATAACATCTGTGCCAAATGTTCACTTGCATGCCTCTGTCCGTAAAGGAAAATACCGAGATTTCATTTATGGTTTAGAATATTACCCCCTTCATTCTGTAGATAAATGGTATCCTAAAGTCGCCACTGGGACAGAATATTACTTGGCTCGAGGTCGACCTATACTTCCTTGGAAAATAAATGACAAGAATATACTTTTTCATTGTCCGGGTGGATCTCCCCAATTCAAATGCTTCGCAAAATTTTTAGTCAGAAATGATATTGGGGTACAAATTTTATTTGAAAGACAATTTATTCCCCAATGGGAAAATATTGTTGAACAGGCAATCAAACAAATAGTTAAAAGTAACCCATCCTGAGCATCTTAGAAAAGTTTATAAACGAGTGATCTAATTATGACTTCAACTACAAATGATTTAAGAGCTGCTGTTGAAAAAGCAAGAGCTATTATTGGTGATGAATTTGCGTCAGATACTGATAGAGCTGCTGGTTATATTGAGTTAGCAGAATTTTATAAAGGAGTTGATGAAGAAGTTTATGAACAACTTTTAACTCAAATGCAGATAACAACTTATAGTAACGTGATTGGGGGTGCTGCTATTTTTGGTAATCTTCAAGCTCAATTGTTTAATGGTCCCGATTGGTACAACCTAACTTTGGATGAATTTTCATGGGATATTCTGGATCGTCTAATTGAAGCTCATGAAGTAATGATTTCAAAGTATCCTCAAGATATAAGGCCCTTTAGTCTTGATGAGATACAGCTTGCTGATTTCTCAACGTGGGTTGATAAGGATATGGGGCAGAGTTTTCCCGGGAATATTCAAATTATTGATCATTATTTTGATGCAATTTTCGGAGATGTTACTCACCCCGCAGTGAGAGGTTTTTTACCTCCTGATTCTCAAATAATAAAAGATTCTTATACAGGAAGCTATCTTGGTGGATTATCTGGTATAGCTGGATATTCAGTGAATTTGGGGACTTTTTTAGCAGATTATGGCTTTGCCAACACTGAAGAATCATATCATTTAGGATTGGATCAAGGTTTAAGTTATGAAAATCAGCAATATCGCCTAGAACAAATTTTGGGTGGAGATGTATTAGTTGTTAAAGATATAGAGACGGGCATTTATGTTGGTGTGTATGAGAGAAGTTCTTTCATGCGAGATTTTTTGTCTAGTACAGGAAATATTACTAACCTTGTTGATCAATTGACTGATTTTGAAATCGATGCGATTAAAAATAGTTTAGGAGTCCAGCTAACTGATTTTAGTATAGATAGAAAAGTATTAGAGAAATTTTATGATGGTCATTCTTTTGGTGATCCTAACCTAATTAGATCTTGGCATTATGATCCTGTTGAAAAAACTTGGAGTAAATTATCTCCCGAACCCGGTTATAACTTTAAAGTTGAGTTGGCTACTCCTGAGTTGGCAATTCAATTAAATGCAGAACGATTAAATCGTCTTGAGTTACAAGAGATGATTGATGTTTTAACTGGTAGCTATATAACTGATGTTGTTATAACGGATGATGAAGTTAAAACCATCTGGAACGATGGGGCAATTTCCATAGAATATTCAAATGGAAATTTATCTTATACAACTGCCGATGGTGTCACTATTGAGGAGACCGAAGATGGTGAATCTCAAGTTCTCACGGGTACAGATGGCGTTACGTTCAATATAGATTTTTCTAACCCTGATTTTGTGACAATTACAGATAGTCTTGGTGGGGCCGCGACGGTTCCTACAGATCTTTATGATCCAGAAGATTTTTGGTCATGGGATGGTGCTTTCGACAGTATTTCTGTTGCTGATGTATACAATTCCAGCACGCCGAGCGAGTTCTCAAACCTGCCGACAGACGCAATAACAGATCCTGTGGCTGGAATAGATCACCCATTTGAGATTGTTGATAGTCTTAAAGATGTTAGTGATTTTAGTTACACTTCTGCTTTGATTGATCGTGCTTTGATTGATCAATATAATGGCTTGTTTTCTGCTTCCACGGGGTCGCCGCTTAATACAACGCCAAATGTTGATGGTGAAGTGAATTTAAGTGCTTTTAATTTCGAAAACCAATCCGACTGGTTTTCACGAGCATATAATGAACTAGTGGGATCAACGGGTGCGACCCCTGACTATCAGTCAACAATTTCTGGTATTAATCTTGGTGCATTCAATTTTGATCAGGCTTTGCCGAATGCGCAAATTGAAACTCCAATTTCGGATGGTATTCTTGCCCTAAATCCTCGAAGTGATGTTGGTCCTGAAACCGATATTAACGGAGGACGTTATGATCCGGAAACAGGTCATTACAAATCTAAAACAGGTAAAGTATCTGCTTATGGTCCGATGTCTTCTTTCAATAATCTTACTTTGGAAGAACAGCAGAACCTACAAAAATTAACTGGTCATACTTATCCGACAATGAAAGAAGTTGATCATGCTCGGAGAGACGCGGCAAAAGATAATGGTTACACTGATCAACAGTATGATGCTGCTAAACAAGACACTGAGGTTACGGCATTTGAAAGAGACTACGGAACACCGCAAAATAATAATGAAACTGACCGAGGTGGTAAACCGGTCGTTCTCGATCTGAATGACGACGGCGAAATTGCGATTGTTGAACGGGATGATTCCACAACATTTTTTGATATTGACGGCGATGGATACGAAGAAAATATCAGCTGGGTCGCCGCAGAAGACGGCCTGTTGGTTATTGATAAAAATAATGACAATGCCATTAAGGGGGATGAGCTTCTCTTTGCCAACGAAACGGCAGAAGAAGACACGGATCTGGAAGCTCTCAAGGTTTTGTATGATACAAATCAGGATGGCATTCTTGATCAGAATGATGTGGATTTCAGTCGCTTCAAAGTCTGGCAGGACCTGGATCAAGACGGCAAGGTTGATGATGGCGAGCTCAAGAGTCTTTCCGAACTTGGTATTCAGTCTTTAAACCTGACGTCTGATGGGAATACTGTTGTTGGGGACAGCAGTGTTATTTCAGGCTTTACAAGTTACACAAAAACAGATGGTTCCGAAGGGCTTGCCGCTGATGTTATTTTGGGTGCCAGCTCTACAAGTGTGTCCAGATCACTCTATAACAACGGGGTGCATTTCAAGACAAAAGACGGAAATTCCTTTGTTGCCGCTGAAAATGTCGAATTCAACGGTATTGCATCGTCTTTGTCAGCAAAGATGTTAACCGGAAACTCGCTGGACAACCGTCTTCTTGCCGGTGCAGCCAAAAGTGTTGTTCTGTTGGGCGGGGGCGGAAACGATCGTTTGATTGGTGGATTAGGAAATGACTGGCTTTCCGGTGATGCAGGTGCGGATAGAATTTCGGGTGGTAGTGGGCACGATATACTCTTTATCGATGCCGATGATACCCATATCGATGGCGGTAGTGGGCGTGATATTGCCTTTGTTCAAGGGGATGCCGCGGTTACACTGGACCTGAATGCAACACGACTGGAAGCTGCCTATGGCAGTAGTGGTCATGATAACTTTCATTATACGGGAACACAGAATGTTACCCTGAGCGGGCATGGCGGGAATGATGTTCTGCAAAGTGGTGCCGGGAATGATTTATTATCTGGTGGTGCCGGATCAGATACCCTGAAATCCGGGGCGGGGAATGATACCCTGGTGATTGATGCCGAGGACGATACTGCCAATATTGATGCCGGGGATGGCATTGACTGGGTTCATGTGCAGGGGAACGTGGGCGTCAATGTTGATCTGGCCCAGATTAATGCTGAAAATATTATTGCCAGTGACGGTGATGACATCATTACAAATTCAGGATCTGATAAAATCTTTGTTTCAGGTGGTGATGGGAACGATCACATTACAGGCGGTAGTGGTGTTGATATTCTCGAAGGTGGCGCGGGATCAGATACGCTGGATGGCGGTACGGGGTATGATTATGTGTCTTATGAAACCTCTTCTCGGGCAGTCAATGTTAACCTGGACAGCAAGAGTGTTTCAGGTGGTGATGCCGAGGGCGATAGTATTGATAATTTTGAAGGGATTATCGGATCTCGTCTGAATGATGAACTCATTGGTGATTCGTCTAATAACGTGATTTTTGGTAATGCCGGGGATGATTTTATCCAAGGGGGGTATGGATCAGATTACATTGATGGCGAAAATGGTAGCGATACCATCAGTTACCACGACAGCGCGTTTGGGGTCACCGTTGATTTGTCTACAGGCGAAGGGCGTTCGACTGCGCCGCAAACCACGACGTACACATACACTGTTAATCCTCCATCCCGTTCTGGTGGCGGATTTTGGAGTGGTGGGGGGAACTCCGTTAGTGGAGACAAGGATGACCGAGGCAATTATAGCGGCTCAGGCGGTAACTCTGTTAGCGGTGATAAAGATGATCGCAACAATGGTTACACTTCCGGTGGTGGGTCGCTGAGTGTTAGTGAGGGTAGTTCTGCTCCTATAACCCGAACTGTTACTGTGGATATAACAGATAAAGATACTTTAAAGTCGATTGAAAATATTTTGGGATCTTCTCATGCTGATATTCTGCGTGGTGATACAGAAAATAATATTATTGAAGGCGGCGCAGGTGCGGATACGCTGAAAGGCGGAGAAGGGAATGACACTCTTTCATACAGTCTTTCAGCCGAGGGTGTGACGGTTGATCTGGAGGCTGAGACGGCATCAGGTGGTGACGCGACAGGGGATGTTTATGATGGATTTGAAAATGCCATCGGTTCGGCTCAGGCAGACAGTCTTTCAGCCAAAATTTCAGGATCATCACTAGAGGGTTATGCAGGTGATGACACTCTGACGGGACGTGAAGGCAATGATGTTCTGGACGGAGGCGCAGGAGCCGATACCCTGGATGGCGGGGCTGGTGTTGATACACTGAGTTATCAGAGTTCAGACACGGGTGTAGCTGTTGATATGGAGGCAGGTACTTCATCTGATGGAGATACTTTTTCCAATTTTGAAAACCTGACTGGATCTCATCACGACGATACCCTTAAAGGTGACAGTGCTGATAACATCATTTCCGGAGGAACCGGGGCAGATAGCATTGATGGTGGGCTGGGTGTTGATACGGCGTCATACAAAAATGCTGTTTTTGGTGTTGATGTTGACCTCAAACGTGGCGGTGGTCGAAAACACGATCAACTGCAAACAGATCTGGATGCCAATAGATTTTCCGGGGATGTCATTGTTGATGCATTCAGCAACAAACGTGCGCTTCATCTGGGGACAGAGCTGTCTGCTGCCTATACCTTGGCAGCAATTGCGGGTGCGAGTGGTTGGGCAACAACCTCTGTCGCGTTGGCAAAGGGATCTGATGTAAATGCTTCTATCGGGGCAATTTTGTCTGCACAACATGATCTGTCTGCAGGAGAAGTGCGTCCGGAAAACAATGCATTTCTGGATGTGTCCTTTGATGGTGATGAAGCCATCATTAGTTACCACCGTGCAGATGGGACTCTGCAGGGAAAGTTTATTGTCAAAATAGCAGACGCAGACCAGCACAATGTTTCGTTGGGGTATGATAAAGAGACTGGCCTGACGGTTGTGTCTATTGATGGAAAGGTTGTGAATTCGTTCTCTTGGCTTACCGATCTTGATGTTATGGTTGGTAGCTATGGATCTAATGCTTCTACAGCAGCTTTTTCTGAAGCAAGTGATGATTTTATATTCTCAATCGGTTTCCTCACCGATGAAGCTCTGGACGATACGCTCGTTAATATTGAAAACCTTGAAGGGTCTGATCAAGGCGACCGCTTGGCCGGCGATGACGGCAATAATGTTATCGAAGGCTTTGGAGGAAATGATATTCTCCGTGGCTATTTGGGCGATGACACTCTTATTGGCGGAACTGGCGATGACATTCTAGATGGCGGTAAAGGCGACGATACCCTTAGTGGTGGCGAAGGTGATGACCAGCTCTTTGGTTTAGATGGCAATGATACCTTGCGCGGGGATGACGGGGACGACCAACTGGAAGGCGGCGAGGGGATTGACAGCCTTTCAGGCGGTGACGGCAATGACCTGCTCAAAGGCGATCTGGGGGATGATACCCTCCACGGTGAACTGGGCAACGACCAGTTAGATGGCGGCGATGGCAACGACACTCTCCACGGTGATACCAACGGCGTGCTGTTTAGTCGTGATGCTGAGGGAAATACCATCGGCGGATTTGGGGATGTGAGTTTCCATGGGGGATCAAGTTTACGTAAGGTTTCTGGTGGGACGGCTTGGAATGCGGGAGCTTATTCAGCAGAGAGTTTTACGGGTGCTGGTGAACTTACAGTCCACATTGAGGATACATCGACTACCCGTATGGTAGGTTTCTCTTCAACAATTGGGGATTCAGGTTATACATCTATCGAATATGCCCTTTACCAAGTTCCAGGCGGGATACTACAGATTTATGAATCTGGAGTAAGCAAGGGGAGCTTTGGCACTTATAATATCGGAGATATTCTGAGTATCGAACGCTCAGATACCGGCGTTGTGATATATAGCAAAAATGGGGAAACAATTTACACCAGCACAACAGTTTCTTCTCCGGATGTTGGTTTGTATGTTGATACTTCTCTTTATCAGAATGGTGCGACGATAGGGGAAACCCATCTATCGATAGGTACCAATGCATCTCAACCAGTGAACTGGATTGCAGACAATAACCTGAAAGTTGGTTCTCTTGGCTCAGATCTCTCCGTAGATTATCAAGACTTAAACGCAGACGGTCATGTTGATGCTGTGGTTAGCTCAAGTGATGGCCAAATCTGGACACGTCTTGGTGATGGAACAGGTAACTTTGGTGATGCTGTTAATAGCGGCTTAGGTACATCTAACCTACAGAAAAGTTCTGGTAGTACAGGTTGGAATTCTGGAGCTTATTCGGACGAAAGTTTTATCGGCAGTGGCATACTAAGCTTTACGGCTTCAGAAACAAACACAGCCCGTATGATAGGCTTTTCGTCTGAAGCTGGTAATTCCAGTTATACCTCTGTAGATTTTGCTATTAGCCAAGGTAATGATGGCATTTTAAGGGTTTACGAGTCAGGTGCTTACATTGCAGATTTTGGAACTTATTCTGCAGGCGATCTATTAACCATTGAACGAACAGCAACAGGTTCAGTGGTGTATTCTAAAAATGGTGAGGTGTTTTATACCAGCTTAAAGACATCAGCTGTTGATAGTTCCTTACTTATTGATGTAGCCCTACATGAAACTGGGGCGACAATTTCCGACATCAAATTATCAGTGAATGGTGCTGTAGCTAAACCAATTAATTGGAAGACTGATTCTACTATTACCTCTGTTGGAGTTGCTTCAGATCTCTCCGTAGATTATCAAGACTTAAACGCAGAYGGTYATGTTGATGCTGTGRTYARYTCARRTGATGGCMARATCTGGACACGTCTTGGTGATGGAACAGGTAACTTCGGAGATGCAGTTGAGCAGAGTAATGGAGTTGTTGGAGGGTTACTAAAGAAACTTTCAGGTGGCAGCGCATGGAATGCAGGAGCGTATTCTTCTGAAAAGCTTGAAGGTGCTGGTTCTTTAAGTGTTGAAGTAACTGAAGCCAATACACATCGTATGATAGGTCTTTCCTCGACAGCAGGAGATTCCAACTACACCTCAATTGAGTATACCTTCTATCTCGTGTCGGATGGAAAGTTTTACATCTATGAGTCAGGAGCAAGTCTCGGTACTTTTGGTACCTATTCAACGGGTGACATTCTTGGCATTGAACGCTCACTAGATGGTGTTGTCAGCTATATCAAAAATGGAGAGACGATCTATACGAGTACAGTTATATCATCTACAGACAATCCCCTGTTGGTTGATACGTCATTATACGAAAATGGTTCTACACTGAATGATGCTAAGCTGACAGATTCAGCTGGTATTGAAAAAGCTGTTACTTGGGTAACTGATTCTTCTGTTGAGGCACATAATCTTGGCTCCAACCTTACTGTTGCTTATCAGGACTTGAATTCTGATGGTCATGTTGATGCTGTGATCAATTCAGATGATGGCAAGATCTGGACACGTCTTGGTGATGGAACAGGTAACTTCGGAGATGCAGTTGAGCAGAGTAATGGAGTTGTTGGAGGGTTACTAAAGAAACTTTCAGGTGGCAGCGCATGGAATGCAGGAGCGTATTCTTCTGAAAAGCTTGAAGGTGCTGGTTCTTTAAGTGTTGAAGTAACTGAAGCCAATACACATCGTATGATAGGTCTTTCTTCGACAGCAGGAGATTCCAACTACACCTCAATTGAGTATACCTTCTATCTCGTGTCGGATGGAAAGTTTTACATCTATGAGTCAGGAGCAAGTCTCGGTACTTTTGGTACCTATTCAACGGGTGACATTCTTGGCATTGAACGTTCATCAGATGGTGTTGTCAGCTATATCAAAAATGGAGAGACGATCTATACGAGTACAGTTATATCATCTACAGACAATCCCCTGTTGGTAGATACGTCATTATACGAAAATGGTTCTACACTGAATGATGCTAAGCTGATAGATTCAGCTGGTATTGAAAAAGCTGTTACTTGGGTAACTGATGCTTCTGTTGAGGCACATAACTTAGGCTCAAACCTTACTGTTGATTATCAGGATTTGAACGGAGACGGCCATGTTGATGCTGTTATCAATTCAGATGATGGTCAGATCTGGACACGTCTTGGTGATAGTTCTGGTAATTTCGGTGATGCCATAGAACAAAATAACGGCACAACTGGAAGCGAACTCGGCTCTAACCTCTCTATAAAATACCTCGATCTCAATGGTGACGGTGTTACCGATGCGTTGATCAATGCTGGGGATGGTCGGATCTGGACGCGTCTGGGGAATGGTGCCGGTGATGACAAGCTTGCTGGCGGGGCAGGCGATGACTTGCTCTATGGTGATGTTGGTAAAGATACGCTGACAGGTGGTGAGGGCAACGATACGCTCTACGGCGGAGCAGGCGCTGATGATCTTACTGGAGGGAAGGGCGACGACCTTCTTATCGGTGGGGATAGCGATGGAGATGTCTATCGCTTTAATGTTGGTGATGGTGCGGATATCATTCGGAATAACGGTGCTCATGCCAAACTTGTCTTTGGTACAGGCATTGCCCTTGCCGATATAGAATATAGCAAACAGGGCAATGACCTGTTGCTTCGGACTTCTGCAACAGATGTCGTTACGATCGAGGGCTGGTATCTCGACAACAAAAAGCAGGTTGCAATTGCCTTTGTTGATCAAAGCGAAGATGAAGTTGGCCGCCAACTCATTCTGGGAGATAGTACAGACAATAATCTCTCGGGTAGCAATGGTGCCGATATACTCAACGGCCTGGGCGGGAGTGATACGCTTGCAGGCGGTGCGGGCGATGACATCTATATCTTTGGCCGTGGGCATGGCGAAAGCACAATCCATGATCAGGCGAGTGCAAACGGTACAGCTATTAATGCAGGCTATGACAGTCTTGTTTTCGAAAAAGGCATTACCGCTGCCGATATTATCACGGTGCTGTCTGGCAATAATCTAATCGTTGCCCTCAAGGATCCAAGCAATCCGGCTGCAACCATCTCCGAGTTGACCGATAAAATTACCATTACCAATTGGCTGGACACTAACCAACGTATTGAGGCACTGACCTTTGCCGATGGTACAGACATGGCTGTCTTTACAGGTAATCGTGCGGATTATCTGGTTGAGGATAATGGGGATGGCAGCTTTACGGTTATTGGCGGAGCTGACGGTCGTGATGTTGTCACAGACATTGAAACGTTGCGCTTTGCGGATGGTGACTTTGATCTGACGACTGTGAACGGCCCGGAAGCTGTTGACGCCAAGATTGTCTATAATGGATCTGGCCCTGTTTCTTACAAACTGAGTTTTACTGATGCAGATCTTGATGTTGCCGATAGTACAGAAGTTCTGAGCTTTAAGGTTGTTGATGCGACAGATAATGGTGACAACAGCTTTACGCTGCAAAGCGGTGCTTTGGTTACGATCAATGCAGATGGCACCTACAGCTATGATCCTCAAGGCTACGCAGGCCAGGACAGCTTTACCTGGCGTGTAACGGATAGCTCTGGGCTTTCCAAGGATGCTGTTGTTGATGTTTCAACGACTGCAGCAAATGTTTCTGACTATACAGTTCTTGATACACAGAATGCTGCGTCAAATGATGTGATCTCATCTGATGGCCGTCAACTTGGCAGTGCAAGCTGGGATGGCAGTGAACTGACCTATGCGACGAATGCGATTGAAGGTAAAGTCTATTGGGAAGTAAAAGTCCTTGTTGCAGGTGGTTTCTTCTCGAGTGGTGTTGCGCAAAAAGGTAGTAGTCCATCCTTTAATGTTGTTGGTGATGCAACGGGTTGGGGCTGGTATCGTGGCAATGGTGGTGAAAAGTACCATGACAATGTACGTAGTTCATACGGAATAGCAGGCGATGCTGTTGGTGATGTGTTTATGTACGCAGTTGACAAGTCCACGGGTAAAATGTGGATGGGTAAAAATGGTACATGGTTTAATGGCAGTGACCCATCTACTAACACGGCCCCAATGTTTGACAACCTTAGTGGTGAAATCTTCCCGGCCTTTACAGCGGGGACTTCAGCAACACCTTCTATGGAAGTCAATTTTGGTCAGGAAGCTTACACTTACGCACCACCACAGGACTTTGGTCATGTGGGTGTCGTTTATCCAGAGATTACAGGTACAGCTGGTAATGATATTCTGATGGGTGATTCTATCAGTGTCGTTATAGATGGTGGTGCTGGTGATGACTTGATCCAAAGTGGTGCTCTTCCTCATAACGGTACAGAGTTGAGTGGCGTTTCGCTTTCTGGTGGTGAATATCTGGGGAACAGCTTTACGGACACGGGTAGTAACCAGACCTGGGTTATGGAAAGCTGGGTACAGCGGGATAGTATCAACACCATTGATAGTATCTTTACCTCTCGTGACGGTGGTCCGGGAACTGGTTATGGCTGGATTGGTTTTGGTAATGATAATCGCCTACATTATGGAAGTTATGCGAACACTTATCCAAGCCCTGCGGATTATTTTTCTGTAACTAGTGAGGAAACTTTCACCAATATTGGCGAATGGATGCATATAACTGTTGCCTTTGATACCTCGCGTGCAGATGGCCAATTCGCTCGCCTATTTGTTAACGGTGAGGAAATCACTCTTTCTTCCAATAGTATTGGTTTCCCTGCGGGCTGGAATGGCTCAACTATTGGTACTAATTGGGAGCACAGAATTGGTGCGTTGCAAGGAGCATCAGAGTATGATTTTGCGGGTGCCATCGCGGACATTTCCTTTAGGGACGGTGGCACGGTTGATAACGCTGATGATCTTATCCTTGGGCAAAGATTAGCCGATGGTAGTTGGGCTCCTGACAGCCCTACATCTGATGCCAATCTTGGTCCAAATGGCTTCCGTTTAGATTTTTCACAAGCAAATAATCTTGGTGCGGATACGAGTACACAAGGAAACGATTTCTCCTTGAACGGCATTGATCCAGGTAATCAGGAAACCTCAACTGGTCTTATTGAACCGGCTCCTCTTGGAGCAACACTCTCAGGTGGATCAGGTGACGATACCATCATTGGCGGTGCCGGTGACGATCTTCTTGATGGTGGTTCTGGAAACGATGTAGCCGTCTTTACGGGTAATCGTACTGATTATCTGATTGAGGATAATGGTGATGGCAGCTTTACGGTTATTGGCGGAGCTGATGGTCGTGATGTTGTCACGGATATTGAAACCCTGCGCTTTGCGGATGGTGACTTTGATCTGACGACTGTGAACGGCCCGGAAGCTGTTGACGCCAAGATTGTCTATAATGGATCTGGCCCTATTTCTCACAAACTGAGTTTTACTGATGCAGATCTTGATGTTGCCGATAGTACAGAAGTTCTGAGCTTTAAGGTTGTTGATGCGACAGATAATGGTGACAACAGCTTTACGCTGCAAAGCGGTGCTTTGGTTACRATCAATGCAGATGGYACYTACAGCTATGATCCTCAAGGCTACGCAGGCCAGGACAGCTTTACCTGGCGTGTAACGGATAGCTCTGGGCTTTCCAAGGATGCTGTTGTTGATGTTTCAACGACTGCAGCAAATGTTTCTGACTATACAGTTCTTGATACACAGAATGCTGCGTCAAATGATGTGATCTCATCTGATGGCCGTCAACTTGGCAGTGCAAGCTGGGATGGCAGTGAACTGACCTATGCGACGAATGCGATTGAAGGTAAAGTCTATTGGGAAGTAAAAGTCCTTGTTGCAGGTGGTTTCTTCTCGAGTGGTGTTGCGCAAAAGGATAGCAGTCCCTTTGTCAATGTTGTTGGAGATGCAACAGGTTGGGGCTGGTACAGTGGAGAGAAGTTCCACGATAATGCCCGTTCCTCTTATGGTCCTGCAGGAGATTCCGTTGGCGATGTTATCATGTATGCTGTGGATAAAAACACAGGTGAGATGTGGGTCGGCAAGAACGGAAACTGGCTTGAAGGTGGCGATCCTGTCGCGGGCGTTAATCCAACGTTTGACAATCTGAATGGTGAAGTCTTCCCGGCTTTTACAGCAGGAAACTCTGCAACACCTTCTATGGAAATCAATTTCGGTCAGGAAGCTTATACTTACGCACCTCCACAGGACTTTGGTCATGTGGGAAATGCCCCTCCATTGTCTGATTTTCAAGGTACATCGGGTCATGATGTTCTGTTTGGAGATGAAACAAATAACATTATCAATGGTGGTGAAGGTGATGACCTCATCTCTGGCGGTGCTGGCAATGACATCCTAGAAGGTGGTGCTGGTAATGATACCTATCTTTATAACCTTGGGGATGGTTCCGACCTCATTCGTAATAATGGTTTGGAAAACAAAGTCATTTTTGGTGCTGGAATAACTCAAAATGATCTAACCTTTGTGAAAGATGGCAATAATCTGATTATCAAAGCTTCTGAAACTGATCAGCTGACTATCGAGAATTGGTTCGTATCATTTGAAAACCGGGTTTCATTCGAAAGCTCTGATGGCGCCGCGATGAACGTGGTTCTTGGTAATAACTCTGACAACAATCTCTCGGGCACTTCTGCAGAAGATACCGTTATTGGTTTTGCCGGGAACGATATTCTCAACGGTAACGATGGGGAAGATACACTCGATGGTGGGCTAGGAAACGATCAACTTTTTGGCGGTGCCGGAAATGATAACCTTTCAGGTGGTGACGGCAATGACCTGCTCAAAGGCGAGCTGGGTGACGATACGCTCCATGGCGACCTGGGTAACGACCAGTTAGATGGCGGCGATGGCAACGACACTCTCCACGGTGATACCAACGGCGTGCTGTTTAGTCGTGATGCTGATGGTAACCAGATTGGCGGATTTGGGGATGCTGAATTCCAAAGTTTAGGCCTGTCATCGGGTATTGGTCTGCGCAAAACATCGGGTGGTAATGCCTGGAATGCGGGTGCACATTCATCTGATAGCTATACGGGTTCTGTGTTGCTTTCTATGGAGGTTACAGAAACCAACAGTTATCGAATGATCGGCCTGTCATCGACGGTTGGTGATTCTGGCTACACGACAATTGAATACGCCTTCCAGCCTAACATAAATGGTATTTTGACAATTTATGAGGCAGGTGTTTCCAAAGGCTCTTTCGGTGCTTACTCAACTGGTGATGTTTTGACCATTGAACGTACCGATTCAGGTGCCGTCATCTATAAACAGAATGGCACAACTGTTTACACCAGTGAAACGCCTTCGCCTTCTTCTGTGCCTCTTTTTGTGGATACGTCCTTTTACGGGAATGGCACGACAATTGGTGAAGTGGAGGTTTCCGTTGGTGGTGGAGATGCTCAAGCAATCAACTGGATAGCTGACAGTAACATTGATACAGGCAAGCTGGGTTCCAACCTTTCCACTGTATACCATGATCTGAACTCTGATGGTCATGTTGATGCTGTGGTTAGCTCAAGTGATGGTCAGATCTGGACGCGTTTGGGTGATGGTTCTGGTAATTTTGGTGATGCCGAGTATCAAAGTTCGGGCCTGTCATCAGGTATAGCCTTGCGTAAAACATCCGGTGCTGACGGGTGGTCTGGCGCGCATTCCGCCGAGAGCTTTACGGGTGCTGCTGTTCTGACCATTGAAGCGACAGAAACGAACCGTGCACGCGCCATTGGTTTCTCTTCAACTGTGGGAGATTCTGGCTATACGTCCATAGAGTTCAGTCTCTATATGGGATCAGACGGTCATTTGCATGCCTATGAGTCCGGGACTTATCTCGGTGATTTTGGTGCTTATTCTACAGGTGATATTCTCAAGCTTGAGCGGACAGATAGTGGTTCTGTCATCTATTCCAGAAACGATGATGTTATTTATACCAGTCAGAAAACATCAGATCCGGATACAAAACTCTTTGTGGACACCGCGATCTATAAAACGGGCGCAACAATTGGTGAACTTAACTTGATAACCGATGGTACCGACCATGAAGTCAACTGGATAGCGGACAGTAACATTGATGCTGGCAAGCTGGGTTCCAACCTTTCCACTGTATACCATGATCTGAACTCTGATGGTCATGTTGATGCTGTGGTTAGCTCAAGTGATGGTCAGATCTGGACGCGTTTGGGTGATGGTTCTGGTAACTTCGGAGATGCTGTTGAGCAGAATACCGGAGTTAATTCTGACTCTCTAGGTTCTGATCTCTCTGTTAATTATCAGGATCTCAACGGTGACGGTGTTCTGGATGCTATTATTAGCTCTTCGAATGGTGAGATTTGGACACGTTTCGCCAATGGTGCCGGGGATGATATTTTATCCGGGGGTACCGGAGACGATGTTCTTGACGGTGATATTGGTCAAGATGTTCTCAAAGGAGAAGAGGGGAATGATAGCCTGATCGGTGGTGTTGGGAATGACATCCTTGAAGGTGGTTCTGGCAATGACAGCTTTATTTTCAAAGAAAATCTCGGTCACGATACGATCACAGATTTTGTCGCGGGTGCTGGTTCAGAAGATAGCATTCGTATCGAAGGCTTGAATATTTCAACATTTGATGCGGTTCTTCAACTGGCGGAACAGGTCGGGAATGATACTGTCATCAATATTGATGATGACAATTCCATCACTCTGAAAGATGTTCAGAAAACAGCCCTTCATGCTGATGACTTCCAGTTTGTGTAATCACTGATGTCAGATAGTACTTCCAAGACTGCTGTGCCTTCGGCGCAGCAGTCAAATCCTGATAATGCGGATAACGAGATCAAACAGGCTCTGGGCTATTGCCGAAAGGCTCTGGTCTCTATTGGACTGTTCAGCTTTGTCATTAACATGCTGATGCTGACCGGGCCGCTCTTTATGCTGCAGGTCTATGACCGGGTTCTGGCCAGTCGGTCCATTCCCACCCTTATTGCCCTGACGGTTCTGATTGCCGGGCTCTTTGGCTTTATGGGTATCTTAGAGGTTATCAGGTCCAAAGTATTGGTTCGGATTGGCCTCAAGCTTGATAGCGTGCTGACAGAGAGGGTTTTCAATATCTGGGTGTTACAGGGACTACTTAAAAGCGCGGGCAAAAAGACCAGCCCCTTGGCTGATCTCACCACCGTGCGTCAGTTCCTCTCGGGCAATGCGCCGGTTGCACTCTTTGATCTACCGTGGGTGCCTTTCTATCTCACACTTGTTTTCCTCTTGCACTGGACCCTTGGTCTGGTTGCTGTTGTTGGGGCCTTGATTGTTTTTGTTCTGGCCCTGACCAATGAACTCTCAACCCGCAATCACTTGAAAAAAGGTGCGGCCCATACGGCTGCAGCAGGGTCCTATGCCGATCAAAGTCATCGCAATGCAGAAACTGTTCTTGCTATGGGTATGGGAGAAAACGTCCAAAACCTTCCGGATGTTCCTGCAATCCATCATTCTTGCTGTTGGGGCTGCCTTGGCTGTTGAGCAACTCATTACACCGGGGGTGATGATTGCGGCTTCTATTCTCACTGGTCGAGCGCTTGCCCCTGTTGATCAGACCTTAGCACAGTGGAAGGGCGTGATTACAGCAAGACAGGCCTATCAACGCCTGAAAGCCCTGTTGAATGCCATTCCCAAAGAAAAGGATAAAACTGATCTTCCTGCCCCACAGGGTAAGCTCTCTGTAGAAAAGGTCTTTGTCACACCGCCCGGAGGATCAAAACCCGCACTTAAGGGCGTGAGTTTTACCCTTGAACCCGGACAGGGCTTGGGCGTCATTGGGACGTCAGCCTCGGGTAAATCCACGCTTGCCCGTCTTTTGATCGGGGCCTAGTTGCCCATGCAGGGAACGGTGCGTCTGGACGGGGCAACACTGGATCAATGGAAACGGACCTCGCTTGGCAAGCATATTGGTTATCTGCCACAACAAGTGGAACTCTTTAGCGGGACCATCAAAGAGAATATTGCCCGCTTTAATCCAGAGGCTCAGGATGCCGATGTTATCGAAGCTGCGCAACGTGCTGGCGTGCACGAGATGATCCTGCGGCTGGCCAATGGCTATGAAACTGAAATCGGGACTGATGGTGCCGGACTGTCCGGTGGACAGAAACAGCGTGTTGCTCTGGCCCGTGCGCTTTATCTCGACCCAGCATTGGTTATTCTGGATGAGCCCAATTCCAACCTTGATTCCGAAGGCGATGCTTCTTTGACCGAAGCGATCAAGGGCATACGCGCCCGAGGCAAGACCGTTATTGTAATGGCGCACCGTCCCTCTGCCATTGTGGCCGTTGATATGCTGTTGATGCTGAACGATGGTCAGCAAACAGCCTTTGGCCCGAAAGAACAGGTTCTCAAGGAAGTGACGCAGCAAGTACCTAATGGGCAAGTCCCAAACAGACAGTCGTCTGTTCAAGAAAACCCACAACAAGCTGGACAAACAACACCTCTGGGAACGGTTGGTTAGATAATGCAACAAGAAGAAACACAAGAGCTTTGGTCGGAAAAGCTGTGGGCGGGATCAAGTCGCTATGTGCTGACGGGGGTGTTGACTGTGGCGACCCTTGTCATTGGGCTCGGCGGTTGGTCTGTGATGGCCTCAATCTCTGGCGCCGTGATTGCCACAGGGGTGGTTATTGTTGAAGGCAAGCCCAAAACTATTCAGCATCTGGATGGGGGGTTGGTTGGCGAGATCCTTGCCAAGG
>NZ_OMPU01000012.1 GCF_900313065.1 Kiloniella sp. EL199
GCGGCCTGCTTCTTTCTTATGGCAGGTTTCCCTGTGGCCTTTACCCTTGCGGGCGTTGCCATAGCCTTTGCCCTGATTGGCTATGCCACAGGTGTTTTTGATCTCTCTTTCTTCGGGGCTTTGCCATCACGTATTTATGGTAATGCCATGACCAATGAGATCCTCATTGCCGTCCCGCTCTTTGTCTTTATGGGTGTGATGCTCGAAAAGTCCAAGGTTGCCGAGGAACTGCTCGATACCATGGGGCAGCTCTTTGGCTCTGTCCGCGGTGGCCTGGGGATTTCCGTGACCATCGTCGGGGCCTTGCTTGCGGCCTCAACCGGGATTGTCGGCGCCACGGTTGTTACTATGGGACTGCTGTCCCTGCCGACCATGTTGCGCCGAGGCTATGACCCTTCCCTCGCTTGTGGATCTATCTGTGCGGCGGGAACCCTCGGTCAAATCATTCCACCCTCAATCGTTCTGGTTATCCTTGGGGATCAAATTTCCAATGCCTATTCCGATGCCCAGCGGGCAATCGGTAACTGGTCTCCTGATCCTGTGTCGGTTGGGGATCTCTTTGCGGGTGCTTTGATCCCCGGCTTGATGCTGGTGGGCATGTACATCGCCTATCAGATGATCGTGGCCATTATCCGCCCGGACAGCTCTCCGCCAATTCCACGGGATGAAAACCATATTGAGCCCGGGGCTTTCCTGAACAAGATCCTTCATGCATTGGTGCCACCGGTGGCGTTGATCGTCTCGGTTCTGGGATCAATCCTCAGCGGGATTGCAACTCCTACGGAAGCAGCGGCTGTGGGTGCCATTGGTTCCCTCTTGCTGGCGGGGATGCGTACACAGGAACTCGGGCTATTAGAACATGCTGACCGGACCTCTCCATTTGACTTTATGGATTTTGGCAGCCGTCGTCCGACCATTATCGCAACACTTTGCCTGATCTTTATGCTGGTGCTGATTTCTTTCTTTGACCTGCGGGTTTCCAGAAATGAAATCCCGACAACAGATATGATTGCCATTATTGCTGCGGGCATTGCTTCTATCGGTCTCTTTTGGGGGATTTTGGTATCTCTTGGTCGGGTTTGGCGTACCAACATTCTGCGTCCGATCATGCGCTCGACCATGGAAATTTCTTCGATGGTCTTTGTGATCCTGATCGGGGCCTCCGTTTTCTCTCTGGTCTTCCGTGGGTTGGGGGGGGATGACATGGTGCATGAGTTCCTCAGCCACATGCCGGGGGGAACCTATGGCGCGCTTGTGATTGTCATGCTGGTGATGTTTGTCCTCGGTTTCTTTCTCGACTTTATCGAGATCACCTTTGTGGTGGTTCCCATTGTTGCCCCGATCCTGCTGATGAGTGATATCAGCCCGGTGTGGCTTGGCGTGATGATGGCCATGAACCTGCAGACCTCCTTCCTGACACCACCTTTTGGCTTTGCCCTCTTTTATCTCAGAGGTGTGGCACCAAAGGAAGTCACGACCATGCAGATCTACAAGGGCGTTATTCCCTTTGTGATCATTCAGATTATTGCCCTGCTTATTCTGGCTCTCTTTCCAGAACTGGCAACATGGTTACCGAAAGTCATCTTTGGCTAACACAACAGCCTAAAGACAAAACAAAAAAAGCCGCTGAGGATTAACTTCAGCGGCTTTTTTTAATTTGCATAAAGCGATAAAGTTTCATTTATATATAAAAACTATAAAACGTAATGGCTTAGATGCTTTGCGATACCTTGCTGCAATTGGCGATCAATTTCCGTCATTAGGTCTTCGGTGAGTTTGTACCAAACTCTTTCTCTTTCTCGAAGCTTGATATTTTCCGCAACAGTAACAGAACGTTCAGCCCTTGCAGTAACAGAAGCTTCGTTAAACCCCTGATCATTCAAGATCTGTAGCTCAACCTCAAGCACACCAGAGTAACGTTCAGACTGATCGTAAGTAAATAACCCAGTAAGGCCTTTTTGCTGCTCCAGCTTACTTTCAGTCACAGCGGCGTTTTTAATAACAAAATTCAAGACGTTGTTATTGCCCTGCGGATATAACCGATCCCTTGCCCAGCGTTCAGACGCCTGTGCAGGAGAAATATCAAACAAATGCTCAAC
Organism: Kiloniella sp. EL199; assembly: GCF_900313065.1. Taxonomy (GTDB): domain Bacteria; phylum Pseudomonadota; class Alphaproteobacteria; order Kiloniellales; family Kiloniellaceae; genus Kiloniella. The sequence continues at coordinate 2,100 of NZ_OMPU01000012.1, forward strand.
GTTCGGTGATTTGGCTGGACTGACATAGGACTGATCAACAACAACATCCCGCACCAGAAGGTTATAGGGTGGTAGATGTGTATAGGTTAGCTCGGCATACTCATAAGTAGAGGGCGCTGTCTTACACCCGGCCAAAGCTGTGCCACCAAGAACTAAACCACTTAGAACAAATGACCGTCGACTTAACATTCTATAATCTCACCTTTGAATAACCCTGACCACTTTTCGTGTATCCCCTATAGAAGAGATTCACGATATCAAATACCCTTGGTAAAGATATAATATGGCATGACAAAGGCCTTGCCCCTTAAAAGCTTAGCCTTGCCCTACTTCTTTTTGAATCTCAGCAATTGCGGCATCATCAAAAACGTAGGAACGACCACAAAATTCACATTTTGCATCAATGACACCATCAACTTTATATGAATCAACTTCTTCAGCAGAAACTGTTTTAATCACATTGGCTAATTTTTCCCGTGAACAGCGACAACCTTCTTTTAACGGACGTTGGTCGTATACGCGTACCTGTTCTTCATGAAACAAGCGATAGAGCAAATCTGTCACGGCAAGATCACGGTCCAGTAGCTCATCTTCCGTACAACTGGACATCAAGATCATAGACCGTTGCCAGTCTTCTTTAATCTCGTCCTCATCCTTATCCGTTTGTTGATTAATACCACCGTCACCAGGCACGTATTGCAATATCATGCCGCCGGCATGCCAATGCCCTTCTGTCTGGGCAACATTAACCAGAACACCCGTATTAATCTGGTCAGATTGTTTAAAGTACCCTTGAATACACTCGGACAGGTTATTGCCTTCCAGCTCGACAATTCCCTGATAACGTTCCATGTGCTCGCCTTGATCTACAGTAAAGGCAATATAGCCTTTACCTGTCAAATCAGTGAGCGAGAGTGCCGAATGGTCCTCGGTTTTATCCAACAACTCTTTGAGAGCAACTTCATCAATGCCGGCACAACCACGCAAAATTCCTTCGGATGTCATATCACTGACAAGCATTTTGACAGGGCCGTCGCTTTTGCTTTGCAAGGTAAAGCACCCGGAAAACTTCATTAAAGAAGAAAGGACACTCGTCAGGGCCAAAACCTCCCCCAACAACTCATTCACAATTTGTGGATAGTTGTGACGTTTGAGGATCTCATCAATAGCTGGTCCCATTCGGACGATACGCCCTCTGATCCCTGTTGATTCAAGCAAGAAGGGCTGAATCACATCATCCCTTAAAAACTCTTGCGCAACATTTTCCCCAACGGTGTCATTCATCTTTCTTCTCCAACGCCTTTAAAGGTTGCTCATACACCAATAAAGGATACCTTTTTGGGCGTGTAATCTATTTTCTGCTTCGTCAAATACAACGGATTGCGGGCCGTCAATAACTTCTGCAACCACTTCTTCGCCGCGATGCGCGGGCAAACAGTGCATAAACAGCGCGTCGCTTTTGGCCATTGCCATAACGCGCTCATCTACTTGATAAGGCTTCAAGAGATTATGGCGGTTCGCCGCATCCTTATCGCCCATGGATACCCATGTGTCAGCGACAATACAATCACTATCCTGCACAGCCTCATCCATTGATCGGGTAACTGAAATTTTTCCCCCCTGAGACTTTGCCCAATCAAGAGCTTTCTGGTCAGGCGCTAGCTCAAATGGTGTCGCCAATTTCAACTCAAAGCCGAAGCGTGTCGCCGCATGTATCCATGATGTCGCGACATTATTGCCATCACCACACCAGGTTACCGTTTTGCCAGCAATGGCACCGCGATGTTCTTCGTAGGTCATAACATCCGCCATCAACTGGCACGGATGGGACTCATCTGTTAGGCCATTAATAACTGGAACTGTCGCATATTCAGCAAGCTCGTGAAGAATTTCTTCCGATGAAGTCCGGATCATAATTGCGTCCACAAAACGTGATAAAACACGCGCCGTATCAGCAATGGTTTCGCCGTGCCCCATTTGCGAACTGCTGGGGTCAAGTAAAACGGCATTACCACCGAGTTGATTGATACCGACTTCAAAAGAAACGCGTGTTCTCGTTGACGGTTTTTCAAAAATCATGGCAAGTGATTTACCTTCCAGAGGTCGACCGGAAATTACCCCAGATTTCAACCGCGCCCCATAGCCCAGTATTTCTCTTAGTTTTGTTGTTTCGAACTGATTTAAATCCAGAAAATGTTTTGTATGGGTCATTGTATTGTACCTTATAGACCCGGTGCCAATTATCAGGCCGCCAGGGTTAATCCTTTACAGACGTCTTCCAATATTGTGATTGCTTCATCAACGTGTGATCGCTCAATGACAAGCGGTGGCAGCAACCGGATAACATTATCCGCTGCGCCGACGCTCAAAAGGCCACCATCACGCATTGATGTGATCACGTCACTATTGGGAACCCGGCATTTCAGACCAAGCATGAGGCCTGCACCTCTTACTTCTTCAAAAATCGCAGGATTATTGGCTATCAAACTTTCCAACTTGGAACGAGTGTAGTCAGAAATCTCGATGACTTTTTCCATGAAGCCATTTTCCAACAACACATCAAGCACAGCATTACCAACGGCCATAGCCAAGGGATTACCGCCGTAAGTACTGCCGTGAGTACCCGGCACCATGCCAGCAGCAGCTTTATCGGTTGCCATAAAGGCACCCATTGGGAAGCCGCCGCCGATACCCTTTGCAGTAGCAAGAACATCTGGTTCAATCCCAGCCCACTCATGAGCAAAAAGCTTACCGGTACGACCGTTTCCACACTGCACCTCATCAAAGATCAAGAGCAAACCAAATTCATCACAAACCGTCCGCAGGCCTTTGAGGAAATCCATGGATGCCGCACGAATGCCGCCTTCCCCCTGGATTGGTTCAACCATAATAGCAGCTGTCTCATCATCGATAGCCGCGCGTAACTCGTTCAGGTTCTCAAAAGCAACGTGGTCAAAACCAGGTGTTTGAGGACCAAACCCATCCAGATGCTTTGAATTCCCTGCGGCAGACAAAGCAGTCATTGTCCGGCCATGGAATGCACTGTCACAGGTAATAATACGATATTTTTGTGGTTGCCCATTATGACTGTGGTACTTGCGGGCAAGTTTAATCGCGCCTTCCAGAGCTTCGGTTCCAGAATTGGTAAAGAAAACCTTATCGGCAAAAGAGTTTGCCACCAGCTTCTCTGCCAACTCTTCGCCGCCAGAGATCCGGTACAGGTTGGACACATGCCATAGTTTGCGCCCCTGCTCTTCCAATGCGGCAACAAGCTTTGGATGACTGTGCCCCAGAGAATTAACGGCAATACCACCAGCAAAATCAAGATATCGTCGGTTTTCAACAGTATATAAATAAGGACCTTCGCCCCGCTCGAATGCGAGGTCGATACGTGCGTAGGTGGGCATTACTGCGTCACTCATGGTATCTCTCTTTTATATCTGCTGAAAAAACAAAGCCCGGGGCGACAGTCAGTCACCCCGGAGCAATGTATTAACCCAATATCAATACCCGCTGTCAACTGGAACAAGAAGGATTCATAAGGTTTTTAGCAGAAAAACTACTTCACTGGCGTAATAGTAAAGCCTTTATCCTGCAGAAGCTTTAAAACGCCCTGCTGCCCGGGCAAATGGATTGCATCAATCACCGTCAAACTGTTGCCTTTGCGAAGTGCCTCCTCCATTCGGGAAACCATTTGGCGATTACGGTTAAAAACAAGACTTTCCATATACTTTGCCTGCGCTTCTGGCGAGAGAACAGATATCTCATCAAGAACTTCCTGGTAAAGAGCACCGGATGATTGAGAGAGAAAGTTGTTAATCCGGGTTTGATAAATGCCCTCTACTGTTTGAATTTCTGCGGGCAACGTATCCAGCAATGCGATTTGATCAGCTTCATTTAAGGCATCTGCAATTTGAAGCTGCTCTTCGATAGTTTGAAGCGGAACAATATCTATTCCCTGTTCATTAGCAATATCCTGAAACGTTTGATTAAGTGTTCTGATCCCTAATGAAATACGCGATGCTTCGGAAGGAGGAGATGAAAACACAACACGTGCAGCCCAAGGCTTGAGAACATTCATCTGCCTGGCCAGATATCCATATTCGTAACCGATAACCTTGATTTTTTCGAACGTTTCTGGCGACACCAGATCTCTTAATCGACGATTATCATTATAAAGCATTACACTAAATAGCTTTTGTTTAATGGCATCATCATCAAGGATATCCACCATGAGATAGTCAGCGTTTCTCAAGAGGGTATGCGCATAAGCCCCCGCATCAACGATCCGGCGATCACTACTATTTAACGTGCCATATATATAGCTTTCCTCTGCACCCTGCCCCTCTATTTTCCACAGCACCGCATCACCATTGATCAATGACTCTGCAAAACTGGTCTGAAGAGGCAATACAATAGCCAAGACAAAAAAAACACTGGCGAAAAAACGCACAAAAATCATATTTTCAACCAATCTTTGAAATTGGCTAATCTGCATCAAAGCCATCTTAATTCCTGAAGGAATGGAATTCATGAACCACGTTGGATATGGTTATTGTTACAGATATTTGTGCAAATTACATGTCTTGATTAGGGCAGTGTTTATTTTTTTCGCCTTCATCACAATCCATGCGTGAAACAGTATAGCCCCGCTTAACTAAAATATTTAATATGCCTTCTTCACCCGGAAGATGAAGCGCACCAACAGCAGTAAAAGAGTTGCCCTTAATCAACCCCTTGGTCATCCCGTTCACCATATTGAGATTTCTTTTATCCAACATGGCAACTTTCTCTATGTCATAGATTTCCTTGGGCTCATCTTTCAGCCGCTCTTCATGCTCGTTATACATTCTTTGCGTATCACGGCTAAGATATCTTTGGATCTGAAGTTCACGGCGTTCTTTAATGTTTTCAATAATATCCGTGTTAGCAAGGGCTCTCTTTATTGCTTCCAGATACATTTCTCTTGGTCGGTCCCAAAGCAATAAAGCTCTTTCTCTTGTTTTTTCCAGTGCCTGTACTTTTACATCATGGTCGAAAGCCATCATACCAAGCTGTGTATCCAAAACAGGTTCATCATCTTCTTCAAAAGGATCTTTGTCTTTACCTCGGTACCACGGCGCTCCATCCAAAATTTCATATACATACCAGAGCTCATAAGCTTTAAAATCTTCTTCCTCTATATCAATCAGTTTGACTGTTTCAACTGCCTTTTTAAAATCGTCCTCGGAAAGGTCCTGATCCAGCGTTCTGTCATCATCACGAAGACGCATGTTGACATATTCGCGATATTCACGGTGAGTATTCGCAATTTCTTTGTAGAGAATTTTCGCCTTCGTCAGATAAGGCTTAACCTCATCCTTCATTTTCAAAACACGTTTATCTGAAACGTGCATCGTTCCCAAAAGATAGCTCGGTTTACGCCCATCTTTTTCAATTCTCCAGAACAAGCCTTTGCCATAGAGAACTTGGTTCTCAGCCCAAGCCAGCGAAGCAGTTAGCAAAAAGCCAGAAAGCAAGACAAAGCGTAAAAACTTATAAAAAAAGAAAGACATTAAAAGCTCTCAAACAGATCCCACAATCATAGTTTGAGAACAACCTAACAATCACTTCCTTATAAAAAGTGAAAAATAGATCAAATGCGGTCTAAAATCCTGGATAAAAAAAGGACATCAAGCCTTGATCTTGTAACCACGCTTAAACAGTAGCCAGCCGCAGAGCATCATGATTAGAACTAAGCACACAAGCGTCATACCCTGCCAGATTAAATCTTCAACAGATCCATAGCCTGTGATGCCATAACGGAAACCACTAATGATCCAGAACATGGGATTAGCTTCGAAAAGCCACTGCCAGCTTTCCGGAATGCGATTGAGTGTAAAAAATGTTCCCGACAACAACCCGAGCGGAAGGACAAGGAAATTATCCACGAGAGAGAACTGATCCCACTTGTCAGACCAGAGACCAACGAGAACACCAATCATAGAAAACAAGAGTGCGGCAGAAATTGCAAAGAAAAGGGTCACGCCAAGGCTATAAAGCATAGGCCCCGTAAAGATTGTCATGGCACTCAGGAGTAAAAGCGCAACAAGAAGTGCATTCGCGATACCAGCCAGGCTATAGCCAAACAGAAGTTCAACTGGTGATAAGGGCGCCATAAGGACATCGGTTATAACCCCTTCCTGCTTGTCAATAATCAGCATGAAGCAGACATTTTGGAAAGCCGTTTGCGACAGCACAAAAACCGCAAGGCCCGGGGCAATAAACTGCAATGCAGAAAGTCCGGGTACCATTTCGCCATCCGGTCCCAAAGCCAGTGCAAATACAGTCATAAACAGCATAGTCGAGACCATTGGCCCCAAAAGGCTCTCGACCCAAAATCTCATAAACCGAATAACGCCACGACGGTAGAACAAAGTCCAGATGCGCAAAAATGCGATAATACGTACGCCTTCACCGGGCACAACTTTGTTGCTTTGGTCTGGTGCCGCATTGCTCATCTCATCAGGCCTTCAAACGATAACCGGTGGCAATCAAACGGTGTGTAACAAACCACAGGATGAGATTAACCACGGGAAGTAGAATAGCCCCAACCATAATATTTCCATCAGCATGGCCGATAAAGCCATAACGAAAGCCATCAATCATATAAAAGAATGGATTGAAATGTGCCACAGCAACCCAGGCATCAGGCAAACGATCAATCGAGTAAAAAGTACCAGAAAGGAAGGAAAGTGGCGTAATAACAAAGTTAGTCACGGCCGCTATATGATCATACTTTTGCGCCCAGATTCCCCCAAGCATTCCCAGAAGAGCCAACATCATACAGGCATTAACCGCAAACCACAGTGCTGATAAGGGGTGCGCCAATGAAATTGGCAGGAATAGCATCATGGCGAAAAATACCGTTAATCCAACCATCAAACCACGAGTAATCCCGCCAGCAACAATCCCCAGAGCCATTTCCCAAGGTGCCAAGGGTGGCATAAGAATATCAACGATATTGCCTTGAACCTTGGCAATGAGAATTGATGAAGATGTATTCGCAAAGGAATTTTGCGTCATGGTCATCATCATCAGACCGGGCGCAAGGAAAGTAATGTAATCAACACCACCCACCGTTCTACCAAGGCCACCAAGAGCCAACGCGAAGACAGCTAAAAACAACAAAGTTGTTATAACAGGGGCCATAAGCGTCTGGGTAAAAACGTTTAAAAAGCGTTTTACTTCACGACTGTAGAGTGTCCAAAGACCAAGGGTGTTCACACGACCTATGGTACGGGGAGCGATTTGGGTGAGTTTTTGATCGATCAAAGCCATGCGACACATTTACGCAACCATCCCGAAGGCTTCAAGGGGAAGATCCTGATTACTTCTTATTTCTGCCATTTTTATTTCCCCGACCTTATGAAATATACAAAAATAACACGGCCTAAGACTTCAAATCTTTCAACAAATTTTTGAGTTCTTGCTTTCTCTCCATAGGAATCAAACGCCAGTCACATCCCTTTATCGCCCCCTCCAAGGCGTAGAGATAGTTAACTGAAAGTCTGTGCTCATCGCAAAAACGAAAGTATAGTCGCCTGAACACTTCTTCTGCCCCCAGTTCAATCAAATGGCTAGACGATGTAATCCCAATATCTGCCAACTGAGCAACGGACTTAGGTCCCAGATTTTTTAAAGCAAGAAGATCTTCTTTTGGATCACGGCTCATTTTGACATAATTTATTCAACAAAAAAATTGGCCTCGGAACATCGCCGTGGCATGTATAAGAACATGATGGAACGGTCAGAAAAAAACAACCGCGAACAGCCCAAACCTAAAGTTCCGCGAAAAGCGACAGCAAAATATCTGGGCAACGTTGCCAGGTTTTATCTGGAACGCTACGCAACGACCGAGGCTGGCTTGCGTCGCTATCTTATGCGCAAAGTGAACCTTTCTGCGAAGGAGCATGGAACAGTCCCTCAGGAAGGGGCAGAGATCATTGAAGATCTGATCTCTAAGTTCCGCGACTTGAATTTTCTGAACGATGCCCGCTACGCCGAAGGCCGAAGCGGCAGTTTACACCGCAAAGGCATGTCACTGCGCGCCATTCGACAGGACCTGTCTCTCAAGGGTGTCCCTGAAGACCTCATCAACAACGCCATAGATCTTATTCGCGAAGAAAGCAGTAATCCTGATCTGGAAGCCGCGATCTCCTATGCCCGAAAACGTCGTCTCGGCCCTTACCGAACAGACGACAAACGTGAAGAATGCCGAGACAAGGATCTCGCCGCACTGGGCCGGAAAGGTTTCTCTTTTGCCATAGCAGAACGCGTCATTCTCGCCGATGATATCGAAGAACTGGAAGATGAAGCGAGACTGTAAATTAAACATAAAAAACGGATAATAATGTGACTTGATGAAAAACTATATATACACTCTAGTGTTTTTACTTTTAACCTTATTAATAATACTCTTTCTCCAGAACCCGATAGTAAGTTTGATTTGCTTCATAATCGGCGCTTTAGTCGCGTTTATTGATTTAGTGCAGTGTATTAGAAACAAAACCCCACTTATCAAATCAATATGGACCTTCATCAAAGACATTTGGAACGCCTTATATATACTAGGCTAAAAGATCGAGTCCCCCCTCAAACCTCAGTTAAGTGATTGACGTTCCATGTGGCTTTCTCGCCACAGCACACCACAATCTATGCGGAATAAACAAGGGGTCATCAGGAAATTCCCGGCGTAGCAAATCGCGATGCTCTTCATCAAAATCAACAACATCTTCAGGGGACAGCGAAGCAGAAACACCGGCTGAAGCCCTGATACGGCCACGCCAGTCTTCATGGCTATAGCGGACCAGTAGATCCTGGCTGAAAGTTTCAATGTTTTCAAAATCACCTGTTGCCAAATCTATCGTCCACTGTGGATAGATGCCCGTTCCTCCTGACATTTCCCACGCCGGATTGTGTTTGGAAATAAGACTTTCTGTTGCTGACACAACGTTTCCAGACAAAGGGAGCCAATCAAAATGACAAATAGCAAGATACCCCCCGGGCTTGAGTATCCGTTGACACTCTGCGGTGGCTTTCTCTGCCTCAAACCAGTGCCAACACTGCCCCGCAGTCACAACATCAAAACAACCGCTATCAAGACCTGTTGCTTCCGAACTGCCTTGTTGAAACGTAGCCCGAACGCCTTCGTTTTGTGCCATTAATCGCGCCTGTTCCAGAATGGCTTCAGCAGGGTCAATTCCGGTAACATTGACATCTCGCGCTGCAAATCCGCGGGCAAGAGTCCCTGTGCCGGTTCCCAGGTCAACAAGTGATTGTCCGGGAACACCTATCCCCCGTTCTTTCAACAAATCAAAAACAAGTGGTGGAAATCCGGCCCTGTGTTTTGCGTAATCTTGGGCGGTTTTACCAAAATCTATTCCGTCAGAATTTACTTTTCCGATTTCTCGCATTTTTTTCTTCTATAAATAATATTATTTGAAAACCCAAACTTACCAGGACGGCAAGTTTGATTGTATTGAGGCTCAATTACGTCATACTATTTTAAGCATAAGAGGGCCTTAACACCTGAAGCAGAAATTTATTCATTATTTCTATGTCAGAATAATGTGATCAAGAGATCATTGAAAACCTGCTTAAAACCTACAATCATTACTATAGGACAACAGAACCCTAAAACCAATGCGATTATATGATTAAGGGGAACAAATTAATGAACATAAAATCACTCACGATTGCACTATCCACAACAGGATTTCTCTTGAGCGCTTCCGGGCCAAGCCTTGCGGCAAGCAGCGGAGGAGATAACAGTTGGGGAAACAATTCGAATTCGGATCTAAAAACCGCAATCAAGTTAATCAAAGACAAAAAATATAGCGACGCTCAGCCTCTTTTACAAAAGACCATCAAAGCTGATCCTGATAACGCTGATGCTTATAACATGCTCGGCTATAGCCAACGGAAGCTCGGGAACAAAGATGTTGCGCTTAGTTATTACAACAAAGCACTTGATTTAAACCCGCGTCATCGTGGAGCCAACGAATACCTCGGACAGCTTTATCTGGAGCTAAACAAACCAGCCAAAGCAAAAGAGCGTCTGGAAGTTCTGGATAAAAGTTGCACCTTTGGGTGCGATGAATACACCTCACTCAAAGAAGCAATCGAAGCTTACGAAAAAGCTCAATAACCCTGTATTCAGACAGCTGGAAGATCCTTCGCACTTTCAAGCGACCAGATATCCATCCCGTCCTGCCGTCCTCTGACTTGAATATGTTGCCGGGGAAAATCATCCAGGTTTACCCCGGCGATATTTGCGAGCGGTTGAGACACAACAAGTTGTGATTTTAAATCTTTGGTCATCCCCTCTAAACGGCTGGCAGTATTCACCGCGTCTCCAATTGCTGTAATAGAGGTCGCCTGTCCCCACCCCAATTCCCCGACGATAACGGGGCCTGTGTGAACACCGATCCCGATACGAAGAGGCTCGGGTAATTCATGGGCAAGATGGGCATTAAGCTCATCCAGCTTTTCGGCCATTCGCCGTGCGGCCCGCAAAGCATTCTTGCATCCCGTTTCCACACCGCGATCAATACCAAACAGTGCCATAACACCGTCGCCGATAAATTTGTCCAGACGCCCGCCAGACTCTTCGACAGCGGTTCCCATCGCTTCAAAGTAGCGGTTCAGAATAAAGACAACATCATAGGGGAGCTTCTTTTCCGACAGGGTTGTAAAACCTCTGATATCGGCAAAAAGAATGGCAATCTCTCGTTCTTGCCCTTGCGAAATCGAACTGTGTTCCCGTCGCGCGGCCTTCAAACCGCTTTTTGCAGGTAACAAAGGCGTCATCTCAACATCTGCAATGGGATAGGTCTGGCACGCCAAACGCATATTATCCGATGCCCCGATCCGGGTAAGAACCTTACGTTCACCGGACTCGCTTTCTGGTAGATGACCCAACCCCTTGCCAACACGAACACGACAGGTAGAACAACGCCCCTTGCCACCGCAAACGGCTGCATGTGGCATGTTATTCAGATGGCTCACATCAAGTAAGCTGGTGCCCTTTATCGCACGAAACGATTTACCGTTGGGATATGTCACTTTAAAGGTTCCCTGCCACCGCTGAATGGCATAGCGAACCCAACGCCCGATAATTACAGTCGAAATCACCCCGGCAAAGACAAATTGAATAACCGTTTCAAGACGGTAGATATCTCGAGCTTCTTCTGCCGTTGGCAGGTTGTAACCACTAAAAAATGACTTTTGCCACTGGGGATCAGCAGCAAGCTTCATAACATCCAAACTTGCAACGTAGTAGCCCGCCATAGATAGAGCGGGAACAACAACAGCAAAGGAAAGAGCCAAAGATTTGTAATATGCATAAGCGGGCTTATATCGCAGCCAATAATGGATACCCACACAGCCATGCACCCACCCCAAGATCATCAATATAGCCTGTCGATACCCTGCATCTATATTATGAACAATCAGGGCATAGAGTACATACACATAGTTATCTTCTACGCCATAGATCTCATGCGCAAACCGCGTCCCTAAAATGTGCAAAATCAACAAAAAGGGAATAAGCAGGCCAGAGAGGAGTTGAGCCATCTCCCAGAACTTCATATGTAGATGCTGACGCTGATAAACACCCCATAAAGAAAGGGCCATGTGAGAGGACAGGGAAAGGTATAAAAGTAGAGTGCCAACAGGATTTCGCCACAAAGCCAAAAAGGCTTTACGTCCTTCATCCATTGCCTCAATAGAATGGAGACCAAGGATATGGTTCAACAAGTGCGTGAGAATATATACAAAAAGTACAAGCCCACCATAGAGACGGATTGTCCGAACCATGTAGTTTTACCCTTCTCTCTATTCCAACATTATTTTGTTGCACCTTGGATGGAGACAAGCTGCAACAAAAAACGTGCACTTTTCCTTAAATATCCGGGTTTATTGTCGTTCTAGTTATAAATTCTTGTCGCGAAAAGAACGAGTAATTAATTAATAGCTGAGTAGGATAATAGGGAATAGGAATGATATCCAGTGCAGGAAACCAATATCGTGACGTCAAGATTATCCCGGGAAGAAAGAACAGCCCGTCGTAAACAACGACGCGAAAAACTTCTTCAGGAACTTGATTCCTCTATCCCGTCACCCTGTACCTCTGTTTGCCAGATGGACGATCTGACTCAACTGTGTATTGGCTGTCATCGAACAATAGATGAGATCAGAGATTGGGTCATCATGACAGGGGATGAAAAACAAGATCTTCTGGAATCAATCAATCAACGACGCACTGGCATGGTCGCTTAATAAGACAACCTGACCGTCATTCAACTTTCTTTACTACTTCGCCTTCTTAAAACTTTACGCCATAAAATTGTTGGCAAGAACCATCAGATCTTCTGCTAGAATTCTGGGATCTGCCCGCAAAGCTTTATTCGTCACGCAATAGCCTTCAAAAAACGGCAAGCGCAGACGCATCATTTTATACTGGTATTAGTTCTTATCCCAATCCAGTAGGACCTGACTTACATATCAGATCCTATGACCTACTCTTTACATGGGCTATGGTTATCATATCTTTATTTCTCTGGGAATTTTGGTTTAACCATGAACAAATTAATTCACTCTAATTGCCCTAGATCAATTATTTTTCCTCAAATCATCGCCATAACCTGGACCAGTTAATACGCAAATACTGGTTTTCCAATGGTCAAGATTGTATCACGCCCTCAAAAATCCGAATTGCTTATGCCTGCCGGATCATTAGAGAAACTTAAAATAGCCGTATTATACGGTGCGGACGCCATTTATTTGGGCACACCGGATATGTCACTCAGGACAAAATCTTCCTTTACTCTGGAAGAAGTTGTCGAGGGTGTTCAATTTGCCCACGCACATGGAAAACGGGTTTACCTGACTCTCAATCTTTTCTCGCATAACAAGGATATCCCCAAGCTTCCGCTGTTTATTGAGACAATCAAGGCTATCAAACCGGATGGCTTTATCATCGCAGATCCCGGTGTTTTTCAATATGTCAAAGACAATGCGCCAGAGCTTGAACTTCATATTTCGACTCAAGCTAATGTCTGTTCCTGGATTTCGGTTGATTTCTGGCAAAAACAAGGGGCAAGTCTTTGCGTTCTTGCCCGCGAAGCCAACTATCAGGAACTGTGCGAAATACGTGAAAAATGTCCGGAAATAAAATTGGAAGCCTTTGTGCACGGCGCAATGTGCATGACATATTCCGGCAGGTGTTTGTTATCCAATTTCATGTCGGAACGTGGTGCCAATCAGGGTAATTGCGCCAACAGTTGCCGATGGCATTACAAAGTGCACATGAAACTCAAAGATGGAACAGTTAAAGAGCTCAATCTGTCAGAAGAGAATCTGGATCTTTTCGAGTTCATGATGGAAGAAGAATGCCGTCAGGGTGAGTTGATGCCCATCGAAGAGGATGAACGCGGGTCCTATATTCTCAACTCCAAAGATCTGTGCCTTATGCCAAAACTTGATGATTATCTCAGGATCGGAGTTGATTCACTCAAGGTAGAAGGCCGGAACAAAAGTGCTTACTACGTTGCCGTAACAGCGAGAGCCTATCGACAAGCCATTGATGACTGGTACCAAGACCCGGACAACTGGTCACCGGATAGCTATATGGAAGAACTTTCAACAGTTCCAAGTCGCGGGTATACCCTTGCGTTCCACAACGGTCGTCTTGAAAACCATGCCCACAACTACGAACATACAAAAACCTTTGCCGATTATGAATACGCCGGATACATCGAGAAAATTACGAATGAAGGACTTCATATCGCTGTCAAAAACCGTTTACAGGCCGGTGATGTTCTAGAGTTACTTCCCCCGGGTACTCTGGAGACAATTTTGATCCGTCTCTACGAGTTTATCGATGCGAAATCCAAACAGACCCATGACGTCATTAATGCAGGACAAAAACCTATCATTCTTATTCCCTGGTCTCTTTTTGATCAGGAAGATATCCCATCCCTACAACAAAAACTTTGCGAACAGACGGTCATCAGAAAAGAAAAATCCCTGACACAGGCAGAGTGGGATCGATTGAAGCTAGACGCAACAGCTCAAAGAATAGAGTTGGGTACAGGTAGCGATACTCTTTACCAAAAACAGCGTGACAAACTCCAAGCTTCGATCTTTGAGGAAAATGGTGAACGCATTCCCAAAACGCCGCGGATTGGCACCGAAGGCTGTTGTGGTCGCGGTTGCAACGGTTGCGCAATTTTTTGGCACGACCCGATCTATGAAAAGGCCAGAACTCTGTTAGCCCAGAAAAAACAGGGCGAAATGTTTGATCGCGATATGAAGGACGCTTAAATTCCCAGCAACAAAGCTTGTAAGCATCACACAGAACCAAAAGGGTCGGTCACATCGGGCTGCTTTGCTCTATACTATAATTGGTTAGTATAGTTAATACTCAGAACTTACCAAGGTTGTTATCCAGCCATTTTTTCAGAGCACCTGCCTTGTCTGTTTTACCCAATAGCTGATAAGCTTTCACCCAATATTCAACCTTGGACAACGGAAGCCCGTCGCGATAGAGATGTGCTTTTGAAGGAATCTCATATCGCTCCCCGTCTTTTTCAATGGCAAAGCCTCCAATGATCTCAACTTTGAAGCCACTCAAGGCGATCTGAATTAAATAACTTGAGTTAAAAGGTGCCTTAGGACCCAAAACCTGGAACTCAAGACCAAGAATAGCCTTTCGAACTGCGTCCAGTGAAGCATCTGTGAGAAGATCCCAATCTCCAACATCGTCCTGAAGTCCAAGAAAATAAAGTAATCCGCTACCACCAATAGAAAAGCTTATATTATTCTTCTCAAGACGTGAGATAACTTTGTAAAGGTGTCGTTCTTGACCATTCATAAGCATATTTCATATATTAATCTATACTGCCGCGACTTGGCTTCTCTATTCAGCCAACAACTTTGCTGATACTTCTTTTGTCAGTTTGGCAGCGACCATTGCTGTCATACCGACAAGATCGCGATGAGGATTTAATTCGACAATGTCGGCCCCGATCAAATCAGCATCAAGACGATGTAGTGCGTTAATCAAATCACGAACAGACATCCCACCGGGTTCATGATGTGAAACACCAGGAGCAAAGGCCGGATCAAGTACATCCAGATCAATTGACACATAAAGCGGGCCATCAAACTCAACCGAAATGTCCGGATGCCAATCTTTCATGGCGATAATCTCCACCCCGAACTTTTCAGCCTGTTCTTGTTGATGTTTGTTCAAAGTCCGAATACCAACCTGAACAAGACGCTTCACGCGACCGGTTTCCATCGCCCGGGCAAAAGGACATGCATGACTGTCTCTGTTTCCCTGCATTTCATCATAAAGATCGGAATGCGCATCAAAGTGCAAAATGTTGAGATCAGGGTAGCGTTTGCTATGTGCTCTTATTAAAGGACCTGATACTGAATGATCGCCACCAATACTTAACAGTTTTGCACCAGTCGCCATAATCTCTTCTGCTTGTTTTTCAATGAACGGGATGGCCGTAGAAGTATCGTGAAAATGTAAATCCCCAAGATCCTTGAGGCGGATATCATTCCCCAGATCATGACCATTTTCACTGGTAAGGTTTGCAGCGCCACAATGCAATGCTTCGCGCATTCTTTGTGGTCCCATCGCAGGCCCGGTCATAAAAGAGGAATTGTGATCAATAGGTAATCCCAGTAAAGCCAAATCACCCTGTTTGATGTCGTGAAGACCCATTATCAGCCCCTGAACTGAATATTGTACGATAGATGTTTACTTAGCTTTTGATCAAGATGTGAAGCATGCAGAGTAGGTATTGTTCCTGAATGCTGAAATTAACAATGAGCAAGAGTTAAGTAACATGATTATAAATGTGTTTTGAAGCCAGCTTATGCTGTTAAAGAAACAGGTCAAGTCCCAGAGGCATCAGAGTGATATCAGTGTTATACCGGAAGATATTGGGCAAATATTAATCGCGTCCATCAAAAGGGTCACGGACAAGAGTTTCTCTGTATTTCAAATAACAAAAAACCGTCGCACTTAAACCGGCCCCTAATATCCAAGGGCTTTGGACGAAGTATCCAGCTGTAATCAATCCAAGAGCCAAGGCCGCAAGAACACACACAGGAGCGTCGGCACGATCTCCACACAAATCTACCCAGAACTTACGCTGCTTTAGCAAAATCGTATTGAGATCTCCGGTGATAATTGATGCGCCGAGGAAAATTAAAAAACCAAAGCCAATCATACCTGCAACTGTAAACGCCTGTTTAAATAAATCTGACATTCATATCTCCCTAGATATGTTTCTGTGGGTATGTCTCCTTGGGAAAAATTACTGTCTTCAATCAAACTCTACGAAAATTACAGTTTACCTCAAAATAATCAATTTATGAAATTCGACACGAAAGTACCTTGCCGGAAACTTTTTACTTTTATGCAAAGGGATGTTTTGGCGTCATTAATATATCGGCCAAAAGGAGTATGCCAATAATGGCAATTACGATACCGCCAAGTAAAGAAACATAGCGCCCGAAGTACCCGACATGCACACCCATTTCATCCATAATCTTCATCAGGGGAAAGCGTATCCCGCGTGCACCAATCGCTAAAAGAGAAACGGTAATACCTGTCCCAAAAGACATCGCAAGTACCGCTGCCAGCCCCCCAGCCCAATGCCCGAGAACAAACGCAAGAATGAGAACAAGTAAAGCCCCCGTGCAAGGCCGGATGCCAACTGCGAGGATGATCGCAATTAAATCACGTCTGGTATGAGGAACATCACCTGATCTTGAATGTTCATGAGCATGGTCCTCATGAGTATGATGATCAGGAGCATGATGTTCACAACAAGTATGATGATGTTCTTGAACCTCACTATGATCATGACCACAACAGTCATGAGAGTTCCCCCTTACTCCTCGCCAAATAAGAACCAACCCCACAATGGCAACAGCACCATAACTTAATGGTTCCATAACATCTTCGATAGCCAGCGATGTACTACGAACACTTGTTTCCAAAAGAAAATAACAGGTTCCGACAATTAAAATCGCTGTCAGCCCCTGAACAAAGGAAGATGCCATTGATAGTAAAATTGCTGGTAAAACCTTGGTATCAGTTGTCAAAGTATAGCTGGCAATAACAGCCTTTCCATGCCCCGGACCAAGGGCGTGGAAAATCCCATACAAGAAACAAATCCAGATCAGGTAGAGAATTGAATCATAGCCAATACCATCACCAAGCCCTCTGACACCTTTCCCTAATAGGGCGGAAAAATTTCTTTGTTGTTGTCTAATTTCACTGAGAGTCAAATCAATAATCGATTGATTTTCTACAGAAAAAATGCTGATTATCCCGGCAATACCAGCAAAGAAAAGTACGACCAAAACAACAGCCAACATAGCACTTGATGATCGCCTGCTCTGGCCTGAAATTTTCAACATTTTATTTCAACCGTCTTGGCAAATATTGATCCTAGATCAGGATTTTCTGCAACCTCTTCATCGCTAAACACTAGGTCGGAAAGACTTGTAGTACTCTCTGCATAGTCGTCAGGATGTGTAACGCTATGAGTACAACCGCTTTGCGTAGATGGTAGATAAGAAACTGTTTTATCATCAATAAAATCAATAGCGATGAAATATGATGGATCATACATCTGAACCTTCACAGAAGTTCCCGCCTTGATCGGGTCCGCAAGCTCAAGCCTGAATCTTAACAAAAGACGATCATTCAAAACGGTGCCATCTGTCATGATTTCTTTTTTGTATTGCAGAACAGACGCGTCTTCCCTCTTAACCTTCAGGAAATAATCCCACTCCTGAAGGTTTCCGACGGCTTCTTTGGCAAAGGTTAGTAACTCGGGCTTCTCGACTTTACCGCTCTGATCCTCATCCAGATCAGATAATACAGAGGCTGTGTAGAGATCATCAAAAATCCATACAGGTTCCAAAGCAGAGACTTCACCCGCATCATTTCGGTGGATAATAAGCGCTGCATCAACCCAGACATGGGGGTGTGATTGCGCATAAGCAGGGTATAACAAAACAAGTAAAAACATTGTACGGGTTGCACACCTCCAACCCTGCTTTATCAGGCGTACACCCACTCGTTTACAAGAAATCACTCTGATCTGTTCCTTTACAATATAATCGTCACTTTTAAATTACATTAAATTATGACAGCAAAACGACAATAGTTATATTATAACATTTCAAAGATACAAGCGATCAGGCTCACAGTATAAATTGCCAGACACGACAAAACGCCAGACAATCTATTCCATAGCTTTGGCACGCATCTCAAGCGCTGCAAGTTCGGATGCCTTTGCATAGCTGTTGGCTTCTTTTCTATACGCCACAAAACTATCAAAGATCTCTTTTGCCAGTGAGCTTGTTTTGCTGATTTCAGTAAGTGTTTCTTCGGACGCTTTATAGAGCGCCTTCATCACATCATCCGGGAAACGACGCAATTCAACACCCTCTTTTGCCAATAAGGGTTCGAAAGACTTCACATTGCCATAAGTAAAGTCAGCATAGCTTTCATTTGCTGATGCCATAACCGCACGCTTAACAATCTCTTTCAAGTCATCAGGCAAAGCATCATAAGCAGCTTTGTTCACGGTCGCTTCCAGCGCGGGGCCAATTTCATGGAAGGCAGGCATGTAGTAATAGTTCGCAACTTTATAAAGACCAAAGGCAATATCGTTCCAGGGGCCAATCCATTCCGCAGCATCGACAGTACCGGACTTCATAGCCGCAAAAATTTCACCTGGTGGCATCAGAACAACATTTACACCCAACTTCCGCATGGCCTCGCCACCCAGACCTGCGATCCGCATTTTGACGCCTTGCAGATCTTCCAGACTATTGATTTCTTTACGAAACCACCCTCCGGCTTGCGGACCGGAAGATCCGGCGTAAAAAGGCAAAACGCCAAAGGGTTCATAAGCCCGTTGCCAAAGGTCCTGACCACCGCCGAAATAAAGCCACCCCATGTATTCGGCAACACTCAAGCCAAAAGGAACACCCGTAAAAAAATGAAAGGCCTTGTCTTTCCCCTGCCAATAATAAGGGGTTGCATGCCCCATCTGGGCGACACCATTTGATACCGCATCAAAAACTTCAAAGGGGGGCACCAGCTCGCCGCCGGCATATATATCAACACGCAGATGACCACCGGACATTGTTGTAATCATCTCGGCCAACCGCTGGGCATTCATCCCCACACCGGGCGAATTGCGTGGCCAACTCATTGCCATTTTCCAGGTTATCGTGTCTTGAGCTTTCACAATTGCAGGGGCAGCAAGAGTCGCTGCGCCGGCTGTAACCAAGGCCCCAAAAGCTTGCCTTCGGTCCAGAACCCTAGACTGCTGATCTTGATTCTCACGAATCCCGGTTGTGATCTTTTTGTCGGTCATAGCGGCCCCCACAGTTTATACGAGAAACCACTTTACCTTCTCCCCTGTCAGACGCAATGCCAGAGAAGATCATCACACAAAAATAACTTCGAACCAGCCTTTGGCCAATTTTGGAGTGAAGATACTCAAGTCAGCGATGAAACAGAGGATTTTTCAGGTTCCAGGAAAAAAACTGTCAAAGTCGCAACAACGAGCATCATGGTCGATGCAAGTAAGCAAGCTTCAAGACCTGCATATTGAAAAATCAGCCCGGAAAGCAGTGTTCCCACTAAACGACCAATCGCATTAGCCATGTAATAGAAGCCAACATTCAGTGCAACTTTGTCTGAATCAGAACAAGCGACAATAAGATAGGAATGCAAAGAAGAATTAACAGCGAAAACAAAACCAAAAACGAGAAGCCCAACCAGAAGAAAGGCGCCAGAAAAAGATAAATCCTGCCATAAAACGACGGCGATCACGGCAGGCAGTATTGCCAAAGCACCCCCCCAGAAGCGCGCAGCCCCAATTCCTGAATGTGGGTCTTTTACTTTTTGTGTGAGCTTTGGTACCAGTGCCTGAACAGTGCCATAACCAATCACCCATAGCGCCATAAAGGCCCCGACTTCATCAAAAGACCAGCCAAGAGTGGAATAGAGAAAAACAGGCAACCCAACCACAAACCACACATCTCTTGCTGCGAAGAGAAAGATTCTCGCAAACGAAAGAACATTTATCGCTCTTGATTTTGAAAAGAGTTCCTTGGTACGGATTTTTTGCTTTGCTTTTCCCAGGTCAACCTTAACCACCAGCGCCGTAGTTCCCAGAACAACTACTAATGACAAAGCCATCAAAAGTAGAGAATTTTCAAACCCGACCCATTCCAACAAAACACCGCCGAGCAAAAAACCAAGGCCTTTGAGAGCATTCTTAGAGCCAGTTAAAATTGCAACCCATCGGAACAGCGTTCCTTTGTCTTCGCCATCATCCTTAACCACAAGCTTTACTGCAGACTTGGAACTCATCTTGGTCAGATCTTTGGCAACACCAGACAGAGCCTGTGCCCCCATGACATAGATGATCGAAAAATCAATCGACCAGTCTGCACGCAACTGAGAGAGTAATCCCAGAGCGACAATTTGAGTGGCAAGGCCTAAAAAAAGTGTCAATCGAAGGCCAAAACGCGCCGCAATCCAGCCTCCAACAAAGTTGGTCACAATGCCCATAGCTTCGTAAAGCAAGAACAGATAAGCCAAATCAAGTGGCGTAAAACCCAGACGGTGGAAGTGTAACAACACCAACATGCGCAAGGCACCATCTGTCAGGGTAAACCCCCAGTAGGCCGCGGTTACAGCACCATAACTCCGTAAATCAGACATTGAATTTACCTGTCAGTTCCTGCGACAAATGCTCAGATCTCTGACGGACCTGACGCGTGCCCTTTTACATCAATGAAGATCACGGCTGACCATAGACAGCAAATCTGCCATACGATTAACGTATCCCCATTCATTATCATACCAAGCATAGATTTTTAGATGACGCTTATCCACAACCATCGTGCTTGGTCCATCAATGATTACAGAACGAGGATCATTGACAAAATCAGTAGAGACAAGTGGCCGGCTTTCAAACCCGAGGATATCCTTTAACTCTCCGTCTGCAGCGGCCTGAAAGAGCTGATTAACCTCCTCTACTGTTGTATCCTGCGCCAATTCAAAGACACAGTCTGTCAAAGAAGCATTCAGAAGGGGAACTCTTACCGCATGGCCGTTCAACTTCCCTTTTAGCTCCGGGTAGATCATTGTAATCGCGGTCGCAGATCCCGTCGTTGTCGGGATCAAAGAATTAAGACCTGATCGTGCCCGTCTCAAGTCTTTATGCGGGGCGTCCACCATGACCTGTGTGTTGGTAACATCATGTATCGTTGTTATGGACCCACGTTCAATACCCAGCGCTTCATGGATTACCTTGATCACAGGGGCAATGCAGTTCGTCGTACAGGATGCCGCCGTCAAAATATGATCTTTGGCCGGGTCATAAAGCGCTTCATTGACCCCATAGACCAGATTGGGCACTCCTTCGGACTTAACAGGCGCAGCCACCAGAATCTTCTTGACCCCTTCATCAAGGTAGGGCGTCAAAACTTCTTTGCTTTTGAACTTTCCCGAACATTCAAGCACCACATCCACACCGCGATCAGCCCACCCGACATGCGAAATATTTTTCTCTTCGGAAAAGCTGATCGCCTGCCCTTCGACAATGATGTTATCTCCGTCAACATCAATGGATTTATCCCAATGGCCATGGACAGTATCAAATTCCAACAAATGTGCAGCACACTCGACACCGCCACTGATTTCATTGATATGGACAATATCGATACCTTCCATGTCCCACGCAGCCCGCAGCACAAGTTTTCCCATACGGCCAAAGCCATTGATACCCACACGTACTGCCACTTTTTTGATCCTTCTATGCTTGAGAATTTCATTCAACATTGCCCTGAGAAGCCTCTCATACCTTTAAGCAACGTCAGTGCAATAAAAACATTATTTCGAATATATTGGAAATAATAAATAACGCACATGAATTTTTCATGACGCCCATCATGAACAACAAAAAAACCTCTATTAGCAGAATGAAAGCATCATAAATAAATCTTGTTGGTGTCTCTCACTTGCTTCTGACATCATCTCGGTAATGAGCTTAAACAAACAAGCCACAAGTACGTCAGCAGATATCTGGAAATCTAACATGCCCTCTCCCAGTACTCTTAATTCCCGGTACGATATCCTTTTTGAGCCGATTAAAATCGGTCCCGTTACAATGAAGAACAGATTTTATCAGGTTCCTCATTGTAATGGATTGGGTTATGCTCGCCCGCAAAGCCTTGCTGCGATGCGTGGCATCAAAGCCGAGGGTGGTTGGGGAGTTGTCTGTACAGAAGAGGTCGAAATTCATCCTTCTTCAGAAATATCACCTTATATCGAAAGGCGGCTCTGGGATAAATTCGACATCCCCGCCCACCAACTGATGACATCAGCTGTCCACGAACATGGCGCACTTGCGGGTATCGAGCTTGTTCACAATGGTTTCCATGCCCCGAACAGAACATCGCGACTGCCCCCTATGGCCCCTTCCGCCATGCCTGTCGATGCCTATGATCCGGTTCATGCCCGTGCGATGGATTTAACCGACATTAAAAATTTCCGAAGGTGGTATCGTCAGGCTGCACTGAATGCACGCGACGCGGGCTATGACATTATCTATGTCTATGCGGGCCACTGTATGACAACCCTTATGCATTTTATGTTGGATCGTTATAACCACCGAAGTGATAGCTATGGCGGCTCCTTGAAAAACCGAGTTCGCCTTACTCGTGAGGTAATTTCGGAAGTGAAAGAGGCTGTTGGTGACCAATGTGCCATAGCTTTCCGTTTTGCCGTTGATGAACTTATGGGCAAACATGGCATGACATCAGAGGGTGAAGCACAGGAAGTCGTCGGGCTCCTCGCCGAGCTACCGGATCTTTGGGATGTGAACATCAGTGGTTGGTCACATGATTCGTCAACCGCACGTTTCGAACCAATCGAAGGTTATCAGGAGAAATATACATCTTTTGTGAAGTCCCTGACCACAAAACCGGTTGTCGGCGTGGGGCGTTTCACGTCACCAGATGACATGGTTTCTCAACTCAAACGTGGCGTTCTTGACCTCATTGGGGCTGCACGGCCATCAATCGCCGATCCTTTCTTGCCAAACAAAATAGCCCAGGGGCGTATCGATGCGATACGGGAATGCATAGGGTGCAATATCTGCGTCAGTGGTGATAACCTTAGCGTCCCTATTCGCTGCACACAAAACCCGACAATGGGCGAAGAATGGCGTCGTAAATGGCATCCTGAAAAAATCGAGCCAAAGGCATCGGACAGTTCTGTACTTGTTGTCGGTGCAGGCCCCTCAGGGCTTGAAGCAGCCCTACAACTCGCCAACAGAGGTTATCAGGTCACCTTGGCAGAAGCGGGACAAGACCTTGGCGGGCGGGCAACAAAAGAAAGTCAGCTTCCCGGTCTATCCAGCTATGCCCGCGTCCGGGATTATCGTGTCAACCTTATCTCTCAAATGGCCAGCGTTGAAATTTACAAAGACAGTCCCCTAGATCGAGATGCCATACTGGACTTTGGCTTTCCTCATGTCTTACTCGCCACAGGCTCCCAATGGCGCCGCAATGGCACCGGACGAAATCATCAACAACCTATTCCGGGATTGAACACTCTCCCAAGCTTTACCCCTGATGATATAATGAGAGGAGAAATCCCAGCAGGACACATCATCATCTTTGATGATGATCACTATTACATGGGCGGCGTGCTCGCTGAAAAACTTATCAACGACGGGCATAAAGTAACCTTGGTTACGCCAGCAACGAAGGTATCCGCATGGAGTGAATACACGCTTGAACAAGAAAAGATACAGGCAAAGCTTATCAATATTGGCGTAGAACTCATCACAAATCAGGCAGTGTCAAATGTTGTTGAGAATCAGATAGAGCTATCCTGTACTTACACAGGCAAAACCACAAAAATCATTGGTGATTGTTTGCTACTTGTAACAGCCAGGGATGCCAATGACACTTTATTTCATCAGCTAAGGCGTAATCCTGACAGGCTGGATCAAGCCGGAATTAAAACCTTGGAAGTCATTGGAGATGCCTATTCCCCGGGTTCTTTGGCATCGGCAGTTTACTACGGTCATCTAGCCGCGAGATGCCTGGAGGGCGAAAGTTGGGACGCGGCTCTATTTGATGGGGAAAGACCCGGTTTGATTTCCTGACTCAACTATCAAGCGCACATCCTCATATCTGAATGACTCGGATTATAACTCGGCACTTCAATTGATTTAACGACATAGCTTGCGGAATTCACTGTAAAAATCTCGTTGATTTTGCCTGCAAGGATATAAGCACGTTGCTGTGACAGTCCCTCGACAATAATGGAAATGATCTGTGTACCGTCCAAGTTGGCATCGGCTTTCACATTGCATGGTGTCACCCCAATCAAGGCAAAGTACTCTAATACCCGCAATAGTGTGTTGGGCTCACTCATTGCGACAATATCAAACTCGACCCGCCTATTTTCACTTGTGTTTCGCGTTGTTGTATTTGGTGTTGTTTTTGGCACAAAAATTCATCCCACTTACGATCATTCAGTATTTTGCTCAAAGCCAAGATCTCTATCTTTGCTCTGATACAGCCAGTATCTCAAAAGAACGCAGGTATTTCTTCCCCAATACCTCTTTGAAATGCTACCATTGGAAACAATATCCCTTTTAGGCAAACATTATCGGGAAAAATGACCACAAAATTAGACCACCTCGACATAGCTATCCTTGAACAGTTACAAAAAGACGTTACCATTCCAGTAACCGAGCTTGCTGAAAAATTGGGATCATCAAAATCAGTCTGCTGGCGTCGCATCCAACGCTTGATTGATGAAGGCGTAATCAAGGATCGCGTTGCCATCATAGATCAGAAAAAAATTGGTCTCGGTGTCACCGTTTTTGCCCAAGTTAAAATGCATCATCATGTAAAAGATGCCTTGCCAGACTTTGTAAAGGCAGTACAAAAATTTCCACAGGTTATCGAATGCCATACCCTGATGGGCAGCGTTGATTTCTTGCTAAAGGTCATCGTTAAGGATATTGAAGATTACGAGCGTTTCTTTTGGCAAGATTTATCACAAATCGAAGGCGTTCAGGAAATCAGTTCTTCAACAGCCCTGACCCGTTTTGTCGATACAACCAGCCTTCCTCTTGATCACCTTTATCTTGAAGGTAACAAAGCCGATTGATCCTAACGACTTATGAAGCCAGCTCTAATGAGTAACCACATCTTCTCCATCCAGCGCCACTTCCAATGCTATTGCAACAGTATCAAAAAAGCCTTGCCGCAGCTTCAAAACCCTTTAAAGCTTTCAAAGGGGGCCGTTTTTAAATCTACCTGTCCAGTCATCACGACCTCATCAGGCGTTTGCCACATAGCACACAAGTAACTGGAGTATTTTTTAAACCAGTTGGCTTAAAAACATCAATTGCGATTTTTCTTTGATAGGCTCATTGTTGATGAAACCAAAATAAAAACGCATCGATCAGTGCAGTCTATTGAGGCCAAAATGAAAATTACCGAGTTAAAAACATTTGTTGTCGGCAATCCTCCTCCTCATTTTGGTGGCAAGTATTGGATTTTCACGAAGCTTACAACTGATACAGGTATAGAGGGTATCGGCGAAGTCTATTCCGTCCCCTTCCATCCCAAAGTGGTAGAGGCCATGATTGACGACATGTTTTCGCGTCATGTCGAAGGCATGGACCCTTTCAAAATCGAAACACTCTGGCGTCGTGTTTATTCCGGCGGCTTCACACAGAGAACCGATATTTCAACAATGGGTATCCTAAGTGGCCTCGAAACGGCCCTTTGGGATATTATTGGCAAAGCTTTGGACAAGCCTGTGTATGAACTTCTTGGTGGGCAGGTCCATGAGAAATTAAGATCCTATACCTACCTTTACCCACAAGACGGCGACACAAAAGATGTCTATATGGATGCCGATCTGGCGGCGGAACGCGCCGCGGATTACGTAAAACAAGGCTTTACCGCCGTTAAGTTTGACCCTGCGGGACCTTATACAGCCTTTGACCCGCGGCAACTTTCTCTGGAAGAGTTGGATCGTTCTGAAGAATTTGCCCGGAAAATTCGAGAAGCTGTCGGGAATAGATGTGATCTCCTGTTCGGCACGCATGGTCAAATGACCGCAGCCGGGGCAATCAGATTGGCAAAGCGTCTGGAACCTTATGATCCTCTTTGGTTTGAAGAACCAACGCCACCAGACAATCAGGAAGAGATGGCCAAGGTCGCACGAGGCACGTCCATTCCTGTGGCGACAGGTGAACGTCTGGCAACAAAATATGAATTCCAACGCGTGCTACAAAGCGGTGCAGCCTCTATCCTCCAGTTTGCGCTGGGACGGGTTGGGGGTATTCTCGAAGCCAAGAAGATTTCAGCTATGGCTGAAGCAAGCTACGCACAAATCGCCCCGCATCTCTATTGTGGCCCTATTGAAGGTGCAGCCAATGTGCAGATCGGGGCCTGTAGCCCCAATTTCCTTATTCAGGAAAGCATACAACAGTGGCAGGGCTTCCATTCAGAAATTTTGAAAAAACCCATGGTTTGGGAAGATGGCTATATCATCCCGTCTAAAGAATCAGGGATCGGTGTTGAATTGAACGAAAAGGTTGCTGAAGCAAACCTATACACTGGCAAGGCCTTGCATCTGGAAATGCATCCAGACCCTGTCTGAGTCCAAAGCCCAGCTTTAAACACGAAACAAAACAAGTATCAGCCCTGATTTTTATGAGAGCTGAACATTAAGGGAGCGCGTATCATGAAAATTGGTTTTATCGGCTTGGGTAGCCTTGGCGAACCACTGGCTATGAACCTTGTCACAGCTGGTTGTGATGTCACTGTAACTGACCTCAATAAAGAAGCGGCAAATCGTTTGCTGGATGCTGGGGCCAAATGGTCCGATAATGTTGCAGGAACCTGCAGGGATGCCGAGATCGTTATTACAGCCCTTCCCTCCCCCGCGGCATCCCGAGCTGTCGTGGAAGGTGATAACGGCGTTTTTGAGAACCTAATGCCCGGGGCAACCTGGATAGAAATGAGCACCACAGATTTCGAAGACCTGCAACGCTTGACCGATCTAGCACAAAAAAAGGGCATTGATGCCTTGGAATGTCCTGTAACAGGTGGGGTTCACAGAGCACATTCAGGTCTCATCACAATTCTGGTCGGTGGCGAAGAAGCCATTTACGACAAGGTGAAGCCCGTTTTGGAAATCATGGGAGGTGAAATCCTCTATATGGGTCCCACAGGTCACGCCACCGTTGTGAAGGTCGTGACAAACATGCTCGCTTTCATCAACCTCGTTGCCGCAAGTGAAGGCATGATGCTTGCCCGCAAACATGGTGTCGATATGGATGCCATCTGGAAAGGCATTCGCCACAGCTCGGGCAATTCCTTTGCACACGAAACTGAATCAAAACTCATCCTTAGCGGCAGTTACAAAGTCAATTTCCCTATTGATCTCGTCTTGAAGGACCTGGGTCTTGCTCAGGGCATTGCTGAGAAAACAGGTGTCCCGCTGGAGCTCGGGAGCGTTACCCAGCAAATCTATCGTCGGGCAAAAGGATTATTTGGAGGGAATGCCCAGTCCCCGGAAGTCGCCAGAATGATCGAACAGGCATGTGGCATAGATATGCGTGCAGAGGGTTATCCTGTCGAGTTGACCGAAGAAAATGCCGGGTAATCTAGAGGTGATCTCACGGGATGATTTATAAGTTGATAATCAAATGACGTTAGATGATTTAAAGCTTCTATCCAAAGATAGATGAACATTAGACTCAAGAACAACCATGGGCCTCATGATCAGCAAAAATCAACAACAAGGCGTCCTCAAAAAAATTAATCACCGCATAGCTAAAGATGACTGTGACGCAGCAATAATTCCTTTTGAAATCAGGCATCAAAAAACTACTAGATCATTGAAAAGCGACTAGACAATAATACTCACAGCATCTCTTACATATGACTCTATTTTTTAAATTAGATCGAATTAGGCTTCGCATATTCAAAATATTTTCCATTATCAAAAGGCATGACTTCCATGGAATCAGGATTCCAGAGGCTACGGGGCTCACTAACAAGGTCGCCGAGGTAATAGTGAATAGCGCGGGATGTAATCTCACCGTAGTTCGTGATGCAATGAATGGCATCCTTTTCGAGATGACCAACACAAGGGGCATCAAAATCAATACGATCTATTTGACGTAGATTGCCTCCAGACTCTTGCTCAAAAATAAGACTCGTCTCACACCCTTCATAAAATCCAATAACAACGGGCATTCCATGTGAGTGAGGCGGATAAAGAACTCCTGGCGTCAATTTGATCGAATAAATAGTCAGCTCATCTGATAAATAAAGGAGAGTCTCATCCTCCTCCGCTTCAGGCAAAATTTGTTTAAGCCATTCTTTCTGACTGATTGTTTTTTCCATCAATCTTGTAAGGCTTACTATTGGTTGCGCTGAACGCGCTGCTTCCAGACTTGCAGCAATAAGATCATTTAAACTTTGCATTAAACTTACCTTTCTTTAAGAGATTAATTTTAGAGCTTTGATCCATTTCTCATTAAGATAAATTATTTTCAATTTGAGATGCTCAATAAAAGTACTTTTCTTATATTACATACAAATATTATTTAAATCATAATGTTGTCAACACTTGACTGAGCATCTCAGATGTGTTTTTAATTTTAAAATTGGAGATTTAAAATGACAAAGCTTAAAAGCGATTTGCTATACAACCACATTCATACTGAGATTATGTTGTGCAGCTTAGTTCCCGGTTCAATTCTCACCGAACGTGAATTAGGAGAGCGTTACGATAGCCGTAAAGCCACGATACGGAATGCAATGGCACGTCTGATACAAGAAGGGTTCGCAAAAAATCTGCCAAGACGCGGATATCTTATTACACCCATTACAATGCGTG
The DNA here is from genome assembly GCF_900313065.1 of Kiloniella sp. EL199. GTDB lineage: Bacteria > Pseudomonadota > Alphaproteobacteria > Kiloniellales > Kiloniellaceae > Kiloniella. The sequence continues at coordinate 31,153 of NZ_OMPU01000012.1, forward strand.
ATGTTTCAGAAATTTGTGATGCTCGAATCGTGATTGAGCCAGATCTGACACGGGCCGCCACCGAACGTTTGACGCCGGGGACGATGCAAAACATCGCTGCCGCAATTAGAGAAACCGAAAAGCCGGAAACTCTAAAGAGCCGCCCTTCTTATCAAGCAGCCAACCGAGCATTTCATCTCACGATCGCTCAAGCTAGCGGCAACAAACGCTTAGTTGCCATACTGGATCGATTACTTGTAGAGCACGAACGTATTCGACACTTTGCTGGAGGCCCCCCTCAACTAGCGCCGGACTTTGCGAAGGAACATCGAGACTTATTTGATGCGATGTGTACAGGAGATGCAAAGGGTGCCGCGAACATGATGCGAGAACAACTCATCAATGGCAAAAAAATCGCGCAACAAGAAGCATTTGGAAATTCTGCGATCATGGATAGAGAGTTTAAACCACAATCCGATGGCAACCCTCAAAAAATGTCAAATCTCTTCTCAATGTAGCAAAATTTCCGGAGAAAAAAATGGGTGAATATTTACAGGCCGCTACAAAAAAATACCTACTTAGATACGGCGGAGATGCTTTTCCCAATGTGTTTACCCATGCAAAGGGCAGTAAGATTCGCGATACATCCGGTCGCGAGATAATTGATTTCACTTCAGGGCAAATGTGCGCAACAATTGGGCACAATCATCCCGAAATCATTAAAGCCATTAATCAGGCAGGAGAACGAGCATACCACATGTTCAGCGGCATGATTCCGGATGTTGTTGCTAAACTTGCGCAAGAATTGGCACAAAACTGGATGCCAAATAATCTTAATCGTTCCCTATTCCTAAGTACGGGATCAGAAAGCACAGAAGCAGCCCTAAGACTCGCTAAGATTTATACCGGCGGTTACGAGGTGATAGCATTAGGAGGATCCTGGCATGGTGTAACTGGAGCTGCAGCTAGTGTATCTTATGCCAGTGATCGGCATGGTTACGGGCCCACTGTGCCTGGAACATTCATATTACCAGAACCTAACAGCTATCGCCCCTATATTGAAGCAGGCAGTGAAGAAGCTGAGGCTGACGCAGCTTTAGACCTTGGCCTTAAAATGTTTGACATGCAAAGCCGAGGAGCTCCTGCGGCAATTATTGTTGAACCTGTAATTAGTGCAGGTGGCGTCTTGGTACCGCCCAAAAGTTTTTTCAAAAGATTACGTAAGGAGGCCGACAAACGCGGTATGCTTTTAATATTTGACGAGGCACAGACTGCTTTTGGGCGCATTGGAGCACGAACAGCTGCAGAATATTTTGATGCTACCCCAGATATCCTGTGTGCGTCCAAGACCTTAGGCGGGGGCCTGCCACTTGCAGCAACAATAACAAATGATGAAATCGAACAGACAGCCCATGAACGAGGTTTCACGTTTTACACTAGCCATGTTTCAGATCCATTACCCGCAACTGTCGGCCTTGCTGTACTGGAAACACTTCAGCGAGAGCAACTGTTGCAGGCCGCCCAAACCAAGGGAACTTTCCTTCGCGAACTTTTAATTGGACTACAACAGAAATATGACGTGATAGGCGATGTTCGCGGCCTAGGCATGTTGATGGGAGTTGAACTGGTAAAAGATCGCACGAGTAAACAACCCAATCATGAATTAGGTGCGTTGACCACCAAACGCTGTTTCGAGTTAGGATTATCAATGAATATCCGTCGACGCGCGGAACGTGGATCAGTTTGGAGAATTGCTCCTCCCCTAACTATAAGCGAAAACGAACTTGAGCAAGGTGTCAGCATCATGGATCAAGCAATTGGCGAAAGTCTCAACGCTCTCGCTCGACCATGAATCTGAATAGTTAGAGTATAACCTGGTTCAAATCATGCTCAATCAAAACAGCAATAAAACACCGGTCACACTGACTGGTCACACTGAACAGAAAGGAAAACTTCATGTTGAATCAGACTGTTGGAACATCTGAATACGAATTAATAATCACAGAAAAAAAAAGCACGGAGATGGTTGGCATCATCACATTGAACCACCCTCCGCATAATCGCGTTACAATGCAAATGATGAATGAAACAATGGATGCAGTCGCCAAATTTGACAACGACCCAGACATACGACTGATCATGATCAAGGGTGCCGGAGAAGATTTTGGTCGTGGAGGCGACGTTGAAGAAATCCTTAGCTGTGAAGGTTGGGAAGCGAACCAATTCTTCATGACTGTTGTTAAGACGGCCAAATCATTACGTGAGGCAGCAAAACCAATCATGGCTGTAGTTCACGGCTGGACCACTGCGGCAAGCATGGTAACTGCGATGAACTGCGATTTAGTAATTGCCGCAGACAACACCATTATGGGTGCAACAGCGATCGATTTCGGTTTATTTTGTCCTTGGGGGCCAATATCTATCATGCCGCGTATCGTCGGCACCAAACGATCATTCGAAGTTGGCGTAACCGGCGAGTTAGTACCCGCCGATCATTTGCTGGCACACGGCGTAATAAACCGAATGGTCCCACTCGAAAACCTAGAGGATGCAGCCATGAAATTTGCGGCTGAGATCACTTGTAAATCACCGACAGCAGTGATGTTACACAAAAAGACATTCTATGCGGCTCAAGACATGGAATACAACAAAGCGCTCGACTTCGGCGCCGCCGCAATGGTGCAATACCATCATACGCCTGAGGCGCAGGAGGGCATGAAAGCATTTATTGAACAACGAGCACCAGACTGGGAAATTACTGGCTATACCGGAGATTGGAGTGTCCGTCGAAAATCAGATGCATCGTCCATCTAGTTACCGTTCCACCTAACCAACACTACCTAACGGATTAATGTTAATTAGTTGAGCCTACGGGAAAAATAAAATGACAAACCAATCGCTCTTTGATTTATCTGGCATGAACGCGTTGATCTCTGGCGGCAGTGGCGGAATTGGTATGGCTATTGCCCGTCAATTCCTGCATCACGGGGCAAACGTTTTAATTGGTGGACATTCACAATTTGAAACAGAAAAGGCTCATGAAATCCTACTCTCAGAATTTCCACATGATCAAGATGACCAACTTCGTGTCCACAGTTTTGTGGGGGATATCAGTCATCAAGAAAATGCTGCCAATTTTGTAAGGACTGCAAGTCACGTTTTTGAGCAATTGGATGCCGTGGTTTGCAATGCTGGTATTGAATTCATTCAGCCAGCACTTGAGTACTCCTCGATGCAATGGGATCACATATTAAATGTCAATCTAAAAGGTGCGTTTTTTGTTGCTCAATCCGCTACTCAAATGTGGCAAAAAACAGAACAACAAAGAGGAACCATCACCTTTACATCATCTATTGCAGGCTCCGTCGGCATTGAGAACTTAGCCCCTTATGCCTCAAGCAAAGGTGGCATCAACCAGCTGACAAAAACACTTGCAATCGAGTGGGCTCATCTTGGAATTCGAGTGAACGCAATTGCACCTGGCTACGCCGAGAACATCATGCAAGGCTTAGAAACTCATGTCACCCCCGAGCAGAACGTGCAGATTGAACGCTTGATAGCAATGGGCCGACGCGGATCTGTGGATGAAATCGCAGCACCATTCGTGTTTCTAGCTTCTTCTGCGGCCAGCTATATAACTGGCGCAGTTTTAGCTGTTGATGGTGGGTACACTGCGCAATAGGTAGAGGTAGCCTCTGAGCTAAAAAATACCAGCTTCCAGCCCGGCCGCCATCAACATACCAAGTTCTGCGCACTGATCTTCAAAATCTGGTTTATAATCACCTCGACAGATCAAGGCATCTTCCTGCACAGGATTCCAGCGTAAGCCCGTTACAATCGTCTCAATAGCACGCTTGGTGCCAGTTCCATCGTGCCCGGCCCTGATATAAATGCCATAAGGCAATCCTTGCTTAACTTCCAGGCAGGGATAATAGATACGGTCAAAGAAATCCTTCAATGCACCGCTCATATAGCCAAGATTTTCTGTCGTCCCCAATATGATCCCATCGGCCAGCAAAACATCTTCTGCATCCGCCTCAAAAGGCGTTCGCACCACGACATCTATTCCCGTAATATCGGGACTCTTCGTACCTTTTAGCACTGCGTTACGCAGCATCATGGTATTGGGTGAAGGTATGTGTGCAACGATCAGAAGACTTTTATTCATAAAGCAAAATCTTAAATAGGGATGACTACACTTATTATTCCAAGAACTGTAGGATATCACTAATGGCCTTATTTTCAGATTAATTTCGAAAGCTCACACAAATATGTTCCAGCAAAATTCATCCGGCGAGAATAAAGTTGTTTTAATAACTGGTGCGACCAGCGGTATTGGTCTGGCAACCGTCGAAAAGCTTAAAGACGAAGGATATTGCCCCGTTTTAACCGGACGTAATTCAGACAAAGTAAAATCATACGCTGAAAAACTCAACATACCCGGTTATCAACTGAATGTAGCAAGCGAAGAAGAATGCGAACGGATTGTTGAAGCCGTCGAGCAAGACGTCGGGCAAATCTGGGGGTTAATTAACAACGCCGGTATTTGGCTGGAAGGCTCTTTTGAGGCCTATAGCACGGCTGATATCCGCGCTGTTATGGAAACCAATACGCTCGGCACGATGTTCATGACACATGCTGTATTACCCAAGATGCTCAGTCGAAAAGCAGGTGCCATTATCAATGTTGTTTCCACTGGCGCACTCTATTGTCGTAAATCAATTTCCGTTTATGCCGGAAGCAAGTGGGCCATAAGAGGCTTCACGGGCTGTATAGAAGTTGAATGCGCCCCAAAAGGTGTTCGCGTTATGGGATTTTATCCAGGCAAGGTTGATACCAATATGTACTCATCTGCGGGGATAGAAAGAGATCTAGAGGTTGCCATGACACCCACCGACGCCGCCAGCATGATCGAACGCATGCTCACAGACGACAAAATTTTATGGGGGCACGTATCTGGTCGCAGCATTCATGACTATCTGTAAATCCAATATCTCTCCATAACACAAAAGGCCTCGAAAAGGATTTCGAGGCCTTTTGTTTGTGTGACGATTTTAGCGGATTAGATAATCGCAGTACGCACCTTAGCAGAAACCATTTCACTAAGAATCACAGCAGCAAAGATAACCAGCAGAATTAAAGAAACCTGCGGCCAAGCAAGAACGTTGAGGGAAGACTGCATCTGAAGTCCAATTCCCCCGGCACCGACCAGTCCAAGAACCGTTGATTCGCGGATGTTAATATCCCAGCGGAAAACGGAAATCCCAGCAAAGGATGGCATAATCTGAGGCACAATCGCATAGGCCATAACCTGCCACCTGCTCGCACCAGTTGCTGTTATTGCCTCAACCTGTTTTTCATCAATTTCTTCAATTGCTTCATACAAGAGCTTGGCGCAAAACCCGATGGATCGTAACGCAATGGCAATGGTTCCGGCGAAAATACCGGGGCCAATGATCGCCACCAACAACAAGGCCCAGATCAAAGAGTTGATCGAACGCGAAGAGACAATAATCAAGAGCGCAGGCCAACGGCAAAGAATGTGATGCGGCGTCGTGTTACGCGCTGCCATAAAGGCAACAGGCACTGCAATAATCAAGGACAGAACAGTCCCTATCGTTGCAATGTTGATGGTATCCCAAAGTGGTTTCCACAAATCATTGATGTAGGACCACTTGGGGGGTATTGCCCGTCCGCCGATATCTCCGGCAATACGCGGCGCATCAAAAACAAAAAACCAGGTTGTTGCCTCTGAAATGGTTTGCCAGCAATACATAATTACGGCAACAGCAACAAAATACACAAACCACCGTGTTAACTGAGTATTTCGATCTCGAACAGTCCAGATTTTTTGACCATTTTTATTGATAGATACAGCCATTATTGTAACCTCGCCCGAATAATGCCCGAGAGATATTCAAGCAGCATAACAATCGCAATAATCATGATAATAATTGCAGCAGCCGTATCAAATTCGTAACGATCAAACGCAGTGTTCAAAGTCGCACCAATCCCCCCGGCTCCGACTAGGCCAAGAATCGCAGATTCACGGAAATTGATGTCCAGCCTGTACATGGACAATCCGATCAAGCGAGGCATGACCTGTGGCTGAATACCATAGGTAACCCACTGCCACCAGCTTGCCCCGGTCGCCTTGATTGCCTCAGCCTGTGAACGATCAGTATCTTCGATATCTTCCGCAAGCAACTTGGCTAGAAAACCAATTGTCGCAAAAGACAAGGTCACAAAACCTGCAAAGGGTCCAAACCCAAAGATCGCGACCAGTAGAATGGCGACAATGATTTCATGCAACGCACGGGAAATAGCTATGATTCCCCGACAGACGAGATAAACTGGTAATGGTGCTATGTTTCGCGCCGCGCCAAGTCCTATAGGAATAGAAATCAGGATGCCACAAGCCGTAGACGTAATGGTCATAATGGCAGATTCAGCCATCCCATCAATAATATCTGATTTTCTGCTTAAGAAATCCGGGTGTGAGAATGCAAGAATGAATTGCCAACCACGGTCCAGCCCTTCGTAGACACGTGCCCAATTCACATCAAACGAACCAAAAGCCAACACCAAATAAATCAAGCAACCGGAAATCAATCCCCACCGCACAAGTGGGTTCTTGATCATCGGTGGCTTACGCCATTTGCGCGAAGCAGTTATAGAAGCGCTCATGCAACAGCCCCCTGTTCTGCCTCACCATCCTCGTCTTCATCCACCGTTTCTATTGTGGCTTCCCAGTCTTCTTCACCGTAGATTTCAGTCAGAATCTCTGGCTTAAGTTGATCGGGAGGGCCATCATAGACAACTTCCCCAAACCTCAGACCAATAACCCGTTGGACAAACATTTGCGCCAACGCAACATCGTGAATGTTAATGATTGCAGCCAAATTACGTTCTGCACAGAGCTCACAGATCAATCGCATAATCTGGCGAGATGTTTTCGGATCGAGAGAAGCCGTCGGCTCGTCCACCAGTAGTAACTCCGGATCCTGAATCAATGCGCGGGCGATCCCAACACGCTGCCGCTGACCACCAGACAGTTCATCCGCGCGTTTGTCTGCCATGTGATCAAGACCAACACGTTCCAGCAAACGAAAAGCTTCATCAACATCGCTTTGCGGATACTTACGGAAAAAAGAACGCCAAAAGCCAACGTACCCCAAGCGCCCGGACAGAACGTTTTCCATAACAGTCAAACGCTCGACCAAGGCGTATTCCTGAAAGATCATCCCCATACGACGTCTTGCCTGACGCAAGGCCCCAGAACCAAGCTTTGTCAGTTCTTTACCATTAAGCGTAACACTGCCCGATGTTGGCTCAACCAAGCGGTTGATGCAGCGAATAAGCGTACTTTTCCCTGCACCCGATGGCCCGATTAACGCGACAACCTGCCCTTTGGGAATCTCAAGCTCGACCCCTTTGAGAGCCATGTCACCCGTTGCATACTGCTTGGTAAGTTTATTCAGGTGTAACATGCTATATACCTGTCATATCAATAACACACCCGACACCTTGAAAGATGCCGGGTTGTTGTAAAAAACTCAAATATTCTTGTTACTTACAGGCGTAAGATACATTGTTAGCCGCATCAATTTTACGGATAACATCCCAGAATTTTTTATAGGTCATTGGTATGAACTGGCTTTCTTTGGATTTCTCAAACTCTCTTTCCAAAGATGACCCTGCCCATTCAAAACTAAAGAACGCATCTTTAATTTTGTCTTGAAGTTCCGGTTTCAAGTTATAGGCAACCCCGTAGCCTGTTGTCGGGAATGTCTGTGATTTATAAATCGTCTTAACCTGATCTTCCTTAATCACATCCCGTGAGATCATACGGAACTTCACAGAGTTTGCGATAGAAGCCGCGATATAATCCTTATTGGCAACACCAAGAATAGAATTATCGTGTTTTCCAGAGAAAGTCGCTTCGAAATCGCGATCTTTTTCCATATCAAAGTCAGCTTTCAGGATCGCTGATGGCGCTTTAAATCCAGAGTTTGATGTGGGTGACGTAAAGGCCAACGCTTTGCCTTTTAAATCCTGAACTTTTTCAACGCCGCTGCCCGGATAGGTAATGATTTCCATTTCATAGCCAAAGCTGCCGTCTTCCCGTGCCATAATCGTAAAAGGACTGAAACCGGCACAATTCACAGCAAGAGGGTTGGACCCGGTGTTAAAGCCTGCGATATGAAGGCGTCCCGACCGCATTGCTTCGATTTGGGCAGCATTTGATTGAACTGGGAAAAAGACAACATCTTTCCCGGTTTTTTCTTCCAGATAAGCAAGAAAATCAGACCATGCTTCTTTATAAACAGCAGGGTCTTCAACAGGTGTATATGCAAAAATCAATGTGTCCGGATCCAGCTGCTTCGATGGATCTGTCGGTGTATCGGCAATCATATCGCCATCAACATCACAAAAACGCGTATCCAGATCCCCACGGGCACAATCCTGAGCCGTCGCAGTTGATAGATTTAGTGAAAAACAGGCTAGCACACTGGCGCAGCCAAAAAGAATGTCCCGAAATTTCATCAATACCTCCCTTAGTATTGTATCGCCCATTGGTTCTATTTTGTAAGAACATGTGCAACATCAGAACATGCTCTTGTGTGATGACATCTATAAGATGAGTTTATTTTTTGTTTTTTCTCACCTGACTAGTTTCAATTGAAGCATAGTATGATTTCATTTGAAACATTGTTTTGAGGTTTATGGCACTAATTTTTTATGCAAACTTAAACATGGCCTGCCCAATCAACCATCAAAATATCTGAGTTTTGCATAACCACCACAACTAAAGCATCACTGAAGAAGGAAAAACTCTTTAAAAAACCATATCACAAAAATGAACGACAATGAGTCAAGATATCCCCCTTTTCCGATTTCATGTTTTTCATCCACCCTAAAATCGCTTTGAATATTTAATGCTCAGTACACACCTCTCTTAACATACCATAGCACTCAAAGAACCTGTAAAACAATTTTAAGTTGCATATACATATTCCAACCCAAGTGTAAATACCCTCTCCTACACGAAAATTCAAAAGATGTTTGATATTTTGAACAAGCCAAAAAACTGACCACATCACATAAGCGCCACACAAATCAAATAAAGCTCTAGCAGCAAAAATAAACAATAAATATCAACAAAATAAATGAGATGATTCTTCTAAAAACATGTATTTTCTCTGCTTTTCCAAAAATTTTAATTAAAAAAATAAAACAAAAACAAGCACACAATAGAGAATTACCTATTGTGTTTAATGGCTTATTAATGAATCCCCACCACACTCATAGAATGCATTGAGTACAGGTATGCATATTTCCATAAGTACGGTTTGAAATTGTTTCCTTGGTTCTCAGGAGGTATTTCTCGGTCATGAAGTTGGAAGTATCCGGCCAAACAGCAACAGTAGACCTGGCACCAGGCCTTGATATATTTGTTGCCGAAGAGTTGCTTGCACTATTCGTTGAAGCCGACAACAAAGGCTTTGATTTAAATATCAATGCAGGAGGCGTGGAAAAAGCCTCTACCGCATGCCTACAGATCATACATTCAGCTGCTGTCAGTTGTATCGAATCAGATCGTACATTCCAAATTACCGATGCTTCTGATGCGCTTGTTACTTCCTTTAAAGATCTGGGCCTTTATTCAAAAATTACCATGCGGAGCTAAAAGGATATGGGATTAAAAGTTCTAGCTGTAGATGATTCAAAAACCATGAGAGACATGGTTTCCTTTACCCTTAAGGGCGCAGGACACAATGTTCTTGAAGCTGCCGACGGTTGTGAAGCCCTGCAGGTACTCGGCGGAGATCGCGTTGATCTCGTCATTACAGATGTAAACATGCCTAACATGGATGGCTTGACGCTGTGTAGAGAAATTCGCGCCAACCCGACCCACCGCCTGACGCCTATTCTTGTTCTTACAACGGAAGCAGACGGAGACAAGAAAAATGAAGGGCGAGGTGCCGGTGCAACAGGCTGGATCGTAAAGCCGTTCAACCCTGAAAAACTGTTACAAGTCGTCAACAAAGTTTGTCCTTAAGCTCGGGATTGTCTCAAGCTCGCGTAAACTAAACAGGATCCTTAAATAAGTACGGTAAAGGAAGCTGCCATTTAATCGCCGATCTACGATATTTTCATAAAAAGGGGGAAATGTGAGTACCAATGATTTTGACCTAGATCAGTTTAAAGCCACCTATTTTGAAGAGTGTGCAGAACTGCTCATAGATGCAGAAACACGGCTTGCCGACCTACAACACAACCCTGAAAATGTTGATGCAGAAGATCTCAACGCAATCTTCCGTGTTGTCCATTCAGTAAAGGGTGGAGCCGGTGCCTTCAGTTTCGATCAGCTCGTTGGTTTTGCGCATATATACGAGGCTCTGCTAGATCGTATGCGTCAGGGGCAAATTCAGATTACAGAAGAAATCGTCAGTCTGTTATTAACTGCCAATGATATCCTGACAAATCTTATACAAGCAGCACAAGACGGGATAAGTGTTCCCGAAGAAGATTTTGTTGATGTCAAAAACAAATTGAACCTTCTTGCGTTTGGTGAAGATGATTCTTCACCCGTAGAGGATACCGAAACCACGGCAACATCCGATCCAGATAAAGGTTTAAAAAAATACCTCATTTCTTTCATTCCCAAGCCTGAACTTTTGCAGCACGCAAACGAACCACTTTTACTCGTGCGGGAAATGAAAGGCTTAGGAGATTTAACAACAACAGTTAATACAGACCGTCTTCCAAATATTCAAAAACTTGTCTCTGATGAAGCTTATTTTTCCTGGAACTTTGAACTCGTTTCAGAATGCAGCCTGAACGACGTAGAAGAAGTTTTTGAGTTTGTCACAGAGGATTGTGAATTGGAAATCACAATTGCCTCCCCTGATGACACTTCAGATCAAGCTGACACACAAGAAGTATCCGAGACATCTCCCCCTCAAACAAGCGCACCAGAAAAATCGCTTGAAACAACAAAAGAACAGGCTGTTGCCGCCATGCAGGCGCCAACAATTCCCTCTCCGCCCCCCCCAGCAGCACCGGGTCAAGCACCAGCCGCAGCTGCAAGCCCAGCTGCCCCACGTGTTTCGTCCATTCGTGTTGATCTGGACCGTGTTGACCGTCTCGTCAATATGGTAGGAGAACTTGTAATAACGCAGGCAATGTTACGTCAGCAAGTTGATAACTTGCCCCCCGAACTCGCAGCCTTCATGGCCAAAGGTTTTGAAGATCTGGGGATGCACACCCGCGAAATTCAGGAATCTGTCATGGCTGTTCGTATGCAGCCTGTAAAATCTGTGTTTGCCCGTATTCCCCGATTGGTACGCGAACTCGCCGCCAAGCTGGGTAAAAAAGTTGAGCTGGAAACATCCGGTGAACATACAGAAGTCGATAAAACCGTTATTGAACAGCTTTCCGATCCCCTTATTCATATGATCAGAAATTCCTTGGATCATGGCATAGAGGAAACCCCGGAAGATCGCATAAAAGTCGGAAAGCCAGAACTTGCTATCGTCAATCTATCTGCTGAACACCGATCTGGGCGCATCCATATCATCGTTACCGATGATGGCCGGGGTATCAATCGCGAACGCGTTAAAAGCAAAGCGATTGAAAAAGGCATTATAAGTGCTGATGAACATCTGTCAGATGAAGCCATTGATGATTTGATCTTTAGCCCAGGATTTTCTACGGCAGAAGAAGTCACCGATGTTTCAGGCCGTGGCGTCGGCATGGATGTTGTTCGTCGCAATATCAGCAATCTTGGTGGTCGTATTTCCGTTCAGTCCAGACCAGGGAAGGGCACAAAGTTTGTAATGTCCCTGCCCCTTACTCTCGCTGTTCTGGATGGAATGGTCGTTGCCGTAGGCAAAGAAAAGTTCATCATCTCCCTGACATCAATCATAGAAAGTTTACGCCCAGCGAAAACAGAACTGCACAAGCTTTCGAACGGTGCTGATGTGGTTTCATTGCGTGGCGAATATATCAGACTGGTCAGATTGCACAGACTCTTCAACATACCAAATGCTCAGAAAGATCCATCCAAGGCCCTTGTGGTTGTTGTGGAAATCGAAGGCGGAAAGCAAGTTGGCATTTTGGTCGATGAACTCCTAGGTCAACAACAAGTTGTTATTAAAAGCCTCGAAGAAAATTACGACCCGGTCGACGGTATTTCTGCCGCAACAATCCTCGGTAACGGTATGGTTGCCCTTATTCTTGATGTGGATGGCCTTGATGCGATGGCACGACAGGTAAACCATAGATCAGATCGAAACGATCTTGAAAATGAAAATACAGACACGACCCTACTCTCTGAAAACTCTAAATCACTAATTCAAACTGCTGATATATCAGAAGAGAAGGTCGACATACCGCTGTCGAAGGAAACTCAAAATCTTGAAGTGATGGAGCAAAACTAATGCAAAATAACAGCCTCGTTGCCCAAGAAAATAAAGCTGTCACATCCACAACAGATGCTGATGGAACAGAGCTTGCCTTGCCAGAAGATTCAGGACAGGAACAATTCATCACCTTTACCGTCGGGGAACAGGAATATGGCGTGGATATCATGTCCGTTCGCGAGATCAAGGGTTGGACAGAAACGACACTTTTACCCAACACCCCGGACTATATGCGCGGCGTCTTAAATCTTCGGGGCGTTATTGTCCCCATTTTTGATCTCAGATGCCGCTTCGGACTTGGAGAAACAGAAGCAACAAATCTGCATGTCATTGTTATCATTGCTGTAAAAGATCGCATGGTCGGTATTCTCGTTGATACAGTTTCTGACATTCTAACGATATCTAACTCTGATATCAGGGACGTTCCCAAGATGGAAACATTGATAGAGGAAGAATATTTGTCCGGGTTAGTAACGATTGAGGGACGGATGGTCGCTTTGCTTAATCAGGAACGCCTTTTTGACACTCAAGCCATTGAAACTGGCATCTCGGCAAGCCTGACCGAAGAAACCTGAACCAAAAAAGTTTGTAACAACAAGGTTGTGCAACCTCAAAAACACAACCAATGAAAGAATTTGTTACCAAGTCAAAAGCTTTGAGTAAAAGCACAGAAGTGTAGACGGAGAGATACAAATGGTTACTTTTTTGAACAATCTTCCAGTGAAGTTTAAATTTGGTATCGCCCTTTTGATACCGGTTTTAGGCCTCCTGTTTTTCTCCATCTATACGGTACTGGACAAAAACGCGACGGTTCAGTCCATGGAAAGAATCAGGCATATTGCTGAATCTTCTCTGGATATTGGTACTTACGTTCACAATCTGCAAATAGAACGTGGTACATCTTCAAGTTATATAAGCTCCAAAGGTTCTCGCGACATCAAAAGCCGACTGGATGAACGTCGACGCCTGACAAATGAATCACAACAAGCCATTACCGAGAAGCTCGAAATTTTACTCGCAGAATCAACCAGCGATGTTTTTTCCAACAAAATAAACAAGGCTAAATCCAGATTAACAGAGTTAGAAAAATATCGTTCCGAAGTAACAAATCTGAAGCTAACAGTTGCTGAAATGGCAAGTTTTTATTCCAGGACGATTGTTGATCTTATCAATATTGTCGCAGAAATGCCTCTGCTTAGTGATAACGGTGCTATATCAAATGAAATCACCGCTTTAATTGCACTAATGCAAGCAAAGGAAAATGCAGGTGTTGAGCGAGCTGCGGGTACAGCCGGATTTACATCAGGTTCTTTTGACACAGCCAGATACAATCAAATGATCAGCCTATCCAGTAAACAGGACAGCTATTTCTGGATTTATCAAAACTACGCAACACCAAAACTAAAATCACTCTACACAGATATGATCAACAGCACCTCCTCCAAGCGTCTGGAGGAAATGCGCAAAGTTATCGCAAGTTACCCGGATAGCTTTGATCTCGCAGGTATCAGCGGGCAGGATTTCTTTAACACAACATCTGATCGTCTGGAAATCATCAGAGAAATAGAAGTCATAGCAGAAGAATTGCTTATCGAAGACATTGAGCATGTTGAGCATGAAGCTTTCACAACAGAACTTATATTTTTATGCATTACAGTTGTAGTACTCATCATCGCGATAAGTTTGGGAGCGACCATTACTGTGGGTGTAAGCCGCGCGCTCACTCAACTGGTGACACTGGTGACCGATAACGACGCAGAAGTAAATATCAATCCAGGTCGTAAGGATGAAATTGGTGTTCTGGGCGATTCCTTGCTTGCTTTTGTTGAGGAGGCAAAAGAGAACGAACGCATTGCCATTACAAACACCAGAATCAAGTCGGCTCTTGATAGCAGTTCAGCGAACGTAATGGTTGCCGACAATAACTTTGACATCATCTACATGAACGATGCTGTTCTCGAGATGATGCGCGAAGGTGAAGCAGATATCCGAAAGGATCTTCCCGGCTTTGATACAAATAAGCTCCTTGGTGACAGTATTGACCGTTTTCACAAAAACCCTGCACACCAGCGCTCAATGCTTGGCGCTCTGACAACGACTTATCAGGGCAGAATTGAAGTGGGTGGAAGAAGCTATGATCTTGTTGCCAACCCCATCACTAATGAAAGCCAGGAACGATTGGGCACAGTCGTCGAATGGGCTGATGTCACAGC
>NZ_OMPU01000011.1 GCF_900313065.1 Kiloniella sp. EL199
CATCACCTATCTCCAGAGTGATGAGGGAACACATTATCTGTCTCTGGTCACCGATGCCTATTCTCGAAAGATCATGGGCTATGAAGTCAGTAATGAAATGAAGACAAGCGATGTGATCAAGGCGTTGAAGATGGCAATGACACAGAGAAGAACAGATAAACCTGCTATTCATCATTCTGATCGCGGACTGCAATATTGTTCTGGTGAGTATCAAAAACTCCTAGCCCAACAAAAGATATCACCCTCTATGACAGATGGATATGATTGCTATCAGAATGCAATGGCTGAGAGAGTGAACGGGATCCTCAAACAAGAGTTCCTGCTCTATAAATGCAAAACCTTGGCTGAACTGAAGAAGCTGGTTGCTCAGTCCATTACAATATACAATCAACTCAGACCGCACTTGAGCCTGGGTATGAAAACACCTGAACAGGTGCACAAAAAAGCCAGCTGCAATACACAGCTGGCTATAACTTAAAAACCGTCAACATATTTCAGGACGGGTCATAGGACGGGGCGGCGACTATACTCATGCCACAATCAGATATTTTTTTCGCAATAAGTCTTGAGTCTATCAAGCGCCCAATACGAATACCAACATCAAAACCATCTTCAACCAGATCAACCATTTGATCATTAAGAACCAGATCTATTTCGATTTCCGGGAATTCTGCTCTAAAGGCCGCAAGCATTGGGGACATGCATTTAATTCCAAATGACATCGGCGCATTTATTTTCAGTAACCCGCGGGGCGTCGAAGATAATCGTGAAACCGCATGTTCGGCCTGATCTGCAACATCCATTACAGCTTGGCATTTCTCAAAAAACAAACGCCCCGCCTCTGTCAACGAAAGTCTGCGTGTTGTTCTGTTAAGCAAACGTATTCCCAAACGATCCTCAAGACGGCTTACCTGCTTTGACACAGCGGATTTACTTATACCCAAGACCTTGGCTGCAGCAGTAAAGCTTTCGTGTTCAACCACTGAAGCAAAAACAGCCATTTCATTCAAATTCATTTGCCGCACTTACGCTCATTGTTTCCCCAAAGAAACAATCTTGTTCTAAAATCACATATTATAATCTTAATGTGACATAACTATCTTAAGCTGAACAGCCACTTCTAAGAGTACAGGAAATCCTGATGATTGATATCAGACCTTTTGACAGCTTGGGCAGATTTCAAAATGAATGGTTAAATGCCCGTTATCATTTCAGCTTTGCAAACTATATGAATCCGGATCGAACAGGCATTGGTCCTTTGCTGGTTTGGAATGATGATGAAATCCAGCCTGGTGGTGGCTTTCCCATGCATGGCCATCGAAATATGGAGATCATCACCTATGTAAGGTACGGCGCAATTTCTCATGAAGACCACCTATCCAACAAAGGGAAAACACCTGCAGGTGATATACAGGTCATGACAGCCGGTAAAGGCATCCTTCATAGTGAATACAACCACGAAGCAGAGATAACTGGCCTTTACCAAATCTGGATTCAGCCATCCGAAACCTATCTCAATCCTCATTGGGATCAGAAAACCTTTTCCCAAGCCGATTACGCGGGCAGATTTTTACCACTGGCTTCCGGAGAGAAAAAGCATCCCGACGCACTGCCTATAAATCAAAATGCCACTCTTTACGGCACCCACTTGCAGGAAAATAAAGAGATCAATCAGGCAATAGAAAAAGATCGATTAGGTTATCTTGTGGTTTCAAAAGGATCGATCGAACTCAATGGTCACCGATTGAATGAGCGGGATGGTGTGATGATCGCGAATGAAGAAAACTTGAACATCAAAGCCCTCGGTAACGCAGAGCTCATTTTTGCAGACCTGCCAGATACAATTCAATAAGCCAGATACAACGCAATAAATTGCAGCCAAAAAAGGAACAGATAATGGGAAAGCTCGTCGATGGTCAATGGCATGATGTCTGGTACGATACCAAAAGCAGCAATGGCAAATTTCAACGCAAAGACGCGCAGTTCAGAAACTGGGTAACTACGGATGGATCACAAGGCCCCAATGGAGAAAAAGGCTACCCTGCTGAAAGCGGACGCTACCATCTCTATGTAAACCTCGCCTGCCCTTGGGCACACAGAGCCCTGATTTTCAGAACCCTAAAAGGGTTGGAAGAGATTATCTCCGTCTCTGTGGTTCATTGGGAAATGAAAGAAAACGGCTGGGAATTCAACCCCGGAGATCTCGGCTCAACCGAAGATCATCTCTATGGATCTGATTATCTCTATCAAATCTATACAAAAGCTGATCCCAATTATACTGGCCGCGTTACCGTTCCTGTACTGTGGGATAAAAAAGAAGGGACAATTATTTCAAATGAATCCTCTGAAATCATCAGGATGTTCAATAGTTCCTTTGATGGTTTTGCAACAAAGGACGTTCCTGATCTTTACCCGGAAGATATGCGAGAAGCCATCGATAGTGTTAACGAGCTGGTTTATCACAATATTAATAACGGCGTTTACAAAAGTGGCTTTGCAACAACCCAACAAGCCTATGAAGAAGCATACCACGCGCTTTTCAATGTTATGGATAGTCTGGAAGAACGACTGAATTCACAAAAATACTTGGCCGGGGATCGCTTGTCAGAAGCTGACTGGCGGCTTTTCACCACCCTGTTACGCTTTGATTCCGTTTATTACGGTCATTTCAAATGTAACAAAAAACGGCTTGTTGACTATCCCAACCTGTGGGCCTTAACACGCGAGCTTTACCAGTACGAAGGGGTAGCAGAAACCGTCAATATTCCCCACATAAAAGCCCACTATTACGGCAGCCACGGCACAATCAATCCAACCGGAATTATTCCTGTCGGACCTGATATTGATTTTAATCAGCCCCATAATCGCTAAAAATCTCATGGCCACACGCTATCGGCTTAATCCAGAGCCGATAGCGATCCTAATTTTTGGTTTTTAACTCTTTGGATTAAAAAGAAGATCCCGGTTGTTTCAGAAACTCGGTTTCTTCTGGTGTACTTTCCCGCCCCAACACTTCATTGCGATGAGGAAAACGGCCAAACCGACGAATGATCACTTCATGCTTTTGCGCATAACTCAACCAATCAGGATTTTCGTCCATATCCTGATAAAGCTCCAGAGATTTTTCCTGCACTGCAAGGTCTTCGCTATGCTCAAAAGGCAAAAGGATAAAATTCCGCTCTCGTTGCGGAAGCTCTGTGTGCCATTCTTTATCGACAACCATTTGAGCAATACCCAATGCCTTTTCATCCGTTGCAAAGGTTTTGGGATCATTCCGGAACAAATTACGCGGTGCTTGGTCGAGCAAAATACAAAGTGCCAAGCAGCCTTTTACTGTCTCAGCCCAGTGATCTAGCTCACCTGCACTTGCTTGCTCATAGAGAGAACCAAGTTTTTCAGCAACTTCACGATCAAATTTCGGATCTTTAAAAAACCACTTCCGGTCCATACCGTCAGCTAACCAAAAATCCAAAACATCACTAATCACGGTGTATTCTCCTCAAAGATCGGCACTCATTATCAAGGTTCAGAGCCTGTAGTTTACATCAAAACCATAGATGATCACAGGTTCTGAACCTTTTATATCAATGCTTTACCCGTGTGCGCCAATACTATTTGAAATACCGACAGAGATTCTGCGACAAAGGTCATACAGCTCTTCAATCGGTTCAAAGATATTGGTATGTTCATCAGAGTAATCGCGAGTTTCATCATCGCTATAATCGCTAGGCTCCCCATACTCTTTAGCGGTAAAAATCGTTTTCCCTTCATGAACAGGGAAAGTTGCTTTCAGTTCCTCCAGAGCCGCCGGAATTTCCATCGCGATAATATCCTGAATCAAATCCTCAAGTGTTAAATCATCACGATTGGCAAAGGCAGGAATACGCATTGCCAACAGGAAGATTTCCTGAATGAGACACAATCGAACCACATGCAGAATAATCAGATTGATTCGCCGACGGGTATCAAAAGGAAAGACCTTCTCTTGCCCATCCGCAGCCAGCGCATCCAACCCGCGATGGAGATGAATTGCATCCTGACGAAAAATCTGCAACATCCTGTTCATACCGTCATAACGCTGGGTATCACCAACCAGATTGGAAAGACGAAGCTGATCACGGGCCCGCTCAGTATGCTTAACCGCATAGGCCTTCGCCAACCAGTATCTGGGATTGAAAAGCGCTGCATAAGCTTCCGGCGTATTTAAACTACTCAGGCCTTTTGCATAGGACACCATATCCATAAAACGTCGAACTCGGTCTGATTCTCCATGCAATTTCACAAAAGCATCCAGATCTCTCGATATAGCAGTCCCAAAACCACCCGCAGTATTGGCCAGATAACCCAGTTGCTGAAGGATCGCATTATGCGGGATTGCCCTGATCTGTGACGGATGCCCCCGATCAATCCCGTGATGTTTATCGTGTTGACGCTTACTCTTTCTGGATCCTGTCTGATACAACAGATTTGTGCTGAAAGAGCCTAAAAGGGCTGCATAATCTTTATTCTCCAACGTGTTTTCATGAAAATCTTTCAGGGTCAAAAAGAAATCCAGTGAGTAGTCTGTGTTGGTATAAAATGCATCCTTGCCATCTACAGTCGGTTTACCCAAAGCATGCTCAAGCAGGCGAGTGACTGTAGTCAAGGCAAGCTTGGGGGTCCCGAAATAAAGGTAGCCGTCACCGCCCTGAAAGCTGACTTCCTGTTTCAGAGGAATATTATTCGCGGCAAACAATGAGCGAGTCATAGGAGAAGACACATATTTAAGACGATCATTGAAACTCAGTGGATGCGCCCCGCGGCCCATTGATTCGCCATGAGTATCAAAAATAACAACCTCGACACCTTTGACATTATAATCAGCAAGTAATCTTGCTAACTTCATATGCAGACGTTCGATCGCAAGCGATGCAGAAACCTGGCCCAAATAACGCCCGGCATCAGAGAAACCGGTTTGAATGCACAAACGTCCACGCTTTTCAACATAGGCGCGATAGTGCTCGTTCTCCAGAAGTTCAGCAATGACTTCACTTCCGCGTTCCAGTGCCGTTCCCGTTTCAAACAGTGGAGAGATATCCAGTAAATCATCAACACCGAACAGCTTTGCATAATAAAGCGCTGTCAGAATGGTAAAAGGCGTGTCGCATTCGGCAATCAAAAAGCGGATCGGACGCGACGCATCAACATACTTGATCATCTGGGCAATCAGCATGAACATGCGTTTTGCGGTTGTATGTTCAGCAGATAGCGAGCCAAAATTGATGCGAATTGGCTGTACTTCATCCAACAGTCCAGAAAGAGCCCTGAAATTCCCTCTGCGGCGCCCGGGATCATCCGGCTCCCCTTCCATAGCAATATTCTTGCGAATAGCATTATGGAGTTGCGCAGAATTGAGCCTGACGTGCATATGAGATGTTGCCAAACCATAGTTTGCGATTTCAGACCTCAGAATAATGAGAGAACGTTTCAGATCGGCTTTATCGGTTAAGCTCAGCGCGCGATTAATCGCTTCAATTAATTCCGCTGTGTGCACCAAACGTGCACCATCATCAGCAACGATAGAGCGGGATACCTCCTTTAATGCCTCTTCTGATGCACTGTTATCACTGAAAAATTCTGTTTCCTTTTCAGCCACGTGCAAGGCAAGTGTCACCCGGCTCTTAATCAAGGCAAGCGTGGTTTCCAATTCATCCTTCTGGCCCTTATGAGCCGCAATGATCTCGTTCAATTTGGAGATATAGTAACCAAGTTGAACGACCTGAACCTTCATACGGGTGTGAAGCGTATTTGCCCATGTAATGTCCGTCCGGCCATCCAGATCATATCCAACCCAACTCGCCACCGACAGGACACGCGGAGAAAGTTCGGTCCATTTTTCAGGATACAGTTCTTCCGCAACGGCCAGAGCAACGTCGTACACCTCGCGTAAGGCTTGCTGTATAGAGGCGATTGCTTCCATCGCCTGACCATGTTCGGCCAAGAGATCAATCGCCTGATCTGGCTCATGAGAATTACCAATGACAAGCTGATTTAGTGCCTCAATCGCCTTGGTATCAAGTGCCTGCCCATCAGCGTTTTCATTGGCTGTAAATTGGGCCAAAGCCTGATACAGTTCTTTTGATAAACCAAAGGTCGGATGCGCGGTGATAACAATTCCGAATGCTTCACGTTCCAGCTTGTCTTTAAAAGCTTCGAACGATAACTGGGTGTTGGCATCATCAAAAGCCAGCGCCTTGAAAAGCTCTGACAGTCTGGATTTGTTATCTGCAATGCTTTCGACACCAACATAATCAGAAACGCGCTTGGCTCTGTCCCCAAAAGCTTCAACAGAAAGGTATTGCACCAGTTGAGAAAGCAAATCTACAGACAGATTACCCGCCGCCAGTCGTTCAGAAAGATCATGTGCAAGCTCCAGAACCGGATTCCCCAACGGATGGCTGGTTGTCTGTTGCCTCATTGTAATCAGACGAGTTTCCAGTTCATCACGTAATGCGCAAGCTTCCGTAAAACGCTTCTCACCTTTGACTTGAGAAAACAATACGTCCAAAGCGAGCCCTTTAGAGGTTTTAGATTTTGCCATTAATTTTGACCTTCCCATTCACGACACAATTGCAGGTACCCAGACGCAAATATGTCTTCCATACCTTCTAGTTCATAGTCACTTTTATATGTTTATTTCCCGATTTTTCGGGTCTGTCGTGCTGGAGGCTTTTATGTGACCAATTTTAATTTTCTGTGCTTATAAGAGAAAGTTACAAAACTGGCAAAGAGAATTATTCGATCAACTCATAATCAAAACCTGCATATTCTATTTTTTTCAAATAATTAAGCCCCAATTTATCCATCAAAATAAAAAGACTTTTGAATAATTGTCTTCAATTCGCTGATTATTATGGTTAATTTTCAGTAGGTCACAGAAAAGCCACTGGAATCACTAGAAAAAATCGTTGCATCAAGATTCATAAAGGAATAAAACTAAGTTATGAGCGATTTTTTTGAAAATGACGATGAACTCGTCTTGCAACTAGGCGACCTTCTTCCTGATGACGCAGGGGAAGTGGTTTTGTTCGCGCGCGATGAACCGCTCAAAATTGAAGCCGATACACCTTTGATTGAAACAGGCGTTGTGGAAGATTCACACATCACAGCTTCCGGAACAGATGTTGGCGGGCTGACATATAGTCAGTTTGCAAACGGAATGACCCTGTATCACGACAATGATCATATCCTGATTATTGCACCAGACGTATAAAATCCCCACTAAAAGATATTAAATATCTCTCCTGCTCGTTTATGCAAACGATTAGATACTTACCTCTACGATATCTAGATCAACTGTCCCCAGATAGCTGCGACAAATACGCACGAAATGCCTATTCCTTATAGTTTCTCTGGGCTCTGATCTTGCCAAGTCCGTTCCAAGGAGGTAAGGATCAAGTATGAAAGCCCTACCGATATAAGGGCCGCATTTGGAACATACTTGAGCATCCTATGCCCCGGCACAACAGACAGATCGCACGACAGGATAAGCAAAGCATCGCTGCGCTTTCTATCTTTGCGCTTTGTCTCAAAATGCTACTGCCGATTGCTGCAAGTTTTTTTATTTCCCATCAGGCAACGGCCTCGGTTAGCAACACCGCCTTCGACAAGCAAACAAGTCTGGAAAAATCTCTGAGCTTTATTTGCACACCCGGCGGCATTTTTGTGGATCAGGACAGTAAATCAAGTTCGATGGATCTCGCTGATCACTGCGACTTTTGCCTGACAAGTGCATTTGTCACGATTCACAGAGATACCAATAATTTAGAGACATACACGTTGCTCGAAAGTTCTCTGTCCTGGCAAATTATTGGCTCAAAACAGACAAGATTGCTTTTCGACGGACACCGTCATTCTTCAAGAGCACCACCTCGCGCTTGATAAGCGTAATAATTATCCCGATTTTCACACATATTTCTTTTTTCAGACTCTCTGTAGCTGAAAACAACATGAGGTTATCATGAAAAAACTTCTCGTCACACTAACCGCTCTCCTTGCCCTTACCTTTTCTGGCTTGGCCGTAGCAAAAGATTACAAAGCCGGCGATGTCATGGTTAAGCAACCTTGGGCACGCGCAACTCTCGGTCAGGTTAAAAATGGAGCTTCCTTCCTGACACTTCACAACATGGGTGCCGAAGATGACAAACTTGTGGCTGCCGCAGGTACTGCTGCCAAACGCATAGAACTACACTCTCACACAATGGTCGATGGTGTTATGAAAATGCGTGAAGTCGAGGGCGGCATTCCTGTTGCTGCCGGCTCAATGGTCGAGCTGAAACCCGGTGGATTTCATATCATGCTAATGGGCCTTGAAGCTCCATTGAAAGAAGGGGAGATGTTCCCGCTGACCCTGACTTTTGAAAAAGCCGGCAATGTTGATGTGATGGTTCACGTAGCAAAAGGTGGCGCCATGAAAATGGAAGACCACAGCAATCATTAGGCCATATCTGGTTTAGCTACTCAAAAAGCCGAGCTTTCATAGCTCGGCTTTTTCTTTGTCCGCAGGCTAGACCCTATGCACAGATTTTCTCCATAACCAACTCAAAGTCTTTGATCCCCAATGATTTCCCATTTGCGATGATCTCTACCTGATGAAGACCTGGATAATACTTGCGGGTGGTGATCGGTTTAATGTTATGCCTCTTGCGTGCATTGTGTCGCTCTCTAGCAGCAAGATTAAACGTTTTCCATTTAAAGACTTTAGGAGATGTTTCGCCATTCGCTTTTCGATGATGAACAACAAAATCAAGAATTAACGCCTGATCTTCATCGCTTTCAGATGCCATTGTGACCTCAAACTCTAGCTCCTTGCCGAAGATTACAGATGGCGTCAACACATTAAAATCAACAAGCTCCACTTGAGCATCTTTATAACCCAGAGCTTCCAAACACTTCTTATGTCCTGACTTGATGAGAGTACGACAAGCATGACGTACAAGTTTCTGCCGCTCTCTGGATGCTCCCTTCATCCATTTTCTGGCAATCTCAGCTACAAGATCTGGATGATCTTTTGCAATATCATTTAAATTATTGGCAACCGAGCGTCGTACATACTCTTCAGGATCATCGCGAAGCTTTTCCAACAGCGGGAGTAGAGGGCTTGGATCTTTGACAAAATCAGGCAGTTGCATTGCCCAAGGCAGCCGGGGGCGAGACCCTTCCGAGGCCAATCGACGAACATGATAGTTCTCATCATCAGCCCAGGTCAGGATCTCAGCCATCGTTTCCTCTGGTGCGGAAAGTAAAAAATATCGAATGGCAAATTCAGAGCTTGATCGCTTTGTCATTTCTTTGAGCAATTCCATCGACAAATGAAAATGATCTTTACCATAGAGCGCAACATAGTGGCACATTGGCATGACAAGCCAACCAGACACACCTTTATCAGACATCCCCTGATCACTGATTGATATATTCTCTTCCGGATTTAAAATTGCCAGCAAGATTTCAGCAGCCCGGCAAAAATCATCTGGCAAATATTCATACAGAGCCTCTGTAATCCTGTCTGATCGTTGTTTCAGCTCCAATTCACTCAAGTCTCTTGTTGCAAAGACAATAAACCCCTTTTGGTCAAAATCACATTGCCGTACATTCAAATGTTCAGCCATTTTAGAAATGGATTTCAAATTAAAAACTTCTTTAAACGGCTCCATAATAATCCTGCTTAATTAAGAAAATTTATTCGTTGTTTTCTTTTTAAAGCCCCCCTACTGACAGCATTGTGTCAGTAGGAATTACCAGAACCAATTCACAACAAGTTGAGTATTGTTTTCTCGCCATCTCCCGCCTTCCCTATAAGCTGTTTTGCAGACATGAATATCTGGAAAACAATGATGTTTAAAACCTCACAATTACGTTCAACTATGTTTATGGCCACCCTTATTCTGACTGGATCGATCAGCTTGCCTGCGACAGCAAACGAAGCCCTGGAGCATGTTGGACATGTTATGACTCACTGGACAGATACACCTCAAGAACAAGGGCTATTACCAGTTGCCACAGCAGAAGCGGAAGTCGCCAAAACACATGCTGGCTTTGCCGCATCAGATCTGAGCGATCTGGATTCCATGCAACTTCATACGCGTCACGTTTTGCACGCGCTTGATCCTGCACAAGAAACAAAGGGTCCAGGACTTGGGTATGGTCTGATAAAAGCAGCTGAAGGTGTTGCAACGCATGCAGAGTTAGCTTCAGATTCAGAAGACGCAAGTGATATTGTCCGCGTTTCCGGTGTCATGGTTGCATCGGTTGGGCGAAACACAACACGCCGGGCAGAAGAAGCACTAAAACTTACACAATTGATACTCACCAGCAAAACCAGCGAAACCGCAGCTCCTCATGTATTGCAGTTACAGGAACTAACCAAAGCATTCTTTATCGGACAGGACCTGGATAAAGACGGACGCATTGTCTGGTATCATCATGAAGGAGGTCTTGAAATCGCTACTGAGCAGATGGATGTAATCATGAACAGTACAAAACAGTAAAAAATACTTTTTTCAGAAAGTACTTGATACAAGAAAAGCCGGCATTGATACCGGCCTTTCTCATCTCTGCATTATGATAGTTTGCCTATCCCCAGACTATACTCGAGCAACACCGCCGCTTTTCTTGTTCCAAAAGAAAAAGAGAACAAAGACAGCTAAAACCGCGAGATGTATCTCCCACCCCAAAGGCCAGAGCAGACCGGCACCAAGCGCGAATACCACAACCCGTTCAAGCCAACTTAGCTTCTCTTCCAGATATCCTTGCAATGCCCCTGTAAAGGCATAAAGACCAACCAAAGAGAACCCAAAGATCGTAAGGACTTCGTGCCACTCGCCACCCAAGAATGGTGTGTAGGCAAAAAGCAGCGGAACGATATAAAGACCTTTGGCAACTTTCCATGATTGCAATCCTGTTGCCATCGGCGGTGTTTTCGCAATTGCTGCTGCCGTAAAGGCCGTCAAACAGACCGGTGGGGTCACGTTACTGTCCTGTGATAGCCAGAAAATAATCATATGAGCCGATAGCAAAGCATAGATCTGAGTATCTTTATCCAACACCATTTGACGCAAGGTATCCGCCATATCCGGCGGAACCAAAGCCAGAATCTCCTTTGCTGCCTCTGTGGACATTGGTAAGCCAATTTCAGCAAGACGTTCGGGCGCAGCCAACATAAAGATTGCTTTAGCATCGTCGGCCAAATTTCCAGCTGCGATGGCCTCAACAAGTAAGCCATCTGCGATAAGGGAATAGAGAGCAGGCGCAGAAAGTGTTCCCAACACAATGTAAGACGCTGTAACAGGCAATCCCATGCCCAACACAAGTGACGCAAGCCCGATAAGCACCATGGCAATGATCAGGCTATCTCCCGCCCAGTTGGTAATCATCAAGGAAAAGGTATTCCCTATTCCAGCTGTGGCAATAACATTGACAATCAAGCCAACAGCACACAGCAAAATCCCTGTCATGACCATATTCCGCGCACCAAGCGCCAAAGCATCAAGAATGGCACGCAACCCCATTTTATTCGGTGTCGACCACGAGGCAACAACAACTCCGATAATAGAAAAACCCGCGGCATATGTTGGGGTAAAACCGTAAATCAACAAGCCAATCAAGACCGTGATTGGGACCAGAAACGGCAATCCACCCCTTTTCAGAACTTCAAAAGCACTTTCTGTTTCAACTTCGACCACATGCACATTACTGCGTTTGGCTTCCATACGCACAAAGAAAGCGACCGTAGCGAAGTAAAGAATTGCAGGCAAGAAAGAGACAGCAATAATCGTTGTATAGGGAATTTGCGTGTAACTCGCCATCACAAAGGCCCCTGCCCCCATGATCGGTGGCATTAACTGCCCCCCTGTCGACGCAGCAGCTTCAACGCCACCTGCAAAACGGGCCGGGAAACCCGCCTTTTTCATCAAAGGAATGGTAATCACACCTGTCGAAGCAGTGTTGGCTACAGCAGACCCGGAAATTGTACCTGTCAGCCCCGATGCAAACACGGCCACCAGACCGGGTCCGCCAACGGTTCGCCCAGCAACAACCCGCGCAAGATCGATGATAAACTCGCCAGCGCCAGAGCGCACAAGAAAAGCTCCGAAAAGGATGAACATGAAGACAAAAGTGGATGAAATACGGGCGATATTCCCAAAGAGCCCATCATCACCATAAATACTTCTGAAAAGAATGGTCTCTGTGCTTAAGCCCTTGAATTTGAAAACACCATCGATCAAAGCACCCCACCAACCGATGTAAGTAAGAGCCAGCACAATCAGAAACGGAATAATCCATCCCGTCGTACGACGAGTGAATTCAATCGCCACAAGAATCAGTATCGTGCCAAATATCCACTCAGGCTCTTCCAGACGAACACCACGTTCATAAATGGCATCTTCCATAGAGATCATGTAAAGCGCAGCAAAAGCACCTAATAATCCCAAAGACAGATCAAAAACAAGCAACCCCTTGCTCTTGCCTTTTCCGACCATGGGGTAGATTAAGGCCCCCATCAGAACGAAACCGGCAAAGTGCAGGGCATTTTGCCAAAGCCCCGGTATCACGGCAAAGACGTTAAAATAGATGTGCATCAGGGAAATAAGCACCCCTAGCCCAAAAACGGCCTTGCCAATCCATCCCCCTTCACCGCGAACAATAGCTTCGTGTTCGCCCAACTCAACTTCTGGTGCGTTTGTTTCCTGTGACATGACTTCCCCGAAAGAAAAGCGTACTTACAAGACGGGCGCCCGAAATCTCGAGCGCCCGATAAAGCATTGAAATATTACAATTTCAGCTGATTATTTCGCAATCAGGTTTGCGGGAATATCAATGCCGATTTCCTTGTAGTACTTCGCAGCACCTGGGTGCAGTGGCACAGGCAAACCAGCCAGAGCAGCATCTGTGCTCATCGCTTTGGTCGCCTTGTGGATCGCGTTAAGGAAAGGCAGGTTTTCGTAGATAGTTTTTGTGATTTGATACACAGCATCTTCATCTACGTCATCGCGTACAGCAAGGAAGTTTGGCTGAGCAATAGTCGTGATATCTTTTTCCTGACCAGGGTAAGTACCAGCGGCAATTGTATATGGTGTCCAAAGACCAAGACCACCATCAGCTTGTTTCGCCTGCTCAGCAGTAAAGCCAAGAAGGGTAATTTTATCGCCCATTGCAGCCATTGCTTTGGTTACAGCGCCTGTTGGAGGGCCAGAAGGCGTCCCCATACCGGCAACCTGACCATTCTGAAGTGCATCAGCAGATGGGCCATACCCAACATGAACAAGGCTATAATCAGCTTCCGCGTCAATGCCCAGGTTTTTCAGTAAAACAGTGTTTGAACCGATGGTACCTGAGTTCTTTTTACCCAGCGCCATGCTCTGGCCCTTCATGCCAGCAAGATCAGCAACGGTACCCGTCTTTGCATGTTCAGCAAGAACAGTAAATTGCTCAACATTTTGCCATAGCATGGAAACAGAGCGCATTTTTGTTTGCGGACCGTCTTTTTCTACAGGGCCTTTGCCATTCCAGGCATAATACCCATAAAGCCCCTGAAGAATAGCAAACTGTGCTTCATCTTCACGTAACAGCTTTACATTTTCGCCTGACCCAGCAGAGTTAATTGCTGAAAGGCCAATTTTCTGTTTTGGCTGCAACTTGACTTTCACGAGCGTCGAAATCGCAACACCCACCGGATAATATGTTCCGCCAGTACTTGCCGTTGCCAAAAGATAGTCACGCGCTTCAGCAGCTTGGGCAACTGCGCCCGCAGACAAGGCACTGCAGATCGTCACGGCTGCAGCAACACCCTTGATTGCTTTCATCATTTTCATAAGAGCCTCCCTAAGACATTTATTGTTTTTCAATTTAACTTTACCTGTTCGGGCATATTTGAAACTACGTTACTCATTTCACGGAAACAAAACCAGTGTCCATTAAAACAAGAGCGCAAGATCAAAATACATTTACCAACATATGGCAAAGAGCATGCCATTGAACAAACCATCTAAAATATTGAAAAATAACGAATTTAAAAATAAAAGAAAATCAACAGAGCAAAATTTCGCCGACAACTGAATTATCAATAGGCAACTTTCCGCGCACCTGCGCCCAAAACATCACAGTTCAAGACAGAAGAAAACTCGACAATAAATCTGGTCCCTGCCTTTTCTCTATTTTCAACACGAATGTTCCCGCCAAAGTCTTTGACGATGCCATAACTGATCGACAGTCCTAAACCAACGCCTTCACCAACCTCTTTTGTCGTAAAGAACGGATCAAAAATCTGATCCAGATTCTGAGGGTCAATACCCGTTCCATTATCCTCAATAATAGCGATAGCAAGCTGATCAATCTGTCTGAGATAAACTGAAATTTTCTTTTCATTTTGCCCGCCCATGGCATCCGCAGCATTACGTAACAAGTTCACAAAAACCTGTTCCAAACGGATAAGGTCACCTTTGACAAAAACAGAGATCCCCAAATCCTGGAAATTCAGATCAATCTCACCCGGCTTCCAAACTTTTCCCATCAGGTTAATTGAATTGATTAAAGCCTCTCTCAAATCAACCTTGCTATACTCAACGGGTGTTTTTTGCGCAAAGCTGTTCAACTCTCCTGTGATATTGCTCATACGTTTGGTCAATGATGAAATCTCGATCAAAGACTCTTTGACACTATCCTTTTTCCCTTTGGCAAGAAGTAAACGGGCACTGGCTGCAAAAGTCCTTATTGCGGCCATCGGCTGATTAATCTCATGCGCAATCGCCGTTGACATTTGCCCCAAAGCAGCAAGTTTGCCCGTCTGAACCAAATCTTCCTGGGTTTTGAGAAGCTGCATTTCCGTTCGCTTTCTTTCATCAATTTCCAACTGCAGCTTTTTATTAATAACCTGAAAACGATCAGCCAGCTGCGCCCGTTGGGCCGATCTTAATTTTTGTC
This sequence comes from Kiloniella sp. EL199, assembly GCF_900313065.1. GTDB lineage: Bacteria > Pseudomonadota > Alphaproteobacteria > Kiloniellales > Kiloniellaceae > Kiloniella. The sequence continues at coordinate 14,959 of NZ_OMPU01000011.1, forward strand.
GACGCTCTCGCAAGAAAAGGCTTCCGATAAAAACCAGTGTCAATAAAACAGCCCCGCTAACCCATGCCGTTCGTTGCTTTTCCAGAACCAGATTCAAAGGCGTTAAAAAATGCATGACCCACCCAGGTTTCCCGATCTCGCGTTTCAGAGCAAGATACTTATGGCCATCAACTTCAAAAACGTCACGATCAAAAACTTCATGGAAGCGAAGATCAAGGGGTAATAATTTCGCCCCCCCAAACTGACGATTACTCCTGATATTGGCTAAAGCATCAGTATTGATTGGAGAAATAGTTTGATATCTCCAGTCATCACGACTGGAAAGAAAAATAACCCCGTTTGCATCTGTCACAAAAACATGCTCTCCCCCGTCATGCCATTGTTTTTGCAATGGTCTCATGTCAACCTTTGCAACAATAACGCCTCTGACTCCGGTCTGATCGTGAACAGCATGAGACATGAAATAGCCCGGCACCCCTGTTGTAGCCCCAACAGCAAAGAAACCTGATTCTCGTCCTTCAATCGCGTCTTTGTAATAAGGGCGAAACGCATAATTGTGCCCTACAAAGGATCGATCTTCGAGCCAGTTCGAGGCCGCCAAGGTCGTACCTTTGCTATTCAAAACATAAAGGACATCTGATTCAGCTTTTTGATTAGTTGCTCTCAATGAACGGTTAACGGCTATTGCGACACCTTCTCGCCCTTCATTTTCACTCAGTAACTTTTTAATACCTTCATCGCGTGAAAGAACAAACGGAAGGTAGCGATGTTTTTCCAATGCAGATCGTAATGTCCCCTGATACAACGACAATCTTTCTTGCCCGATTCCGGACAAATCCCGCGCAGCACTAAAGCCAACCCAATAGCCAGCCCCATAAACCAAAACAATCCCGAACCACAGCCCTCCAAGCCAGAGTGAAAATATTTTCCATGAGATTTTTCTCGGTATCAAAGACATGTCATTTCAAATGGATTACAGTTGGATGACCCTAGATCCCTGCTTTGTCAGGATTTTTTATGAATAAGTTGGTCAAGAGACGACAGAAATCGTGATCGATCCTGTTTTGTGAAAGCAGGTGAATAGCTTTTCACTTCACCGCTTTCACGTAAATTTGTCATTAAATCCCTGACAGCCAAAGTCATCCCCATAGCATCTTCGGTAAAGATTTTCCCCTTGGGGTCCAATACCTTTGCGCCCTCTGCCACACAACGAGACGCTAGCGGGATATCTGCTGTGATAGCAATATCCCCCTGTTTAATGTTTTCCGCAATCCAGATATCTGCCGCATCGGGCTCTTCGGGAACAACGACAGAAGTGACCAAGGGGTGACGACCATATCTAAGCCAAGTATTGCTAACCATGTGCACTTTCAGGTTATGCCGTTCAGCAACCTTCACGATCTCATCCTTCACCGGACAGGCATCGCCATCTACGTAAATTTCCACCAAGGTCTCCACCTAAACATCTATACTGAATCTTCTTTCTAAAACTTCATCGAGAGCAACCATATTATTCAGCACGCAAGATAACTAATCTTTTTTGCCAAAACCCAATTCGTTCTTCCACCAATTCGGCAAGGCAAAAGCTCCCTTGTGAACAGCAGCATTGTAATGTTTGCCATCATACTCGGTGTAAGGGTTCGAATAATCATGTCCGTCCTTACTATAAAGGAAAAAGCCGAATTCTGCCCCGGGATACATTGGGACAATAGAGCGATAAACATCCAAATGAGGGAAAAAACGACCACTGCGCATAATCTCAAGGAGACTTTGATCTTCTTCACTGGCAGCTTCCTGAAAGAATCTGACACGATCTTTTCCGATAAAAACACTGTCAGAATCGATACAAACGCCGTCACTCTTGAGAATGGCAACCAGATTATCCAGAAACTCCTCGGTAAAGAGACTGGCAGACGGTCCAACAGGCTCAGTAATATCCATGAAAATCAGATCAAACTGTTCTTTTCTGTCCAGTGCCTCGATAACATAGCGTGCCGCATCATCACATATCAGGTCAACCCGCGGATCATCATAGTTCCCATTAATTGCGAGGTATTCATTACTGAGTTCAATAACACGACGATCAATCTCGGCCATGACCACCTTCTCAACATTGTCATGAACCAGGAGTTCTCGAAGAAGCCCGCCATCGCCTCCACCAACAATTAATGCCCGTATGTTCTCTCGCTTACGCCCAAGAACAGATATATGGACAGCCATTTCATGATAAATAAACTCATCGGCTTCAGAAGCCTGAATTAAATCATCTAGAACCAGAACTCGCCCAAAATCCTTGTGCTCATAAATCTCAATCTTTTGAAACAGGCTTTGCTCACTATGTAAAAGCTCCATCTTCATGGCATGTGTAAAGCCAATCGCCCCCGGATCTTCATGCCACCATGTGCTAAAATCAATCTTGTCTGCCACTAATCAACCCCCGTTCAAAAATATCAACGAGATATAGTAAAGCACGACCTGCTTCACAATCATAGAGAATGTATCGGGTAATATTGATTTCCAGCCCAAAGCGGCTCTGTCATTAACAAACAAATGGCCCTACCTTCCAGATCCGTTTCATGGCTAGCTATGGGCACTTCTACCTTACGGATGATAAAAAATGAGTAAAAACTCTCTCGGACAGCCAATTGGTCCGATTGTACAAAACTGGACAGAACCTCAACGCCCAACTTTCATGATGATTGCGGGCCGTTACTGCAAAATTGAGAGACTGGATCCTCTCCGCCATACAGAAGATCTCTTTGAGGCAAATTCCCTGTGCAAAGAAGATCAGATATGGACCTATCTAGCCTATGGTCCTTTTGACAAACTCGAAACTTACCGGGAGTGGATAACAGATATGTCAGCAAAGGATGATCCACTTTTTTACGCAATCGTTGATAAAAAAACGAACAAGGCCCTTGGCGTGGCAAGCTACCTTCGCATCACACCAACAGCAGGCTCAATTGAAGTTGGTCATATTAACTTTTCACCTGCGTTACAAAAAACTGTAATGGCAACAGAAGCAATGTACTTAATGATGCATCATGTTTTTGTGGAACTTGGTTACCGACGTTATGAGTGGAAATGCAATGCACTAAACGAAGGCTCAAAAGTTGCAGCAAAACGTTTGGGTTTTACCTATGAAGGTACCTTCAGACAATCAGATATAGTAAAGGGGAGAAATAGAGATACAGCCTGGTTCTCCATCCTTGATTCTGAATGGCCCATCATGGAGCAAGCATTCACTCGCTGGTTAATTGAAGACAACTTTACAGTTGGCGGCAAACAAATCACCAGCCTGTCAGATTTTGCGCAAGAGATATGGCAAGAACAGGCCACATAGATAACTTATTAGCTCTTAATCAAACCAGCTCACAATAACATCAAGGCTCTTTTTGTTCAGGGCCTCCTCGGGTACAGTTGCTGTATCAGACGGATATCCTGCAACAATAATCATAACTGGCTTTTCATGCTTGGGTCGCCCTAATAGTTCTCTCAAGAACCCCATTGGGCTTGGCGTATGGGTCAGAGTAGCCAGCCCAGCATTATGCAACGCGGTAATTAGAAATCCACACGCCAGGCCCACTGACTCCTGTATATAATAGTGCTTAATTTTTTCGCCAGTACTGGAATCAATGTCATAGTTCTGTTGAAAAACAACAATCAAATAGGGTGCGATTTCCAAAAAAGGTTTCTTTGGGTCTGTCCCAAGCGGTGCCAAATCTTTTAACCAGGCTTCTCCTGCCTTCCCCGCATAAAACTCTTCTTCTTCAATCTCTGCAGCTTTGCGGATTTTCCTTTTCATTTCTGGATTACTGACAACAGCAAAATGCCACGGTTGTTTGTTCGCACCCGAAGGAGCCAGGCCTGCTGCCCGCACAGCATTTTTAATAATATCCCGATGCACTGGCTTTGATGAAAAATCACGAATTGTTCTCCGCCCCTGCATCAGCCGAAGAAACTCACGAGAACATTGCAACCTTTCTTCTTCTGAATAATCAGGTAACCCGGCAAAGGGTACGACTCGAAACTCTGCAGACATGATAGCTTATCCCTGATTTTTTTTATTTTTGAAACGCTGGAAACAATTTCAACCATACCTAATATTCGGAAAGATGCCGCGAATCATTTCCCCAAACAAGACACTTTTAAGAAGGCTAACATAGTTAGGGAAAATGACCATATACCCTCGGTTAAAGTTTATGAATGACAAAACCAAAAGCAATGCAGATGAGAGGATAGACACTTAATAGCAAAAAGAGGTATATGTGATTTTTCATCAGCGCCAAAAAGAAAAGATCCCTAAAAAGAGATCTTTTCTTTTTGGCTGGGACGGCAGGATTCGAACCTGCGAATGCCGCTACCAAAAAGCGGTGCCTTACCACTTGGCGACGTCCCATCTAGATGTGGGAGAGAAAATAGCGTTACTTCTGAGGAAGTCAATGGGCGAAAGGTATTTTTATCACATTTTATAATTATTTTTTTCACCTTTCTTTACGGATATTTACCTCTTTTAAACCTGAATGCTTTACCCCTTACCCTGATATTGATTATTCTTGTTTGAAATAATGAGGGGCGATCAGATAAAACATGCCAATTAAGGCACCCACCCGGAGCAATTCTTGCTCTTGAAACGTCGAATCTAAAACACAGGGACTGCAATTGATGAGCGACGATAAGCTTAAGTCTGAAGACGAAAAGCCAACTAGCCGCAAATCGCGCCAACAGACGACACGCAAGACCATCGCGAAGAAGTCTTCTGTCAAGGCGAAGCTTCAAAAGAAAAGTACGCCAACGTCAACCAAGAAACCTGCCGCAAAAAAAGCGCCAATGCCGAGGAAAGCAGCGCCCCAGGCAAGTATTTCTGTGTCATCTGCAGCGCAAAAAGACGCGACTGACAGCCCGAAAAAAACAGGCCCTGTAGTCAAAACTGTTACTGCAAAAGCAAAAAGAGTTACAACAAGAAGTAAATCTGCGTCCGCGAGCAGTGCCTCAAAAGGTGCAACAAAAATAACTGTCGGTCCTGCGTCTGGCTCGGCAAAAACGACTAAAGATCAAAAAACGGAAAAGAAAGAAGTATCCTCCAACTCTGAAAAAGATACAGACAAAGTAAAAGAAAGCACCAAGTCTCTGGCAACCGGTACAGCAAATGCGAGTCCGCGCCCAAAGAAAGGTTACTCACTTGCCAAAATGATTACGGTCGCAGCAGTGCTCTTTCTTGGGGTATTAGTCGTATTCCTGATTGGAAATGATTCGTTTTTCACAGAACATACTGACGATACTCCACCTCCGGTTACACAAGCCAACGATGAACCAAATCCAAATGCCAGCTCTCCTTATGGAATGCGTGTTGAACAGCTAAAAGAGATTGAAGGATTGCTGGCAAACCTGAACTTTGATCCCGGTCGTATTGATGGTGACATTGACCACGAAGCCGTCGCAGCTATCAGCCTGTTTCAAGAAATTTCAGGACTTCAAGTGGATGGAAAACCAACACCGGATTTGCTTGCTGAATTAAAAGCTGTCGATGAAATGCTTAGTAACTAAGCAACAAATAACGAACCATTCTATAGAAAACAAGGTGTGCTTCTCGTCTAAAGAGGCCACCTTATCTGTCTTGATTCAATATCGTAGGTTTCACCCACCAGCTATTGTTGAGCAGTTTGAGCTCTGTAGCCGCCTTCTGGGCCGAAACACTATCTTCATAAACACCAAAGCAAGTTGCACCGCTACCAGACATACCAGCAAACAGGCAGTTCGGTTGCTGCTGCAAAGCCTTGATACTCTCAGAAATCAGTGGTTTCAGGCGTTCTGCAGGTTTAGACAAGTCATTACCTGCCGCATTCAAATAACATAGCAACTCAGGCAAATTACAGACCTTGTCTGGCTCAGGTACGGCATCTGAAAACTGACCATTCAATTCTCTAAAAATTTGTGGTGTAGATACCGGACATCCCGGATTAATCAGCACACAACAAATATCGGGCAATTGGGGACCCGCTTTTAAAGCCTCACCAACGCCCTCCATCCAAGAACATGTTCCCTTTAAACAAACAGGAACATCGGCCCCAAGTTCCAACGCAAGATTATTCAAGCTATCAAGCTTTTCAGGGCCAATGTCCCATAACCTCACAAGCCCCCTGATAACTGCCGCCGCATCTGCTGACCCGCCGCCGATACCGGAAGAAACAGGCAGGTTCTTCTCCAGCGTAATAGCAGCACCTTTATCTACGCCTAAAAATTTCTGGAGCTTACGTGCAGCTTTGATAACAAGATTATCTTCGTAGTTATTTGTGTTAAAATTATTAGCTGTATCACCGCCTGTTGCGGACAAATAATTCTTGAAAGGTCCTGTAATTTTCAGAGAAAAGTCAGAGGACGGTTCTAAAAAAACCTGATCCCCAATGCTCGCAAAAACCACCAAGCTCTTCAAAAGATGATAACCATCATCTCGCCGTCCCGTGACCTGCAAAGACAGGTTTATCTTTGCAGGTGCAAATTCGACAATCTGTTTCATCGAAACTGATCTATCCCATTAACTTTCAGATTTATCAGCAACAATACCTTTATCGATCTTGGTTCGAATTAGCTCCACCTGTTCTTCTTCAGGTTCGAAACTAAGAGCACGCCGCCACTGGAACCGCGCCTCATGCTTGCGACCAACCCGCCAATAAGCATCCCCCAGGTGATCATTAATCACGGGATCCTCTGCCTTGAGTTCAATGGCTTTTTCCAGGTATTTAACGGCTTCATCAAATTTGCCAAGGCGGTAATACACCCACCCCAGACTGTCCACAATGTATCCATCATCAGGGCGAAGTTCCACCGCCTTGATGAGCATCTTTTCTGCCTCTTCCAGATTTTTTTCCAATTCAACCCAGGAATAGGCCAGATAATTCAACACATGTGGTTGATCAGGAGATAGATCCAATGCCTTTAGGAAATCAGCTTCAGCTCTAGACCATCTTTTAACGCGCTCGTACGCAATGCCACGGAAATAGAACAAAGACCAATAACGGCTGTTGTTTTCATCAACACGGCGAATGGCTTCACCATAAGCATCAGCTGCTTCTGCATATTTTTCTGATGCGCGTAGCATATTACCTTTACGAAGATGTGGCTCGAAACGTTCCGGGCGAAGATCTTCCAGTTGCGCCAGAGCAACCAGTGTCTCTTCCTCCAGCCCTAAAGCATCCAGTTCATCCGCAATTCTCAGCCCGATCGTCCATGCATAAGGTGAATCCAGCGGAATTGTTTTATACAGATCAATCGCCGCACGGCTACGACCTTGTGTTTGCATGATCTCGCCCACAAGAATCTTTGCTTCTTCATAGTTCGGGCGTAATTTCAAAGCCTGATTGGCATAGACAAGACCCGTATCATAGGCTTTTTCCTGCGCATGTAAGCTGGCAAACCCAAAGAGAATTTCAGCAAAAGCATCACCGGGCTTGGAAATAATCCTCTGCAATTCCTCGTCAGAATCCAGACGGTTTAATGCATGATTGGCAATCGCATTTTCAGGATCTTGCTCCAGATAGGTTGTGATTAATCCACGCGCGGCTTCTTTATCACCCTGCCGACTCAGGAAATCAGCGACTATATTGACTTGCCGCAGTGTTGGCTGCTCTGATGCCCCCAACAAGGCAAGATAATCTTTGCGTGCATCATCAGGACGCCCGCCCAAATCTTTCAAAAGCGCGATTTGAATCCCGTAAAGAGACTGGAAACCCTCTTTCTTTGAAAGCGGTTCCAGATTTTCCAATGCCTTGTCCAGATCGTTTTGCGCAAGATCAGTCCAAGCTGAGAACATTGGCTCCAGAATCGTATTAACACCAATATCTGGCGTTGCTTCAATTCGCTCTCTCGCCGCGTCCCAATCTTCTCGTTCCACGGCATCAATCACGAGAACAAGGTGCGCAAGGGATTGTTGAGGAGACACGTCGAGCAATCTCTTTGCCAGATCCAATGCTTCATCATCACGTCCTGTACTCGCCGTCAACAAAAAGGAACGCGCCAAAAGACGAGGATCTTCCGGCGACGCTTCCAATGCATGAAGCATAAGCTCAGTCGCAATCTCATAATCGCGATTATGACCAGCAACTATTCCAGCAAGATAGGTTCCCGATGCAGAGCTGTTATCTCTGACAACAGGATAGTCGGCACCAAGATCGGCATAAACTTGTTTACCGTCGGTATCACTCTGGGCAGATGTACAGGCACCAAGAATAAGCGCCGCTCCCGCAGAGAAAATAAAGCGTTGTAAATATTGTTTTACAAACATAGAGCCATGGCGAGGCAAATCATCCTCCTCTTCGCCAGACAAGAAATGACAGCAGTCTACCCCTCTATCTGTCTAACGCCAAGCATCTGCTGCACAATATAAAGTGACTAAATAAAAAATTGACCACCTTACCTGTGAAAATGGTCAATTTTTTGCTTAGTTTGACAAAATGTATAACAGAAAGAATCCGGCACACTTTGTACATTTGCCTCTACATGTTGGGATAGTTCGGTCCACCCGCTCCTTCTGGCGTTACCCAATTGATATTCTGGGTCGGATCTTTGATGTCACAGGTTTTACAATGCACACAGTTTTGCGCATTGATTTGTAACTGTGGATTATTGCCATCATCATCCCTGACAATTTCATATACACCCGCCGGGCAGAATCTTTGTTCCGGGGCATCATAGATTGCCAGATTGTGCGAAATCGGCACGGAAGTATCTGTTAATGTCAGATGGACAGGCTGATCTTCTTCGTGGTTTGTTCCGGAAATAAAGACAGAAGAAAGTCTATCGAACGAGAGTTTTCCATCCGGTTTCGGGTACTCAATCTTTGGCATATCAGCCGCAGGTTTCAGGCATTCATGATCATGGTGTTTGTGACTGAATGTCCACGGTAACTTGCCGCCAAAAACCTTGAGATCAACACCAGAATAAAGCATGGATCCCCAGAGACCAAATTTGCTGAAAGCTGGTCGAAAGTTACGGGATGCATAAAGCTCTTCGTACACCCACGATTTTTTGTAGGCATTCGGATAAGCCGAAAGAACAGGTGGTGTTTCCTCGCCAGCAGTCACCGCATCAAAAGCAGCTTCAGCAGCAAGCATACCTGTTTTCATTGCATTATGACTTCCCTTGATTTTGGCAACGTTCAGGAAACCGGCCGAACAACCAATCAAGGCGCCTCCCGGGAAAGCAAGATCTGGCACAGATTGCAGGCCACCTTCATTCAATGCCCGTGCACCGTATGAGATGCGCTTCCCGCCCTCAAGCATCTCGGCAATAGCCGGGTGCATTTTGAAACGTTGAAATTCGCCAAACGGGAACAAATGTGGATTGTCGTAATCCAGACCAACCACATACCCCACATAGGCTTGTCCATTTTCAAGATGATAAATGAACGATCCGCCCCAGGTATCACTTTTCATCGGCCATCCGGCGGTATGCACAACCGTTCCGGGCTTATGTTTCGCCGGGTCCAATTCCCAAAGCTCTTTCATACCGATGCCGTAGGTCTGAGGATCGCAGTTTTCCCTCAGGCCAAATTTTTCCATCAAGCCTTTGCTGAGAGAACCACGACATCCTTCGGCAAAAAAGGTGTATTTGCCATGAAGCTCCATCCCAGGCATGTAGGAATCTTTTTGCTCACCAGCTTTGCTGATGCCCATGTCACCAGTCGCAACGCCCTTTACGCGGCCATCCTCGTGATAGACAACTTCTGCAGCAGCAAATCCGGGGTAGATTTCCACACCTAGCTCTTCTGCCCGTTCGCCAAGCCAGCGACACAGATTTCCCAAGGAAATAACATAGTTACCATCGTTATGCATTTGGCTTGGAAGCAAGGCTACGGGAAGATTTACAGAACCTTTTTCACTTAGAAGCATAAACTTCTCGTCAGAAACAGGCGCATTAAGTGGCGCGCCCTTATCTTTCCAGTCGGGAATCAGTTCATCCAAAGCCCGTGGCTCAAATACTGCCCCTGAGAAAATATGCGCCCCGACTTCCGAACCTTTTTCCAAAACACAGACGGAGACTTCTTTTCCCTGTTCAGCTGACAACTGACGAAGTTTAATTGCTGCGGACAAACCAGCAGGTCCAGCCCCGACAATAACAACGTCGTATTCCATAAATTCGCGTTCCATAGCCCTCTCTCCAATTCGAGCCGTGAGCTTTGCGGCTTATCTCGCCGCTTCCCCTCAAATTACAACGAACCACATGATTCAATAAAAATCCACAAATGGTCACATTTTTTTATTGTCTTAGCGCCGAAATATCACTCGTGCACAGTTTTCAAGATCAATTTATAGATATTATCGCGCTGCAGCAATTTAACAATAACGACACAGAACAATCAAAAACCACGAAAAGGATTTGCAAAAATCCATAGTCATTCACAAAAGACAACCTGAGCAGGAAACTATTATCAAAAGAAAAGTCATTCATTTTGCAAACACTCATGGATCAATAGCAATCTTTGCTTTAAATAAAATCAATATGCGCTTGTTGGGTGCCATCCACTGGCTAAAGAAGTTTAATTGGGACATTTAATAGAGAAACATGACTGCTGAAGACTGGACGCGTGACGAATTGTTAGCAGCACTAGCTTGGCAACTTGATGCCGGGATTGATGAGGCTATTGGTGATGTCGCTATCAACGGTTATGAACTCAGTCAAGAACAAATACAGTCTGCCGCCAAATCCTCAACACCGAGATCATCACATCAGACATCAAACCCCGGTGCCCAGGCCGCACCACCTCCTCCTCCAAAAGCTAGCGCTGCCAAACGTGTTCTTCGGTCATTTCAAAAAACTCTGATCGAAGCGCAAAAACTTGCGAATAGTGCAGATAACTTGCCCGACCTGGCAACAGCACTCGACTCTTTTGATGGTTGCTCTCTGAAGAAAACAGCAATCAACACAGTCTTCGATCAAACACCATCGACAGCAGACATTATGATTATCATGGGCGCCCCCCGCGCCGACGAAGATCGTGAAGGCAAAACCGTTGCCGGATCAAACCGCAAACTGATGATCAATATGCTCAAGTCAATCGGCCTAAACATAGAGGACGTTTATCTGAGCACCTGTGTTTTCTGGCGCCCACCGGGTGACAAAAAACCAACCGCAAATGATCTTGCCTGTTGCAAACCTTTTATTGACCGACAGATAGAACTCGTTGCTCCCAAGGCACTCGTCCTTATGGGGGAAAGCACTTTGAGAGGCTTCATTGATCCAGATGCCAGCTTACTGCGTCAAAGAGGAAAATGGATCGAATACAGCAAACCAACAGGTGATACCATCCCTGCCATTGCGACCTTTGCACCTCACATGCTGCTCAACACTCCCCGACAAAAAGCTCTGGCATGGCAGGATTTGCGCGAAATCAAATCCAGGCTTGCATAAATTGCGCTAACTCCTTCTATAAAGAGTAAAATCAAGCACCTTTTCTTCACTCTTTCGTAAGGAGAACAGGTGTAATTAAAATTCTAGACAAATTTTTGACGTATTTAAGAACTATTGCCCCAGAAGCCACAATTAACTATTTTCTATTATGGTTAATGGGAACATCAATAGAAATTAAAAAAAGTACTTCTAAAGACTGCAATTTATCAGTCTTAGACGGAGCACTGGTCTTAATTAAGGTTTACCGGGGGAATTTCATTTCGTTATGACGACATCCATGCGCTTACTTTTCAAGGCGGCAAATCACTCAATAAAAGCGGTTATCGTTTTTAGCTTACTTTTATCATTGCCCGTCACGGCCTTTGCCAAGACCAAGGTTGACGATGAAGCGCCCAATTCCCAAACCCAGACCTTGCAAAACTTTGTGGTTCCGGAAATCCTCAACAACGAAGATATAAAGCTCTACACCAGAATATTTGCCCGACAGAAACAAGGCCGCTGGAAAGATGCTGATAAACTCATCCCCAGGTTAAACAACAAAATACTACTTGGACATGTTCAGGCACAAAGATATCTGCACCCCACAGCTTATCGTTCAAAATACAAAGAACTTAAAACATGGTTGGCCCAGTATGCCGACCACCCGCAAGCAGACATTATTTATAAACTGGCCTTACAAAGGCGCCCCAAGAATCACAATTACCCTCAAAGACCTGTCCGCTTTAAAAGTGCGCCTTATCGCGCTTATGGAAAAAACTACACCTACCGCTCAAGCAAAAAACTATCCAAAGCTGATAGGACCAAAGCCAATCGCCTAAAAAGACAACTTCGCCGAAACATACTAAATACACGCCTGTCTATTACCGAAGATGTTCTCAAATCGGCAAAGGCCAAACAGTTACTTGATCCCATAGAAATGAATGAAACCTATGCAAGACTGGCCGCTGCCTGGTACTATTACGGCAAGGATAAAAAAGCCTATCAACTCGCAGTAAAAGCAACTCAATCCAGAAAGTATGTGCCATCGGCCGATTGGATTGCCGGCCTTGCTGCCTGGCGCCTGAACAAAACAAAAGAAGCACGCGACCATTTCGCTCATCTAGCCAAAGCCTCACGAAGCAATAGCTGGATGCGCTCTTCCGGTGCCTACTGGGCCGCTCGCGCTAATCTAAAGCTAAAAGAACCGCAGAACGTTAGTAAATACTTATATCAAGCGGCAGAATATCCACGAACATTCTACGGTATCCTTGCTCGCCGTTCTCTCGGATTGGATCTCGCATTTAACTATCAGCCACAACAGCTCAACGACATCGCCACAAAAACACTGCGTAGTCATGCACCCAGCAAAAGAGCACTGGCTTTAATTCAGTTAGGAAAAACAAATGAAGCCAAGGCAGAATTAAGTCCCCTTATTGGTAGTATCAAAGGCAATGAAGTTTCTGCCTTTCTACAGCTCACTGAACACACCGGCATGCCGGAACTTGCTTTTCGGCTTGGCGCCAGATTGGCTGCAGAAGAAAAACAGGAAAAACAAAACCCCGCCCAGAACAGAGGCGTAATAGATGCCGCCCTGTACCCAATTCCCAAATGGGAGCCAGAAGGTGGTTTTGAAATTGATCGTGCTCTGGTTTTTGCCTTCATGCGTCAGGAATCATCATTTAACCCAAATGCAAAAAGTCCTGATGGAGCCCGTGGCTTGTTGCAATTAATGCCTCAAACAGCGAGTTACATATCCCGGGATCAAAGCTTTCGTGGCAAAACACGGAATCAACTATTTGACCCTTCGCTAAACTTGGCTCTGGGGCAAAAGTACTTAGGTTATCTGTTAAATCATAACTATGTTGAAGGCGACCTCTTTAAACTAGCCACAGCCTATAACGGCGGCCCTGGCAATTTGGGTAAATGGGAACGCAAGATCACCTATAACGATGACCCCTTGCTTTTTATTGAAAGCCTCCCCTCTCACGAAACTCGGCTATTTATCGAACGCGTCCTGACAAACCTCTGGATTTATCGCGCGAGACTGGATCAATATTCCCCTTCACTGGATACCCTCGCCGCAGGTCGATGGCCCAGATATGAGGCACAGGATCAATATAACAAAAATTCTGAATCGGATATCGCAGAGAATGCCAAAACTAGATGAAACCCGCCCGTTCCTTCCTGTTAACATTGCAGTCATGACCATCTCGGATTCCAGAACCGAAGCTGACGACAGATCAGGTGATGTTCTGGAGAAAATGATCAAAGAAGACGGACACAACATTTCTGCGCGATCCATCATCAAGGATGATATAGAAGCAATTACAGCACAGCTTCGAAATCATATTAACAATCTCGAAATTGATGTCATCATCACAACAGGTGGCACCGGCGTAACAGGCAGAGACACCACCCCGGAAGCCTTCAAAGCAGTCATGGAAAAAGAAATAGAAGGTTTTGGCGAGCTGTTCCGATGGATCAGCTATCGCAAAATAGGTACATCGACCATGCAAAGCAGAGCAATCGGGGGTGTTGCAAAAGGCACCTATCTTTTTGCTCTGCCAGGCTCCCCTTCAGCCTGCAAAGATGGATGGGGCGAAATTCTGCGTTCACAACTGGATAATCGTCACCGTCCCTGTAATTTGGTTGAACTAATGCCTCGTCTGCAAGAGCATTTACCCTCAAACAACTAATCAACACTGGCCTAAAAGATAAAACACTCTGTGCTAAACTAAGGCCACACCTCAACCGCTAAAAACAAAGAGTATGTCAGAGGATAATGGAACATCACAGCGGTAGTTTAACAGGTCTGGCGATCGTTGTTGTCGCAGCACTTGCCTGCGGCATTGCCATGAGAAAATTCAAGCAACCGCCTGTGCTCGGATATATCCTTGCCGGTGTCTTTCTTGGCCCTTCTGGTCTGGCGCTTGTAGAAAACAGAGACAACATCTCAACCCTTGCAGAGCTTGGCGTATTGATGCTGCTTTTTGTCATCGGTATGAACCTGTCTCTGCGCGGGATCAAAGAGGTATGGCAAGTCGCCGTTATAACCACCGCGGCACAGATTGGTGTCGGCGTCGGCGGCATGTGGCTACTTGGACAATTCATGGGATGGAATTTTGAGTTAATTCTTTTCTTCGGATTTGTCTTTGCCCTCTCAAGTACAGCCGTCGCTGTCAAGATGCTTCAAGAGATCAATGAATACGGAACCCGGATTGGTCAGGTAACCATCGGCATTCTGATTGCACAGGATCTCGCCGTGGTTCCCATGATGCTTTTTGTCAGCTCTTTTGGCTCAGAAGGCGGTATTGGAACATCTGCCTTTATCAAAGTAGGGGTCTCCATAGGTATCCTCATTCTCCTGTTTATCTTCTTAAGCAAAAAACGAGGATTACAGATCCCTTTTGCCCGCTCAATCGGTGATAACGAAGACCTCACTCCATTGGCAGGGATGGCCTTCTGCTTTGGCGTTTCAGCCTTTTCTGGACTGATTGGACTATCGGCTGCTTATGGGGCGTTTCTAGCCGGACTGATATTAGGAAATTCGGCCAGTCATAAAGTCATGTCCCGGCAAGTCGCCCCGATTCAAAGCATCTTACTGATGGTGTTCTTCCTGTCCATCGGCATGCTTTTGGACGCCAGATACATATGGGATAATCTAGGCCTTGTATTCTTCCTCGTCCTTTTTGTTGCGCTCTTTAAAACTGCCCTCAACATTACTTTAATCAGGTTCCTGGGAGAGACTTGGCCACGTGCCTTCCTGTCTGGATCAATCCTTGCCCAACTTGGTGAGTTTTCGTTCATCCTCGCCGCACTTGGTGTTGGCGCAGGTGTTCTTGACGATGAAAACTATCGACTGGTTGTTTCTGTTACAGTGATATCTCTCTTCACCAGCCCCTTTTGGCTTTTCACAGCCAGAAGACTGCATCAGATTACCCAGCTTGGCATTACCTCTGGTGCCGAGACCATGCGCCTGACTTACGGTCCGGAAGTTGGTGCTCTCATACGTACATCCACTCTAGCGGAAAAAATACTGACAAGATTCGGGCAAAGTATCTTGTTAAAATGGTTTCCAAAGCTTCAGGAACACTTGCTTCACGCCCAAACTAAAGCTGATAAAAAAAATTCACCCTCTGTTTCAGATTCGGAAAGCACTTCCGACACAACAAAAAACGAAGTAAAAACAGGAAGCGACGAGAAACCACCAAAAACTGAAACAAAAAGCTAAAACAAAAAGCAAATGCCTGACTTTTCAAAAGAGCAAAAACTTGATCAAGAACTCGGTATTAACAACGCCATAATTGCCGGTGTTGACGAAGTCGGACGTGGACCATGGGCTGGACCAGTTGTTGCCGGTGCCGCATGGCTGGATCGCGAAAAATTACCACAAGATTTAATCGCAAAACTCGACGATTCCAAAAAGCTTTCAGCAAGAAAGCGGGAAGATATAAACGATCAGCTTTATGATTTACATCAGCAGGGAATCATCAACTTGGCTTTAGGCGAAGCCAGTTGCGAAGAAATCGACAAGTTGAACATCCTTCAAGCATCCATGATGGCAATGCAAAGGGCTGTATCGAACCTGTCTCTAACGCCACAAGCTATTTTGGTTGACGGTAACAAGATCCCCAAACTGCCCTGCCCTGCAAAGGCTGTGATCAAAGGAGACAGCATCAGCTTGTCCATCGCAGCTGCATCTGTCATCGCAAAGGTGAATCGGGATCATCAGATGTTTGAACTATCGATTCAATATCCGGGTTACGGCTGGGAAAAAAATCAGGGCTATGGAACCGCTCAACACAGGGCCGCACTACTAGATCTTGGGGTTACTCCGGCACACCGCCGCACATTTCGTCCAATAAGAGAGCGACTCGAGCTAAACGACTGACTCCAATGACTCTTTACTTGACTCTTCACGTAAAAAATACTTGACCGCGACTCCACAGTGACTCAAGATAGGGGACTCGAGTCAAGAGGAGTCTGCTTTAGTGAAGAAGAATGTTGTCCATCTCGGTGAATGCGTCGAGATCATGAACAGTCTACCTGAAAAGTCTGTTGATGTGATCTTTGCGGATCCACCGTATAATCTGCAATTGGCGGGTGAACTTACACGTCCGGACAACTCCAAAGTTGATGCCGTCAACAATGACTGGGACAAGTTCGACAGCTTTCGAGCCTATGACGAATTCACTTGGAATTGGCTCAAGGCAGCACGCCGTGTTCTCAAAGAAAACGGAACGCTCTGGGTTATTGGCAGCTACCACAATATATACCGTGTCGGCGCCCTCCTCCAGAATCTTGATTATTGGATGTTGAACGATGTGATCTGGCGCAAGTCAAATCCAATGCCAAACTTTCGTGGCAGACGCTTTACCAATGCACACGAAACAATGATCTGGGTCGCCAAGTCCAAGAGTTCAAAATACACCTTCAACTATGAATCCATGAAGGCCCTGAACGACGACATTCAAATGCGCAGCGACTGGCTACTCCCCATTTGTAACGGTGGCGAGCGTTTAAAAAATAGCGAAGGTGACAAAGCACACCCGACTCAGAAACCTGAATCTCTGCTACATCGCGTCATTCTTTCTTCCACTAAACCCGGTGATGTAATCCTTGATCCTTTTTTCGGCACTGGCACGACAGGTGCTGTCGCAAAGAAACTAGGCAGGCACTTCTTGGGGATCGAACAAGATCCAGAGTACGTAAAAATTGCCAAGAAACGTATTTCCCAAGTCAAACAACTGGATGACATTAACCTTGTTTCCATCGAACAGAAACGCGAACAGCCCCGTATTCCTTTTGGAACCCTTATTGAGCGCGGCTTGCTTGAGCCTGGCACAACGCTTTACGGCCCCAAAAAGAAATACTCGGCAAAAGTACGCGCTGACGGCAGCCTGATATCAAACGAATTTCAGGGCTCCATCCACAAAGTAGGGGCTATGGTACAGGGCGCATCAGCCTGTAACGGCTGGACCTATTGGCACATGGACGCCGAAGGCCGGGAAGTTTGTATCGACGTTCTCCGTCAGCAAGTACGTGCAGAGATGACAAACTAAAAATACTCTCAATCTAATCGCAAAAGCCCGTTTCTGCGGGCTTTTGTTTTTTTAGAGAAAGACCATTCGCTTATTGTCTCTCCAATCCTCGCTCCATCTCATAAATACTGTTTCCTAGAGTTACATATAATCCGCATGGCGAAGAATTTTGTTCATGACTGTTGGCAGTGCCAGCCCAGAAGATTCTGACTTGTGCACCCATTTCCCCTGTACAGCCTCAGCCACATCATCAAGATCTTGTGAAAGCTTTGCAGTCAAAACTGTAATCTCGAAATGAAAATGCGTGAAGGTATGTTTCACAATACCATCTAGCTTTGTCCATTGTGCCAACTGATCGAACTCGGGATTACGCTCTGCGTCCCCTTGCTCGATCCAATCTCCTGTTGGCACCTCAGTCATTCCCCCGAGCAATCCTTTCTCTGGGCGACGCCTTAATAGCGCCCCTCTCTCCTCTGACAAAAAGAGATAAGCATAGGCTCGCCGAACAGGTTTCTCTTTTTTCGGCGCTTTCTTTGGCAAACTTTCAGCAATCCCTGACTTTCTGGCAAGACACGCGGTTTGAATTGGACAAATCACACAACCGGGAGATCTCGGTGTACATATGGTTGCCCCCAAGTCCATCATTGCCTGAGCATAGTCCCCTGCACGCTCACTCGGTGTTTGCTCTTGAGCCCATCTTTTCATCTCGGACTTAACACCCGGCAAGGGATCTTCAAGCGCATAGTACCGGGCAATCACTCGCTCGACATTACCGTCAACGACTGTCGCCGGGCGATCAAAGGCAATCGCTGCAATTGCAGCCGCAGTATAAGGGCCAACGCCAGGGAGTTTTAATAATTCCTCTTCTGTATTGGGGAAAACGCCACCCAATTCCTCTGCAACAACCTTGGCACACTTGTGCAAATTGCGCGCTCTTGCGTAGTACCCAAGACCAGCCCAGGCGCTAAGCACATTGTCCAACTCTTCTCTGGCCAAATCCTGAACCGTCGGCCAGGAAGTCAGAAACTTTTCATAATACCCCTTAACAGTCGCAACCGTTGTCTGTTGGAGCATTATTTCACTCAGCCACACACGATAGGGATCTGCAAAAAGTATTTCAGGATTGTCACGTTTCTGTCGTGGTGACAGACGCCACGGTAACTCACGGGCATGTCTATCGTACCAAGGCAAAATTTCTTCTGCGATCATTTGAACCAAAACAGTAACCTGTATTCACTTATCTCAACTCAAGCAAACATGCCCAAGTCACTTTTAAGCCTTGAACTTACGAATCGGTTCTGTTTTTCCCCGACCTCTGGGCTATACTCCTTCCCATACGCTATTAGATCAACTAAAGAAGAACACAATCACAACAGAAAACCTAAAAACAACGTGATCAAGGCATCCTGACCTGCAATGGTAAAAACGACCAAGCCTAAAAAAACAAAAAGTACGCAAAAAAAAGAAACCAACGTTCCAGAGGTTTCAAGTCGCCGGCGCAAATCCATGCAGCCAATCGCTGCCACTCTGCCCATGCTCACCAAAAGAATTACCGGGAAACGTGGCTTTGCAGAAGCAGGCCTTATCGAAGACTGGGGCATGATTCTCGGGAATGAATTGGCGAACCAATGTCTGCCCGTGAAATTACGCTATCCCAGCCAGGGCATCAGAAACGATGGCACCCTGCTCATTAAGGCTGATCCGGCTTTTGCTCTGACAATCCAACAGCAAACGGCTCAGATCATCGAACGCGTCAACAGCCACTTTGGCTACCGTGCAATTGCACGCATATCCCTGCAACAGGGGCCATTATACAAACCAGAAACAAAGAAAGCACCAGAACTCCCCAAGCTATCAATCAAAGAACAACAGGATATCAAAAACGAGTTTTCCAATATTGAAAATAAAGCCTTGAGGACATCTTTGGAACGACTGGCCGCAACAACCCGTGCCAAAAACAAGATCAACAAATAGTGAAGAAGGCACATTGCCCTATTGCCGCCACAGTTGTCTCTAGACTAGATTTCAGAATAACTTTATCAAATTTCGTAAAATTATACTTCGCACTTCAGGAACATTTAAAACAATGAACAGACGGCTTTTTATCCGCAACGCAGCGGCTTTTGCATTCAGCTTTCCGCTCGTCGCCTCTCTTACCAATATTTCTTCAGCCCAAGCAGCTGGCGAAGTAACCGAAAACGATCGTATCCTTGGCGACAAGAATGCGCCCGTTACCCTGATTGAATACGCGTCACTGACTTGTCCACACTGTGCAAACTTCCACACAGATGTAATGCCTGATATCAAGAAGAACTGGATAGACACGGGCAAAGCGCGTTTGGTTTATCGTCACATGCCACTGGATGGCGTCGCCCTTCGTGGTGCAGCAGTTGCCGAATGTCTGGAGGGTGATCGCTATTTCTCTTTCCTTGATTTACTGTTTCAACAACAACAGACTTGGGCTTTTGGAGGAGCAGCAAAAGAAGAGCTTCAGAAGATGGCTCTTCTCGCAGGTATGAGTAAAGACCGTTTTGAAGAATGCTTTAATAACGAAGCAACATTGCGTCGCATTGTGACACAGGCACAAGAAGGCAAAACCACTTTTGGTATCAACTCAACGCCTAGCTTTGTCATCAATGGTGAAGTTTTCCCTGGTGGGCGTGATTACGATGCCATGAACGACCTTTTGGAAGATGCTTCTTAATAGATAGACTTAGCATTTCTAATGCCCAAAGGCCTCATGTTCACCATGGGGCTTTTTCCGTATCCCGAACCTGAGACTGTTGCAGAAGATCTTTGATAGAGTTACAGTTTTCAGCATGACAACCGAAAAAATGGTGCTTACTCAAGGCTTCAGGGTATATATCTCAAAGACGAACCTGACCTTGCGGGGGGGCAATAAACCATATCAGGGATTCGCAATCGTTGGTTCAGTTTAACAAACTACGACTTAGCGGATTTAAATCCTTTGTTGATCAGACCGAGCTTCTGATCTCGTCCGGCATGACCGGAATTGTTGGTCCCAACGGGTGTGGAAAATCCAACCTCGTCGAAGCCCTGCGCTGGGTTATGGGCGAAACATCAGCCAAACGCATGCGCGGCAGCGAAATGGATGATGTTATCTTCGCTGGGTCAGCCACACGCCCCGCAAGAAATATCGCCGAAGTATCATTAATACTCGACAATCGCGACAGAACAGCCCCGGCCGCTTTTAATGAATACGATGATATCGAAGTGGTTCGCCGAATATCCCGGGGAAGCGGTTCCAATTACAAGGTAAACGGCAAGGACGTCCGCGCCCGTGATGTTCAGCTTTTGTTTGCCGATGCCGCTAGCGGATCCCAATCAACAGCTTTGGTCAGCCAAGGTCGCATTGGTGAAATCATTAACGCCAAGCCCACCAGTAGACGCGGACTACTGGAAGAAGCCGCCGGCATAACCGGATTACATTCCCGTCGGCACGAGGCCGAACTGCGACTAAGGGCAGCAGAAACAAACCTTGAACGCCTTGAAGATGTTATCACGACACTGGACACACAGCTTCAGGGCTTAAAAAAACAGGCGCGACAAGCAAATCGCTATCGAAACCTTGCCCAACTAATTCGACAGCATGAAGCAATCCTTTTGCATTACGAATCAGTTGATGCAAAAAAAGCGCAAAGCGATGCCATTGATATATTAAAATCAGCACAGAAAGATGTTTCTGAAAAAACAACAATTACCGCACAAAAATCCCGTATCCAGGTCGATATCACTGCCAGCTTGCCCGCCCTGCGAGAGGCAGAAACATCGCAATCTTCAAAACATCAAAGATTATTGATTAATCAGGAAACTTTGCAACGAGAAGAAGAGCAAGCGATTAACGCCCTCAACAAATCGACCGAACTCTTAGTTCAACTAAAAAAAGATAGAGAACGGGCAACAAATATCAACGCGGATGCACTGGAAGCTGAAGAACGGCTAAAACAAGAAAAAATTGCCATTGAAGACAAAAACAAGTCTGTACATACAGATCAGCAGGATCTGGAAGCTGAATGCAAAAAACATGCACAGACTATTTCTAAAATTGATAATTCGATTTCAGAGATCAACAGCCAAATCGCAGCCAACGAAGCACAGTCAACAGCCCTTAGACGGCGTCAAAACGAACTGAAAGAACTGATTAACCGTCAATCATCACAACTGCGCCAACAAGAAGCCCAACACAAACATCTTGCCTCACAGCAAGAAAGCCGCGCAAGTCTCATCGAAGCAGAACGAGATTTGGAAGCAGCCGAACAAAGACTTAATCAGGCCAAAGAAGCTTCGGACAAACAGGAAAAGGATGTTCAAGATAAGCGTCAGGCTGAAGAGCAAGCTCGTGATTCCAATCAGGAAACCCAAAATCAGCTCAATGAGATTTCTGCCGAGATTCGTGCACTAAATGAACTCTTGCGAGGCACATCATCCTCCATCACTCACCCAATCCTTGACGAACTCTCTGTTAAAACAGGATATGAAAAAGCGTTGGGAGCTGCACTTGGCGAAGACCTGAATGCAGGTTCCGAAGAAGAAGCTGTCGCCCACTGGCACGATATACCGATGCGAACAGATCTTCCCACCCTACCAGAAGGGATCATTTCCCTTCTCAATTTTGTGCAATCGCCTGATCGACTTCATGCCCGTCTATCGCAAATAGGCCTTGTTGAAACACCCAGTATCGACGAAGAGCTCTATAGCCAGCTAGCTCCTGGTCAACGATTGGTATCAAAAGAAGGAACACTGTGGCGGTGGGATGGACTAACCGTCAGAGACGATGCCCCATCCACAACAGCGGTCAGGCTGGAATATAAAAATCGCCTGAAAGGTTTGGAAAAAGAAAAAGTAAAAATCGAGTCACACAATATAAAAGCAAAAGAACATTTTATCGCAGCAAAACAAGCACTAGATAAAAGCCTCGAAAATGAAAAGCTTGCCCGACAAACCCTGAACAATGCCCATAACGAAGTTTCAACAACCAACAATCAACATACAAAGCTGGCGCAAAAACACGCAAAGCTCGTATCTCAATTGTCCGCTGTCGAAGAAAATTTACAGCGCCTCATTCGTGAAAATCTGGAAACCACTGAACAGCAAAAAGCAACAACTGCTGAAATTGACGCATTACCAGATCAAAAACAGGAAAAAGAACAGCTCGTCGAATTACAAAGAAAGCTTTCTACAGAAAGAAGCCTTCTGGGGTCCCAGCGTGGCAAGCTTGAGCAGATCAAACGCGATGTCACAACCCGGCGCGAGCGGCTTGTCAGTATTGCGAACGAACTGAGTTCCTGGTCACGCCGCACAAAAGAAGCCAAGCAGTATCTTGGTGAAATTGATATCCGGATAAAGCGCACTGAAGCCGAAATCGAAATCTGGAAAACCAAACCAGAAGAAATTAACAAACAGACAGAAGCTCTAGCAACTGTTATCGCGCAATCAGAAACAGAGAAAAACAAGGCATCAGAAACATTACGTTCTGCCGAACTGGAACAAGCCGAAGCAGACAGACAACTGAGAGAATCCGAACAGCTTCTCGCACAGGCACGAGAAGCAATGATACGTGCAGAATCTACGGTTGAACAAAACAAGCAAGCCATGGCGATTCTAATTGATCGCGTAAGAGAGCGTTTAGGGTGCTCTTTGGAAAAAGCACTTTCCATTGCAGACATTCAAATTGGGGAAGATCTTCCGCCGCGGGATGAAGTCACCCGAAAACATGACCGATTAACAAACGAACGTAACAACATGGGCCCCGTCAATCTGCGCGCTGAACAGGAAGCAGAGGAACTGGATCAGCAAATTAAAAGCATGTTAAACGACAAGGAAGACCTTTTACTTGCAATAGGAAAATTAAGACAAGGTATTGCCAATCTAAACAAAGAAGGGCGCGAACGACTTCTGAAGGCCTTTGATCGGGTGAACGCCCATTTTTCAGATCTTTTTGTCCGACTTTTTGGCGGTGGGCGGGCGCACCTAACACTCACAGAAGCCGAAGATCCTCTGCAGGCTGGCCTTGAGATTATGGCCAGCCCCCCCGGAAAACGCCTGCAGGTCATGTCACTTTTGTCAGGCGGCGAACAGGCTTTGACAGCACTGTCTCTTCTGTTTGCTGTTTTCCTCACCAACCCGGCCCCCATTTGCGTTCTGGATGAAGTTGATGCCCCGCTTGATGATGCCAACGTCGATCGTTTCTGCAAATTAGTAGAGGAACTGGTTCATAGTACATCAACACGTTTCTTGATTATCTCGCATCACCGCATGACCATGGCGCGTGTGCGCCGACTTTTTGGCGTCACAATGAGCGAGCGGGGTATTAGTCAACTTGTGTCAGTCAATTTGGAAGCAGCAGATGATTTGATGGAAAAGAAACGACAAAGCTAACTCATACTTTCATGATCTTGTCACTTTATAACCAGTTTATTTAAGAGCCCCTTATTTAAGGACCTGAGTTCTTCGCTCTTGCACAATAAAGTCATTCTCTTTCAAAACTTTATGGCAGGCTGATCGGGAACAAAAACCTTGATCTATTTAGCTCTGAGAGGATATGAAGAAGGACCCCTAGGAATTAGGTCAAAATCATGACTGATTCTTTCTTGACATAACTATGATGCTCCACGTATGTTGCGCCCGCGTTTAACAGGTGCTACTTCAGCTCAAATGGTAGCTATCAGGAAGGCTTAGTTACATGCCGGAACCTGAAGATCGTTCGTCGTTGACGGACCTGGATAAAAGACTGCGCGCGGCTCGCGAGCGTCAAAATCAGGTAAACAAGCCTGAATCCAGTAACCGAGCTGATGCGGCAAGCGGTATGGCGGTAGGTTTCCGCATATCGGTTGAAATAGTTGCAGCCCTGATAATGGGGTTCGGGATAGGCTACTATCTTGACCAATTATTTGGGACAAAACCTTGGTTGATGATTATTTTCTTCTTCCTCGGTATCGGGGCGGCCTTTGCCAATGTGGTCAGGGTTGCTAGACAGTTAGAAAACAAAAAGCGTTTTCGTGAAGATCGCGAAAATCGCACAGAGTAAAGTTAGAGGGGAAGGCTCGTGGCATCAGGTTCAATCGACCCAATGCACCAGTTTGAGGTAACAACTCTTTTACCAATCCAACTAGGTAATTACGATATCTCCTTTACCAACTCAGCACTATTTATGTCGCTGAGTGTTCTGCTTGTAACAGTTTTTCTAGTAGGATCAACACGCGGTCGTGCACTCGTTCCTGGCCGCTGGCAAAGCATGGCAGAGATGAGCTACGAGATGGTTGCGAATCTTCTCCGGGACAACGTCGGTTCAGCCGGGCGTAAATATTTCCCGTTTGTCTTTACGCTGTTCATGTTCATCCTCTTTGGAAATGTAATCGGTCTTGTACCGGGTAGCTTTACATTCACCAGCCACATTGTCGTTACTTTTGCGATGGCGATTATTATTTTTCTGGCTGTGACTGTAATCGGGTTCGTTCGCCACGGAGCAGGCTTCCTTCGCCTTTTCTTCCCACATGGCGCGCCACTGTGGACAGCTGTGATCCTTATCCCGATCGAACTGGTTTCTTACCTTTCACGGCCCATCAGCCTTTCTGTTCGTTTGTTTGCGAACATGGTTGTTGGCCACGTTCTTTTGAAGGTCATCGCTGGCTTTGTCATCATGCTCGGTGTGTTTGGGTTTATCCCGCTCGGCGTGCTTGTTGGTATTACAGCGCTGGAATTCCTGGTGGCGGCTTTACAAGCGTATGTCTTCACCATTCTGACTTGTATCTACCTGCATGATGCGATCCATCTGCACTAAGATCTTTTTGGAAATCGTAACTTTTTTATCTATCTAACGCACAAGCGTTATAAGGAGCTCGAGAATTATGGAAGCAGAAGCTGCAAAACTGATTGGTGCTGGTCTTGCTACTCTAGGTATGATTGGTGCAGGTGTTGGTGTTGGTAACGTATGGGCTAGCTACTTCCAGTCCATCGCTCGCAACCCAGCGTCTAAAGACGAAATTGGTGCGAACATCTGGATTGGCTTTGCTGTTACTGAAGCGATCGCACTGTTCTCTCTACTAGTTGCTCTGATCCTTCTGTTCGTAGCTTAATTGGAACAGATTGTTAGGCCGATATTCTCGGATACCTTTTAGGTGTTTGACGATATGTCGGCCTATCAGACTTTTATCTGATCCGATTTTGATAACTGAACAAGGCGTGTAGCACGATGCCACAATTTGAACAAATCGATACGTTCGTAGGCCAGATCTTTTGGCTTATCGTTACCTTCGGTGTGCTCTACTTCCTGATGGCCAAGGTTGCTTTGCCACGTCTGGCCTCGATTTTGGAAGAGCGCGAAAATAGAGTTTCTGGGGATCTGGAAAAAGCAGAACGCTTGAAGCAAGAAGCGGAAGAAGTCCTCTCGGACTATCAGAAAGCTATTGCCGATGCACGCGCTTCTGCTGTTGCCGCTCTGAAAGAATCTGCGGATGAAATCGCAGCCACAAGCGCCAAGCGCCAGGCTGAGTTTGACACCCAGCTTTCGGAAAAAGTTCAGATTGCCGAAGACAAAATTAATGCTGCTCGTAGCGAAGCTATGGGACACATTAAAGATGTTGCCAAAGACGTTGCCGCTGCCGCGACAAGTAAATTGCTTGGTACTGATGTAACCGACGCTAAACTCAGCAAAGCTGTTGACGAAGCACTAGGGGAGCAGAACTAATCATGGAATTACTTCAAAATCCTACACTTTGGGTTGGCGTTGCTTTTGCGATCTTTGTACTTCTTGTCATTACCAAAGGCGGGAAAAGCATTGTTGCAGGACTGGACGCACGTGGGGAAGCCATTCGCAAGACACTCGAAGAAGCTCAAAATCTTCGGGAAGAAGCGCAAAAAACACTGGCTGAATACAAGCGTAAACAACGTGATGCTCTAAAAGAAGCTGAAGAAATCATTGAACACGCAAAGCAAGAAGCCACGCGTCTTCAAGAAGAAGCTGCTGCTGATCTAGAAGAATCACTGAAACGTCGGGAACAGCAAGCAATGGACAAGATTGCTCAGGCAGAAACGGCCGCACTGAACGAAGTTCGTGATCAGGCCGTTGATGTTGCGATCACTGCTACCAGAAATATTCTGGCTGGCAGCATGACCAAAGCTAAAGCCAAAGCCCTGATGGATGATTCTATCAGTTCACTTGGTGAAAAGTTTCATTGATCCCCAGTTGATCAAACAAATAAAAAATCGGCTCAAATGAGCCGGTTTTTTTTATGTCTAGAATTCCTGCCTGGCAAACTATCCACCTGGAGCATTTCTCAGCTAGTCCTGTACAGTAAAATGCTTTGGTTAACTGGTATTTTATGCCCTTATCTCTTGCTCTGAACAGTATGAAATCTAGAATCGTTAGGCTTTAAGCGAAACAATCTCTTTCACATCGGATTTTTCCGCGACAAGCACGTGAGATTCAGGAACTTTATTCCATCCCTCCTGATCATCAGTTAACGGCTCGGAAACGACTACCAGATTACCATCTTTGTATCTCCAGTATAATGACGGTGCAAAGCGGTCATTTGAATGTCTCAGGCAATAAAGTTTATTTCCATCTGTTATTGCCATTGTACAGCGAAATGGTTCAGTAATATTTCTTTCTGCCTGTAGTGTTTCAACAGTCTCAACCATTTTGCGGATTGCATTAACCGGACCTGATTCCAAACCGAAATTAAACAGCATATAGAATAATGCCTCACTATCTGTTGTCCCCATACGTTTTGTATAGTGCTCATCAGTGATAAAAGCCTCTAATGGTCGCCTGAACTGTTCATAGCCGCCAACCTGGCCATTATGCATACCCATCCAGCGATTGTAGGAAAAAGGATGACAATTCGCTCGCGAAGTTGCCGTACCTGTAGATGCCCTTACATGAGCAAAAAAATGCGATGATCTGATTTGAGATGCCAGATGCTGAAGATTACAGTCATTCCATGCTGGCATTATCTCTCTGTATAAACCCGGCTCTTCCTTTTGTCCGTACCACCCAACACCAAAGCCATCCCCGTTTGTCGCAACCTTTGCTTCTGTTGCATGTTGAGATTGTTCAACAAGTGAATGCTGTGGTTTGAAAAGTAACTCTTCCAAGAAAATCTCTTGCCCGGAATAGGCGAGCCAGCGGCACATAAAATCGCTCCAAATTGCAAGTTCTGTGAAAACAAATCTTTTGATATCTATATCAAGTAAACCAGATGCATCAAAAGATGGACGGTATGTTACTCTCATTCATCATATCAGCAATAGACATCCTGCATTTTATAAAATAAAAAAAGGAGTTCGTGTTTACACACGAACTCCAGTCCCAGCAATGGGCGGGAACAGGGTGCGGCCCTATCCCAAGTATGTTAAGCCGTCCCTTGCCTAACATACACGCCCTATGAGGACGGAGAGATCAGATAAATGAGACACCCAGCAATGGTCCCATCTGGCCTCTCCGCTTCAGCGGCCTATTCAGCCGCGTCTCGGTAGCTCTCGATTGAAGGGCAAGAGCAAATCAAATTACGATCACCATAGACGTTGTCAACACGCCCAACAGGTGCCCAGTACTTACCATCGCGAAGATTTTCAACAGGATAGGCTGCTTCCTCGCGGGTATATGGATGGTTCCAGCTTTCAGATAACATTGATGCTGCCGTATGTGGTGCATTACAGAGCATATTGTCTTCAAGAGGCAACTCACCAGAAGCAACACGACCGATTTCTTTACGAATTGAAATCATTGCGTCCACAAGACGATCAATCTCGTACTTTGATTCTGATTCAGTTGGCTCAATCATCAAGGTACCTGGCACCGGGAAAGACATAGTTGGCGCATGGAAACCATAATCAATCAAACGCTTCGCGATATCATCAACAGTAATACCTATGTCATCTTTAAGTGGACGGACATCAATGATGCATTCATGCGCAACCATACCGTTCTTTGATGCGTAAAGAACCGGATAGTAGTCAGAAAGGCGCTTTGCCAAGTAGTTTGCATTCAAGATCGCCATCTGTGTTGCTTTTTTCAGACCAGAAGCTCCCATCAGCTTCAGGTAAGTCCACGTAATCGGCAAAATGCTTGCTGATCCCCATGGCGCAGATGTCACAGCACCCTGCCCGGTCTCCGGACCAGCCTCAGCAACGAGAGAGTGATTTGGCAAGAAAGGCGCCAGGTGTTCACCAACGCCGATAGGCCCAACACCAGGCCCACCACCACCGTGTGGAATACAGAATGTTTTGTGCAAGTTAAGATGCGAAACATCACCGCCGAACTTGCCCGGCTTAGCCAGACCAACCATCGCATTCATGTTGGCACCATCGACGTAAACCTGTCCGCCAAAGTCGTGAACAATGCCACAGGTTTTACGAACCTCTTCTTCAAACACGCCGTGTGTTGAAGGATAGGTAATCATAATTGCAGCCAGATTTTCCTGATACTTTTCAGCTTTGGCATAGAGATCATCGTTGTCGATATAACCTTTGTCATCACAGTTAATGACAACAACCTTCATACCAGCCAAGGCAGCAGAAGCAGGGTTTGTTCCGTGTGCAGATGCCGGGATCAAGCAGATATCACGCTGCGTATCACCACGGCTCTCGTGATACTTGCGAATAGCCAGAAGACCGGCATATTCACCCTGAGACCCAGAATTAGGCTGTAGTGACACAGCATCATAACCGGTCACCTCAACGAGCATCTCTTCCAGATCTTTGATCAACTCCAGATAGCCCTCGGCTTGATCCAGAGGAACAAAGGGATGGATCTCGCCAAATTCAGGCCATGTAACCGGAATCATCTCCGTGGCAGCATTCAGCTTCATTGTACAGGATCCCAATGGAATCATTGCACGATCAAGACCAATATCCTTGTCACAAAGCTTACGTAGATAGCGCATCATTTCTGTTTCAGAATGATAGCTATTGAAAGTTGGATGTGTCAGGAAATCAGTGCAGCGGGCAAGAACCTCCGGAAGGTTATTCGGTGCAAATTTATCAA
This sequence comes from Kiloniella sp. EL199, assembly GCF_900313065.1. Lineage (GTDB taxonomy): Bacteria > Pseudomonadota > Alphaproteobacteria > Kiloniellales > Kiloniellaceae > Kiloniella. Next base: position 44,392 of record NZ_OMPU01000011.1, read on the forward strand.
GATCATCTACGCTTTGACCATCAACCCCAAAGACGGTCCAAAGAGTTTCGATATCACCGCGTGTCGTTGTTTCGTCAAGAGAAACACCGAGAGTATCAGCGTCAATCACACGAAGATTCATTTTATTCTCACGTGCTTTGGCAGCAATTGCTTCTGCTTTCCCCTTTACACTGAGAGATAGCGTATCAAAGAAAGCATCGTGAATAACCTCTACGCCACCAGCTTTCAAGCCCGCGGCAAGAATAGACGCAAGTCGGGATACCCTGCGCGCAATTGTCTTCAGGCCTTCTGGACCGTGGTAGGTTGCATAAAAGCCTGCCATATTTGCCAACAAAGCCTGTGCCGTACAAATATTACTGGTCGCTTTTTCACGACGGATATGCTGTTCACGCGTTTGAAGCGCCATACGCAGAGCTGGCTCGCCATGTGAATCAACGGACATACCAACAAGACGTGCGGGAATAGAGCGCTTGTATTTATCGTGCGTTGCAAAATAACCAGCGTGTGGACCACCAAAGCCCATAGGAACACCAAAGCGCTGTGCAGAACCGATAGCAAAATCGGCACCGAGTTCGCCAGGGCTTTTGATAAGTGTCAGCGCCAGAATATCAGCAGCAATCCCGGCAAGGCCTTTGTTCGCTTGAACTGCTGCAATCAAATCACTGTAATCTTCGATACGCCCGGAAGTACCAGGGTACTGGAACAACGCGCCGTACACAGACGCAGGATCCAGATCTTTACGCGGATCACCAATAACAACTTCATACCCCAGAGCTTCCGCACGCGTTTTAATAACGGCGATGCTCTGTGGCAAAAGATCCTGATCAACGAAGAAAGCTTCTGCTTTGCTTTTGGCAACGCGGCGACAGAAAGTCATCGCCTCGGCAACGGCAGTCCCTTCGTCAAGCATAGAGGAATTCGCCAGTTCCATGCCTGTAAGATCACTGATCATTGTCTGATAGTTCAGGATTGCCTCTAAACGCCCCTGGGAAATCTCTGCCTGATAAGGCGTATAAGATGTATACCAGCCCGGATTTTCCAGAACGTTTCTCAGGATGACTTTGGGAACATGTGTTCCATAGTACCCCATACCAATAAAGGATTTGAAAACTTTGTTCTTCATTGCTAGCGAACGGGCATGAGCAAGAACATCAACTTCTGTCTGACTCTCTGCCATATCAAGTTGAGAAGTCTCGCGAATAGCTTCTGGTACAGTTTTATCAGAAAGCTCTTGCAAAGAATCAAGCCCCAGCAGGGCAAGCATTTCAGTCTGCTCTGCCTCAGTTGGTCCAATATGGCGACGAACAAAATCTGTTTTTTGCTCTAGCTCTTTCAGAGGCACATTAATGTCAGACATGCGAATTCCTTAATAATAAGATCTGCCGCCAGCTGCAATAAGCTGGCGCAAATCAAGCTTACCTATTCTTATTTTCTTTAGCTCAGGTATTAACCCTGCCACCTATCCTTGGGCGTCGATGAAGGCTTTATAACCAGCTTCATCCATTAACTCTTCAAGTTGGGAAGCATCTGTGATTTTCACTTTGTAGAACCAGCCTTCGCCCATAGGTGCAGAGTTAACAAGGCTTGGCTCATCAACAAGAGCTTCGTTGCCTTCAATCACTTCACCGTCACAGATAGCAAGAACTTCACTAGCGGCCTTTACTGACTCAACTACAGCAGCTTCATCGCCCTGCTCAAGATCTTTGCCTTCTTCTGGTACTTCAACAAAAACAACATCACCCAGCTGTTCCTGAGCAAATTCTGTGATCCCAACGGTACCAATGTCGCCGTCAACAACAATCCATTCATGGTCTTCACTGAATTTAATTCCGCTCATAATCCTGATCCTCTAACAAATGTTTTTATTTCAGAGCTTCGCAATAGGGACGTTGCTCTGCATTATTGTGGATTTCCACTTTGAATATTCCTCAAACGTTCCGTTTTCCGGAACTATCCTCGGAAATAACTCTTCTGTTCAAACGGCATTTTCACAACTTTACACGGCATCTCTTTGCCACGTACTAGCGCGTTCAATGCAGTGTCCGGTGTCTTGTAATCGGATGCCACATAGGCAATCGCAATTGGTCCGCCAACGGAAGGACCAAACCCACCACTGGTAACTTTACCAACAACGGCACCCTCAGAATTGGTAATTTCGACGCCCGGACGCAATGGGGCGCGTCCTTCGGGTAGGATACCAACCAAACGTCTCGGGGCACCGTCGGTAATTTGTTTCAAGATAATATCATCACCCGGGAAACCACCATCAGCCCGGCGACGCTTTTGAATAGCCCACAACAAGCCTGCTTCGACAGGCGTGGTTGTTGTATCAATGTCGTTTCCGTAAAGACAAAGACCTGCTTCCATGCGCAGCGAATCACGTGCGCCCAATCCAGCGACTTCAACTTCTGTTTCATCAAGAAAGCGACGGACAATGGCAACTGCTTTATCCGCAGGAATTGCAATCTCATAACCATCTTCACCCGTATAGCCAGAACGGCTAACCTGACAACTCACACCGTCGATTTCCAGGGTCATAAAGGTCATGAACTTCATATCAGCGCAACGAGCATCAAAGCGAGCAAGAACATCAGCAGATTTTGGCCCCTGTAGTGCAATCAAAGCATTGTCATATTCGGCTTCGACTTTAACCTGATCACCAATTTTGGACTCGATGTGCGCAATATCGGCATCTTTACAGGCTGCGTTGATCACCAAGCTCAATCCGCCCGGCACCTTTGTGATCATCAAATCATCAAGGATGCCGCCATCGTCGTTTGTGAAGAAGCTGTAACGAATAGAATTTTCCGCCAGATTTGCCAAATCAGCAGGAAGAAGGCTTTCCAATGCAGGGATCGCATTTTCACCCATCAGACGAACAATTCCCATATGGGATACATCAAAAATTGCCGCAGATGCACGTGTATGCTTGTGCTCTGTCATAATACCAGCCGGATATTGCACAGGCATGGAATAACCTGCGAAAGGAACCATCTTGGCACCAAGTTCCACATGCAGATCATAAAGAGGTGTTTTTTTAAGATCTTCCGACATAACCAAGCTCCAGAACACAAAAGGTAAACACAACAGCGACTTAACCATTGCATCCCCCTCTGTCTTCGAACCTGAGAGATTCACAAAAGATGTCTATCACCCTTTGCTTACTCCGTCGGTGTCTCGCAGTACGCAAAACTTTCCAGAGTTGCCTGCCTCTTGCGGTCCATGTGCCTGAGAGTTTCCGGGGCGGTTGCTCCTTCGGCGCTGCTCGTATTGTTTCTGTTAAGAAACTTTACAACAATCTCTCCCGCGAGAGGTATTTCAGCAATAGCTAGATTGTATCACAACAACCTAACTTGGCTAGAGATTTACGCTCTTCTGAAAAAAAGTCAACCACAGACGACACAAATTCTAGTGAACACGACTAATCTCAAGCAAATACAATCGCTTATTTCCTATAGGAAATTTCCATCCACAAAGAATCACAATAAAACATTATCAGAAACACAGGCGTTTTATCATAACCTATGCACTCAATACCCTGCTTTTCTCGTTAAAACGACCTCACGAAGAGATTGCTTTAATGAGTTAGATAACTTGGGCTAATTATATTTTCGTACGATTATAATAAAGCTCGCTTCGCGTAAGCTCAAACCCGATAAAGATAATGTAATCGGCCCCGGTTTTGCCATTCCGCAACGGTATTGTCGGGAAGACGTTATCAACCAAGGCAATGGTCGTCCTGTTACCTTCAAACGGCGCGACCAAATCAAAGGATTCCCGACTTAAAATCTTACGATCATGAGTGGCCACGGCAACAAAGTAGTTAAATTTGGCACCACCATCATTGGCTGGTCCCTGCGTAAGTTCAAAACGGACAACCACCTGATTATTCAGGTTATTTGTTTCCTCATCGAGAACACAAACATTCGCAAAATTATTAATAGACGCTTCAAATGCCACATCTGTTAGGTCACGCCCCTGTCCCTTAAAGCGGGTCATTTCCTCAGCTTCTTTAAGAACAATAATTTCAGGACAAGCAGGAGGTGCTTCTTCTGGCTCAATCAAACCGCAACCGGAAAGAACCAGACCAGAAAAAACTAGGGGGGCAAACACAACAGCGCCTGACGGGAAGGAAATGCGCGATAAGACTTTGGAGAACAGGCGATCCATAAAATGCTTTATCCCTTAATCTACCAAGGATTAAAATGACTTAAACAACAAAACTACGATATCATAGTTCAGCTATTGATGAATATCTTTCATACAGTTAACTCCTAAATACAAATATACTAGGACAGAAGCAAGCTGTACCATGTTTAAGATCATGCTGATTAACTCTTTTCTCAACATCCGCACTGTATTAGTTTCGCCAGAATGACAGATGGGTTATTCTCATCAATAGCTGTATGGACGAAAATTATGAACAAAAGCGATCTCACGATACTACTTGCCAGCCCAAGGGGATTCTGTGCCGGGGTAGATCGTGCCATTGAGATTGTAGAACGAGCCCTCGTAAAACATGGTGCGCCCGTTTATGTTCGTCATGAAATTGTTCACAACAGATACGTTGTCGAATCTCTGGAACAAAAGGGTGCTGTTTTTGTAAAGGAACTGGACCAGGTCCCCGAAGGGCTTCCAGTCATATTCTCAGCACATGGTGTGCCAAAATCTGTGCCAGCAGCGGCACAGGCACGTGAACTCTTGTACTTTGATGCAACATGTCCTTTGGTGAGCAAAGTCCATAGAGAAGCAGAACGTCACGAAAAAGATGGGCGTCAGGTCATCCTCATTGGGCACGCTGGACACCCTGAAGTTATTGGTACAATGGGTCAGCTCAGTGATGGATCCATTGTCCTTGTGGAAACCGAAGATGACGCCGAAAACCTTATTGTCGAAGATCCAGATAATCTCGCGTTTGTCACCCAGACAACTTTATCGGTGGATGATACGGCCTCTATCGTGAGAATATTGATGCGTAGATTTCCCAATATGCTAGAGCCAAAAAAAGAAGATATCTGTTACGCAACGACCAACAGACAAGAAGCTGTCAAAGCAATCGCCACAAGATGCGATGCCATGTTGGTAATCGGTGCACCCAACTCCTCAAATTCAAAACGCCTTGTGGAAGTTGCCTATAAACAAGGTTGTGAAAAAGCTGCACTTGTACAGCGAGCTACCGATATTAAGTGGGATGCATTAAATGGTGTAAAAACCTTGGGAATTACAGCTGGCGCATCAGCCCCGGAAATCCTTGTTGAAGAAGTCATCAACGCCTTTAAAGAACATTACAACGTCTCAATCGAAGAAATCAATATACGCGACGAAAATGTTGTTTTCAAAGCTCCTAAGACATTGCTTGATACGCCTGCAGCAAAAGATATTCGCTAAAGTGAGCTATACCCAAACACTACTTTCATTGAGACACTAATGGCCGTTTATACAGAAGTCCCTGATGATGAAGTTGAAAACTTCCTCACTGAATATGATCTTGGTAGTGTGCTTTCCTTGAAAGGTATCGCGGAAGGTGTAGAGAACTCAAACTACATTCTCCACACAACCAAAGGGCACTATATCCTCACACTCTATGAAAAGCGTGTTGAGAAAGCTGATCTTCCTTTTTTCCTTGGCTATATGCAACACTTGGCAGACAAAGGAATTTCCTGTCCAGTTCCCATAGCGGGTAAAGACGGCAACAACCTGAGAGAACTTTGTGGACGACCCGCCGCAATCACAGCCTTTCTGGATGGAATGTGGCCAAGACGGATTCAACCATTTCATTGCCGCGCCTTGGGAAAAACCATAGCAGAGATGCATCTCGCAGGGCAGGATTTTCCCCTCAGCAGGCCCAATGCATTATCTGTTCAGGGATGGAAAGAGGTTCTTGATGCTTGTGGCGATAAAAGCGAACAGGTGAAAACGGGTCTGACAGGCGTTCTCAACAAAGAATACGAATATTTGGAAAAACATTGGCCAAGGGATCTGCCTCAAGGCGTTATCCATGCTGATATGTTCCAGGATAATGTTTTCTTCATTCACGAGAAACTCTCTGGAGTTATTGATTTTTATTTCGCCTGTAACGATCTCTTGGCATATGAACTTGCTATCTGCCTGAATGCATGGTGTTTCGAATTGGATAGTTCTTTTAATATTACCAAGGCACAGCTCATGCTCCGGACTTATCAGGATGTACGCCCACTTTCTGAAGATGAACTTCACGCCCTCCCCCTTCTTGCTCGCGGGGCATCACTGCGCTTCTTGTTAACAAGACTCTACGACTGGATAAATCATCCAGAAGGCGCCTTTGTGAAACCCAAAGATCCGATCGAATACCTGAACAAGTTAAAATTCCACCAGTCCGTCAAAAGCATTTCTGATTATGGAATAATTTTATGAATCAAAGAACACCTGTAGAAATTTTCACGGATGGCGCCTGTTCCGGCAACCCTGGGCCGGGAGGATGGGGTGCATTACTAAGGTATAAGGATACAGAAAAAGAACTTTGCGGTGGTGAAGCAGAAACAACCAATAATCGCATGGAACTGCAAGGGGCAATATCAGCTCTCAACGCCTTAAAAAAGCCATCCTACATCGTCCTGACGACCGATAGCGTGTATGTGAAAGACGGGATTACAAAATGGATTTTTAACTGGCAAAAGAATGGTTGGAAAACCGCGAATAAAAAACCAGTCAAAAACGCAGAACTTTGGCAGGATTTAATTGCAGCTCTGAAGCCCCACGACGTGGAGTGGCGTTGGGTCAAGGGACACGCGGGGCACCCTGAAAACGAACGTGCTGATGAACTCGCTCGTAAAGGCATGGCCGAATACAAATAAAGTCATGCCTTTACATAAATCCAGAAGAGAAAACTAAAACTAATTTTCTAAAATTTTCAGCAAAGCCTGTGGATTTTTATTGGCTTGCGCTTGCATTGCCAGCTCAGCTTCATTCAATACTTTTGAAGTGACCAAACTTGTAACCTGAGCAGCAATATCTGCATCGGCCAAAGCCGAATTAGCTGCAGATACATTTTCAATCTGGCTGGCAATGTTTTCACCCGCGACTTCAAATCGGGAAACCGTTGCACCAATTTCTGCTCTGGCATTACTTACCTGATTGAGAGCACCATCAATCGCCCCAATTGCAGTAGTTGCATTCGCAGCACTATCGACTGTTAAACCTGAAATCCCAAGAGAAACGCCCGTAACATCGACACCATCAAGAGAAATAGTGTCTCCGACATCGGTTCCAACAAGAAAGTCAGAGCTATCGGTGTTATCCAGGAGGCCACGACCATTAAAGGTGGTCTGATTGGCAATTTCCGAGACTTCATCCCTGATTTGGACAAACTCAGCATTAATCGCCTGAAGGCTAGCAGGATCTTGTGTTCCTCCCAAAGCTTGCGCTGCAAGCTCCTTCATTCGCATCAAACCATCAGATATTCTTGCTAGCCCACCATCCGCAATCTGCCCAATACTGGCCCCTTGCGCTGCAGTGGCTGCATTTTGATTAAGAACAACAGTGTCTGATTGCAAAACAGTAGAAATAGCCAAAGAAGCCGCTGCATCAGAAGCTCTTGGGATATTCGATCCACTAGCAAGTTTGTTGATACTATTTTCCTGCAAACGTGAGTTTTGCAGAGACGCCGCATTAAACGACGCGCCATTAACGGTAGGCATTTGACCGTCTCCAATACTTAGAGAATGTTACGCGCATACCTGCGCAATGCACCAATATCGTTTCCGTTATTCTGAGCCTATTAGGAAAAAAAATCAATAATTTACGTATCCAAATCATCTCAGTTTTTAATAAAATTTTAGCTAATTTATAAATTACACTCAAAAAAAACTGTTTTTCAATTACTTGGCCGATTCTGCAAATCTATTTCAATCACGGCTCATTTGGATAAAGAATTCATTTTGTTAGAGTCGAAAACCAGATCATATACTCAGGATAAAAAGAAACCCTAAGCCCCATTTTGATGTAAACTTATAAATGTGCTTACATCAGAGGGTCATATAAACTTGAAAAAAGCTTGCACAAAGCTCCTCTGCTTAAAAGAAATGCTGCTGATGATTTTTATAGTAGCGACAGGTATGACAAGTACCAGCAAAGCAGAGGGCCTGACCGTTGATATGGAGCTGATACTGGCGGTTGATTGCTCTTATAGTGTCAGCGATGCGGAATACTTGTTACAAATGAACGGTTTGGCACGTGCACTGCGCTCACCAGCCATCTATGCAGCAATACAGGCAGGACATTATAAAAGAATATCAATTGCTTTAATTCAGTGGTCAGGAACAAATAACCAAATCGTCTCAATTCCCTGGACTGCTATAGGTTCCCCTAACTCCATCACTAATCTTTCAGAGAGAATTCGTCGGCTGCCCAGACATGTTGCTCTTGGACCGACATCGATCACGGCCGTTATTGCCAAATCACTCCATATGTTCAGTAACAGCCCTTATAGATCATATAGAAAAGTACTGGATATATCCGGTGATGGGCGAAACAACGACGGCGTGCCTGCGCATTTCTTACGGGATGTCGCGATAAAAAAGGGTGTAACGGTCAATGGCCTTGCAATTATCAATGAAACACCAACACTACATCATTACTTTCGAAATGCTGTAATCGGCGGGCAGGGAAGCTTTGTTATAAAAGCAAATTCCTACGAAGCATATGAATATGCCATCCAGAAAAAGCTCGTACGAGAAATAGCCCCCCTGCCAATCGTGCAAAATACTTTTTAGAGATCTTTGAGTAGGACCCCTGCCGCGGATGCTTCATAGGCGCCAGCTTCTTCGACATGAAGCGATGCGACAACACCGTCTTTAATCAGCATGGAAAATCTGGCGGCACGCTGCCCCAACCCAACACCAGAAGCATCAATCGTTAATCCAACACCATTTGCTAGCTCTCCCAATCCATCAGCCAACATCATGATATCTCCCTCAGGGTCAAGCAAATCTCCCCAGGCTTTCATTACAAAGGGATCGTTGACGGACATACAGGCAATAACATCAACCCCTTTATCTCTTAATTTCTGCGCATTTTCCTTATAGCTTGGGAAATGTTGCTCCTGGCAAGTCGGCGTAAAGGCGCCTGGAACAGCAAAAAAAGCAACCGTTTTATCTGCACAGAACTCAGCAAAATCAATCTTGTCTATACCATCGGCATTCTTGTTCCACACAGAAGCCGATGGGACCTTATCTCCAACTGAAATCGTCATGTTATTTCCAATCAATAGGTTGGGTTCATTTTTTTGATGCCTGTTCAAAAGAACTTAAAACGTCATCAATGGTCAAAAGTTCTGACAACACTATCCCCTCAGGTGCCCCGGGACCATAGATAATATTAAAAGGAATTCCATACCGATTATAGCTTTCCAGATAAGCCGTGATCGTATCACTTGGCAGTGTCCAATCAGCCTGCATTGGCAGAACATTTTCTCTTTGTAACAGGGATTTTACTTCGTCTTGTTCCAGAACAAGTTTCTTGTTCACCTGACAGGTAATACACCAGTCAGCAGTGACATCGACAAAAACAATCTTACCGTTACTGACCTCAGCAGCTATTTGCTTCTGAGCGAATGGTATCCAGTAATCCGAAACGGGTACCTTCTCGGAAGAGGTAGAAAACTTGTACGGAACGACCAAAGAGCAAACTGCCAAAAAGGCAACAGCAAGCGCTCGCTTTCCAATTGTAAGAGATTTAACTGCGAGAATAACCATTCCAAGGGTTAAAAGAAGTGTGACAAGAATTGTTGCCAACCAACCGACTTGAACAAGAAGAACAGATAAAAGCCAAATGACCGTTCCCAGCAAGAGTAATCCAAGAAAAGTTTTGAGCCAGATCATCCATGTTCCAGGTTTGGGAAGAAAAGTGGCCAGCTTGGGCTTTGCTGCGACAACCAAATAAGGCAACGACATACCGACACCCAAAAAGGTAAAGATTGCAAAAATCTCCCATGTGCCTCGTGCTAAAGCAAACCCCACAGCGGTTCCCAAGAATGGTGCGGAACAGGGTGTTGCCAAAAGTGTGGCAAACATTCCTTTGAGAAAATCGCCACTAATCCCCTGTTTTTCACTCGCGTTTACAGCACGGTTCATCACTCCATCCGGAGCCAAAAATTCAAACCATCCAAAAAGGTTGGCAGCAAACAGGGAAACAATGCCACTCATCGCGATTAGAAAAAGCGGTTGTTGAAACTGTATGCCCCACCCCACAGAAAAACCTGCAACTTTCAATAACGATGCCGCCGCAGCCAAAATCCAGAAGGAAGTTAAAATGCCAAAACTTGTTGCAACAAAGCTTTTACGAACACTGTGGTGATCGCCTTTTTCATGCCTGATCACCGACATTAATTTCAAAGACAAGACAGGCAGAACACATGGCATCAGGTTCAGAATAAAACCACCTAAAAGGGCCAACCCCAGGATTGGTATAAACGCCAGAAGTCCAGAATTTGTGTTGACGGGAACATCTTTGTATCTGGAAACAGTTTTAAGTTCTGCCCCTTTTGTACCATCAACAAGAGAGAGTGTGATCTGCTTGCCTTCCAGAACGCCCTTGGTCTCCTTATAGGTTGAAACCGGAATTGTAAATTCTGCCTTGGAACCACCATCAAGAAGAACAACTTCTGGTGCAGAAAACGAAAAACCGGGTGGCCCTTCGACAATAACATCCGGTTTTTGGAAAACGTATTCCTTGGCTGATCCATAAACTTGAAGGACAAGATTTTCTCCCTCACCCTCAAGAAAAATGTCCGTAACAGTTATACCAGTTTCAGCACCAAGCCCCGGGACCTGACGGATATATGTATCGACAATACCTGCTTCCAAAGAAGGAAACGCTTCTCCTGACGGAATGCGTATAGTTACTTCTGCATCAAAGGGAATACATATTTCCTTACAAAGCAAATAGCTTGCCGTGCCCCGCAAGGTAACATCCTGCTGCGGGTTTTCTGCCTCTACTGAAAATGGAAAAACAACTTCTTTGCTGTAACCAAATGTCTGTAAACCAAAGAGCGTAAAGCGATGGGGAACCGGCCAGTAAAATTGCCAGGATTTCAGATTATCACTTCCGGCCAAATCAAGAGAAACGGGAAAGCCAGCATCTCCCGGCGACCGCCAATAGGTCTTCCAGCCTTCTTTCAACTCAAACTGGAGACCCAGCATTACCTTTCCCGCCTCGCCAAGCGTTTCCTGTCCGGTTACCAAACGCACACGGGAAAACTCTTCCTCAATCCACGGGGAAGAAGCTCCTTGGGCCGTATAGGGCAAAGAAAATAATGCAAAGAAAACAAAAATAATGCCCTGCAGAACTCTGCACAGATGGTTGTTTATCTTTTCCCGAAAAAACCGCATGCGTTCCTAATTTCCGATCAGAGACAACATCACACGCTGATGTTGTATTTTCCTCTTTTGATTTGCTCTTTCATAAATATTAAGATGTAAATCTATATAGTATATAAGAATTATGACGATGTGGCGGAATGCCTCGGCTTATAATTATTATACGATCTTGGGGCAACGCAACAATCAACATCTCAATATCTGCTCAGAAAGGGTGAAATTTCAATGACAAGCTTTCAGAGTAACGGTTATTTGACCGGCAAGTTACTCATAGCCATGCCACAGATGACAGATTCACGCTTTGTAAAGTCAGTCATATATATATGCGCTCATAACAAAGATGGCGCGATGGGCCTTGTTGTTAACCAACTCATTGAACGCTTTTCTTTCATAGATCTCCTTGAACAGTTGGAAATACCCCCAACAGCATCTTCTTCACAGATTAAGGTGCACTTTGGTGGCCCCGTCGAATCTGGTCGTGGTTTTGTTTTACACAGTAATGATTACCGACAAGACGGTACAATGGTTGTCGCTGAGACAATTTCAATGACAGCAACGATTGATATACTTAACGATATTGCCAATAACAAAGGTCCGAAAAAAAGCCTTCTAGCTCTCGGATATGCAGGATGGGGCCCGGGGCAACTTAACGACGAACTGCACCAGAATGGATGGTTGGTTGCCGATCAGGATGATGAGATACTTTTTGGATCAAACATGATGGATAAATGGAATCTCGCCATGTCCAAAATCGGGATCGACCCGGCTCTGTTGTCCAGCGATGCAGGGCATGCATAAAATAAAGAATTAGGCTTTGACTTGCGTTACGGGCGGTACATTAATCCAGCCACGACGTGATAAACGTGGATCATTCTGTAAAAGAGCAAAGGTAATGTGGTCCTGCCACATTGCGTTGATTTTCAAATACCCTCGGGCTTTCCCCTCTTCCTGAAAACCAACCTTTTTCAGCACCGACTGGCTGGGACCATTATGTTCCAGACAGGCCGCTTCCAAACGGTGAAGCCCCAGATCATCGAAAGCATAATCAATCAGAGCCGACAGGATTTCGCTCATATACCCTTTACCCGCATGGGCTTCACCCATCCAGTAACCGATCGTTCCCATGTAGGCCGCTCCCCGACGAATATTCCCAAGGGTAATACCACCAAGCATAGTATTATCTTCACGTGAAAAGGCATAAAAGGTGTAAGCGACATCATTACGCCAATCCAACTTATAGGCCCGAAGCTTGTCCCGAAAAGACGATTTGGTCAGATTATCACTCGCCCAGGCAGGTTCCCACGGCGCAAGGAAATCACGGCTGGATCGACGTAGGTTGGCCCATTCCTTCCAGTCACCAGACTGGGGGGCACGCAGGTAAATTCGCTCGTTCATCAAGCGTAATTTCCGCATATCCCAATGGCTCATCCCACTTAGAAACATTAAGCAACAAACCTCTTTTGAAGTTGATCTTTGTTTTCCAGATTACCAAGAGGTCCCATTGCAGCAAGCGTCACAGGATTTTTCAAAAGCTGTTGCGCAAAGCCCTGAACCATCTTCACATCAACAGCATCAATTTTTGCAACGGTTTCTTCAACAGGAATGGCCCGATCAAAAATCAGGAGCTGCTGCGCAAGCTGTTCACAGCGAACACCAGTGCTTTCACGCCCCATCAAGATTGACGCTTTTAGCTGTGTTCTTGCTCTGACGATTTCTTCTTCAGTAACAGTTGAAGAAAGTTCCATCAGCATATCCGAAACAACCGGAACAAGTTCGCTTACTTCCTGTTCGCCAGTACCTGCATAGATACCAAAAAGACCATTATCCATGAAACTGGAAGCAAAAGAATAGATCGTATAAACAAGGCCGCGCTTTTCCCGGATTTCCTGGAACAGTCGCGAGGACATCCCACCACCAAACAGGGTCGAGAGAACATTGGCTGCATAATAATCTTGCCCGGCGAATTCAGCACCTTTAAAGCCTAGAAGCAAATGAACCTGTTCAAGATCCCTGTCTTCTCTGAATTCCCCCCCGGTATATTCAGACTGTGGCAAGGGAGAAAGATTGGCTTTTCCAAGGCCACTGAACTGCTCTTCAGCAAGTTTGACAAAGGTCTGATGATCCACATTACCCGAAGCACAGACCACCATCGTATCGCTACCATAATTGTCAGAAAGATAACTGCGAAGATCATCAGCACTTAAACGATTAACAATTTCGCCACGCCCTAGTACAGGGCGTCCAAGTGCTTGAGACGCAAAGGCTGTCTCCTGAAAGTGATCAAAGACGATATCATCAGGGGTATCATTTGCCTGGCCAATCTCTTGCAAGACAACATGCCGCTCTTTTTTGAGTTCACCTTCATCAAAAAGCGGTTTTTGTAAAATATCAGCAACCGTATCAAGTGCCAGAGGAACGTCGTTTTTAAGTACCTTTGCATAAAAGGCTGTGTTTTCCCGCGATGTATAGGCGTTCAATTGCCCACCAACGGCTTCGATCTCTTCGGCGATATCAAAAGATGTGCGTTTTTCCGTCCCTTTGAACACCATATGTTCAAGCAAATGGGCAACACCATTTACATCTGCACTTTCATTCCGCGCGCCAACGCCGATCCATGCACCCAGAGAAACAGATTCTACTGTGTCCTGTCGATCAGTTGCAACACGCAATCCATTGGACAGTGTAGAGATTTCAATCGTCATGATTAACTGTTTCTCCGTCGGGACAGAACCATATCTTTTAATTTGCTCAAGTCGTTTTCCATAACTTTGTATTGTTCTTCACGATCAAAAAGATCCGCCATATGTTCGGGTAATTCTGGAGTAACCCCAGAAGCTTTATGGACAGCATCAGGGAACTTCGCTGGATGCGCTGTCGCCATACAGGCCATAGCAGGCACATCATCTCGTACTTTGACAACAGCGGCAGCAACCGCAATCACAGAATGAGGGTCAAACAGCTCACCCGTTTGCGCATAGTACTTTTTAATTTCCGCAAGTGTCTGATCATCATCCAAACGGTAAGCATCGAACAGTCTGAGTGCTCGTTGATGACGCGCTGGTTCCAGATCAAAATTCCCCTTTTCGCGGAATGATGTCAAAGCAGCCTCAACAGCTTGACCATCCTGATCAAGCAAATCAAACAACAGGCGTTCAAAATTACTGGAAACCTGAATATCCATCGACGGTGACAGGCTCGGCTCAACCGGGTTCATTGTCATTGAACCTGTTTCAAAGAAACGGGTAAGAATATCGTTGCGGTTCGACCCAACGATCAACTGGGATACTGGAAGCCCCATTCGCCCCGCTGCATAGGCTGCAAAAACATTGCCAAAATTACCCGTCGGCACAGAAAAGCCAACCGGGCGATCCGGCGCACCAAGAGCAACACCTGCAGCAAAATAATAAGCAATCTGAGACATAATCCGTGCCCAGTTAATGGAATTTACCGCAGACAGGTTTACCGAATCACGGAAATTCTGATCATTGAACATCGCCTTCACATGATCCTGACAATCATCAAATGTCCCCTCAAGCGCAACATTGATAACATTGCGCGATGTTACGGTTGTCATTTGGCGTCGCTGTACTTCAGAAACCCGACCATGAGGATGCAAAATATAAATATCAATCTGATCCCGATCTCTACAGGCTTCAATCGCCGCAGACCCAGTATCACCGGATGTCGCCCCGACAATCGTGATTCGTTCACCACGTTTATTCAAAACATAATCAAAAAGGCGCCCAAGCATCTGCAAAGCAAAATCTTTAAATGCAAGCGTTGGCCCATGGAAAAGCTCCATAACCCAGATACGCCCATCTATCTGCTTCAAAGGGGCCACAGCTGAATGCCTGAAATCAGCATAGCTACCCTCGACAATCGCCTTCAAATCTTGGTCAGGGATAACACCAGCAACAAATGGTTTCACAACGCGAAAGACAATTTCCGTATAGGGCTGTCCAGCCATATCGCGGATTTCTTCTGCAGAAAACTGGGGCCAGCTTTCAGGAAGGTAAAGTCCACCATCCCGAGCCAGTCCGGCAAGGAGTACGTCGTCAAAGTTAAGGGCTTCTGCCTGCCCACGGGTGCTGATGTATTTCATGATTTCCTAGACCGTCACTTTTGTAACGAAACAAGCCCACCGGGCTAAAGCCAAAAACCTTACTGCGCCTATACCATAGCAGCAAGTAAGATCAATTTTACTATGGTTTTCTTCTGACAAGATCAAACATCAAGATACCGGGTCTTCAAATGTGCTTTGAATACCTGCGGATCCAGAGGATGTCCTGTGACTCTGGTCAATAATTCATCTGTTGTAAGGAATGATCCCCAAGCGTGAACATTTTCATTCAACCACCCCATAAGCGGTTTAAAATTCCCTTCCGCTAATGCAGAGGGAATTTCAGGTACAGCTGCTTTTGCTGCGGCAAACAACTGGGCAGCAGCCATCGCGCCCAAAGTATAGGTCGGGAAGTATCCCCAAGCCCCATCATACCAGTGGATATCCTGAAGGCAGCCAAGAGTATCATTGGGAGGGCGAATACCCAACAGCGCCTCTAATCCGTCATTCCATGCCTGTGGCAGATCTTCAAGCCCCATAGATCCCTTGATCAGTTCCTTTTCCAAACGATACCGCAGGATAACGTGGGCAGGATAAGTTACTTCGTCTGCATCGACCCGAATGAAGTCAGGCTTAACTTTATTATAGATGCGCTGCATATTTTCGGCTGTCCAGGCTGTTCCTTCCCCACTAAAAGCAGTCTTTGCTTTTCCGGCAACGAATGAAACAAATTCCTCGCTACGACTGGCCTGCATTTCAATAATAAGAGACTGGCTTTCATGCATTGTCATGCCGCGCGCAGAACCAACAGGTTGGAGACGCCAATCCTTTGGCAGGTTCCGCTCATACATCGCATGTCCGGTTTCATGAAGAACACCCATCAGCGACGTCATAAAATCGGCTTCATCATAGCGCGTTGTTATCCGGATATCATCGGGTACACCGCCACAGAAAGGGTGCAAACTCACATCAAGACGACCATGATTAAAATCAAAGCCCACAGCCTTGATCATTTCACGCCCGAGTTCCTCTTGCGCTTTTACAGAGAATGGTCCATCCGGCATCTCTGCTACCGTTTCTGATGCCTGTTTCTCCAGCACAGCCTGTGTAAAATCTGGTAGGAATGCGGCCAAGTCATCAAAAATTGCATCAATGCGAATTGACTTACCACCGGGTTCAAAATGATCCAGCAAGGCATCATAGGTATCGCAGTCAAAAAGCTCGGCTTTGATTTTGGCTTCTTGCTGGGTAAGATTAAGAACTTCCTTCATCGCAGGCAGGATCGAAGCAAAGTCATTATTTGGGCGCGCTTCACGCCAGATCATCTCGCAACGTTTACCAGCTTTGGTTTGCGCCTCGACGAAATCACCATCAAGTGCTGTCGCATGGCACCAAATACGCTGCATCTCGCGTAGATTAGCTAACTGCCAACCACCAAGATCCCCTTTACTCTCAAGAGCCTCAGCAAAAAGATCTTTCACTTCGTTGCTGGTCAGAATTTCATGCTGAACGCCACTCAAAGCCGCAAGTTGTTCCATTCTGGCTTCGGCACCACCGGTGGGCATTACCGTCGACATATCCCAGCCGAGAACACCGCTGGCTTCACCAATCGCGTTCATACGACGGAATTTTTTTTCAAGAGCTAAGTAAGCTGACATTTCACATTCCCAATCAGGCAACAAACCATTCATACGAAGAATAATTACAGTTTAGTCGTCTTCGCGTTTTTCAACAGGGCGATAATGATAGATGAAATAAATCACGGCAAGGATCAAAGCCATGGCATACCATGTAATCACATATTCCAAGTGATTGTTCACCAAAGCAATTCGTGTTTGCCCACCAAGGGGGTATCCCCCAGGATTGGCCGCAGGACCTGCATCAAGATAAACACTCATAACCGGATTAGTCAGGCCGGTTTGCTGGCTCATTTCTTTGATATCTGTATAGAACCAGAAGTTATCTTCTGGATCATTGACCGGGCGTACAAATTCATACCCCTTCCATCCGCCTACACGAAGAAGACCTTCAATTTTGACAGTTCCCTCAACTTGGCCTTCTGCTCGTAAGGCAGGGTCTTTGAAATCAGAAGGCACAAACCCCCGGTTGATCAAAATTTGTCTTCCATCTGTCATCGCAAAAGGCGTAATAATTTGAATCCCCAACTGCCGATCCAATGACCGCGCCCCCATGATAAGCTCTTTATCATGCTGGAATTCCCCCTCTACCCAGACATTAATAAATTCGTCTGCCTGTGGGTCCGCAATTTCACCAGGGTATGTTTCAATGAAAGAAATCGCCGAAGCAGAGGCGCGATCCGTGCGCAACACAATCTGTTCTTTTTTCCATTCCATACGCGATAATTGCCAAGTGCCTAGGGCAAGGGCAATCATGACAACGGGAATAGTAAACATCGTAGGCCAAAAAGTTGGCTGAAAACGGCGGGTTATGCCTTTAGTCATAATCGACAAATCCTGTGTCGCTGGCTTTTAATAGTAGTCGAGCGCCACCATAAGGCTTTTGCAAGAACAGAGCAAAGCGATTGAACCTATCTGGTAAGAAAAAACTCTCTTCAAGATACGTGAAATAGAAAGGTCGAAAATATACCCAGAACCATATTCGTACATAAAAAGAAGGCCGTGCCTTAACCAGTGAAATATGAATTCCACTCTGGTATCAGGCACGGCCTTCTTCTTTTAAACCGAAACTGTTTCAGGTTTCCCTGTTAGGGCAGACTTAGCCACCCCACCAGTAAACAGCAACAAACAGGAACAACCACACAACATCCACAAAGTGCCAGTACCAGGCTGCAGCCTCAAAACCAACGTGGGCTTCAGGCGTAAAGTGACCTTTTTTCGTACGAATGAGACATACAAAAAGGAAAATGGTACCAACAATAACGTGGAAGCCGTGGAAACCAGTCGCCATGTAGAAGGTAGAAGAATAAATGTCGTCGGTGAAACCGAATGCAGCATGGCTATATTCAAAGGCCTGAAGTGCCGTAAAGATCACACCAAGAGCCACAGTAATCATCAAGGCATGTACAGCCTGTTTCTGTTCACTGTTTAAGATCGCATGGTGCGCCCATGTCACAGAACAACCGGATAGCAACAGGATCAATGTGTTCAGGAACGGCAGATCAAAGGCATCAAATGTCTCAACACCAACTGGTGGCCACACGCCTCCGATAACTTCACTCGGGTAGAAAGCAGCCGTGAAATAAGCCCAGAAAAATGCCACAAAGAACATTACTTCGGACGCAATGAATAGCACCATGCCATAGCGCAAACCAATACGAACCACGGGAGTGTGAAGATGACGAACATAAGCTTCGTTCACCACGTCACGCCACCAGGCATACGCACAAATAAGAACCGATGCGATACCCGCATAGAGAACCATGTTTGTATAGTCATGCATCATCATGACAAGACCTGTCGCCATCAAACCGGCAGCAAAAGCTGTCAGCAACGGCCAAGGGCTTGGATCAACCAAATGATACGGATGTTTTACTTCGTCGTGCCCTGCACTCATGATATCCCTCTTAACCAGACGCTGTTGCGTATTGTTAATTGATCTCTACAACCGATTTATTTCCGGTGTCATTACCCAAATCACCCACGTCCATACTATCCTCTTCTTCTGTATCCCGGAAGAAAGTATAGGACAGAGTGATTGTTTTTACGTCACTGAGATTCGGATCATTCTCGATTTCCGGATCGACATAGAAGGTAACTGGCATGTCAACTTCCTGTCCCGGTAACAGAGTCTGCTCTGAAAAACAGAAACATTCTACTTTTACGAAATACTGACCGGCTTTAAGCGGCGTCACATTGAATGTAGCAACCCCCTTGACCTTATCATCAGACGTATTTTTTGCGCGATAAAACGCAATTCCTTCTTCCCCGACCTTAACATCAACCGCGCGCTGCGCGGGCTTAAAGTACCAAGGAAGATCCCCGTTCACAGAGGAATCAAACCGAATAGTCACATCGCGGTCTGTCACAACCAGATCGTCTGTCGCACCGACTTCAGAAACCTGCGTTGTTCCGCCATAGCCTGTGACCTGACAAAACAATCGATAGAGTGGTACGGATGCAAAAGCCAGCGCGACCATTCCACAGACGACACCGCCCAGGATAATTGCAACGCGTGCATTTTTACCACCAGCGACGGACATTCTATTTCAACCCCATCTTGACGATCGTAATAGTGTAAACCAATAGAATAAAGCCAATCAAAACACCCAGAATAGCCCAGTTACGGCGCTTTCTCTGCTTGTGAATTTCTTCGGAATTTTCCACAGTTTGATATTTCTGTGCTTTGTTCTCAGACTCGTTCATGGACATATCAACCACCAATCAAACTCAGGATGCCCGGTGTCCGATCAATGATCAGCACGGCAAAGAGAACAAAGAGATATAAAATCGAAAAGAAGAACATCTTGCGAGCATGACGGTCTTCTTCAGAACGTAGCACCTTGATGTTCAACCATAGGAAGTAAGAGCTCGCGATCAGTGCGACCGCGCCATAGAACAGGCCAGCAACATTGAAATACACTGGCGCGAGTACAACCGGGAAAAGGACAATGGTATAAACTAGCATCTGCCACTTTGTATTCTCACGACCGGAAACCACTGGCAGCATCGGAACCTTGGCAGCGGCGTAATCACCATCTTTATAAAGCGCCAAAGCCCAAAAATGAGGGGGCGTCCACATAAAGATAATCAGGAACAGAACAATAGATTCAATAGATACGGTTCCAGTTACAGCCGCCCATCCAATCATCGGAGGGAAAGCACCAGCTGCACCACCAATAACAATGTTTTGTGGCGTGCGACGCTTTAGGAACATCGTATAAACAAAAACATAAAAGCCACTGGCTAAAGCCAGAAGTACTGCTGCTGTCCAATTTACAGCCAAGCCCATAATCATCACAGAAAACAGACTAAGAATAACTCCAAAGCTCAAGGCAACGTCCGGCGCCATACGACCAGCCGGGATCGGGCGTTTTTTTGTCCGTGTCATGATCGCATCAATGTCGCGGTCATACCACATATTAATTGCCCCCGCGCCACCGGATGCAATCGCAATACAAAACAGGGCAATAATCCCGAGGAAAGGATGTATAGTGCCCGGAGCAACCATCAGACCAGAGAATCCTGTGAACACAACAAGGTACATGACACCTGGCTTCATCAAAGCCCAGAAGTCAGCAACCTGCGCAACGCCGCTTAAAGAAGCAGTATCCGTTGTTGTTGTATTTTCCATAGATGTATCGGTCACAAATTTACTCCTGATTAAATCCGGCCATTAGCATCGAATAATTAGATGATGAAATGGCCGGATCTATACTTAACTACCGTTATTTGATTTTTGGCAGCTCGTTAAAGCAGTGGAACGGTGGTGGAGAAGATACAGTCCACTCCAGCGTTGTTGCACTTTCGCCCCATGGATTATCTTCGACACGACGACCGAATTTCATTGTCCAGATCGTAAGAAGAACAAAGAAGATTGTCGCAGCAAAGGTAATGTAAGCACCATAAGAAGAGATCGCGTTGAAACCAGCATAGGCATCTGGATAGTCAACGTAACGACGTGGCATTCCCTGCAAACCAAGGAAGTGCTGTGGGAAGAAGATCATATTCACACCCACAAATGTCAGCCAGAAGTGAAGATGGCCAGCCCACGCAGGGTAGTCACGTCCAGACATTTTACCCATCCAGTAGTACATGCCAGCGATAATCGCGAAAACAGCACCAAGGCTGAGAACGTAGTGGAAGTGCGCAACCACATAATAAGTATCGTGCATTGCCAGATCCATACCGGAGTTCGCAAGAACCACACCTGTCACACCACCAACGGTGAAGAGGAAGATAAAGCCAAGCGCCCAAACCATTGGCACAGTAAAGCGGAGTGAACCACCCCACATCGTCGCAATCCACGAGAAGATCTTAATCCCCGTCGGAACGGCAATCACCAAGGTCGCTGTTGTGAAGTAAGCACGTGTGTTCACGTCCAGACCAACAGTGTACATGTGGTGCGCCCAAACTACGAAACCAACGAAACCAATCGCACACATCGCATAGGCCATGCCGAGGTACCCAAACACGGGCTTACGACTAAAGGTAGATATGATGTGTGAAATGATACCAAACCCAGGCAGGATCATGATGTACACTTCAGGGTGACCAAAGAACCAGAACAGGTGCTGATAAAGGATCGGATCGCCACCTTTGGCCGGATCAAAGAACGATGTTCCGAAGTTACGGTCTGTCAGTAGCATGGTGATCGCGCCACCAAGAACAGGCACAGCCAATAGCAACAAGAAAGCAGTTACCAGCATTGACCACACAAAAAGAGGCATTTTGTGCAAAGTCATGCCTGGCGCACGCATGTTGAAGATTGTTGTGATGAAGTTCACCGCACCAAGAATGGATGAAGCACCCGCCAGATGAAGCGCAAAGATCGCCATATCAACCGATGGCCCCGATTGTCCAAAGGATGAGAGTGGTGGGTAAACGGTCCACCCTGTACCCGCACCTTCCCCAACCAGCGCAGAACCAAGAAGCAGAAGGAACGCAGGAACAATCAACCAGAAGGAAATGTTGTTCATACGTGGAAAAGCCATATCCGGCGCGCCGATCATCAAAGGAACAAAGTAGTTCCCGAAACCACCGATTACCGCAGGCATCACCACAAAGAACACCATGATGAAACCGTGTGCCGTAACGACAACGTTCCACCACTGACCATTTGGTTCACCATCAGTCAAAAAGTACTGTACGCCTGGTTCTTGCAGTTCCAAACGCATGTAAACGGAAAATGCGCCACCAATCAAAGCAGCAATTACTGAAAAGACCAGATATAGAATGCCGATGTCTTTATGGTTGGTCGAACAGAACCAACGGGTAAAGAACCCCGGCATGTGATCATGGTCGTGATGGGCTTCAGCAGCAGTACCCATATCTCATATCCTCATTTCGTTTCTTTAAGCGCTTCTCTTGGCGCTATAACCGATTGAACGGCGAAATCTATCGAAGCTTCTCAGTTAAGCTGAGCAACCTGTACGGAACGATCGTCTTCAATCGCAGCAAATTCTTCCTTGGCAAAGTCGACCCATTTGTCGAACTCTTCCTTGGAAACAGCTTTGATCATGATCGGCATATAGGAATGACCTGTACCACAAATCTCAGAGCACTGACCGTAGTATGTGCCTTCAGCAGTCACCTCGAACCAGGTCTCATTAACACGACCGGGAACACCATCAAGCTTCAGCCCCATGGAAGGCATAGCGAATGAGTGAATAACGTCATCTGCGGTAACCAAAAGACGAACTTTAGTGTTAACAGGAACCACAATTGCGTTATCTGTTGCCAATAACCGTGGTTCACCAGGCTCAAGCTCATCCTCAGCTTTCATATAAGCGTCAAATGTAAAATCGCCCTGATCTGGATACTCATAAGACCAGTACCACTGTTTACCAATGGCTTTGATCGTCATCTCGGTGTCAGGATTACTGTCCGCCGCATAAAGAATCTTGAACGAAGGTATCGCGATTATCACCAAAATGATAACCGGAACAGCCGTCCAGATAATTTCAAGAAGCGTATTATGACTTGTTTTTGATGGCACAGGGTTTCGTTTCTCTGAGAAACGGAACATCACGTAAAGCAAAAGAAGCAGAACAACCACACAAACTGCTGTAATGATATAAAGCAGAAGATCGTGAAATTCTTCCAATGCAACAGCTGTCGGAGAAGCGGCATCTTGCAGACCAAGGCCCCACTCAGTTGGCTGAGAGGCGTGACCAGTAGCAGCCAAACCGCCGAACAGTGCAACAGCACTAATTAGATAGGCAATCCGTTTCAGAAACGTCATGTACTCAACATCCTGTTTTTTTTATTTCAACTTTTGATCCTGAATTGATCAGGATCAAAGTATCTTCCCGATTCCAGGACTAATATGCAGAATGGATAATTCTGACATCAGCCGGACTCCAAAGTTATTCTGGCGCAACCTACCCTATTGAAACCCGTGAGGACAAGCCCCAGATATAGAAGAATTGCGCATATTAGACCCTTTAAGCTACCAAAAGATAAACGTTAAGTGAATTATAGCCTTTCCCGAGAGACTCGTCCTCGGGTTGCGACCTTATGACGCAGTGTGCTTTTTACCGCATGAATCTGCGCTTCATATCCTGAACTACAGATCTAATCCTAACTTTCCTGCTCAACTATTTTGCGAACACGGCGCACCCCTAACCATAAAGTGGTGACCACAAATGGAATGGATACAGCCGCAACAATAGATGCGTTTAGATCGACTCCGATTGTCTTGATGCCTTTGGCTAAATAGTAAATCAAACTAACGACATAATAGCTGATCGCAGCCACGGAAAGGCCTTCGACAGTCTCTTGCAATCGCAACTGTATGCTTGCCCTTTTATCCATAGACTTTAGAAGCGCAGAGTTCTGTTCTTCCAGTTGAATATCAACACGCGTTCTCAACAACTGCCCTGCGCGAGCCACTCTTTTGGATAGTGTATCCAAACGTAATGCCATCGCCTCACAGGTTCTCATTGCAGGTGTCAGGCGCCGATCAAGAAAACTTTCCATCCGTTGAAAGCCATCCATATTCCCTTCTTTCAACTTCAAAATTCGCTGCCGAACCAGCTCATGGTATGCTTTTGAAGCAGAAAATCGATAGTTGGTTGCCGCCGCTGCCTGCTCAATTTCCGCAGACAATTCCGTCAACTCACTCAATAGTTCTTTTTCGTTATCCACATCACGCTTGTCAGTCATACGCGTTGTAATATCTTTGAGCACACGCCCCGCCTTTGCCAAGCGATCACCATATTGTTGCGCCAAAGGAAGAGAGAGAAGAGCCATCATCCGGTAGGTATCAATTTCAAGCAACCGCTGAACGGCACGCCCTATTTGCCGAGGCTTAAGACCATAATCCTTGATGAGTATCCTGCCATAACCATCTTCATTAATACTGAAATCCATCCAGACCGCGGCCAATCCGCCTCGTAGTGTACAGGCAGAAAGATTCCCTGTGGGAAAGAAAGCAACCTGTTCTTGCATCGTGCGCTCAGGGGCATCATGCCCTTCAAGCTCTACGTGGACACCAACCAATCGTTGCCCTGGCACGGCATTAAGCCAATCCACTGGAACCAGTTCTATTGCTGTTTTCGAGAAGGGCTCATGATATGCGTGCTTTGTCTGTGTACCTGTAGGTGCCGTATCGTATTGCTTTCGATCCGGGTCTTTTCTGTTGCGAAAAAAAGTGTAGGTGGAAAACTCTGTGTGACGCTCCCACACCACATAAAAGTGGCCAAGATCTGCCATAAAGTGTTTTGTTCCCGGCGCGGGTGCTGCCACATTAAAACGCTGACATAACAACCCAACATGGGCTCTTTCTTCTTCGGCTTTGTCCTCTCCTGATAACATTCCTATATGTGTGATAGTTTCCGGGCCAGTAAGCTGGGTAAATGGCCTTGCATGTAACTCGTTACATAGCTCAACCCGCAAGGGATGATCGCGCAACATTTTTGTTCCTTATATCGACCTGATTTCTGTATTTATACAGAGTTCGTTTTGTCCGCTTTCTTGCGTTGAAGCGTTTTTTGTCTTTTGACGAAATGGAGTGTGGCAAGATTCTCTTTAATTTGGAAGCCAAGATCATTGGCCTTCTCACTTTGAAGATCTATATTGTCTGTAAAGGTATATTGAAGGAATCCATTTATGAGCTACATTGCCACAACCGACGATCTTTTTTTCAGCCGCACCGATCTGGATCAAAAGCGGCTGGAAAGTATTGTCAACAATGCACTAACGGGTGCCGATGATGGCGAGCTCTATCTTGAATACCGCCAATCCGAAGGGATGGTGTTCGATGACGGACGCCTGAAAAACGCAAGCTTTGACACATCTCAGGGATTTGGACTTCGCGCAATAGCAGGTGAGAGCGCAGGCTACGCCCACGCAAGTGACCTAAGTGAAGAAGCGATTAAACGTGCGGTTAATACAGTTCAAGCCGTCCACAGCGGACATTCCGGCACGATGGCTGGCTCGCCTCAAGGGACAAATTCAGCTCTCTATACAGAAAACAATCCATTATCCGCCTGTGCATTTGAGACCAAAATCAAATTACTCAGCGATATCGACGCTTATGCCCGCGCAAAAGACCCAAGAGTTGTTCAAGTTAGCGCTTCGATATCTGGCGAGTGGCAAGCTGTTCAGATTATGCGCGCTGATGCACACAAGGTCGCCGATATCCGACCTCTGGTGCGATTAAACATTTCCGTGACCGTTGCGCAGGGCGATAAGATGGAAAGCGGATCTTATGGAGGGGGTGGCCGCTTTGTTTATGACAGTCTACTTGATCCAGCTTACTGGCAAAAAGGAACCGACGAAGCGATCCGGCGTGCACTGGTCAATCTGGATGCGGTTCCGGCACCTGCCGGTGAAATGCAAGTTATCCTAGGCCCAGGTTGGCCCGGCATCCTCCTTCACGAAGCTGTTGGCCATGGCCTCGAAGGTGATTTCAACCGTAAGAAAACATCTACCTTTAGTGATCGTGTCGGCGAGCGTGTTGCCTCCAAAGGTGTTACCGTTGTTGATGACGGAACCATTGCTGATCGCAGGGGATCAATTTCTGTTGATGACGAAGGCACGCCATCACAGTGCACAACCTTGATCGAAGACGGTATTCTTGTCGGCTATATGCAGGACCGCCAAAACGCCAGATTGATGGGCGAAAATTCAACAGGTAATGGCCGTCGGCAAAGCTACGCCCATATTCCAATGCCGCGTATGACAAATACAGTCATGCTAAACGGCGAACACGATCCCAAAGAAATGCTCAAATCTGTAAAGGATGGTATTTACGCCGTAAACTTTGGCGGTGGACAGGTCGACATCACATCCGGCAAGTTCGTCTTTGCCTGTACAGAAGCCTACAAAGTGAAAGATGGTATTGTTGGTGAAGCGGTAAAAGGTGCCACCTTGATTGGTAACGGGCCCGATGCCATGCAAAAAATCTCTATGGTTGGCAATGATATGGAGATGGATGATGGCGTTGGAACATGTGGTAAAAACGGTCAAGGCGTTCCCGTTGGTGTTGGACAACCAACACTCTTGATTGATGGTATTACCGTTGGTGGGACGGCCTGAAAGAGAAAAAGCACCCTGAGTTGTTAAATTAACACTTCCTTAATGCAATCTGGAGTAGTGTTTTATTCACAACCTCCTATCGACCCTTGTATCGATATCTTTACACCCCGGTTTTATTATCGGGGTTTTTTTTAGAATTTCCCAACAAAAAAGCTGACCGCTCTTTATGCGCGCGATCAGCTTTTAAATACAGATCTCACTTGGCCGTGAAGAATTTTACTTAATAAGCATATTCAACAAAAGCAGGATCAACAGATTCATTCCAGCACTCATAATAAGCTTTTAGTTTTTCTTCAGCTGGCGTAACACCGCTTTCAGCAGTTTCCATCAAGGTGTTCAGGAAATGCACTTCATCCCGCCCCTGAGCATCTGTGCGCCCTCTGTTTTCCAGGCCACTTGCAGCAATTTCCACAACCTGCCTGGCAAGTTCTTGAATTTTTTGCCCGCGAACTTCAGCAGACAGGCCCTTTGCCGGAACTTCAGCCCTCAACAGTTGACGCTCTTCGTCAGTCCAGTCCTTCACAAGATCCCATGCAGCATCCAGTGCCGACTGGTCATAAAGCAAGCCAACCCACAAAGCAGGCAGAGCACACAAAGACTTCCAAGGGCCACCATCAGCCCCGCGCATTTCAAGGAACTTCTTCATTCGGACTTCGGGGAATGCAGTAGTGATATGGTCATCCCAGTCTTTTAGCGTCGGCAATTCACCAGGGAGAATTTTCAATTTTCCCTGCATGAAATCACGAAATGATTCGCCGCTAGCATCCAAATACTTTCCATCACGATAAACAAAGTACATGGGTACATCGAGAACGTAATCCACATAACGCTCGAAACTCATGCCATCTTCAAAAACAAAAGAAAGCATCCCGCAACGATCAGGATCAGTATCAGTCCAAAGGTGACTGCGATAGCTCAAAAATCCATTTGGCTTACCATAGCTAAAG
The DNA here is from genome assembly GCF_900313065.1 of Kiloniella sp. EL199. Taxonomy (GTDB): domain Bacteria; phylum Pseudomonadota; class Alphaproteobacteria; order Kiloniellales; family Kiloniellaceae; genus Kiloniella. The sequence goes on from NZ_OMPU01000011.1 coordinate 71,933, forward strand.
GGAGAATTCGCAAAAAGAGCGGTCGCAATTGGCTGTAATGCCAAGCTGGTACGAAACTTGTGAATCATGTCCTGTTCACTGGAGAAATCCAGATTAACCTGCACAGTGCAGCTTAATGTCATCATATCCAGACCAAGATTACCGCGTTTTGGCATGTATTCACGCATAATCTTGTATCGGCCCTTTGGCATCCAGTTCACACCCTCTTGCCCCCACTTGGGGTTAAAGCCCATGCCCAGCATGTGAATGCCAAGAGGTTCGGTGATTTCCTTCACCTGATACAGGTGAGCATGTACTTCACGGCAAGTATCATGCACAGTTTCCAAAGGCGCACCGGAAAGTTCCAACTGCCCCCCCGGCTCCAGCGTGACCGAAGCTCCGCTGTCCGTCAGCGCGATAATGTTTTCACCCTCGTATCCCGGCGTCCAACCGAAACGATTGGCGAGACCTTCGAGGATCATTTTGATTGATTTTTCACCATCATACTTAAGCGATTTAAAAGTCTCATCGCAAAAAGCAAACTTTTCGTGCTCTGTCCCAATACGCCATTGGCCCTTTGGTTTGTTGCCACTTTCCAGATAGGAAATCAGTTCGGCCTTATCCGTAATTACGGTTGATGAGGAAGAAGCGTCGGACATGTTTTACATTCCATAAAATCGGTCATCGTTTACAATAACAAGCTCAAAGTCGTCTGAAATCAGGCAACCGTGACCGGTGTTGTACCTTTTGGTGGGCGCATACCCCCATCTCCTAATATCGCCTGCCAGCAAGACAGGGCTGCAACAGCAGCAGTATCAGCCCGAAGAACCCTTGGACCAAGACCTATTGGTGTCACATAAGGAAGGCGAAGAAGAGCTTCAAGCTCTTCTTCGGCAAAACCGCCTTCCGGACCGATTAAAACTGCCCAAGGGCGTTGACCGGCACCTGGCTCCTTAACCAGTATCTCTGTTAAAGTTTCTGCAATCGGCTTTGCATCGCCAAATTCTGCGCAAACAATTAAACGCCTGTCATCAGGCCATTTATCAATGAGTTTATCCAATGTCACAGCATCATCAACTTCTGTTACCGACAAACGTTCACACTGTTCTGCTGATTCTTTTGCATGCGCCGCAAGCCGATCGCGATTAATTCGCTTCACGTCGGTATAGCGGGTAAAAACAGGCAAGATACGGGAACAACCAAGTTCCCCTGCCTTCTCGGCAAGGAAATCAATTCTCGAACGCTTGATCGGGGCAAAAACAAGCCAGATATCTGGTTCCGGGGCAGGTTCTCGACGCTGTTCTTGAATTTGCAGTGAACACCACCCCTTACCCAAACCTTCAATCACACCCAGCCACTCACCATCCCTTTCGTTAAAAAGGCCGATTCGTGCCCCTGTGTTAAGTCGCAGGACCGAGCGCAGGTAATGCGCACCAGCCGCATCAAGGCCAACAGTTGTCCCCTGGCTCAAGTTATCTTCTATATAGAGTCTGGTTACGACACGTTCCATCTCTCGAACTTACCTTCACAAAGCAGTACTTCAGGTGTATCACTCATACTTAAACAAGTAGATAACACCCCCTAAAGAGATAATACAACGCTGATATGACCAATAGTGCCAGTGACATCGCAAATGATCATATAATCATAAAAATATCTCCTGCATGGATACGGCCATATCTGCGTCTGGCAAGATTGGACCGCCCGATTGGAACCTGGTTGTTACTCTTTCCCTGCTGGTGGTCAATGTTGTTGGCGAGTAGTGCGCCCGGCTATCAAATCGGTAGCCCTTTTGCACCCTATTATTTCCTGGCTCTCTTTGCGATAGGTGCCCTCGCTATGCGAGGTGCGGGCTGTACGATTAATGATATGGCAGATAGAGAGTACGACAAAAAAATCGCCCGCACAGCCACGCGTCCTTTAGCGAGTGGCGAATTGTCCATGAAACAGGCAACAACGTTCGTGGTTCTTCAGCTAGCTATTGGTTTAGCAGTCGTTTCACAATTTAATAGCTACACCATTATTTTGGCTTCATCCGCCATACTTCTTGTGATCTGTTACCCCTTCATGAAGCGCATAACCTATTGGCCTCAGGCATGGTTGGGTCTAACATTCAACTGGGGTGCTCTGGTTGGATGGGCTGCAATACGAGGAGATCTCAGCCTCCCTCCCCTCTTGATTTATTTAGGCGGAATTGCCTGGACACTTGGATACGACACAATTTATGCGCATCAGGATAAAGAAGATGATGCATTGGTTGGCGTCAAATCCACAGCCTTAAAACTGGGTAATAAAACAAAGCATTGGCTCGTTTTCTTTTACGGCATTTGTTCTCTCTGTTTTGCCGCAGCGGGATGGTTTATGGGATTGCAGTGGCCCTTTTGGCTTGGCATTGCAGGTATTGTTTTTCATTTTTTCTGGCAAATAACCACCGTTCGTATTGATGATCCCACTGACTGCCTAAACAAATTCAAATCAAACAGAAACATCGGCTGGATCTTCCTCGCCGGGATCTATCTTGCTGCTATGGTCAAGTAGCCCAATATAAACAATACCCCGATATTAAATGACACCGATATCTAACCCCAAAAGCTTTATTGTCGAGAACACCAGACCAGCAGGCACTCCACTTCTCGGAGATAAAATCGAGCTTTATCTGGCCAATGAAGATCTACCTCTATGGCAACTGGGCGAGAAAGAACTCGATAATCTGCAACTTCCAACACCATACTGGGCTTTTGCTTGGGCTGGTGGACAAGCCCTTGCACAATACATCCTGGATAACCCTGATATCGTCCGAGGTAAAAATGTACTCGACTTTGCCTGTGGATGTGGCATAGAGGCCATTGCAGCAAAGATGTCCGAGGCCAAAACAGTCCTTGCAGCAGACATAGATTCTTTTGCCATTGCCGCTACAGAATTGAACGCAGACCTGAATCAAGTAACTCTTACAACGACAACAGAAAATCTGGTGGGGAAAGACAACCAAGGTTGGGATATCATTCTGGCAGGTGATATCTGTTATGAAGGGCCAATGGCCAACGAAATTACATCCTGGCTTTGGCAACTTTCTGCAACAGGTGTGCTGGTTCTGATGGGAGACCCAGGCAGAACCTACCTCCCCAAATCCGGTTTGAAAAAATTAATCGCCTATGGCGTACAAACCTCATCTTCTTTGGAAGATACAGATGTTAGGAATGCATGTGTTTGGGAATTTCATCAGGATCGAGCAAGCTCGTAATAAATTGCATTAAACTTTTCCTCATTACGGTTTCGCATCATAATAAGGAGCAATCTGACTGCAGAGAAATTTGGATTAGGATTACATCTTATTTTTTGACAATAGCTTCTGACAAATACGCTTAAAGCTGGACCTTAATGTACGAGCGCGTTAAAGCTCTCTTGCTAAATTAGAACTAACTGTTGGCCCGATGAACGAGTACCTGAAAAAACAAGAACAGCCCTTTGTACTGCTGGATGATACTCTTTCCGGCAAGGGCTCAATCTTGTTCATTAATCCCGGCAAAATCATAAGCTGTGAAAACCCTGAAGAACTAAAGACAGCCTTCTCTCTGATAAATCGGGAAAGAGAAGCTGGAAAACACTTGGCTGGTTTTTTGTCTTATGAACTCGGCTATCTTCTCGAAGACAAACTAACGTCACTACTGCCATCCAATACGGATCGTAACATTCCTTTGTTATGGTTTGGGTCTTTCGACAAAGCAATCACTCTTAATCCGGCTGAGGCCAATAAGTTCCTGGCAAAGCAACGTTCCGGGGATTACACCCTGTCCAACCTGAAACCTTCAATGAATGAGCAAAACTATTGCAATGCTATTCATAAAGTTCAGGACTATGTTGCAGCCGGCGACACCTATCAGGTCAACTACACTTTCAAACATCACTTTGACATATCGGGTGACCCCATTGCGTTGTTTCAGGAACTACGGCAGCGGCAAAATGTGAGCAATGGTGCCTATATCGAAACAGGGCACCACACTATTCTCTCACTATCACCGGAAATCTTTCTCTCAACGCAAGGAATTGAAGCCCGAACACGCCCCATGAAGGGAACCGTACAGCGAGGGAAAAGCCCTAAAGAAGATAACGAAAACAAGGTCTGGCTAACCAAAGACGAAAAATCACGTGCAGAAAACCTGATGATCGTCGATCTTTTACGAAACGACATGGGGCGCGTATGCGAGGTTGGTTCTGTTAAGGTTACGGAACTCTTTACCGTAGAAACCTATCGGTCTCTACATCAAATGACTTCCAACATCGTTGGTAAGCTTCGGTCAGAAATCAGCCCGGTAGATCTTATCAGACAGCTTTTTCCCTGTGGCTCTATTACTGGTGCTCCTAAAGTACGCACAATGGAGATTATTTCCGAATTGGAAGAACAGCCTCGTGGTGTTTACACTGGAAGCATAGGGCACATTGCGCCTAATGGAGACACCAGATTTAATGTCGCCATCCGTACCTTGGTGATGGACAAAAACGGTAAAGGCGAAATGGGTATCGGCAGTGGCATTGTATATGATTCCAGCCCAGAAGCCGAATATCAGGAATGCCTTCTTAAGGGACAGTTCCTGTCCGGGAATCTGGCGGGGTACACAAAACCACTTTTTGATTTGATCGAAACACTACGCTGGGAAGAAAGTACTGGATATTTCCTGCTCGAAGAGCATCTGGAACGCTTGGAAAACTCTGCAGGTTTCTTCGCTTACCCTTTCGAACAGGAAAATGTGTGTTCAGCTCTGAAAAGCCTGGAGCTCAAAGGCACGCAACGCGTAAGACTTTTACTACACAAGGATGGATCGACAACGGTCACAGCCACCCCTATGGAACATCCAGATCCTCAAAAAGAGATCACTTTCGCTGTTTCAGATAAAGTTGTCGATAGCAGCGATATTTTCTTTTATCACAAAACAACACGACGAGAGTTTTACGAAAACGAACTTGCCGAACAAAGTAAATCCACGGGTTGCGCAGAAGTTTTATTTACCAACGAACATGGTGAAGTTACCGAAGGCGCGCGGACGAACATCTTTATTGAAATTGATGGTAAGCTCTTCACCCCCCCTATTTCGAGTGGTGTGTTGAACGGAACATTCAGAACTCATTTGCTAAAAACAAACTACAAAAGCCTCTCGGAAAAGGTTTTAACTCTTGATGATCTCAAAAAAGCAGACGCTATTTTCTTTGGGAATTCCGTGCGTAATTTAATGCTAGCTCAGCTCATTTCATAAAGAATACCGATAAAAAAGGGAGCGGAAAAGCTCCCTTCGTCTTTAGCCTATATAGACAGCAACCAAGATCTTTTGCGAGGTTATGCAACCAATTTTTGAACATATCCTGGCAAAGCAAAGGCAGCCCGATGGACCTCAGGCGTGTAATACTTCGTCTCAATAGCAGCAGCCTTATAACGCGCTTCTAATTGAGCCAGGGAAACATCCTTCAAACCCTTTTGATCGGTCCCCCAACCAAAAGCCATAGGACCACCAATATATGTTGGCACTGTGGCCAGATAGCATGTCGCCTCGGCAAAGATAGGCTTAAAAAATGTCAGAGTGGATTTCAATTCATCACCCTGTAAGAAAGGAACCCCGTTTTGAGTAACAAGAATACCACCTACTTCAAGGCACGATTTGCAATCTCTGTAGAAGTTATCTGTAAACAGAGCCTCACCGGGGCCAATCGGGTCAGTCGAATCAACGATGATAAGGTCATATTTCTCCGAGCATTCCCTCATAAAGAGGCAGCCATCAGAGATGACAAGATCTAATCGAGGATCTTCAAATGCATTGCCACAAATCATGGGAAGGTGCTTTTTACTGAGTTCAATAACAGTGCAGTCAAGCTCGACCATCGTTACCTTTTCAATAACTTGATGTTTCAGCACTTCTTCCAGCATGCCTCCGTCACCACCGCCAACGATCAAAACCTTTTTAACGGCTCCGTGGGCGAAGATTGGAAGATGGGCAAGCATTTCATGATAAATGAATTCATCCCTTTCCGTAATTTGGGTTACACCATCTAAAGCCATAATCCGGCCATAGATCTCGTTTTCATAGATAACAAGATTCTGATACTCAGTTTTATTATCGAAAAAAACTTCTTTTACACGAAAGCTTGAATGAATGTCTGCGTACAGCTTTTCTGTCACCCAGCTTTTCATTCAATTTCCTTTCTTTCGATTTCTTTTCCTCGTCGAATTTCTTCGACTAAAACTTCATCGGGGCCAAAAGCTTCTTTCAGAACATTAATTGAATTATGAGGTTCTGAATCACCACACATGAATACATCCAATGCCGCATAGCCTTTTTCAGGCCAGGTATGAATGGAAATATGTGATTCAGCCAAAACCGCGACACCGGAAACGCCGCCATTAGGGGTAAAATGATGTAAATGTATGTGCAAAAGCGTCGCGTTGGACTTTTCAACACATTCAATAAGGGTATTTTCGACAAACTTTAAATCGTCTAGTCGGCTAGCCCCTTTGAGATCAATAATCAAATGGGTACCGGCAAACCTCTCACCGTCACGCATGATGAAGAAATCCTTTTGTTCTTCATCCAAGCCAGAGACATTCGAAGCTTCGACATTTTTAGTTTCAATACCAGTCCGACAAGCGGATCCGTTTTCTTCCGTTTGGGTGGTACTTGAACCTTGATTCAAGTCCATCCCCAATTGGAAGAGGGCGTGTGCGGTAGACACTTAGCGTCCTCCCCAACCAGTAGATGACTTTGGCTCAATCGCGGTCTAATGCCGAATGCAAAAAACCCCTGTAAAGCCGCGATGTTGCGCGGTCTTTAAAGAACCTGGTTTTCAAATGCAAGCAAAAAACTCTCCTGCAATGAATGCGTGCATTAAAATGATATACTATAGGAAGGATGGAAAACATCCAATGATTGTTTTCTGACAGCTTCCACAACTTTCTTTCGGTATTGTGATATTTCAATAGATTTCAAGATCGCTGCATCCAGATCATCATCTTTCCCATGTCCTTTATGAACCACTCTGAGAACCTCTTCCTGGTCAAAAGAACGATAACGACGATTCTTTGTTGGTAGTGCCTTTAAGGCAAGTGGTTCCCCCTGAAAATTCAAGGCGCCAAACGAGCTTCGATAGACAGCAAGACTGTTGGGATCGGTAGGCAAATCCAAACCCTCGAGGGATTCCCATCGGCAATCAATATGCCCATAGGAATAGTTACCGCCCGGCAACTCGGTATCATGCATACGATGTAATTGATCCGCGGTTAACCACGTCAAAAAAACCTGCACACTGGTTCCAGGGCAATACACTAACTCGGCAGCAACTGACCCATAACGAGCAACGTGTGCGGAATACACTACATCGTGATCATGCAGCCAAATTGCCGTTAAGGGAATCGGATCCTGCCCGGAAGGATGCCCGACAAACTTTCTGGCGAGTTGTTCCGGCGCGCGATTAGAACCATGCGCAATAACGGCCTTTCGATCAGAAAGAGATATGTTGGATTCTGCAACTTTGTAAAAACTCTCGCTTCGCCCATCTATAAATAGATACGACGTTTCAGGAGCAACAAAGGGATACCCCTTTGCCAAGCGAAGCCTATCACTCTGGTCACACGGCAGTTCCCAGGGCATAAGATACGTTATCTAGTCAGTACAGGGCGGCGGAGCGTCTTTATCGACTCTCTCAATCCGGAAACGCGTTGTGCACTCATCGACCGTAAGCCACGCTCTGCGTGACCACTCTTTTTTTGCGGATTCATAATCTGCAAACGGGCCGATCCACTCTTCGTCCCCCCCAACGGCTTCGCAGAAAGAAGTATCTGCATATTCGCCGCCTACCACAAAAAACTGTGCCATTACTGTTTACTCTATACAAATCGCCGAAATTGTCTCGGTACATACGCACTTCTGGGTACTATAGGCCCCTTAACAAAAGAGTAATAGAAAAAAATTCAGAAAATTCTACAAATAAAACAAATGATCTCATCGTATTAAAAAACCGTAACCAAAAATCCCCAATAAACATAGGGGCAATATAACGGAAAGATTGCTGATTCCGCCTGATTTTTAAGAATTTTAATTTTGCGTAGCTTGGGTATAATCACTGTACAGGTTGTATAAATTTAAAAATTCATACAAGGGGTTAACATGCTTTCGGCTTTTTCCATTTTTGCCATCGCGGTCGTCGTGCTCGCGGTTATACTTGTTCTTATGGGGGTGAAATCCGTACCCCAGGGCACTGAATACACCATTGAGAGATTTGGTAGATACACCAAAACCCTTAGTCCGGGGTTGAACTTGATTGTTCCCATCGTTGATCGTGTTGGTGCCGAACTCAACATGATGGAAACCGTTATGGATGTCCCGTCTCAGGAAGTTATCACCAAGGATAACGCATTGGTTCAGGTGGATGGCGTTGTATTTTATCAAATTCTTGATGCCGCCATGGCTGCATACGAGGTCAGAAACCTTGAGCGTGCAATCTTAAACCTGACCATGACAAATATTCGTACTGTTATGGGATCCATGGATTTGGATGAACTTCTCTCAAAACGAGACAAGATTAATGCCGAGCTCATTACCGTCGTTGATGAGGCAACAGCACCTTGGGGCGTAAAAGTCACACGTATTGAAATTAAAGATATCACCCCCCCTGCTGATTTGGTTGAATCCATGGCCCGACAAATGAAAGCAGAGCGTGACAAACGCGCCAATATTCTCGAAGCCGAAGGTATTCGCCAGGCACAAATTCTTCGTGCAGAAGGTCTTAAACAGTCCGCAATTCTAGAAGCAGAAGGTCGTAAAGAATCTGCCTTCCGTGATGCTGAAGCCCGTGAACGTGAAGCTGAAGCCGAAGCGAAGGCAGCTGAATCAGTATCAAAATCCATCGCCGAAGGTGATATTCAGGCCATCAACTACTTTGTGGCTCAAAAATATGTCGAAGCCTTTGGAAAATTTGCAGATTCACCAAATCAGAAAACCATGATCTTGCCGATGGAAGCCACTGGCATTCTTGGCTCTATCGCAGGTGTTGCCGAATTGGCGAAAACGGCTCTTGGTGACGACAGCACGTCATCATCCAAATCACCTTGGGCCACAGATAACAAAGATGGAGCTTAAATTAGATGGTAGATCTATCTGGCGTCGAATTCTGGTACTGGTGGGTTTTTGCCCTGTTCCTGTTGGCTGTTGAAGTATTTGCACCCGGCGCCATTGCCTTGTGGATGGGAATCTCTGCTGGGATCGTTGGCGGACTCCTCTATATTTTCCCGGATTTACTCTGGGAAAAGCAGATTATTATTTTCGCAGTCCTTTCTGTCGTGTCCGTGGCGGTCTGGCGTATCTATGCACGCAAGAACCCACCTGCATCTGATAATCCCAACCTGAACAAGCGTGGGTCAGACCTGATTGGGCATAGTTTCGCCCTTACAGCTGATCTCAAAAACGGTATGGGCCGGGAAACAGTTAATGGCGTTATCTGGAAAATCAAAGGTAGGGATTTACCTGAAGGTACGAAGGTGAGTATAACCAGCGTTGAAGGCACTGCCTTGATCGTTGAACCAGAAGAAGCATGATTTCATACAATGCCATACGCCTCGTTACGGGATTTTATCTCTCACCTTGAAAATCAAGGTCGCTTAGTCAGAGTCTCACATCCGGTATCTCCTGAACTGGAGATGACCGAGATACAAACAAGGTTATTGGCAGAAGAAGGACCCGCAGTCCTTTTTGAAAACGTCGTGCACCAGGACGGAACGACTTATGGCATGCCCGTCCTGGTCAACCTTTTTGGAACGGTTGAGCGCGTTGCCCTTGGCATGGAACGTACACCGGAACAACTAAGAGAAGTCGGCGAGACCCTCGCTTTCCTTCGCCAACCGGAACCACCCGCAAGTTTAAAAGAAGCCTGGAGCAATTTGCCACTCTTGAAGACAGTGATGGCAATGAAGCCCAAGAGCGTATCATCCGCCCCTTGTCAGGAAGTAGTTCTAACGGGCGATGATATCGATCTGGCAAAACTGCCAATTCAGACCTGCTGGCCCGGAGAGCCTGCTCCCCTTATTACCTGGCCGTTGGTAGTAACCAAGGGCCCCGGCGACGAAAAAACAGATGTTTACAATCTTGGCATCTACAGGATGCAGGTTCTTGGCAAAGACAAAACGTTGATGCGCTGGCTCAAACATCGTGGTGGTGCACAGCACTATGCCCGCTGGAAGAACCAAAAGCCTGACCCCTTGCCCGCTGCTGTCGTTCTTGGCTCGGACCCCGGAACAATCATCGCCGCCGTAACACCAGTACCAGATACACTTTCAGAATATCAATTTGCTGGCCTGTTACGTGGAAAAAAAGTTGAGCTTGTTGATTGTAAAACGGTCCCCCTCAAGGTTCCGGCAAACGCAGAAATCATTCTCGAGGGTTTTGTCAGCCTTGATGAATACGGTGACGAAGGTCCCTACGGTGACCACACAGGCTACTACAATTCTGTAGAACCTTTCCCCGTTTTCACTGTGACCGCTATCACCATGCGGAAAAATCCAATCTATCTTTCGACCTTTACAGGGCGTCCACCGGATGAGCCATCCGTTTTGGGCGAAGCCTTGAACGAAGTCTTCATCCCGCTCATTCAGCAACAGTTTCCAGAAATCACTGATTTCTGGTTGCCCCCCGAAGGATGTAGCTACCGGATTGCTGTTGTATCCATGAAGAAGGCATATCCCGGGCATGCCAAGCGTGTCATGCTGGGCGTATGGTCATACCTGCGCCAATTCATGTATACAAAATGGGTTATTGTCGTAGATGACGATATTAATGCCCGCGATTGGAAAGATGTGATGTGGGCCGTATCCACTAAGATGGATCCGGCTCGGGATATTACCGTAATTGAAGGGACGCCAATCGACTATCTCGACTTTGCTTCACCTGAGAGTGGCTTGGGGTCCAAAATTGGTCTGGATGCAACTGATAAATGGGAACCGGAAACCAAACGTGAGTGGGGTGAAGAAATTCGAATGGATCAAGATATTATCGATAAAGTCGATGATATGTGGTCCGATCTAGGTCTTCCCGGTTCAGGTAAAGCCATCTGGAAGAAATGACGTACTGAAAGCGAATTAAGTGTTTGATCCACAGAACCTGAAATCTGTTAAGAATTTTGAACTTTATCAATACTGGAACCAGCAAAAAGGCGACAGATTGATGCCTGCACGTGCAGACCTTGATCCTGCAGACCTCGGTCACCTGTTACCAAATATCTTAATTCATGAAGTCCAGGCCGAACCTTTGGATTTCAGATACAGATTGGTTGGTTCAGAAATCGTACGGCACATAAGCCAGAACCCGACAGGGTCCTGGATGTCACAAATTCCACGTCAGAAGAAACCCAGCAAGCTTTGGGGATTTCTGGAAGATGCCGTCATCAACAAACATCCCGTGATTGCCAACCCACCTTATCTCGGCCAATATAAAGAGTTCAAATTCATCGAAGATATTATTCTGCCGCTGTCAGCCGATGGCAAAAACGTCAACATGCTTTTCATCGGTGTTGATTTCCTGAAAGACCACAGCAAGTTACACTAACCAGCTTATTTCCAATTCTTGACTTGACCCCGGATAAAATGCAACGCATCTTAATGCCTATGACAAAAAGCGGAAAAATTCTGAGCCTACTAGAGCGACTTATGAACCCGGCCTCCTAATTGAGAGAGTCGGGGTTTATGCTATTCGCAGCTCGGAATTAACTGGAACCGCAAGATGTTTACTTCATCACACAATATGACAGGGTGCCCTGACATGGCCCCCAGGAATTTAACAAGAAGACAGCCTCAACTGAATCAGTTAGAGCGCAATTTCTGCCGCTCACTCCTCGGTGCTTTGCGACTTATTGACGATCATCGCGGCCTTTAAGCGGCCCTCGGTGATCGTACTTGTTGCCGCTGAAACCATAACCATTATTATAGATTTAATTATTCGGATGTTGCGCCCGACTTTGAGAGCGCCCCGAAACATAGAAAGAATAAAACAATGAACAAAATGCCGTTCGAACGTTATCAGCCATTTGAAACTGTCAAATTGGACAATCGCACCTGGCCTGAGAAAACTATAGAAAACGCGCCTATTTGGTGTTCCGTTGATTTACGCGATGGCAACCAGGCTCTGATCGAGCCAATGGACACCACCCGTAAATTGAAAATGTACAAGATGCTTTTGGATATGGGGTTCAAGGAAATTGAAGTCGGTTTCCCTTCTGCATCACAGACCGATTATGATTTTTTAAGAACCCTCATCGAAGAAGACATGATCCCCGATGACGTTACTATTCAGGTTTTGACACAATCAAGAGAGCATTTGATTCGTAGAACATTTGATAGTATTCGCGGTGCAAAAAGTGTCATTGTACATTTGTATAATTCAACATCCGAGCTACAGCGACGTGTTGTCTTCAGACAAGACAAACAGGGTATTATCGATATCGCCGTTGCTGGCGCAAAATTGATCAAGGAACTGATCCCAACAGTTCCGGATACAAAGATTGTACACCAATACTCACCCGAAAGTTTTACCGGTACAGAGATGCCGTTCGCGCGCGATATCTGTGAAGCTGTCATGGATGTATGGGAAGCCAGCCCGGAAAACAAAGTCATTCTGAATCTGCCCGCAACTGTGGAAATGTCCACACCAAACGTGCATGCCGATCAGATTGAATGGTTCTGTAACAACGTCAAAAATCGTGACTCGGTTATTATTTCTCTGCACCCACACAACGATAGAGGTACGGGCATTGCGGCGACAGAATTAGGCCTGTTGGCAGGTGCTGATCGCGTAGAAGGTACTCTTTTTGGTAATGGAGAGCGTACAGGTAATGTTGATCTGGTTACTCTTGCCGTGAACATGATGACACAAGGCATTGATCCCAAACTTGATGTGTCAGATATCAATAAGATCAAGGAAACTGCGGAATACTGTAACCAGCTTCCTGTTCACCCCAGACATCCTTGGGTTGGTGAGTTGGTCTACACAGCCTTTTCTGGTTCTCATCAGGATGCCATCAAAAAAGGCATGTTGGCTCTGAAAGCAAATAATTCGGATCAGTGGGAAGTCCCTTATTTGCCAATTGATCCTCAAGACATTGGCCGGAGTTACGAAGCAATCATTCGCATCAACAGCCAATCTGGTAAAGGCGGCGTTGCCTACATCATGCAGAATGATTACCACATGGACCTTCCACGTGATCTGCAAGTAAATTTCTCGAAAAAAATCCAGAATATCGCCGAAACTACCGGTAAGGAAATCACTCCTCAAATCATCTGGGACAGTTTCGAGAAAGCCTATTTGCGTACCACATCGCCGGTCGAGTTCCTGTCTCATACAACCGTGCCAGATACACACGCGGCCGAGATTCGCCATCTAACGGCAAAGATTAATCATTTTGGTGAAGCAAAAGAAATTACAGGGAAAGGAAATGGTCCTGTTGCTGGATTCACAGATGCTATTGCCGAAAACCTGGGCGTTCGCCTGAGCGTAGAGGACTATCATCAACATTCTCTGACCCATGGATCAGACGCAAAAGCCGTCGCTTATCTGGAATTGAAAACCTCAGAAGGTGAAACCGTTTGGGGTGTTGGTATTGATGCAAATACAACCGTCGCTTCAATCAAGGCGATTGTCTCTGCCACCAACCAAATCCTGGAAAACTAGATACAATCTCGATATTTTCATATCACAAACAGCGTCAGATTTCTGGCGCTGTTTGTGTTTTTACTGGATTATTGGTCGAAGAATGAGACTTTTTCTATAGCTCGCAAAAAACGAGACCACATTTTTATGCTATTGAATCGAAATAATCCAGGTTCTGCGGCTTTATCACTTCTTGTTGGTAGCCTATATATGTAGCCATAACTTTATAAAGCTAGGAAGATTTATGCCTTCGTCCAGTGACTCACAGAACCTGCTAGAAGATTTGATCAAAAAAGCAAAAGCCGCCGGTGCTGACGCAGCTGATGCCCTGATGTTCAGATCAGTATCTGTTTCTCATGCCCAACGTCTTGGGAAGATGGAGAAGCTGGAACGGGAAGAAAGTAATGATCTCGGCTTGCGGGTTTTTATTGGCAAGCGAAACGCTGTCGTCTCTTCCAGTGATGCTTCACCAGCTGCGATAAATGAACTGGTTGAGCGTGTTGTCTCTATGGCACGGGTTGTACCAGAAGATCCCTACGCCGGAATTGCAGGCGAAGACGAGATTACAAAGTCTTTTCCTCAGCTAGACATTTATGATGCAGTAGAACCTTCCGCAGACGAACTCATTAATCGCGCTAAAGAATGCGAAGAAGCTGCTTTGAGTGTTGCAGGCATTACCAATTCCGGTGGAGCGGAAGCATCCTGGGGCGAAGCCTCTATCGCTCTTGCCGCTTCCAATGGTTTCTCTGGCGCTTATAAATCCTCTGGACACTCCATCTCAGTTTCAGTTCTCGCAGGAGAAAAAGAGACAATGGAAAGGGATTACGATTTCTCAAGCGCCGTTTATGGAAGCGATCTAACCAGCGCAACTGAAATCGGGAAGAATGCCGCTGAAAAAGCCATCAAGCGATTAAACCCCAGGAAACCAGATACCTTGAACGATATCAGTGTCGTTTATGACCCTCGTGTTTCGTCCAGTATTATGGGGCATATGATCGGTGCCATTACCGGCCCTGCAATTGCCAGAGGCACCAGCTTCCTCAAAGAGTCATTGAACAAAAAGATCTTTGCTGATGGCATAAATATTGTTGATGATCCCCATCTTCACCGGGGTTTAAGATCCAAACCTTTTGACGGTGAAGGTTTGGGCAATAAAAAACAGAACATCATCAAAGATGGTGTGCTTCTAACATGGCTCCTCAGCCTGTCTTCCGCCAGACAGCTTGGCTTGCAAAGCACAGGCCATGCGTCACGGGGGACATCTGGAAATCCCTCTCCTGCACCAACTAATCTCTATATGGAAGCAGGCAAGCTGTCCCCGGCTGAATTAATCAAAGATATCAAACAGGGTTTCTTTGTTACCGAAATGATGGGGTCCAGTGTAAATGGTCTCACAGGTGACTATAGCCGCGGTGCTGGCGGATACTGGATTGAAAACGGTGAGATTTCTTACCCTGTATCAGAGGCGACAATTGCTGGTGACCTCAAGAATATGTTCTTAAATCTTACTCCCGCGAATGACCTTGTTTTCCGCTATGGCAGCAATGCCCCGACAATTCGTATTGATGGCATGACCGTCGCGGGCAACTAACTGATCACAAAACGATTAAGAATGTTCTTCCCATATTGATACAGGCAAAAATGTCGAGCACAAAATCGAACAAAATGAAATTAGGGGATGCCTCCACACAATTTCTAATCAAACGCCTGTTTAGAGATTACGTCTCCGGACAGCTCGTCAAAATAGGATTTTCGTTGGTTGCTATGGCATTTGTTGCCGGCTCAACGGTTATGCTCGCCAAGCAGATGGAACCTATCATCAATGATATATTCCTGAAACGTCAGGAAGAATTACTCCTGCCAATCGCTTTGGGTGTTGTTGGTATTTTCTTTGTGAAAGGTGCGGCAACATACGCCCAGTCGATGCTGATGCAACACGTCGGGTTGGAAATTATCGCAACAATTCAAGAGCAGCTTTTTAAAAAACTGATGCGCGCCGACCTTGCCTATTTTCACGAAGAATCTCCGGGAAATCTGGTTTCCAGATTTATGAACGATGCCAATATGCTCAAAGGTGTGGTCTCTAACACTTTGACATCCATTGGTAAGGACACCTTAACCGCCGTCGGCCTTATAGGCATGATGTTCTATCAGGATTGGCTTTTGGCTTCCATTGCTTTTGCTGCCTTTCCAACTGCAATTCTGCCAATCGCCAAAACAGGCCGAAGAATCCGCAAGGTTTCCACGAATACACAGGAGTCCATGGGGCTTTTAACCACACGACTGGACGAAGCGTTTCAAGGCATTCGCCATGTAAAAGCCTACAACATGGAAGACCACGAAACCAAACGTGTTTCGGAGACAATTCTGACAGTCCTACGCCTGAACCTGAAAGCAGCAAGAACCAGTTCTATCCTTTCACCCATCATGGAAACACTCGGTGGTATTGCCATTGCAATTGTTATTCTTTACGGCGGAAACGAAGTCATACAGGGGACTAAAGACCCCGGGTCTTTCTTTGCTTTCATAACGGCCCTTCTACTGGCGTATGAACCAATAAAGAAACTGTCCAAGCTTAATGCAAACATGCAGACAGGATTGGCAGCCGCCCACCGTGTTTATTCCATTCTTGATAGCGAACCGAGCATCAAAGATGCTTCAGGGGCCAAAGAACTGGAAATAACAAAAGGCGATGTAGTCTTCGAAAATGTTCATTTCAATTACGATGACAATACACCTGCTCTCGAAGCCATCAATCTAACCGCAAAAGCCAGTAAGACGGTCGCCCTTGTTGGAGCTTCAGGTGCAGGCAAAACATCCATTCTCAATCTCATTCCCAGATTTTACGACATTACCAAAGGTAAAATCACTTTTGACGGTCAAGATGTCCGCGATGTGAGTTTAAGCAGCCTCAGACAGGCAACAGCTTTGGTGAGTCAGGAAATCCAGCTATTCGATGATACTGTAAGGGCCAACATTGCCTATGGGAAACCCGACGCAAGCGACGAAGAAATCATCGAAGCAGCGCAAAATGCACATGCGCATGATTTCATTCTTTCCCTGCCCGAAGGATATGATACTCAGGTAGGTCCCAGAGGCTCAAGACTATCAGGCGGCCAACGCCAGCGTATCGCCATCGCCCGCGCAATGGTAAAGAATGCTCTGGTATTGCTCTTGGACGAAGCAACCTCAGCCCTGGACACAGAATCAGAACGGCACGTTCAAACAGCGCTCAATACCCTGATGAAAGGCCGGACGACTTTTGTCATTGCACACCGCCTTTCAACGGTTATCGACGCAGACATGATCTACGTAATGGATAAAGGGAGAATTATAGAAGAAGGCACCCATAGCGAGTTACTGGAAAAATCAGGAACCTATGCAAAGTTATATGCGCTTCAGTTTGCAGAAGAAGCGCAAACAGACAATGATGTTTCCCTGCCTGCTTAAACAGCCCATGAAAAGGTATGCTTAAAGAATAGTATGAAGCTGTCAAAACGGATACTCCGTTCAACCTTTTTCCAGAACCTGATTGCCAGATTGATTTCTAGCTATATCTCGCTTGTGCGCAGTACTGTGCGCTGGCAGGAAATAGTCCCCGATGAAACCCGTAAATATCTGGAGGGAGATTCGAACATCATCGGATGTTTCTGGCATGCGCGTATGATCATGATGTTCAACGCCTGGAAAGGCAGTGATCGCAGCAAATTTCATATGCTGATTTCGGCCCACAGAGATGGTCGTGTTATTGCGAAATCCATTGAAAATCTCGGCTTCAGTACAGTAGAAGGTTCCAGTCGTAGGGGTGGAGCCACTGCATTGGTTAACCTTAAACGGACACTTGATAAAGGCGGTGCCATAGGCATTACCCCTGACGGTCCCAAAGGGCCAAGAATGCGAGCAAAAACCGGCGCAATCAAAGCAGCACAAATGACCGGACGCCCGATACTTCCTGTCACAGGAACCGTTGCCAGTCGCAAAGTTTTTAATTCGTGGGATCGTTTTGTTCTACCCGCCCCCTTTACCAAGGGTGTTATTATTTGGGGAACGCCGATTTACGTTGAAAGGGATGCATCCAAGGAACAGCAGGAAAAATACCGCTTGGAATTGGAAGATCAGTTAAACAAGCTAACACAAATGGCTGACCAGTCATTTCGGCAAAATCTGATTTATCCTGATCCTATCTCCATTCAGGAACCAAGCACACAATCAGATACAATCCAAGAGATCTCAGATGCAAACACCTGAGTTTTGGAAAAGTCGTGGTTTTATAAGCACTTTCTTACTCCCCTTGTCCGGGTTTTACTATCTTGGCAGTATACTACGTCAAAAACTTTCTAATCCAATAAAGCTCGACGTTCCTGTTATCTGTGTGGGCAATTTAACGGCTGGTGGAAGTGGAAAAACCCCTATTACACTTGCTTTGGCAGACACACTTAAAAAAGCAGGAAAAAATCCACATATCGTTTCCCGTGGATATGGCGGTGAGCAAGAAGGGCCTTTGCGCGTATCGCCATCCCACCATTCTGCGCACGATGTAGGGGATGAGCCTTTGATGATGGCGCTTGCCAGTTCACAAAGCACACCAATCTGGATCAGCAAAAACAGAGTTAATGGGGCTAAAGCAGCTATAAAAGACGGAGCCGATATTATCCTTCTTGATGATGGTTTTCAGAATCCTTCACTTCAGAAAGACTTGTCAATTCTCGTCGTCGATAACAAAATCGGTTTTTCTAACGGACGCCTGATCCCCTCCGGGCCTCTGCGAGAACCCATTCACAATGGATTAAAACGTGCTGATGCTGTTTTTGTTATCAAGCAACCTAATGACACGATTAATGAAGAGTTGTCAGACGTTTTTACAGGAAAAGAAGTTTCCAGTGTCATAATAACACCTGCCGATGAAACCTGTTTATCAAGGCTCATAAACAAGAAGGTATTTGCCTTTGCTGGAATTGGCTATCCACAAAAATTCTACGACACACTGGCAAACCTTGCTGTAGATGTATGTGAGACCAAAGATTTTCCTGATCATCACCGATATACAGAAGGTGATCTCAACAAGATCCTGTCCCTTGCCAAAGAAATGGGGGCAGGTGCTATTTTTACGACAGAGAAAGATTTCGTAAAAATCCCTGACAAATTTAAAGAGGCAATCTCTTACTTGCCCATTCGCGCCGTATGGGATAATCCACAATTCATAAATTCCCTTTTGAGCAAGCTAACAGGAACCACATGACAAGAGACGTCACCTTTCGCCACAAAATTGAAGCCCTCGGGTTTCGATTTTTGCTCTGTCTGGTCGGCCTCTTTCCTGTCAAAGCCTGCTCTAACTTTGGTGGATTTTTAGGACGAACAATTGGTCCGCGCCTGGGCATAACGCGTAAAGCGGATCTCAATTTGCGTCTTGCCATGCCAGAATTATCAGAGAAAGAACGCAAACAGATTATCCGCGATATGTGGGATAACCTTGGCCGTGTTATTTTTGAATATCCGCACTTAAAAGAAATCGTCCGTACTGATCGCGATTATATAACCGTCGATGGGATTGAGAAATTTGAAGCGCCGGAAGTTAAAGATAAGGCTCTGATTTTTGTCGGCGCCCATATCGGTAATTGGGAAGTTCTCCCCATGACTGCCGCGCTACGTGGCTACCCGCAAACAATTATTGTTCGTCAACCCAATAACCCGCTTGTTGCTGCTGTCATTGATAAGATCCGTACCTCTACTGGAAACATTTCAGCAGCCAAAGGCGTTGAAGGTGCCCGGGCTTCCCTGAAAGCCATTAAAAACAAATCTGCCGTTGGAATTCTCGCTGATCAAAAAATGAATGATGGCATTGAAACACCCTTCTTTGGTATCCCAGCGATGACACCTGCCGCGCCCGCCCTTCTTGGCAGCAAACCAAACGCTGTTGTCTTTCCCATTCAGTGCATAAGAACTGGCCCTGCGAGTTTCCACCTCGTATGTCATTCTGCCATCGACTTTCCAAATGAAACCAGTCGGGATCAAGCAGGACTAAAAGGAATGACAGAACTGAATTCTATTATAGAGAGCTGGATTAGAGAGAAACCCGGTGATTGGTTATGGCTCCACCGCCGCTGGCCGAAAGATGCATACAAAAAATTGAAAGAAAGTAATTTAAGCTAAAAACTAAAGCTTATGCTGTTGTAGTATGTCTTTGTTTTTCACTGTGGCATTGGCCCAACAAGAGTTTCTGGATCTACCCTTTCTTTAAACCAATTCATACGCCAATCGAGATGAGGCCCTGTAACTCTTCCGGTCGCCCCCACCGTCCCCAATAGGCCTCCTTGCGCCAAGAAATCACCAACTTTCACTGATACACTGTCCATGTGCAAAAATGTTGACGACAAACCGTGCCCATGATCAAGAATAATAGTTCCGCCGGAATAATAGAGATCGGGTTCAGCTAATGTCACAATGCCGGGAGCAGGAGCAACAACAGGCGTCCCTACAGGTGCTGCGACATCTACACCATAATGCGGACGCTTGGGAACGCCGTTAAAAACGCGCTGACTTCCATACACACCGGATATCCGCCCCTTAGCGGGCCAGATAAAACCCTTGGCATACATAGGTTCATCAAAGTTTGATGTTCTTGCTTTGGCAACAATGGCTGCATCACGGCTTATGCGATCTGAGACCTCTTTCGGTGGCAACACATACTTTTGGGCAACGCCTTCTATTCGCTGAATTGCATAGTCGCGTTTTTTAATTTTATAGTTTTCGACATGAATATCACCATTCGGCTCATGAACACTCAGTTCAACGCTTCCCTCGGTATCTCGCCCAAACCCAAAAACAAAATCCCCTTGTTCCGAAACCTTTAATACTTCTGTGTTCAGGAAAACCTTTGTACCACTTGGTACTTTACCAATAATGATCCCGCCTTGAATAAACTCTCCTTGTATAGAATAGTTTTCATCAGAAAATGCGGCAGACACCACTCCTGAAATCGTGGCTAAAAGTATAAAGAAAAAAGTAAGTAAAAGCCTCATTATAACAAGCTTCCTTGGGCATTATCTTGTGTTTCAGATCTCTTTTTCTTCGGTGTTTTTTGGGGTTTTGATTTTTGTGCCTGAGAACCAGATGGACCACCAATACTATTGGTGCTACCAGCCAGAGCCTCAACAACAGCATTATCCGCGAACTCGATATTTAGTTTCGTGCCATCGCTAATATCAGTAGCTGCAAGAACATTCCCGTCGGCCCCTCGAACAACAGAGAAACCACGCTTTAAGACATTCTTATAGGAAACGCCTTCAAGAACACGGTCCAATGAGCTGATTTCATTCTTTGCGCGTTCCAGACGTAGAGCCGTTGCAGATGCCATACGTCGGCCGGAATCAAGTTTTTCCATTTCGAATTGACGTAAGGGAACAATCTGTTCACTGGCTCCCGAAAACCGATCGCTCAATGCTGATAGTTGGTGCGATGCCAATAAAATTTGCTGCTTCGGATGGGGTAATCGCGCTGAGAGTTCGGACAATTCAGATGTTTGATGACGTAAAAAGCCTTTCATGGCATTACGCATACGTTCTACTCGATCGTCCAAACGTTGGGTCTTTTCCTCTATCAAACGCCTCGGATCCGGAAGGCCTCTTGCAAGTGCTTCGACTTGCATCCGGCGCTCTCCCATCAAACGATTTGCGCCAGCATAAATCCGTCGCCCGATGTTCTGAACCTCGCCGATCAACTCTGCCCGCACTGGCACGGCCATTTCAGCCGCAGCTGTCGGGGTAGGCGCACGTCTGTCAGATGCAAAATCAATCAACGTTGTATCCGTTTCATGCCCCACAGCAGAAATCAGCGGGATTTTGGAATTAGCCGCGGCTCTGACCACAACTTCTTCGTTAAAGGCCCAAAGATCTTCGAGGCTACCACCACCACGCGCAACGATCAGCGTATCCGGGCGCAGGATATCACCATTAGGATCCAATGCATTGAACCCATCAATTGCTCTGGCAATCTGCTCTGCTGCTCCGTCACCTTGAACCAACACAGGCCAAACCAAAACCTGTCGAGGAAAGCGATCCGACAACCGGTGCATGATATCACGAATAACCGCCCCCGTAGGTGACGTTACAACACCAATTACCTCTGGCAAGAACGGGATAACGCGCTTGCGGTCATCTGCAAACAACCCTTCGGAAGCCAGCTTTTTTTTACGCTCTTCCAAAAGCTTTAGCAGAGCGCCTTCACCGGCAACTTCCATACTATCAATAACAATCTGATAGTTAGACCTTCCGGGGTAACTGGTAATTCGACCGGTAACGATGACTTCCAGACCGTCTTGAGGATCAACAGACAGTTTACTTGCCTGCCCTCGCCAGCAGATCACACTCAAAACAGCATTCTCATCTTTCAGAGACATATAAATATGCCCTGATGCCGCACGCTTCAGACCTGAAATTTCCCCACGGACACGTACGCGATCAAAACGGGTTTCAAGTTCCCGCTTGATAGAATTGGATATCTCGCTAACGCTTAATGCAGGCGCATTATTCCCACGTGTCTCTGTCGGGTTACTTGGCTTACCAGCAGGTTTTGGCGTTGCTGATTTAACTTGGGGTGTAGAAAACAAATCATTCATTCCGCTATCCTAAACATCCACCCCTGCAAAGTCGACAGAGCAATCGTTGTTTACGCGGTATTTTCTTGTCTCTTTGATGAAAACAAATCCCCCCGTAATGATCAACTTCGCAAACGGTGCCTTTAACAAAACTTTTCCCGACAAGTTCTGGTATTTTGAGAGTGGATAGGGCATAAGCTTGCCAGATTAATTGACCCTAATATTCGGGAGCATAAAATGAAAATTCTCGTCGTTGGATCTGGTGGCCGTGAACACGCCCTGTGCTGGTCTATAGCCAAGTCCCCCCTGTGCGAAAAGCTTTATTGTGCCCCCGGAAACGCAGGTATTTCCGATGTTGCAGAATGTCTACCCATCAAGGCCGGAGATCTGGATGGCCTGATTGCCTTTGTACAACAGAATGACATCGACTTTGTTGTCGTTGGTCCGGAAGCTCAGCTTGTAGACGGCCTGGTCGATCGCATGAACGCTATTAATGTTCCCGCCTTTGGCCCAACAGCCGCAGCAGCCGAGCTGGAAGGATCAAAAGGCTTCATGAAAGATATCTGCGCGAAGTACAATGTACCGACCGCCAGCTATCAACGTTTCACAGATCTTGCCGCTGCAAAAAATTACCTCGACGAACAAGGGGCACCAATTGTGATCAAGACCGATGGTCTTGCGGCTGGTAAGGGCGTTACCGTAGCCATGACATTGGAAGAAGCTCACACAGCCGTTGAAGAAGCACTATCCGGGCGCGCATTTGGTGCCGCAGGAGCAGAAGTTGTCATCGAAGAATTTATGCAAGGTGAAGAGGTCAGCTTCTTTGTTTTGACCGATGGCGAAAATTATCTCCCTCTCGCATCTGCACAGGATCACAAATGTGTTGGCGAAGGCGATACCGGCCCGAACACAGGCGGCATGGGTGTTTACTCTCCGGCGACAATTTTGACACCGGAACTTGAACAACAGGTTCTCGAACAGTGCATCAAGCCGACAATTGAAGGCATGAAATCAGAAGGCCACGTATACAAAGGCGTTCTCTTTGCTGGCCTTATGCTAACCGAAACAGGACCACGATTAATAGAATATAATGTCCGCTTTGGTGATCCTGAATGTCAGGCACTTTGTCTTCGCCTTAAATCAGACATCCTCCCTGCCCTCTTGGCTTCAGCACAGGGAAACCTAGAGGATATCAAGCTCGAATGGCATGATGAAACAGCACTGCTGGTCGTCATGGCTGCAAAAGGGTACCCAGCATCCTACGAGAAAAACACTGTCATCAAAGGTGTCGAAGACGCAGGTTCTGACTCAGCCGTTACAGTTTTCCATGCTGGTACAGCCAGAGGTGATGACGGCAGCCTGCAAGCTGTTGGTGGACGCGTACTGGGTGTAACTGCTTTGGGATCTGATATCAAAGAAGCACAGGAAAAAGCCTATCAGGCCGTGGATAAAATCTCATGGGATCAAGGTTTTTGCCGTCGCGATATCGGATGGCGAGAATTGGCACGTAGCACCTGATTGGTTACTCGAAGTAATATGAAACTGTATTTGTAAAGATACAAGGTTTTGCGGCTTATCGGCGGCTCTGAAAAAAGGCCTTGAGGATTTCTGCGCATTCTTTTTCACGAATCCCCCCGTACACTTCGGGGGCGTGATGACAGGTTGAATGCTCGTAAACTCTGGGACCATGATCTACACCGCCGCCCTTGGGATCATATGCACCGTAGTAAACCCGCTTGATACGGGCAAAAGAAATTGCCGTTGCGCACATCGGGCATGGCTCTAACGTAACATAGAGATCACAGTTTCTCAGTCGGGCACTGTTTTGCTGCTCTCCCACAGCACGTATTGCAAGAACTTCAGCATGCGCAGTCGGATCATGATCGCGTTCGACACGATTATGTGCTTGCGCCAAAACCAGCCCGCTATCACGATCAACAACCACCGCCCCAACAGGCACTTCACCAGCCTCGGCAGCCTTTTGGGCTTCCTCCAAAGCAAGTGCCATAGCTTCGCCTGGCTTCCTACACATCTTTGATTTCTGTTTCAGTTCCATAGTAAAGAACTCTCATTCGAAATCATGAATTGGTCAAGCAGAAGAACAACGGATCACCTCAAAGATCACAATTGCATAGGACGTTTGTTTTATTCACAGTGGACAGAAGCCAAAGTCGAGCATACATTCCGGCCATGACAAACTCAAAATCAACACGACCTAATCGCCAGAAACCCGGCCCGAGTTCCAAAAACCAGAACACAAAAGGCCCAAGGGCAGAAGACAAAGCCTTTAAGGGAAAAAGCGTCAATCGCCCTTACAAGGGGAAACCTTCTGGCAAAAATACACAGCACGAAAGCAAACCAGCTGTGGAAACAATCGAGCTTTCTGATAAGAAAGAGCGTATTGCCAAGGTTATCGCACGCGCAGGACTTTGCTCCAGACGTGATGCAGAACGCTGGATTGCGGAAGGTCGTGTCAAGCTGGACGGTAAAGTACTGGAAACACCAGCAATTGTTGTCGGACCAGACAACATCATTGAGGTTAACGGAGAGCTTCTTCCCCAGCCTGAGCGTCCGCGCCTGTGGAAGTATCACAAACCTAAAGGACAAATTACGGCAGCGCGGGACCCCGAAGGTCGAGCCACCGTTTTTGATAATTTGCCAAAAGATCTCCCCCGTCTTCAACCCGTTGGACGGTTGGATTATAACTCTGAAGGCCTTCTTCTCTTCACCAATGACGGTGGCTTGAAGCGTAAAATGGAGCTACCGGCCACAGGGTGGACCCGTCGCTATCGTGTCAGGGTACATGGCCAAGTCGACGAGAGGCATATCAAAACCCTTGCCGAGGGCATTACAATTGATGGTGTTCACTACGCCCCGATCGAAGCCAGTATTTCACATCAGGCCAAAACTAACGCCTGGATGTTAATGTCTTTGAAAGAAGGTAAAAACCGCGAAATCCGTCGCGTCTGTGAGCACCTTGGCTTGATTGTAAACAGGTTAATCCGAATTTCCTACGGTCCTTTCCAGCTCGGAGAGATTGAACCCGGCGATATTGTCGAGCTTCCTGCGAAGCTTATCCGGGATCAATTCGGTCTTGAGAACAAAAATAGCAAACCAAAGGACCCGGATAAACAAAAAGACCCGAACGGCAAGCAAAACCGATCAGGCAAAAAGCCGCAAGGCAGGACTGGCGGAAAACCATCAGGCAAACCTACAAATAAGAAAACGGGTCCTGCTCGCGGAAAACCCACATCAAACTCACGTGGCAAGCGCCTTTAAAATGGTATTTGGCAAATGGTGTTAATATGAGGATTGTCGGGGGTAAACACAGAGGACGATCTTTAACCTGTCCAACAGGGAAAACCGCGCGACCAACGCTTGATAGAACACGCGAATCGCTCTTTAACATTCTTTTACAGGGCGATGTCAGTAAAGGCTTGTTGCCACAGGGGACAAAGTCACTACTCATTGGCCAACACGTTCTGGATGTCTTTGCCGGGACAGGCGCTTTGGGTCTTGAAGCCCTTTCACGCGGTGCGCAAAAGGTCACCTTTATAGAAAAAGCCACGGATAGTCTCACAGCCCTCCGGGACAATATCAAAAACCTGAAAGAACAACAGACGACCCAGGTTATTCAAGGCGACGCTTTAACACCGCCAAAAGCGCGTAAAGTCTGTTCTCTTGTTCTTATGGATGCCCCCTATAATCAGGATCTGACCAACCCAGCAATCACCGCACTGGACAAAGCAGGCTGGATTGCCAAAACCGCCCTGATCGTGACTGAGTGTGATTCAAAAGAAAGCATCACAGCTCCCGCTGGTTTCGAAGAAGTCGATAATCGAAAATACGGCAAAGCCAGAATTTTCTTTTTCTTGAGGGCTTGATTTAACTAGCCCAATGAGCCGTCTGGGCTTTTAAACTTTTTGCAGCCATTGCGTAACCGCCGTCGGCACCATCGATGAAGTGGATATGTTGTGAATGGTGTAAATCAAGCAACAGGCAAGTCATCAATGCTTCGTTAGAAACGTGTGTGCCATAGGCAATTTTGCCGTTGGCCTGTTCTCGTTCCAGATAGGTATGAAGTTCTTTGATGACCTGTAAATCACAATCCAAAACCATCCGCACCATATCATCAAATTTCCTGAAATCAGAATTATTGCGTAACTCTGTGAGATAGGTTTCCGGTTGATAGGGGCCTGACTTTAAATTTATAAAATTAGCAACCCGCAAATAAATCTTTTCAAAGAGAGACTTCAAGGTAGGCCATATGTGGGTTCCTCTCCCCTTGCTGGCAGCAAACTTTTCCAAAAAAAAGTTCTCAAAAAGCCCTCTGAGTTTCATATGCTGAATTTTCACAGGATTTATATCTGAATTTCCCTTGTTCAGAATTTGTTCTATATTATCAACAATACGTGGATATTCGTGATCATGAACCGCATGCACTAACAGTGTAATGATCTGTCCATTAACAGACTTCAAAGGCTGCCAGTGACAGGAAAGCCCTTCCAGATTAGGTAACCGTGTTACAGTATGCAGCTTGCAAAACTCTCCGGTTTCATCAGCTTTTATAATAGAATCGGCCAAGGCCAATCCGCCACCATTGAATAATGCGAGGCTATTGCCGGGTGATAACTCTAACCGAGCAACTTGAATGTTTTTACCACACTCTTTGATGTGTGAAACAGGCACACATCCGACCCTTAGCTCTAAATCGTAAAAATCCTGACCAAAGCTTTTTACAGCAAGCAATTCGTCAATCAAGGCATCGAGAGCATCTGATGAACAGAGCAGAGATGCGCCATCTCCACCAAAAACAAAGGGAATTGTTGCGCCACCAACCGTATTAAAGACCGCTGTAATACACGCGGCCCCCAGCATGTTAATATCTTTATAGCGCCCAGCTTCTATAGCTTTGGTAGAGCTGACAACATCCGTGACAATCACCCACCAATCATCAGGAACTTCTTGATAATAATCATCATTAAAAGCATGGAAGAATCGTGTTGCTGGTTTCAGGCTTAAAAAATCAAAACTCACGAAGTTCTCCCGGTGTGATGTGTTCCTGAAAAGCCTTTTGGTATTACCCGGCAATGAACACGCAAATGGTTCATCCCGACAAGATCATGTTTATAGATAGGAACGATTATCTTCTGGAAAAGAGCTTTTCTATATCAGCAAGCTTCAATTCAATATAAGTCGGGCGTCCGTGGTTGCATTGACCGGAATGCGGCGTCACTTCCATTTGTCGCAACAAGGCATTCATCTCTTCCCCGTTGAGGCGTCGCCCGGACCGAACAGATCCATGACATGCCATCGTCCCCAGAACCCGCTCAATCTGTTCTTTCAGGGCCAGCGTCTCCCCGAGCTCTGCAAGCTCATCAGCTAGGTCCGTCACCAAAGCCGCTGCGTTCGCACGCTCTCCAAGGATTGCAGGGACTTCGCGAACAACAACCGCGCCAGCCCCAAACCCTTCCAGCACTAGTCCCAACTCTGATAACTCATCAGCACGCTTGACCAATCTGTGAGCAGCATCTTCATCCAGTTCGACAACCTCTGGCAAAAGCAGCATCTGGGTTCTAACCCCCTGCTCAGCCATCTGTGCCTTCATCTTTTCAAGAACCAGCCTTTCATGGGCCGCATGCTGATCAACAACGACAATTCCGTCTGCAGTCTGCGTTATGATATAATTTTCGTGGAATTGCGCCCGCGCAGCCCCCAGAGGGTGGGACGCATGATCAAAGTTATCAACATCCGTATTATAACTTTGAGATCCCGCAGTCTCCCCGTCCCATTCCATCGGATTTTCTGAAAGCCCAGATGGAAAATGTTCTTGCCTGGCTTGCGGAATAAAATCTTCTGCGCCGGGTAAGGCAGATTGTACGTGTCCCATTTGTCCTTCTGATAAAGGCGCATGGTAATCCATAACAGCATCAGACAAGCGTCCGGAAGGATAATTAACTGAAGGCCTGGGTTGCCACGTGTAGTCAGTGCTAGGTCGTGAAGACGTATATCCTCCGCTTTGCTCCCCTCTTGCCCGCGCAGCTTCCAGCATTCCCAAAGCAGCATTTCCAACCGATGTTGAAGCTCGGTGTCCTGCTTCTGCAAGCGCATGTTTACAGGCACCGACAATCAAACCACGCACCAAAGCAGCATCTCGGAAACGAACTTCTGTCTTGGCCGGATGTACGTTCACATCAACCATTTCAGGCGGCAGTTCCAAAAACAAAGCAAGAAGAGGATGCCGATCTCGTGCCAAAAAATCCTGATAGGCACCTCTCACCGCACCTTGCAATAACCGATCCTTCACCGGGCGACCATTGACAAAAAGATACTGGTGCTGTGCATTTCCGCGATTGAGTGTTGGCAATCCGATATAACCAGACAGTTTCAAATACTCACGCTCAGCTTCAATAGGCAGTGCGTTTTCTTCGAATTCACGCGCCATGACAGAAGAAAGACGCTTTAATCTGACTTCGAATAAATCACCGCTACTGGCTCGCAATCTAAGAATCGTTCTTTTCTCATC
Organism: Kiloniella sp. EL199; assembly: GCF_900313065.1. Lineage (GTDB taxonomy): Bacteria > Pseudomonadota > Alphaproteobacteria > Kiloniellales > Kiloniellaceae > Kiloniella. Next base: position 100,704 of record NZ_OMPU01000011.1, read on the forward strand.
GGAGAGGGAAAAACCTACTTCCGGATTGGCCATGGCCAGACGCTTTAAAACATCTTCGGCATGACTGACTTCCGTTCGGGCAGCTTTTAGAAACTTCAGCCGTGCAGGAGTTGCAAAAAACAAGTCCCTGATTTCAACCCGCGTTCCAGCATTACATGCTGCGGGTTGAGGATCAGTAACGACACCACCTTCGACCTTAATTACCCAGGCATCTTCGGCATCCGCTTCGCGACTTGTGATCTGAAGGCGAGCCACAGCACCAATAGAAGGTAAAGCCTCTCCCCGAAACCCAAGTGTTTTGATGTGAACCAGATCATCACTGGGAAGTTTTGACGTAGCATGGCGTTCAATACAAATGCCAAGTCCTTCACAGCTCATGCCACAACCATCATCTGTAACCGAGATATAGCTGCGTCCACCATCACGCATCACGACGTCAATATTACGAGATCCTGCATCCAACGCATTCTCAACCAACTCTTTAATCGCCGCAGCGGGGCGTTCGATAACTTCACCAGCAGCGATCTGATTAACAAGGGTGTTGGGTAGACGACGAATAAGCACTGAAAAATTCCTGATCAAAAAATGTCAGACAATAGTGAGCTATTGAAGCCTGTAAGACAACAAGCAACCACAAAAATCACTCATCCAAGGAACAAATAATCAGAGATCTTTCAGCATGCGGCGGGCGAGAACTTTTCCCTGTTCGACAGCAGGTTGATCATAGGGGTTAACCCCCAGAAGATCAGCTGTTATGACAGTTTCCAACATAAAGTGCATGGTCAAGGCACCCAAAGTTTCTTCATCGATTTTATTCAGTAGAAATTTCCGGACTGGACGCCCATTTTTTGACAAAGTTTGCGTGGTTGCTTCGGCAGATACCGTGAGCAGATCCCCGAGTGTCCGGCCCCGGAGGTAACTCAGTGAATCTTCGCCCTTTGGCAAAACAGAATCAACAGGCAGCCCTGTCCCCTTGGCATCATGATAGATCATAGTGAACATCTTGTCCTGAGGACCATCCAGATACAGTTGCAGTTGGCTATGCTGGTCGACGGTTCCAAGCGCCCGAATAGGGGTCGTTCCCTTCCCCTCTTTACCCAAACTTTCTGCCCATAACTGATTATACCAGAGCCCAAGATCTGCGAGTCTGTCCTCATAAGGCATGATAACAGTTTGGCGAATACCACGCTGGCGCTGTAAACCAGTGGCAATGGAAGCACCCACAGCCGCCGGAATGTCTTCCATTTCAGCACCAGAGAAAGCCTGATCAACGACTTTCCGAGCGCCGTCTCTCAAAGCAGCAGCATCCAAGCCAGCAATCATCGCTGGAAGCAACCCGACCAGAGTGAGAATGCAAAACCGTCCACCTATCAATGGATTTTGGTCAAGGCATTCTAGCCCCAAATCTCGGGCAAGTTTTCTTAACGGGTTCGGGCGAGGTTCCGTGATAACAGTAACCCGTTCAGATAACTTGTCAGGTCCATACTCCTTCTGGAATATCGGCAACAAAGCCATGAATTGGGAAACTGTTTCTGCGGTTGACCCGGACTTGGAAACAACAATCAATCCAGTACGGGAAATATCAAGATGCTTTAAGAGAACATCAAAACTGTGCGGATCTATATTATCAATAAAATGAAGATGGGGACCTCCGTTAATCGGTCCAAAAGCACTGGTCGCGAGACCATAAAGTGTCCGTCCACCAAGGGAAGAGCCACCTGTCCCCAAGACAATAACATCATCACAATTATCACGATAGGAAGAAACAACCGTTTGACAGGTGACAAGATCATCTCGTTCACCCGGAATTGTCAAAAACGGTAAACGTCCATTGTCTTTGTCGTCTTTAAGGCGAGCAAGACTGGCTTTGCATCCCTGAAGTTGCTCTTCAAAAATTTTCTGTTCCAAACCGCCTTCACCTAGTGTTCTGGCAAGGCAAAATTCTGCATCGTGCGTATAAGACATTGTTTCTTTTATCTATCAAAAAATAAGAGATTAGTATTACCGATTTGTTGTTAACATCGAAAGCCTTCATCCGACAAAAAACTACTATTAGGGCTTTTGCCATAAAAAGAATCTTTATGGAGTAACCGGTAACGGTGCCTCTTCCTCTATTCCAACAGGACGCCCGGCAATAACCACAGTCAATGCATCTGCATCAAAAAGCTTTTTCGCTACCCGTTTTGCATCAGCCAAAGATACCACCTCCAGATACTTGTTCCTCTGATCAAGATAATCAATTCCAAGATCATTTAACTGCATAGCCAGAAGGATATTTGCAACCCGCCCGGTACTGGTAAAGCTAAGAGGAAAAGAACCTGTTAAATAGGTCTTGGCATCACTCAGTTCTTGCTCACTTGGTCCTTCTTCAGCCATTAAAGACCATTGTTCTTTCATAATTCGGATTGTTTCCGCCACCCGTTCATTTTGCGTTGCAACAGACGCCATAAGCAATGGGGCTTGATCCAAGAGGGAAAGATAGCTCCCTACCGAGTAGGCCAATCCTCTTTTTTCTCGAACTTCCTGATATAAACGGGAAGAAAAACTACCGCCCCCAAGAATATGATTCACAATGAAAGCAGCGTAATAATCAGGATCATCACGAGAAATGCCTACTTGTGTCATTAGGACTTCGCTCTGAGGAATATCTTCGTCCAGAATGACGGTTCCGCCTGTAATTGCGGGCCTCGCACCGGGAATCCAAAATGGTTTCGCTCTCAGGGCAATCCCTTCAAAAGCCTGATCCAAAAGTTGGCCTAGTTCAACGGCATCAATATCGCCAACGACAGCCACGGTAATATTGTCGCGGGCAATGTTTTCTCTCAGATACTTTTTCATATCCGAAACAGCTATGTTCTGGAGACTATCAAGCGTACCATCATTTGGTCGACCATAAACATGACTGGGATAATAGAGATCACGTAAAGTACTCTGGGCTTTGTACCCCGGATCATCCTGCCGTTGCTTTAGAACGAGTGAAATTTGTGTTCGAATACGCTCAACAGGCTCACTATCGAACCTTGGTGCTGTCAACGACAGATTCAGCAACCCAAATGCTTCGGCCATGTGTTTTTTCAGAGTGACGAGCTCACCACTAAAGAACTCACGCCCGGCATCAAAGCCTAGTGAAATCGACGAATCATTCAGTTTGGCTTGAAAAGCTTGCGAATCAAGATCGCCAGCGCCCTCATCGATTGTTGCCGCAACAAGGTTGGCTAGACCTTCTTTACCATCGGGATCAACGGATGATCCTCCGGTAAAAGCGAACTTCATAGAGATAATCGGATTACTGTGATCTTCGATAAGCCAAGCCTTTATACCGCCCGGGCTGGTTACCTCAGTGATATCAACCGCAAAGGCTGAAGAAAGGTTATGAAAGATCAGCAAGATTGATAGAACAGAAGTAATTCCAAATTTTACAGGGGGTTTCATTATTTGACCTCCTCTGCTGGTAACAGAACACCCGTTACAGATTGGTTCCTGATAAAGATCTTTTTTAATAAGCTATTGATCTGTTCAGAGGTAACCGCAGAAATACGTTCAGGCCAGGCTTCAATATCTGCAACAGTTCCGCCTGTTGTCAAAGTACGTCCAATAACATTCGGGGCCGCCGAAAGTGAATCTCGAGCAAAAACAGCCGCGTCAACCATGCGAGTTTTAGCCTTACTAACCTCATCCTCGGTTACGCCTTGTGCAATTAGTTCAACGAGCTCTTCGTGCAACCGCTTCTCTGCAACATCAATTTCAACACCGGGACGTGGAGAAATATAAAGCGTGAAGGTACTCAAATCATAGGCATTAGGGCTATAGGATGTTCCAACAGATGCCGCCAACTTTTCTTCAATAACCAATTTTTTATATAGCTTGCTTGTAGCTCCAGAACCAATAATTTCATCCAACACCTGAAGAGCATAAGGATCGCTATTCCCAGCCGTTCGATAACTCGGGGCGAGATATCTGATCGTAACGGATGGATTTGTAACCAGATGACTTTCTTTAATAACCCGTCGGGCAGCATTCTGAGGCGGTTCAGAAATTCTGGTTCGTGCAGGAACATCCCGTTTGGGAATAACGCCGTAATGTTTCTCCGCCAGAAGCTTAACTTCCTCTGTAGTAACATCGCCTGAAATAATAAGAACCGCATTATTGGGCGCATACCACTTTCTGTAGAACGAAAGCGCCGTTTTCGTATTCAAAGCTTCAATTTCATGATCCCATCCGATAATGGGAATACGGTAGGGATGATTAAGAAACAAACTAGCCCGCATAACTTCCCCAAGTTGTGCTCCGGGGCTATTACCGACACGGCTCCGTCTTTCTTCACGAACCACTTCTCGTTCAGGCAGAACTTTCTCATCATCAAGAATCAACCCTGTCATTCTATCAGCTTCCAGTTCCATCACCATTTCAAGACGATCTTTAGCTACAGTTTGATGATAGGCAGTATAATCCCATGACGTAAAAGCGTTCTCCTGCCCTCCATTCTTAGCAACCAATGCAGAAAATTCGCCCGATTTGAAACGTTTGGTGCCCTTGAACATAAGATGCTCAAGAAAGTGCGCATTACCTGATTCACCAACGTCTTCGTCCGCAGCTCCGACTTTATACCAAAGCATCTGTGTGACGATTGGCGCTCTGCGATTGGGAACAACGACGACCTCAAGCCCGTTATCCAGCTTAAACATCTCTGGATTAAAGACAGCACCCTGAACGGGCGATAGAAGCAGCAAAAAGCACCAAACAATAACCTTACAACAGACGACACGTTTAAATATGGAAAGCATTTTCAGGACAATCAGAATGTTTTTAAAAATTGCATTGAACATAACCGCAGGTGACGGAAAACCACAATCAAGCAGTAGCATTCATGTCCCAATAATCTGGCAAAACTAGGGCAATGAAGCCAGTTTTTAACCCCTATCCCATGAAACAAAAAAAGCTCCGACCAAATCGGAGCTTTTCCGGTCAATAGAATTCACACAGTATCAGAAAATATTATCAAATACCCCTTCAAGCGGTGCTTCTCGTTCAATCACAATACTCTCGGTTTCACCTTTACCACGTGTACCAAGAGCCGCGTTTTCCTGAATACGTTTAGCTTCTTTTACCGGGTCAACCACACTGTTAGGTTTTGGCTGATCTTTCCAAAAAATCAGTGTATCAACGACCCGATCACTTTCAGAATTAAGCTGACGTGTCTCACGATCAATAAGTAAGCGAATATCATCAGGTGCCTCATCTGCACCCGCAGATTCCAGCAATGCCATTTCACCATCACTACGACCAGCTTGTTCCAGTGCAGAGTTTTTCTGAGGCCCCGCAGTACCGTCAAGATTAAAGACAGCACGTTTGGCTTGTCCCTGGGCAGAGCCTTCTTGGGGACGAAGTGCACCCGGACGAGGCGGAGCCAAATTATAATCAGGCGGAAGACTAAGAGGTGCACGAGACACGACCCTAAACTCATCGGGCGCACGCTTTCCTAGTCCAATCTGTTCTTTCAATCCATCACTACAGCCAGTGATAATCAGGGAGAGAACAACCAACCCAAAAAACTTGATATTTTTCATGCTTTCGATCCGCATCCTTTTTCAAGGTTTCTACTTATTACCCTTAGATGGCGTCAAGAACAAGCCATCATAGAGTAAAACCATGACCCCGATAAAAATAAAGCTGTCCGCAAGATTAAATGCAGGCCAGGGATTAAATATCCGCCAAGGCAGGAATGATATACTGAAACTCAGAAAATCAACTACACCAATATGAACAAACCGATCAATAACATTCCCTATTGCGCCGCCGCTAATCAACCCGACTGACAAGGCAATCATCTTGCCTGGCTCTTTATAAAGCCAGACAAACAGTGCAATCACTATAGCTATGGCAACCCCGGCTAAAAGAAAGGGCCTCCATTCGGAATCACTACCAAACAACCCAAAACTCACCCCGGTATTATACGCCAAAACAAGGTCAAAGAAGCTTGTGACTTCAATGACTTTGGGCGGGTTCATGACTTCAAGCAATACATACCACTTGCTAGCCTGATCAATTCCAGCAATCAACAGAGCAAGTATCAGAGCCCGGAGAATCATCAAATCACCTATGCTTTATAAAGACGCAGCCAGAACGCTCGCACAACGACTACAAGTACCTTCAGCATTGGGGTGACTTCCCACATCAGGAAGTACTTTCCAGCAACGCTCACACTTGTCACCTTCGGCACTATCGACAACAACACCTACGCCATCCACTTCGTTTAAGCGATAAGCTTCCTGTGGAGCATCAGCTTCGACCAATTCAATCTGTGACGTAATACAGATATCAGCCATATCAAGATCACCGATAGCTGAAAGTAGTTCTGGGCGGTTGATATAGACCGCTGGACGCGCCTGAAGACTGGAACCGATTTTTTTCTCGGCTCGCAACACTTCAATTGCCCCGGTCACAACACGGCGAACTTCGCGCACATTGTCCCAGCGTTCTGCCAAAGCATCGTTTTTCCAATCCACGGGAATTTCAGGGAAAGTACGTAAATGCACAGATTCAGCTTCATCTGTTTTGCCACGTGCCAACCATGCTTCTTCTGTTGTAAAGCATAAAATTGGTGCCAGCCATGCGGTCAAAGCATCGAAAAGCGTATCGATAACGGTACGGCATGCACGGCGTTCCAGTGTATCCACGCCGTCGCAATAGAGTGTGTCCTTGCGAATATCGAGGTAGAAAGCCGAGAGATCAAGCGCACAGAAATTATGCAGCGCCTGGAACATCGCATGATAGTCATAATCAGCACATGACTTTCGAACAATCGTGTCCAACTCGGTCAGACGATGCAGAACCCATTTTTCCAGTTCAGGCATCTGCTCCGCAGGCAAGCGCTCGGCATCGTTAAAGCCATCAAGACTTCCCAGCAGGAAACGCAGCGTGTTTCTCAGACGACGATAGGAATCCGCCTGATACTTCAGAATTTCATCACCAACGCGCAAATCTTGTGAGTAATCAGATGCAACCACCCAAAGACGCAGGATATCTGCACCGTATTTGGCATTGATTTCCGCAGGCGCCGTAATGTTGCCCAAAGATTTGGACATCTTGCGGCCTTTGTTATCCAGAACAAAGCCATGGGTTAAGACAGCATCATATGGGGCACGACCACGCGTACCAGCAGATTCCAATAAAGAAGTATGGAACCAGCCACGATGCTGATCCGACCCTTCAAGATACAGGTCCGCCGGCCACTTCAATTCCGGGCGAGCTTCAAGCACAAAGCTGTGAGTTGACCCAGAATCAAACCAAACTTCGATGACATCCTGAATTTGTTCGTAATCATCCGGGTTGTATTCGTTGCCAAGGAAACGAGCCGGAGGACTGTTAAACCAGGCATCACCACCCTCTTGTTCAAAAGCATCGACGATACGATCAATAACTTTTTGATCACGCAGAGGTTCACCCGTCTTCTTTTCCATAAAGATTGGCAGTGGAACTCCCCACACTCTTTGGCGAGATACACACCAGTCCGGACGCCCTTCAATCATCTTGTAAAGACGGGTTGATCCTTTTTCAGGAATGAAACGAGTATCATCAATCGCTTTAAGCGCCTTATCCCTCAATTCATTGGTTTCCATTGAAATAAACCACTGAGGCGTCGCACGAAAGACCAATGGCGCTTTGGAGCGCCAGGAATGCGGATAGCTATGACGCATTGATCCCTTAGCCAACAAAGAACCTGATTCAATCAGGGCTTTGATCACACGACCATTGGCATCACCTGCTTTACCTTCTTGTGTATAGACACAGGCACCAGCAAAAAACGGAACGTGATCATAATAAACGCCAGCCTCGTCAATCATCATCGGAACTTCCAGCCCGCGTTGACGACCGAGTTCGTTATCATCCGCACCATGACTTGGTGCGATATGCACAAACCCTGTACCAGCATCATTTGTAACAAAGTCTGCGTTTAACAAAGGCACTTCATAATCATAGCCGCCATCAGCACCTTCAAGTCCATTAAGAGGATGCTTGATCTTGACATTCGAAAGATCAGAAACCGTACCAACTTCGGTCCAGGCCTCGATCTTGGCATCAAGCTTAACCTGCTCGGCCAGCTCTCTGTTCAATACAAGGCGTTCACCAATTTTGGCAATACTGTTTTCGCCAAGCTCAGTAACTTCATAAACGACATACTCAAACTCTGCGCCACAAGCGACAGCCCTGTTTGCCGGGATTGTCCATGGTGTCGTCGTCCAGATGATGATCGATGCGCCTTCAAGTAATGTGTCATTACTGCTGGCAATAGGGAAACGCACCCAGATCGTTGGCGATTTCAGTTCGTGATACTCAACCTCGGCGTCGGCCAGAGCAGTCTTCTCAACAACCGACCACAGAACTGCCTTCGTCCCCATGTAAAGGCCCTTGTTCATCAAGAACTTACCCATTTCCTTCACAATCAGGGATTCTGATTGGTAGTTCATGGTTTTATAAGGTTTTTCCCAATCGGCTTCGATACCCAGACGTTTAAATTCTTCGATCTGAATGTTGATCCACTTGTCAGCGAACTCACGACACTCTTTACGGAATTCAACCACGGGAACTTCGTCTTTATCCTGACCACGTTCGCGATAACCTTCTTCAACTTTCCATTCAATTGGCAAGCCGTGGCAATCCCAACCCGGTACATAGTGTGCGTCTTTACCCAGCATCTGTTGAGAACGGTTGATCACATCCTTGAGAACTTTATTGAGGGCGTGCCCCATATGAAGATGACCATTGGCATAGGGAGGGCCATCGTGAAGCGTGAATTTCTCACGACCTTTACTTTGAGCACGCAGCTTTTCAAACAGCCCAATATCCGCCCAGCGCTGTAAAATTTCTGGCTCTTTTTTGGGCAAGCCAGCGCGCATTGGGAAATCAGTCTTGGGGAGAAAAACAGTGTCTTTATAGTCCGTGCTCATGGAGCCACTCTTCCGTATTTAATAATTATGCCGTTTTAACAATTATATTTGTTGTTCATCTGTTGCCTAAACAACGGGATCAATTGGGTGATCAGGCAAATCCAGTAATAGCTTACGTGCTTGATCACTGTCTTTTTTGATCTGTTCAGTCAAGGCTGTCAGGCCATCAAACTTCTTTTCAGGGCGCAGATATTCCACGATTTGCACCCGAAGGTCCATATCATAAATATCTTCGTCAAAATCAAAGATAAAAACTTCTAGATTAACGCCTTCACCATCAATCGTCGGACGCACACCAATGTTTGCTACACCATTGTACCAATAGGTTAATCCGAAACCTTCAACACCGGCTTTGGCAACACGCACGGCATAAACACCCAGACTGGGAACAAGATAATGTTCCATGGATAGATTCGCAGTTGGAAAACCAATGGTCCTTCCGCGCTTAAATCCACGCATTACAGTGCCATCAATTTCCCAGTAGCGACCGAGAATTCTTGCTGCATCTGATGGTTTACCCGCTTTGAGATATTCGCGAATACGCGATGATGACAACACGACGTCGTTTTTATCTTCCACCAATGTCGCAGCAGTCACGCCAAAACCATGCTCTGTCCCCATGGCTTCAAGAAGGGCGGCATTGCCTTGGCGATCTTTGCCAAAACAGAAATCCCCCCCAATGACCAAATGTCTAGCCCCAAGATCACGTACCAAAGTCTCTAACACAAATGATTCGGCTGACTGCTTGGCAAAATCGAGAGTGAAATCCTGAATATATACGTGATCAACCCCAACCTTTTTCAAAGCATGTGCTTTCGCAATCATTGGCGTCAATCGAAAGCAAGGTTGATCAGGCTTAAACAGTGATCGAGGATGAGGCTCAAAAGTCAAAACAGCCAAAGGGCGATTCAATTTTTCCGCAATCATCCTTGCCTGACGAATCACAGCTTGATGCCCCAAGTGAACGCCATCAAAGTTGCCAATGGCAACAACGGCTCCCCGCGCATCATCCGGTAGATTGGTGAAGTTATGAAAAACTGCCATTTATTAACCTAGGCTTTCAGCCTCTGAGCTCCAGAAATATTCTCTAATGCAGACGACGACAGATACTCACGGCGGGTTTCTTACATTGCAACCGCACCATAGATGCATCCGAAAGGCCTATGAATACTAGGTCAAAGGCTGCTTGAAAACAGCCTTATAGTTTTTTTATCAAAAGATCTGGCAATCAGGGTCCTATTGGTCACGCGAAGACACCATAACGATTGCTTCACCATCAAGCACATCTTTTCCTCTGACCTGGCAAAGCGTTTCCAGAATAACGCGTTTTTTGGATACCATTATTTCTTTCACCCGCACAATAGCCGTAACAGTATCACCAATTCGAACGGGCCCCTTGAACCTGAGGGATTGGGAGAGATAAATACACCCCGGTCCCGGTAGTCGTGTGCCTAAAACGGTCGAAAGGTAAGATGCCGTGAGCATTCCGTGCGCAATACGCCCTTCAAAAACACTCTTCTTTGCGGCCTCTTCATCAATATGAACGGGGTTGTTATCGCCGGACACTCCTGCAAACAAAACAATATCAGCTTCGGTAACTGTCTTGGAAAACGAAGCTGCCATTCCCTCACTCAGATCTTCAATGTAATACCCTTGTTGCCCGAACATAAGCTCTTCCCTTCGCCGCAGGTCTATTTTTAAGTTTATTATTCAAACGCTCTTGAGATTTGTATTATTGTTTCTCAAAAATCGTTTTTTATATAATTTCACAAAAATTACGTCTTTTCGCATATGCAAACAAGTATTATTTTGCACTGCACCATAATGAATTAAATAGACGAACAGCCTTTGGCAGTTTTTTAATAATCAGCTAAGATGCAAGCATCTTTTATATAAAGGTTTATCCAGTGCGACCATTCATTAGGACACTTACAATAATTTCAACCCTACTAATGCTCACAGCTTGTGGCCCGAATAAGCAGGCAAACCTGATAACAAGTACTTTACCTGCAATTTCCCCTGAAAGTGCTCGTGTATATTTTTACCGCTCCCAAGTTCCTTTTCTCGCAGCCATCGAACCTGAGTTCCTGGTGAATGGAAAGTCCGTGGGGATAGCTAAAATAAATCAGGTTCTTTACCGTGATGCCGAACCCGGCAACTATGAAATCAAAATATCATCTGATATCAAGAACCCAATATTGATACTCTTGAAACCGGGTGAGGCACGTTATTTTAAAGCTTATGGCACAACGTCAGTTATCCGTAGCCATCATGCAATCAAAGAAATTCCGGAAGACCAAGCCCTAAAGGAAATTCAGGGGCAAAAGCTTTTAGCCCCTTGATCAAAACCAGAGTTAACTTTTTTGGCGCGGTGAAAGATATTTGGCAGGATCAGATCGCCCAATGCAATTGAACAAAATCATTCTATTTGTAAGCGTGATGACGAATAGAGAAGAGATCGCCGACAGGTTAGCCAACCTCTCTCTCAAGAACAGCCGCAAAGAACCCATCAGTATCATTTACTGCCGGGCTTAAACGAAGCATGTCGCCCATCGTCTCGGGCATAGGTGTCGGCATTTTCTTTTGCCAAATACCGTTTACAGGTACCAGTTTAAAATCAGGGCGGGAACGAAGCAATTTTGCAACCTGATCTTCATTTTCAACAGGCAAGAGAGAACAAGTTGCATAGACCAGACGCCCACCCGGCTTAACCAGACGGGCAGCAGACGTCAGAATACTTTCCTGTAACGCGACCAGTTCCTCCAGATCTTTTTCATCCCTGCGCCATTTCGAATCAGGGGCGCGACGCCAGGAACCTGTGCCACTACAAGGCGCATCGACAAGAACGCGATCAAATTTCCCTTTATTCTTTTTAACCCAGGGATCTCGTTCACTGTCCAAGACTTTCCGCTCCGCATTGAAAACACCGGCGCGCTTCAACCTTTGTGCCGCACGGGCCAAACGCTTGTTATGGACATCAGCAGCAATAAGTTGCCCGCGATTATCCATTTCGGCTGCCAAAGCCAATGTTTTACCACCTGCTCCGGCACAGAAATCAATAACCCGTTGCCCCGGTTCCACTGCAACCATTGCCGCCAGAACCTGTGATCCAGCATCCTGTATCTCGAACTCACCACGCTCGTAGAAAGGTAAATGTGCCTTCCGTCCAGCGTCGGTAATTCGCAAACCATGAGGAAGCCAATCGAGTTTTTCGACCTTACACCCTGCCTTTTCCAATCTTGGAATCAGGTCGTCGCGATTCCCCTTGAAAGGATTAACCCTGATATCCAGTGGAGCTGGTTCTCGCAAAGCGTCAAGTTCTTCAGAAAAACGATCTCCAAAGACCTCACGTAACCCCTTTTCCGCCCAGGCAGGGCATTCAAGAGTAACGGCCTCTGGCATGGTTTCATCGGCAAGACGTTTTCCATCCATCGCGCTCAACGCGCGGGCTTCAGAATCGGTCAAACGCTTGAGGTATCCACCACCACCTTTGCAAAAATGCGTAATATCCTGAACATTCTTACCATGGGTAAGAACAAGATCCGCAAGAAGGAGTTTACGTACTTGTGGTGTTTGTCCGTTAATTTCCAGCCACCATAACAAGCGACGATAACGACGCACCACCCCCCATACCATATCGCGGATACGAGCGTGATCACGTGGGGTTAAACGCCCCTTTATGTTCGAAAAATGTGCCGCAAGTGCCCGATCAATAGGACTATCAGAATTCGTGGCTTCTTCCAAAACAGCCAAGACGTGAAACAATAGTCGTCCCATTGGCAAGTCAACGCGCTCTGCACCTCGTGCCAATCTTGCGCCACTTTTCACCGGCTCAACATCTGAGCGCTTTGTATAGAAGTTTCTCTCACCAGACGGGTTTCGCTCTTTCTCGCGATCATCTCGAGTTCTATTATGCTGTCGCTTCTTTTGATGATCGCTCTTACGTCGATGTTCCGTGTCTTTGTCATGCTTTTGCGCAAGGAATCTTTCTTTACGCGCCTGCTGTTTTTCAGAACGTACCTTACTACCAGTAGAATTTTTATCACCAGATTGATCAGACACAGTACGCTCCTAAAAGCCCAAAAGGGCTTGTTCGGTTTTGGTAAATCCGACAATGACACCTTGCGGAGTATCAAAAACCGGGCGTTTAATGAGTGTAGGGTTTTCCAGCATCAAATCACGAGCAACAGCCTCATTCACTGAGTTTTTGATACCGTCTGATAAGTTACGCCAGGTCGTGCCTCTTTTATTAAGAAGCTTTTCCCACCCTACCGCAACAATCCACTTGTCAAGGTTATCGGAAGACAGACCATCTACACGGAAATCACTATATTGGTGATCAAGACCTGCTGCAGATAATGTTTTGAGTGCCTTCCTGCATGTATCACAGTTCTTAATTCCATAAATATTGATCATCAGTCTTTCCGTTTTGAATAAATTCTGACACCTAGGTAAACTTCTGGTCGCGAAATGCAAGCGAAGTTGTCATTTCATCAAACATAGCACCTAACCGAATTTCGCAGTTCTTCTATTTTGCATGAGAATTTTTGTTGCCAAATCTGTTCCTATTGCAGCCATTAGAACAGCCTGAAGATCCTTGTCTTTATGATAAAGTTTTTCAAGGACTGATCGCTCCCAAACCAGACATTTTGTCCTTTCGCGTGTCGTAACCGTTGCGCCAGCTTTTTCCATTGTCAAAAAAGACATTTCGCCAGCAAATTGTCCGACCCCAATTTCACCAACCCGTCTATGCCTGACAGACACAAAAGCCTTTCCTTTAAACAAAAGAAACAATCTGTCCGGACATTCTCCTTCAAAGAGAAGGGTTTCCCCTTGCTCATACTCTGTCCAATGGGATGCACTAAAAAGCCGTTTGACAAACACACGTTCCATGGACGGGAATGCTATGTCTTTTAGAAACTGCTCATCATCGGATAAACATGAACGACGTTTTTCCATAATCAAAAGCGTTGAGTGAAACAGGTTCACAGCAATAAGAAGCATATTCCCGGAAAATGAAAGCCACATGGGACCATCTTCAGGCAATAATGCTGCAATTGCCATCGCAAACTTGGCCACAATAGTGAGAATTCGCAACCAAAGAATATCACTAACAACAAAAGCAGCAAACGTGAGCAAGAAACCTATCGCAACAAGAATTTCAGGGCGACTGGAAAGATTTTCCTGTACAAAAGACATGGTGCCAACTCCATTCAAATATTGCGCCTGTAAGCTGTGGCTTATCCTTTAATGAATCTTAGATATGGAATGATCAGGCCTGAATCCTTATTCAAAGCGATCTCAAAACATTGTTACAACTTGGTGTTTTTTCTTAATTCGGGTATTACCCCGCTTGAACTTTCGAAATCATTACGGCACATCAACCAGTACAAGACCAGAAGAGAACCCCATGCGAGACGCCTACCCAGACACAACGCCAGAAAAAAGAACAGAAGAATGGGATGTCATTATCATCGGCGCAGGTGCCGCGGGTCTTATGTGCGCAATTGAGGCTGGCAAACGAGGGCGGCGTGTCCTGGTCATAGACCATGCTAAAAAGCTGTGCGAAAAGATCCGCATCTCTGGTGGGGGGCGGTGTAATTTCACCAATATTCACACCACAGCCAGTGACTTTATCTCTGGGAACAAACACTTCTGCAAGTCTGCACTGGCACGTTATACGCCCTATGACTTTCTTGATTTAATGGCTAAACATGAAATCAAGTACCATGAAAAAACACTCGGGCAGTTTTTTTGTGATAACTCTGCACAGGATATTATCGACATGCTGCTCGCAGAATGCCGAGATGCAAATGTTGATATCCAAAACCCGGTATCCGTTAAGGGTGTTCGCCCCCTACCTGAAAACCCCAATGCACCTAAATTTTCGCTGGAAACCAGTAACGGTACTCTAACCTGCCAATCGCTGGTCATTGCAACGGGGGGACTTTCTATACCAAAGATCGGCGCCACAGATTTCGGTCACAAAATTGCACGACAATTCGATATTCCCGTTACACCAACCCGTCCAGCCCTTGTTCCCCTAACGCTGCACGCTGATGACAAGGCCTTCTGCAAAACACTGAGTGGTGTTTCACAAGATTGTATTACATCAGTCAAAAAACAGAGTTTCCGCGAGAATTTGCTTTTCACTCACCGTGGATTAAGCGGTCCGGCTATCTTGCAAATTTCCTCTTATCTCGAACCAGGAAAGTCACTTTCCATTGACTTATTACCCGGCCAGAACATTGAAGAAGTACTCATCGCAGATGCAAACAAAAAAAAGACACTGACCAATGTCTTAGCCCCCTTTATGAGTAAGCGCTTTGCGCAGGAATGGGTAGAAAGGTTCAGTGAAAACCGAACGCCAGCAGATATGGGCAGCAAAAAACTTCGAGCCGTGGCTGAGGCTATCCATAAGTGGGTCATTAGTCCCTCAGGGGATGAAGGGTACGCCAAGGCCGAAGTTACGCTTGGTGGCGTAAATACAAAAGATCTTTCATCCAATACCATGGAAAGTAAAACCCGACCCGGCCTCTTTTTTATCGGCGAGGTCGTTGATGTAACCGGACATCTTGGCGGCTTTAACTTCCAGTGGGCATGGGCATCTGGCCACGCAGCTGGGCAAGCTGTCTAGGTCGTTTATTAATACCCGACAGATCGTTCAACCTGCTTTGATATCTGCCCTGTTTTTCTATAGTTCGCAATATTGCCAGCAACAATATCAACAGCGGTTCCAGGGTTGGTTGGTGCTGCGACGTGCGGTAAAAGTGTGATATGTGGGTGCCGCCACAAAGGGTTGTTCGCCGGAAGAGGTTCTTGAGAAAAGACATCAAGCACTGCATGGGACAGTTGCCCACTATCCAACGCCGCAAGAACATCGCTCTCTACCTGATGTCCGCCACGACCAAAATTAATCAAGCCAGCGCCTTTGGGAAGCTGTGAAAACAAATTCTCAGACAGTATCCCCACCGTCTCTGGTGTCAGAGGCAACAAATTAACCAACATGTCCAACCCAACAAGGAATTCGCTGAGATTGTCTTGCCCAGCATAACACTCAACACCTTCAATATTTTTTTGCGACCTGCTCCATCCACGAACATTAAACCCCAATGCCCGCAGCTGTCGTGCAGATGCGACACCCATTTCCCCAAGTCCAAGAATACCTATCGTACGGTCAGATGATCGTAGCAATTCATGTTGCCACCATTCCTGACGCTGTTGTTGCAAAGCGTAGCGTGGCAGATCACGATGCAAAGCCAAAACATGTGTTGCCGTTGCTTCAGCCATAGCCGCCGATAAAGTCGGATCAATCAAACGAACAAGGGGAACATTCTCGGGCAAGGTTGGATCAACCAGTAATGCATCTACCCCCGCCCACAAACTCTGGATCCATTTTAAATTGGAAAGTGTATGCAACACCTCCCGAGGCGGGTTGGCAACAATTGCGATATCAATCTCGGCTTTGTTATTTAGCTCAGGCAAAATAACAATATCTTCTTCTGGCAAGGCAGATCTAAGCTTGCTCGACCACATGGCCTCTTCTTTGGAAGAGACAGATGTCAGCAACAGAATACTCATGACGCAAAAACCTTATCCATAGACTTAAAGCCCTTAATCTCTATTGGATTACCAGATGGATCAAAGAAAAACATTGTCCACTGTTCTCCAGCTTCATCTTCAAAACGCACCATAGGCTCCAATAAAAACTCAATCCCAGCCTGTTTAAGCTTTTCAGCTATACAAACCCAATCCTTGTGTTCAAGGATCACTCCAAGATGCGGCATGGGCACCAGATGTTCGCCAACCCTTCCCGTTGCTTGCACATCAAAAGGCGTACCAAGATGCAAAGAGATTTCATGACCAAAAAAATCATAATCCACCCAACTGTCAGATGATCGCCCCTCTTCGCAGCCAAGAACACCGCCGTAAAAAGAACGCGCTTCATCCAGATCCCGAACATTATACGCTAAATGAAAAAGGCTTCGCATCATGAACTCCCCTAATGAGCCAGAACCAAAATTATTGTTTAAATACTACCTAGCATGAGGAAGAAATAACAATTACTGTATTATTGTTTCTTTAAACAACAGGATATGTTTGTTTTGAATAGTAATTTTCTTCGAAGCCTGATCGCCTTATCACAAGAAGGGTCTATCGCCCGGGCAGCTCAATCTCAGGGCCTCACCCCCACAGCTATAAGTCAGCGAATAAAAGCCCTTGAAGAACAGATGGGATGTTGTCTGACCATAAGATCTGGCAAAACTGTTCAACTGACAGAAGCAGGACAACGCATTCTGCCCTACACAAAACAGTTACTCAGGGCTGAACAAGATTTGGTAAACAGCTTAAATCAGGATCGGATATCCGGGCGGTTAGAGCTTGGTGTCATCTCCACAGCGATGACAAGCATGATACCCGGCGCATTAAATCTTTTACAAAATGATCAACACGATCTGGATATCAAGCTACACCCCGGCACATCAAAACAACTCTACAATCAACTGCTTTCAGACGATCTGGACGCAATTATTATCAGCGCGCCGCCATTTTCCCTGCCAAAAGAATTTAAAGTCAAGACCATAACCCAGGAGCCACTTTGCCTTATCAGTGCAAAAGGATCTTTACCAGAACATACGCAACAAAAAGCCTGTACCGAACTTCCAGAACTTCCTGCTGAGTTAATCAATAGGCTACGGAAAAAACCCTTTATCCGCTATGACCACCGAGCATGGGGTGGCAAGCTGGTCACACAGTTTTTACGTGACCATAAAATGTCGGTTCATGATTTTTGTGAACTGGATGCTTTAGAAGCCATAACCGTCCTCGTAAACTCAGACCTTGGCTTCGCTCTTATTCCTGATTGGCGAGGCCCTTGGCCTGAAGATCTGAAGCTAAACAAAATCACAATCACAAATACACGCTATTATAGAAAAACAATTTTATTGCGAAAAACTTCGACAGCGAAAGAAACCGCTATTTCCTACTTTGAAAAATTACTTAATTCTCTTCAAACTAGATAGGTAGCAACGATCAAGAGACTCACACCACCAAATGCAACAGCACAGATAAAAATATAAATCGGATGCCAATAGAGTAAGAGCGGATTCTTTTCTCGTTGCCGATCCGGATTCTTGATGCGGCCTTGGAAATAGATTCCCGTTTCATAAAGCTGTAACGCCGAATCGATATTTCGGGAAATTTGAGATGCCTGATGCCGACGACGTCCATGCCGAATCAGAAGCATCACAATAACACCAAACAGAAGCCCGTTGACCAAGAGAATCGCACTGACCAATTGAACAGCCAGTTCAGCCTGATTCGTAATCCATCCAACCAGAATAAATTGAGCCGTCAGGTACCCAAGGACAAGGCGCAGATCCAGATTCGCCATAAACCTTAGCTGTTCGCCCTGTTCTTTTGCCAGTTCAGCCAGAACATGTGCTTTTACACTATCAACTTCGGACATCTAATCTCTCCCAACATCTAGGAAACAAAAGGAATACTTTCCCATTTCCATAGAGGTCTAAATTTATAATTTTGCTGGGTGTATCCGCTGTCGAATAAACGAATCCAAAAACCTGCTAAACGGCGATTTGCGGAAATAAATGGTGCCCCCGGCCTGAGTCGAACAGGCACATCCGAAGATACGAGATTTTGAGTCACGCGCGTCTACCAATTCCGCCACGGGGGCACTTGTGGGTGCGCATATTACTGATGCTTGCGCCTTTGGCAAGTTTCGATTTCATTTTTATAATTTATCTAAAATTAGGCACAAAAATAACACAGAAATCAGGGGTTTTTGCTTTTCCAGATGAATTTCAGTAAACTATGACTAGAACTTAACTATTGATTAAGGTTACTATTAGTTTAAACGGCCTCTTTCTTGGGGGGAAGAGTTTCACAAAAAATGGCCGTTCATAATTCCCCCAAAAGCTCAAATTACACCCTCGGGAGGGGTTAATATTTGAGTTCTACATTTAGGTTAGTCTGGAGCAACCGTGCGCCATGTTGGATACCAGTGTAATAGTAGATCAAACAGAAAATGAGATGCCTGACATACAGGCACGCGTAAAGTGGTTTAATGCCACTAAAGGCTTTGGATTTGTCCAGGCCGGGGAAGAATTACCCGACGCATTCCTTCATATATCCGTTTTAGAAAAAGCAGGACACCGATCTTTGCCCGAAGGGGCTGAGCTTATTTGTGACCTGACTAACGGTGATAAAGGGCTGCAGGTCAAACACATTCACAGTGTCGAATCCATGCCGGAACCACCGCCGCCCCCCGGCAGTGAAAGTGGCGAGCCAACCATCGAAGGTATTGTGAAGTTTTTCAATGCCGACAAAGGCTATGGGTTTGTTTCACCAGATGATGGCAGCAGGGATATTTTTATTTCTGCACGAATTCTGGAGCGATCAGGCATTTACCGCGTTGCCCAGAATCAACGTATCAAGATGGAAACCGAGGATAGCGACAAAGGCCCCTTAGCAACAATTGTTCAGCTCCTTGAATGAATACTGCTCATCTTGGTCAGCATCAAAGCAACTTAGGAACCACATTCCTTAAGAGTTAGAGATACGGGGTAACCCTCTTACCTCGTATCTCTGCTTGACCTTCACGCTTTAGTCCTGTTTTCTTCGCTTCCTGATTAACAAAAGGAAGCTCATCGTGTTTCGTAGCCTTTATAACTGGACCATGGGTCTCGCAGCGCACCCCCATGCGCTTTTAGCTCTCGGCTTTATCGCCTTTATTGAAAGTTCAGTTTTTCCAATTCCACCGGACATTTTGATTATTCCAATGGTCTTGGCGGCACGTGATCAAGCCTGGAAAATAGCCCTCGTTGCCACAATCGCTTCTGTTTTGGGGGGGATGTTTGGCTATGGAATTGGTGCCTTCCTGTTTGAATCTATTGGACAACCAATCATAGAGTTCTACGGAAAGACAGAGTATCTGGAAGATTTCAGAACGAGATATAACGACTGGGGCGCCTGGATCGTATTTATCGCAGGGGTAACACCTTTCCCCTACAAGGTAATTACGATTGCTTCAGGATTTTTTGAGCTTAACTTTACTGTTTTCAGTATATCTTCTCTTGGCGCTCGCGGGCTTCGGTTCTTTTTTGTCGCCGGACTTTTATGGTATTTCGGACAACCCATAAGAATATTTATTGAGAAATACCTCAATATTCTTGCCACAATCTTCTGCATACTACTGATCGGCGGCTTCGTTGCCTTGAAGTATCTTCTCTAAAAACTACAGGTCAGCAAAAATGGCTGCACTTATCGAGATTGTTAAAGATATCAAAACAGGATCAATGGCACTCATCGCCATTGCATCCAGTGTAGCCGTTCTGGGGGCCGCCCTCGCATTCCAATATATTGGTGGCCTTTATCCCTGCGTTCTCTGTATGTATCAACGCTGGGCCTATGTTGTCGCGACAGGTTTCGCCCTGTTGGCCTGGATTCTAAGGAAGCATCCAAGCTTCGCCCGATTGACACTTGGCGCAAGCAGTTTGTCATTTCTTGCTGGCGCTGGCATTGCTGGCTTTCACGTTGGTGTAGAAAAGCAGTGGTGGGAAGGCACCAGTGAGTGTCAGGGCGATGCTCTTGATTTATCTGCATCTATAGAAGACCTGACAAGCCAGCTTATGGACCAGCCAATTGTGCGTTGTGATGTTGTGCCTTGGGAACTCTTTGGCATATCAATGGCAGGCTACAATATCATCATATCCCTCGCCCTTGCTTTGTTGTGTCTATGGACAATCAA
Source organism: Kiloniella sp. EL199 (assembly GCF_900313065.1). GTDB lineage: Bacteria > Pseudomonadota > Alphaproteobacteria > Kiloniellales > Kiloniellaceae > Kiloniella. The sequence continues at coordinate 121,419 of NZ_OMPU01000011.1, forward strand.
GGACTCAAAACACGCTTGATGAACACGTCCTGAGCTTCACCCCCGAAGTCGAACACGCCAGTCAATCAAGGCATAGAGAGCCGCTATCCCGCTCAAGTTCAGCATCCCAATATAGAAAATCGTGCCAGCTTTCGTGAAGATAGTTTGGTGGAAAAGCTCGACCATTTTGATTCAACTCGTGCACGGTCGGACAACGAGGCCAGGATTTTAGCATCATCCGCGCTTCTGACGGTGATCGGCCACCCTTTGACAGGTTACAGGACTGACAGGCGGTAATAATATTTTCCCATGATGTACCGCCCCCTTGGCACCGGGGAATAACATGATCGAAAGTCAGATATTCCGATGCCTCCTGCACACCACAATACTGGCAGGTAAAAGCATCTCGTAAAAATACATTAAAACGGGTAAATGCCGGACGACGATCCATTTCTACATAACTTCTAAGGGCAACAACACTCGGAATACGCATCTGGAAAGATGGCGAATGGACCTCGCTTTCATATTCAGAAACAATCTGAACCCGATCAAGGAACACAGCTTTGATGGCATCTTGCCAGGACAAGAGAGAAAGAGGGAAGTAACTGAGTGGACGAAAGTCCGCGTTTAGGACCAACGCCGGATTAGCTGAAAAGGAAACCACGTTTTTCCTCCGTGGGATCTCAAAACACCAGGGCGAATAATACCAAAGCACCAAAACTGAACGATACTGAAGTATCTATTTAAAAGTAATGCTCTTTTCCCCAACATACAACATTTTGTGTCACAGTAACAAAAGAAACACAAAATTCAGATTCAACTGTCATAATTCAATCCAGCAAACCACAATAAAGTTCATACAAAAAAGGTCCTTTTTCAGCACGAAAAAGGACCCTTACTCAACACCGCAAAATGCGTATTTCTCTTAGCCTATTCATCTTTAACGGCATAACCAAGCAGCTCAGTTACAAAACCAACCCCCATACGAATGCCATTTTCATCAATACCATGCCCAAGTTCGGAAATCATTTCCTGATACACGGTAATGTCATGTTCCGTCATTGCTTCTACTGCAGCAGGAAGTGCTTCCGGAGGAACAACTTCATCCTGATCACCGTGGATCGCAAGTACTGGACATTTGCTTGATAGCTCGTCCTTGAGTAAATCCGGGGCAACCAGCATACCGGAAAAACACATCATGCCAGCAAGGGGGGATTTCTGTCGAAAACCGAGATGATAGGCCATCATGGCACCTTGAGAAAACCCCATTAGGAAAACACGCTCAGGCGGCAGATTATAATGCGCCATTTCCTGCTCAATAAAGGCCTGCACAATAGGTGCTGCCTTTTGAATTCCGTCAAGGATAAGATCCCGATCCCTGCTCATCAAACTGAACCATTGTCGGCCCATAGGCGCCATGTCACAAGGTTGATGAGCATCAGGAGAAACAATTGCAGCATGCGGCAGGGCATTCGCAAAATAGGGGGCAAGACCAATTAAATCCTGCCCATCTGCACCAAGACCATGCAGCATGATGATTAGTTCTTTTGCTGGCCCACCCGAGCTCGGCTCGTGACGAGGTCCAGTTAATGTTACCTCTGACATTTACATGCCCCCCATGAATAACTACCTACTTTTACACGATTTTTTTCCGCAGGTCATCAATTTTAGCCAAATGGTTAACAAATTCTCAATAACGGAGCCATCAGAAGAAGTAAAAAATTGCCAAAATCAGGCAATTCCTGCATGGCGATAATAGTGCCATAAAAACCGGGCACCAGTACTGCGGTAGGGACGCCAGCTTTCGGAAAGCTCGTACATTTCGTGAGGCGTTGGGCGTGCTTCCAAACCCTTGAGATGCTTCATGGACTCTTGCAAAGCAAGATCAGCTGCGGGCATGACATCTGGGCGTTTCAATGCAAACAAAAGGTATACTTCGCAGGTCCAGCGTCCAATGCCTTTGGCCTGTATCAAGTGATCAATAACGTCCTCATCCGGCATGTCAGGTAAACGCTCCAACTGTAAACGGCCCGCCAGGACATCTTCGGCCAGCGCGCGCGTGTAGCGTTGTTTCGGGCGGCTCAACCCCGCCGCCTTCATACCATCATCATCCAAGGCCAAAATATTTTCCGGCGTAATTTCCCCGACCTGTCCTAATAATCGCCCCAAGATAGCTTTTGCTGATTGTACGGAAACCTGTTGGGAAATAATCATTCCGACTAAACCATCAAATCCGGCATCCTGCGATCGTGTTGGCGGCAAACCACATTCAAGATATGCTTTGGCGATGTCTGCATCTTGTCTGGAAAGAGTTTCCAGAGGAACACGTAAAGCTTCATCAGGCATTATTTTATCACTCACGGCTGGACTTTTTCCCTCTTCTCGTTGCACATTCCATTTGATGACAACCCATTCGATAACAACATTGCCTCAACAAATCTTTCGCTTTGCGCCTTCGCCCAGCGGATATCTCCATCTTGGACATGCTTATTCCGCTCTCTATAGTTGGACCCAAGCACAAAAAAACGATGCTCAATTTATTTTGAGAATTGAAGATATAGACACCACGCGATGCCGCAAGGAATTCGCAGAGGCTATTTACGAAGATCTTTCCTGGCTTGGCCTAAAATGGCCTGATCTCCCGCGTGTTCAGTCTGAACATATGGATGATTATCAACAAGCTCTCACAAAGCTAAAAGATCACAATCTCCTTTATCCGTGTTTTTGCACGCGCAAAGAAATTCAGAATGAAGTACAACAATCCGGACGCGCCCCACACGGGCCAGATGGATTAATATATCCGGGCACCTGTAGAAACCTGTCTTTGTCACAAAGAGAAAGACGCATCGCGCAAGGAGACGGCTATGCGTTACGCCTGAACATGGCTCGGGCCTGCCCTTTAGCAGGAGAGCTATATTGGCTGGATCAGAGGAAAGGCAAGATCAAGGCAACACCTGAAATTTTTGGCGACATTGTCCTTGCTAGAAAAGACATTCACACCAGTTATCATCTATCTGTTACTGTTGATGACGCGCTTCAAAATATATCCTGTATAACCCGAGGCACAGACCTCTTTGAAGCCACACATATTCACAGACTTTTACAAGCCTTGTTAAAATTACCTGTGCCGACATGGCATCATCACGACCTGATCCATGATGACAAAGGCAACCGGCTCGCCAAACGACATAACGCCCTCGCCATCAGAGAACTCAGAGAACAGGGAAAAAATCCTGACGACATCAAAAAGATGGTTGGGTTGGCAAATGAGGGATAAAAACCCTTAATCTAAAAATCAGCTTAATTGCGGCCAGATAAAAGCCCACGCGCAATGACCTGTGCCTGTATTTCCGCCGCACCTTCGAAGATATTCAAGATACGCGCATCACATAGTACCCGGCTGATTTTGTATTCTTCGGCGTAGCCATTACCACCATGAATTTGCAGTGCGTTATCTGCATTTGACCATGCAACACGAGCCCCAAGTAGCTTAGCCATGCCAGCTTCGATATCACAGCGACGATCCGAATCCTTCTCTCGCGCGGAAGCGTAGGTCAATTGACGCGCAATCATGGTTTCAACTGTCATCCAAACCAGCTTCCCGTAAACTCTGGGAAAATTGTACAATGACTTACCAAACTGGATACGGTCGTGTGCGTATTGCATCCCAAGTTCCAGGGCACACTGAGCAACCCCAACCGCCCTTGCAGCTGTCTGAATTCTTGCAGATTCAAAAGTTGCCATTAGCTGTTTAAATCCTTGCCCCTCTTCCGCCCCAAGCAGGTTTTCTTTTTTGACTTCAAAACCGTCAAAACCAAGTTCGTATTCCTTCATACCGCGATAGCCGAGTACCTTGATTTCTCCGCCAGTCATGCCCTCAGCCGGGAAATCTTCGACATCATTTCCTCTGGGCTTTTCCGCAATAAACATGGAAAGACCTTTATAACCGGGCTCATCCGGGTTGGTTCGTGCCAACAAGGTCATCACATCGCTTCGAGATGCATGTGTAATCCAGGTCTTGTTACCTGTTATTTTGTAGCAATCTCCAGACAACACTGCCCGTGTTTTTAAAGAGCCCAAATCTGACCCGGTATTAGGTTCGGTAAAGACAGCCGTTGGTAAAATTTCACCTGAGGAAATCAGCGGGAGCCACTTTTGTTTTTGCTCTTCAGTCCCCCCCAAACGAATGAGTTCTGCGGCAATTTCCGACCGTGTTCCCAAAGATCCCAACCCGATATAGCCACGGGACAGTTCTTCGGTCACGACACACATCGCCGTCTTTCCCATTCCTAAGCCACCATATTCTTCAGGAACTGTAAGGCCAAAAATGCCTAACTCCGCCAGTTGCTCGACAACTTCTATTGGAATGAGCTCATCCTTTAAATGCCATTCATGCGCGGCATCACTGTAATCATCGGCAACTTTTCCGAACTGATCCCTGACCATCTCCAGTATTTCATCGCCAAGCCCCAAAGTCCCGAAATCCTTGCTCTCAAGACTGTTCACCAACAGATCAGCCAAGGCTTTTCTGTTCTCTTTTGTATTCCCATCAGCAATCAACGCACGAACATCGTTCGTATGAAAATTTAACAATTGAGTTTCTTCTAGTCCCAAATCCTGAGGACGCAGGATTTCAACCTGGCTAATTGCAATCCCACCAGATAGCTGAGACAGATATTCGCCAAAGGCTATTTTGAGGATAAGCTGCTCGAGTTCGCGAAACTCAGTTTCATTATCCAACCGCTGCGCCCAAAGCAGCATATTCTCCAATGCAGATACATAAGTCGCCATCCAGGCATAGCCATGAGCTGCAAACTGGTTCTCTTCGATTAAGCTTGCTGATATACGATCACCATCAGTCGTTTGCTCCACCAGATAATCGTGCGCTTTTTCCTGTAAGGATTTGGCCAAAGTAATTGCTTTTTCACAACGAGAAAAAAGCACATGATTTTCAGACATTTTTCTGCCTCTAAAGAATTAACCGGATATAGATCTTCTAAATAGCTAGCCCGCCATTAATCAGAGGGAAAATAGCTAAATAGAAGTCTGTCAAAACAAGACATAGCAACGAAAAAGGCCGATAAGCGCAACGCCTCTATCACAAAGAGCGACAGAGATATGCATCCGTATTTGCATAACCATCACACTTATCGGCAGCAGGAAACTTTAAGCGTCAATCACATCTTCCAGTGTACGTAACCCTGGTCGTGTTGACTGAACCAACACAGCCATATTTCCAGGCTTGTGTTCGTTATTCATCATCTTGGTATGCGCCCGCGGGATATCATCCCATGAAAAGACTTCTGACATACAAGGGTCCAGGCGCTGTTCAATAACCAGTTGATTTGCCTGCGAGGCCTGTTTCAGGTTTGCAAAATGGCTTCCCTGAATTCGCTTTTGACGCATCCAGACAAAGCGCGCATCAAACGTCAGGTTAAAGCCCGTCGTTCCCGCACAGAAAACGACCATGCCGCCACGTTTCACAATATTACAGCTAACCGGGAAGGTTTGTTCACCTGGATGCTCAAAGACAAAATCAACATCATTCCCCTTGCCCGTAATATCCCAGATTGCCTTCCCGAACTTGCGAACTTCTTTCATATATTCTTTGTAACCTTCGACATCATTCACCTCGGGCAGACGCCCCCAGCAATCGAAATCTCGACGGTTCAAAACGCCCTTGGCACCAAGAGACATCACAAAGTCACGTTTGGTTTCATCAGAAATAACACCGATGGCATTTGCACCAGCTGTGGCAATTAGCTGAATAGCCATCGACCCCAAACCACCGGAAGCCCCCCAAACCAATACATTATGGCCCGGTCTCAAGATATGGGGGCGATGCCCAAACAGCATGCGATAGGCCGTAGCCAGAGTCAGAGTGTAACAAGCGGACTCTTCCCATGTCAGGTGACGAGGACGATGCATAAGCTGTTGGGACTGGACCCGTGTAAACTGTGCAAAAGATCCATCTGGTGTTTCGTAACCCCAAATACGTTGGGAGGTAGAAAACATGGGGTCACCCCCATTACACTCTTCATCGTCCCCGTCATCCTGATTACAATGAACAATGACTTCATCGCCGACTTTCCAGCGGGTCACCTTTGACCCCACGGCCCAGACAATCCCGGACGCATCAGATCCCGCAATATGGTAGGGTTCCTTGTGTACATCAAAAACTGAAATTGGCTTACCAAGACCCGCCCAAACACCGTTGTAATTCACACCAGCGGCCATCACGAGAACAAGAACTTCGTTATTCTCTAACTTTGGAATATCGACGACTTCAACCTGCATCGCCTGTTCAGGGTTCCCTTGACGCTCCCGGCGAATAGTCCAGGCATACATCTGCTTGGGCACATGCCCCATCGGGGGAATTTCCCCAACTTCATAAAGATCTTTTTTTTCCTGATGTGCCGTAATGTCCACGACTTTTGCTGTTTCACTCATCTTAGCCTTATCCCCATTCATGCCACCTTGCTGGTGGTCTTTAATGTCGCCCGGAATGGCAAAAAATTTCACTCTCGTTAGAAATCAGTTTAGCTCGAGTTGATTTTTTTGCAATGCACAATTATTATATTTTTACTAAACACTGGATAATATAGTAATTTTATGTCCATATCTTAATAAAATAACGACAAAAACGAAATATTTAGGGAAATTTCGAATGCCAGAGGCCTCAAAAAAAACAATTAATGACGCACATGCAGCAAAGCCTGCTGATCGCCCTTGGTTATTCAGAACCTATGCGGGGCATTCCACCGCCCAAACATCCAATAAACTATACAAAACGAATCTGGAAAAGGGGCAAACTGGTTTGTCTGTAGCCTTTGATCTTCCAACTCAAACAGGTTACGACTCGGATCATGTATTGGCACAAGGCGAAGTAGGTAAGGTGGGCGTTCCGATCTCTCATCTGGGGGATATGGAAACACTGTTTCACGAAATTCCGCTGGATCAGATGAATACATCCATGACTATCAATGCGACTGCACCGTGGTTATTGGCACTCTACATTGCCTGTGCAGAAAAACAGGGCGTGGATCGCAGCAAACTTTCAGGTACAACACAGAACGATCTGATCAAAGAATATCTGTCTCGCGGCACTTATATTTTCCCACCACAGCAATCCATGCGCCTTATTACTGATGTGATTTCCTTTACCTACAATGAAGTTCCCAAGTGGAACCCCATGAATGTCTGCTCCTACCACCTTCAGGAAGCAGGCGCGACACCCGTACAGGAACTTGCTTACGCATTGGCAACTGCCATATCCGTGCTTGATGCTGTCAAAGCTTCCGGACAAGTACCGGATCATGATTTTTCAAGAGTCGTTGGCAGGATTTCATTTTTCGTAAACGCCGGAGTGCGCTTTGTAACCGAGCTTTGCAAAATGCGGGCCTTCACAAGACTCTGGGATGAAATCTGCCAGGAACGATACGGCGTGACGGAAGAAAAATATCGACGTTTCAGATATGGCGTTCAGGTTAATTCCCTTGGCCTCACGGAACAACAACCTGAAAATAACGTCTATCGTATCCTGCTCGAAATGTTAGCCGTTGTTCTTTCCAAAGATGCCAGAGCCCGCGCGGTCCAGCTTCCGGCCTGGAACGAAGCTATGGGACTCCCACGCCCTTGGGATCAACAATGGTCTCTCAGATTACAACAAATTGTGGCCTTTGAATCCGACCTCCTTGAATATGGTGATATCTTCAACGGCTCGACAGAAATTGAGAATAAAGTTCAAACGCTCATGGACGAAGCAAAAGAAGAGCTTGCCCGCATAGAAGAAATGGGGGGCGCAGTCGCTGCGGTTGAAAGCTCTTACATGAAAGGTAAACTGGTTGAATCAGCTGCACAAAGATTCAGGGATATCGAAAGCGGCGATCTCACGGTAATCGGGGTCAACAAGCATACAGAAACAGAGCCCTCTCCCCTTACCACGGGCGAAGATAGCGGCTTCCTAAAAACTGATGATGCAGCAGAAGCGCAACAAGTTGAAAAATTAAACCTCTGGCGTCAGAACAGAAATGCTGATGACGTTGAACAAGCACTTTCTCAACTTCGAACTGCGGCCTTGGAAAACAACAATATCATGGAAAGCTCCATCGCCTGTGCGCACGCCGGGATCACAACAGGCGAATGGGCGCAAACTCTTCGGGAGATCTTTGGTGAGTTCCGCGCCCCAACAGGTGTTGGCCAAAGCATGTCAAACGAGAATGACAGACATAGCATTGCAAAAATACGCGCAGATCTGGATCAACTGACCAAAAATCTGGGGCGTCGCCCCAAAATGCTTGTTGGTAAACCGGGACTCGACGGCCATTCAAACGGTGCAGAGCAAATCGCAGTGCGTGCAAAAGAAGCTGGATACGAAGTCGTCTACGAAGGCATTCGGCTAACACCTGCACAAATTGTAAATGCCGCACTGGAAGAAGGTGTTCACATCATAGGTCTCTCTATTCTTTCCGGGTCCCACATTCCCTTGGTCAAAGAGATCATCCTGAAAATGGAAAAGGTCGGAATTACCGACATCCCAGTAGTTGTTGGCGGCATTATTCCAAAAGAAGACGCCGAACAACTGTTGGAATTGGGTGTATCCGCTGTCTATACGCCAAAGGATTTTGATCTTGGCTCAATCCTAAATGATATAACGAGCATTTTGTCCGCTCCCTATAAAACGACTGCAGAGTAACTTTCTGTATCTGTTTTATTAGACAAAAAGCAACTTCAAGAGAGAATGAATGGCGCACATTTCATTCAAGCAAGAACGAATAAGCTTTAGCGTTAACTCGTGCTCACTAAAAAGTGAGTTCCAATCGCAAAAATCCACTCCCATTTAATCTTAAGAAAGTTCATGCATGGCCCTTGTAATAGCTGATGCCATCCATACATAGATCATCAAATTCAATTTTTCGTACTTAGACATTTGTTTTGTCAGTACTTTTAAGCCCAATTGATGGGCAAAGAGATCAAAATGAACCTTTTATTCCGTATCGCTTTTTCAGCCGCTCTTCTCGTCTTTGGCGTTATGTTCCTTGGACGGTCCCATGCGCCTAACATTCAACCAACAACTATTCTCGAATCAAAAAGTTCTACTGACGCTCCTCAAGAATTAATGGAGCTAAACAGCACAACATCAACCAAACACAGTTAATATAAACATTCAAAGCCGATTTTAATCCAAATCAAGTATTTTACTTTTGATTATCGTACATAAATCCCATTGCTAATAAATCTGGGGAACCGCAATATACTCCTGAAATAATGCATCCCCGCAGCAAATAGTTCAGGAGTTTTCTTTGTCTCTAATAGAGCGCGTCAAAACTTGCCATTTCTGGCAGCCAGAAAATTATCGCCCCTTCATCGTCAACAATGAAATTCATGGGCATATCACACATAACTTGGCAACGAAGCTCAAAGATTTTAACTCCGTCTTTAACGTATCATCAAAAAGTGTCGCCCTGTCAGATAAACTGACAACATTCGAAAGTCGCACACGCGAAATCGAGGGTGTGATCAAAGTGTTGGTAAAAGAAGGCATCATCCCCAGATGGCGAGATGAAGAATACGCCGTAACTAATAGTTGGCACTTGTCCCCTTTATTTAAAATGGATCGCGGAGCTTCTGGCCACTTTGGTATTCGCAGTTACGGTGTTCATGTAAACGGCCTCGTAAAGAGCGAAGAAGGTTTAAAAATTTGGATTGGAAAACGCTCCCTCACAAAACCCAACGCACCAGGAGAGCTGGACCATATCGTCGCAGGGGGGCAACCTTATGGATTGAGCATACTGGAAAATCTGATCAAAGAAGCTGAAGAAGAAGCCAACATACCCCGCGCGATATCCTCAGCAGCCAAAGCAACAGGTATGGTTTCCTATCGATGCGAACGCCCTGATGGTCTGAAAAATGATCATCTCTATACTTATGACCTGTATCTGGATGAAAGCTTTGTTCCACAAAACATGGATGGTGAAGTAGAGGAATTTTACCTTTGGCCCATAGAAAAAGTCATTGATCGCATCACAAATACAGATGATTTCAAATACAATGTCAGCCTTGTTTTAATACATTTCCTGATCAGAGAAGGGTATCTCACCCCTGATGACGATGCTTATTCAGATCTGATCAAAGGTATGCACCGTCAAGACATAACATCGTAATTTGTAAAACCGGAAAAAACATTAGCCAGATGCAGAGATAACTCCCCAAATACACGGGTAATTTCGGGGAAATAATTCAGGGAAATAATTATGGATAGTTTTTTAAATATCTTGATGGTGCTTTCGCTAGTTATCGTCGTCGTCATCCTTTTTGCCGGACTTATCAGTATGGCGCGTGGTGGTGAATACAACAAAGAACATGCGAATAAATTCATGCGCTATCGTGTCTTGGCCCAAGGAATTGCACTCATCGTTTTCCTGATCGCGTTTTGGGCCAAAAACCAATAAGCGCAAACTAAAACAGTTGAACGTTTTTCGTGTAAGAAAATTTCAGCCTAATTCGTCAAAAGTCAGTCGCATCGGTGATATATCCCTCAAGTTCTTCCAGGGTATTCTTCTTCTGACAGTTAAAGAAAAAGGAAGGACGATAAACTCAACCCTTTAGAAAGAGAGCTTGCTGTCATGGTCCAATTGACACGTATTTACACAAGAGGCGGCGACAAAGGTAAAACGTCGCTTGGTTCCGGGAAACGCGTTCATAAACACGACCTGCGTGTCGAGGCTTATGGGACTATTGACGAGACCAACGCCATCGTTGGTATTGCGAGATTGCACAGCAAAGATCTTGTTGATGATATTCTGGCACGTATTCAGAACGATCTCTTTGACCTCGGCGCAGACCTCTGTTGCCCGGAAGAAAAAGATCCTGAATATCCTCCCCTGAGAATCACTGCCGATCAGGTAGAGAGGCTTGAACAGGAAATAGATGATTTAAATGCTGACTTATCGCCTTTGAAGTCATTTATTCTTCCCGGGGGAAATGAAATTGCAGCTTACCTGCATCAGGCCAGAACCGTTTCACGCAGAGCTGAACGCTTGGTATCAGCGCTGAGTCAGACAGAGGAAATCAACCCTGAGGGATTGAAATATATCAACCGTCTTTCCGATTTGTTTTTTGTTCTTGCTCGCCATGTCAATGACAAGGGAGCAAAGGACGTGCTCTGGATACCCGGGGCAAACCGATGATCTTCGGGAGAAAGTCTCCAGGGGATCATTGACAGTGTATGTCGGCAGGCCTAATCTTCCCGCCGACTGGCTGTTAGAGAGTAAAGTGACGGATCTTTAGATTCTTGTCATTTTGCTTAGGTAAAGCGCGAATATTAAGGATACTTCTAGATGAAAGTACTCGTCCCAATCAAACGCGTTATAGACGCGAACGTGCAGGTTCGGGTTAAATCTGACCAGACTGGCGTTGAATTAACAAACGTCAAAATGGCGATGAACCCGTTCTGTGAGATTGCGGTTGAGCAAGCTGTACGCATGAAAGAAGCTGGCATCGCCAGTGAGATCATTGTTGTTTCAGCTGGACCAGCCCAGGCTCAAGAAACCCTCCGTACTGGCCTTGCTATGGGCGCAGATCGTGGTATTCACATTCAAAGCGACGAAGATTTACAGCCATTGGCAATTGCCAAGCTGCTAAAAGCTGTTGTGGCAAATGAAGAACCAGGTCTCGTGATCCTTGGAAAACAGGCAATTGATGGTGACAACAATCAAACCGGTCAGATGCTTTCTGCCCTTCTTGGTTGGTCACAAGGCACTTTCATCTCTGCTGTAGAAGTGGCAGGTGACAAGCTAAACATCACCCGTGAAGTTGACGGCGGCCTGCAAAAAGCAAGCCTTGCAATGCCGGCAGTTCTGACAGTTGACCTTCGTTTGAACGAGCCTCGCTATGCGTCGCTCCCAAACATCATGAAAGCAAAGAAGAAACCTATGGACGCGACATCACCTGCGGATCTTGGCGTTGATGTAGCACCGCGTATCAGCACACTGAAGGTGACAGAACCCCCAGCACGTGATGCTGGCGTTATCGTTGGTTCCGTTTCTGAACTGGTCGACAAACTCAAGAACGAAGCAAAGGTGATCTAACGATGTCTATTCTTGTTATCGCCGAACACGACAACGCAAGCATTAAACCTGCGACACTAAACACTGTTACCGCAGCAACACAGCTGGGTGATGACGTTCATGTTCTTGTTGCAGGCTCTGGCTGTGCCGCAGCTGGTGAAGCTGCTGCAAAAATTGCGGGTGTTTCCAAGGTTCTTGTTTCCAATGCTGCTGAATACGCACAGGACATTGCTGAAAACATTGCGCCATTGATCGTTAATCTTGCTTCTGGCTACAGCCACGTACTGGCACCAGCAACGACCTATGGAAAAAACATCCTTCCACGTGCGTCTGCTTTGTTGGATGTTCAGCAGATCTCAGAGATTACAGCAATTGAATCGGCAGATACTTTTGTCCGTCCGATCTATGCTGGTAATGCCCTGGCAACTGTTCAGTCTTCAGATGCAGTCAAGCTTATTACCGTTCGTGGTACCGCGTTTGACGCTGCAGCTGAAGAAGGTGGATCAGCCACAGTAGAAACTGTTGATGCAACAGGGAATGCCGGCCTTTCCACTTTTGAAGGCCAAGAGCTAACGAAATCCGAACGCCCTGAACTGACAACCGCTGGCGTTGTTATTTCTGGTGGACGCGGCATGCAGAACGGTGAAAACTTTGCAATGCTCGAGCGTGTTGCAGATAAACTTGGCGCTGCTGTTGGTGCGTCACGTGCTGCTGTGGATGCCGGGTATGTACCAAATGACTATCAGGTCGGTCAGACAGGTAAGGTCGTAGCACCTGATCTCTACATTGCTGTAGGGATCTCCGGCGCTATTCAGCATCTAGCCGGCATGAAAGACTCAAAGGTCATCGTTGCTATCAATAAAGACGAAGAAGCTCCAATCTTCCAGGTTGCTGACTATGGCCTGGTTGCGGATCTCTTCGATGCAGTTCCTGAGCTTGAAACAGAGCTTGGATAAGTTTTTTGCTTTATCTCTCTCACTTATTGAGACTTGATATTTCAAAGATCGATCTGCAATGATACCCTACGACAAGACGCTATCAAACATGGTAGCGTCTTGTTTTAAATTATAGAGTAGCGGAAAGGCTCGTGAGGAGTATGACTATTCAGGATATTAAATCCGTTGGCATTATTGGCGCAGGGCAAATGGGCAGTGGCATCGCACACGTTAGCTCGATTGCTGGCTTTGATGTTCACATGGTCGATGTCAATCAAGATCAACTTGATACAGCACTCGCCACCATCAAAAAGAACATGCAGCGCCAGGCTTCCAAGGGAAAGATATCTGAATCTGACATTACCACAGCCTTGGGAAGAATTAAAAATTCGCAGGAACTGGAAAGCCTTTCTGACTGCGATGTGGTTATTGAAGCTGCTACTGAAAATGAAGAAATAAAAAAGGATATCTTCCGCAAAGTTTGTCCTTTGATGAAACCGGAAGCCATTCTCTGTTCCAATACCTCGTCCATTTCAATCACGCGTTTGGCCGCAGTTACAAGTCGCCCGGGACAGTTCATGGGCATGCATTTCATGAATCCTGTTCCAATCATGCAACTTGTGGAATTGATTCGCGGCATTGCAACAGAGGCCGACACATATCAGGCTATAAAGGATATGACCCACAAGCTGGGCAAAACGTCTGCTTCATCCGAAGACTTTCCAGCATTTATTGTAAACCGTATCCTTCTGCCTATGATCAATGAAGCAGTTTACACCCTCTACGAAGGTGTAGGCACAGTTGATTCGATTGATACTGCCATGAAACTGGGCGCGAACCATCCTATGGGACCATTGGAACTGGCCGATTTTATCGGACTCGATACCTGCCTTGCCATTATGTCCGTACTTTACGACGGGCTCGCCGATACTAAATATCGCCCCTGCCCTCTACTGGTAAAGTATGTAGAAGCAGGCTGGGTTGGCAAAAAATCAGGCCGTGGTTTTTATGATTACGGTGGCGACACACCTGTGCCAACGCGTTAAAACGAATTTACAAACCAATAAAGAAAGAGCAATCACAGTTTACGCAGATGGCTCTTTCTTCATGCCTTACGGATGAGCTATTCAGACCCAATCCGAGATTTAATTCAGGCTTCCTATTTCGCTGTATAAAAATCAACCAGCGTTTTAACTTCTGGGGCATCCCATTCAAAAGGCCCGATGAGTGCCCCGACAATCATGCTCTCTTTGCTGATCAGATAAGTTGATGGTAGCCCCCGCAGCCCAAAAGCTCGAGAAACACGGCCTTTGGGATCAACATAGGCCGGTAAATTTTTCAAATCTTTATCTTCGAAGAAAGGTAGGACTTTTTTTAGCCCGGCTCTATCTTCAGAAAGAGTGACAACCCGAAACAGATCACTTCCCAATTCAGCCTGTAACCTGTCCAGATCCGGCATTTCTTTTACACAGGGCGCGCACCAGGTTGCCCAGAAATTCAAGAGAATAACCTGCCCCTCCATTTCCTTGAGTGAGCGGAGTTTTCCCTCTTCATTCTGAAAGGTTTCGATCGGCACTGGAATAGGTGGATCGAACAGAGTAAAGTTCCCTTCGAGTCGTCCTTCGAGTGGAGGTTTATCTATTGCTCCAGCTAATGATACGCTTATTAAAAGTGTTACAAATGCTGTGAATAGCATGTGAAGAAAACTGGACAGGCGAAGGGCTTTAATCTGGATCATTTGTACTAGTCCATAAAGTCGTAAGACCGAATAAGGCGAAAGAGAATACCGTGTCAGAACCAAAAACAACCAGCGAGACATCTGCGAATGCAATGTGGGGCGGACGCTTTAGCGTTGGACCTTCCGAAGTTATGGAAAAAATCAACGCTTCCATCGATTTCGATAAACGCATGTCCGCACAGGATATTGCCGGGTCAAAAGCTCACTGTAGTATGTTGGTTAAGCAAGGTATTATCAGCACTGAAGATGGCAATGCAATACTCCAGGGTCTAGACACAATTTCGCGAGAAATTGAAGACGGCAGCTTTACCTTCTCAGCAGCACTGGAAGATATTCACATGAATATCGAAAACAGGTTGCGCGAGCTTATTGGCGATGCAGCAGGCAGACTTCATACAGCACGCTCGCGAAACGACCAGGTAGCAACGGATTTCAAGCTTTGGGTTCGAAGTGCGATTGACGAATTGGACAAGCAAACGGGTCTTCTGATCGAAGCTTTGATCAAGCAGGCAGAAGAAAATTTCGACGTTATTATGCCCGGCTACACCCACCTTCAGGCAGCTCAGCCTGTGACATTTGGTCACCACATGCTTGCCTATGTTGAAATGTTCGGGCGTGACAGAAGCCGACTACAGGATTGCCGGAAACGATTGAATGAATGTCCGCTGGGTGCTGCCGCTTTAGCCGGAACATCTTTCCTCATCGATCGGCATATGACAGCTGAAGCGCTCGGCTTTGAACGCCCAACGGCAAATTCACTTGATTCAGTATCTGATAGAGATCACGCACTAGAATTTATGTCTTCTGGCGCAATTCTAGCAACTCACCTTTCGCGTTTTGCAGAAGAGCTCGTAATCTGGTGCTCTCAAGGTTTCGGCTTTGTCACACTTTCCGATGCCTTCACCACGGGCAGCTCTATCATGCCACAAAAGAAAAACCCGGATGCGGCAGAGCTCATTCGCGGTAAAGTTGGACGCGTCATAGGTTCAATGAACACCCTGTTTGTTGTCATGAAGGGTCTGCCCCTAACCTATGGCAAGGACATGCAAGAAGATAAAGAGCCTGTGTTTGATGCTGCCGACACGCTGATATTGAGCGTTACAGCCATGACAGGCATGGTCAGTGATATGGTTGCCAATCGGGACAAACTTCATGCAGCAACAGCTGACGGATTTTTGACAGCTACAGACCTTGCTGACTGGCTGGTTAAGGAACTTAACCTTCCTTTCCGGGATGCCCATCACGTTACAGGTACAATTGTTAAACTAGCCGAAGACAAAGGCTGTGATATAAGTGATTTGAGCTTAGAGGAAATGCAAACTGTAGAAGCCCGCATTTCTCAGGATATATTCAGAGTTCTTACTGTTGAACAGTCTGCACAAAGCCGCACAAGTTTTGGCGGCACGGCACCTGAAAATGTTAAGGCCGCTGCGAAAGCTGCCAGAGAGAGATTTTTGTCATGAAGCAGGCCCGAACCAGAAAACTAATTGAGACCGGAAAACAAACTGGGACCATGAAGCTAAATCGGATTGTACTGGGACAACAAGTTTTCAATAAAAGATCTCTTGCAACAGCAACTCTTATTGGCGCAGGTTTACTTCTTGCCGCGTGCGGTAAAGTTGGGAGTCTTGATCGCCCCGGCGGAGATTGGGAATACCCACAACAGTACCCTTATCCACCTGCCGTAACACCAAACTCTTCAACAACAGGCACGCAGAATACGGATCAACAAAACGCTATACCCGAGAGTTTACAAATACGTAAGAATTCGAAGGTCAAGACAAAGACATACGGACAGTAGAAATTATGAGTGCCTTTGAATACCGCCATGGCCAGCTTCATGTCGAAGATCTGCCACTGGAAGAAATTGCCCAGGAAGTTGGAACGCCTTTCTTTTGTTACTCCAGTCAAGCGATGGTGAATGCATACACCTCTTTTGCTGATGCCCTTGCAAAAGCTGGTGTTAAAGGTACAATTTGTTATGCGCTCAAGGCAAATTCTAACCAATCCGTTATCCAGACACTTGCCAAAGCTGGTGCCGGAGCAGACGTCGTTTCAGAGGGGGAATTACGCAGAGCATTGGAAGCTGGCGTTGATCCCAAGAAAATTGTTTTTGCCGGTGTAGGCAAAAAGCCATCCGAGATGGCTGTTGGTTTAAAAGCAGGCATTTTGCAGTTCAATGTTGAATCTTTACCTGAATTGGAAGCACTTTCGGCTGTCGCACAAAAAATGGGTATTACCGCCCCGGTTGCTTTCAGGATCAATCCCGACGTCGATGCAAAAACCCATGCAAAAATTTCGACCGGCAAAGCTGAAAATAAATTTGGAATTGACATTCCAAGCGTTCGGAACTTCGTTGAACAAGCCAAAACACTGCCCAACATTGCGGTCGAAAGTCTGGCAGTTCACATCGGTTCACAGTTAACGGATGCCAGCCCCTTTAAAGATGCCTTTGCGCGATTGGCAAGCCTCTACAAAGAACTTCAAAGCGCTGGCCTTCCGCTAAAGCGGATTGATTTTGGTGGCGGACTAGGCATTCAATACAAAGACGAGACGCCACCAGACCTCACCGAATATGCACAGGCTGTTAGTGAAGCCATGCAAGACCTGGATGCCGAGTGTATTTTTGAACCAGGGCGTTTTTTGGTCGGTAATGCAGGCGTTCTTGTCACGGAAACCATTTATGTAAAGGATGGCACAAATCGCCGTTTTCTGATCATTGACGCCGCCATGAACGATTTGATCAGGCCGTCGCTTTATGATGCCTGGCACGACATCACACCATTAAAGCAGCCCCTTAACGATGCTGCACTCACCCCTTGTGATATCGTTGGTCCAATCTGTGAGTCTGGTGATACCTTTGCTACTCAACGCCCTCTTCCAGAAATAGAAGCGGGTGATTTATTAGCAATGGAATCAGCGGGTGCCTATGGTGCAGTAATGGCCTCAAGCTACAACACACGACTGAATGCTCCCGAAATTTTGGTCAAAGATGATCAATATGCAATTGTACGAAAGCGTATTGATTATGATACACTTATAAAACAGGACATTCTGCCTCAATGGTTGTCAGAATAATATAAGCAACCTTTTCTCCCCTCTTTAAAGGGCGGTATGTCCAAATGAGCCTACCAAAGGAACATATGGACCGATGGATAGTACCGCCCAAAGAAGATCGCAGCTAAAGAAACAGGCCGCAAGACAGAAAACAAGGCCAGAGCTTGGATTACCGTGGAAGATTCAGGCTCAAACCACCTTGGCTCAAATCGTCCTGTTTTGGGAAAACTTCTGGAAAGCATCTTGGCTGTTCTGGGGAACTCTTGGCGCTGTAACTACACTTATTCTTCTTGATCTCCTCGCTCAGTTCCCGATCTGGGGGCATATTACCTTCCTTGTCTTATCTGGAATTCTGATCATCTACGGTGGCATAAAGGCGCTTGTGGGAACAAAGTTTCCAACCCGTTATGAAGCTTTGAGACGCCTTGAACAAGATAATCATCTCTCTCACCGCCCTTTGAGCAGTCTCGATGATCGCCCCATAAAAGTATCAAAGGACGGCCTTGGTCTTTGGCTTAACAACAAAAAACGCCTGGCTGCCTCATTCAGTTCGCTAAAACTAACACGACCAAGCCCTCAGCTTTTTAAACTGGATCCCTATGGGCTACGCGCATTAATTATAGTGGGGCTCTTCATCGCCACTTTTTCATTGCATCAATGGCCAGATCGGCTGGCTTCTGCTTTTGAACTCAAGAAACTAACATCTATAACAGATCAACAGGGAACAACCTTTAGCCTGTGGTTAACTCCGCCGGACTACACCGGAATATCCCCTCTTTTTTACGATCAGAGCTTTGCACCACCTGAAGAAATAAACCTTCCCAGAGGAAGTAAAGTAATTGCTCAGTTCCACGGCGAAGAAACGGCACCGGATATTCAACTCGATGCACGTGCCTTCCCAACAGAGCAAACAGGTAAGCTCAATCATCAAAGTGAATTTACGATACAGCAAAGCGGCACATTACAGATTGGGGGGGCATTCACCACATTACTTAGTACCAAGATTAACCTCATTGAAGATTCTCCGCCAAAGATCTTTCTAACGGAACAGCCCCAAGGTAATGACTTGGGATTACTCAGAATCAACTACGAAGCTCATGATGATTATGGCACCAATCTGTTGACCATAGAATTTTGGCCTACAGATAGTACCGGGAAAACAGAAAGTACCGAAAAAACTCAAATAGAGGTTCCACTCCCGGCCAGTAAAGTCGCTGCATACAAAGGACAACACTATCTGGATCTGACAGACAATATCCTCGCTGGCGAAGAGGTCTGGTTTCAGCTTTCTGTACGGGATGTTATCGGGCAAAGAAGTCAAACTGACACCATAAAGATTACAATCCCTGAGCGTGATTTCACGCATCCCTTGGCCCAACAGCTTGTACAACTTCGCAAGGATCTAAACATTCCGGGAAACAAGCTGGATGTTATCGCAACGCTCGGGTTACTGGTGAAAGAACCGGCAACTTATAATCACGATAGCCTCGTGGCTTTAACAATGAGTATTGCCGGGAAACACCTGCTGTTTGATCACACGCCATTAGCTGTAAAAGAAAGCCAGAATATTCTTTGGAAAACAGCATTGCACCTTGAAGATGGTCGCATCAGCACGGCGCAAAGAGAGCTTAGAAACATTCAACAGCAATTACGTGATGCCCTTAGTTCAAATGCAGATCAGAACGAAATTTCACGCCTTATGGACCAATTACAACAGGCCGTGGATCAACTGCTGACCAATATGCTGGAAGATTTCTTAAACAACGCCGACAAAAAAAACCCTGCACAATCATCCGAAAATGCGCAAACGATTGAAAGTAAAGATCTCCAGAACATGATCGAACAAGCCCGTATGCTTGCTGAAAATGGATCAATGGAAGAAGCAATGGAGATGCTGTCTCAACTTCAAAATATGCTCGAAAACCTTGCCTTTCAACAAGGTCAACAACCTGGCAACAATGCCAATGATGTGGGGCGGGAAACCTTTGAGAAGCTTCAAGAACTTACAAAGAGACAGGAAGAGCTTCTTGAAAATAGCTATAAACGGCAACAAGAAGCCCAGAAGCAGCAAGAAGGCAATGGAGCTAAACCCTCTCCTCAGACCATGCCGGGCGATGGTCGTCCCGGGGAACAGGCCAGAGAACAAAGAGACGAGCGCTATCGCGATGCCAAAAGTCAGGAACGTATAAGACAAGAACTCGAACAGATGATGGAAAATATTCAGGAATTACTGGGTAATTTACCTGAAGATTTTGATCAGGCTGAACAGTCCATGGGCATTGCCCGAGATGCCCTTCGTGGTCAGGACGGTGAAGGAAAAGAAAATGAACAGGCTGTTCGTGCTCAAACCAGAAGTTTGAGAAAACTTCAAAACGGCACTGAGCAAGCAGCTGAAAAATATTTAAAAATGCTCAGTCAGGCACCTGAACGGGGAAGTGGCTGGGTCAGAGGCAAAGATGGATCAGGGAGAGACCCATTTGGGCGAAACATCGGAAACAAAGGTGGCAGCATCGCCAAACAAGGTGTCCCTTTGCCAAATGAAACCGACGTTATGAGAAGCAGATCTATTCTTGAAGAACTCAGAAACAGACGAAATGACAGGCAACGATCTAAAGAAGAGAGAACCTACATACAGAAACTACTGGAACGCTTCTAAATATCCCTATTATCAAGAAATAATACAGATAATTAAGCCTTAGCTAGCTTCAACGCCTAAAGCTTCCTCTGCTGCGTCACAAATTTCCTGAAGGCTAAAGGGTTTTGTCACAACCTTGAAAATCAACTCTTCCAGATTATGAGCTCGTTGCTTTTCAGCAGAATATCCGGTCATGAGCAACACAGGCATATCAGGAGAATCTTTTGCGACCTTGAGGGCAAGGCCGATACCGTCCAGACCCGGCATCACAATATCGGTAATCAATAAATCAAACTTACCTTCACCCAGAGCCTCTAAGGCCTGCATACCGTCACCAACGGCAGTTACTTCATGATTTTTATGCGTTAAAGCCCGTGCAACAAAACTGCGTACAGCATTGTCATCTTCGGCTATCAGGATCTTAGACATACAGGCCCACCGCTATCGCATTCCACTTATAGTTAACATTACGTTAAAGCAAATGATATCACGGAGTTAGAAATGATGCCATGTTTGAAAAACTGTTACCAGTAAATGACATACTGGCTAACGCCCCATAAAACTATTCTCCGACAGGATCAAAGTCCGGGTTTTGCAGCGCATCATCATCCGAAATAAAGCTTGTGTTAACACCGACCGCTTTTGGACTGATTTCAAGTTCAATCAAAAAATCAACTTCTTCTTTTGGATCCAGATATGGAACATCCAATGTAACGGTTTTCCGTGAAACAGCCGCACCACGATTATCTGATAACCAGCCAATCAACTTTGGAACGACAACTTTCTTATCCAGCTTGTTGTGAATTTTCCCAGCCAAAGTAACGACTTTCACACCATCGCGTACGCCACGTTCTGGATCCTTATTTTCAATCTCAAGGCCATATCCAACGGGATAAACCTGGAGATCAAGAAAGTCATAGACCTTCATTGCTTCAGGAACAGTATTCACAATTTGGATACGCGCAGACTGATCAGCAACCGCATATCCTGCACCCCCACCCAAGATAAGAAGCAATAGCCAAGCGATAAGACCGCCTTTGCCTTTTTTCTTTTTGTCTGGGGCAAAGCCTTTCGGGCGCTTGGAGCGAACGTTTCCCGGCTCAACAAAATCATCATCCAGAGGTGAAGGCTCCGGTGGGATCGGTGGCGGAGCGCTTTCCGAAGATGCAACAACATCTTCTACATCCGAAGAAACGTCATTATCCTCAGCTGGAATGTCCGCATCTGTCGGGGTAAATTCCAGCTCAGGTTCTTGAAACCACGTATGTCGGCAGCTACTGCATCGAACTTTTCGTCCGGAGGCCCCCAAAGCTTCAGGGGCAATTCGGAATTTGCTACTGCATTCAGGACAAGAAACAATCATTCGATTTTTCACCAGCGAAGAAACTAAATTGGCCTTAATTTATACGGTCCATAAAATACGATGGCAAGTAAGGCCTTACACAACAGAGGTTTTTGTTCTCTGAGGAGTGTTTTATCAAGGGACAAGGCTTTACGCTAGCAGACAAAATATGTCATTGTTTCCCAGTCATTCACCACTATGGATTTCAAACTTTTGGTCCGTTTTCAAGATGTTCATCTGCGTTATGGCTCTGGCCCCGATGTCCTGCATCAGGTCAACTTAACTCTTGCACCGGGGTCATTCCATTTTATGGTCGGACCAAGTGGTGCAGGGAAATCATCCTTGTTGCGTCTCATGTATTTAGCCCATCGCCCGTCATCTGGTCGTTTGAGTATTTTCGGGCGGGATGTGTCCCAACAAGATCGTAAAGAACTGACGATGCTAAGGCGGCGGATTGGCATTATCTTTCAAGACTTTCGACTTCTTGATCATCTGACCGCATTGGAAAATGTTGCTCTACCTCTCACGATTACCGGGCAATCTCTTGATAAAGTCAGGCGAAATGTCAGTGAACTCCTCTCTTGGGTCGGCTTGGCTGATTATCTGGATGCAAAACCACCTACGCTGTCTGGCGGGCAACAGCAACGTGTCGCGATTGCTCGCGCAGTCATCGCACGCCCCAGCCTTCTTTTAGCAGATGAACCCACAGGAAACCTGGACGATAAAATTGCAGAACGACTGCTGTTTTTGTTTGAAGAACTCAATAAACGCGGCACGACCATTGTCGTTGCCTCTCACAACGAAGGACTTGTAAACCGTTTTAATCATCCCGTTTTTAAAATCGTAAATGGCGAAGTGAGACTGATTAGAAGTGAGCAAAATTCTCCTGCGGCATCAACAGCAGGGAGTGTATAATGTTTGGGAACAAGAACGATGTCCCACTCGACAGAGATGCATCCAGCAGATTTTTACCCTGGTTGATCGCCATGATGGTCTATCTGGCAACAATGTCATTGGTTATTGCAATCACAATGAACAAATTAGCCAACCGCTGGGATCAAGGGCTCTCAAGTAGTTTGACCATACAAATCCCGGCAGAGCCTTCGACAGAAAAACGAATTGTCATAGAGAAACAACTCAAAGCCTTTATTTCCAAGACCGAAAGTCTGGATAATATCTCTCAGGTTGAGCAACTGAATGACACCGAGTTAAACAAACTTATGGAACCTTGGTTGGGTAAGGATATATTGCTTCATGATTTACCTATTCCTTACCTGATATCAATAGAACTTGATAGCTCCAGCGCCCAAACAATCGACGAAATAAAATCCCTTCTTGCGCAAGATATTCCCAATGCCAGTGTCGATGACCATCAACGATGGCTTGGCAATCTGTTGGGCCTAACGAAAATAATTCAAATCATCGCCCTGCTTGTTGTGATACTAGTTGGCGGAGCCGCCGCTTTAATGGTTATTCTGGTCACACGTATGGGTCTTGCGATCCATCGACAGGTCGTAGAGCTTTTTCACCATATGGGCGCACACGATTCATACATCGCTTCGCGTTTTCAATTCCATGCCCTAAAACTTAGCATTGTCGGAGGCTTCGCTGGATTACTTCTCGCCGGAATCACGGTTGCCAGCTTCAGTTCTTTGTTAGGACAAGCGAACAGCGCTATCCTTCCGACGCTCACATTCACTTCTGGCGAATGGGGTTTGCTCTTATTAATGCCATTATCTGCTTCTTTAATTGCCATGATGACCGCAAGGTTAACCGTTTTGAGAAGCTTGGCACTGATGCCATGACGAACAATACCATGAAGAACTGGGAAAATTGATCGTTGTTCCATAAACCTATTCGCAAAAGATACATTCTTTTAAAGCTCGGATCCTTCACCACCGTCGCAGCCTTATTATCATGGGTGCTCGGTTTTTTCTGGTTTGCAACCAACTTGCCAGAAGATGTTACAAACAGCACTGAAGGCGCTGATGTTATCGTCGTGTTGACAGGGGGCAGTGACAGAATAAACACCGGCCTTGATTTGCTAGAGTTGGGATCAGCGAAAAAACTTTTCATCTCAGGCGTTTATAAAGGTGTAGAGGTACAAGAACTTCTAAGGCTCTCACAACGTTCTCCGAAAAATTTAGAGTGTTGCGTCAAACTGGGTTATCAGGCTGACGACACACGGGGCAATGCACTTGAAAGTCAAAACTGGATAGAAGAAGAAGGTTATACCTCATTACGACTTGTCACAGCGGCCTACCATATGCCAAGAAGTCTTCTGGAATTCAGAAATGCGATGCCAGAGATAAAAATTCTGCCTCATCCTGTCTTTCCACAACACGTTAAACAGAAAGACTGGTGGCTCTGGCCCGGCAGCATGACACTGATTTTATCGGAATATGTTAAATTTCTAATGGCTCATGTCCGGATCTGGCTAGAAGGCATACAGGCAATATTGATTGGATAAAGACCCTATGATTTTTCTAAGATCCCTTACGTTCAATATTTGCTTTCTAATCTGGTGTGCCATTTTCTTCACTCCATGCCTTCTATTGATGTTATTTCCTCAACGCTTTATGTTGCAAGCTGGTCACTACTGGGCGCTTGTGACCTTCTGGCTTCTCAAGGTTATTTGTGGCACCACTTATGAAATCCGTGGTCAAGAGAATATCCCAAAAGAAGGTGGCTTCTTACTGGTCAGTAAACACCAGTCAGCATGGGAAACAATCGCTCTGATGGCTTTTCTGGACAACCCCTGTTTCATTCTAAAAAGAGAACTCCTGATAATACCTTTTTTTGGATGGTATCTATGGAAGGGCGGCGTTGTTGCCATTAACCGCAAAGCAGGCATAAAAGCTCTTCGCCAAATGATTAAGGAAGTAAAAGAGCCATTGGACAATGGACGCCCTGTAGTGATTTTCCCGGAAGGCACACGCGCCACCCCACATCAGGAGCCAAACTACCAGACCGGAATTATTGCTCTCTATAGCGGTTTAAATGTTCCCGTCTGCCCTGCTGCTGTAAACTCTGGCCTGTTCTGGGGCAAAGACGCTTTTGTGAAAAAACCAGGTAACATTGTACTTGAATACCTTCCTGTCATCCCCGCAGGCTTAAACAAAAAAATCTTCATGAAAACAATGCAGGACACCATCGAAGACGCCAGTAATCGTCTTATGGATGAAGCCGAGCAGAGAAAAGAGGCGTAATGGCAAAGCCACGGAAATGTCCAAAGTGTTCAACGGAAATCGGCATCGACGAAGATATCTGTTATGCCTGTGGTGAGAATGTTCCCTTTAATCACCCTTGGTACATAATGCCCTTAGGCGGCATTATTGTTATAGGTCTCTTCTGGCTTCTGACCGATTTTGATGCACTGATCCAATATATAACGCAAAGTATTCCCAATAAATAGATCGGCCATAGAACCATATCTATACCTACTTTTCTTTGGTATTTTTTGGGGATTGAGATTTTCTTGAAATCACGGAATGTGTTTTTGTGCCTCAATCACTTTTTTCAAAAGATCTTCAAGCCCCGGATCATCGATACTCAGTGCTTCAAGATGGGACACGGTATTTTCAAGATATTCAACGCATCGACCATTACTTCCAACACCTTGTAATATATGCGAAATCAGTTCCTGGTTGTTTAAGCGACCGGCATATTGGTCATGCTCTATATCTGCCACGAAAGTCGCAGCTGTTACCTTCTTACCAGACTTCAAAGCAACCTCATACCACCCCGGATGATACACCCCTGAAATCATCTCGCGCTCAAAGAGATAGTCCATCACAACGGCCCGTTCGGCAGCAGGAACTTTATAGGCCATACCAACACAAGAACCGCCTCTATCCAACCCAAGAACAAGTCCTGGGCATTCAGGGGTTCCCCGGTAAAAGAACGAATAAATACAGAAATGCCGATGAAAGCCATCTAGCACAGCGGGTTGAACTTCGATATGTGGAAAGCCAGGATTCCACATTAAAGAGCCATAGCCAAATACCCAAAAATCCTGACCCTCTTCGAGCGGTAATTTCGAATCATAAAAGGCCCTTAATTCAGGGGTCGACATTGCTCTGTTTCTCCGAATCGTCTATGGCTAAAGAAAGATGAGTGTAACGATTGCTTTGCAAAACGAAAAGCGACGCCCTCAATTAAAATAATTTAGTCTCACAGAAACCAAGGGTCGACATAGAATGACTGTAGATACTGACACCCCCCCCCGTCAGTCATCACCTATTGCAAAGAAGCTGATCATATCTGGTCTTGTATTATGCATACTCTTCGTCTGTTTTTCTGTTGCCTTTTGGTTCTGGGCAGCAAACCAAATGGAAACAAGCCTGAACAGGTGGAGTGAAAAGCAACAATCACGAGGCTTCGAAATTTCTCATGGCCCCCTATCCACAAGCGGTTTTCCTTTTTTGGTTCGGGCGGAATTGGAAGAACCAAGAATAAAATCCCCCGAAGGATGGTATTGGCAAACATCGCGCCTGAAAGCAGAAGCCACACCTTGGTCGCCCCTGAGTATGGAAGTAGATCTTAGCGAAGAACATATCATTGACGGCCTTCCAAACAATCATCCCGCTATAACGATCAAAAGCGATCAGGCAAAATCGACAGTACAGCTAACTCTCGAAGGAGAACTACTCAACGCTCGCCTTCAGGCAGATAAGCTCGTCGTGATCCGTGAAAGCCATCATCCTCTCACCATCACAACATTGGACACAACACTGGGTCCTCTGAAGCCAGCGTCAACAGTAAACCCGCTTCAAGAATTCAATATCCTAATTAAAGCGCAGGATATAAATCATCCTGAGTTGGACAAAACACCTCTAGAGGGTCCCATTACTCAGTTGAATCTTGATGGCACACTTTATGGCGCAGTTCCAAAAGCCAAGCTGAAAAAAGCCCTTCATATATGGCGGGATACGGGTGGTTTTCTATCCCTGCACGATATGAGTTTGCGCTGGGGGCCTCTGCTGATGGATGCCAGAGGGAAAATAACCATAGATAATTTACTCAGACCTTCAGGTAATCTTGATAGCAGAATTGAAGGGGCGGGCGCAGTTGTCAAAAAACTGGAAAAAACCGGCCTCATCAATAAGGGGCAAAGCTTTGGAATAAAGCTATCGCTGGCAGCATTGGGAAAAACAAATGAGCGCGGACGCCATGAAATAAACGTACCACTTATCATGAAAGACGGCTGGCTATCTATTGGCCCTGTCACCTTGCTTCGGCTTCCTCCTATTGCCCAATAAAAGCCTTAACAAAAAAGCTCACTTCAATAGAAGCGAGCTTTTTGATTATCAATCCTGAACACTATCAGGCTCTCGTGCATCAAAGGTACCCGCCTGATGGGCATCAACAATCCCCCGCCGAATATCACGGGTCTTCCGAAAGCGATCTTCCAGAACATCGCCTTCACCCCACCTCACTGCTCTTTGCAACACCGAGAGGTCTTCGGAAAATCTTTGCAGCATCTCCAGAACGGCCTCGCGATTGTTCAAGAAGACATCGCGCCACATAATAGGATCAGAGGCGGCAATTCGTGTAAAATCACGAAAGCCCCCCGCAGAGAACTTCACAACATCAGCTTGCTGCGTTTCTTCCAGATCAGTTGCCGTTCCGACAATTGTGTAGGCAATCAAGTGTGGTAAATGAGATGTAATCGCCAGAACTTTATCATGATGATGAGCTGTCATGATTTCGACCATACTCCCCATCGCAGTCCAATAGTCAGTAATCTGATCTAACGCTTTGCTATTCGTTCCGGGAACAGGCGTTAAGATACACCAGCGCCCTTCAAACAACTCTGCAAAGCCAGCTTCCGGGCCGGAATGTTCTGTACCAGCAATGGGGTGCCCTGGAACGAAGTGCACGCCATCTGGCAAATGTGGTCCGACATCACGAATAACAGACTCTTTGACCGAGCCAACATCTGTGACAATAGCGCCTACCTTCAAAGACGGAGCCATTGCACACGCCAAGTCATCATAAGTACTTACAGGTGTACAAAGAATAACCAGATCAGCATCGACCACAGCTTCAGCCGATGTTTCATAAACAGCATCAACCAACCCCAATCGCATAGCTTTATCGCGCGTACTCTGACTGCGAGCACAGGCAACTATTTCTTTTGCCAAGCCATTTTTACGGGTTGCCCGGGCCAGAGAAGAGCCAATCAGCCCAATACCAACCAAAGCGATCTTATTAAAAAGTGGATCTTTTTTTTCAGTCATTGATAAATGCGGCAAGACTATCGACCACCACCCTCATCTCATCTTCGGTTCCGATTGAAATGCGTATATGTTCTGCCAATCCATAGGCCGACATACCACGTACCAGAACACCTTTGTTTTTCAGGAATGCCAGAGCTTCTGCTGCACGTTCGCCAGAACCAAAGTTCACAAGAACAAAGTTACCAACAGAGTCATGCGTACCTAGACCGAGCTCAGACACCTGTTGGCGGAACCAGTTAAGCAAACGATTATTCAGCTCTTTTGATCGGGTAATGTGCTCTTTATCCTTGATCGCCGCGGCCCCCGCAGATTGAGCAGCTAAACTAACATTAAAAGGTCCACGCACACGATTGAGAACATCAGTAACTTCAGCTGAACAATAGGCCCATCCCAGACGAAGTGAAGCAAGGCCATGTATTTTAGAGAAAGTGCGTGTCATTACCACATTATCATTCTCTTCAACCAAGGTCGCACCACTGATATAATCGGCGTTATCAACATACTCACAATACGCCGCATCAATAACCAGCAACACATCATCCCGTAGCTCAGCACGCAGCCTTCGCAGTTCTGTTTCAGTGACATAGCTTCCTGTAGGATTGTTCGGGTTCGCCAAGAACATAATTCGCGTTTTATCAGTGACAGCTGCCAACATGGCATCAATTTCAATACGCAGATCTTTTTCCCGTGCTTTCACGGGTATGCCTCCGGCAATTTTGGTTCCAATCGGATACATTAGGAAGCCGTGCTCGTTATAAACGACTTCATCCTCAACACCAACATATGCATTAATCAAAAGCCCCAATAGTTCGTCAGAGCCAGCACCACATACAATCCTGTCTGCATCCAGATTTTCTGCTTCTGCTATTCCTGTTCTCAGTAAATAAGAGCCGCCGTCCGGATATCGATGAAGGTCTTCTGCAATCGCCAGATAAGCTTTTTTAGCCGCGTCTGAAGCACCAAGTGGGTTTTCATTCGAAGCCAAGCGGCAAATCCGATCGACACCTTCAACTTTAGATTCTCCACCAACATAAGGGGATACATCCATAATTCCGGGTTGCGGTTTTAAAGCCATTGTAAAAACTCTCTTATTTTACTGAATAGTTATCGGCAACGTGCCGATGAAGTTATGCGCCCATTAATGGAACGGCATAACCACCAATTGTCCAGGCATGGGTAATCCTTTGATCAGACAATTCGGCTAGTTTGGCCAGGCGCTCATCACCTGGGGCCACATAGTCATCCACCTCAATCAGTTGTAAACAAACTGATGGATCAGGCGTATGAATCTGAATATTCACGGGTTTCAAATCTGACTTTTCCAATAGACGTGTCAGAGTTGAACGGGACAAAGGCTCAGCAGATTCAACCACGATATAACTGCGATCATAACCTGTTTTTTCCGGTGCGCCCAATCCAACAACAACGGCTTCTGGCCCATCCATGCCAGATGCTTGATAAAAAGGTAAACGTGCAATAATTCTGGCATTTGTCGCACTTTCCCCCTGTGCAAGAGAAAGCCACCAGGGGTTGCCTTCTCCAGCCTGTGGCAAAGGAAGAATACCAACAGTTGAGGCTTCATCTGTAACCTCACGAAGGACACTCATCACTGTCTGTCGACTGGAAATCGGCGTCTCCATACCAAAGTGTTCCCGAGACAGATCGTAATAAGTATTATCGCCCTCCGGGACATGTACAGAAACTGAAAATTTGCTTTCCAACTGTAATGTACTTGCAAAAATCTCTCGCCAAAGACGGACGATAGCTGATTTAGGAAGGATGCCATCATGCCGCCTAACAAGACAGCGCAAAACCTCCGCTTCCCTTCCGGCATTAAGGCTTGTAGAAGATTTCCCCTTTTCCTTAACGATCGACTGGATAACTTCTGCCCGCGTCATAAGAAGATCATGAAGCTGGTTATCAATTTTATCAATCTGGCTTCGCAAAGAAGAAAGTTTATCTTGTTCAGACATAGTTTTTAAAGGCCTGTGATTCTCGGTTCCAGAGAAGAGATAGACATAGCAGAGTTAAAAAGTAAAAGGAAAGATTCAGGTATTTGGGTCAGTTTCACATCAAATTACCCCCAAACGCTCAACTGACTGCAAGAAGCTTCAAAGAACTGGGGTTATTGATTTGCCAGCCGATATCGAAACAGTGGTCCCCTATTATGACAAACAGATCAAAGATCACTATTAGGATCGGGAAACTTTTAATGATTTCGACCTACGTTGGGCACTCGATGTATTTTGAAAAGCCTGAGGAGCACTCACCAAACCTGGCTGGCGAATACTCTGAACCTTCTTTGGTGTCCCCGGAACATATAACTGCTTTCCAGCTTCAACGGTCAAAACCCCTGCAAAAGTAGGGAAGAATTTTTTTCCCATTCTTTCCCACGCTGATGCTGATTGCAAAAATGTCAAACGTTGGCTTGGTGGTACATAAAGTGAACGATTGGTGCGCATTGGCACAAATAGCGTATCATGCAAAAGCTGTGATATTTGAGATCGACTAAAAGGATGCCCCCAGCCGAATGGCGTTTTATCCACACGTGCCCAGATGCCTCGTCTGTTGGGCGCAACAATCAGTAATCGGCCATCGCTTGTCAAAACCCGCCATATTTCTCTCAGCATATCTCTCAGGTATTCACTGCTTTCCAGGCCGTGGACAAGCAAAACTCTATCAATAGAATAATCTGGTAAAGGTAACTTTGTTTCGTCGACCAGGGATGTTTTGCCGGGCCCTCCGCGAGGCCAGTGGCAAACACCTTGCAATGCAGGCATAAAAGCCAGTACACGATCCGCTTCATCTTCAAATTGTGTTAGATAAGGTGTCGTGTAACCAAGGCCCAGAACAGATTTGCCTTTTAGATTTTTCCAATGCTCGCGAATGTTACCACGGATGACGTGCGCGGCCGTTTCCCCCAAACGGGTGCCGTAAAACCCCTGAAGATCAACAACGTCAGTCCACATTGTTTTCCCTGCTTCTCATTCGGTACTTTGTGTCGCCCAAACCCAACGACAGAGATCATAACCAAAAATAAAAACGATGGTCGATCTTTAAAACATAGGTCGCTAAGATCACCTTAACAAATGAAAAGCAAAAAACACTTCTAGCCTGTGTACGACGACAAGCCATCAACTGGGAAAAACAGATCATGCTCGATGTCAAACAAATCCCCATACTCAGCGATAATTATAGCTATCTCATCAGAGATACTCAAACAGGTGCCGTCGCTGTCATTGACCCCGGTGTTTCAGACCCGATCCTTGAAAAAGCTGATAAACTGGGCTGGCAGATCACCGATATAATTCTAACACACCATCATTATGACCATATCGATGGCTTGGCAGACATAAAACAAAGTACCGGCGCAAAGGTAACTGGCCCCAAGAAGGATCAGCACCGTATTGATGGGATGGATATTGTTGTAGATGGTGGGGACAACATCTTGTTCGGGTCAAGAACAGCCAAGGTTTTCTATGTACCTGGTCATACTCTGGGACACATTGCCTATTGGTTTGAGGACGACAACATCCTGTTTCCCGGTGATAGTCTTTTCTCGTTGGGATGCGGGCGCTTGTTCGAAGGTACTCCGGAAATGATGTGGCAATCTCTTCAGCAATATCTCGCTCTTCCAGAAAAGACGCTTGTCTATTCAGCGCACGAATACACTCTTTCAAATGCAGAATTTTCCCTGACAATTGAGCCTGATAATCCAGACCTGAAAAACAGAGTTGAAAAGATTAGGAGTCTACGGAAAAATAATCAACCAACAGTACCAAGCCTGTTAAGCGAAGAATTTAAAACCAACCCCTTCCTTAGACCTCACGATATCGAAATTAGAAAAAGGCTGAACCTGATCTCAGCGACAGATGCAGATGTGTTCAAGGAAATCCGCAAACGCAAAGACAACTTTTAAAACCCTCATCTAAAAAATATTATTCGTAACACACCTAATTACCGGAGCCATCAATGTATTTATGTTTTTCCCCTACCTCCCCATACGTCCGCAAGGTGCTGATGCTTGCCATGGAAAAAGGAATAGAAAATGAAATCAATCTTGTCCCAATGGGAACCTTTACGACTGAATCAGAAATTTGGCAGAAAAATCCACTGGGAAAAGTTCCCGCGCTTGAAACCCACGAAGGAACAATCTTATGCGATTCACCGCTGATCTGTGAGTATCTGGAAAGCCTGAACCAGTCACCTGCACTTGTTCCTGTATCAGGAGAAGACCGCTGGAAGAGCCTCAACTTTCATGCCCTTGCAGATGGTATTATGGACGCCAGCCTCATAAGAACAATGGAGCGCCGTCAACGCCCAAGTGAACATCAACTAGAGTCTGTACACGAAGCCCAAAAATTCAAAATAGACACAACATTGGATGTGTTTGAGCAAGCCGTAACAGATAAAACTCTCGGGAACGATTTTGGCCTCGCAGAAATCAGCCTTGCCTGTGCCCTCGCTTATCTGGACTTCCGATATGCAGATGAAGACTGGCGTACAAACCGCCCGAACCTTTCCAGTTGGTTTAAAGGTGTTTCAGAACGATCTTCCTTTGTAAAAACATCCCCACCCGCAGGTTCATAAAGATTATGAAAAACTATTCAGCACAAGAGATAGTCAAACATCTCGACCTTCAACCCCATCCGGAAGGCGGTTGGTACAAAGAGACCTATCGCCACCAGCCATCCGATGGTAGCAGAGGCGACCAGACTGCAATTTTCTTTTTGCTGGAAAAGGGACAGGGCTCTCATTGGCACAAAGTAGATGCGGTAGAGATGTGGCACTGGTACGCAGGTAGCCCCCTTACCCTGAGATCTCACAATGGGAAATTTCATAACGAAGAAAAACAAACCGTTGTCACTTTAGGACCCGACGTTATTGCAGGGCAAACACCACAACACGTCATTCCCAAAGATCACTGGCAAGCGGCAAGCGCAGAGCAGGGGTGGGTTCTTGTCGGGTGTACTGTTGCGCCCGCGTTTGAATTTGATGGCTTCGAACTGGCTGCACCCGGTTGGGCACCGGGAAAATAACTCGGATCTAATCCATCCAAAAACATATTATGCTACAGCATAGTCCTTTAACATCATTGAGAGTTGGCGCATATCATCAAAAACAGCATAGGCGCCAGCTTCCATCAACTTCCGCCCCTGCGCCTTTTTGTCTGTAATGTGTTCTGCGCCAACAAAGCCAAGAACAGCAATGCCTGCGTTCTTGGCTCCAGTAGCTCCAGCCACAGTATCTTCGATAATAAGAGCCTGTTCAGGTTTCACCTTCATCATTTCACAGGCCATCAGATGTAAATCGGGTGCTGGCTTGGGGTATTGCACCATTGAAGAGCTGAAACGTCTCTCTTTGGGGAAAAATATCCCTAATCCTGTTGTATCAAGGGCACTGTCCAAGCGATCCGTTCGGCTGTTCGAAGCCACACAAAAGGGATATTCAAATGTTGAAAGTGTTTCTTTGATAAAGGGCAGCGTTTCCAGTGCTCCAGCCATTTGATCAATTGTGTTACGCTCGACAATTTGCGCAAAATCTTCCGGCACTTTTGTTTCAGAAATCTTATTAAAATGGTCCCTTATGGCATCATCGGTATACCCTGCAAACTGATTGGCAACATCTTGCGGATTTAACATAATATTGTATGCCGCCAGCGTCTGAGACACAATTCGAGCCGCCAGTGCTTCGCTATCAACAAGCACACCATCACAATCAAAAATGACCAGCTCGGGAAAAATCGTCATAGACTTCTTATCGCTTTCAATAACACTCTGATATTCCAGAGAACTACCTGTGGTTTGCGGCACAATCAAGACAGATACAAAGAACACCGTTGTCTCAATCTTCTGCCGAGACAACGGTGTTTAAATCACAAGCCAAATACCCTAGCTTCCATAATCTCTAATCTATGGATATCATACTTAATCCATATACTGACCACCATTCACGCTAAGGGTTGAACCCGTCACAAAACCAGATTTTTCTGATGCCAGAAACACAACACAATCAGCCACTTCTTCCGGCTCACCCAAACGCCCGACAGGTATCTGAGAGATTATCTTGCTATTGAGAATTTCTTCGGGAACGGCGCGCACCATTTCTGTACCAATATATCCCGGCGCCACAACATTTGCCGTGATCCCTTTACTCGCATTCTCTTGGGCAACAGATTTGGTAAATCCAATCACGCCAGCTTTCGCCGCAGCATAATTCGCCTGACCAAATTGTCCCTTTTGGCCATTGATTGATGAAATACTGATCACCCGTCCATATTTGCGTTCACGCATGCCATCAATAACGCCCCGCGTCATATTGAACAGAGAATTAAGATTGGTATCCATCACAGCCTGCCATTTGGCCTGATCCATTTTATGCAAAGTCGTATCCCGTGTAATACCCGCATTATTCACGAGAACATCTATTGCACCCAACTCTTTCTCTACCTGGGCGATACCTTCCTGACAGGCGTCAAAATCGCCAACATCCCATTTAAATACCGCGATTTTATTTTCATCGCGGAACTTCTGCGCAGCTTCATCATTTCCAGCATAACTGGCTGCAACACTATACCCCGCCTCTTTCAAGGCAATTGAAATGGCCGCACCAATTCCTCTGGTACCTCCGGTCACAAGAGCAACACGAGACATTTTATTTCCCTTCGTTATTTGCTGCCTCAGGGCCATAGCCCCAAATTTCTGTAACTTAACCCACGATTTTTGAATAAGACCGAGAGTTATCTACAAAAAAGGGCCACCTTGAAAACAAAGGCAGCCCATTCACAAAGAGTTGCTGCCGATGATATTTTTGTTTTTGTTTCATCGACAATCTCCCTGATTTCCTTAATCGCGCTCGACACAAAGAGCAATTCCCTGCCCACCACCAATACAAAGGGTTGCAAGCCCTTTTTTAACATCACGGCGTTGCATTTCATGAAGCAATGTGACCAAGACACGGGCTCCTGAAGCCCCAATGGGGTGTCCCAAGGCGATCGCGCCACCATTTACATTTACAATATCTTCATTCCAGCCAAGTTCTCGGTTAACGGCAATGGCTTGCGCAGCAAAAGCTTCGTTAGCTTCAACCAACTCGACGTCATCGATTGTCCATCCTGCTTTTTCTAATGCCTTACGACTGGCCGGAATAGGACCAGTCCCCATAATGGCGGGATCCACACCCGCGGTCGCCCATGACACAATTTTCGCCAGCGGCTTAATACCATCAGCTTGCGCCTTGCTTTCAGACATCATCACAACAGCAGCAGCGCCATCATTGATACCAGACGCATTTCCTGCTGTTACCGTACCTTCACGGTCAAAAGCAGCTCTCAATTTGGCCAAGCCTTCTGCCGTTGTGTCTGGTTTTGGATGTTCATCGGTCGCAACAACAACTTCACTACGACGGGTTTTCACCGTAACGGGAACAATCTCATCGTTGAAATATCCGGCTTCCTGAGCAATCGCAGCTTTTTGTTGAGATCCCGCCGCAAAGGCATCTTGATCTTCGCGGGATATATTAAACTTCGTCGCAATATTTTCGGCTGTTTTCCCCATGTGATAATCATTCATTGCGCACCACAATCCATCTTTGATCATGGTATCAACAAGTTTGACATCACCCATTTTGGTACCAGTACGCATGTGGGAAACATGTGGGGCCAAGCTCATATTCTCTTGGCCACCAGCCACAACAATCTCTGCATCGCCTAAAGCAATGGATTGATAACCCAAAGCCACAGTCCGCAAACCTGATCCGCAGATCTGATTAATAAGATAGGCAGTTTTTTCGTGTGGGATACCTGCGCCTAAAGCAGCTTGACGCGCAGGGTTTTGTCCGTCTCCGGCCGTAAGAATCTGCCCCAATATCACTTCATCAACATCTTCAGGCGAAACCCCCGCCCGCGCCAGAGCTTCGCGAATAGCAACCGTTCCAAGTTCCGCAGCCGGAACTGTCGAAAGCCCGCCCCCAAAAGCGCCAACCGGGGTTCTTGCAGCCCCAACAATTACAACACCAGACATTACAGATACCTTTCAGAAAAGCTGTATCTCAAAATTATGATCAGAAAAAACCAGACATTCGTTCGCCAGAGCGACCAACTCGTACTACCCTATTCACTGGCAGCGCATGCTGCATCGCAAAATTATTATATAAACCATAACGAAACTACGCATAAAAAATCAAGAGATTATTACATCAATATGACATAAAAATTTACTTTTACGCATTAATATTGAAATTATATTGCATTTTTATGCAACTATTTGTTTCATCCAGTCAGAAGCTGGGGTCCAGAATTTTGATTGTGCACCGCGACTTGCCATCATACCAATATGCCCCAAAGAAGTCCGCATAACTGTGCTATTCACAATTACTCTCGTCGCAGCAAGCGACGAAGGTTTTGGCACAATACGATCATTGTCAGATACAACAGACAGAGTTGGTAATAGCACTTTATCCAAGGTAATAGCTTCGCCAGCAATAGACCAGAGACCCTTTTCTGTCAGATTCTCTCCATACCACCCCGAAAGACATTCTTCTGCAACTTTCTGGGTAAGAGACACACCATCATTTAACCAATCTTCCAAAGCTATGAATGTTTTTCCCTGCTGGGTCTTTTCATCAAGGGACCTGAAGTTTGAAAACTTTCTCAAAGATAGTGTCGGGTCTAGTGACGCAAACAACCCTTGCAAGATTTCACTGGGCAAATGCCCTATCGCCTGAACCATAGGTAAAATGCATTGAAGCCACTTACCCTGTTGAATAGCTCTGTCGTCTTGCCCCTCATGGAAATCCCAGGGGCTGGCAATCAAAACCAACGAACGGATTATAGACTGACTCAAAACAGCCAGAGCTATCGCCAAAGTCCCCCCCATACAATAACCAACAACTATTGGCTTTCGACTGGACTGATCTTTAACTTCTTTCAAAGCTGGCTGCAGGTAGTGAATAATATACTTTTCAAGTCCGAAATCACTTTCTGCCAACCCCGGTTGTCCCCAGTCCATGACATACGGTGCCCATCCGCCCCTGGTTAACCACCTGAGGAAGCTGTTTTCCTGCATTAAATCCAGAATGTAATAGCGATTAACCAGAGAAGGAATAATAAATAGAGGGTATCCCCCCCTTCTTTCCGAATAATCCACAAGAGAAGCAGAACCTTTTGACCAGACAACAGGCATTTCATTTCGGGTATTTACATGATCAGCATCCTGATATTTCTTGATCCCCTCTTGATAAAGAGAAAATCGCCGTACAATTGCCCGGTCTATCGCCTGGGGAAACTCCAAGGAATCTACCCCGGCGAGCTTATTCGAGATTTGTGCCCTCATCGTTTCCGGAATTTTTGGCACCAGCTTCGAGTTCGGCAACTTGTTTTGCAAGATCCCCAAGCCGAGCTTTGAGCTCTGCAAGGTCATCAGCGCTGACATCATGTGCAGAGGCAACGGAATCGGTCTTGTTTTGCGATTGATCCCCACCAGATTCAGCCCCTTCTGCTTGCTCGGAATCTTGTTTTAACATCAATTGGAAGAGATTAATTTCTCCCTTGGCATCTGGATGATAAACCTTATGGTAGAAAGCTTCCCACTGCCTGTACAGATCAATTATTGCAGAATCGAGATCAGCCGACAAATCTGCCACTAGATGCCACGGCGTAAGCTGTAATCTGGAAAGATGATTAATCCATAAATCCAAATATTCATCAGCAAGCAGGTCAATGTCTTTTTCCCTGTCCAAGAAGCCCTCTCTCACATAATATACACACTCGTATTGCGTTGGCTAAAAGCTATATTCGCACAAGCAATGAGAAAAACAGACAAAAAATTCTCTTTTTTTAAGGCTTTTACGCCCTATTCATTGACAGATACCATCGCAGCGCAGCAATATTTGATAAGCAGTGCACAAACAGCAATGAGCCAGCATTAGAAACTGGCGTATATAATAAGCATTGGAGGCGAGGACCTTGGCGACCTCAAAATCAGGGAATACTGACGACGCAATCGTCATAAAAAAATATGCAAACAGGCGTCTGTACAATACAGCGACGAGCAGTTACGTCACTCTTGATCATTTGTGTCAGATGGTGAAAGACAACATCGAGTTTGTTGTCTATGATGCAAAATCAGGAAATGATATCACACGATCAGTCTTAACCCAGATCATTGTCGAAGAAGAATCCAAAGGGCAAAACCTGTTGCCAATCTCCTTCTTACGTCAATTAATCAGCCTCTATGGCGATTCCATGCAATGGGTTGTTCCCAAATATCTGGAACACATGATGGAAGGCTTTTCCGAGAATCAGGACAAAATGCGCCAGTCAATGCAGGAAACCTTTGGCGGCATTTTCCCCTTTGGCAATCTGGATGAAATGAACAAACAAAATATGGCTCTGTTTGAAAATGCCATGCGCATGCTGTCACCTTTCCAAAACACAAAACCGGAAACAGAAGAATCAGAAGAAAAGCAAGCAATGCCGCAAACAGATAACGGCGGATTCGACGATTTGAAAACACAGGTTGAACAGCTGCAAAAACAACTTGATGCCCTGAGCAAAAAGAAATAGTGGATAACAATACTGCTAAGCCAGAGCAAAAAAGGGCCTCCAAAACCACATGGAGGCCCTTTGATTTAAATGCGGCAGGACGTCGTTAACCAGGAAAAACGATCGGTTTCTTCGCAGCTGTATTTTCAACAAGCCAATCAGGATTAATTTCCGGTTTTCCGAAATAAAACCCCTGAAGCAAGTCAATCCCTTCGCGAGAGAGAAACGCAGCTTCTTCCGCTGTTTCCACAAACTCTGCAATTGTTGTGTGATTCAACGCCTTTGCCAGGCCGAGAAGATTTCGAACAAAAATCTGATTTTCTTCATTATCAAGAATTCCAGCGATAAAAGAGCCATCAATTTTGATAATATCGACGGTAAGGGTTTTCAGATGCCTGAATGTCGTATAGCCCGCCCCGAAATCATCAATCGCAACTTTACATCCTAACTGTCGAACCGCCGAAACAAAGCGCGCCGACTCTTCCAAATCATGAAGTGCCGCCGTTTCTGTAATCTCGACAATTAAGCGTTTTGCAATATCTGGCCTTGATTTCACACGCGAAGATAACGCCCTTAACCAACTACGATCTGATGCCGTTAAGCCAGATATATTCAAAGACATTGTAATGTTCGGAAAGCGCGCCAGATCTTCCAGAGCAAGTTCTAACACTCTGCGATCAATAACCCGCATCATCCCCAGCTGCTCAACTACGGGAATGAACTTGCCCGCAGGAACGATTTTGCCATCGCGATCAAACATGCGCAAAAGAGCTTCAACCAAAACGAGTTCATGACTTTCAGAATCCACAATCGGTTGATAGGCCAAAGCAATACGATCTTCTTTCAACGCAAGCTTTACTTCTTCACCAATAATCATACTGGTTCGATAATTCTCGCACTGCTCGGTTGTCAATTGGTACGGCTTGACACAGTCACGCCCATTTGACTTTGCATCCAGCAATGCACTCTCAGCCTTTGCAAAGGCGTCAAAACTTGTCTTCGTTTGCTCTGGAAAATCAACAAAACCAACAGAAACAGTCACATAAATACGTTCACTACTGATTTGAAAAGGAGTCTCACGAACCGTCTGCAGGATTCGTTCAGCAATTGCATCAGCTTCTTCATGAGAGGCCACACTCATAATCACACCGAATCGATCCCCACCCAGGCGGCCAACGATATCTGCCCCACGGACGCTTTTATCCAGCCGTTCCCCAACCTCAACCAAAACAGCATCCCCAGCTTCAAAACCGTAGGCTGTATTAATCATACCAAGGTGATCAACACCGACAGCCAGGAAAGCACCGACATTGCTATACCGGAGAGCTTGTTCCAAGGAGAAATCCAGAGACTCCCGTAGCCTTAACTTATTAAAATGCCCAGAGAGTTCATCATAACTCGCCAAATATTCAAGTCGAGCTTCGGCCTGTTTCTTAACTGTTACAGGGCGCAACACTCCGGTTAATCGCGTCGGTGCACCTGTGGTTGAAACCTCGACAGCGCCACGGTCATGAACCCATTGGAAATTACCCGCGCCATCGCGAACACGGTATTCACAATCATAATAGGCTTCGCCGGCAAAATGGTCCGTCAAATTCCGCATTCTGGCGGGGAGATCTTCTGGATTAATACGGTTATGGTAGGTCTCACCGGTAGCTGGAATAAAATTATCTTCCAGACCAAAGAGAGAAGCTGCCCTGCCCAACCACATCAGGCTATCTGTTGCCAGGTCCCATTCGTACACAACATCGCCAGATGACTCCAGTGCAGTTGTCATCTGATCCAAAAGAGAAAGATCTATGTTATTATCATGAGCGGACCGGAGCACGGTCTGTCTACTCCTACCTGAAGATTGACAACTATAAATACCCGTAAAGACACTGATATTCACGTTAAATTTCGTTAAATAATAACGATTGAGTCATTAACGAATACTGAATCTGACTCAGAATTAATCGCAAGAAAAATGGTTGCTTTTGTATATTGACTTTTTGTAACCCGGCTGCAGGAAACTTGTTTATTCTTTGGAAACAAACTCTTAGAAAATTACATGCAATATATAGTCAATGAAAAACCATGTAACGCACCCTATGAAATAAGTAAAGCAATTAAGAATCTGCATACTTGACGTTAAAACAAATCAGCACATCAATATTAGTTAATAAAAAGTTAACACCATCCAGAATAAGTAAAAAATATTATTTTTCAAATATTTTACAGAACATCTATTGAAATCTATTCTTAAAAGGTCTATTTCACACTAAAAACAATGAAAACATCTACTATATACGAGTAAATTTGGTGACTAGTGTAAAAAAAAATCTGTCTAACACGCATCGTATTGAGAACCATGTAGGGCAAAAAATACGTGAACGTAGAACCATGCTGGGTCTGACACAGCAACAACTAGCTGATTTAATCGGGGTTACTTATCAACAAGCCCATAAATACGAACGCGGCATAAACCGAGTCTCTGCGGGGCGCCTGTTCGAGATTTCTCAGGTCCTAGGCGTCGGGGTGAGTTTTTTTTACGAGGGGCTGGATAGTGATCAAGATACTGTTAGCGAGCGCCAACGCATGTGTCTGGATCTAGCCCGGAATTTTACCAATATTAAAAATGAAAAACATCAGGATGCTCTGAGTATGCTATGCAGAGTCCTGTCAGAACAATCACTATCAGACCCGGAGGCAGCCTAAGCATCTCAAGAGAAAGCGGTAATGACAGATTACTCTATCATTGGTTTATTACTCATTACCGATTCTATCGATTTTATTCCTTGATGATGCCCAACCTTTCCTGATTATACGTTTCCATCTGAATCTGACGCCACCAGGGTTGATTTCGTACATACCAGTCAACAGTGTTCGCCAAACCCTGATCGAAAACCACTTTAGGAAACCACCCCGTTTTTGACTTGAACTTGGAGGCATCCAGAGCATAGCGCTGATCGTGCCCGGGGCGATCTTCGACATTTTTTATCAAGGCAGAAAACGGGGAACGTTCTGGATAAATCTGGTCCATGCAATCACAGATGCTATTGACCACAGATAGATTTGTTTTCTCTTCGCCGGATCCAATTAAATAAGTTTCTCCTGCATCACCTTTTTGCAACGCTAAAAGTAGAGCTTCAACATGATCAGTGACATGTATCCATTCACGAATCTGATTCCCTTCGCCGTAAAGAGGTAATGTCTTACCGTCAATCGCGTTGGCGACCATCAAAGGAATCAATTTTTCCGGGAATTGCCATGGCCCATAATTATTCCCGCAGTTTGTTGTGATCGTTGGCAATCCATAGGTATGCCACCAGGCTTTTGCCAAGTGGTCCGACGCCGCTTTGGAAGCAGAATAGGGAGATCGAGGGTCATATGAACTGGTTTCACTAAAAAAACCGCCCTTCCCAAGTGATCCATAAACCTCATCAGTTGAAATATGAAGAAAGCGAAATTGGTTAGGTTTTTCTTTTTCGCTCCAAAAACTCAATGCAGTCTGCAACAGGTTAAATGTTCCGACGATGTTACTTTGTACAAAGTCGCCTGGGCCATCAATTGATCGATCCACATGGCTTTCTGCCGCCGCATGGATCACGATATCCGGTTGAGAATCTCTGAATGCATCCTTTACGGCACTACTGTCTTCAAGTGCAACCTTCTTTAAGGAATAACAACCTTCCAAACTTGCCAACCGTCCTAAATCAGCAGCATAGGTCAGTTTATCAAGAACAACTGTTTCTCTGACACTAAAAAAACTTAGCTGCCGAACGATCTCTGCACCAATAAATCCAGCGCCACCGGTCACAAGAACACGTTTGTCTTTCCAATATTGCTCTGCACTCATTTAGAACCCTCAATCAAAATGGAGCGTTATAAAACAAAAGAAACAAAAAACCATACACATCAAAAACTTAAACGAACAAATAGTTGAAGGAATCATCCGATTTCCAAAAAGTCTTCATCCTCAGAATCATCAACGACAGACATAGATGAAATATCAACAATTCTGCATAAGCGGCGGTGAAGAATTTCAATTGAAACAGGTTTCGCCAAAACATCACTAACGCCAGACTGGATTGCCTCCATCACACGCTCATATTCAGTATGTCCTGTTAAGAGGATAACGGGTACACGACTGAAAAAACCACCCTCTTTCCTGATATCACGGGTAAACTCCAAACCATTCACAGGTTCCATTTCCCAATCCGTGATAATAATATCAGGCTTTTTAAACCTTAGTTCTTTCCGGGCTTCTTCAACATCAGAGATATATTGAACGCTAAAAATCCCCATCGCATTGAAAATCGTCTTCACAATGCGCAACATGTGCACACTGTCGTCGATCACCATTACATTCAATCTCGACAGATCGTAGGCGGACAAATTAACCTCACAAACTTCCTTAAAACCGTCATTTACAAAACTATAGCAGAAATATCTACCTTAAAAGGTCATGCCAGACTTATAGCCTGAAGCCAGACATAAAAAAAAGTAACGATATGAATCTCAAAAAAAACTTTTAGCTGAATTAGGTTCAGCGGATGATCTGCAAATAAAAAAATTCTGGTTGCGCAGAAACACCAACATTTTTCTTTTGGAGGTAGGTTGTACAACGGAAGAAACCAAATCCATTACCGGGCATAAAACCGATGAAATGGTGAAACTATACGCCAAAGGCGTGCGTCAAAAGCTGCTTGCTCAACGGGCAATGGACAAGATGAAAGCCGCCCCCGGATCAAATA
Source organism: Kiloniella sp. EL199 (assembly GCF_900313065.1). Lineage (GTDB taxonomy): Bacteria > Pseudomonadota > Alphaproteobacteria > Kiloniellales > Kiloniellaceae > Kiloniella. Next base: position 164,694 of record NZ_OMPU01000011.1, read on the forward strand.
AAGTGGCTAACAAAGTGGCTAACATCACTAAAAATCAAAATCGCTGATTTTTTAATGAGCCGTAAATGATTGATATATAAAGGGGAAAATGGCGCACCCGTCAGGACTCGAACCTGAAACCTCTTGATTCGTAGTCAAGTGCTCTATCCAATTGAGCTACGGGTGCGTTTCAAAGCGCTTCCAGAATAAACCCCTGAAAACGAGGCGGAACTTACTCCTGCTTCTGTGAGGACGCAACCCTTAAATCGCAAATTCGTATTTTTTTTTAATCTCATGCCTAACTATCAATTACTTGGTGGGAAAACTCTTGTCCCTGAGACTCCCTTCAAGTAGTATCTGGCCTAAGTATTTTGGGGGGTTGGTCAACTCGTGTATCTTTTCGGGCGTTTTTCCCGTATCAATTATAGTAATAGTACTAGATTTGAGAGAAGATATGTTTGGCTGATCACAATCAACAGTGCGGACTTGTCAATGGGATCCATTAAATCCTCTGTTTTGCGTAATACCGTTACAGCCTTGGCTACGGTGATGTTATTAAATGGTTGTTCTTTTACCGAAGAAGCCTTGTGGCCTTCTATTGTCGGAGAAGAAGCTGCGAGAGAAGCAACGACGACTGCTGCAGGGGCACCTGTCGTTCCTGATACAGTTATAACAAATAGTATCTCTGGCTTGCCTTTGCTGGGTTCAACCATTTTTGAATCTCCTGGCGTTACGCCGGGGCAACCAACAGGAACACATGTTGGTAAAAAAGTTGAAGAATTGCGCGGTGATCTTTCGAGGCTTCAGGCTCGCTTGATACATCATAATAATAACTTGCAGACACAGCGTAACAACGCTCGCAGCAGTGCAGGAACTTATCATTCCATTATTGCCGCAATGAATACACGTCTACAGGTTGGCACCACACCGGGTAACCCGCAAATGGTGAACGGCTGGAACAAAGCCCAGCAGGAGCTGGAAGCTGTTGGTGCAAGCATCACAAATTTGAATAGTCTCTCGAATGAAGCCGGATCAACATCCGCACTTGCAGCATTTGTTCTGGATTCAGCGAAATCGACATATGAGCTGCGCGGCGCTTTGGACGAAGATCATAGACAGCTTGCTGTGCTGGAAGACGAAGCCAATCAAACGGTTGTTATCCTTGATCGCCTTATGAACGAGCTAACAGAAGACATTGCACGCACGCAGAACTACTTCTCTGCCGAACGTACAAATCTGACAGCACTTCAGGTGGCAGTTGATAACGGCGAATTTATCGGTGGCAACCTTGGTAGCAGAACCTTTGGCCTTCCTGTTCCCCCTCCACCGGGTGGACCAGCAGGTCTTGTGGGTCGCCAGCCTCCTTTGGCTATCATTCGTTTTGACCAGCCAAATGTGAATTACGAACAGGCACTTTTCACTGCTGTAAGTCGTGCCTTGGATCGTCGTCCGAGTTCAGCTTTTGACCTCGTTACAGTTGCACCTGCACGCGGGAATTCAGCTCAAGTCGCTCTGGCAACAAGCAAATCCCGTAAATACGGTGAGGATGTTATGCGTTCCCTGACAAAGCTCGGCCTGCCAGCTTCTCACGTGTCGCTTTCATCAACCAGCAATCCGGGTGCTCAGGTTCCAGAAGTTCACGTTTATCTTCGATAACCAGCCCTGATAATTACAAAAAAGCGATGTCATTTTGATATCGCTTTTTTTATGCCCGGATACTGGCTCAGCCCAACATTTTCCTGTTCAAACAAAGTTTGTACAGACTACAGACTCATACATAAATCAGAAAAGAACAGACCGCCCTCTCTCTAAAGACTATTGACCCTTCAGCCAAAATACTTCAGAGCAGGGACCGATATCACCAAAACATAATAGTTGATTTTTAATTTCCAACTTGGATTCCCCATTGTCTCAGGAACTTCTTCCGCTTGTCGGCTTAATTCTTTTTATTTCCAGCCTTATTCAAGGGGCTGTTGGCTTTGCATTTGGCTTGATTGCCTTAACGTTCCTGACACTTCTCGGTATAGAATTGAGCGTAATAGTTCCTCTGCTCCTCTCTGCAAGTATCACCCAGCTTGTCGTTGGTGTTTGTAAACTCAGAAAGCACATCAAATATCCGCCCCTGATAAAGGGTTCCCTTATCCGGTATGTCACTTTGCCGCTAGGTATTCTTTCTCTCGGCTACATAACCGCAGCAATTGGCAAAGCCCAGATAGAGCAATTGGTTGGCTTCTTAATTCTGCTCATTGTAGGCCTTCAAATTGTCGTACGACCTGTTCCCAGGAACAAATTGCATTGCTTCTGGACCTTCCTTGCATTTAGCGCCAGCGGGTATTTTGCTGGCTTAATCGCAGTAGGAGGCCCCCCGATCGTCCTGTGGGTAATGACGCACAAATGGACAAATCAACAGATTCGGAGTTTCCTTTTTGCAAGCTTTCTCGCTTCTGCGCCTATCAATTTTATCACCTTGTATTATGTTCTTGGCGATGAGGTCTTCGCCTCTATGTTTTACGGATTTGCTTTTTCACCCCTGATTGCGCTGGGATCACATTTAGGCGTTAAGCTTGGTCATGCCTTTTCACCGGAAAAATTACGAGCAATTGCCTTTTCAATCCTAGTAATAAGCTCTCTTTCATCCATTGCCGCGCCTTTGCTGCACTAGTTTCAAATCATTGCAATCAAGGGAAACGAGGTTTGCCTTTCTAAAGGTTGAGATTTTTCGTTAGTTCTGCTTTATTCCGGCATCTTTTAAAATTGGAGTCGAAAACCGTGACCGAACAACCAAAAACTTTTCCCGTATCCTGGGAACAACTACACCGTGATGCCAAGGCCCTGTCATGGCGCCTGATGAATGAAGGACCTTTTGAAGGAATTCTTGCTGTCACACGTGGCGGATTGGTCCCAGCAGCCATTATTGCGCGCGAACTGGATATTCGCCTTATCGATACTGTTTGTATCGTCAGTTATTCCAGCGACAACAAACAGGGTGAGCTGAAAGTCCTGAAAGACTCACCAAAAGAAAGTAAAGGCTGGTTGATCGTTGACGATCTAGTGGACACAGGAAAAACAGCCCGCGCTGTTCGTGAGATGATGCCAGATGCTCACTTCGCAACACTCTACGCTAAACCTGCTGGCCGGGATATTGTGGACAGCTTCATCACAGAGGTCAGCCAGGATACCTGGATTTACTTCCCCTGGGATCTTGCTCTACAAACTGTTCCACCGTTGGTTCAAGGTAAATACGACTAAAACTCAACGTCGTAACCTATTCGGCTCTACCGGCTGATTGGATAGTTATCAATCAGCCGGGTATTGCCAAGCCATGCAGCAACAAAAATTCGACCACTCAAAAGATCATCCCGGTCCGTGACATCACTTATAAGCTCAAGATCCTCTTCCGATCTGATTTCCAGATAATCGATTCGTTCAAACCCACTATCCAGAATAATCTTCCGCCCCCATTCCAAAACGTGGTCAACGGCTTCGCCTTGACGAATCAGATCTGCTATCGCGCTCTCTACTTTATATAAAGTTGGCGCAATATTACGTTGTTCTTCTGATAATCTGCGATTTCGGGAAGACAAGGCAAGGTTATCATCTTCGCGCACCGTCGGAACCCCGATAACATCAACATCAAGATCCAGATCACCGGCAACACGCTGGATCAAGAGATACTGTTGAAAGTCCTTTTGCCCGAAATAGGCCCGATCTGGTGATGTCTGAATAAGCAACTTTGAAACAACGGTTGTAACACCATCCATATGGCCTGGGCGTGTTGCCCCACACAGGCAATCCTGCATCGTGCCAACTGCTACGGTTGTGCTGTAACCTTTGGGATAAATCTCGTTAACTTGAGGCAAGTAAACCAAGTCTACACCAGCATCTTCAAGCTTTTGCAAATCTGCGTCCGTATCCACAGGATAGGTTTCCAGATCTGCCTTGTTATCAAACTGTTTGGGATTAATAAAAATCGTAACAATAACGCGATCATTATCTGCTTTTGCAGCCCCCGCTAGCGCGAGATGGCCCTCATGCAGCGCCCCCATGGTCATCACCACACCAATTTCCTGTTTATCAGCTTTCCAGCCAGAAACCAGAGCGCGAAGATCCTGTTTGGATTTTACAATACGCATTACTCTTCCCATTAACCCCTAATAAGAGGGTGTTATCTTGAAATGAAATACTTGCGCGCCGTTGTAAACAAACGCCAACGGCAATACAAACAGCTTCGCTGCAAATCCTATCAAAGTAGATATTGCACTGCAACAATTCCTCCTCTCTTCCTCGTTACGCTTTATTGTACTAGGCTACAAGCCTGAGCTTGTAGTCATGGCAGATTTCACTAGACTGCCGTCAAATTTACACCTTACCGAAAGTATTATTATGAGCGCTGCTCTTGATCTCAAACAACGTCCCACCATTCGCCTGAGACCAAAGGCACAGAAGCGGCTTTTGAATGGGTATCCCTGGGTCTTTTCAAACGAAATTGAAGTCAGTGCAGAAACAAAGCAGATCCCGGCCGGAACAGTTGTCAGAATTGAAGCTAATGACGGGCAACCACTGGGAACAGCAATATACAATCGTCAGCCGTTGATTTCTGCTCGCTTGCTCAGCCATAGCGCCAAAACAATCATTGACGAAGGTTTTTTTGCGGAAATTCTACAAAAAGCACTCTCGTTGCGCGAAACCCTGTTTAACGTTCCCTACTATCGTCTGATTCACGCCGAAGCTGATGGTATTCCGGGGACAATCATTGATCGTTACGGAGATACGCTGGTTCTGCAGGTTAATACCGCAGGCATAGAAAACCTTCTTCCTGCATTGCTTGCGGCTTTGGACCGCATACTGGACCCGAACACAGTCGTTCTTCGCAATGATACGCCATCCCGTTTACTCGAAGGCCTTGAATGTTATGACAAGGTTGTCAAAGGCGAACTCAATGGCCCTATCAAGGTGATAGAACACGACGCCACATTCTTTGCAGAGCTTCAGGAAGGTCAAAAAACCGGGTGGTTCTTTGACCAGCGTGATAACAGAAAGCTCGCCGCCCGTTTTGCCAAAGACGCGGATGTGCTCGATTGTTATTCTTTTGCCGGTGGCTTCACTGTTCAATCCGCTCTGGCAGGCGCCAAGTCCGTAACAACAGTCGATCGCAGCCAAGCCGCTCTGGAGCTGGCAGCAAAAGCCGCAGCAGAAAATGATGTTGCCGACAAATGCACTTTCGTAAAAGCCGAAGTTTTTAATCATCTTGCCAAGCTTGCAAATGAGGGGGTGAGCTTTGATCTCGTCATCGTTGATCCCCCCGCTTTTGTTAAAAGCAAAAAAGATATCCAACAGGGATCAAAAGGCTACCGAAAGCTTGCCCGGCTCGCTGCGAAACTCGTTAAACCCGGTGGCTATCTGGTTGTCGCATCATGTTCTCATCACATGGACATCGACAATTTCGCGGATCAGACACGCAAAGGCCTTTTGGATGCGAACAGAAAATCCCGCCTGCTTTTCACCCGAGGTGCCGGGCCAGATCATCCTGTACATCCCTTTTTACCCGAATCTGAATATCTGAAACTACAGCTCTACACACTGGACTAGCCCCATGACAGTCCCCGGGACAACCCCCGAGACAATTAGTGTCGATTTTCTACGTAATCACCCCGATTACATAGAAACTTGCGCGGATTGGGAGTACACAACCTGGGGAAAAAGTTACGGCTGGACCCGAGAGAATGTTCTCAAAAGCTACCAGCAGATGACCGAGAGCGATAATATCGAACAGGCTTTTGTCGCTCTCTCGGGAAAAAAGCCTGTCGGAACGGCTTTGTTAATTGAAAACGATCATGACGATTATAAGCATTACCGTCCATGGTTGGCTGCACTCTATGTTGATCCTCTCTATCGACGCAAAGGCGCTGCTCGAAAATTAGTCGCACTGATTGAACAGGTTGCACGTAACCGGGGAGAAAAACAATTATTTCTCTATACTCTGTCTCCCAATATATACCGTGCAATGGATTGGGAAATCGTCGAGCAATTTGGTGACAATAAATTTCTTATGAAAATTGAACTTTAAGGCGGAAACCTAACCAAACATTTGTGATTTAGAGTTCGTTAAACTAGATTTAATGGGAAGCTCCAAGCAGAAACAGGCTCCCCCCAGTTCCGACACATCAAGCCAGATATCTCCGCCGTGCGCCCGCATTAGATCGCGAGTTATCGCCAACCCCAAACCGGACCCATTTTTACGTGTTGAGCCCTTAAAGGGCTTGAAGAGATTTGATCTGATTTCCGTCGGAATTCCCGGGCCGTCATCTGCAATCGAAATAATCAGACAATCCAATTCAGTCTGCAAACGAATTTCAACGGCCTTGGCACCAGCTTGCTCTGCATTTCGAGCAAGATTTTCAAAAACTCTGTAAAGCTGTTCCCAGTCACCGGAAACATTCGTCCCAGGCGGAATATGATTTTGCACCTTGATATCGACAGATTCGGCAACTTGAAGAGTATCCGCAACTTCACTTGTCAGTTCGTGAAGATCAAAATCCATAATATCAAGTTGAGGCGCCCCTTCTTTGGAGAAATTCAGCATCTGCCCGCAAATATGTACAGCTCGATCAATCGCAGCAAGTAAAACAGGGGCGACTTCACGCACTTCCGGATCTTCACTTCTATTCAAACGATCAGAGATCAGCCTCGCCGTAGCCAATCCGTTTCTCAGATCATGATTAATCTTGGCCGCAGCTGTACCAATAGCTGCCAGTCGGGTTTTCTGTCCCAAAGAAGATTGTAAAGATACCTGCATAGATGCCAGCTCGGTTTCAGCAACACCGACTTCATCTGTACGAGTAGAAGGTCTGATAATTCGAGTCGCGTCTTCCGGTGCATTCCTAAACCGGATCATACTGCGCGTGATCCGTCGTAAAGGCTGTACCATCAACCAATGCAAACTGACAAAAACGAGTGCCGCTGTCATTAGTGCTATACCTAAAGAAAGTGCCAAAATACGCCATGAATATTCATACATATCCCAGCGCATGGGTGTTTCACTCATCATCACTTCAACAAGGACATCTTTATCCTTTGGTGAAGGGCCAACGATTCGCAAAACTCGATGGCGTGTCTGCCCCAACGCAACAAATGCATCCTTGATTAGGCCAAAGAAGCTCTCTTCCCTCAAATCGTAAGTCGCATCAATTTCGACGTCCGCGCTACTCATCAGTTTGAGTTTTCCTTGCCCGGGCCTTTGTAAGGCAATAGCCAAAGCATTCACATGGCTTAGAAGTTCTTTTTCCAGATCTTCACTCACCATCATGTCATCCGTTGCATCCAGTGCAAGTATAGCAAGATGGGCATCTGCCAGATGTTCTTGAAGATAAACCAGACGAAAGCGGGCAATGGACGGTGCAAAAATAAGAATTTCAGCGAGCAGAACAAAGATTGCTGTCAAAATCAGAAGCTTTGCTGACAAACTGGTAATAAAGGGGGGGAGTTGAATTTTTCCGGCCATGGAATCGCTATTTCATTTAAGGGTCAGGTAAAGCTTATCCAAATTTGGCAAGGAAACGAACAACCTTCTTCACACGATCACTAAATAACGATTCTGTATAATAGCTGCCCGCGACACGTTTACTCACTTCAGAAAGAGTTGGATAAGGGGCAATCACATTTGCCATATCGCCGATTTTCATTCCTTTGGACAAGGCAAGTCCCCAAGGCAGTATCAATTCGCCTGCCTGAAGTCCGACAATAGATGCCCCTAGAATTTTACCTTTCTGGCTGGTAATAACTTTGATCTTGCCTTCGGTTCGGCGTTCCGCCCGGGCACGATCATTATCCGCGAATGACCAATACAGAACCTTATACTGAACGCTCTGTTTCTTTGCGTCTGATTCAGACAAGCCAACATGTGCCAACTCAGGATCAGTGTAGGTTACCCATGGTACCGCGTTATACGAAACTTTTGCAGGCAATCGAAACAACGCACTTCGAATAATAATGCCCGCATCATAAGCCGCCATATGTGTAAACTGGTATCCACCGGTCACGTCCCCGGCGGCGTAAATCTTTCGATTAGACGTTCTGAGTCCCTTATCAACCACAATCCCCTGTCGCTCATAATTAACCCCCGCAGCTTCAAGGTTCAACTTTTCAAGATTGGGGATACGTCCAGCAGCCAGCAGAAGATGCGTGCCGCTAATTTCACGCTCTTCGCCATTGGTCTCGACAAGAAGACTGACACCCTCTGATTTCTTCGCAGCTGAAAGAACTTTGGTTTGTTCCAAGAGAGAAACACCATCATCCTCTAGACGATCACGAATAACGGAAACCAGATCAGGATCATCCTTTGGCATTATACTTGCCATTTCAACAATAGAGACCTCGCTACCCAAATTGCGAAAGGCCTGCCCCAGTTCACACCCAATTGGGCCACCACCAACGATGATGATTTTTTTGGGTAAATCTGTCAGGTCAAAAACAGATTCGTTGGTCAGGAAGGGAACATTCTCGATTCCTTCGATAGGTGGCACCATCGCACGAGACCCGGTTGCGATAACAAAGCGCCGTGCCTGAATTGTAGTATCACCAGCCTTTAGAGTTCGGGCATCAATGAACTCCCCCGGTGCCTGAATAACCTTTACACCCAACGATTCAAAACGTTCTACCGAATCATGTGGCTCTATATCCGCAATCACAGACTTCACATGATCATGAACTTTTTGAAAATTCACTTCGGGCTCGTCGTAATTCACACCGAATGCAGGTGATTTTTTCCAACTACGAGCAACTTTTCCAGCAGTGAGCAAAGCTTTAGAGGGAACACAGCCATAATTCAGACAATCCCCGCCCATTTTCCCGGCCTCAACAAGAACCGTGTCAGCGCCCATCTGAACAGCTCCAGCCGCTATTGACAAGCCAGCGGACCCGCCACCGATAACACAGATATCTGTTTTGATCATGTTATTCCCCATATATGCGCTTCTTTACAAACTGTACGCAACACGCTGCACTCAAGCTCAGACAAGTTGGTTTGATATCCTATCAAGCAACATAAAAGGCAAATTAGAACCAAGCGTTAAGCCTGTTCCTTTTTGCAGAATTTTTTGTAAAGGACAGGAATGAGTGACAGCAGCGCCAGCCCCAGAATTGGGAAAAGTATCTCTGGTTTCAGGATGATCCCTAAATCGGGTGTACCACCGCTACGGAACAAGGCATCCAGACCGTTTCCGACAGATGCATAGACAAAGGTTCCCGGAATGATACCAACAAATGTTGCCAAAACATAATTCCGGAGAGAAACCCCCACGAATGCGGGAACAAGATTAACCAGCCAAAATGGGAACAAAGGCACCAGTCTAAGGACAAGAAGATAGCTCAATTCGTTCTCATGGAATCCTTCTTCCATTTTCTTCAGGTATCCCTGTGCTTTTTCGCGCAAGATATCCCGAAATGCGGTTTTAGCAGCCAAAAACACCAAGGTAGAGCCAATAGTTGCAGCAACAACCGCATAGGTTCCACCAAACCATGTCCCAAAAAGAAACCCACCGGCTATAGTCAAGAAAGACCCACCCGGAATTGAAAAGGCAATTGCAATTGTATAGAGAGCAACAAAAGAGAGAATGGCGACAAAGGCACGTTCCTTGACGAATCCGTTCAAGACTTCTCGGTTCTCTCTCAGCGCATCAAAGCTGAGATATTGGTGCCATCCTAATGAGTAAACGATAACCAAGCCCACAACTAATATAAGTAGCGGCAACATACGCTTCAGCAGAGAAGCCTGTCCTTTGTTATCGTTATTCGTTTCAGTCATACTGGTATCGGTATCTATCATGGAAATACATTTTTGACGTAGTAGCTCAAAATACAAGTCTATCAAGACAATCACACAGGGATGTGATCAAACGAGAGGGACTGAACCCCAAGTCTATAACGAAACTTCCTACTATTATCTTTATAAAAGTAAAAAGTACTGTGAATTACCTTAAAACATTGATAAAACCCCAACCAACGGTGATTAGTCATGGTCTTCGTTCATTGTGTTTCCGATGAAAATTCAGAAAAAAACTTCTGTTTTTCGAAGGAATCCATTGAATCTGACTGACAGGCGTTGACAGATGCTCACTGCCCGCTTATACACCGACCACTATTTTCGACAACCTTCCGGATAACGGAGAATTAAAGTGAAGCGCACTTTTCAGCCGAGCGTATTGGTTCGTAAACGCCGCCATGGCTTCCGCGCCCGTAAAGCTACCGTCGGTGGTCGCCGCGTCCTAGCTAACCGTCGCTCAAGAGGTCGTAAGCGTCTATCCGCTTAAGATTATGATGCTCGAAGCCGGAAAGCTCAAAAGGCGATCCGAGTTTCTTCGGGTAGCAGCGACGCATAATAAATGGGTCACACCCGGCTTGATTCTTCAAGCCATGCGGCGTCAACCTGAAAGCTCTTCTAACTCAGAAGAGCTTTATAGGTCTGGCGCTATTCGCATTGGTTTCACAGTTACTAAAAAAGTTGGTAACGCTGTAATCAGAAATCGGGTAAAGCGCCGTTTACGTGCTGCTGCAGCAGAAATACTTTCCGAATATGGGAAAGCTGAACACGACTATGTTCTGATCGGGCGGAAAACAACACTCTTTCGTCCATATGATGACCTTAAAAACGATCTGAAAATAGCCTTGCAACGGGTTAAGACAGACCGAAAGAAAGCATCAGGTCCCAAAAGACCACAGAGCTGATACCCGATTAACGAGAGGACACAATATTGAAAATATTACGTGCACTCCTTTTAGGGTTCGTAAAGCTGTACCAATACGGAATCTCTCCCTATACTCCCGCAAGCTGCCGTTACCATCCCACATGCTCTGAATATGCAAGCGAGGCAATTGTCACGCATGGCGCATTACGGGGTGGGTGGTTAGCGCTGAAACGTCTTTCTCGTTGCCATCCCTGGGGTGGTTACGGATATGACCCTGTACCAGAACCATCTGACGATAATCATCAACCTGATTGTCATGTCACGAACAACCGTTGAGCCGACCACTGATGCAAAACGAAGATCAACGTAATATTCTTCTTGCTGTCGTCTTGTCCGCCGTCATTCTTTTTGGCTGGACCTTTGCGCAAGAATACTTCTTCCCTCCAAGCCCGGAACAGATTGCTGCAAGACAAGCAGCGCAACAGCAACAGTCACAAACAAACCTTGCTTCTGACAGTTCCATCCCTGAAGTTCCTGGCGGGACGGATAACCTTCTCAAACTCATCGAAGGCCGCCCCAGAGAAGAAGCTTTGGCCGATGCAACGCGGATAACAATTGACACACCAACCGTTGAGGGCAGTATCTCTCTTACAGGTGGTCGAATTGATGATCTGGTTCTCAAGAACTATCAAACAAGTCTTGAAGAAGGCAGCCCAAACGTTGTGCTTCTCTCTCCTGCTCAGACCAAGAATCCTTATTACGCGGATTTTGGATGGATTTCTTCTGACAGAAGGCTTGCTGTTCCCGATAATAAAACCATTTGGAACACAATAGATACAAATCTGACGCCAGAAAATCCTGTCACTCTGACATGGAATAATGATTCTGGCCTGAAGTTCGAGCGCGAGCTGTCTATAGATGATGGCTATATGATCAGCATCAAGCAACGCGTTATGAATACGTCTGGGGAGCAGGTTGATTTAGCCCCCTATAGCCTTGTTTCTCGTACAAACACCCCAGAAACACTAGGGTACTACATTCTGCATGAAGGTCCGATCGGCGTACTTGGTGGCAGCTTGACCGAAGTTGATTATTCAGACTTGAAAGAAGATGGCAACGTTGCGCTTCCAAGCACTGGCGGATGGCTTGGTATCACAGATAAATACTGGCTGACTGCTCTGATCCCGGATCAGAATAAAGAAGTCAGCACACGTTTTATCTATAGCGGTAAAAACGGCCCTGATCGGTACCAAACTGACTATTTCTATAACGTAGAAGCCGTTCCTGCAGGCGGTACACTCGAATTCAGCAGTAACCTCTTTGCCGGTGCGAAAGAAGTTCCCCTGATCGACCAGTATACTGATAACCTAGGTATTCAGGATCTTGATCTTGCGGTGGATTTTGGTTGGTTCTACTACATTACCAAACCTTTCTTCTATGCTCTTCACTGGTTGACTGGAATTGTCGGTAATGTTGGTCTCTCAATCATGGCCCTGACCGTTATCATCAAGCTTTTCCTCTTCCCCTTGGCAAACAAATCGTATGTTTCCATGGCCAAGATGCGTAAGCTACAGCCCAAATTGGTAACACTACGCGAAAAATTTGGTGATGATCGTCAGAAACTTAATCAGGAAATGATGACCCTCTATAAACAAGAGAAGGTCAACCCGATGGCAGGTTGTCTGCCTATCATTATCCAGATCCCGATATTCTTCTCTCTCTACAAAGTTCTTTTTGTAACCCTAGAAATGCGTCAGGCACCTTTCTATGGCTGGATTCATGATCTATCCGTGCCGGATCCAACCTCTTTGGTGAATGGTTTTGGTCTCTTCCCGTGGGGAATTCCAGAAGCAGATACACTGATCGCCTTCCTGAATATTGGTATCTGGCCTGTGCTGATGGGTATTTCCATGTTCTTGCAACAGCAATTGAATCCACAGCCAACAGATCCTGTACAGGCGAAAGTATTCCTGTTCATGCCGTTGTTCTTCACTTTCCTTCTTGGAACATTCCCGGCTGGACTTGTGATTTACTGGACATGGAACAACCTGCTTTCCATTATTCAGCAAGCTGTAATTATGAAAAAAGCTGGCGTTCCTTTAGGACGAGCAGCCGCAGAAACCAAAAGCTAATCAACGTTTCTGTACAACACTTTCAAAAGGCCCTGACACAGATGTCAGGGCCTTTTGCGTTAATCCTTGCTGAAAGCCGGAACAAAGACTATTCATCATCCCGCTCTCAAATGTAATAGTATAAAATACCGAACTGAGATGCAGGGTCAAAGGAGAGAAAAATGACTGACGATATTCAAGATTCCGGCATCCACTTCGACAATCCCGAAGATGATCCGGCAATGCTGGAAGCTGGTCGATTACTTTTCACAAAACCCTGTGACTTTATTCTCGGTGCAACAAAAGATGAGCATATCGGGAATTATGGCTTGCCAGAAATAGCCTTTGCCGGGCGATCCAACGTGGGAAAATCAAGCCTGGTAAACGCGTTGACAGGAAGAAAGACGCTGGCACGCACGTCAAACACACCGGGCCGAACCCGCCAGCTGAACTTCTTTGATCTTGGACAAAAGCTGATGCTGGTTGATCTTCCGGGATACGGTTATGCACAGGCGTCAAAATCTGATATCGCCTATTGGACAGACTTGACACGCAATTACTTACGCGGACGCGCAGAGTTAAAGCGCATTTTGCTTTTGATCGATTCACGTCACGGAGCAAAAGACAGTGATCGCCAAATTATGGACGAGCTGGATACCTGCGCAGTTTCCTATCAGGTCGTCATGACCAAAACCGACAAAATCAAACCAACTCCGCTTGCGGAAGTAGAGAAAAAACTTGCAGCAGAACTTGCCAAGCGCCCCGCAGCGCATCCACAAATAATGAAAACATCATCCGCAAAATCACTTGGCATTGCAGAGTTAAGAGCAAGTATCGCTGCTCTGACACAACAAAGCGGATAAAGCTCCATGTTTTCAGTCGAGAAATATTTCGCTATAAGCAGTTAATACAGAACCTATCAAGCACCTTATTCCACAGACAAAATAACGAATTAAAAGGTCACCACGATGACAAGCAAACATGCCAAGGACCCTAGAAAGTGGCTCAGAACAGCCCAGACAATTTCAGAGGCCTTGCCATTTATGCGACGTTATTCCGGCAAGAAAGTTGTCATCAAGTACGGTGGGCATGCCATGGGAGATGCAGACCTTGCAGATAAATTCGCCCACGACATTGTTCTGTTAAAACAAGTTGGGATAAGCCCCATTGTTGTACATGGTGGTGGTCCGCAAATTGGTGAAATGCTGAAAAGACTTGCCGTAAATAGCGAATTTATTGATGGCTTGCGGGTAACAGATGCCGAGACCGTTGAAATTGTCGAGATGGTTCTATCCGGTAAAATCAATAAAAGCATTACGGCTGCAATTAACAAAGCCGGTGGCACGGCTGTTGGTGTTTCCGGGAAAGACGGAAGCCTTATTAAGGCACGAAAACTTCAGCGTACGGTTAAAGATCAGGATTCAAATATAGAAAAAGTTCTTGATCTCGGCTTTGTTGGCGAGCCGGAAGAAATTAATCCCGACTTCCTGCTTGAGCTCGATAAATCTGGTATGATTCCTGTTATTGCTCCAATTGGCTATGGACCAAATGGCGAAACATATAACATTAACGCCGACACAGCTGCAGGGGCCATTGCCGCAGCCGTCGGCGCCTCACGTTTGTTGTTAATGACCGATGTTGCCGGTGTTCTTGATAAACAGGGAACCCTGATTTCAGAGCTCACCATTCCAAAGGCAGAAGAATTGACACAGGACGGAACAATTAGTGGCGGCATGATTCCAAAGCTTGAAACCTGTCTGGAAAGCGTTCGTGGCGGTGTTGATGCCTCCGTTATTCTGGACGGACGTGTTGCTCATTCCATGCTGTTGGAAATCTTTACCGATTGCGGGATCGGTACAATGATCAAAAAAGCCTGAGATCATAAGAATAAAACCTCAACTTTTTGCGAAAATAAAATACCTGACAGGAAAACCTGAACTGATGAGTTACTCTGCATCATCGATATAAAGGGTGACTTGCCAGTCCAGTTCTTTGTCAGAAATTGGAACATCACCGTTTTCGTCGACTTTGATGGATTGTTGTGGAGGAATACCAGCTAATCGTAGCTGGACAATATTGGCCAACTCCATCGAAAATCCAGCCTTCCAGACCAAAGCAACAACCGTTTTTGCTGCTCTGGAGAGGATCATCCTGCGTGCGACAAGCGGTGGCAAATCAGCTACTTTGGCAAGGGCATGGATCGCAAACTCACGGTCACCACAGTGCAGTCTTGTCGTAATGCGATCTTCAGTCAGCTTTCCCGACTTGTGTAATTTTGCAACCTCGGCCTCTATAGCTTTTTCATCTTCATCACTGATATTTTCTTCAAGAACGTTATCTACTTCCATTCGTTTGCGAACTTCCAAACCAATTGCCGTAGAGACTTCCGGATCCAGATCGGGTCGATCCAACAGATTCTCCAAAAGATTTTCAGCTACAAATCCCGCCAGACGTTTAAGTGATAAGGGTGAAAGCTTTGGCCGTTTCACAAGGGGCTTGTGCCAAACCTCAATTCCTGGCGCCTGTTCAACCAACTGATCCAGTGTTTCTTCGCGAATTTGAGCAGATTGATTATCCAACATAGACGCAATGGCGTCATGATCTTTTGTCTCGACAATTGCATCGGTGATTCTCTCGCCAAGATTTGATCGGCGGGATATCGCTTTTAACCTCGATCCACGAACGCCATCCCAAATTATTTTCAGCAGATCTTCGTCTGTTAAAATCGGGGAAGACTGAAGCACAGGGGATGCCACGCTATCAAGATCATCAGACGCGAGCCTGCGCACGATAGACACAGGTATCGTATCCAGCTCCTTAACAGCTTCTGAAATAACTGCCCGGATCTTATCCTGTTGATCCTCAACAAGGATTTCGAGTGTTTTAATAACGAAATCATGTGCTTTTCGTTGTGTTTTTTGGTCTAGTTCAGGCGCCAGCTTACTAATTTTCTCGGCCAGTTCCATTCGAACCTGACCATCTTTATCCTTTGCGAGTAACAGATCAGCCTGCTTTGGTGTCAATGCATTGGAAGCAATTGCCTGACGAACATTAGCATCACCATCATCAGCTAAATAGTAAAGAATTTCAGGTTGAATATCCTGACGGCTCGCCAAAGATAACCTGACATTATTATCCTTACTCTCTGCCATTTTCTTGGCATCTTCGTACGCTAACGCTGGTTGCATTCCTTCACCACCCTTTGAAGAATCGGTTGGCTTTGTCATGAGCCAACCTCATCAATTTTTTCACTAACAATATAAACACCATTTTTACCGGATCGTTTCACCCGATACATCGCTTCATCCGCATGTATTAACAGATCAGCCAAATCCAATTCTTCCCGCGCGGTAAAAAGATAACCACCAACAGAAGCGCTTAAGGACCAATCAGGATCGTCATCTCTGGAAAAGGCCGGAATAAGAGCTTCCAGAAGATCTTGTGCCTTTCCTGTCGCCTCACTTTCTGGAACCGCTGGCAAAAATAAAACAAATTCATCCCCACCCAAACGGGAAATCCAGTCGTTGCGTCTTGTCTTGCTTTTTAGAACTTCGGCAAAATCCTTGAGAACCTTATCGCCTTCCTGATGACCATAAGCATCATTTACATACTTGAAATTATCCAGATCAAGATAGAGCAATAAATGTGTTCTTTCGTCGCCAGCATTATCAGCGATAAAACCATCAAGGAGATGTTCAAAGTGCCGGCGGTTTAAAAGCCCCGTCAGCGGATCTGTACTGGAAAGCGCCTGAAGCTCTTTGTGATGACCAAATTGCTGTAGCGAGATACCAATCTGAACCTGAATTCGTTCAAGCAGTTCGCCTTCACCAGGAGACCAGGAAACCCGACCTCCTTTGCGCCACAAACAAATCGATCCATTCACCTGATCTCTGAATTTGGTACTGACGGCAACCAAAACACCGTCCGAACTGGTTTCCTGATAAACAGTTTCCCCCATTTCCAACGCGGCTTGTACCCGGGCGATAGCATCCAGCTGTAAAGCTTCTCCTTCTTCCGCAACAGGCTGCCAGATATCGCCATCGAAATGGCTTATCATAACGGCATCAACCGGCAGGGCAGGAATAAGACAAGATGCGACAGATACCAGCATTTTCATGGGTACCATTTCACTGCGCGCAATCTCTAGAATTCGATTATAAACCCGCTCACGATGGATTTCATTTGCCTGCAGTAATTCATCATGCCGCAGCTTTGTAATATCCCGGCAGAATCCACGATTTCCATGCCAGGTTTCATAATCTCCCCAAAGCGGCATGGAGGTAACAAGTAAACAACGCTCATCACCAAAACTGTCTTTCACCCATATCTCTTCTTCCTCGCAGGGAACTTTGCAGGAAAAAGGATTGGTCATGATTGATGATGGATCAGCAAACAAATTAATTGCATCTGACCCTGCTAATTCAGCAGCCGAGAATCCGACCCCTCCTTCCGGAGTAATAAAGCTGATTTTACCATCTCGATCCGTTTCCCAGGCAAAATCACACGCGGCTTCCAAAAGATCACGATAACGTTGTCTCGATTCAATAAGCGCGGCACGAAGATTTCGTTCAAGGGAAATATTACGACCGAGCAAAAGCGCCGACGCTCCATCTGCCCACGGTAATAGAGCGAGATCAAACGCCCCCAGAACGCGACTTGCCTCGTCCTGCCCTTCGCGTACAAGTAAAGGGTTAACCTGCGCTGCGCGACCACTCAGCGCGGATTGCAGTGCATCATGATACTCTTCTGATCCACCACGCTCAATAAAAGTGCACAGTAAATCGGCTTGCTCATTCGCACTGGAAACAGTCCCATTTCTATCAACAAAGAGTACAGCCCCAGGAAAGTCTGAAAAGGGCCCGCCAGGAATTGTAACACCCCATTGTTCCTTATCGGTTTTATTCGGCAAATTACCACTCTTGTTCATGTTATATTTTTTCTCGTGATGCTTTCTCAGCAGCTCACAAAAGTCATTATTGTCCAAGTCTAAATCACCACAGTTAACACCGACTTAAACTTCCAATTTTGTAAAATTTAAATATGCAAATGCGATTCTTTCTTGGCTAATAGCAAAAATCTTACTAGGCATTCTCTATTGGAAAGTGAAACATTTGACAGTTTGGAAGTAACAAAATGGCAAGTTTAGACGACAGAGATGTTTGGCTATTTGATCTCGACAATACACTCTACCCCGCTTCGTCCAATTTGTTCGGACAAATCGAGAAACGTATGGGAAGTTTCATACAGAAATTTTTGGATCTTGATCCTGTTGAAGCTAAAAAAATTCAAAAAGATTACTTTCATCGATATGGGACAACGCTCAAAGGTCTTATGGTCAATCACGATTTGGCTCCTGACTGCTATCTGAATTACGTACACGATATCGACTTTGGCGTGATTTCCCCCAACAAAGCTCTCAGCGAAGCTCTTGCCAATTTACCCGGTAGAAAGCTTATCTTCACAAATGCATCCAACATCCATGCTGCAAACGTGATGGATCGTTTGGGTGTTCGCCATCATTTTGAGAATATTTATGACATTGCCGATGCTGACTATATTCCAAAGCCAGCACAGTTTCCCTATGACGATATCATCAAAAAACATGGCATAGATCCAAAGCGTTCAGTATTTTTCGAAGATTCCGCCAAGAATCTGAAACCTGCTGCCGAGATGGGCATGACGACCGTCTGGATTAAAACAGATATTGACTGGGCATCGGTTGGGGCTACGGATGAAGAAGGTAAAGTTGCAGATTTCATTCATCACCACACTGATGATCTCGTTAAATGGTTGAATGCTTTATAAAAATTGAAAAAATCATTCTCAACGAATGCGATAGAAACAGTTGAAGTATCGCACCTTTAGTCGGCCGATTAAGTGGCTGAATCGTATAACATCCGCTTCAGGGCCTGTAAGCGTTTGACAAGGGAATAAGCTCTGCCGCATTGTCCCCTCCAAAGCCGTGAGGGCTCAATCCTATAATTAATCGACGATGGGACATATCAATATGAACGCTGATATCCAGAATACCATTGAAAGTGCCTGGGAAAACAGAGACCAGATAACCGCCGCAACAACAGGTGAAGTTCGTGAAGCTGTAGATGAAGCTCTTATGCTTATGGATTCAGGCCAACGTCGTGTCGCTGAAAAAGGCCCCGACGGCTGGATTGTTAATCAATGGCTGAAAAAAGCTGTCCTGTTATCATTCCGCCTCAACGACATGTCCCTTATTGCGGGAGGGCCGGGCGAATCAACAAACTGGTGGGATAAAGTTCCTTCTAAATTTGAAGGCTGGTCTGGCGAGCAATTTGCCTCTGCAGGTTTCCGTGCCGTTCCCGGCAGTATCGTACGCCGTTCGGCTTATATTGCCCCAGGTGCTGTCCTGATGCCTAGCTTTGTCAATCTTGGTGCCTATGTTGATAGCGGTACCATGGTTGACACATGGGCAACTGTTGGTTCTTGTGCTCAAATTGGAAAGAATGTTCACCTATCCGGTGGGACAGGTATCGGCGGCGTTTTGGAACCTCTACAGGCTGGCCCGGTCATTATTGAGGATAACTGCTTCATTGGCGCCCGTGCCGAAGTTGCCGAAGGTGTTATTGTCGAAGAAGGTTCCGTCCTCTCCATGGGCGTTTACATCGGGGCATCCACCAAAATTATTGACCGCGAAACCGGTGAAATTTTCATGGGTCGCGTTCCCGCCTATTCTGTGGTTGTTTCCGGTACACTTCCTGGCAAACCTCTTGCGGATGGAACACCAGGACCAAATCTTTACTGTGCTGTTATTGTTAAGCGTGTTGATGAGCGCACGCGTTCAAAAACATCCATCAACGATCTCTTGCGCGACTAACCCGACCGGAGCGAAAATCAATGACTGTCGAGAACCCTGCCTCTGCCCTTGAAGTCAGTCAGGCACTGATCCAATGTCCCTCTGTTACGCCAGAGGAAGGCGGGGCTCTCGATCTCATGGAATCACTTTTAAAACCGCTTGGGTTTGAATGCTACCGTCTTCCCTTTAGCTGTGAGGAAACCTACGGCGTTGATAACCTCTATGCCCGCTTGGGAAAGAGTGGGCCTGTATTTGGTTACGGAGGGCATACCGATGTGGTCCCTGTCGGAGATGAAAACGCCTGGAGTGTTGATCCCTTTGGCGGAACCGTGGTTAACGAGAAACTGATTGGACGCGGTACAGTTGATATGAAGGGCTCAATTGGGGCCTATGTCGCAGCATTAACCCGCTTTTTGAACTCTCCTGACGGTCAGAATCTGAATGGTTCGCTGAACCTGATCATTACAGGAGACGAAGAAGGTCTTGGCCTGAACGGTACCCGCAAAGTTCTCGACTGGATGACTGACAAAGGCGAAAAGATGGATGTCTGTCTTGTCGGTGAACCAACCAGCAATGATGTTCTCGGCGATATGGTCAAAATTGGTCGCCGTGGATCGATGAACTTCGCACTGACTGTTCGCGGCATTCAAGGACATACAGCCTATCCGCAACTGGCCAGCAACCCGCTGCACCCCACGATAAACATGCTGCACAATTTATTGCAAGAGCCCTTGGATAGTGGCACAGAACACTTCCCACCTTCCAGCCTTCAGCTAACAAGTGTTGATGTGGGAAATCCTGCAACAAACGTTATTCCGTCAGAAATCACTGCCAATTTTAACGTGCGCTTTAATGATCTCTACACCTCGCAAAAAGTCGAAACCTGGGTAAGGGAACGTCTTCACAGGGCAGATTTTGACTACGATCTGAAAATTCGCGTGTCTGGAGAATCCTTTTTATGTCCGCCAGGTCCACTCAGCGATCTAATCGACAATTCCATACTGGATGTTACTGGCGTAAAAACCGAACTGGGCACATCCGGCGGAACATCAGATGCACGATTTATAAAAGATTATGCGACAGTTGCTGAATTTGGCCTCTTGAACGATACTGCCCACAAAGTGGATGAGCACTGTACAGTCAAGGAACTGGAAGATTTATCCAAAATCTATGAAACGATGCTACGAGGATATTTCAAAGCGTGATCCCAACTCTCGCAGAAATAAAAATCAGTCTCAGTAACGCTCTACAATATATGCGCTTTAACAGCGCGCAAATAATTCCAACATCTGTTACACCAGAGTTTTTTTGGAAATCATTTTTTGCCGCAGTTCTCTGCTTACCCAGCACAATCTATCTAACTATTACCCGGCCACTGGAAACAGCGCCAACCATAGATCTGTTTGCCCTGTTACTTATTGATTCACTTTTTTACATCATTAGCTGGATTGCCTATCCAGTCATGATGCATTTGCTGTTAGTCTTACATAAAAAAGAGAAACAATTTGGTACTTTCATAATCCAGTATAATTGGCTTCAAGTATGGCAATCTTTAATTTTTCATCTCTTGTTTATCCTTACACAAAGCAATTTTTTGCCCGATACCTTGGGTAATTTTCTCTCTTTGATAAGCCTGTTATATATTCTGGCAACACAAGCCTATATGACCAAAACAACTCTAGAAACAGGTTGGTTTTCAGCCACAGCCTTTGTCTTTTTCAACATTGTTCTCGCACAAGCGATACTCGCCCTTCATCAGAACATGATGTATTTGTAAGTATATCAATTGAAGATCAACGATTACTGCGTTGTTGGCTCTTTCCCAACAGTGGGGTCATAAGCGCCATCATCTTCAGATAAAGGATCAAAACCAACCGATACAAAATAAAGTCCCCAAGCTGGAGCCATCTCACCAGCCTGACCACGATCTTTTGCTTCCAAGACACGCTTCAAATCTTCTTTTGTCCACTTTCCAATCCCGACCTTTTTTAAAGATCCTGTGATGTTACGCACCTGATGATAAAGAAATGAGCGGGCAGATAGTTCGATGCGAATTTCTTCACCATGTTGTGTAACAGAGATCCGGTTAATGGATTTCACCGGTGATTTCGCCTGACAATCCTTGGCACGAAAAGACGTAAAATCATGAACGCCGACCAGAATCTGAGCAGCTTCATGCATTGCCTGCACATCCAGTTTCTGGGGAACGAACCACGCTTTATTATGATCAAGAACAAGATGCGCCCGACGGTTTATGATGCGATAGAGATAACTGCGTTCCGTCGCAGAAAATCGTGCATGAAAATCATCATCGACAAACTCTGCGTCCAACACGGCGACCTTGGCCGGGCGAAGATGGAAATTAATCGCTTCCCTGACTTTGTGAGCAGGAAAATCCTTTTCCAAGTCCACAGATGCAACCTGCCCAAGGGCATGCACACCACTATCAGTCCGTCCCGAAGCAAAAATCTGTACACGCTCACCACTGAATTTGAAGATTGCGTCTTCCAAGACTTCCTGCACAGAGATCTGTTCTTTTTGGCGTTGCCAGCCAAAAAAATCTGTTCCGTCATATTCAATGGTAAGCTTATAGCGAGGCATTATTCGCCCTTAACCTCAGATACTTGAGATAAATTTACTCCCTTTTTGAGAGGAAACCCATTCAAGAATGCCTTTCGATCCATCACGCCTTTACCCGGACGCTGTAATCTCTCAATCCGCAGAGCATTTTTGCCACAGGCAACCAATAGATCATTATCAAGTAAAGTTCCCGGCACAGGGTTTCCAGCACTCTCAACAAAAGAAACTTCCTGAACCTTAAAACGATCCCCCTGATAAGTGAAATGTACGCCCGGCCACGGCGTCAAGGCACGTACTTTACGTTCAAGGTTTTGTGCAGGTTGTCCCCAATCCAATTCGCTTTCATCACGAGATAATTTTTGAGCGTAAGTTACGCCGTCTTCGGGTTGAGGGGTCGGCACCAAAGCACCACTCTCTAGTCCGCCAAGAGCTTCAACAATCAACTTACCTCCAAGAGCAGACAGCGCATCGTGCAACGAGGATGCCGTTGTTGTGGATGTAATATCAATCCGACCTTCGAGAATAACATCGCCAGCGTCAAGCTCTTCAACCATTTGCATAATACAGACACCGCTTTCAGCATCACCAGCTTCTATCGCCCTTTGAATAGGTGCCGCCCCGCGCCAACGCGGCAACAACGAGGCATGTACATTTATACATCCCATTTTCGGTGCATAAAGGGCTTCTGTCGGCAGGATCAAGCCATAGGCAACCACCACAGCCACATCAGCGTTATGATTTCTGAAAGCGTCCTGAACATCAGAACTTCTGAATGTTTTGGGTGTAAACACGGGCCACCCCTGATCAGCAGCGTAAGCATGAACAGGTGATAGCTTCTCTTTCTGGCCTCGTCCTGCCGGGCGCGGCGGTTGACTGTAGACAGCAACAATCTCGTGCCCGTTTTCCGCCAGGGACCGTAAACAAGGAACAGAAAAATCCGGGGTTCCCATAAAAACGATGCGTAATGGTTTCATCCCATATTCCTTATTTTCTTTGATCGTGCTATTTTGAAAAGTCCGATTGTGGGAGTGATGAACACGAAGCAGGCTGTTATCCCGCAGCCTTGGCCGCAATGACTTTCTTTAATTTTTTCATGATCATGCCACGCTTTAGCTTTGAGATATGATCGACAAAAAGCACGCCATCAAGATGATCAATCTCGTGCTGGATACAAGTTGCCAAAAGACCATCTGCCTCAAGCTCAACCTTTTTTCCTGCCTCATCAAGGTAGGTCATTTTGATGGCGGTCGGACGTTCCACATCAGCGTATTGTTCCGGTAAAGAAAGACAGCCTTCCTGATAAACCGAATATTCGTCTGATTCCCATGTAACTTCAGGATTTACCATGCAATAAGGCTGATTTTCTTCTTTATCATCACTGACATCAACAACAATAACCCGCTTGGTCACACCAACCTGACAAGCGGCAAGACCAATACCCGGTGCTTTATACATTGTTTCCAACATATTGGTCAGTAGCTCACGAATTTCATCGTTCACTTCTTTAACAGGCTCACAAACGGTCTTCAAAACCGGATCCGGGGCAATGACGATATCAAGAATAGCCATGATTTCTCGCTATTTTCACATATTGAAGTTGATATGCTGATGCCTCTGAATTGATAAGCTTCAGCTCTTTTCTCTTAGGTATTGCCTCATTGCCGTCAGGTCAAGCAAAGCCTGAGGCAAAAGCCCCTACTGACTAAGTCCACAAGCCCATGTTAGACTTATCCTCGAATCGCGAAATGCTCTTTTACACTCAATTGGATAACCTATGGATCTCACTGTTCTCCTGATTGGCGGCACTGCCGGTTTCGGCATCGCACTTATTATCGGTCTTCTTTTAAACCTTAAAACCAGAGGGCAGGTATCTGAACTTGGTGCGTTAAACCAAAGCCTTGCAGACAGGAAGCAAGAACTCTCTCAAGAGCTGGAAAAGCAACAGATTGAATATACAAAACTACGCACGGAGCGTGAAGAATTACACGAGGCCTATATCGATGCGACAACTCGTGCTGCCACTGAAGAACAGAAAGCATCGCGCATTCCGGAATTGACCGATCAAATAAAAACTCTTGAACAGGACAATCTGAATTTACGAAATCTGATGGCGCGATTAGACGCTGAAAAAGCTGAAATGCGGACAATGCTCGCGAAAGAACGTGAAGCACAAACAGAGAAGCTACAGATTCTCGACGAAGCGCGAATAAAACTTACTGAACAGTTTGAAAACCTCGCTAATCGAATTCTAGACGAGAAGTCACAGAAATTTACCGAGCAAAACAAAAAAGGGTTGGAAACGCTTTTAAACCCCTTGAAAGAAAATATTCAGGGTTTTCAGAAACGTGTTGAAGAAACCTATGACAAGGAATCAAAAGAACGCTTTTCTCTGCATAAAGAAGTTCAAAGACTGGCAGACCTGAATAAACAAGTCAGCGAAGATACCAATAATCTGACCAAGGCGCTCAAAGGACAAAGCCAAACCCAGGGCGCCTGGGGCGAAATGATTTTGGAAATGGTTCTAGAGAAGTCCGGCCTGAGTAAAGGGCGAGAATACGACGTTCAACAATCGATGAATACAGAAGAAGGAAAACGTTATCGCCCTGATGTCATCGTTCACCTGCCCAACGGCAAAGACATTGTGATTGATTCAAAAGTATCCCTGACCGCATACGAACGGTTTCATTCCTCTGAAGATGAAGATCAAAAAAGCATTGCCCTTTCCGAACATGTCACGTCGATCCAAAATCACGTCAAAGACCTGTCGCAAAAATCCTATCACGATCTGGAAACTATTCGTTCCCTTGATTACGTCCTGCTCTTTATGCCAATCGAAGGGGCTTTCAGTGCTGCTGTTCAGCGTCAGCCCGATCTGGTCGGACAAGCCTTGGAAAAGAATGTTGTCATCGTGACCCCCTCCACGCTATTGCTCGCCCTGAGAACGGTCGAAAATATCTGGCGTTATGAGGATCAAAACCAGAATGCTCAGAAAATTGCCGAAAGAGCAGGGAAACTCTATGACAAGTTTGTTGGGTTTGCAGAAGATTTGAACAAAGTGGGTGATTTTCTGACCAAAGCCCAGCATAGCCATGATGAAGCCTTCAAAAAACTTTCCAATGGCCGAGGCAATATCGTCAAGCAGGTTGATCAACTTCAAAAAATGGGCGCAAAAACCAATAAAACTCTGCCAGGCAATCTGACAGAGTTTCTGGAAAGTGACGATTCAGGAGATATTCAGCAAGCAGAACAAACACTTCTCGCTGATGATCTGTCTGATCGATAGGTCAATCATTCATGATGCTGAATTAAAGATCTACTCATTAGAAACCCGAAGTTTATAGTCAAAAGAGGCTTTACCTTCAGCAGGGATTTCAAGGGTCCAGATAATTTTGTTCGCCGACTTTTTCTCATGTTTGAGGCTTTCGTTCAAAATCTTCCAGTTTCGGGGCATATTTCCGACAACGTCAACAGACACTGCCTTGTCACCACTATTCCTTAGAGTAATTTCCTGGGTAAGCTGATAGCTACTACGAGAGAGATTTTCATAGGATAGCTGCTTGCCGCTTCCGGTCACCTGATTGGCAGAGCCAATAACCAATTCAACCTCTTCGCCTTTGGGGACTGCTCTCATATGCTCTTCACCCATGAAAATGGATGAATTTGCGTCTTTAACCTGTTGATAAACGCGGATCGTGCCCTCGGGAAGTGGTTGCCCCAACCCTTTATCGTCCGTGTTTTCTGTTTTCAAAACAATGTCAGCTTGCTGACGGCCTGTTTCATCCGCACCGGGATAGGGTTGGATCAACTGTCGAAAACGATAACGTTTTTCAATTTCAACAGCATCATTTTCAAGCAACGTCACCTGTTTTGTTTCGACGCCACCAATATCAATCTTATCCGGTAGGCGATAGACATCCCGATCAGCCACAGACTGTCGTTGAGGCGCTACAGCTTTTGCCTTTGAGTACATCATATCGCTCTCTGCGCTCATCATTGCCATCCGTGGCGCAGGGGCAGGCTGAACACGCTGGACATTACCAGCGACCAATCGAACATCAGCATCAACGAACTCAACGCCTGTTTGATTTGTCAAAGTTGCCATCGCCTTCAATGATAATTTCTCACCCGTGGGATCCAGATCCGCAACATAAGTGACCCGCCAATCCAGACCACCAGTCAGGTAAGTCAATTTAAGATCTTTCTCCCCACCCTTTGTACTATCAATAACAGCAAGTAGTGTAGGACCTGCCCTTAAACCTTCGGGAATTGAATCATATACTAGACGTCCCGAAACCCCGGTTTCAATTTTACCGTCAATCCTGAGCACGACACCTTCACGAACAGCCAATACATCTGCTTTTAATTCGTGTTCTTCGCCCGTTTCCGGATTGGTACGAATCAAGGTTACGGTTTTACCTAAAGAGGCTTCCAATAATCGTTGTGGAGAGAGGATTTGTTGATCGAGACGCTGCTCCCGAACACGAACCCCCTCTCCGGCAATGAAAAGGCTATCAAGTAAAAGATGCGGGCTGACATCTTCCAATGCCAAAGTACTGCCACCAGCTGACAATTTACTACGGCGTGTCTGACTCACTTGCCCTAGATTATTACTGTAGAAAACCAACTCGGTAGATTGATTAGCATCTTCGCCAATTGGAATTTCCTGGGCAACCGCAAGGCTACTACTCGCCAAAACAGTTGCACCAACAAGATAGCTTGTTTGTAAAAATTTAGAAATAATAGTCATCTCTGCGCCTTAGCAAGGTAATAATAGAAGTATCAACAGTACCATCAGATTGGGACAAGAAGATGTCACCATTAAGGTTTAAAAACTATGAGAAAGAAAAGCTCTTGGAAAAGTCCATGATCTCATTCTCAGAAGGACGATTGGCGCCACATTCGTACCCGGAAAGATATCCGCTTGGTTTCCCTGTTTCGATAAATCCAGCTACAGTTTTCTCGGGTATAGATTGCAGAAATGTCCAACACTCTTGATTGGCATCATTTTTCACATCCGCATAATAAAACTTACCATATTTGTTTCGGACAGTTCGAACATCACTGGCTGAAATCTTTTTCCCACTTTCTTTAAATGCGTTCCACCCTTCCATAAAGGTGCCAAATTTCTGAGGGGATGTTTCTTCGCGAAAATGATATGCATGACCAGCAGTTTCAACAAACAGAGAACCGTTTTTCCATTCCCAATGTTCTTGATAAGCGCCATTGTAAGATAATTTTCTGGCAAACAGTTCGGTCGGTTTGGAAGGTTCCCATTCCAGCATCGCCTCATGATGTGGAATAGACTCCCAATCGCTCCAATACTCCTTATTGCCTGTCGTCTGGCAAGCAGCGAGAACTAATAATGAAACTCCTGATAAAGATAATACAATTTTAGACATGTAACCCCACAAATATAATAGACAAACTTCGGCATCTATTGTCGTAATGAGTATTATATCTGCTTGCAATCACTAATTGAGGTTCAATAAAACGATAACCTATTTATTAAAGAGACCTCAGCAAAACGATCCACACTGAGAAAAAAACCGAAATAGTATTTGGCACGAGTTAATTCACGCAAACATATCAAGATCAAAAAGAGAACAAATGAGAGCCAACTGGCAAAAATTATGCAAATCAACTCATAGTTTTATAATGAACGTAACCGCTGTAGAGTTTTGCTGAGGTCTCTTAAAATGATTTAGCTCGTTGATCGCCGAGCTTTCAACGCAGCAGTAAGAGTTCCATCATCCAAATAATCCAGACTTCCCCCGACAGGTACTCCGTGGGCCAATTTGGAAACATCAACTTCATACCCGGCCAGACATTCGGTTAGATAATGTCCTGTCGTTTGTCCATCTACTGTGGCGCTCAGAGCAAGAATAATTTCCTGCACATGCGCTTCACCAGCTCGATCCAACAGCTGATTAACATTAAGTTGTGCCGGACCACGCCCATCTAGGGCGGATAATGTTCCACCCAAGACGTGATACAACCCTTTAAAGGCACCGCTTCGCTCCAAAGCCCAGAGATCACCGACCTCTTCAACCACACAGATTTTACTGTGATCTCTTTTCGGGCTCTGACAAATGGCACAGGGGTTTTCTGTGTCGAGATTACCGCAAGTCTGACAGTTTGTAATGCTAGAGGCAGCGTCAGTCATTGCTTTGGCCAGCGGTAACATCAAACTCTCGCGCTTTTTCATCAAAAAAAGCACAGTCCTTCGCGCTGACCTGGGCCCCAGTCCCGGTAAGCGCGAAAGAAGCTGTGTCAGGCGATCAATCTCGGTTTTAGCCATGCACGCAGACCTAGAAAGGTAATTTCATGCCAGCAGGAAGGTTAAGACCGCCGGTCACGTCCTGCATTTTTTCCTGTGTGGTCGCTTCGACTTTTGAACTTGCATCATTCACAGCAGCCAAAATCAAGTCTTCAAGAACTTCGACATCATCCGCATTAACAAGCGATGGATCGATTTTGATAGAACGGAGATTATATTTGCCACTCATAACTACCTTGACCATACCAGCACCGGCAGCACCCTCGATTTCCAAGTCAGCCAACGCTTCTTGCATTTCCGCCATTTTGCTCTGCATCTGCTGAGCTTGCTTCATTAAGCCGGCCAGATTTTTCATCAGATTTCATCTCCATTATTAAGGCGCTGTAGTAATTCCGCATCATCAAGATCCGGATCTTCCATATCTGGGTCCATGATCTGATCAATCAAGGACTTTTCATCCACGCCTTCTACTACATAGTTGTCAGGCATCAAGCCTTTTCGGCTGATTAGTTTCGTGCCCGGGAATAATTTGAGGACAGATAAAACAAGCGGATCTTGCATCGCCTTATCATCAAGCGCCTGATTGATCTGCTTTTCCTGCGCCCGGATAGTATCAACGCCTTCTTTAGCCGTTTCGGTAACTTTCCAGGTTTCTCCCGTCCACTCGCTCAAATGACGTTGGATTTTTGCAGATAAATCACGGGGCGCATTCTCAGCAGGTTTATACTCTATTTCGCCCGGGATAAAGCGAATCAGATGAACATCATTTCCCAAATAAGCAGACAAGATTCTCTCGCCCCGGTCTCGGGCCAGATTAATAACATCCCGGAAGGTTTTTGGTGATGCGTAAACCTCTTCTTCAAACTCGACATCCGGGGAAGTATTATCCACCACCAGTTCCGGTTTTGTTGCCGCACCTGATGAGACCGCGACACCCGGGTCCATGGCCACAGCCTGACCAGTACCTGCTATCCCCCGCACAGATTTTGATGAACCCGTTGAGATTGTCGCGCCTTGGCCGCCAGCTTTATTTTGGACGCCACCAGCAGGGGCGTTACCCGCTGGAGCGTCCTGGAGCTTTTTTATGAGATCCCCCGGGGTTGGAAGGTTACTCGCATAAGCCAAACGGATAATAACCATTTCGGTTGCTTGCAACGGATGAGGTGCAATTTGAATTTCTCCCAATCCCTTCAGCAACATTTGCCAGGTTCGAGCCAGAAGAGGCATGGAAAGCTTTGCGCACATCTCCCCACCACGAACGCGCTCGGCTTCGGGGATACCCGGTGCTTCCAAAGTTTGGGGAACCAGTTTGGCACGGGTCAAAAGATGGCTCAGTTCCAATAGGTCCTTCATTACAACAAGAGGTTCAGCCCCCCCGTTATAAAGGTCGGACAAAATGTTCAAAGATTCCGGACAATCACCTTGCATCAACGCATCATAAAGATCGAAAATTCGGGTCCGATCTGCCATACCAAGCATATGGCGAATGGGCTCACTCTCGATCTTCTCCCCCCCTCCGAGGGCAATTGCCTGATCAAGAAGTGACAATCCATCACGCGCAGAACCATCGGCAGCACGAGCAAGAAGACCAATGGCTTCTTGCTCAAATTCGATTTTCTCTTTCCCAAGGATCATTGTGAAAAGCTTAATCAGCTCTTGATGTTCCAAACGTCTGAGATCAAAACGCTGACAACGTGAGAGAACGGTTACAGGTACTTTGCGAATCTCTGTCGTCGCAAAAATAAAGACAACATGCTCAGGAGGTTCTTCCAGTGTTTTCAACAATGCATTAAAGGCACTGTTGGAAAGCATGTGAACCTCATCGATAATGTATACTTTCTTGCGCGCAGAGACTGGGCGATAACGTACAGATTCGATCAACTCGCGGATGTCACCCACGCCAGTACGGCTCGCCGCATCCATTTCCATCACATCAACATGACGATCTTGCGCAATCGATGTACAGCTCTCGCATACACTACATGGATCAGCCGTCGGGCCACTTTGTCCATCGACACCGATACAGTTCAACGCTTTGGCAATGATACGGGCTGATGTTGTCTTCCCAACACCGCGAACACCAGTTAAAATGAACGCATGGGCCAGACGATCTGTATCAATCGCATTCGTTATTGTTTGAACAAGTGCGTCCTGACCATAGAGATCACTGAAAGAGGCAGGTCGATACTTTCGCGCCAAGACCTGATAAGCTGCGGTGGATTCGTTTTCCGAGTCCGCTGATTCTGTAGAAATATCGCTCATACTACTGCTAAATTTATCTCGATTAACCCCACTTTACCCCATTGAAGCATCAAGGCAATCATCCACAGCAAAGTTCTTGAAAAAGAGGTAATCAGGCATAAAAAAACGAGCCAAAAGCTCGCTATTACAGTAACTTAGCATCAAGATAAAAGGTGAGAGGCTGAACCACGACCCGCGGCAAACTCGTTACGGCTGCTTCCTTCCGGACCTGACCGGGTTGGCGAGCGCTACGCCCATAGCCAACCTCTCGCCCCCTATATCGGACTTCTCTGCCTCGAACGCAAGCCCTTTTGCAGGAAATTAATTTTCGTACACTCTAAATGTTTACAGATCGGCTTCTCTGGTACACCCTCTGGCCATGACCACAAAATTACACATCTATACCTCTTCTAAACTTGATCGTGCGGCCCATTTGCGCGTTCATCCTGATACGCTGCAAAGCTACCGGAGCTCTCCAAATAGCTTGGTTACCATCGTCTGGCGCCACATGGGGCTATTCTCGTCTCAAGACAATCTGAATAATATTGATCCTCTTTTTATCCCAGCAAGCGATGCCGGAGAAATTCTGGATCTGGCAGAGGAAGTTGTTTTCCTCGGCCTTCAAGATGACAAACCAATTCTTGCAGCTATGTTACCGCACAGCGAAGCAGCACCAGAACTTTCACAAGGAACGTTCCTGGATTTACGGGATCACTGGTCGCTATTAAATCACGATGATGCCGCGATTATGGCCTATGCTCGCGGTCTAAGCCACTGGCATAAGCATCATCGCTTCTGTGGGCATTGCGGTAACCCAACCCGTTCTACAGAAGGGGGACATGTACTGGAATGTACAGGAAGCAACTGTGGCAAGCTACATTATCCGCGCACTGATCCTGCCGTGATCATGCGCGTTACCGATGGTGACTGGTGCCTGCTTGCCCGCAACGCAGGATGGCGCGCGGGAGGACACTCCGTTTTGGCTGGTTTTCTGGAGATCGGAGAAAGCCTTGAACAAACTGTCATCAGAGAAGTGAAAGAAGAAGTTGGTATTACAGTTCGAAATGTTCGCTATCATTCGTCCCAACCCTGGCCTTTCCCTGCGTCTTTGATGGTTGGCTTTACGGCCGAAGGATCTCGCCACGATCCCTTGGTTTTGGATTCAAATGAAATTGAATCAGCCCAGTGGTTCCATCGTGATGAACTCCTTGCCTCGCCTGAGGACGAAACTTTCAACCTTCCGCGCAAAGACTCTATTTCACGCGTTCTTGTCGATGACTGGCTGAAAGAAAAATAATTACACCAAAAGAAGAAAAGCTGGACAACAAACCCAGCTTTTCTTTGATCTAAAATCGTTATGCAAATCTGAGGTTCAGGATTGTGTCCTGAAAGAATTGGCAGGATAAACACCTAGTATCTTAACTTCTTTCGAGAAGAAGCTCAATTCTTCAAGAGCTAGTCGAACCAGACGCTCTGAAGGATGCCCTTCTACATCGGCATAAAACTGCGCCACTGAAAAGCTACCATCCGTGATATAGCTTTCCAGCTTGGTAATGTTCACACCATTTGTCGCAAAGCCACCCAGTGCCTTGTAAAGTGCAGCCGGAACTGACCGTACTTTGAAAACAAAAGTGGTTACCACCATACCGTCTTTGGGATCCGGATCAATCGGGTCCCGCGCCATAATCAAGAAGCGTGTCGTGTTATCTGCATTATCGTTTACATCTGTACCCAGTGTATCGAGGCCGTATATTTCACCCGCCATAGAAGTCGCAATCGCACCAACATCTTTGTTATTCCACAAAGATACCTGTTCAGCAGCCCCTGCTGTATCCGCGGCAACAATCGGCTCGATATTGTGTTCGCGCAAAAATTCCCGACATTGTGCCAAGGCCTGAACATGAGAGTGAACCTGGCGTAACCCTTCCAGAGTCGCACCTTTGGGGGCGAGCAATTGATGTTCAATTTTCTGATAGTGCTCACCAATGATGTGTAATCCCGATTCTGGCATCAAATGATGATTATCAGCCACACGTCCTGCGCTAGAGTTTTCAATGGGAATCATAGCAAGACGGGCTCTACCATCTCGAACCGCTGCAAAGGTGTCTTCAAACGAATAGCATGGCAGTGTTTCCATGTCTGGAAATACCGCTCGACAGGCTATGTCAGAGTTTGCACCTTTGACGCCTTGAAAGGCGATCAGATTATCAGCATCGGTCATTGGTCTAGGCCCTAAAATATATCGTTCATCATATTCGGCAATACAGCCTCAGGATCCAGCAAGAATCTGTCTCGCCTTTTCAAGATCCGCAGGAGTATCAACCCCAAGCGGAACAGTGTCAACGAGCGCAACGTCAATACGCATTCCGGCTTCCAACGCCCGAAGTTGCTCTAATCGCTCGCGTTTTTCCAAAGGTGATGCTGGCAAAGTGACAAATTTTTCCAATGCTTCCCTACGGTAGGCATACATACCAATGTGGTGATAGAGAGGTTGATCATCATTACCCTCATCCCAAGGTGCTTTGCTTCTTGTAAAATAAAGGGCGCGCGAAACCGTTTGCCCTGCTTCAAAACCAGCGACAGCCTTAACAACGTTTGGATTATTTCGCTCTGCCAATTCTGAAATCTCAACTGCCAAGGTCCCAATATCAACGCCTTCCGTTGCCAAAAGCTCGAACGTTTGCCGGATCAATCTCGGCTCGACAGTTGGCAAGTCCCCCTGAACATTGATGATGGCGTCATGTTTGTTTGCTGGATCAAACTTTTGCAAAGCCTCATAAATCCGATCCGAACCTGAAGGATGATCGGGATCCGTTAAAACGGAATGTCCGCCAATCTTTTCAATTGCATCCGCGATTTCCTGTTCCGCACAGGCAACAACAACAGGCCCAAGATTAGCTTCGACAGCACGTTTATAACACTGGGCAATCATCGGCAAACCTGCAATATCTGCCAAGGGTTTATTCGGTAAGCGCGAAGAGGCCATGCGCGCAGGGATTAGAACAACAGGATTTTGAGGACAGGACATGAAAGGCCTTTAACAATTGAGTTTAACCCACGGATTCACTTTTGCTTGGCTGATAGAGAGAATCCTTTTCTTCGCGCTAACATAGTTAAGAAAAAGCTTCTAAACAAAGTGCTTTGCGCTTTTTTCACTATAACTATTCAAAAAATCTGCTTAAGCTTGGCAAAAATCAATTGAAACTATTGAATGCTTGGCTTCAGAACGCTATTGTCTGCCGGAAATTCAAATATAAGCCCAAAGGGTCAGGAAGAATGTCTTTAGAGAATAATAAGGCTTTTGCCTCAGTACTAACTGCCGGCATCATCTTAATGGCATCTGGTTTTGCAGCGAACATGCTCTACCAACCAAAAGACTTGGAAGAAAATGCCTATAAAGTTGAAGTCGCTGATAGCGGTGCTGAAGTAGCATCTACAGCCCCTGCTGGCCCGATTATTGAACCTGTAAGCGCCCTTCTTGCTTCTGCCGACGTTGCTGCCGGTGCAAAAGGATTTAAGAAATGTGCTTCCTGCCACACGGTTGAAAGTGGTGGCGCAAATAAATTAGGCCCTGCACTTTGGGGCATTGTGGGCGCGCAACGCGCATCAGTTGGTGGATATCCCTATTCCGATGCTCTAACTGCAATGAATGGCGAAACATGGGATTACGAAGCTCTCAACGAATTCCTGACCAAGCCAAAAGATTTTGCACCGGGAACGAAAATGAGCTTTGCCGGACTCAAAAAAGTTGACGCCCGCGCGAACCTGATCGCCTTCCTGCGAGAGCAAAGTGACAATCCAGCGGCTCTGCCAGAGTAAGCTGAATAATTTGCATTCAAAAAAGGCGATCCAACGGATCGCCTTTTTTATATCTTGCCTTTATTTATGTACCGCTACGAAAAGCAAAATTTGACAACTGCGTGTTAAATCAAATTGCAAACAGGATTCCTATACAATGAGTTCCAATTTCCATTGCCCCAATGAATTTATTCAACTTGGCGAAAAACTTTGCGACGCGGCGCAAGACGTAATCCTTAAACACTTCAGACAGCCTCTTCATGTCGAAGGGAAAAGTGATGCTTCCCCTGTCACGATAGCAGACAGAAATGCCGAAAGTGCCATGCGGGATCTCATCAACGCAACTTATCCCGATCATGGAATTGTTGGCGAGGAACATGGTTCTGAAAAACTTGATGCAGAATTTGTCTGGGCGTTGGATCCAATCGATGGCACCCGGAGTTTTATTTCCGGACACGCAATTTTCGGTACTCTCGTGGCTCTTTTACGAAACAACCAACCTGTTATGGGCATTCTGGCGATGCCTGTTCTGGGTGAACGCTGGATCGGGGCAACAGGACATAAAACCCTTTTTAAGGACTTCAGGGGTATCACCGAAGCAACAACACGCGATTGCGCCAAGCTATCAGACGCTACAATTGCAACCACTTCGCCCCACCTGTTCAAAGAAGATGAGTTTCCAAAATTCGACAAGGTTCGTAAAAACACCAAAATGCCTCTCTTTGGTGGAGATTGTTATAACTATGGCCTCGTCAGCAGTGGGTTGATTGACCTAACTGTTGAGGCAGGTATGGGTGTATATGATTTTCTGGCGCAAGTTCCTATTTTGACTGGTGCAGGTGGCATCATGACGGATTGGGAAGGTAAAGCCCTTGGTATGCACTCGGATGGAAAAGTCATTGCAGCCGGCGATGTTCGCGTACATCAGGAAGTCTGCAAAATGATCTAGTCAGGTATTTTCTAGCATCTGTGTCCTGTGTAAGCTTTTTTTGCAACAATAGTATTTATTGTTCATGTTTACACATGTTGGATGGTTGAGTTATTTGCGAGGATCTCTTTGATGGACATCATAAGCTTTGTACTATGTCTGGCTTTGTTTGCCGTTATTGGCATCTGGTCTTCGAGAAGATCTTCTCCTGAAAAACAAGATTATCTACTTGCGGGAGGGAATGTCTCTCCTCTACTAACGGCACTTTCTGCTGCTGCGACTAAGTATAGCGGCTATATATTTATTGGATTGATGGGCTATGTTTATACTCATGGTCTTTCTGCGATATGGATTGCCTTCGGGTTCTTTTTCGGAGATCTTTTGGCCTTCTTTTTTGTTCACAAGAAGGTTAGTGAGGCCACAGCGCGAACAGGTGCTTTAAGTTTTGCAGAACTCTTATCCCTTTGGCCCGGCGGGAATTATCGTATTCTTCGGGTTGTTATAGCTCTTATTACGCTCGTTTTCCTTCTTACCTATGCCGCGGCACAGTTCAATGCTGGTAGTAAGGCTCTGCACGTCCTCTTTGGATGGGAATATTATATCGGCTCTGTTGTCGGCGCCGGTGTCATACTTACCTACTGCTTTACAGGTGGGTTAAGAGCTTCGATCTGGACTGATGCTGGGCAATCCATCCTGATGATGTTTGCCATGGCTTTGCTTCTGGTTTCGGCCATCATCGCCAATGGAGGTCTCGTTCCTTTTCATGAGGCCCTAAACAATGTGTCTCCCTCTTTCCTGGATTTGGGAAGCGAGCGCTTCGGGTCTTTTGAAGCGATGGCACTTTTTGGGTTCGGCTGGCTTTTCAATGGGATTGGCGTTGTGGGACAACCCCACATTATGGTGAGGTTTATGGCGTTAGATAACCCTGACCACATTCGCAAAACCGGCGTCATTTATTTTACCTGGAGCGGTGTCTTCCTGTTGATTTCAATCACAGTAGGTTTAGCTGCGAGGTTATACATACCAGATACTAGCTCTTTAGATGCCGAGCTGGTTTTACCTATGTTAGCTGATGTCCTTTTACCCGGATTTGCCGTTGGAATCATCATAGGTGGCGTCTTCGCAGCTGCAATGTCCACAGCTGACAGTCAGGTTTTAAGCTGTTCGGCTGTTTTAAGTGAAGACTTCAAGATTGTTGGCCGCGGTATTGGCGCCCGACGCATTGCAACAGCCATCGTCGTTATCCTGTCTCTCGTTTTGGGACTTGTCGCCTCTGCGAATGTTTTTACTCTTGTTATTTTTGCCTGGTCTGCTCTGGCCTGCTCTATTGGGCCAGTTGTCATTGTCTTGGCACTTGGTTGCCGGCCCTCTCAAACCACTCTATTGATTATGATGGCAGTCGGAATGGGCGTTGCCCTCCTATGGCGAGAAATGGGTTTAAATACGACGGTTTATGAAGGCTTTCCGGGTATCATCGCGGCCCTAGGCGTTTATATGCTGACTTTGCCTTTTTCCTCGTCCTCCAAAGAGCAGTCTGAAGCTTAATCTCAGGAAATTAATCAGTCTTAATGCACATCCCTCTCCATTAAATTGAATTGGGTTTGTTAACCATTTTTCATTATTCACCTGCCACTATCCTCGTTCAACTTTGTTTGAGGTACGAAAAATGGTTAACGAAGTCCTTGATCATAAAACCAAAACACCTCAAACTGTCCACGTAGGGGCCTTCGCCCTCTAAACAGACATTCCGGGGGTTATGACAAGACGATGCGCGCACTCTTTCTGGTCAACTTTGTCCTCTGCGTCCTCTTGCCGTTTTCAGCTACCGCACAAACGACAAAATCCCACGGCATCGCGATTCATGGGGAACCGGGGTACCCAGCCGATTTCACTCATTTTAAGTATGTAAATCCCGATGCCCCCAAAGGCGGTGAAATTCGTATTGCTAGCGAGGGCACTTTTGACAGTTTTAACCCCTATATCATCAAAGGTGTTCCCGGTCCGGGCTTTACGCCCGAGAGCCTCTTGGTCGCGAGTGCCGATGAAGCCGCAAGTGAATATGGGCTCATAGCAGAAAGCCTTGAATGGCCCGAGGACAGATCTTGGGTAATCTTTACCATGCGCCCCGAAGCAAGATGGCACGATGGTGTTCCCATAACTGTCGACGATGTTATTTTTTCCTGGGAAACCATACGTAATGACGCCGGACCTTATGTAAAAAACTTCTTTGCCATTCTTGAAAAGGCCGAAAAGGTCGGGGATAATCAGGTTAAATTTACTTCAGGAGAACCCGGAAACAAAGAATTTCCTATTCGTGCCGGATCCTTACCAATTATTGCCAAACATTATTGGAAAGACAGAGATTTTTCCAAAACCACACTAGAGCCTCCTTTGGGAAGCGGCCCATACAAAATAACAGACTTTGAAGCTGGTCGGTACGTGGTCCAAGAACGAGTAAAAGATTACTGGGGGAAAGATCTGCCCGTAAACAAGGGACAGGATAATTTCGACAAGATAAAAACCACCTATTATCCAGATTCTGACATTATCAAGCTTGCAATAAAATCTGGGGAAATCGACTATCGAAACGAACGCTCTTCAAGCGCCTGGGCACAGGATTATGATGTTCCTGCCATTACCAAAGGTTGGTTAAAAAAAGAATCAATCCCTCATAAGCGTCCTCAGGGAATTCAGGGTTTCTTCTTAAATACTCGCAGAGATATTTTCAAAAATCCTAAAGTCAGAGAAGCTATCGGTTATTTTTACGACTTTGAATGGTCTAATAAAAATTTGTCTTATGGCCTTCTTACGCGCACAACAAACTATTTTGGAAACTCTGAATTATCCTCAACAGGACTTCCCACAGGTCGCGAGTTGGAAATACTTGAAAAGTATCGCGGCAAAGTGCCCGATAATCTTTTCACCGAAACATTTCATGTGCCGACATCTGATGGGAGTGGTTGGCCGCGACACAACTATCGCAAAGCTTTCGAGCTTCTTGCCGAAGCAGGTTGGGTTGTCAAAGACCTAAAACTAGTGAATGAGAAAACCGGGGAACAAATGTCTATTGAAATGCTTATTTCATCCAAAGGCATGGAACGAACTATTCTCCCTTTTGTCACGACCTTAAATAGATTTGGTATAGACACCAGTATTCGCCTTGTTGATAGATCACAGTATACGAACAGAATTAGAGATTTCGACTTTGATATCACAATAATAAAACTTTCAACAAGTATTAGTCCCGGCACTGAACAACGCGGTTTCTGGACGAGTAAACTTGCTGATAAGAAGGGGAGTGGTAATTTTTCTGGTATCAAAGATCCCGTTGTTGATGAGTTGGTCGAAGCCATCGCCAATGTCGATAATCGAGAAGAATTGGTGGCCACTGTCCGCGCACTGGATCGAGTATTGCTCTGGGGATTTTATGTTATTCCACAATTCCATACCGAGGATGATCGCGTGCTTTATTGGGATAAATATTCACGCCCTAAGATAACGCCTTGGCGCGGAACCAGTACATCCTATTGGTGGTTTGATAGCGATAAAGAAGCTGCATTGATGGAATCAATGGCAAAGAACGAGCTTAGACAAGCAAATGATGCAATAGAAACCGATGAAACACCTGTTGCAGAATCACCCAAGAATGATGAACCGTTCTTTGATCCGTTAATTGTTGATACCTTTTTAAATAATTTCGAAAAACTGGGCCTCAATCCCGAAACTTTGAAAGAGTTTTTCACCTTTCAAATCTTTGTCGATCCCGATGCTTTTTTCAAAAAGGATAACTGGCGTCCCTATGCACTGGGTATCAGCCTTTTGATTATTGGCCGCTGGCTCATACGAAGACGTCGACGTAACAGGGGGCAAATCTAATGTTGGCCTATATTGTTCGCAGACTTTTATTGATGATCCCGACACTTCTGGGGATCATGGTTTTGAACTTTGCCATCATTCAGCTTGCCCCGGGTGGCCCTGTAGAACAGGTACTTGCCAAGCTGTCAGGGCAAGGAGCAGAGATCTCAGAACGTATAACCCAGAACAAAGATGATCTGGCGCCTGTCAGTGATACGGAAGCCTCAAACACCAGTAAGTATAAAGGTGCTCAAGGACTGGACCCGGAACTCATCAAAGAACTAGAGGCACAATTTGGTCTGGATAAGCCCTTGCACGAACAGTTTATCGTCATGATGGGCAACTATTTAACTTTCGATTTTGGCGAGAGCTTCTTTCATGATCGAAAAGTTGTTGATCTCGTGATCGACAAAATGCCTGTTTCTATTTCTCTGGGTATCTGGACCACATTACTTGTTTACTTGATTTCCATTCCCCTTGGTATAAAGAAGGCAACGCGTGACGGCTCTTCTTTTGATATATGGACCAGTGGCGTCATTATTGTTGGTTATGCCATTCCCGGATTTATCTTTGCTGTTCTCCTGCTCGTTGTGTTTGCCGGGGGCAGCTATCTGACAATTTTTCCCCTTAGCGGGTTAACATCAGATAATTGGGATGAGCTTTCTACGCCTAACAAAATACTCGACTATCTGCACCACATCATTTTGCCAGTCACAGCTATGGTGATCGGAGGTTTCGCCAGTTTGACCATGCTAACCAAGAATTCGTTTCTGGATCAAATTGGCCAACAATACGTTACAACAGCACGGGCAAAAGGCCTGACAG
Organism: Kiloniella sp. EL199; assembly: GCF_900313065.1. Lineage (GTDB taxonomy): Bacteria > Pseudomonadota > Alphaproteobacteria > Kiloniellales > Kiloniellaceae > Kiloniella. The sequence continues at coordinate 204,799 of NZ_OMPU01000011.1, forward strand.
AAAGCCGTGTGCTTTACGGTCATGTATTTCGCAATGCCATGCTCATCGTCATCGCAGCCTTCCCAGCCAGTTTCATCGGTGTCTTGTTCACAGGCTCAGTCTTAATCGAAGTTATTTTTTCTCTGGATGGCCTAGGCCGCCTTGGCTTCGAAGCGGTTTTCAATCGAAACTATCCCATTGTTTTTGGCACTCTTTACTTCTTCACTCTTGTTGGACTGCTTATGAACATCATTGGTGATCTTGCCTACATGCTTGTCGACCCCAGAATTGACTTTGAAAGTCGGGAGGGATAATCGATGAGAGGTGATACTCAAAAATTATTTGGCATAACACTCGCCCCGATGAATCAAAGACGGTTGCAGAATTTCAAGAAAAACCGTCGTGGATATTGGTCTCTTTGGATCTTTATCGTTCTTTTTGGCTTGAGCCTGTTCGCAGAAATCATTGCCAATGATAAACCTATTGTCGTCTTTTATGACGACAAACCTTACTTTCCTATTATAGAGGCACTACCAGAAACTCATTTTGGTGGCGAATTCGAAACTGAAACAGACTACCACGACCCTTATGTTCAGAATTTAATTTCGGCAAAGGGATGGATGATTTGGCCCTTAATTCAATACAACTACAAAACCGTTGCCTACAAGCTGCCGACACCGGCCCCTTCTCCCCCAGATTTTGATCACTGGCTCGGGACAGACGATCAGGCCCGGGATGTTGTTGCGCGCCTTCTATACGGTATGCGAATATCAATTATATTTGGATTACTCTTAACTGCCATCAGTGCCGTTATCGGTGTAACAGCCGGGGCAATCCAAGGCTATTTCGGGGGCATCCTTGATCTCGTTGCACAGCGATTTATTGAAATTTGGAGTGGCCTGCCGACACTCTATATTCTCATTATTGTCAGCTCCGTTCTTGTTCCAAGTTTCTGGACGCTTCTGGGGATCTTAATGCTCTTTAGTTGGGTCGGCTTTGTCGGTGTCGTCAGGGCCGAGTTTCTCAAAGTTCGAAACTATGATTATATCAGATCTGCAAAGGCATTGGGGGTCAGCGATAGAATGATCATGTATCGCCATATTCTCCCCAATGCGATTGTTGCAACACTCACTTTTTTGCCCTTTACTTTGACCGCAGCAATTACAGGTCTGACATCGCTAGATTTTCTTGGCTTAGGACTTCCGGCGGGGTCAGCATCGCTTGGTGAACTACTTGCGCAAGGCAAAGCAAATCTTCAGGCGCCATGGTTAGGCTTAACAGCCTTTGTTTCGCTCGCGATAATGCTCAGCCTTCTGGTGTTTATTGGCGAAGCAGTGCGCGATGCCTTTGATCCCAGAAAGCTTTTTAATGGAGATCGCTCATGAGTGTTATCGTCGATCGTTCCAGCGAAGAAGAACAAGCTCTCTTGGACATCACCAGCCTTTCGGTGCAGTTCCACGGAGAAAATGAAACCGTCGATGCCGTTGCTGGCATTACCTACAAGCTGATGGAAGGGCAGACCGTTGCTCTTGTGGGGGAGTCTGGATCTGGAAAGTCTGTCAGTGCACTGTCCATCTTGCAACTGCTCCCTTATCCCCAAGCTCAACACCCACAAGGAAGTTCCATAAAATACAGGGGCAAAGAAATTATTGGTGCAGACGATGCGACCATGCGGGATATCCGTGGGAACAAGATTTCGATCATTTTCCAGGAACCCATGACATCGTTAAATCCTCTGCATACAATTGAAAAACAAATTAACGAAGTCCTGTTTGTACATAAAGGCATGCAGAAGATAGAAGCACGGAAACGAACTCTGGAACTTCTAAAGCTGGTCGGCATCAAAGATCCCGCTGGCCGTCTCAAATCCTATCCACACGAACTGTCTGGCGGGCAGCGACAGCGCGTCATGATTGCTATGGCACTCGCCAATGAACCAGATCTTTTGATCGCAGATGAACCAACAACAGCACTGGACGTCACCATTCAGGCACAAATCCTTGAACTCTTGAAAGACCTTCAGGAAAAGCTGGGCATGTCTATTCTGTTAATCACACACGATCTTGGCATCGTCAGAAAGATGGCTGATCGCGTTTGCGTCATGACCAAGGGGCAAATTGTCGAACAAGGCACGACCGAAAAAATCTTCTCACGCCCAGAGCACCCTTACACTCAAAAATTACTCGCAGCAGAACCCCAGGGAAAACCTGTCGAGAGTAATCTGGACGCACCAGAAATCATGGCCTGTGAAGATATCAAAGTTCACTTTCCCGTTAAACGCGGCATCCTGAGAAGAACTGTCAGTCACATCAAAGCGGTTGATGGTATATCTCTTACCCTGCAAGAGGGACACACAATTGGCATTGTTGGCGAATCAGGATCGGGAAAGACGACTCTGGGGCTCGCCCTTTTACGACTGATATCAAGTAAAGGCGCAATTCGTTTTGACGGTAAATCCATTGCCAATTCCAAAGGGTCAAAGCTCAGATCGCTTCGGCAAGAAATGCAAATTGTTTTTCAGGACCCTTATGGCTCACTCAGTCCCCGTCTCTCTATAGGACAGATTATAGAAGAAGGCCTGAAAGTTCATCGACTGGGCGGCAACGCTAAAGAAAGAGAAGCATTGATTATCGAGGCCTTGAACGAAGTAGGCCTGAACCCGGAAAACCGCCACCGTTATCCTCATGAGTTTTCAGGCGGTCAGCGGCAGAGAATTGCTATCGCACGCGCCATGGTCTTGAAGCCCCGGTTTCTGGTATTGGATGAACCCACCTCGGCACTTGATATGTCAGTTCAGGCACAGATTGTCGATTTGCTCCGCAATCTACAAGTTAAACACAATCTTACCTATCTTTTCATTAGCCACGATTTAAAGGTTGTTCGCACACTTGCAGATAATGTCATCGTGATGAAAGACGGCAAAGCAGTCGAGACAGGTACCGCCAAAGAAATCTTTGAAGCTCCACAAACCGCCTATACACAGGCTTTAATCAAAGCTGCATTTGATCTTGAGGTTGTTAATCAAGAAGCGATAAGCGCCTAGCAAGTCTTATTTACAATTATAAATCCTTGTGATTTATGAGAAATATTTCTTCAGGGATAACCCTCGGCGGAATAAAAAACTTTTGTTGCCGGATTGCCATTCCTTTCCTCCATCCCCTACACTGTCTATTCAACGACTGATCATTAGAGGCTCTTGATGGCACTACTTTTTATTTCCGAGACAGACAGACTGGATTTATGGCGTAAGTATCTACTCGCTGAAATTCCAGATCTTGATATGCGTCTGTTGTCAGAAATTGGGAATAAAGAAGACATTGAGTATGCCCTGGTCTGGCGCCCCCCCGCAGGGTTTCTCAAAACCCTTCCCAATCTGAAAGTTATTTTTTCTCTGGGGGCCGGCATTGATCACCTTGCTTCAGATCCAGACTTGCCGGAAAACGTTCCCGTTGTCCGGATGGTTGATCCTTCTTTGACATCAGGCATGACAGAGTATGTTGTCATGGCCGTTCTCAATCACCACAAAAGCATGCGGCTATATCGCGAACAACAAAGTCGCAAGGAATGGACGTTACATGAACCACCTGTAACTTGGGATAGACGAGTTGGCATTATGGGCATGGGCGTCTTGGGATCAGATGTAGCAGGGAAACTGAGCTATCTCGGCTTTGACGTCGCAGGATGGAGTAGGACCCAGCGAGAACGCCCGGGGATAAAAACCTATGCTGGTGCAGATCAGCTCGAGGACTTTCTAAAAACAACAGAAATTCTGGTCTGCCTGTTGCCCCTTACAGACGAAACGGAAGATATTCTCAATAAAGATCTTTTTTCCACGCTTCCCAAAGATGCCAGCATTATCAACGCGGCAAGAGGCGGTCACTTGGTCGAAGAAGACTTAATTAAAGCACTTGATTCAGGCCATCTGTCAGAAGCAACACTTGATGTATTCAAATCAGAGCCACTAGATAAAGATCACCCCTTTTGGGCACACCCTAATATCACCATCACACCACATGCCGCCAGTACGACACATCCAAGCTCTAGCGCCCGGAATGTTGCCGATGGCATACGACGCTTTGAAAGCGGAGAAGATTTATTAAACGTTGTGGACATGAAACGCGGATATTAGGCCTGATTTCAACAAGTCTGTAAGAACTTCGGTTTTAAGCGACAGAGAAGACTGATCTCAGTTTTCCCACAGATCAGACTTCTTCAGCATAATCTTCGACCATGTCGCCAAATTCTCGTAAATAGACAGACCCCTTAATCGTACGCTGGACAAGAATTGAGCGACGATCACTTTCATCTGTTTTACGGCGAACAAAGTCATATTTGCCCAAACGATCCAAAGCGCGTGTGACCGCCGGTTTTGACATGTTCAATTCGTCAGCCAAACCACGGACTGTATGTGCTTGATCTTTGAGATATACGTGGAGCAATAAAGTAAATTGACGAGACGTCAGATCCGGTAGCCCCTTTTGCAGAGCTGTGACCATTACGCCTCGCCATAATTCTAAAGCTTGTTTTGCTGGTATGTCCACGATCATTCCTAAACGTTCCGCAATCGCAATGATTCTAGAACACAATCACAATCGAACTCAAGACATTCCTTCGATAAGCTTTGAGAGATTGTTTATCGAACAGTTACACAGGTAACTTTGCTCAAACTTGCCACTTTATGAGAAACAGAACCAAGAAGGAGCGATTCAAGATCTCCATGTCCCCGGCTTCCCATTACAATCGCATCAATTTTATTTTTATCGGCAAACTCAACAATCGTTCTGGCAGGCGGACCAACTTTGACTTCAGTCGTAATGTTCTCCACCCCGACTTTCTTGGCAATTTCCTTTGCCTCGCTGAGGACTTCCTGACTAAAGGAATCAAGAACATACTGCGCATCTTGACCAGACACATGTTCAACTTCCATAAAGCGGCGTAGTCCTTCGTTCATTTTCACAGCCTTTGCAACTGTTAGGAAAATAAGCTCACCTTCGAACTTAAGGGCAAGGGCTGCAGCTTTGGAGACAGCACGCATGCTGTGCTCGGAACCATCAACTGCACAAAGGATTTTATTAAACATTGTCATACTCCATCTGTAAGACAGTCATTAAAACCAAATTCGACAGAACATTAGCATAAAACAAGAGAATTTTCCCAATCTCTATAAACAACCCAGCGATGCAGAAACCTGATACGTAAAACAGGACATAAAAAATATCTCTGCCAACAGTGATTTTATTTCCCAACCATTTCTTTGATCATGGCATAAACGGCCCTCAAGCCAAGAGCTTCTCCGCCTTCCGGCTTACCGGGAGAAGACGCGTTGTTATAGGCCATGACATCAAAATGTGCCCACGGAATATCTTTTTCCACAAATTCCTGCAGATACAAAGCCGCGGTAATCGCACCAGCATAGGGGCCAGTGGCAACATTGTTCAAATCGGCAATCTTGCTATCAAGCATTTTGCGATAGGGTTGATGCAGCGGCATGCGCCAAACTTCATCACCCGTTTCAACAGAATGCTGACGCAGCTTTTCTGCTGTGGTATCATCATTACAGAACATGGCAGGCAGATCAGTGCCCAGCGCTACACGTGCCGCACCGGTTAAAGTCGCAAAATCAATAATCAGATCCGGTTTTGCTCGACTAGCTTCTGCAAGAGCATCACAAAGAACCAAACGCCCCTCAGCATCGGTGTTCCCGACTTCAACGGTTAAACCCTTTCGGGTTTTAATGATGTCAGATGGTCTGAAGGCATTGCCAGCCACTGCATTTTCCACAGCAGGAATAAGTACGCGCAACTGGCAAGGAAGATCACTTTGCATAATAGCAGCAGCAATGCCCAGTACATGCGCAGCACCGCCCATGTCCTTTTTCATCAACAACATGCCAGCCGGTGATTTCAGGTCCAGACCACCGGTATCAAAACAAACGCCTTTGCCCACCAATGTCACCTTGGGCCCTGCATCTCCCCATCTGAAATCGATCAACCGGGGCGCACGAACAGAAGCCTTCCCAACTTCATAAATCGCCGGATAATTCGCCTCTACGAGTTTGTCGCCAACAATAACATTGCAATCAGCTTCATATTCACCTGCCAGCTGGGATGCGGCTGTAGCAAGTTCTTCCGGCCCCATATCATTACTCGGTGTGTTAATCAGATCACGCGTAAGATGGACACCGCTTGCAAGAGCATGAACCTGTGTTTGATCCGTCCCTTTTGGCCAAACAAGCGTGGAAAGGGTTTTGTTGCTCTCTTTATAACGCGTGAACTGGTACGCGCCGATTGCCCATCCCAATGCAACCTGTGTTGCAATCTCGGCAGGAAGATCATCTTGAAGTACATAACTTCCCTCGGGAAGGCTATGGCTCAACCCCGCAACAGTCCAAGTCCCGGGTTCATCACGATCCCCAAGCCCGACAACAACAGCTTTGATATCACCTTTTGGATCAGGCAGAGAGCAAGTAGCTCCTTCATCTGCTTTAAACCCATTGGCAATCATCCAAGAGGTTCCTTCAGCACCGTCTTTACATTGTTCGTTAAATTTCTTTTTATTCAAAAATACTAAGGGAATGGTCTGCTTTGATACAGAATCAATCAGTTGAAAACTCATATTTTACCTACAAATTAACGGATAGTGAGCAATAAGACGATACTCACATAGGAAAGAATGCCATAGATATTACAACCGGATGGGGCAAGTGCACAGTATTTTTTGAGATCATGAGCGATATAAAACTGTGACAAAATTATTGCGAAAGCTTCTGTAGTTTAATCCATATAACTAAAATAATCAGATAATAATCGTTACTATTTTTCAGCTCTCTGGATCAGCGTTTAATACCCCACTCATGATATGAGTTATTCTTCACTAACCACTTCATTATTACCCTGCGGCTTGTCTGTTGATGTTTCATCATCAACGACAATTTGATTATCTGCGACAGGATTCCCTGACTCTTTACCAGGCCGTTCATCTTCAAGGTTTTCTTCTACTTCCGGAATCATTCCAATTTCGCGGTAAAACCTCTCTGCCCCGGGATGTAGAGGCAAAATCAGCCCATCCAATGCGGTCTCACGAGTAATAAATCGACCAAGCGTATGACCTTTCGCCAGGTTTGCCGCCGTTGATTCATGCCACAGTGCTTTGGTTATACCATAAATCAAATCGTCATCCAGATCTTCACGCACCAGAAATTGTGCCGGTACCATCAAGGCCAAAGTGTCAGATGTATTCTTATAGGTCCCGACCCCGATCATCCCTCCGGAAAAGAAAGGGTAGATTTCTTCAAGTATTTCAACATCTGTTTTACTGAGAGACAGAAGTCTCGCCTTGTGTCGATCAGTCAAAACGGTGACTAGTCTGGCCGGTGTTCCTGCAATAATAAAAAAGGCGTCAATTTCACCGCTTGTTATTGCTTCGTATGACTCGCTGTCAGACAACGTGAACATATTTTCCTCGGGAATTCTGACGCCCCTTGTTTCTAATAACAATTGAGCGGCAGCATTTGTGCCAGAACCTGCAGGCCCGATTGAGACTTTTTTCTGAGCAAGATCCTCCAGTGATCGAATATCACTATTAATGCCAACCACAAGATGCATTGCTTCCGGATAAAGATTCGCAACACTTCGAAGATTGCCAATGGCCCCGCGTGTGCGAAAAACATGTTCGCCTCGCAATGCCCAAAAAACAACATCAGCTTGTGCAAAGCCCCCTTCAAGTGTGCCATTAGAGATGCCAATAACGTTAGAGACAGATCCCTGTGTCGAAACACTAACAGACAGAAGACCATCAACGCCACAGCTGCCACCTTTTTCACATGCACGGGATCCAACAGGTTTACTGATAGAACTGGCAATAATACCGCCCAATGGAAAATAATTCCCAATGGTCGCTCCGGTCCCTATTCGAAATACAGGTGTGTTCTGAGCAAAACCGATGCTTGAGGATAGTGATAAAAATAAAATGAAAGCGACAAAAACGGCGTTTTGAAAGTTTTTTATAAAGAAACGGTACTTTGAGGACGTCGAAAACAACCGACTGCCTTTCTCTTATAACAAATTAGTCGCTGGGAAGCTTTTCTTATCCTACGACATAACTAGTTAAAAGTTAATTATAACCTTGTGCCGCTAGCGATTTTTTTATTACTCAAAAATTTAACGAACCAAGTATGCCATTTAGTGAGGTCAGGCACTATTAACCCAACAGTAACTCCTCACTTACTTTCATTGTTGGTAAGTAAAATGTAACAACTAATAATGACAGCGGATGGGTACAATTATGGCAGTATTGGGTAAATCCGCATTTAGAGGGTCATGCGCAGAACCTTATACTCAGGCAGCTTGTTCCATAAGAATACCATCAGACAATTCAACCTGTCGATTTGCCACTCTGTTCAGGAAATGATGGTTGTGTGACACAATAATCATGGCTTGCGGAAGCTCTGTTAATAACGAGATCAAATGCTGTTTCGTATCCCGATCCAAATCATTTGTCGGCTCATCAAGTAAAAGCACTTCAGGTTCCAATGCCATAACGGTTGCAAGAGCAACAAGACGTTTTTGGCCGCCAGATAGCTTATGTGTAATTCTATCGACCAAATGCTCTAGTCTTAAAAGTTCCAGCGTGCGTCCAACAATTTCACTAACTTCTTCAGATGACTTCCCCAGGTTCAAAGGACCAAAGGCGAGATCTTCAGCAACCGTTGGGCAAAAAAGCTGATCATCGGGATCTTGGAAAACCAATCCGGCACGCACGCGAACATCGCGAAAGTCTTTTTCCTGTCGCCGCACAGCACCAAAAGCATAAATTTCGCCACTATCAGGAGTTTCCAAGCCATTTATCAAACGTAGGAGCGTACTCTTCCCAGCACCATTACTTCCTGTCAAAGCCACACGGTCCCCTGCATTGAGTTCAAAATCGACACCCTTGAGAACATCAAATCCGCTTGCATAAGAAAAGTGCAGTCCACGTAGCGCAATCAGCGACGTCATCAAAAATACTCCACAGCTATCAGGCTCAAAATAACCGCCGCCGCACAACCGGCAAAAATACGGTCGCGTGTTTCTATCTTCATACTATTAAGAATATGGAACCGTCCGTCGAAGCCCCGACATTTCATTGCTTCCATAATACGATCCGATCTCTCAAGGCTTCGAACCAACATCATCCCGATCAAATATCCAATAGATCTGAGTGTATGGATATTCGTCCGGGGAACAAAGCCTCGGGCTTTCATCGCCATACGCATCGTTTTGTATTCTTTGTAGAACACATCGATATAACGCACGGTGAAAAGAAAAAGATGGACCAATTTCGCCGGAACTTTAAGACGATAAAGTGCGTGCCCTAGGACAGATGGTTCCATAATGCCCACCAATCCCATCAGGGAAAACAATATCGCATTTGCCTTGAGACCTACTTCTGCCGCACGATAAAGACCTTCTTTACTGGCGTCCCATCCCCAAACAGAGAAAAGAGTTTCCCCCTCCATTGTAAAAGGCAATGTCAGTATCAATACAACAATGAATGAGTCGACAACAATCACCTTTCGGATTGTTGTCCATAGCGGCAAACGCGATAACAGGGAAAGCCCCAAGCCAATCCCAAGCGCAAGAGTAAGAGCACCCAAATCATGCATTGCTGAAATAAGAAATGCGAACAACACACAGGAAACAAGGCGCACGCGCGGATCAAGGCTCTTTAAAATCGCTTCAGATCTACTCTGATCATCTTTAACAGCCCAGGACCGCGAAACTTCGCCCAAAACCTGTGTCATATCATACGCCCTTAGTTGTCTTGAAGCGGCCGAGAAGGAAAGATGCTATACCAAAGATCCCGAGGATATACCCAATACCCCCCAGGATATCCTGCATGCGACGTTCTTCTTTATATTGCGCCAGTTCTTTCCGCAAAGAACGAACCTCTTTTGAAGTTTTTGAGACAAGCTTCTCTAATCCAGCCTGATCAATCATCACTAGTTTTGTATCAGACAAGTTCGATTGAGTGACAACACCTTCTTCAGAAGACACAGCTTCTTGGCTCGACGGGGTACTAGCAACACTTCCACCTTCCAGATCATCAGGCAATTCGTCTGCAGTTACCGTGAGCGTAGCAACATGTCCTGCACTCAAATTAGCGCGAAAAATATGGTCGACCTTTTTTGTCGCAGTGAAGACAAAAAAGCCTTCTTCGTCCGTAGTTGTTTCACCCAGTTTGTTATCTTCCGAGTCAAAAACCTCAACAAGAAGATTTTTAGCCATATCCCCATTGGAAAATCCAATTTCACCTTCAATCAGATCTCCATCAGGATAAGCAGCTGAGATCACTTTGTGTGCCCATGCATTCGAATAAAAGCCAAGCACTAGCGATGATACGAACAAAAGCGTTGCAAATTTTAATTTACCGAACAGCATTGATCAGCTCCGGTTTAACCTTAGTAATTAATTGAATAGTCGCAGCCGTTAAAATACCTTCCACAGCCATAATCGGGAAATGTGCGACGATGACAAATTCCGCCGCCTTTGCAAACTCATCTCCGGACAAAGCCAACGAAATAGCAACCATAACGGCGGTAAAGAAGATCGATAAAGATCCGCCCAAAAACCCCCAAAACCCGGCAACAGACAAGGTTTTTCGACGATAAAGGACGTAGCCATAAATCATCACCAGAGCAAAAAGTGCCAAGGAGATACTGTTCACGGAAACGCGCCATGTTGCTCCTTCCACCTGATAGGCGTCATAGAGAGAAACACCAGCCCAGATAGACAAAAGAAAGAAAATGGCAAACAGCATATCAGCTACAAGTTTGGCTAGGTTCTGTTGCTGGGCTGTAATCCCCCACCGACAGATAAAGAAAACCATTACGGCCGGAAAAGCAATGTTCACAGTATTTACGCCCAGTACGGTCAATCCGCCAAAGCCAAAGAAAACGGCCTGAAGCAACAAAGCGACAACAAGGGCCGGAAAGGCCGTCCACCCAAGAATAATACCCAACAATCCATTCAGGATAAGATGAACAGAAGAAAAGCCGAGCGGTACATGAATCAAAGAGACCACGAAAAAAACGGCCGACAAAACACCAACTCGAGGCAAATCTTCTGGCTCCAGCTTTTTCAAGCTATAGGCCACACCAGCAGCGGCAATAGCGCCGCCGCCGATAAGAACTGGATTTGATAAGGCACCATCAACGATGTGCATCGCTATTTATCCCTAATCAATATCTCGAGCCTGAATCCAGATAACAGCATCCTGTGAGAGCTCTTTGCCTTCATGCTCTTTATCCGGCCCAACCCCAAGAGCTGCAAAGCCCCAAAACCCTTCTTTCGGGATTCCAAAAGTAAAGGTACCGGACGCATCCGCTAAAATCGCATGCGCTGGCGAAGAAAGCTTACCCTCACTAGCAAAGCGGTTATTTTCTGGGTCAGCCGGATAGTTAAGATACTCAATTTCAATCTCGGCAAAAGGAACTGGCTTTCCCTCGGATAAAACCACCCCGGAAAAAATTCCCCCCGCAATAACATTATAAGGTTTTATTAGTGGGCGAATTTCTGTTTTCAATCCCTGAGGTTCAGCCCAATCAGTTGGAAGGTCACCCACATTCACATAGGATTTTGTAATTTGCTGGATAAAAATATCTTCACTTGCTTCGTAAAAGGGAGCAGGTTTCAAGACAAAAACATTATCACCAAGACCGCGTAACTTCACGGAAGCTTCATAAGCTTTTCCTGTATTCTCACGACTGGTCCATTCAATGATATTCAAGCGATCTATCAGGTTTTTCTTTTTACCTTTGCGAATAACATAAAACTCTTCAGGTGTTCCCATTTCCATCACGTGCCCAGATTCAGCAGGATGAGTGAATGGCATCTTCAACGTTAATTCCCCACCTTTCTCAAGCATTGTTTCAGGTGTAAAAATCAATTGAAAATGTGCCTGCGCACCAGAAATAAATGTTGTCAGCCCGCCAGCGACGACACCACAGGCAATAATCCCACAAAAGAGAATTTTCTTCATCACGTTCTAATTATCCCTTATCTTCAATGCATACATTGAAGATAACGTTCCTAAATTTAAGCTGATTGAATTCCGAGAGATACATCAGACATCTCATCAAAGCATAAACAGACATACTGATTACACTTATTCCAGCAGCTTGGCTCAAAGGCACGCCACAAACGGATGTCCGTCACCAATGGTACTCCCCGCCCTTTGGTCTAGTGACATTATGCCGGCAGGTCTCCTGGCTCACGGATCGTTGCTCAATCACCAAACCTTCCCGGCATTAAACTTTTCAGTCCTGCCAGTGGTTATAATTGGTAAGAACTCACCGTTTACAGTTGCGGGGGCAGCCACGGTTCAAGATCCCCTGATGGGTAGATCTCTCCGTGTTCCCTTTTAATCCCCGGACGACTTCATCCATGGGGAACCATGCATGGCGCGAGTTTATGCGGAGAAACAAAATCCTGCAAGTCCAAGATTTCAAAAAGATCTCGCCATTGATTTAGCCATTCGTGCATGGACATAAGCAGATCATCAAGTGAGGGATGTTGTCTCCAAAGTCGATGAAATTTGCATTAACATTCTGATTGAGATGTACCAGAAAGCTTCTGACCTGTCTCAGGAAGCCGCACGTAATTATGCCGTAGTTGAGTACATCGGATTCTACAACCTGTTCCCCAATGCCCTGGATAGCTGAGCGCGTGATCTTGCCTCTAACGACATAATTAAATTGATCTGTCCGCACGAAAAAGAGACACTGCGCCGGAATCGGTTTTTCGGATGAAAATTTGATCCGGGAATAATAGGGAACACGGAGAGATCTACCCATCAGGGGATCTTGAACCGTGGCTGCCCCCGCAACTGTAAACGACTTAAAGCTTCTTAAAACCACTGGTATGTTTCTGAGATAATTGAAGTCTCTGGAACTTCATACCGGGAAGGAACAGTACTCTTACGTTGTAAGCCAGGAGACCTGCCGATTTAACGTCACCTTTCTGATGAACGGGGTGTTCATTAGGGCGGTTTTCCGTCGAGTGACGTGCCTGTCGATAGTGGCAAGGCGCGGTTCTATACTGATTGATCTAATCGGTGCCTAACTCGCACTGCCATTGTCATAACTTTTTAGACAAGGCGCGTACCATGTTTTTAAAATCTAAAGAAAAAAGACTCTCACATTCATTGAGAATTCTTCTCTTAGCTATTTCTCTAACAGTACTTTCACCACAAAAGGCCACGGCTCATTTTATCGAGCTAATTCCCTCGTCTTCCCTGATAGTCAAGAGTGCTGAAAGCGATTTTTCATTTGATATCCGCTTCACTCATCCGATGGAAGGGGCACCGCTTATGGAAATAGAACGCCCGGATTTATTCGGCGTTCAAGTCGCAGGCAAAAAGTATGATTTAACGAAATCCCTTCACCCCATAAAACTTAAGGGAAAGCTTAATCCTGCGAATGCCACGTCCTACAAAGCAAACTATAAAATAAAGCGTGCAGGCGATTATAGTTTCTACCTCATCCCCAAACCCTATTGGGAGCCTAAAGAACAGGCGATGATCATCCACTACACAAAAGTCATTGTGAATGCTTATGGTTTGGAAAACGGATGGGAAACCCCTGTCGGGCTACCTGTTGAGATTATTCCCCTGAGCAGACCATATGGCCTGTGGACCAATAATCTTTTTTCCGGCCAGGTACTCAATAATGGCCAACCAGAGCCAAATGCAATCATCGAAATCGAATATCGGGGCGAAGGAAAGGTCGATATTCCTGCAACACCCTTTATCACTCAGATTGTTCGCGCCGACAAAAATGGCATCTTTCACTATGCAATGCCAAAGGAAGGATGGTGGGGTTTCGCTGCCCTGATAGATAATGGCAAAACTTTACCCGCTCCGGACGGGACAGAAACACAGGTTGAAGAAGGTGGATTGATTTGGGTTCATACTCAGAACATGCCCCAATAACGACGCCTGATGAAAGAACTATACCCTAAAATTAGCCTCAAAAAACAACAGGCTATAAAACAACAAAGCGGTGGGCTCAGTTATAGAGTCCGCCGCTTATTCAAAAAATCCAGCTACATGCTTGTCACAACAGATTTAGCCCGACATATAAGCCATCATCTGTTCATTTTCATACTCTAGTTCCAGAAGACGTTTACGCACCACGTCACCAATAGAGATCATACCGCACAGCTTGCCATCAGAAACAACCGGCATATGACGAAAACGGCCATCAGTCATTTTTTGCATTACTTCGTGTACTCTTGCATCCGGTGCGCAACACACAGGATTGGCCGTCATAATCGTATCAACTTTTTCCGCAAAAAGCTCTTTACCTTTTTGCCCAATCCCGACCACGATATCACGCTCGGATACAATACCAATTGGACGCTTATCATCATCCGCAACGACCAAAGCACCAATTTTAAATGAGTTCAGCGTATCGATTACTTCCTGAACAGTATGCCCCGTTGTGATGGTATGAATTTCACCCCCTTTATCAGCGAGGATATCCTTAACCGCCCCACCGGAAGTCCCTCCCGACTGTCCTGAGCCAGAACCGCTGTCACCTTGATAAACCGCGGCACTGAAATCAACGGAAAATTTCATTTATCATCCTCCTTGTGTTCTGCTGTCTTATAAGTATAGCACAAGAATTTTAGGACATAACTTTTGTTTCAAAAAAGTTCCCGGAAGATCTAATCAAAGAAAGCTTTTCCCAAAAAACCTTCCGGGACAGTTGGCGGATCGAAAAGTCCTGTACGTGATGACAGCGACGTTAAAAATGATAAGTAATAGCAAGACCACCAAAGACTTGATTTTCACTTTCAACGAATGGGCTATCTGCGGCATCGCCCAGCAATCGCGCATAGCCCAATGAACCTGTCATTGCCCAATTTTCGTCGAAGCTATACATTGCCCCCACGTTAAAGCCGACATCCTTGAAGCCTGCATCAACATCATGTTGGTTATATCTACTTCTGGAAGCCTGTTTACTGTCCACACCAAAATAGGACTGCATATAATCTTCTGATGCCCAGC
This sequence comes from Kiloniella sp. EL199, assembly GCF_900313065.1. GTDB lineage: Bacteria > Pseudomonadota > Alphaproteobacteria > Kiloniellales > Kiloniellaceae > Kiloniella. The sequence continues at coordinate 219,826 of NZ_OMPU01000011.1, forward strand.
TAACAGTTGGTCCGGCTGAGATCCAAAGACGTTCATCAAAGAAACTATGACGATATTCGGCACTGAAATTAGCCAAAAGACCTTTGTCCTCTCCACTTAGGTCCTGTGTAACATCCAGCCCTAACGCGTACATTCCCAAATCAATTTCGGCAAAAGCCGAACCTGCTAGTCCTGCTTCGACATCGCCTAATCCTTTGAGAGCTGAATTATCATCCTCATCCCGACCCCAGTCATAATTCAAGGAGACACCACCACTAAAGTGTTCTGAACGTAACAAAGTTGCACCAATGCCACGATCAACCGAGACAAAAAATGTGTCGTCCCGCCAGGATGCTTCAAGAATAGGCATTGCTCCGACGCCATAATCGTCTGAACCTTCATAATCAGGTCCAAATCCGGCCCCAGCACCAATAGTAAAATTCCAATCACTTAACGCAGCATCGACAAAACTGCCCGATTCCGTATTACTTGCAGTGGTTTGGCCGTCAGCTATGGCCGGCGACATAAGGCCTAAGGAAATAAATGAAGTGAAGAGTACAAACCTGACTGGTTTGCTTTGTAAAAAATAACTCATCTTGACACCTGCGCCTGTAGCTACAGATGAAGACATATTAGAAAGTGTAGAACAGCGCCGAAGCATGAGTCCCTCATTAAACAACGAAAATATATCGTGGTTATAAGAGAGCTTTCTGACAGAGGGCTGACTGTTCTGATTAAATAGAAATTATTTTATGCCAAGGCCAATTCTGTGCCCGTAAAATCGCCAAAGTAAGGTGCTGGGAAAATCTCATTATAAGGCTTGTTACTATTCTTCGTTACAGGTCCAACTCTTTCGAAAAGACATTGAACATCCCGTACTGACAAACCATCCCATGACGGTTGCAATACCTGACAGATAGAATCTTCCAGTTGCTTATAAATAGTTTTGATAAAGTTTTTTTGATCAGAAGATGTTTTCAGCGCGTTGATACCTGGCATTTGCCAGTGCACTCTCAATGCACCTAAGGGTCCCAGTACAAGTTCATTCTCATCTGGCGCACTCATGCTAATGACCAGATCAATATCGGGGGCGCCATCTTCCATAAAGAGTTTATGCGTTTTTGAAAAAAGACCCGCCGTGTCATATCCCTTGGTCTGAAGAAGTTGCTCAACCATCGGCAACATTTGTCCATCAGGTTGCGTTCCGGCACTAAAGGCCCGGACACGCCCGCCGCCAAAGTCCCGCAGAAGCGTTTCAGCAATCAAGCTTCGGGCCGAATTGGCTGCGCTTAAAAAAAGAATGTGAACTGGTTTTTGAGCCATTATTCAAAACCTTTATGAGCAACTGTCTGTTTCGGAATGTCTTGCCTACTAAGGCCAGATTTATATACCGGAGATTGATACGTCAGAAAGATATCAACCAAATGAAAGCCACATGACCTATTTATGAATTCCTGTTTTATGGATTTCGGTCATCAAGCGATTGCACGAACAACCGATGTGGTTCTGCTAACTCCCTTAACCTATAGTTCGATCTTATTTTCGGTTCTGGTAGGCTTTCTGCTCTTTGGCGAACACTTGAGCTGGTACACAGCACTCGGCGCAATCATCATTATTACGGGCTGTTTGATTGGAATGGGCATTTATCGTAAAAGGCTTCCACAATCTCAATGAGATATTAATCTCCAAATTTTGTGTACTATAGTCCGATAAAGTGACCAAAGCATCACAAACGAGAAGGTTTGACAAAAGCACTCTATGACCAGCGATCACAACGACTTAAAAAGCATCGTCTCTCGTTTTACTGATGAGCAGGTATCGACCCCTGTTTTTGTCGCCAACGTCCTGCGTGAAGCAATCATCTCGGGCACCTTACCCCCCCACAGTCTCGTCCGCCAAGATACAGCCGCCGATGCAATGGGCGTCAGCAAAATCCCGGTCAGGGAAGCCCTGAGAACACTGGAAGGTGAAAACCTCATTAGTTTTGAGCGGAACAGGGGTGCGCGAGTTTTGCCGGGTTCAATTCGGGAAATGATTGAAATTTTTGAGTTGCGAAAAGTGATAGAACCGCATTTATTACAGCTCTCAATCCCGAACCTTGCTGATGAAGATCTAACTAACGCTCAAAACCTGATCACCCGCGAAGCCCAATCAACGAACCAGAAAGAACTGGGCGAACTTAACCGCCAGTTTCACGAAATCATTCTATCTGGTGCCAAAGAAACCATCGGGTACAGGTTTCAAACTATTCTCTTTACAACATCAGAACGCTATTTGAGATTGAGCTTAAAAGAGCCCTCTTCCCAAACCCGAAGCAACGCAGAGCACCAACAACTAATTACGGCCTGTATTGCCCGCGATGGCAACAAGGCAAAAGAGCTTCTCGTGAAACATCTGGAATCAGCCCAGAAAGTCATCCACGAAAAGCTCAAACAGGATAAATCCGTAGATCCGTAAGCTTACTAGCCTTTCCTATAAATCTTTTGCAAGTCTGAGCGCATCATAGATCGCCGCATGAGTATTCCGCGCAGCCACGGCATCACCAATTCTGAAAAGCTGAAACTTGCCCCCCGCATTCGTGGTAATATTTTGCGGCTCACCCTTAATAAAGGCTTTGTGGTCAAGCTCACCAAGATTTACCGAAGCTGGTTTGAGATCAAAATAAATATCATCCATCGGAATAGTTCCGTGATTAACAACAATCTGATCGTAGTTTTTTTCTTTGATCAAATCACTATAGTCAGTGCCGATTTTAGCCCGTAGTCGGTTGCCATCACGCTCAACATCTTTCAAGCGATAGGTAACAGTAAAGGTTACATCCTTTTCTTGCATCGACCGCATATAAGGAACCAGGTTCATCGCCATCACATCAGGCGCAAAGCTGCGATCCGGCGTCATGATTTCAACTTTTGCGCCCGTGTTGGCAATGACTTCTGCGGCTTGCAGTCCGGCATGATCCCCAGCATCGTCATAGACCAACACATCTTGTCCCGGTTTGATATCCCCAGCAATGATGTCCCAGCTGGAAACCACTAACTCATTTCCGCGTTTAAGAACTTCCGTATGGGGCAGCCCACCTGTCGCGATAATAACGACGTCCGGGTTTTCTGCCTCAATATCTGCCGCTTCTGCCCAGGTATTAAAACGAAACTCAACATCCCGTGCAGCACATTGCGCCATGCGCCAATCAATGATCGAAATCATCTCAGCCCGCCGTTGACTTTGCGCAGACAAACGAATTTGTCCTCCTGGTTCCGGGGCAGCTTCAAAGACAACAACATTGTGTCCGCGTTCAGCAGAAACACGCGCAGCCTCTAGTCCCGCAGGACCAGCCCCGACAATAACAACTTTACGCTTTTCACTGGCGACAGGAATGTCGTGCGGCATTGTCAGTTCTCGACCCGTTGCCGCATTGTGTATGCACAAAGCATCGCCACCTTGGTAGATACGATCCAGACAATAGGTCGCGCCAACACAGGGGCGAATATCATCTTCGCGACCAGCCATGATCTTTTTCACAATATGCGGATCAGCCATATGGGCCCGGGTCATCCCCACCATATCCAAGAGCCCTTCGGCAACTGCGTGACGCGCTGTTGCAACATCAGGAATACGCGCGGCATGGAAGGTTGGCATACCTGTGGCTTTTTTAACTTCCCCTGCAAAATCCAGATGGGGGGCTGATTTCATTCCCTGCACAGGAATAACATCTGTTAAGCCTGGGTCCGTATCAATATGCCCGCGAATAACGTTAAGAAAATCAACCATTCCGGAACGCTGCAAACGCTTTGAAATCTCGATCCCCTCTGCAGCGGAAATCCCATCCCTGTCTGCTTCGTCCGCGGTATAGCGAATACCAACGATAAACTTGTCACCCACACGCTTTCGAATTGCCTCAAGCACGTTAAGTGAAAAGCGCATTCTGTTTTCCAGTGATCCGCCATATTCCCCATCCAGTGTATTGGTGCGCGGAGACCAGAACTGATCCATCAGATGACCATAGGCTTCCAATTCAATACCATCCAGTCCTGCAGCTTTCATTCGTTCTGCCGCATCGGCATAATCTTCGATAATTCTGAGGATATCCCAATCTTCCAATTGCTTCGGGAAGGCCCGGTGCGAAGCTTCGCGATGATGAGACGGCGCAACAGCCGGTAACCAGTCCCCTTTGTTCCACCCAGTTCTGCGCCCAAGATGGGTCAACTGGATCATCACGGCACACCCGTGTTCATGGCATGCATCGGTAACCTTTTTCATCCAGGGAACAACTTCGTCCTTGTAGGCCAACACATTATTGAACACAGGCGGACTATCACGGGATACGGCGGCGGATCCCGCAGTCATGGTCATCCCCACCCCTGCCTTTGCCCGCTCTTCATGATAGGCGCGATAACGATCTTTGGGCATCCCGTCCTCGGGATAAGCAGGTTCATGGCTTGTGGTCATGATCCGATTTTTGATTATCAAATGTTTCAGCTTATAGGGCTGCAACAAAGGATCATTACTGGCCATTTCTCTCTCCTGTTTATTCTTGTCCCGGTTCAGTTTCCTGATGTAGCTTTGTACCTGCCCGAGATTTTCATTAACGTAATATCATGGTGGAAACTCGGCAGAAAACTTACACCGAGTTCAACTAGTTAATTAAGCGGTAACTGGCGAAAAAGACCGGGGTTATTTGGATCATTGAAATGGCTCATGGGGCCATGTTCAACGAAGTGTCCATGCCAGCGCTTCATCTCCTCTCTATCCAGTTCCACACCCAAGCCTAACCCTTCCGGTACTGCTATGGTGTTATTTGTCTGACGGAAGGGGCCGTTTTCAATGACGTCCCCAATTTGCCAACGGAACAAGGATTGCGATGGCTCTGTAATCCACGGCGTTGCAGCCACTACATGCAGATAAGCCGCAGTCATAATGCCCAGATCATTTGAATAGCACCAAAAGCCCTTACCCATGGCTTCACAGGCAGCAATGAATTTCATTGTTTTCCCAATGCCACCCAGCGCCGCAAAGTTACAGACAAAATAATCAGGGGCGCCCAAGGAAACAGCACGCCGTAAATCCGGTACGTGCGTCGAAAACGGAATGATCGAATGACGGCGTAATTCTACCATTTCCTCAAAGGTCGCAACCGGATCCTCATAATTTCGGATATTATAAGGTTCAAGTTCTCTTAAAACCCAACGTGCCGTTGTCAAAGACCATTGCATATTTGAATCAAGGCGCAGCATGGCATCAGGCCCGAGCGCTTCTCTCAAAAGGCGAACCGTTTTGATTTCAAGCTCGGGATCTCCCTGAATAAGTTTGCCTTCAAAGTAGCTAGAGCCGTGCTCGTCTTTCATCTTCAAACAGTAATCAACAATGGCCTCTGGTGTCATTTCACCACCTGCACCATTGTTTTCCGGTCGAAAAGCGAAATACTCTGTGAAGGGAATTTCCTTCCTTACAGCTCCACCCAATAATTTATAGAGTGGCATGTTCATGACTTTTCCACGAATATCCCAAAGTGCGAGTTCCAACGCACCAAAGGCTATGGTGATTGCATTTTCACCTGTATTTGCCGTTATCTGCCACGGCGGCACACAACGCGCTTCACAATTAGCGATATCCAACGGATCTGCACCAATAAGAGCTGGGGCAATCTCTTCCTTGATAATCTCACCAAAATGCCACCAGGGCGCTTCCCCCAATCCGACGACACCTTCATCAGTAAAAACTTCAATGATGGATTTTGACGCCCCGGGGTAAAGTCCTGCTGTCCACCAGAAAGGCGCATCAAAAGGTACATTTACATGAGTGACTTTAATATCTGTGATTTTCATGACCAGTCCTCACCAATTTCCCAAGCTTCGTTCAACTAGACAAAGTAGCTTTTAATACCAGGCATCTTTCATTTCAGTTTTCCGCCGGTTCATAAAATCAAGCAATGCTTCGTCTGTGTCTTCAGCCAAATGCGGTGCCTGATAATCTGCCAATATCTTTTTCCATCTACGATTGGCCCGAATCATGGCGTCATCTCCACCTTGTTCGCTCCAACTCTCAAAAGGTTGATCATCGTTGAGTTCTGTATCCCAATAGGCCGTCTCATAATGAGAAAGCGTATGTGCGGTGCCAAACATATGCTCTCCGGGGCCACCCTCGCGCAAAGAAGAAAGGCCCAAGGTATCATCATTGATTTCAAGACCTTTGAGATAAGCATGTAATGCTCCGCAAAGATCTGTATCCATGATGAACTTTTCATAAGACATTGAAAGCAAACCATCCAGAAAGCCCGCGGAATGCAAAACGTAATTCACACCCCCCTGTACAGCAGACATCATCGACATCATGGCCTGTACCATCGCCTGACCATCAGGCAGTTTTGACGTCGCGAAATTACCTGCACAACGCAGAGGTAATTTTAATCTCCGTGCCAACTGTCCCATAACCAGACTCCCCAGTGCTGGCTCTGGCGTTCCAAAAGTTGGGCTACCGGACCTGAGGGACATTGACGACAGAAAAGAAGCCAGAATGGCGGGTGCACCAGGTCTGACAAGTTGAGTCAAAGCACAGCCAACCATGGACTCAGCCAAACCTTGCGCAACAGCCCCCGGCATTGTCACCGGGCAAACTGCACCACCCAGCAAGAACGGCAGATGGATGGAACCTTGCCCCGCTGCGGCATAGGCCCGGATACCTTGGGTTGAAATTCCATCCCAAACCAAAGGAGATGTAGAGTTAAAGTTCCCCATAATCACACAGTTTTGGTCAACAAACTCCGAGCCAAACAGAATACGACACATTTCAATGTTATCTTCAGCGCGTTTAGGGGCCGTGATCGACCCCAGAAAAGGTCGATCAGAATACCGAATATGGGCATAAACCATATCAAGATGCCGCTTGTTAACCGGGATATCCGTCGGCTCACAGATCGTTCCTCCGGAATGGTGAAGCCATGGACTGGATTGTGCCAACTTCACAAAATTTTCAAAGTCATCAAGAGTTCCATAACGCCGCCCCTTATCCATATCCATCACAAAAGGTGAACCATAGGCCGGGGCAAAGACCATGGCATCACCACCGATTTCAACTGATTGAGCTGAATTTCTCGCATACTGTGTAAAACGTTCAGGGGCCGTCTTGAGGAGCTCTCGAATCATGCCGGGTTCGAATTTGATATTCCAAGCTTCCGCAGAAATATCTGTGACTTGTCCACCCGCCTTTCGAAATAAATCTACTGTTTCAAGGTCTTCTCGAAACTCGATACCAATCTCTGCCAGAATCGTATCTGCAGCTTTTTCGATTTTGATTAAATTCTCTTCATCAAGAAGATCATAGGTTGGAATGTTGCGACATATAAAAGGCGTCTGCAGATGCGCGTTCTGTCCGGCACCATCCATGCGACTTGCCTGTCTGGCAGCTCGGCCGCGACTGCGTGCCCTGCCTACCCGATGCTCATTACCATCAACATGATCAACCGATTGCCCCATTGCCTTGCTTTCTTCAGAAAATAATAGAAATAGGCATATGGTATACTTATGCAATATAGTTGTGACTGACTAAAAATCTTATTCTTAGGCCAAGTTTAATTTATGCGAAAATTAAAATCACTTATCCAATCTCCTGCCTCACTCTTCTCGTTTGAGGCCGCAGGAAGGCACTTATCCTTTGCCCGGGCCGCAGAAGAACTCAATGTCAGTCAAGCCGCTATAAGCTATGCGATCAAACAGCTTGAGACTGCCTTGAATGTTCAACTTTTTTATCGGGGGCATCGCTCGGTTGAGCTAACTAATGCAGGTAAACGCTTTCACAACGATGTCACTATGGGACTTGGTCATATTCACCGTTCTGCCGAAGAACTCTCACGTTCGGATAGTGAAGGCAGTATAACCCTTTCTTGCTCAACAGCCTTTGCCAACTATTGGATCGTGCCAAGGCTGGGCACACTTCGGGCCAAGAACCCTGAAATTGATCTGCGGCTACAAACCACAGATAAGGATATAGATCCTGCGATAGAAGGAATTCCACTGGGCATCCGACGTGGCACAGGCAATTGGCCCGGTCACGATGCCATTCAAATCGCCAGTGAAGAGGTCTATCCGGTTGCCAGCCCAAGATATCTTGCTGAAAACGGGCGCCCGAAAAACCCCAACGAGCTGGCAGAACGACGCTTGATATATCTGGAAGAACCCTACAGAGATCGGCCAAACTGGCATAACTGGTTTCAAGCCAAGGGTTTGGTCTGGAAAGATTACGGCGAAGGATTACGCTTGAACGATTATGCTTTGGTCATTCAGGCTGCGTTAGCTGGTGGTGGCATTGCCCTGGGTTGGTGGCACCTTGTCGATCACCTTGTTGAACATGGCCTTTTGGTCAAGCTGGATGACGAAGCAGTTCATTTTGGTGGAGATTTTTGGGTTTTATGGCCCAACCATAAACCACTAAGCCCTCAGGCCGAACGTGTACGTGACTGGTTAACGTCTTCGCAAAATTCCTTGGACAATGGCCTCTATTAACGCGATATTATGCAGAACAAACAAGGAGATAATAATGTCCAGCAGTTCTGACAATCGTCCCAAACGTACAATTGCAATGGTTGCCCATGACCGTATGAAGCCCGTGCTTCTTGAATGGGCAGAGGAGAACAAAGGAAAGCTCAAAGAGTTTCGCATTGTTGCAACAGGGACAACAGGCCGCCTGTTGGCAGAAAACCTTCCAGATCACGATATAACGGCTTTCAAAAGTGGACCACTTGGCGGTGATCTACAAATTGGGGCCTTGATCTCTAACGATGAACTGGACGCACTTTTCTTTCTCGTTGACCCGATGACCCCTCAGCCCCACGATGTTGACGTCAAAGCCTTAATCAGGATATCAACGCTCTATGAAACACCTGTGGCCTGTAATCGGACAACAGCAGATTTTATCCTTCGTGGCATTACCGAAAAAGGCTATCAAAAACGCCCGACCCATCCCATGATCGAAGAGTACGTTACACGCACAGTTTAAAACCGACAGGTCAACAAAATTACCCAAGATGCCATCACTGAATAGCATGGATTACCTTGGTAACAGGAGTATCCAAACCTTCGACATACCAATTCGCCCACAGACGATTTTCCTTATCCGGCTCTAAACTCAGAAAATTCCGGGCAAGGAGATATTTTTTGCGCTGTGTCGGAAGCTCCATCATCCGTGCTGTAATGCCTTGCTCAATCGGTTCAACTTCATCACTTAGTTGCGTTAACAGCCACCCCGTCAGCTTTGGAGGAGAAGGATGAACGATCCCCGAAGCTGTCAATTGGTTTATGACCTTTGAGCGCCCGGGCACAGCTTCGCCGCGTTCGCTTTCAATAACGCCCAGACAAGCAACATGGACATCACCGGACAAAATCGTCACACGGCAGGCTTTATCGGCCATAAGCCCCAGTAAACGGTGGATCATCCGCAAACGTTCTGCACGATGGTTCGGACTCTGCCAATGATCCCGTAAATCATCTTCAAGTTCCTGTTCCCCCGGCAGCCAGCCAATGAGGCTTTCAATAGATCCAAAATCAGCATGAACCACGGGTACGGGAGACACAAAAAGCAAATGCCTCGGTCCACCCTCACTCACTGAGTTCAATTCATAAAGATACTGCCAAATCAGATCCCAGCTTTCCCGGGAGAGAACCTGTTTTTGCGTTCTTTCTGTGCGAGTATCCAGAGATAAGACCAGATAGTTTCCTGCCCGGTAGGCCGTTGAAAAACCTTTGGTAGGTAAAGCCGCGGGATGTTTTTCATTTTCTGATATCGAAAGCTGTTGCTGGAAGAGAGCAAAGTACTTGCGAGCGATACTAAAAATTCCCTGATAAACATCACATTCCTGATCTTCCGCAGCATAAGACCCCCACCCATCAAAGATATCGTGATCATCCCACATCATGGCTGTCGGAATAGAGGCCAGGGCTTCAGCCACAACGGGCTGTTTCCAGCGCTGGCAATAGAGATCAAAATAAAATCGATCAACCTGATCTCGCATCGCGGCCGTAAACTTACGCTTCCTACGTTCCGCCCTTGATAATTCAACCCATTTCTTGATCTCGGAACAGCGTTCCCATATCTCATCGGCATAGACCTGATCACCGCCCATAATCATCAAATTATAAGGCGTTACCCGATGCTGGAAGAGCAAGGTCTTCCACATGGCATTTTTGTCATCCACTTTTTTGATTTCGCTCGGGGCAGAAAAGCCATTACAGGAAAGAAAAGTCATTTGAGGATCAGTACCGCGTGCCGGCACAGTGAACATCCAAAAATCAAATCCAATGAAATACTTAACCTCTACGGAGTCTTTTTCACGCAGAACTCGGACATCAAACCGCGATGTAATAAAACCTTTTGATTCATATAGTGTAGAACGAGATACACATTCCCCTTTTTCCAACTTGAAGATCAAATCAGAGGTCGGCGTCTTTGACACAACCAATATCGACAGATCCCAAAAATCCTCTTCCGCTGTTCGCAAATTCAAAATTGGTCCAAGTTTGAGGTCCATGATATCGCTCCCTAAATTTTTATATTTATTTAAAGATTTTTATATTTATTTCAAGAGGGTATCTGACGCAGAAAACTTATTCCATATCAAGTTGAATTTGACTCCAATAAAATCACTAAACAGGCGATGAAGCAGCATTTAAAATCAGCCTTAGATCATTCTGCATGTGCCCCAAAGCTGATTTAATCAGATCGGACGTTTTCATCAATTTGTCAGTTGCATCACCAGTGGTTCGTGACGCGTCCCGCATAGCAGCAGTACTACCAGATACCTTTTGGGCATTTTCTACAGAGTCTTTGACAAATCGTGCAATTCCATTAGATGCATTTGACTGTGCCTCAAACAACTGGACCAGGCCACGCATCGACTGATCTACCTGATTGATACGCCCTTCGATAGTCGTAATACCCTGTGCTGCCTGCTCCGATACATCGCGGATAGATTTAACCCTGACAGCTATCGCATCTGTCGCTTGTGATGTTTCCGCAGACAACTTCTTAACTTCTTCGGCAACAACAGCAAACCCGGCACCTGCCACCCCGGCACGAGAAGCCTCAATAGTTGCGTTCAAAGCTAAGAGATGGGTTTGCCCGGCAATCTTCTGAATCATCTCAATAATCTCTTCCACCTGATTAGCCGTTTCATAAAGATCTTCAACAGTGGAATGTGCCTCTTTGGTATCCATAGTTGCCAAAGAAGTCAGCTTGATTTGCTGATCAACAGCTTCTGACATTTCTGAACTACAGGATATGAGATCTTCAGAAAGTTCTCTGATTTCGCCAGCCATTTTCGCATTGATATCTGCCAGCTCGATTGTCTCGCCAGCCTGTTGATTGGTATTGGTCGCAAAGCTTTGCAGTTGGTCAGACATAACAGCCAGATCGTCGGCATGTAAGGTAACATTTTTCACGCTGGAATTCATGCCACTTTCAAGTTGGGATGCCACATTGACAAGTCTATCTTCAACGGCTTTTTGATTACGCAGACGCTCCTTCTCGTTTTCTTCTCGTAAAACAGCCGCTTCATCCCTTGCCTGCTGAAAGCGTTCAATGCCCCGAGCAAGAGAGCCTATTTCATCAATACGGCTTGTTTCACCTAAATCGACATTTTCACCATCTGCAACTTCACGGGCGGCAGCCTGCAAGCGAACGAGTGAACGCGTTACCAGACTGCGGCTAACACCAAAAATAACACCAAGGATCAAAACAACAGCCAACCCGCCGAGGCCAATTGAAATTAAAAGTGCCAAATCCGCAAAAGCTTTTACCTCTTCATCTTTCTCGCGAATGACATCCACATGTTGAAGAATGGCAATGCGTTTCTGTTCCGCTTCCAGTGTTGCATCGGCCAGTATTCCCTTGAGCGACAGAACCTTTCGCCCCAAAGCATCATCACCTGAATTTTCCTGAGAAATTCTGGCCACTTCACGGTCAACATCAGCAAGAGCAAGCTGATCAAAGCGAAACTCCTTCACCTTGTCCTGATATTTATTACCTGCAAAAACTCCAAGGGATACAGCGGGTTTTCCGCCCGCCTCATCGATGACAAAAAATCCGTTCTTGGACAGATCCCTGCGCTGATTTCTTGTTTTATAACGGGCCTTAATGTCATTTCGTCCGTCATGAATTGTAATGATTCCACCTTGAGAAACAGCCCAATTCTCTATTTCTTTAGAAGCGTTGACTTCAAGATGCGTCCCAATGGAAAGATAACTTGTCTGCAGATCTGTTATCTCTGTCCGCAACATCTGATTCATTTCACGTAAGAGTTGGTTTCGAGCCTCTTCTTTTTCCATGATGTTTTTCATCAGAAGCTCAAACCCGAAAAGAAGCCCTGCCATAAGCGGAACCAGCACTGCGATCAAAGAGATAATCAGTTTGATATCAATTCGGGATTGTATAGCGGTAAACATAACGACCTCACACCAACAACAAAGGGGATAACATCTTTTTGGTCAGTGATCGGTAAAGCGAAAGTATTACATCTTAACGATAATTAAATGACTCTAAATCTAAATCTCTATTAAATTTCAAATACTTCTAAAACACAACGTTAACGTAAATTCCTTTGCCTGTCAGATATCAGGCAAATTAACTCAAACATGATAGACATCGCGACCATGGAAGTAATTTTATTTGGATTATCCTTTGTAGGCATCAGGCAGACCACATCACCGCCAATAATGTTTAAACCTCTTATCCCACGTAAAAGACTATTGGCCTGATCTATTGTGAAGCCATTTGATCCTGCCTCTAGATTTGAAACGGCAGGGGCTATGGATGGATCGAGGCAATCCAAATCAAAGGTGACATAGACAGGATCATCCCCAATGCGATTACAAAATCGACGAATTGTTTCTTCGATCCCAATCTCATCAAACTGCTCTTTCGTTATCAACTGATACCCCAGATCATCACTTGTATTGGTCCAGTCCAGTGTTCGTAAGTTTCCTCGGATACCAATCTGCGAACTTAAGTTTCCATCAACCTGCCCTTGCTGAACGAGATAACTCCCCCAATGAGCCGCAGATTTTTTAGCACCCAACCAATGATCAAGATTATGAAAAGTATCCGTATGCGCATCAAAATGTAATAGCGCTATCTTTTTCCCTTTTGTTAGTTTTGATCCTTCACAGCCAAGCCCCTGAATGATGCCGCCTGTTACTGAATGATCCCCGCCAATAGACACAACAGGTATTCCGCGTTGCGCCAAGCGAGTATAATAATCGGTTATACGTTGAATTGACGCTTCGTTATCATTTGCCTCTGGAAGAGGGACATCCCCCAAGTCAAAAATTTTACTCTCGGCCCAGGGATCAAGTTGGTATTTTCCATGAACACGTCGACCAATTGGTGAAACATCTCTAACAGCGCGCGGCCCCAAATGTTGATCTTTTTCAGTAGTCCCATTCCCGGACGAATGCGGAACACCAACCAACGCAATATCGCATTCCGTTGGATTTTCCTCATACGGGCAGCGGAATAATGTTGGAAGTCCCCACCAATAAAGTGCTTCCATAACCTTTTTATGATCATCATCCGACATCGCCACTTGCTTGAACTCCCGAAGATATAGAGTTGAGATTTTCTCAAGAAATAATTCTCCAGAACATCTTAAACATCTTGGACATATTAGATATTCAGTTTTGATCAAAACCTGATTGAGTTTTATTCAAGTTCCCTATTTTCAAAAAAATGATAACGTGAAGCATGCCACGAAACGCAATGATCCCTCTTAACGCTATCCGTGCCTATGAGGCGACCATTCGCTTGGGCAGCGTAAAGGCAGCCGCAAAAGAGCTTTGCGTAACCGAAGGCGCGATCAGTCGACAAATTAAAAAGCTTGAAAATGTATTGGAGCTTTCGCTTGCGAGAAGAGATCAACATAAGATCGCAGCAACTGCTGTAGGCAACAAGCTTGCGCAAAATTTGACAACTGCCCTTGATCTTGTTGATCAAGCCGTGTCAGAAGCACAAAACAAACACACAAGAATAAGATTACAAGTGGCCCCAAGCTTTGCCATCAGGTGGCTCATGCCCCGATTAGAACAGCTCCACCAATGCCTTCCCTTGCTTGACATACGCGTAACAACTACGCTTCTGGATAATCAATTTGATCAATACAGCTTTGATGTTGGTATTATTTACGGCGACGGGAAATGGCCTAATCTCAACACCACAAAGCTTTCAAACGAGTATTTGCTTCCTGTTGTATCATCAAATACCTCAACACAAGCAGTTAGAAACTTCCAAGAACTAACCTTTTTGCACACCACTGTAGATCAACGGGACTGGAAATTGTGGGTAAAAAAATCAAAACACGATCAGTCGGTAGCCCTGACAGGACCAACCTTTGAAACATTAGATCTAGCCGTACGTGCAGCAGAAAATGGCTTTGGCATCTCCCTTGGTGATCTCAGTTTAATCCATGACAATATTCGCGCAAATAGCCTCAAGACACCATTTGGGCCAATGATTAAAACTGGACGCGGGTATTATCTCGTGCATGAACCAAATCATTTATGTGGGGGCGCCATTAATGACTTTAAACGATGGCTTCAACCTCAGAGCCCTATTGAAAGAATAGATGCTGAAGCTATTGCCCAAAGTATGGGAATTAATCTGATTTCAGCAACTTCTTAGATCAGTATAGAAGTTAATCGTTCCAACGGTAATTCATGAACAACCCTGCCTTTATAGCCGATTGTTGTTGTCGCCTTGCAAATAGAATTAACGATTGCTTCCTCGGTAGCCTGAACCACACCGTGAAAGAGCGGATTGATATCTTTCTCAGGAACAATTTTCAAATTTGCATGCATCCCCTCTTCTCGTAATTCGAGAATATTACCTGTAGAGAAAGCGATAGCATAATCGCCACTACCATTATGACCATAGCCACCTGTTCGTCCCAATCCTAATGTTGCTCGTCGGGCCAGACGATCACACTGTTTGGATGAAAGAGGAGCATCAGTGGCAACAACGATAATAATGGATCCATCTTCGACATGAGGTACCCGCTTTCGATCTGGCACAGGAACATCTGCATCCGGAATCTGTTCCCCAACTGAGACACCATTGATACGCAAGTCTTTTCGGTCACCATAATTGGCCTGTACCAACACACCCACCGTATAGGTTTCACCCAGAACATTTACTTCCCGAGAAGATGTCCCAATACCTGCCTTGAAGTCATGGCAAACCATGCCAGTCCCACCCCCCACGCAACCTTCTTCCACAGGGCCAGAATGTGTATCATTCATTGCCCTGGCAACGTGCTCGGTCGTCAAGGCAAATGCATTAGGGTCACTCAACCACCCGTCCCAGGTTTCAGCAACAATCGGATGGGTACCACTATGCGTATCCTTATCATCACAAAGCTGGTTTATTCCCCGGTGAACTGCCCCCACTCCATAATAGGATGTTAAAAGAATAGGTGATGACAGTTGACCAGCTTCTTCCAACCAGCCCCGCCCGGTCATTTCGCCATAGCCATTGAAGACACTCGATCCCGCAAAAACGCCATGGCTCCAGAGTTTCTCTTTCCCAAGCGGTAATATCGCCGTAATACCTGTGCGTAATACCGACGGCGTCTCTTCCCAAACGGTACAGTGTCCGACTTCAAGTCCGGATACGTCTGTGATTGCGTTTAGGGGGCCAGTCGGTAAATCACCAACTTCTATACCTAAATCACGTAGCCGTTTTCTCTGGTGTGACATTTTCAAATCTCTCTGCTTAGCCAAGATCCTCGACCTTAAATCAAGCCTTGCTGATTCGTACAGAGATCTAGATAAAAAATGACGTTCATAAACAGATTTATCGAAAAGCCTTGTTCAAAGCGTTTTCAAAAATCTTTCCTTTGACGGTATTCACTCAACGAAATGTGATATGCACTTTATCCCCATACCACTTATCTATTCCTTGCCAGTTATTCATGGGGCTAGTTATTTATTGGGCTAGTCATTTATTCTGGGCAACTTATCTTGTTAAGCAAAGATTTTAGGAGAAAAAGCAATGTCCCGCTCGCACGATATAAACAGACGCAATTTACTGAAAGCTACCGGATCAGCGCTTGCCGCAGTCTTTATTATATCTGGGCCGACAAAATCCTTTGCCGCCCAAGATCCGGTTTACACCAGCTTTCTTTCTTCAGTCGCAATCAATGGTTATGATCCCGTCGCCTATTTCAAAGCAGGCAAGCCGGTAGAAGGGTCCCAAAACCACAAGACGGAATGGATGGGGGCAACCTGGTATTTCGCGAATAAAGAGAACCTGGATACCTTTATCGCATCACCCGAGGCCTATGCCCCACAATATGGCGGCTATTGTGCGTGGGCCGTTGCTCAGGGAAATACAGCCTCCACAGATCCTCATGCCTGGAAAATTATCGATAACAAACTTTATTTGAATTACAGTGCTGATATTCAAAGTCGATGGGAACGTGATATTGCCGGGAACATCAAAAAGGGCGACAGCAACTGGCCCAAAGTGCTGAACGATTAAAGTCAGATAACCAGATGAAAACTCTTTAGCTGTCCTCTTTCCATAGACAAACTTTCGAGTTAGTACTTATGCGCTAAAACAAATCTAATCTTTGGCCAGATGGATCACCGATGTGATCACCAAATGCCCGTCGGCTGACACTATAGTGTTTTGTAATATTTGCCACGTAGTTCATTGTTTCGTAATCGATAATCTTACGTGTGATTTGCTCAATGTTGGAAACCATTTATTGGAATTCAACCCTTTCTTTACAGCCTGCTCCCACATGAAGTGAACTTTGTTTGGCACTGCATTACAGGCCGTAAACGTGAAATCAACAATACCTGAATTCACCCCATAGTTTTCACCAAGCTCAACCAAAAGAAAATCAATAACAGTTTCACTCTAAGTAATTATTTATTAAGGGCTACAAGTTATTATTTTCATGAAAACAAGGGTAGTGAACTGAGAGAATTCGCATTTTATATACATAAAAATAAATGTGAAATCATACCCTCTTTTCATAAAATCTTAACATGTGCGGTACCAAAGCTAAGTGCGTTAAACCAGAAAAACTGAACGCAACTAATCGTTCACTTTAGTGTTCGCAGTGCAACTGGATCTTACTCTACTTTTGCCACCCTCTCAGAGGTCCAAATGAAAAACTTACCCATTACAAACAAGGAACGTTTTTTTGCCGATGATGATATAATTGTCAGCAAAACCGACCTGAAAGGCCGTATCACCTATGTCAATCAAATATTCCTTGAAATTGCAGATTACAAAGAGCAAGACGTCCTCGGACAACCCCACAATCTGATCCGCCATCCCGACATGCCACGCTCAATTTTCAAACTTCTTTGGGATACCTTACAGAATCAACAAGAAATATTCGCCTATGTAAAAAACCGTGCCAAAGATGGCGATCATTACTGGGTTATTGCCCATGTTACGCCCAGTAAAAATGCTCAGGGGAAAATTATCGGTTATCATTCAAACCGAAGAGTCCCTGATCGCAAAACATTAGATGAAACGATTATCCCCCTATATCGCAGCCTTCTTGAAATTGAACAAAGCTCGGATAGAAAAACCGGGTTGGACAACTCATACAATAAACTGACGACCATCCTTCATGATCATGGTTTGGCGTACGATGAATTTATTGCAAATGTCATGAGAAAAGCGGGGTAAAGTTATGTTTGGGAGCAGTTCAAGCAAAGAATTACAGCAGATACTCGATGTATGCCAAGCCGTATCCAACGGGGATTTTGAAGCCCGTATCACCGATATAAAATCAACAGGCAAGACTGCAGAGATCATGCACGCGATTAACCGGATGATTGACCGTACAGATGCCTTCATGCGCGAGGCAACGGCTTCGCTGGAATATGCCAGCCAAAACAAATATTATCGTCGCATTGCTGAAAAAGGCATGGTTGGGTCCTTTGGTGTTGCTAGTCAAACAATCAACGAAGCCATGGATTCAATGGAAAACCGAGTGCATTCTTTCTCTGATATTGTGACAGACTTTCAGGAATCAATGAACTCAATTGTGTCAACAGTTTCGTCTGCCTCGACCGAGCTTAATGCCACATCCGAAGCCATGACAGCCACAGCAAGTCAAACCAGTGAACAGGCAACCGTTGTCGCCGCAGCATCGGAAGAAGCTGCCGTCAATGTGCAAACCGTTGCATCTGCTGCAAACCAGCTTTCGAGTTCAATTAACAAGATAAACAAACAGGTCTCGCAATCATCAAGCATTTCCATCGAAGCCGTTGCCGAAGCCCAGGAAACAGCTGCGATGATTTCCACGCTGTCAGAATCATCAGAAAAGATCAGTGAGGTCATGAAGCTGATCAAAGACATTGCAGAACAAACCAATCTGCTTGCTCTTAACGCCACCATTGAAGCTGCCCGCGCCGGAGAAGCAGGAAAAGGTTTTGCCGTTGTCGCCTCAGAAGTCAAAAATCTTGCAAATCAGTCAGCAAAAGCAACCGAAGAAATTGCCTTGCAAATTTCCAGTGTACAGGACGCAACAAAAAATGCTGTCTCGGCCGTCGACAAGATCAAAACGGTTATTGAGCAGGTCAACGATAGCTTCACAAACATATCTGCCGCAATAGAGGAACAAGGGGCAGCTACACAGGAAATAGCCCGTAACGTCGACGAAGTTTCCACGGGAACAAATGAAGTCACCAGCAATATTCAGAAAGTAACGGCTGGATCTGTTGAAACCGGTAATGCATCAAAAGATGTATTAGTTGCGTCGTCTGAACTTTCCAAACAAGGAGAGATGCTAAACGGTGAAGTTAATCGCTTTCTGGAATCTGTGCGCGCCGTGATCTAGCCAATCCATTGGCCGTTAAAGCCACGACTTTTATATTTTAACCCCCGTACAGTTCGGCTATTCTGCTTCGCAATGGCAGTACGCCGACGGTACGAGGGTTTTACACTGGCCGTTCACAGTCGCCAAAGACAGGCAATAACACCAGATCTCAATAAATACAGGTCGCAGTAAACAAGGAAGAATTTACGATGCCATCATTTGATATCGTCTCAAAAACCGATATGCCGGAAGTTAACAACGCGCTTGATGGTGTGCGCCGGGAAGTCACCCAGCGCTATGATTTCAAAGGCTCAAACTGTGAAATCACAATTGAGGGCGAGATCATTACCATTCTGGCCGATGATAATCTGAAATTGACCCAGATGCAGGAACTCCTGAAAGGTCATGTTACCCGTCGTGGTATTGATGCCGCGGCACTCGATTTTGGCAAGGAAGAAGCCGCATCCGGCAATATGGTACGTCAACAAGTTACCCTTAAACAGGGTATTGACCGCGAGCTTGCCAAAAAGATCACCACAGCCATCAAGCAATCCAAGCTCAAGGTTCAAGCCGCTGTTCAGGGCGATGAAGTCCGTATCACAGGTAAAAAACGTGACGATCTCCAGGGCGCTATCGCCATGATTAAAGAACTGAACATCGAACAGCCGCTACAGTTCGAAAACTTTAGAGATTAGGACTACAATTTTGAGTAAAGCTGCGAAAGCCCGGCATTCATGTCGGACTTTCTTCCAGCAAATGTCAACAGTAGTAGACTCTTCCTCCTCAAGCATATTCTACCTAGCCGAACTTACTTTAGCTGGTTATCGGAGACAGCCCCTGATATAAAAAAATGCGTGCAATAGAACCCATCCATACCGAAATCGAAGAACTCGCCTCTGTTATGGACATAATCCATAAGCTGTGCCTATAACGGTTTATGGATACTCAAATTATCAGAAACTTGTTTTTATTCTTGGGAGCTTCATTATCGCTAACAAGCATGAGTTTTGCGCAAGAAAAAGTTAACGTTGTCAGTGAATCAAATTTTCATGCCTTAATCATTGATAAAAATGGTGTCACACGAAAATATGAGACAACTGTGATTCCAAACATACCAGACTTTGTTTGTTATGGTTGGCAATTACAACTCACTAATGCTGACAATCTTGTCAAGTTTACAGAAAAATTCTCACTGCCATCTGAACCTGACTATTGGGCAAACGAAGATAATAAGTACGCGACAAATACTATTTCAAATGATCGGAAAACTTCCGTGACCGAAAAATTTGTAGTGCCTGACAATGAGTGGATTGAAAACAGTTGGTGCATAGCTGAAGGTGATCCCAACGGAATCTACACAATGGAGGTTTTCATTTCGGGTGCTTTAGCCCATGAATTTAAGTTTGAAATTGTATCTGTTAAAGAATTTCAGAAACTTCAAAATTAAGAATGCATCAAGATAATGGCGGAGAGAGAGGGATTCGAACCCTCGATACGCGATTAACGTATACACACTTTCCAGGCGTGCGCCTTCAGCCACTCGGCCACCTCTCCAGCATTATAGGGCACCCTTGGGTGCGAGGCGGAATTTAATGGGTATGGGCAGAGGATGCAACCATTTTTTGCACCAGATTAGCACACCATTTATTGAACTTCTGGCAAAGCAGTTAAGTCTTGATTTTGACAGACAAAATTTCTTTACTCATCCTTATACTATTGGGTTTTATGCTGACATTCGTGACGGCATAACTTGAGCTAAAATTTTATCGGAATAGAAAGTATGACTCTCGTCCTGCGAATACTCGGCTGGCTCTTTCTGGCAATCGCCCTCGCGTCGCTCGCCTTTGATCTCTTCCAGTTGATGGGAAAGGATAGTTTTCGGCTCTCGTTGTTGGGAGAAAACTGGTTTGCCGTGCATTCCGGCTCACTCAATCTGTTACAAGCCATCACCGAACGCTATATCGGATTATGGCTATGGGATGATGTCTTCTCGCCCCTACTCTTTCTTCCGACCCTGGTTTTCGGCCTTATCGCCGCCGCGATCTTCTTGATACCCGGTTATCTGTTTAAAAGTAGCCGCAGAAGACGCCGCTAGAGAAAATTCGGTTAAACAGAAAATAATGCAAAAAGCGGTACGACAAAGCCTCGGAATATCTAAAGTGTTATGCTTTTTACAAACATAAAAGCTCATGCCCCGATACTCTCAATTACTTCAGGCATCATAAAAAATTTTATAACATTTCCTCACATAAAAGAGGCAGAAAGATAATAACAAATCTTTCTGCCTCTTTTATGTATAAGTCTCGCGATTGCAGGGCTTTGACAACTAAGCTTAAAGTCTGCCGCAGATTATTTTACTTCTGCACCCAGGAACCATCTTCAGCCTGGAACCATGTTCCACTTGGTGCTTTGTTCATAATCTGTTTGGCGTAAACCATACCGACCTGCTTGACACTGACGCCTTCTTTATTCGCCCGCTCCTGATAAATTTGTGTCCGTTTTGCATTTGTAGCAGACACAAAATCAGATGCCGAACCATCACGTGCAACCGCCAAGCCATCGTAACGCTCACCGACAGCGCCAGAACTACGCAAGCTATCAAGATCAGCGGCCCAGGCTGTTGGCCAGGCTATTGGAATGACCGATGCAAATGCAAAAGCCACAAACAGAACTCTCAACATTTTCATGCTTTTAAAAACCATTGTTTCAGTTTCCTCCACCGACAATCTAGAAGAGATCTGGGTTATTATTGATGTCATCTTTCGCCTGATCTTCAAGACGGACGCGGACTTCGGCATCCAGCTTGATATTCAGGTTGATTGTGATCGGCTCTTTTGGGGCCTCAACCTTGACCGTTGGCGTACAAGCCTGAAGCCCCATTACAACCGTGGCAACAAGAACAAGCTGCTTGTTTATATTTTCATTCAGAAGGCCACCCAAGGCGTTATCCTCTGTTATTAGTCATTAAATTCTCTGAAGAATAGTCATCGAAATAAGGCAAGGGAAAGGCATTTTTACGCCCGCTTGCGATTTCGATACCATTTCAAACATTATTATTGCTTATTTATTCAACAGCCCCGAAACCAACCCTTGTGAAAGTTTTTGCCCTTGCAAAAGGACCTCAAGCAAAGGTTCTACCTTGGTTTCAAGATTAATATTCAATCGAAAAGGATGCCCGTCGAGAACGTCTTTATTAGCGCCACTAATGCCCAAACTTACCTGAGCTGGAGAGTTGATTGGCTTATCAATATCCAATGTGAGTTCTGTGTATTCAAAATTCTGCAAAGCTTTCACCAAGAGCTCGACCTGTTCCCCCCCTGCTGCCAAGGCATCCGCGATTAACTGCGAACGAATTTGTAAAACTCCCGGCCCTTCCGTCGCCAAAGCGCCTTTTTCAATAATAATTTGCTCCCCTTCAAACTTAATAGGGATCTGCCCCGTAAGCTGCCCTGTACCACTGAGATCTTCGCGCCCAATCAAGGTAAAAAGCTCTTTTAAATCCAACTTTTCTACTTGTAGAAGTATCGATTTTCGATCTGCGAGAACTGGAATTTTTTGCGGTTCAAAACCAAGATTCCCCCCCGCGATCATCAATCCGGCGTTACGGAGATCAACAATAAAATCATCCTCTTTGGACTCTATACCAAACACCAATTCTATATTTGAAATTGGTACTCCCGCATCAAAAGATGCAACCTCAAGCTTCTGACCGGGCGGCAAGACTAGTTCTGCTATGCCTTGAAAGAAAAATCGCCCGACCAAATTCTTGAAAGGAAGTTCATTAATCTCTGCGTCGGATAGATCCACATTCAAATACCCGTGCCCATCGGGAACACCCTTGTTGAGATCCAGCTCAACACGCCCGGAAACCGAGCCATCACTGACCTTTAGATCAGACAGATGCGAGGTGAATATCTTCGGTTGGATCCCATTTTCACTAAAGGAAATCTGAGGAATAGCCGCTTCAATCTTTCCATCAAGTGAAATCAAATCCATATTCCCGACAAGGTTCAATAACTGTGTACCCTCGAGAAGCTTCACATCAGCAGACAGATCTGTCTTTTCCAATGGCCCCGAAGTCTTCCCCATAAAGGTAAATACAGGTAAAGCAAGCTCGGGATCTTCCGGTTTGATGTTAGCTTCGAACAAGCCATCAAGAAAAAGTTTCTTAACATCAAAATCGCTGGTCAGTTGAAAGAAAGGCGTGGTGACATCATTACGAATAGCGTTGATCTTTAACTTTTGATCCGGCAATTCGATTTCAGATATTGTTGTCCCGATATGCCATTTATCCCCCTCGCGTCCTCGAAGTTTGCTCGAAAAATTAGAAACAATAATATCATTGTTTTCTTTGACCAGATTGAGTTTCAGCGCTTTAGCACGAAAATCACCAGAAACACTTTTGAGTTCAACAGCATTTTCTGCCGCGTCCGGCAGAAGTTGGAGCTCACTCTGAAAATCCTTAAAAGAGAAGACCTCTTTGGCCTGAGTTCGAATAACACCAGGAACTTCGAACTTTGCAAGCTTGATTTGTCCCTCACCACCGATGAATATCAGCTTCTCTCCATCTAAAGCTAGCCCCCCTTGTGCTTTGCTTTGTGTAGCATTGAGAAGATAATCTTGCTGTTCTTTAGACTGAGTATTATCAACACCCTCTGTTTTCACGCTCCAGTCACCCCGCCAACCTTCTGAAGCGCCTTTCAAGAGATTGATAGCTAAGGATCCGTCAGATATTTTATGTCCAGCAAACTCTAGTGCTCTTCCTCTGACATCAAGAGCCGCATTTTCGAGTTGTACTTGGTCATATCCTCGACTGATTCTTCCCGTTGCCTGCATCAAAGACGTTATCTCAACAGGTGTTTCTCCGCGGATTGTAACCCCAATCCTACCCGTAACAGGCTGTTCATCATTCAGGTTAAAGGTAATGATCGTTTCGGCAGGGTCGATTTCCCCGGATAAGGACGGACCGAACATTTGTTTTATGGCAGGGGGAATTGTTTCATCGGTGGCCCAATTCTTTAAATTGAACTGCCCAACTTCTCCAAGGCCAATTTCGGTCTCGGGACCTTTTTGTATAAGCTTTAAGGGTATTTGCCCATCAAAACGAGCTCCTGAAATCAGCTGCCCCTCTGCCCAAAGATCTGTAATCAAGTTCACTGTCGCTTGCCCCAGATGAAGCATCAGGGGATTGATTGCCTCTCGCCATCTTGAGAGCTGGACCTCACCCGTATCAATCTGGCCAACACCATCCAGATTAACCTTTACCCGGGTACGTTCTATATCTGGTGGCAAAAAAGCCTTTGGAATATTACCTGTTATATCTCCGAAAGCATTCCAATTCAGGCCGGGGTCATCCAGAAAAAAGGATGCCGCACCTTCCCCTGAAACACCAACCTTCTGCCACTTGATATCCCAGTCAATTTGCAGGTCAGAACTTGAAAAAATAGCTCCGAGATAAAATTCTTCCGGTTCATAATCGGCCAGATGGCCCCCTTCAAAGCTAATCCATCCCTGCAGATCATCTTCCGAATGCCCCCTGACTTCGACAGCAAAGGGCAACTGCGCAGCCCCCAGATCAGTCATAATTTGAAGATTACTATTATTGATTTTAAGTGCGGGCCTAAAAGGGAGTACAGGTAAAGATGATTGAGACTCTGTTTGCCCTTCAGATCCAAACAAACTGTCCAAAGATCCTAAAACAGGCCCTTGACCAGTGACATCAAGCGACAAGAATAAACGATCGATATCAACCGCCAACTCACCCCCTTGCCACAAATCGATCAGATCATAGGTCAAAACAAGACGATCAAGGGTAATCTCTCGCTCGTCACCAATGACTATGTCCTGAACGACAACTTCATGGTGGGATAGTTCAGAAACTTCGGCAAAAAAACCGGGTACTACCAAATTGTCTGCTACCTGATCCAATAGATACTGAGCAAGCGAGAGACGATAATAGATTGCGGAACCGCCAATCAAAAGCATCACGGCCCCGAACCACAAGAGCCTAAGCCCCCATTTTTTCAAGCTATTTTTTCCTGCAATCATATCCTCAGATTAACACAGGAAGCGTCGGAGGAAAGTCACTATTCATTTCATACTTTAGAATAATCAGGTAAAAATTTCATAGGGAAACAAACACTTAATCCAGAACACTTTATGGTAAAGCCATGTCGCATATTGTACCTTGTCTGATGAGAGCACACCTAAACATAAGCAGATAGATAATATTTCAGGAGCACGTGAGGCTATGGCACAGAGGATCAAGGTTCTTATTAATGCAATCAAGGATCAAGCCCTCAACATCAAAACCTATGAACTTGTCAGCTCCGACGGCGAACCTCTTCCCCCCTTCTCCCCCGGTGCACATATTGATTTTTTCCTGCCTAATGATCTGATCAGGCAGTATTCCCTGTCAAACTCTGCCAATGAGAGAAACCGATACGTCGTTGGCATTCAAAAAGAAGAGCAAGGCCGTGGAGGATCACGCCTCATCCACGATCACTTCAAGGTCGGTGATGAAGTCGAAATTTCTCCACCCAGAAATAATTTCGAGCTAGATGAGACAGCCCAACGCTATAAGCTGATTGCTGGCGGAATTGGCATTACCCCGATCATGTCCATGGCGCGCCAGCTGAAAGCCATCGGTAAACCTTTTCAACTCTATTACGCTTGTCGCAATGAACAACGTGCAGCTTTTCTTGAAGAGCTGAGGTCAACAGAATTATCGAAGCACGTGGTGCTTTCCTATGATGATGTTCACGGCCCCCTGAATACATTAACCCTGTTCGGACGAGCAGAGCCAAATGTGCAAATATATTGTTGTGGCCCAACCGGGTTGATGGGTGCCGTAAAATCAGCGACGAGATCCTGGCCAGCAGAAAGCGTTAGATTTGAACATTTCTCAGCAAGTGAAGACACTGGCCCGCGAGACAATGACGGCAGTTTCGAGGTCATCATTCAAAGTACGGGACGTGTTTTACAAATCCCCGCAGATAAAAGCATCCTCAGCGTTCTGGAAGAAAACGGAATCTTTATAGATCATGCCTGTTGCGAAGGTATTTGCGGCACATGTGAAACAGGTCTTATCGACGGGGAGGCAGATCACCGTGACATGATCTTAACCGAAGCTGAAAAACAGGAAAATCAACAAATCATGGTTTGTTGCTCCAGAGCAAAAACGCCAACACTGACACTGGACCTTTAAGATGTTGCTGACTGTACTAGGCTGTAAAAAAACAATGTTTTCTCCTTAAGTAAAATCACGAGGTGGCATCAAACGTTTTTCTGACCTATCATGTTTGCAGTTTAATCCTTTACCCATTCATAACCTATTTCGGGGGAATTTATGACTTACTTAAAACTTGCTCTTGCCGCTCTTTTTATTACAGGTCTTAGCGCCTGTTCACCAGAAGTTGGTAGCACAGAATGGTGTGATGCACTGAAAGAAAAACCAAAAGGTGATTGGTCAGCCAATGAAGCCGCTGATTTCGCAAAGCACTGCATTCTATAAACACACACTACTTTACAAAGGTATGCCTATGAGTGAGGGGTTGGATAAAGAACTTCAGGAGTTCGTCTCGGTATCAGAGAGTTTTTCTATACCAGGAACAACCGACCTGAAGGATATCAGAGCCGGTTACAATCTGATGTGTCAGCATTACAATACCCCTCACCCCGAGGACCTTAAGATTCTCGAGGGCGTTGTCGAAGGCCCGGAAGGTGACATTCCTATCCGGGTTTATCGCCCCATTGAAACGATTGAAGAAGCAGACCCAAGAACGCCGACTAAACTTCCAACTTTCTTGTATTTTCACGGTGGTGGATGGGTACTTGGTGATCTTGATAGTCACGATGCCATTACGGCTGATCTTGCCAGTCAGGCAAAAGTACAGGTCATCGCCGTCGATTACCGATTGGCCCCAGAACATGTGTATCCGGCAGCTCTGGACGATTGCTGGGCAGTCTATCAGGCCATTACAGAAAACCCGAAAATATTTGGTGTTGATAGTAATCGTTTAATTATCGGGGGTGATTCAGCTGGCGCTTCGTTGGCTGCAAGTGTTGCCCTTATTGCCAGAGATATGAATCTTCTGGGGCTTAATGCTCCGTCATTAGCAGGCCAGTTGCTGATTTATCCTGCTCTAACAAGTGAAAACCTGCCATCACGCACAACACAGGCACAAGCACCTTTGTTCAGCACATCCGATCTGGATAACTTCATCGACTATTATCTCGGGCATAAAGCCATCGAAGAAAACAAACAAGATTTCAAAATCTTCCCAGCCCAAGCGGAAGATTTTTCAAAGTTACCAGCTGCCTTTATCAGTGCCGCAGAGCTTGACCCCCTCGCAGACGACGGTCCGGATTACGCTGACAAGCTGAAAGTTGCGAGTGTTCAGGTAAAATCCATCGTCGAACCCGGCCTGATGCATGGCTGGCTGCGCGCCCGACACACCAGCCCAAGAGCATCTGAAGCCTTTGCCAGAATCGTGCAAGCACTAAAGAGTTTGTCTATCTGAAATAAAACTTACGATACTCAGTTGATACTTTAAAATTCACTAATCTGGTCGTTATTTTCCCAACGAAATGTTCGATTAAACAGTTTTATTTTGACTGATTTAAACGACACTCTCTTATAGTCGCCATTTAATATTATCACGGACATCCCTTATAGAAATTTAAGCAATACATAACTTATCTTTTGACCAAGTCCAGAATTAGAATTTTCAGTTATAATGACTATCGGAAAACTCCTACAATTTCTCTTGGTCGAGGGCCAAGTGTTTTCTGTGAATCAGTTTCAATCCGCCACCTATAAGTAGCTAATATTTATTTAACCGCGAAGATCCGCTGCGTACGTGTCATTTGATTCGTTGCCGCTGTTTATCGCTATTTCTGGTGGGCTTTAAATTTATTTTCTAGGTTCGCCGCAGATATAGTGCTCTCCGATATTAAATCGATCACAAACACTACCTATCCCAATAATATATATAGAAAAAATACCTATTTTAGAATTGATCTAAATCATTGGCATAATAATTTTTAGATCGAATAGTTATCGAAACGAGTTATTAATATGGAGTAGAACAATGAACACAAAACTCATGTTGACCAGTATCTTGTTTGCCTCAATATCTCAGGTGGCATTGGCCGACGAATTACGCGATGTAGCCTTGGAAACTTTCAAACCGCTACCGTCAACTATTCCTGCAGTAAATGATAACCCAATCACCAAGGAAAAAGTGGCACTTGGCAAAGCGCTTTTTTTTGATCCACGGATGTCTGCTTCTGGCGTGTTCTCTTGCAATTCTTGTCACAATCTAGCTACTGGTGGAGATGATAATCTTGAAACCTCTATTGGCCATGGCTGGCAAAAGGGCCCTAGAAATTCTCCTACGGCCTTGAACTCCGTCTTCAATGAAGCACAATTCTGGGATGGTCGCGCCGCTGATCTCGCCGAACAGGCAAAAGGGCCAGTTCAGGCTGGGGTAGAGATGGCCAATACGCCAGACAATGTGATTGCAACCTTAAAGTCCATGCCTCAGTACGTAACTTGGTTTGAATCTGCATTCAAAGGGGAAACAGATCCAGTCACATTTGACAATTTTGCAAAAGCGATTGAAGCATTTGAGGCAACACTCATTACTCCCGCTCCTTTCGATGCTTGGCTGAATGGAGATGATGCTGCAATGTCAGAGATACAGTTGGCTGGTCTTGAAAAATTCATGGATCTGGGTTGTTCTTCTTGTCATTCTGGAATCAACGTTGGTGGGCATGGTTATTACCCATTTGGCCTGATTGAAAAACCAGGCGCAGATGTTCTTCCCGTTGGTGACAAAGGCAGATTTTCAGTAACGGATACAGTGGATGACGAGTATGTTTTTCGGGCGTCACCGCTACGTAATGTTTCCCTAACAGCGCCTTATTTCCACTCCGGAAAAGTTTGGGATCTGAAAGTCGCAGTCGAGATCATGGCAGAAAGCCAATTAGGAGAAGAGATTGACGAAAAAACCACTACGCAGCTCGTGGCTTTCCTTAATAGTCTTACTGGAACATTACCTGAAGTAATTTACCCTGTTTTACCAGCGGAAACGTCGAGTACTCCAAGGCCGAACGGTGAAGTTTTACCTAAATAGCCACTTTTCTCGAACGTAAAGTGGCGCAACTTAAAGGCCTCCTATCAATACCACTTATTCAAGCTTGGCTGATCATTAGAAACCAAGTCTGGATTTCGTATATTTCAGGAGGCCTTTATTTGTTTTATCAAATGTCATTTTCTTCGCAGGTCTGGTAATAGGCTTCTGAAATAGTGGATTGAAATCCAACGATCCTAACCCTAATTCCACGATCTTGTGCTCCCTTACAAATTCGACTGAAATGACTTCCATCACATTCTAGGTGTATTGCGAAGCTACTTATTCGTGCTCACACCTTAGCCAAGATAGAATCTCAATTAGATTTCGACCACTTCGGCACTTAACCTTGATAGCTTTTTTAAAGCGAGAATATTGCAATTTTTTATATGATAAACTTGCTTATTTTTTACGAACGAGTGTCATGCCATCCGAAAAGGGAAGCATCACCATTTCCACCCGTTCATCTTTAACAACAGCTTCATTTAATCGACGGATAGCGTCTGTAACGGGCTCTTTCACAGTTGCCTTGGCAACGTTTCCATACCAAAGAACATTATCAATCACCAACAAACCATCTGTCTTCAAAATTTTGAGGCAAGCCTCGTAATATTCAGGATATCGTTCTTTATCGGCATCAAGGAAAATCAAATCAAACTCAAGTCCCTTGTCCTGCAATCTGGCGACTTCTGCCAAGGCATCACACAGGCGGAGTTCGATCTTATTTTCAACACCAGCCTCGAACCAAAAGGCCTCGGCAATATCTGTGAACTTCTTTTGATTATCCAGCCCAAGCAGTACACCATCATCAGGCAATGCCCTGGCCATACACAAACTGCTGTAGCCGGTGAAAACACCAATCTCCAAAACGGATCGGGCCTTTAGCATCTTAACAAGAAAGAACAGGAATTGCCCCTGTTCCGGACACACCTGCATATGGCCGAATCTCATTTGCAATGTTTCTGCTCTCAATCGGGCTAGTAGCGAATCTTCCCGCCCGCCAAAATTGAGTAAATATTCTTGCAGTTCATCCGTAATAGAAACATGGCGAGAATTCATAAAAAAATTCCATTGTTTTCAAATAATCACGACACCTTTTACCATGGCAACGACCTATTTTCACAAGCATAAATTACAGTGTCGCAAACGTCGATCTCGCTGTCGTTTTTCAAGGCGCCCAAGTGACAGGGTTTCATAAAATCGGCCTAAGAAATGAACTTAAAAATGACAACTCCTCCAGGTGTTTCATGACGTTAATCTTTTGATTTTATGAAAATAATTGGGAAGTCGGTCCGCGATATTCTCAATACGGCAGGCTTCAACATGGAACAATACCATGAAGAAAACTTTGAAGCGCCGATCATTGAAGAGGAAGACCATCCAGAGCACGACGACATCATCATTGATGACGATGCGAAATCATCTGTTAGCTTCACAAAATCGAAGAAAGACACCCGAGTTCAAGAGTCCGATACCATCCTGAGCGCCGCCAAGAAAACAGGCCTTCATATTCCGAGCGCCTGCCAGTTTGGTGTTTGTGGAACCTGCAAAGTCAAAAAGGTTTCCGGTGAAGTTCATATGGTTCACAACGGTGGCATTACCCAAGAGCAGATCGACGATGGTTATGTTCTTGCCTGTTGTTCCAACCCGTTGGGAGATGTCGTTATCGACTTCTAAGTGTATACTTGAAACAAGGAGATGACCTTTGACAGGATCATCTCCTCTGCAACCTTCATATAATTATATGACCTCTTTCGTGCCCAACAGTCACAAATCTTTTCCAAACTTTCCTATCGTCTCTTCATATTTCTGACGTTACTGTAGTCGCAAAGATATAAAAAGGGACTAGAGATCATGAAATTACTGCGGTATGGCCCCATTGACAAAGAAAAACCCGGATTGTTGGATCAGCAGGGAAATATCCGAGATCTTTCCGCAGTCATTGACGATATCAACGGCAAGAATCTCAATTCTCAAGCTCTTTCAAAAATAAAGGAAATAGACCCTGCCACTTTGCCATTGGTAGAAGGCACACAGAGGGTAGGCCCCTGTATCACTAATGTTGGTAAAATCATCTGTATCGGCCTGAACTATCACGATCATGCCAAAGAAGTCGGCGCGAAACCAACCCCAGAACCCCGCATTTTTATGAAGGCAACATCTTCAATCTCTGGACCTTATGACAATGTTGAAATCCCTAGGGACTCAGAGAAAACCGATTGGGAAGTCGAGCTTGGCGTCGTCATCGGTAAAAAAGCAAAATACATCGAAACAAATCAAGCTATGGATCATATCGCCGGTTACTGTTTGGCAAATGATGTGTCAGAACGGGATTTTCAAATGCATCGATCCGGACAATGGGTAAAAGGCAAAAGTCACGACACTTTTTGTCCCCTCGGCCCGTGGCTGGTTACATCAGATGAAATTGAGGACCCCCACATGCTTCCAATTTGGCTGAAAGTTGATGGCACGCGCTATCAAAACAGCTCAACAAGCAACCTTGTCCACCGTATTCCAGAAACAATTGCCCATCTTAGTCATTTTATGACGCTATTCCCTGGGGATGTTATTTTGACAGGCACACCTTCTGGTGTCGGCATGGGGATAAAACCGGTTCCACTTTTCCTGAAACCAGGCATGACAATGGAACTTGGAATTGATGGCCTTGGTATCCAAAAACAAATAGCCGTTTCTGCGTAAAGATCTCCCCGTTAACATTTCGCAATTATTCTACGACAAACACATCAAAAGGATGTGATCTACAAATTTGTGCTTCCGTTTTGCCTTAAATAATATAAATACTGGCTCCCAATTAGATATAAGAAATGAACAAGCCTTCGGCACGATAGGAAATCGCGCCCATAAAATTGGATCCAGTGTTGATAGTGACCTTGAAAAAACTTCATAACTATTGGAGTAAGAAAAAAGAGCAACGGCCTTTTCCTGCCCGAAAAGATCTTGACCCGCTCGATTTTCACTATGCTCTTGGTGACGTTTCTCTGATTGACGTTGAGCAAAATGAAAATACTCCTAATCCAATCTACAAAGTTCGCTTGCTAGGTAGTAATATTCAAGAGCGTATAGGTAGTTCTTTTTCCAATCGCAATCTTGATGATTTCCCCGAACAGGGCTCCCTCAACAAGATGCGTATTGCCTATCGGGAAGTTCTCAAAACAGGGGAACCTCTGGCTTATCCCAGCTTCTTTAAGTATGGCGAAAAAGAACAGCCCTTTGTTTGCTGTATCTGGCCGCTTTCAAGTGATGGGAAAAAAGTCGATATGCTGCTTTGCTGTCGAGAGCAGATCTTTAATAAGGCTCTTGTGCCCGATCAATGCCATCTCTCGAAAGAACCGGAAATATGGCCGTACCAACAATGGGGAACCAGTCCCCTTTTCTCTACTCTGGTTCATTAAAGAGCATGCTCTTTAACTATTTAAAAACCTAAAAAGGCTCTGAATGAAAAATTCAGAGCCTTTTTAATTAGCGTAAAAGTAAAGCCTTACATTTCAGCACTTCATCCTTTATTCAACGATCAACTTTTGACTATCTAACAAGGCTTTTATAGCATCGTCTTGCGAGCCACCATTCAAGAGATCCACATTATCGAGACGGATCGTTGTTGTGATATTACTCGCCCCAGCACCATCATGATCTATTGTTACAACAGTGCTCCCCTGATCTTCTGAAAGAGATAGATAATCTTTTAACGCAACCGCAGTTGCTTCACTATTTGTCCCGGCAGTAAAACCACTAAGAAGAGCGCTCAGATCAAGAACATCACCTTCGGAAGCATCAAAATCAGTAATGATATCACTCCCGCCAACACTATCAGCTTTGAAGACAAAGATGTCTGCACCATCGCCACCTGTCAGGGTATCGTTGCCTGAACCGCCGGACATTTTATCTTCATAAATACCGCCGATAATAATGTCGTTACCTTCACCGCCATCAATAAGTCCGCTGATACGGCCACTTGATCCTGAATCTTCATGGAAAAGATCAATGATATCGTTACCGTCATGAGCATAAAGACCACCGGTAACATTTACACCGCCTGAGAGTTCAATAGAGTCATTTTTATCAGATGCAACGATATCTCCATTGATATCTCCATTTGTAGAGATCGCATAATGCGCTCCTTTACTGCCCTGAGCAGGACTTGTGGCTAAAGTCATACCATCAACACCATGCGAGTTACCGTTTTGACCGATACTATCCGGAGCTAAATCACCATCCCATGTGCCGGATGACAGATGAATATTCCATGGATTAACGGCCCCAGGAACAGGATCAACATCTGTCTTACCGTTAATATCAATAACAAGTTCAGCGATGCTCTTATCACCATCTCGGTCTTCAACGGTATAGGTAAAGGTTTCTTTTAGAACACCACCATCATTGAGATCATCGACAACAGCATGGGCATTATTCAACTCATAACTATAGCTGCCATCATCTTTGACGGTTAGGGTTCCATAAAGGCCTCCGACAATCATCCCTGTTGCTTCATCCCAGGTAATGGATTTAAAGCCATCAGCCCCCAGCTTGTCCGCGTTACCATCAGTGCTGTTATTGTCACCAGAAGTCACATCATTCCCGGTTACAACATTGCCTGTTGCCACTAAGCCGCTATCTTCGGTTACACTGTCAATGTCATCAGTTGCTACAGGTGTACTGTCTTTAACGTTGATGATAATACTAGCTGTCGCTGTATCCCCGTCACCATCAGTCAGCTTGACTACGAATTTTACAGGAAGCGAATCACCATTGGGATGATTATGATCCAGTGCTTTGGTCTGGCTATAAACATACTTGCCTGAGGTCGTATTAAAGACCAGCTTGTAAACCAAAGCACCTGTTGGCTGACCATTATCCAGCTCACGACCTTCAATTGTAATATAAGAGCCACTAATGACCGGATCAGTCGCTTCAACATCCACACCATTGGCATGGAGAGTTGTCGGACCTTCAATCTCAAATTTATGACCGCTGACATCAGCACCAATATCAAAGGTCATTTGACCTGCAACAGCACCGCCAACTGGTCCGCTTCCAGCACTGGCACCATCGACATCAATCTTGAGATTCAAATCGCCATAATCTGCATCAGAATATGGGAACCTTAGATCTTCCCAGTTATAATTGCCCTCATGGTCATTGTCTAATACATGCGTAGTACCATCACTATTCAATCGTGGGTCAGAAAAATAAGCCGATTCACCAGCACCTTTGACTTCATCATTGCCAATAAAGGCCGTCCACTTCCCATTGATGTTCTTGAAGGTGACGGCGGCCCCATCCTTGAAATAAGACCCATTGTGATCAACACCATCAGGTACAGTAAAGAAGCCGAATGTTACACCATTTGGATAGTCTGCCTTGTTAATAATAGCACTTACATCATCACCGACCTTGAAAACAGTTGAATGCGCATCCGCCTGAACGATCTGCCCACCAATCGGATTGCCATTCGCATCAGCGACAAAGAAACCGATGCTGTTATGATGCCCGGCATAAGATGTTTCTGCAGATTCAATGTTGATTGTGACAGTATCTTCTGCGTTCTCCAGATCATACACACCCTGAACAAAGTTGCCTTCATCCAACTCAGCGGCGGTATTCTCGATAACTGGCCCCGAATCAGCGACTTCAACGATCAACTGACCTTTATCTGTATCCCCGTCACCATCAGTAACTTCGTAACCGAACACCAGTTTCAGGGCTGCATCAAGTTTCGCACCTTTGTGATCCAGCGCCCCAAATTGGCGGAAAGTATAGTCACCCGTTTCTTTGTTCAGATAGACGTCAAAAACAGGCTTACCATCTGCACGACCAACCAGGACAAGATCATCACCGTTTTCTGTCAACTGAATAGAAATCGGGTTACCGCCAGAAGACAGGTCGGCAAGATTGACGGGATCACCGTTATTGTCAGTAACAGCATCCAATGTAATTGCCGTAAACTCACCGCCATCAGCACCGAAATCAACATCGATTTCACCTTCGGCAATTGCTGTTGCACCAGGTAAGCTGTCTTCGTCGACAGACGTATTAACTTGCTCTTCAACAACAGGCACACTGTCCTTGACGTTAACAACAATATCAGCTGTCGCAGTATCACCGTCACCGTCGATCAACTTGACGCCAAACTTAACAGGCAAGACTTCGCCATTCGGATCATTGTGATCCAAAGCTCTGTACTGGCTGTATACGTATTTCCCTGTTTTGGTATCAAACGTCAGCTTATAGACCAGATCCCCATCAGAAGTCTTTCCTTCGATAACAATTAAAGAGCCGGAAATGATTGGTGTCCCTGCTGTAACGACCTCACCATCTGAAACCAGATCGGACGGACCTGTAATTTCGAACTTGTGACCGACAACATCTGTACCAACATCAAAGCTCAATTTACCAGAAACGGCGCCCCCGACAGGTGCTTCGGCATTTTTAGCTCCATCAACCTTGATTTGAAGGTTTAGATCGCTGTAATCCGCATCAGATCCGGGGAAGCGAAGATCTTCCCAGTTATAGTTACCGCCGTGCCCATTATCATAGACATGAGCAGCACCGTCACTGTTTAAAGTTGGATTTGAGAAGTACGCAGATTCACCGGAACCTTTAACCGGGACACCATTGATATGCGGTACAAGTTTGCCATTCACATTTACAAATGTAACATCGGCACCGTCTGTATAATCACCGCCGAGATGGCTATTTTTATTCCCACCGTTAGGAACGATAAAGAAACCAAATGTTGCTCCATCCGGGTAATCTGCCTTGTTGAAGCTAACAGAAGCATCTGATCCAACTGCGAACTGACTGGAATGTCCATCAGCAACGATGATCTGCCCACCAATTAAATTACCATTGGCATCTGCAACATAAAACCCGATGCTGTTATGAAAACCAGCCCGTGATACATCAGCGGATGTCACCGTTATAGTCACTGGATCCGTAGCATTAACCAGATCATATTCACCCTGAACAAACTTGTCTTCGTCCAGACATGATGATGAACCTGTGATCGTCGGCCCATCGTCTTTAAGATCAATCTTGGCTTCGGCATACGGGCTCGCGTCACCTTCGTCATCAACAGCACGGTATTTCAGAACCAGCTGTTTCAAGTCATTATGATCAGATGGGATGCTGCCATCGGTATCGTGGTTAATCTGCCCATATTGGACAAAAGTCATTTTCACCGACCCAGAAGACGTAGTTCCCGGTTGCCCCAGATGCACAGCAAAAACAGCATTTCCGCTTGGATCAAGTCCCCAAACAATATTTGGATTGGCATCATCTGTATGAAGCGTGATTGCAACTGGAGCAGCATCCCCACCTGTGTAAAGACCGCTTGGTGTGCCGTTATAATCCTCAAACTGCAGAGATTCCACTTTTACATCAGCTGCGTCCTTTGGCGTACCTGCACCATCCGTTTTAAAGTCAAAGGCAACATCACCTTGGGCTTGTCCGATCACTGCCCCATGCTCACCAACAGTACTTGCAACAAGTGCTGCAACTACACCGGCATTTAACGAAGCCTGATCGCCTGTCCCGGCATCAACACCGTCTGTCTCGTCATGAGAAAAATGAACTTCTTCAACTGTAGGAGTGTCTTCATTAACTTTAACAGTGTGAGTTGTCTCGCTCTCGGAACGGTTGTTATCTGTTGTTAGCTCTTGGTCTGTTGTATTTGTTTCTTCGGCAATTGCTTTGATTTTTATTACCGCGTCACCACCATTATGTGGCTCCCCATCGCTCCAACGTGATGAAGACCAATCCTGCGGATTAAATTCGAAATTTAGGTCAACATTTTCACCAAGAGACGTCACGTCAATCGTGATGGAATAGGTTGTGTTAAGACCAATCTTACCCGGGTTTTCTCCGCCCAGACCATCAATCATGTCCGGCGTGAATGGAAACTGCGGTATCCAGTCAGAAGGAATGTTACTAAGAACGATTGTATGGGTTTCAGATCCGTCATTATCAGTGAAGGTAACATCAACAGGCACTTCAACAATCGCCTGTTCATCGTATACATTATCACCCTTATCAGATGGTCCCGAAATACCTTTGAGCAAGTTGGCAAGAAGATCTGAACTGTCGGACGACAGGTCCAGCACTTTCCCACGGCCCAGGAAATCTATAAGATCTTTATATGTATCTTTAACATCAGAAGTCACCATAAAAACAGGTACAACACCTGATGCTTCAAGTGCAGCTTTCAACTGTGCAAGCTCTGGATAGTCTTCATCCAGATCGTTTGTCAGATCACCATCGCCATCATTCTTACCAAGGCGTAGTGCATCACCAGCTTTGTGAAAATCTGCATCCGTTGTCAAAACAACATATTTTGTTGCGCCCTCACGAAATCCCAGATCAGCAGCATTCTTGGCAAGATTAAACAGTGCCTCAATTTGAGCTTCCGGACCATCACCACCCGAACCAAGAGTGAAGGCATCGACTGCCGCTTTTACAGCATCCAAATCAGCGGAAACATCCTGCGCATTTTTATAAACATAGTCCCCATCACGTCCAAGACCACCAATTGCTTTATCAATAAAGCTCCCCGCACCAAGATGGACATCTGCTGAAAAATCACCATTCTTAATTTTACCAATTAAGTCGGCAATTGCCTGCTGCACATTAGGCACATCGTCACTAAAAGAACCGGAAAGATCTTGCAGCAAATACAGATCAACAAGACC
The DNA here is from genome assembly GCF_900313065.1 of Kiloniella sp. EL199. Classification (GTDB taxonomy): domain Bacteria; phylum Pseudomonadota; class Alphaproteobacteria; order Kiloniellales; family Kiloniellaceae; genus Kiloniella. Next base: position 257,466 of record NZ_OMPU01000011.1, read on the forward strand.
ATCACCGTCCAAACTACCCTCGTTACCAAAAATCGGTTTGTCAGCAACAGCATCAATAATTGCAACGACTTCAACCGGGATTGAAGTACTTTCACCAGAATCCGGGTCTGAAATATTAGCCGTAACATTCAGTGTAAGATCAACATCAGAGTTTGTGTCCGGCTTGATAAATACCTGATCAAAGTCACCCGGCGTTATCGTTACGGGGAAAGGCCCACTATAGATATTCGCGGCATCAGAGCCCCCGACATAAAGCACTGCATTTTCAGGAAGCGCCTCAATAACAATTGAATCAAGTGTTTCGTTATCTGACGGTGTGAAGTTGAATTCGACCTGCATTGGCGCAGGTCCTTCATTACCAATATGCTGATTTGGTCCCCAATCTTCGAAACCGCCGTCATAATCACGTGCTTCAATACCACCTTTCACTTCACCGACGGCTGTTCCGGTTGTGATAAAGCTGACATCAAAGGTACCTTCGGCAGGATCAGTGATATCCCCACCATTTGCGAGTAGTCCGAACTCAAGCTCTGTGCCCCCAAGCGTTCCCAAAGCAGACAAGCCATCAATGACATCCCCCAGATTGTCATTGTACTGGCTTCCCCCGCCCCCTGTTGGACCGGCATCTGCGCCCGCAGCAGTCTCCAGTGTTTCTCCTTCACCAAGGGCTTGTGCCTGACCGATCAAAAGGCCAGCTGAAAGCTCAACACCACCGATCACAAGAACCGGGGCATCTGTGCCCTGAGACTCCTCGACCAGATTTTGGAATACAATCCGACTATCTGCACTGCCATCACCATTTGTATCGAAAGTCAGAACAAAATCATTTCCTTCAATCAGCGGCGTTGCAGCTGTAGCATCAAAATTCAGGGTTGCCGTTTGCCCTTTACCAAGAGAAATATTCTTGGTTACTCCACTTTCCGGTGCCGTAATTTCTTGTATCTCAGCCCCCTGACCAACAAGAAGATCACGCCCCTCGACACCTGAAAGGTTCTCACTTGTGCGCTGTACGAGCTCAACAGCCATTATAAACTCCAGTTCTGATTTTAATGAGAGTTATCCGACCCCCTGCCAGATAACCTGAATGGATTAGTTTTAACGGGATCTAAAATAACGAATCAAAAAATAACCACAAATGACAACATTCTTAATAATATATAAATATGTATGATTTTTACAAATTTTGTGGCTTTTTAAGGGTAAATATTTGATTATATTTGGAAAATTTATCTTATTTGAATAATTTAATTTAAGCTAATTTCACTTATTTGGCGAAACAAAAATACCATCCAAAATAACATCACACGAATCCATAAAAATCCATGAACACGCAAAAATGCCTTATTTATTCTTCCCAAACTTCAATGAATTTTGCGAAAACACGAAATACAGGAGTTACACAAACCCAATAAAATAAAGCCAGCCGATAAAATCGACTGGCTTTAAAGGAAAGACACAAAAAACTGACTTTCCTAACTGCATCAATATATTTTAGGGCAGATCAAATACTACCCACGACCACGATAAGGAGGAACGCCCTGATCCGGGATCCAGATACCTTCTGGTGCCGGACCAGATTGATAGAAAACATCAATTGGGATACCACCACGCGGATACCAGTACCCACCGATACGCAACCACTTTGGCTCCAGAAGCTCTTCGATGCGTTTGCCGATGGAGACAGTACAATCTTCGTGGAAAGCACCGTGGTTCCGGAAAGACCCAAGAAAAAGTTTAAGCGATTTGCTTTCGACCAGCCAGTCACCAGGTACGTAGTCGATCATAAGATGGGCAAAGTCCGGCTGCCCTGTAATAGGGCAAAGAGAAGTAAATTCCGGTGCTGTGAAGCGGACAACATAGCCAGATCCCTTTTGCGGATTGGCAACACGTTCCATCACAGCTTCTTCCGGGCTATCTGGCAGCTTACTGTCGCCGCCCAACTGGGTCAGATTTGAATAGATGCTTTCTTCTGTCATTTCTTTTCAAGCTCCAATGTTCAAGAGCAGCCACCCTTTTTGCGATTATGGGTGGCCCAATTCATTATACGAAAAAGATCTCGGCGAAATTAAACGCCGCGTTCATTGCCCCAGATCAAAACATGCAACTGAGGCAAGACCGTCGCGTCATACCACTCGTCTTCAACCACTTTATCAATGAGCCACCGCATCCGATCCATAACACCCGACATATCAATTGTGGGTTCTGTTTCCTCTACCGTACCCGGCGTATGATTTCCGGGTTGCAAATACATCCTCAGCCTCGGGAAGCGTCGATGCACTTCCTTGGCATAGGCATAGTCCCCATCATCAAAGACAACCACTTTCATAATGGTTTCTGTATCAGAACCAGCAGCAGCCACACAACTGACCAACAGATCCCAATCGGTTTCCATTTCCGACGACGGTGGTTTCGGGCTTAACGTCAGATTATCCAGCTTTGAAAACCAGTCTTTAACAACACTTCCCTGTGTTTCCAAAGCAAAGCGATAGCCCTGCTCATGCCCCAAATCAATCAAGGCCCCAAGCGGCTGAATAGCCGGGTTTCCCCCGGACAAAGACACGAGTAACGGCTTGCCGCCCGAAAGGGAAGCGACTTCCGCCATAATTGTAGCCGGAGACATTGGTTTCCACTGATCCCTGAAGCTTGAATCCACGGCATAGAGTGTATCACACCAACTACAACGGTAATCACAGCCACCCATGCGGACAAAAACAGTTGGCAGGCCCGTTAAAGCACCTTCACCCTGTATGGTCGGGCCGAAGATTTCACTGACCCTTATTGTACGCGCGTTCGGCGGCGCATCGGAAAACATTTTCATGCCCGATGTATTGTCGTTTGATGTTCCGGTAATCATGGTCTGTACTCGGCCCAGGTCTTTGGGGTTTCGCTCACCCGCAGGGCCGTGACCTCTGGCCAGCGTTCAAACGACCAGTCAAACAGATGCTTGGACAGACGTTCAGCTGTAACATTATCATCCCCCAATACCTCATTAAGGTGACGGTGATCCAATACATCATCGATATATTGTTTCAGCTCGCTTAGCTCGAGATAATCACGAACAAAGCCAGCTGAATTCAAATCTTCACCAGACAGTTCAATCTCAACAATATAGTTATGACCATGCAACCGTGAACAGGGATGTCCATCAGGAACCCCCATTAGCTGATGCGAAGCTGAAAAGGTAAATTGCTTAGATATACGATACATCCATCAGGCTCCCTTGGCTTTTTCAACAGCTTCAAGCCAATAGTCGGGATCTTGATAGATTGTCGGATCTTCTACATTAGCAATATGAAAGGCTTCGCGACGTTCCACACAGGTACCACACCGTCCACAGTGATGTTCATAGCCTTTATAGCAAGACCATGTGTCCTCGAAAGGAACCTTTAGACGACTACCTTCTGCCGCAATATCACTTTTGGGAAGGTGTACAAAAGGTGTATAGAGCTTAACCGCCGCGTAGCCATCCAGCGCACGCCGCTGCATTTCTTCGAAAGAATCAATGAAGGCAGGACGGCAATCAGGATAAATGAAGTGATCCCCCCCGTGAACCGCAGCGGCAACAGCATCTGCGTTCTCGGCAGCCGCAGCACCAAAGGCAATTGCCAACATAATCGCATTGCGGTTCGGTACAACCGTAACCTTCATGGTTTCTTCTTCATAATGTCCGTCAGGCACATCAACATCGTCAGTAAGCGCAGAGCCGGACAGCAAAGCACCTACATTGGCAATATCAATCACATTATGCGGAACACCAAGACATTCGGCACAACGGCGGGCATAATCGAGTTCTTTCTTGTGACGTTGACCGTAGTCGAAAGAAATCAGGCGCGTTAACTCAGCCTCCGCAGCAACCTTGTGCGCAAGCGTGACCGAGTCCAAGCCACCTGAACAGATGACGAGTGTTTTCATTCGTTCCAATCCTTGTTTTTCTACCGGGTAGGCTGCGACCGGGGAGCCCAACATTGCGCGGATGGCTCCAGTTTCGATTTAAATCGCGCCCCCCGATATACCCCAGAAGAAGAAAAAAGCAAAGAGCAAGAGCAATTCCTTAATCGAAGACCACCTATGCGAAGGCAGTAAAAATGACCATTTCGCCCTCAACACAAAAGAAAAGACACATCCATCAAGCATAAAAGTAAGCCATGAAATCCGGACGCGCTTCCTGCGTCACACCCAAAGTTCGCACCCCGATCTCTGGCCCGATCTGTGGCCCTAAACAAAATTTCACTCTGGGCCGTTGTCCTGTCACAATGCCTGTGGTTATGATGCTTTTTATTTATCTACCCTCTCCTTAAATCCTCGAGGCCATTATGGAACTTAAAGACCCCTCTTTGTTACGTGATAAATGCTACATCAATGGCACATGGGCTGGCGCTGACAGTGGTGAAACCTTTGCTGTTACCAACCCGGCAAATGGTGATGTTCTTGCCTCGGTTCCCAAGATGGGAGAGACAGAAACACTTCGTGCTATTCAAGCCGCCGAAGACGCCTTTGGCGCATGGAAAGACAAAACGGCAAAAGAACGTGCGCAGATTATGCGTAAATGGTTTGAATTGATTATGGAAAATCAGAGTGATCTCGCACTTTTGATGACACTCGAGCAGGGAAAACCCCTCACAGAAGCAATGGGTGAAGTGGCCTATGGTGCAAGTTTTGTCGAATGGTTTGCCGAAGAATGCAAACGCATCTACGGCGACACCATTCCAGAACATCTGCCCGGCAGACGGCTTGTTGTAACAAAAGAACCAATCGGTGTTGTCGCCGCCATTACCCCGTGGAACTTCCCGATTGCCATGATTACCCGTAAATGCGCCCCTGCGATTGCTGCAGGTTGCACCGTCGTGATCAAACCGGCCGAAGACACACCGTTAAGTGCTTTCGCATTGGCAGAACTTGCCGAGCGCGCAGGTATTCCCAAAGGCGTTATGAACATCGTCTCCGGCATTCCACAGCAAATCGGCAAGGCATTAACAGAAAGCAAGGCCGTCAGAAAGCTCACCTTTACCGGTTCGACACCTGTCGGCAAACTTCTTATGAAACAATGCGCCGAGACGGTCAAAAAGACCTCTATGGAACTCGGCGGCAACGCCCCCTTTATTGTTTTCGATGATGCAGATCTGGATGCTGCGGTCGAAGGCGCAATGATGAGCAAATTCCGCAATGCAGGGCAAACATGTGTCTGCTCAAACCGGATACTGGTTCAGGAAGGGGTTTATGACGCCTTTGCAAAGAAGCTTGTCGAAAAAACGGCGACACTGAAAGTTGCTCCCGGCATTGAAGATGGCGCCCAACAAGGTCCGCTTATTAATGCAGCAGCTTCAAGCAAAGTCAGCGAACTTATTGAAGATGCTGTCAGCAAAGGGGCAAAAACTGAAATCGGCGGTAACCCGCATGATCTCGGTGGAACCTTCTTTGAACCGACAGTAATCACAGGCGTTACCGATGACATGCGTATTTTCAGCGAAGAAATCTTTGGCCCTGTGGCCCCTCTCTATAAGTTCAGGACCGAAGAAGAAGCCGTGCAAATGGCAAACGATACACCTTTCGGCCTCGCGGCATATTTCTACAGTCGGGATATCGGGCGGGTATGGCGTGTCTCTCGTGCACTTGAGTACGGCATCGTCGGGATCAACGAAGGCATCATTTCAAACGAAGTTGCCCCCTTTGGCGGCGTGAAAGAAAGCGGCGTGGGCCGCGAAGGTTCCAAATACGGCATGGAAGACTTTCTGGAAATCAAATACCTCTGCATAGGCGGCATTTAAGGGTTTTCGATACCGATCAAACAAAAAGGAGCTTGCGAGCTCCTTTTTTCACCTAGAAATCCTGTCCTGATCATAACTCAGCATCAGAACGACCATATAAACGGCCATTGCAGCTGCCATATGTTTCAAACTATGGCCACTTATCATGTTGCCCAACAAGTCATAAACCTCTGCATCAAAGTATTCCAAAGCCTTTGCCAAAGCGTACCATACATACATCCAGACAAGATATTTAACCGATGTATGTTTCGACAAAGGGTATAGCCAGCATATCAGCGGAAGTGCGATCAACGGATAGAACTGAACAAGAACATAAGGTCTGAGATCCCCGTTTCCCGTGCTTTCTGTTTGTTGCCAGTAAACCAAAGATGCAACACCAAGAAAAATGAGACCCAAAATAAGTTTTTCAGTTAATTTTTGCCCAGTTAATTTTTGCCCAATTAATTTTTGCATGGAAAACATATCTACTCGGTCAATCAGAATTGCCCCGAACAAAGACATAAAAGCCACCGTCATCGGTAAGCGATCCCAAAAGAGACGATCATTATCAGGGTCCTCGTGATAATAAGCAGAGCCGGGCGCAACCAGAGCAACAGATAGAAAAAAGATTATATAGGGCAAAACTTCACTAAGGCTTTGAAATTTCCCCGATTGATATAGTTCTCTCAACTTTAACAGACCAAGAGATCCGACGATTAAAAATCCCAAATTTGAGCTAACGTCGCCAAAATTTGCAATTCCCAGACAACTACGTGTATCAGCAAATAAGTGATAAAGTTGATCCTGAGGCAGCTTTGGCACCAGAAGCGTTCCGAGCAAAGAGAGAATAAAACTTAGGCCTAAAATAAAATCCCGTCGCTCCATATTCTTAAACCTCTAGATCATTATCAGTGGATAGCTTTCCTGATCTAAAATAATTAAGTGCAGCAGCCACGACAGTGTCTTTATCACACAGTGACGAGTGTAATCCAGGTAACACCAGCACCTGATCACATCCCAGCAAACGGGCTTCTTCCACCGAAACAACCCCGTCATCATCACCAGGCAACAGAGGGTTATACCCCTCGCCATCTGATCTCCCACCTGCAATAATCGCAGTTTTACATGTAGGGGTTGGTATTTTTTGCGCGAAATCAGGCACCAGTTCTTGCCCTGACTTTCCATAAATAAGTTGATAGAAAGCCATCTGTTTGACCCATTCTGCGATGGCCGAACCCTGATTAGGCGGGGCAACCATAAGCAAACGGCCAATATTTATCTTTGCTTTCCAGAATGTCAGATTTGCCAGAAGCTGTCTGACAACCAATCCCCCCAGAGAATGCGTAATAAATGATACTGTTTTAACGTCATTGCGATGCGATAAAATTCTGGCTAGTTGATCTGCATGCTCGTGAATATAAGCTCTTGTAGAGGGATAGGTGATCGCGGCAACTTCATAATCTTCCTCTGCAAAGGCTTGTTTCATTTTCTGGAACGTATCACCTGAGCGTGTGATCCCATGAACCATCACCAAAAGATGCACACCGTCGGTTTCAGGATGCAAAGGCCGCACAATTTTCTTTTGGATCTTCAATTCTTCAAAAACAGAAAAACAGTCTTCTGACGTTCCCCACGCCTGACGTTTATCATCAGGATCAAGCAAACGAAAATGCCCGCTATACAGGTTGTACTGTATACGCCATCCTGCATAGATAAACTCGTCCCGCCAAAATTGCTTACCCCCAAGCGTTGGCATTGTAATATTAAGGGGAACGCCTTTGTCTGTACGAAGGCTTTCTGTTGCCAACTCCATCCCCTGGCGCAGGTATTTTTCGATACTGTCAATCATTGGCTTTCCCCTCACTGAGATCCCTACGATAAATTTCCTCTGCGAGACCACCGTGATCTTTGAGGCCCTTTAGAAAAGTTGTTATCAGCAAGCTACACACATCATGCGAGGATTGGCTTACAACCACATCCAGCTTCTTTTTATCTGCCAGTGAAATAATGCCATGTAAACTGGCCCAAAGCGTTGCAGAAATATGCCTTCGTTCTTCTGAAGTTCTTTCTGACAAAAGAGGCGACAAGGCCTGATCAATAACGCCCAATAGTTTTGACACCCGTTGATTGTACCAGTCAGGCAAACCTTCTTCATTGGACGGCACGTGATCAAAAAGCAGACGCCACAAACTTTTGTTCTCATCAATAAAGGCCAGATAACCAATCAAAAGCTTCTCAACATTTTGGTTAACTGAGCCAAGTCTCGCTGTTGTATTATCAAAACAAATCATGGACAGATGGTCATACAATCCTTCCAGTGTTCTGCCATTCAAGGTCAGAATAAGCTCATCAATGTTGGCATAAACGTTATAGATCGTTCCTGGCGCATAGCCGATTTTTTGCGCAATCTTTCGCGCAGAAAGTTCTGATATTCCACCCGCTACAACCAATTCCTGAGCCGCATCAAGAATCATCATTTTCAATTCATCTGGACTATGATCAACACGACGCGCCATCAGCTAAAACCCTGAGTTACAATTAAGCTATAATAATAAAATAATGAACACCGTTCAAAATTCAACAAAAAAATAACGCCACACATCAATTATGACATATGGCGTTATCTCAAATTCATTGCATAAATTAGCTTAACGCACTTAAATCCTTGGCAATGTTTGCCGCAAGAACTGCATTATTTTTTACAAGCGCGATATTGGATTCCAAGCTACGCCCTTTAGTCAACTCAACGATTTTACCAAGAAGATAGGGGGTAATTGCCTTGCCAAAAACTCCATCTTGGGTCGCGCTGTTCAATGCCGACGCAATTACACCATCCATTTCAGTTCTATCCATGGCATGGCTTTCAGGAATTGGGTTCGCAATTACAGCCCCGCCCTGATATCCAAGGTCTTGTTGTACAGCCAGCATACCTGCAACTTCCGTTGCAGATTGAGCCGTCAAAGGGGCATCCAAACCGGAATCGCGACAATAAAAAGCGGGAAACCTGTTTGTTTGATAGCCGACAACGGGCACACCTCTGGTTTCCAGAAACTCGAGTGTTTTCGGTAGGTCCAAAATAGATTTCGCACCGGCACAAACAACAGCGACAGGTGTCTTTGCCAATTCTTCCAGATCAGCAGAGATATCAAAATCATTCTCTGCACCCCGATGAACACCGCCAATGCCCCCCGTCGCAAAAACAGAAATTCCAGCCATTGCTGCGCAAATCATTGTTGCCGCAACCGTTGTTGCGCCGTCACCTTTTTGCGCAACTATCAATGGTAAATCCCGGCGGGATAGCTTTGCAACATTATCGGCCTTACCCAGTTTTTCCAATGCAGCTTCGTCCAGACCGATACGGATAACACCATCGAGCACAGCAATTGTTGCTGGAACTGCGCCCTGCTGGCGAATCAGATCTTCGACCTCACGTGCCGTTTCCACATTCTTTGGATAGGGCATCCCATGCGCAATAATAGTTGACTCCAAAGCAACGACAGCTTTTCCCTCGGCAAGAGCCTTCGCAACTTCAGGAGCAATATTCAGGTGTTTTTCCAATTTCGGATTCATACTTTTACCAATAGTCTATTTTTAAGAGTTCAAGAGCCAATAGCGCCCAGAGAAAGATCTCGCAAGTTCTCAGATGTCGCGCCCTGATCTTTTACGGTAATACTTGCTGCATTAATGCCCCGCTTCAGAGCAACATCCAGCTTATATCCTTCGGCTATGCCGCTAAGAGTACCCGCAATCAACGAATCTCCGGCACCTGTTACATCAGTAATTTCAACCTCGATCGCAGGGAAGTGCCTGAAACTATCACCTTGGAAAATATAGGCACCTTTGATACCCGCAGAAATTACAACTGATTTTGCCCCCTTTAACGTAAGCGCAGAACCAGCTTTGACGATGTCCTCTTCTGATACGACTGTCAGCCCAACCAGCTCACTTGCCTCATCCACATTACAGAACAGAATATCAAGATATTTCAGAATAGAGTTAAGCTTTGTCGCTTTTGCAACAGAAACGGCATCCGCTGCGAGAAACTGTTCAGAGCCATATCCCTTTGATAAGGCCTCTAACACCGAAACGGGCATGTTTGTATCGATAAACCAGATCGGATAAGAAGCCAAACGATCCTGCAGTCCGGTAAACATCGCTGGATTAACATGATCATAGATTTCCATATCAGCCAAACCAAAAGCCAACTCACCACCGGGTTGAAGAACAGCCGTATATGTTGCTGTCGAAAAGGCCTCTGATCTGGGCAAAGCGACAACATCGAGTCCTTGGGCAATGAACTGCTGCTCCAAGGCATCGCCAGCTACATCCTGTCCCCAATAACTCAATAATCCGGCCTCGACACCGAGTCTGTTGAGATTCATTGCCACATTATGGGCAACCCCGCCGGGGTAACGTGAAACCGTGACCGGGTTCGATGTCCCTTGTCGAATCTCTGTGTGGCATTCAGAGCGCACATCCCAATGGGCTGCACCAATGCAAAGCACCGACTTAGTTTTCTTTTCCAACAAATTAACTCGCGAAACAGGCTAAAGAACAGTTACGGCAAACGTTTTACACAGAAACATCCTCATAAGACCAGAAGACCTTCGTACATTTGATCAATATCAATGTTTCTTACTCAATATTATCTAAACTCACACGTGAAAATGATTTTTGGCTGATTGAATGATCTTGTCTTTGTCATTTTCAATACCGGTTCAGTACTGGCGACGACAAAATTTAAGTAAAGAGCATCGCGTGAAAAAAAACGTAAAAAGAGCGACATCAAAAAAGAGCGGCTTCTCACCCCGCTTTTTCTCTCGTCGCACATTTTTTGCGTTCGCAGCAATTATATCTCTATGCTTACAAATCCTTGTTCCGCTGGAACAGAGTTGGGCAAACCCGCCACAAAATCCGGATATCAACTCAGAAGATGTTTTTGTTATCTGTACACCAAGCGGGCTCAGAGTTCTTTCATTAAACTCTGGGGATGATGGCCAACCAATAGAAAGTACGCTGGACCTTTCCTGTCCTGCTTGCTCATTGGCTTCGGTAACCCTTGCTCCTCTACCCGTCAATGATCCCGTTCTATACCAAACAAACTTTGCTATAACGGATAATTGGATTGAGCTATCAGAAATATCCCATGATCGACCAGCGCCGCTACCTCCTGCCAGAGCGCCACCTCTCATGGTACAACCTAAAAAACATACTGAAGTCCTAATAAGACCTAAGACTGTGTAGACACATCGTTTCACAGTCTTTGGTTTTTTGAATTTCTGTGACCACACTTCTTATCAACATAATACGAGTTCAGTGATCTTAATAAATACCGAATAGTTTGCCATTCTCTGTTCCAAATACAAGATAGGAAGAAACAGCTTATTACTCACCCAAAAGTCGACTTTGGCCTAGCATAAACATAAGGCTACTTAACCATAAGCCTGGCTCATAATCGACCAATATAGCTCACGACAGCCGGGATAAACAGACTGTCCGAGAGATGAATAACTCTTTTGCCTCATTGTTGAAGGGCGGACCATTGATGGCGGATTTGCAATCAGATCAAATCCCAGATCTGGTAAAAGATTGTGTAATTCGGCTTGCTTTTCAGGAACATCAATACGCAGTTCTTTGGTTGAACGCTCTGCTACATATCTTATCATTGCCAATGCTGTATCTCTATCCGGTGCAACCATTGGTCCCACGTGATGTTGTTCGCGTTGGGGGCTGGCAAGAGTAAACCCGATAATCTCACCATCTTTATTCTCAGCAACAACTGCGTGATCAGCCTGAAGAAATCTCTGCTCCAAGAGTTCGTGCCTGCTTGCTCCCAAGGCCTTTGTATCCAAACGGACGACACTCTCCATATCATTTCTCTGCATTTCCCTAAGCATCACATGGTCGAGACGAGGCCCCGTGCTTTTACTTAAAAATACCTCCGGAGAGCCGAAAAATTTCCTGATACGTCCGGCGACCTGGTATCCACAACGACGATAGAGTGGCTCACCTTCTTCTGTGGCAATCAAACATAATGTCCGTCCCTGTGTGACATCATGACCATGTAGTGCGTCCATCACAGCGCGGCCATATCCTCGCCGCTGATATTCGGGACTCACCATGATCATCCCGATTGATGCCAAGCCTGTTCCATAGGGGAAAAGAGCACCGGTCGCGATTACATCATCATTAGCATCACGAACACCTAGAAAAATGCCAACCTGCAGCATAATCTCAAGATCTTTAGCAACATGCGTCCAACCAAGGTTTTCAATCAGATTATAAATTGCAGGCACATCATCAGGTGTTAAACTTTCAAAAGAAGATGCTTCAGGCCTATCCGTTAACATCGACAACAATACGCCCCTGAACTGCCCCCTTCAAGATGGCAGATCCCAAATCTGGTAAATCATTCAGTGTTGCATGTTGCACCATTTTTTCAAGCTTCTCTAGCGGCAGATCTGAAACAACACGTTGCCAGGCTCTTTGACGATTTTCGAAGGGCTGCATAACTGAATCAATACCTAGAAGATTCACCCCGCGAAGCAGAAAAGGAATAACCGTCGCAGGTAACGCCGCACCGCCAGCAAGGCCAACAGCAGAAACAGACGCACCATATTTCATCTGCCCCAGGACACGTGCCAACATAGCTCCGCCAACTGCATCCACACACCCTGCCCATGTTTCACTTTCAAGCGGACGCTTCACTGTTTCGTTCAATTCTTCCCGGGCAACAATACGGCTTGCACCAAGTTCTTTAAGATATTCTGCGGTATCAAGGCGTCCGGTAACTCCGGCAACACTGTAACCAAGCTTTGCAAGAATAGACGTTGCCACGGAACCAACCCCGCCTGCAGCCCCTGTAACGAGAACATCACCCTGATCAGGCTTCATACCATGGCCCTCAAGCGCCATAACGGCCAACATCGCAGTAAATCCAGCTGTTCCCACTGCCATCGCCTGTTTCGTGCTCAACCCGTCAGGCAAAGGCACCAGCCAGTCGGCCTTCACACGTGCTTTTTGCGCATAACCACCCCACCAGGCCTCACCAACACGCCACCCGGTCAATACCACTTTGTCACCAACCTCATAGCAATCATCATCAGACTCTTCGACTGTTCCGGCAAAATCTATTCCCGGAACATGGGGATAGTTACGCACCAAACCACCATTCCCCGTTATACAAAGACCGTCTTTGTAATTCACAGTAGAATATTCCACCGCCACAGTCACATTGCCATCAACGGGAAGACGGCTATTTTCCAGTTCTTTAACCTCGGAACTCACTACACCTTCTTCGGACTTATCAACAACCAGAGCTTTAAACATAATCACTTCCTAACAATTTAGCATGGCGGCATTAAAAGTTGTCTTATTATGTAAATAACGACAAGCTACATTAGATAAGATCAGTGAGATACCAAAAAAGTACTTCGCTCTACCATCAACCAAAAAAAGAAACTTACAAAAATCATGCTGGAAAATAAGGTCCCCTATCCCAAGGAGAAAGGAAGTAATCGTTCTTTCGCGTACCATGTGCTTTGTACTTTGTCGAAACAGTAGCGGCTCAAGACAAAAAATGAGTTCCTGTAAAGCAGTTATATCAATCAAACAATTAGAAGTGTCATATTTAAAATTAACATTCAGATGAGAAGAGTAAGAAATGATTTGCCTGATTAAATTGAAAACATCATTTTCGATATGCTTTATTATCCTTGTTTCTACATTTTTATTTCATTTCAATGCCACAGCCGACAATACTGCCCTCAAAACAGTGCCTTTAGAAGTCAAAGAAGCAGGATATTCAAAGAGTTCAAAAGTTTCAGAATGGATAGGAAAACATCAATTTTTGATAGAAAGTTTTGGGCAAGCCATAAGTTCTGGCTCCAAGCCACAAAGGGTGAAATCCTATTTAAACAATACTGTGTGGGACGATGACTACCTATACAGCTATTTTGGTAGCGAAGATGGCATAATAACAATACTTCCCGATTTCGAATATCCCGAAGGATACGATCCCCGCAACAGGCCATGGTATACAAGAACAAAAAAAGCAAAGGTGACAACATTATCAGACCCTTACCATAACGCCGCTACAGACGGGTTCATATTAACGATCACCACCCCTGTCTTCAACGGCACAAATCTTCTCGGTATCTTTGGCAGTGATATAAATGCTCAGGCTCTTGTAAAGCTATTAAAAACCGAAATAAAAAAAGGAGTTAGTCAATTTTTCTTAATTAATCGACAGGGAAAAATTTTACTCCACACCAGTACAGTACAATCACTACATTCTCTCAAGCATGCCTTAAGCACAGAACATGTAGAAATAAAAGAAAATCATGCCGTCACTTTAGGAGATCAAAAAGGAACGATACTAACCTTCTATAAAATCAATGGTATTCCCGCTTCTGATTGGTATATTTGTGCTGCCTTCAGCAAAAAAAATAAATAAAATTACTCTACATATCGTCATCATTACAATCAGTTAAAGTATTCTAAAAAGTAAAGAGGATTTTTTTCCTTTCACAACGACAGAATATTATCACTTTTTTTATATATTCAAGGAATAATAGCTCTGAGACATTGAACAAAGATCAATAAATTATTGATCACCTGGAGATTAGAACTATGTCCTTTAATATCGGAAGCAGAATTCTAGCGGCGGCAGCCCTGATTGTTGTCGTTACGTTTTCTGCTTTTATTTTGTATTTTGATATTCACCAAAACGATGAAATTCGAACGTCGTTAAAATCCAACGTGAATGAAACTGGTGCCTTAGCTACGGCAGGGATTTCAAACTGGATCAGTGGTCGGCAAGTCCTTATTGAGAATGTGGGACAAAACATCCTTTCAAATCCAGCACCTGAAAATATAAACACTTTCGTTGATCGAAAGGTATTGAACGATACCTTCATGTTTACTTATTTTGGCAGTAAAGACGGGGTCATGACCATGTTTCCCGATGATGAGCTGCCGAGTGATTATGATCCCCGCAAACGCCCTTGGTACACGGATGCGGTAAGTGCAAAATCCAGTACTCTAACCGAACCTTACGAAGATGCGTCAACAGGCAACCTGATTGTGACGGTTACAACCCCGGTCATTGATGGAAATAACGTACTCGGTGTTGCCGGGGGTGATATTGAAATCACAGTACTTGGTGACCTGGTGCGTTCTGTTGACCTCGGCGGTATAGGCTATGCATTTTTGGTCAATGATCAGGGGACAATTTTAATTCATCCAGACAAAGAATGGACCCTGAAACCAATTGCAGAAGCCTTCCCTGAAGACACACCAACGGTGAGCACAGAAACAACTGATTTTACGACAGGCAATAGCGAAACCATGTTTGCCTTCTTCAAAGTTGATGGTCTTCCCACTGTAAACTGGTATCTCGGTCTTGCGATTAATAGAGATGCTGCCTTCCAGGAATTAACCAACTTTCGCATCACCTCTATCATTACCGCGGTTGTCGCAGTCCTGTCGATTATGGGATTGCTCGGTATTCTTGTGCGTCTTTGGGTTTCCAAACCTGTACTTGGCATGACAGATGCCATGACAAATCTTGCCAGTGGTAATCTGGAAGTGGAAATTCCCGGTAGCGACAAGAATGACGAAATCGGATCCATGGCCGCAGCTGTCGATGTATTCAAAACCAACGCCATCGAAATGAGACGACTGGCAAAAGAAAACGAAGAAGCGACAGAAAGACACGCGCGTGACCGCCGAGAAACGCTGAATAAAATGGCAGATTCATTTGAACAGTCTGTCCTGTCCATTGTTGAAGCCGTTGTGCAGGCATCCAGTAATACTCAGGATGTTGCCAGCCAACTAACAGCGAGTGCGGAAGAATCAAACGCCCGGACAATGGCTGTTTCAAATGCTGCAACTGAAACCAGTCAGAACGTACAAACTGTAGCTGCAGCAACAGAAGAACTTTCTGCGGCTATTCGCGAGATTGGTGTACAGGTTACTCAATCTATACAGGTTGCTTCCGAAGCTGTCGCCGGGGTCAACCGCACCAGCGAAACAGTCACAGCTCTGGCCGATGCCGCACAGCGTATTGGTGAGGTTGTCAGCCTTATTCAGGATGTCGCAGGCCAAACCAACCTACTGGCTCTCAATGCAACCATCGAAGCCGCACGGGCCGGAGATGCCGGCAAAGGTTTTGCAGTCGTTGCTTCTGAAGTAAAGACGCTTGCAAATCAAACAGACTCGGCGACAGGAGATATCCAGACGCAGGTCGACGGTATTCAAGGCGCGAGTGGTCAATCTGTACAGGAAATCACCAATATCAGCACCACAATTGAGCGAATGAACGAATTTGCCAACGCAATCGCAGCCGCTATTGAAGAACAGGGTGCCGCAACACAGGAGATTTCGAACTCTGTTCAAAAAGCCGCCGCTGGTACACAAGAGGTTTCTTCAAATGTTGAGGTTGTTACAAGCGCATCAACACAGGTTAGCAAAGAAGCGCAACACTTGCTCGAATCATCAAGCGAAATGCAGTCGATGGCTGAAAACCTTCGAACCGAAGTACAAGGCTTTCTGTCCACAGTGCGGGAGAGTTAATTACATTCAGACAAAACTTCCGATCATGCAGGCCCCGTCCCAAAAACGGGGCTTGTTTTGTATATACCCTGTTTTACCACCCAAAAAAAGCTTTGGAGCAGAAGCAAATTTTTCTGAAAAAAAATCAAAGATCAGAGAAAAAACCAAAACTATTCTTACCCTTTTTCTTGATCGTATACATGGATTGATCAGCACAGTTCAAGAGCTGTTCAGCTGTCGTTCCGTCATCAAGCGAAAAAGCAATTCCAACCGAAGCACCAATTCTTGCTTCTTCGCCATCCAACAAAAAAGGAATGTTCAGTTGTTCAATCAGAGTTTCGGCAAGTACTCTAACCCCATCCCGGCTTGTCGCCTCTTTTAGCAGAATGATAAATTCGTCGCCCCCAATCCGCGCGGCCATATCCTCCGGTGCCAAAAGCGCACGAATACGATCAGCCACGCCAACCAAAATGGCGTCCCCGGCTTCATGTCCCAAGGTATCGTTAACTGCTTTAAAACCATCAAGATCAATAAAAAAGACCGCTGTTTTCTCTCCCTCTGCTCTGTCTTCAGCAAGAAGATCCTTGAGGTATTTCAAACAAAGTCGGCGACTGGGTAACAGTGTCAGAGCATCGTGATTAGCCAGGAACTTCATCTTCTGTTCTGCCGCCTGCAGATCTTCGGCAAGCCAAACCATTTCCTGAGCCTGAGCAGCCATGCGCTCTTCGCTATCAATCAGCTCAGAAACCTGAACTTGCAGACGCTCTTCAGACAGACGTAATGCTTTTTCTGCCTCTATTCTCTTTTCAATATTCAACTGTTGTTCTTCGGCAATAATCGCCAGTTCTTCGGCCTGAGCCTCTAGACGTTCCCCAATGTCGCGGAAGTTATGACGTTCGATATCAAAGCGTTCTTCAGCCAGTATCAAGGCATCACTGATCTTTTGTTTTACTTCTTTTTCCTGGTGTTTCTCAATCTCAAGGACAGAAGCCAAAGCTCTTGAGAGTAAGTCGTCGACCTCTTTAGCTGAAGGTTCGGCATCCCACCAGATCACGTCGGAAATTCGGGTTTCATCTGCATCGAAATTTGTGTCAGGATTGTTGCTGGAATGAACTGTGGCAACAAAGCGTGGCGCAAGCGTACGCAAAACATAGCTTTGATCACCAGTCCCCCGACCCAGAACAAACTCTTCAACTTCAAGCCCTGCCCCGAGTGTCTCTTCGGGGTTACCGAACGCCAGCATTACAGAAACTACCCCCACTGCCCTTTTGCACCAATGGATCTGACAGATCTGTTAATCTATGGTGGAGTGTTATTTTTCTTATGGCACCTTCTATTAACACATTTTGGTTAAAAAAACATGTCTTTGCTGAAAACGTTACTTTGATGTTCGTGATTAGCATATTCTGAGTAATCGATTTGACTGACTTTTCACTGACGAAACTTCTTTTCGTTCAGCAAACTCTTGACCAAAAAGTTTCCTGCGTTAAGTAATGAGCCGTGAAATTAAGGCATAAACGATAACTGCGTAACAACAGACAAGCATTACATCAGATGGCGATCGACCCCATGGTTCAAAACCAGATATCAAAAGAACAACCCCAGGCAGACACTCAGCAAAATTCTGGGACCTCTGATCCACGGAATACAAAGCTACATGTGTTTTTGGAAGGGAACGTCTTCACTTGGGCGATCACCATTCTTATTCTGATCAATGCCGTTACATTGGGACTGGAAACCAGCTCAAGCCTGACACCCTCCGAGACCCGATTGCTTTATTGGGCAGATAAAATCATTCTGGTCATTTTCTCGCTGGAACTTGCTTTAAAATTTTATGCCCATCGGTTGAGATTCTTTAAGTCAGGGTGGAATATTTTTGACCTGCTTATCGTCACAATCGCCTGGGTTCCGGCCAGTGGCGCCTTTGCTGTTTTACGTGCTCTCCGTATTCTGCGTGTTTTACGATTGATTTCCGTGGTGCCGCAAATGCGTCGGGTTATTGGCGCAATCGTTGCCTCTGTTCCCGGTATGCTTTCTGTTGTCGGAGTTCTTTCCATCGTTTTCTACGTGGCTGCCGTTCTAACAACCAAACTTTTTGGCCAACATCCTGATCCAAACATGCAGGAATGGTTCGGATCCGTATCATCATCGGCCTATACACTGTTTCAGATTATGACACTGGAAAGTTGGTCTATGGGTATTGTACGCCCGACAATGGAGATTTTCCCGCTGTCGTGGATTTTCTTTATTCCCTTTATCATCATCACCAGTTTTGCGGTACTCAATCTCTTTATCGGTATCATTGTGGATGCCATGCAGACATCACATGAAAACGATACCGACGAAAAGATAACAGAGATGGCGAATATTACGCATGATGATCTTCAGGCGCTTATCAATCGTTTTGATGTGCTGGAAAACAAGATCGATCAACTATCTGATTCTGATAACCGTACACCTTCCAAGAGTTAAGACCTCACGGGGAAGGCGGTTGAGGGAGGCGACGGTTGAATTCAGGATACCTCTTCAAAATCAGCCGTGGTATCATTCAATGTGATCGCCATGCCTCTACCAGAGAGTAACTCTATCTGTTCAGCCTTAAGCGCGCTTAACAGGGCTGTGTTTACCCGGTATCGCTCTTGATAATAGCGTTGGCTGGGCACCCAGTAACGCATACCGATAACAATACCGCCATACGTAAAGTCATGCACACCGATCTGCGCCCGCGGTTCACTGGGCACCAAATCATCTACTTCCAGAACACCGCGCAAAACCTTGATAGCACGGTCGATATCCACTGATCCGGCGAGGGGGATACGTGTTTCCACTATCCGGTTGCTGTGGGAATTGGTAATAACTTCGCCGACAATCCGTTTGTTCGGAATTGTGATGAGTTCCTTGTCTTCACCAATCAACTGGGTATAGGCCAACTTGACCTCATGCACAACGCCGCTCCCCCCTTTGACGATAATGGTGTCTCCAATGGTAAAGGGCCGTGTAAGGATAATGGAAAGCCCCGCGCCATAGTTGGACAAAGGACCCTGTACTGCTAGGGTCATACCAAAGGCACTTGCCCCAGCCAGAGCAATAAGCGGGGCCGTACTGATCCCGAAGTTGCCAAGAGTAATAATGATAACAAAAGCTATCAAAACGACTTTGACAATATTGCCAATGAAACCGGACAGTGTCTGATCAAGCTGTTTACGCAGGCATAGCACCGTCACCTTGCCACCAACCCAGCTGGCAATCTTCAAACCAATGATCAGAACAATGATTGCCCCGAATATCTGAAAACCATAGGCCACCCCAAACTCAATGATCGTATCGATCAGGGCCTCAGCAGTTTTGAGTTCTTCATCCATCGTCTAACCACCGCCAAACATTATCTGATTACTATGCATTTATGACCATCGCTGGCTTAGAATTCCTTGCCCACATCAAAGCGTGAAGTGAAGAAAGCATCAATAGTTAATCAGCATTCCACAAAAATTGTTTGGTTCTTTGAACATATATTTAACTTCTTTGCGCCATGCTTATCGAAAGGAGATGTAATTTAATCCTGTTTCACTTTGGTTTCATATTTGAAAGTCGCTTTTAATGAAAAAACCTAAAAAATTTTATAACCGGGATTTTGATGAAAGCTTTCTTGATCAATGTGACGAACGGATTGCTGCATTTTATCAAATGTGGAAATCAAAATGCAAAGGTAACACCATTCCCGCCCGAAGCGATTTTGACCCTATAGAGATGGTGGACTTTTTACCCGGAATAACACTGGTTGATGTCGATAAAGAAACCTTGAATTTAACCTATCGACTGGTCGGAACAAACGAAGTTGCCGTCCGGGGAAAAGACCCCACAGGCGATAGTGTCAAAGAGCATTTTCACGCAACGACCTGGGAAGATACCTGGGAAAACTATAACCATGCCATCAATAATCAAGGCATCGTCTTTGACGATATGGATATGCCAAATTCAAACGGCATTATCGTCGGCGATGAAACAATATTTGTCCCCTTATCCCCGGATGGAGAACATGTGAACATGGTGATGCTATACAGTATACAGAGAGAGCCAACCAAATAGAGATTTCAATAAAAAACACTACAAAATAATACTTCTGGACTTTATCGCTTCAGAGAATTTGGATCGCAGGCAGATCAAGTTTGAGCGATAAAAATTAGGCCCCAGCCACGCCGCAAATTGTCGACCAGTTTCATAGGCAAGCTCGGCACTTTTAAGGCTCGGGTTTGGCCCCTTACAACGTTTGGGATAATCAAACGGCAAGCCACGACGATAATCCTCATAGCCTTGTTGAAAAGCCTCAGAGCGATATAACTTATCAACCGATGTCGTAATAAACACTCTAGAATTGCGGGAAGATGAGCCGCTATAGGTAGAGTTGTTGTAAGTTTCCAACGTATCACTCATCGCTTAACCGTAGCTTGTTAAAGTACTCTTGCTGATTGAAACCGTTTACCTACCACAGAATATAATATCATCTTCTTCTTTTTTACAGAGACAATGTCAGCAATTTCTTGTTTCAAAGCCCTTTATTAAACGCCATAGCAAAAAAGCACTAAGATCAGCGTAGCAACAGAACCACCAACTAACTTGACTAAACAATCGATACGTATGAGTTTGTCGAGTAAATACATAGCAAATTCACCTACTCTGTTACGAAACGACCTTTAACACCCACTTCGGAGGAAGAACCATCTATTACGATATGCCGCTCTATCGCCCTCCGAGTGAAGGAAACAACCTGATCATACAGGCAACGCTTGGGTGCTCGGCCAATTACTGCACCTTCTGTTCCATGTACAAGACCAAAACGTACCGGGCCAGACTACTGGATCAGGTTTTTGCGGATATTGATCAGGCGGCGCGCGAATGGCCCACGGCAAGCCGTGTTTTTCTTGCTGATGGCGATGCCCTGACCCTGTCGATGGATAATCTGCGCGCGATTTTAAACAAGCTCCACGAAACCTTCCCCGAACTGACCCGCGTATCGGCCTATGCAACGCCGAAAAACCTGATCGACAAATCTGTTGATGAGTTGCGCGAACTGAAAGCCATGAAGCTCAGCCTTGTTTACATGGGCATCGAATCAGGCTCGACACAGGTCCTCAAGCGGGTGATCAAAGGTGCCTCACACAAAACCCACGGCATGGCACTGGACAATGCAAACGCCGCTGGCTTGAAAGTATCCGCCACGGTAATCCTCGGGCTCGCCGGACAGGCAGGCTGGGAAGACCATATTGCGAGCACCGCCCAACTGATCAACAACCATCCGCCAACCTATCTCTCGACCCTGCAACTCACCCTCGATGAGGGTGCCATTGATGAATTCATGGCAGAGCAGGAAGCAGGGTTTGAATTTCAGGATGATGATGCCATCCTCCTGGAGCAGGAACAGTTGCTCAAGCTTCTGGATCCGCCAAAGCCGGTTATTTTCCGTTCTAACCACGCATCGAACTGTTTGCCACTGGCTGGCAACCTGCCCAAAGACAGGAACAAGCTATTGGACATTATTACGGCGGCAAAAGAGCAAACTCACTTGCGTCGTTCTCCTTTTATGCGCGGCCTATGATAAATGAGTCTGTAATAATGATAATAGGCCTGTAATAACGGATTTATGATACTAAATCTCTCTATGCGTAACGTGTGATACTGAAATTTTCATGAAAATCTTCCCCCGCCTTTCTTTCCTCTCCGTCAAGGGTGTCCCCACCCTGTCCTGGAGTTCGCCAAAACCATTGAATTTGCGACCTGACCTTGTCACCGTGATCTTGCTGGTTGTCGGCCTGACAATATTTGGCCTAGGCGAAGCCCTCCTAATCGCTGCGGGAACAGGCGTCAGCCCCTGGACCGTTCTTGCACAGGGCGTCAGTCAGCAGGCCGGCTGGAGCATCGGTCTATCAACCTTTATCGTCAGCATAACCGTGCTGATCCTCTGGTGGCCGCTCAAACAGGTGCCCGGTATCGGCACCATCCTGAACGCCATTATTATCGCCCTCGTACTGGAATTTGTCCTGCCCTACATCCCGACACCTGACGGCTATGTATCGCAGGTCTTGCTGACCCTTCTGGGCATTCTGGTAACAGGCTTGGGCAGTGGCATTTATCTGATCGCCAATTTAGGCCCCGGCCCAAGAGACGGCCTGATGACCGGGCTACAGCAACAAACCAACCTTCCCATCGCATGGATCAGAAGCGGTATAGAGCTAACTGCGGTAATCGCCGGATGGTCCCTCGGCGGTGTCGTCGGCCTCGGCACCGTACTATTCGCCGTTTTGATCGGCCCTTCGGTCGCGTGTAGCCTGTTTGTTCTGGATAAATTTTTTGGCGGGGAAAGCTAAAAGCAAAAACCATCTATAGTCCAATTACACTCTTCCCCCAAGGGAAACAGGTGTTGCCTGACCATCCACTTATGCTGCAAATGTCGTGTAAGTATGTTAATCTCTTAAACAATATACACCTATCAAATGGCGTCATGTTTGATCCGCGCTTCTATCAAGACTAAGGTCAGAATATGCAAATCAGCCTGTACATCATTGCTGCTGTCACTTTTCTTGGACCCATTGCCGCTTGGGCATATATCATTGGCCTTGCTGGGGCCTTTTCCCACAATGCATCGAAAAAAAGTATTCGATTGAAAGACTATTGGGATCGAGAGTTTGCTGCTCTCGCAGCCCTACCCTGGCTCATCAGTATCATCTGCTTGGTCTTTGCCCTCAGAATGCATTAAGTGCAGTTGCTCCAATAGAAGTTGGTGCGATAATACTGTTCTAAAACTTATCATTTACTACCGTCTGAATTTGCAGGGAACACAAAACATTCAAACAGTCTTACGAGGATCGGCAATTTCAAATTAGATGTGAATGGAATAATAACCGCTCCAAAACCATACGGAGAGTATAGTGAAAGTCCATCCCCTTCATTTTGCTGTAAGTATGAGCATCTTTCTCGCCACCACTTCACAAGCGCAGGCGACAGTTGGCTGCACGGTTATAGCGAATACAACCGAGGCAGAAAACGCCAATCTCTATCTCGCCCCCAATGAAACATCCGAAATTATCCGGGAAATTCCACAGGGTGACATTGTGCTATACCCAGATCAGGAATTAGCCCCAGAACAAACAGATAATTGGATCTGGGTACGACATGACATGACTCAAAAAGACATCTGGACGAACGGAATCTACGGATGGATGAAAACTGAGAACATTTCAGAATACTGTGGATAGCTAATGACCAAAGTGGTTAAGGACACCAACAAAACCACCCTTGCTGTTGCCATCAATCCGGCTGGTATCCTGCAACGAGGCGACGGTCAAATCACCGCCCACATCCGCATCAATGGACCCGTTTGCCTGAACCTGTGCGCCCTTGAGGGTCGTGTCATCCCCGGATTTCAGGGTGACGTCATTTCCGGCAAGAATGCGGCTGTTGGTGTGAGTCAGGTTATCGGCATTACGGTTCGATGCACTGCCGGAGCCTTATTTAAAGTTTTGCGTGAAAATTTAACGGAACCTCCTCCAACTAAAGTTAGAGAATTCAGTGTAATGAGCGCCTTTGGCCCATGATTATATATTTATCCGGCTGAAGTCGGAGAATTTAACCAATTTGTGGAAACTAAATACAGTCAGAAGAAACAAGCCAATGTTTTCCTTCTGGAACTTGATTTTCGTGCAGCCAACAAATTCTGTTTGATCGCCAGCCTTTCTGATCTAGAAAGTCTTCAACAGCAAGCCATGCTTGTTCTGGAGACAAATATAGCCCTTCTAGGGTGACAGAACCTTCTGCAACATCGACATATTTTTCTAGTTTCTCTGAACTACCAAGCGATACATATTTCTCGTCACGGCCATCAGAACAATTGTGCATATACCATAACCAAATCCCATATTGAGGATTTGCAACTATTGATAGCTTGTATGTGAATACCACTAGTTTCCCTCAAGCCACACTTCTTTTACCCATGTAGCTAAATCAGCCCATTTTTCATCGACATCACCATCATGGCTCCAAAATCTTATTTCCCCATTTGGAGTTAAGCAGTAATAATCACTATTATCTTCACATATTGGCAACCAACTTTCTGGTAACCCAATTTCTCTCCCTTCACGAATAGCATTTTTTAATTCACCGTAATGTTCTTCCCCGTTGGGATTAAGAACCAAAAGAGACAGAAAACCCACAAAAACGTTACCTGTATTTTTTAGCAACTTTTTGTAGTCATCAGAAAATGTAAACCCTGTAGATTGTTCGTAATGTACAATTAAACGGTCATCTGGCAAAAAATTGCTATTAACTGAAATATCTTTTGCATGATTTAAATCATCAATCGCGTCATTTATAGTGTACATGATTTATTCAACCTCAAAATCAATGGCTCTGTTTTTCCAATAATTTCGCCTCCAAGCATTAAACTCTGCTCTATTCACACCAGATGGTAATTTTCCAGTATTTATATGAATTGTACCAAAGTTTTGCTGATGGAAACTCTGTGTTACTTCTGTAATCGGTCCATGTTGCGTTTGTATCATATGATGAAGGTTAACGGCTTTTCCATCAGGCCCTAATGGTGCGCGACCAACCCTCATTAACTCTAAGTTTGTCTTACCACTGATTGGATCAATTCGATTAGGATCAATAATATCATTTCTTTGATAAACTTTATTCCCGTTAAATTCTATCGGATCCTGTGTCCAAAATTGACGTTTTTGTCCAAAATAATTGGCTGCAATCTTACGATTTTGAACAGTTTGTTCAACGACATTAATCTGGTCAGTGAGATTATCAAGCGTGTCAGCAAGTTCATTTACTTCTTTACGGGTGTTCCCTGATCCTCCAGTGAGACGTTTTGCCACTACTCGTGTGACGATGACACTGCTTGCTGCAACAGTTGCATAAAGAGCAGCTTTTTCAGGTGATATATCACTGTCTTTGATTGTCTCAAGGAAGAGGTCAATAGCCCCTTGTTGTATAGCTTCGGTGCCTTCACCCAATGCTTCTTTGTCACGGATTAGCCGTTTTACGCCAGCTTCATATTCACTTGCGTAATAATCCAGAGAAAATTCGGGACTTTCTTGACCATTAGTCGAAGGATTAACAACCTCTAACCCACCCTCAGCAGCAGCCATAAGGCTCCACACTGAATTTGCGACCATATCAGTCATTCCGATGATTGCCGTTGCAGCCTCGGGATTTTCTCTCAGGGTATCCGCCGCCCAGCTAAAGCCCTTTTTATAATTATTAAGTAGATAAAGCCCTGCATCTTGCTGAACTTGCTCCAGAGTAATTCCTATTCCGGTAAGAACATCACTTGTTGAGGCCAGTTGAATAGAGGTTCCCAGAATTTTATATAGGCTTTGACGCTCCTCATATGAAAGGCTTGAAAGGTCAGTATCTCCACCATTTTTCTCAAGATAGGCTTGGACCTGTAGCATTTCCCCCATAGGAGAATTGATGATTTCATAAGCTTCTTCGGGGTCAATACCTTGCGAAATCAGATCTCGATACAAACCATCGATTGCTTCTCCTTTAACTTTCAGAGCCTCTGGCAAGACTGCTAACTGCGCTTCTATAAGGTTTGCAACTGCCTCTACTTTATCCGCAGCCGTTGCGACTGCCTCTCGCAATCCCTGAAACCCACTAACAACTTCTGCAATGGCAGCACCATCTACATAAACCTTTACCTTGGTTTTTTTGTCTTTGGTGATTTCCTGCGCTTTTTCGAGGGCGTTGTTCAGGCCTTCGATACCTTGGCCGGGATTGGCGCGGATGGTGATTGTGGCATCACCGTTCGGGGCTGCAACCGTGGCGCGAGTGATCTGTTCTTTCTCTGCGTTTTCATAGGACCCTTCGATGGTGGGCAGGGCGGCGATGCGGTCTAGCAGATCCGGGGAGGCGCTGTCTCCACTATCACCCCCGCCAACACCGATAGAGCCGGAAATAGAACCATTAACGTTCTTGTAATTGTCGTGATCCTGAATATCGCTGTAGTCGAAGGTCTCTGTATCTAGTGCAACATCACCCTCGGTCGAGGCAATGACCGCCCCGTCAAGCTGCGTGTGCCCGCCGACGGTGACATCCACGTTGCCTTTGGCAATCAGGGCAGACTGTTCCTCGACCCACGCCTTGCGGCCCTTTTCATTGCCGTAGGAAAGGGAACCATTGACGGCCGTTCCGCCTGCAGCGGGGGTATCACTGCTTGTATCCCCACTCCCGTCCAGACCAATGCTCAGGCCAAGAGAACCGCCCTTGCTGTTGCCATCAATCCGGTTAGTATCCTGCACAGAGGCTACGGTCAAATCACCGCCAACATCCGCATCAATTGATCCCCCAGCCTGCACCTGTGCACCCTTAAGGGTCGTGTCATCCCCGGATTTCAAGGTTACATCATTCCCGGCGAGAATACGGCTGTTGATATTGGTCAGACTATCGACATTGCGGTTCGAAGCACTGCCCGAGATCGACCCTGACACAGAAGTCGTTGCCCCGGTGACACCAATGCCCACAGAGGCCCCSACAGAGGCGGATTTGCTTTTCGATGAATGATCCAGCGCGTAGGTGCTTTGCGCAGCTGTGAGGGTAATACCATCCCCCGCCTCAAGGCTAACATCAAGGCCTGCAGGGACTTCAAGTCCCC
>NZ_OMPU01000007.1 GCF_900313065.1 Kiloniella sp. EL199
TCTCAGAAAGTATCCGACATCATCGGTGTCATTGACGAGATTGCCTTCCAAACCAATCTTCTGGCGCTGAATGCAGCAGTTGAAGCGGCCAGAGCGGGCGAAGCAGGTAAAGGCTTTGCGGTTGTTGCAGCCGAAGTGCGGACACTGGCGCAACGTTCCGGCGAAGCAGCCAAGGATATCAAAACCCTGATTGTTGAAGCCAATGATCAGGTTAAAGAAGGTGTTACCCTTGTCAGATCTACCGGGGACACCCTGTCCGAGATTGTTGATTCATCCAAACGTGTTGCTGACATCATTTCCGAGATCGCCGCTTCAAGCCGGGAACAGGCCACTGGTGTTGAAGAGATAAATACTGCTATCACAGCCATGGATGAAATGACCCAGCAGAATGCCGCCCTGGTAGAGGAAAGTTCAGCTTCGGCGCGAACGCTGGAAGAGCAGGCCGAGGGCCTCTCCGAAATGATCGGCTTCTTTAAAACTGATCAAAGCACTCATAGCGAACGCAAACCCAAAAACCGGAACACATCCAAAGTAACCTCAAAAACAACTCCCAAAACAGTCACTGCCCTTAAACCGACAACCGCTGTCGCTGCAGCTGTCGAGGATGATGACGACTGGTCCGAGTTCTAAGCGAGCAAAATGTAAATGGAAACCACAGACAACAACAGATCAATTAGTACAGAGATCATGTTCGATAATGGAGAAGATGATGCGCAGCATTGTTAACAATTTTTCCCTGAAAATTGCTCATAAACTGCCGATACTGTTCATTTTAATAGCAATGATCTCAATCATATCCGTCGGCACATTCAGTATCATGAGTTCATCCGACACTTTGATACTGCAAAAACAGCAAACATTAACGGCCTTGGCAGAAGCTCGTAATTCTTCTTTAAAACAGTATCTTGAATCTATCCGCGAAGACCTTCTTATCACCGCCGTAAATAGCAATGTTCAAGATGCTATGCCCCGTTTTTCTGATGGCTTCCGTGATGAAAGATCCTTACGAAATGATCCACTTGCATCCCTGCAGGCCGTATATATCAACGAAACAGGATTAACGCCCACTAGCACTTCGGGAAACAAAGAAGCATTGGGCGAAAAACATCTCTTTAATGGCCCTACGAATATTGATGGTGCTTACCACACTCAACATCAGCGTTTTCATCCCTGGTTTCGGCAAATGCTTGAAGGTCGAGGATATTACGACATCTTTTTAATTAATCCTGAAGGAGATGTTGTTTATACGGTTTTCAAAGAACTTGACTATGCAACCAACCTTCTTAACGGCAAATACAACACTTCAGGATTGGCTCAGGTATTCAAAGCCACTCTTTCAAACAAAGATTCCGGTAGTATAAGTTTCGTAGATTTTGCACCCTATGCTCCAAGTAATGATGCTCCAGCAAGTTTCATTGCGACACCAATTATCACTGCAAACGGTTTTGAAGGCGTTCTCGTTTTTCAAATGCCCATTGATAGAATTGACCACATTCTGCAACTAAGCGCAGGTATGGGTGAATCAGGAGAAACCTATCTCGTTGGCAGTGATTTCCTTATGAGAAGCGATTCAAGGTTCTCAGAAGAATCAACGATTCTGAAAACAGAAGTTAACACGGCGACGGTACACAAAGCCCTGAACGGAAATACCGGTATAGAAGTGACCCCGGATTATCGTGGTATCCCCGTGCTTTCTGCATTTCAACCTTTTGAGTTTGAAGGAACTAGATGGGCATTGATGGCAGAGATTGACGAAGCCGAAATGCTCGCTCCTGCACACGAGGCACGTTTATTCATACTAATGATCGGGGGAATTGTTCTCTTCATCGTAGCAGTAATTGGGTGGCTATTTGCACGCTCTATTATCCGTCCCTTACAAAAATCAACATCAGAGATGCTCCTGCTTGCCGAAGGAGATAAATCCTTTGAAGTTTCCGGATTGGAACGGCGTGATGAAATCAGAGATATCGCTTCAGCTTTACAGACCTTTAAAGACAATGCCATCGAACAAGATCGTTCTGCAGCCGAAAACATGAGGATCAAGTCGGCTCTTGATAGCAGTTCAGCGAATGTAATGGTTGCCGACAATAACTTTGACATCATCTACATGAACGATGCTGTTCTCGAGATGATGCGCGAAGGTGAAGCAGATATCCGAAAGGATCTTCCCGGCTTTGATACAAATAAGCTCCTTGGTGACAGTATTGACCGTTTTCACAAAAACCCTGCACACCAGCGCTCAATGCTTGGCGCTCTGACAACGACTTATCAGGGCAGAATTGAAGTGGGTGGAAGAAGCTATGATCTTGTTGCCAACCCCATCACTAATGAAAGCCAGGAACGATTGGGCACAGTCGTCGAATGGGCTGATGTCACAGCCGAGCTGGCCATTGAAGTCGAAGTTGATGAGATGGTTCAGGCAATATCAAGTGGAGATTTTACAAAATCACTCGAAGCAGAAGGCAAAGAAGGCTTTATGCTGGCTTTGACCAATGCCTTGAACTCGCTCAACAAAAATGTCAGCGATGTCGTTGATGATGTCGCTACGGCTTTATCATCCCTCTCTCGTGGTGATCTGACACATCAGATTACAACCAGTTACACAGGGACTTATGAAACCTTGAAACAGGATGTAAACCAGACATCAAAACGTTTGGCAGAAACTGTTGGCGATATCGTCGCAACAACCGATGAGATTGGCTCCGCGTCCACAGAAATTGCATCCGGTTCAATGGATCTTTCCCAACGAACCGAAGCACAGGCTTCCAGCCTGCAACAGACTGCAGCATCCATGGAAGAAATGTCCACAACCGTTAAACAGAATGCAGACAGCGCCCAACAGGCCAATCAGATGGCACTCAACGCAACAGAGACTGCTGAAC
>NZ_OMPU01000008.1 GCF_900313065.1 Kiloniella sp. EL199
AGCATATATTCTATTCAGTATCTCTTTGGCACTTGACTTACTACCAGTAAGCATACTTAGACAAATGGAATGGTATCCGCATCAATTCAATGGATTAATTACCAATCGAAACGCTTTTGCACTACAGATGCTTTTGATTTTATCTGTCATACTGGTAGCTCCAAAAACACACCTGCATAAGCACCCTAATATGCTTTTGGGAATAGTCATTTTTTTGATTATAGCATCGAATTCTCGGKCTGCGATTCTGGTAGGATTTGCCGTTATAATGGCAGCGACGTGGTTACGATTTTTCGACTTCCACGGTTTGATAAAGACTGTTGGTTACGTGGCTTTCCTCTTTGGGGTCAAATGGGCACTGTTAACTTGGTTACCTTTTATATTTTCCGATGGATTTAATTCATCAAACTCGAATATGCTGATAAGCCATGTAACTTTACTTAATTTTACTACGGTTCAAAGTGATCGAGTGATGAGCCTTGTTGGTGGGTTCAATATGTGGATAGAAAACCCTATATTCGGCGCGGGCTTAGGCGCATTTATAGAAAGTCAGACACTCGTTCCTTTAGTTATTCACAACTCTGGATTATGGATTTTAGCTGAAATGGGCTTGTTTGGGATGGCACTGTTTTTGGTGTTACCAATCAGTTTGTTAAAGCACAGTTTTCGTAAGGGAACTAAAAATATTAATTGGGAAGATGCTGCCCTATTTTTAATTTTAATAACTATAATTGGATTTTCACAATTCCATGAGATTATTTACCAGCGTATGATTTGGTTTATTATTGGGATGTTTGCGGTTAATAACAGAGTATTTTCTAAAAAAATCAGATGCGCATAAACTTTATGTGGGTGTGGCGTGTCTTTTGATCTCTTTGCGAAAAGATAAAAAGGCGCGTCTCGCCAGACGCTTACTTTAAGTAGAAAGCCAAGTATCCATTATGACAAGAGGCTTTCTAACTCTTCGATCGATGTCAGTACGTGATCAGCAAGCGTTGAGAGCTCTTCTCGTTCTGTTGTCCCAGTCAAAACGCCAACCCTCAAACCAGCATCGGCATTTATCCCCATTTCCATGTCATGCAAATTATCACCAACAACAATAACATTTTCCGGGGCCACATCCATTGCCTTACAGAAACCCAAGACCATACCAGAAGTCGGTTTCAGGCCATGGCCAGAATCATAGCCCGCAATAAAATCGAGCTTATCAATACAATCAAACCGCGACAGAGAACGCCTCGCTCCTTGCTCACTGTCACTTGTTGCAACACCAAGCTTTAAACCGCGCTCTTTCAAACGAATAAACAAAGCTGAAAGATCCGTAACAGCGACAGCGGCAGTTTCCCCGTCTTCCTGAAAGATTTTTTCAACTTTTTGAATTAAAACATCATAATTCGCGTTGGGTAGAAACTCACACCACTTCGCTACAATTTCACCATTGCTGCTGGCCGCCAACATGGATCCCGGTAAAACTCGCCCCTGTTCCGCATCATATCCAGTCGCAGCCAAAAGTTGTGCAGCGAGCCCCTCATCCCCCTCAGCTGCCATCAAAGCTGCTTTTTGGTTCAGGGGCATCCAGCTTTGCTCGTAATCAAGAAGGGTTCCATCCTTATCGAACAGGATCGCCTTAATCGCCATTAGACCAAAACCCTTTATTCAGCCGCATCAGCAATCGAGCTTTGACGAAGAATACCTTTGTATATTTCTTCATCGCCCACAACGCCGACCAATACACCATCTTCTGCAAGAAGAACGGGATTGCCTGTCGCTTGTCGTAACTCAATAGCCCGTTTCATTGTGAAGTCCGGTGATGTCACGACAATGCTGGAATCTGGTACGCTATCAATCGACTGATCACCTTCAAAGGTAACAACAGGAAGCTCTTCTTTATCTTCAAAGGTAACTTTCTGCACAGCCCCTTTACTATCAAGGTTCACCTTGAAGGCATCGTATTTATCCAGAATAAGACGATCACCATCTTTACGAAGATCACCAATTGATGTCATCAAAGATGCGCACCGCAAAACATTCAACGGGTTCATATGAGCCACAAATTCAGCGACATATTCATTCGCAGGGTTCAGCACAATTTCTTCAGGTTCACCATATTGAACAATACGACCACCTTCCATAATCGCAATATGAGAACCGATCTTGAGAGCTTCGTCCAGATCGTGACTAACAAAGACAATCGTCTTTTTCAAGTTTCTCTGTAGCTCAAGCAATTCATCCTGTAGATGATCCCGGATAAGAGGATCCAGAGCAGAAAAAGGCTCGTCCATCAACAGAATGTCCGCGTCCGTTGCAAATGCACGCGCTAGTCCCACACGCTGCTGCATCCCACCGGAGAGTTCATGCGCATACTTGTCTTTCCACTGATCAAGACTAACCATCTTGAGCTTCTCTTCCACAATGGCTTCACGCTCGGCTTTTGGCATCCCTTTAAGCTCTAACCCCAAGTCAACGTTCTCTGATACGGTCCGCCAAGGCAGAAGCGCAAACTGCTGAAAAACCATGGAAACGCGTTCCATACGCATGTGACGCAACGTCTTGGCATCGCAAGAAGCAACATCAACGAGACTGTCACCATCGCGGACGAGGACCTCACCCCGTGTAACTTTATTCAGGCCGTTCACGGCGCGTAGGAGTGTTGACTTTCCGGAACCGGAAAGCCCCATCAGAACGCAAATTTCGCCTTCTTCAATTTTAATCGAGCCACCAGCAACACCGAGAACACATCCGGTTTTCTCAAGAATTTCTTCTCGTGTCTTGCCTGCATCAACCATAGGGATGGCTTCTTGCTGATTATCGCCAAAAACAATATCGACGTTTTTAAATTCTACAGCTGTCATTTTATTGATCCATCCCTACCTTAGGCACCATCAACCGGCGCATTACGCTGCTTACACAGACGATCCAGTAAAATCGCAACGATAACAATCGCAAGTCCTGCTTCAATACCAGTATCAATCTTCATCTGATTAAGAGCCCGTACCACTGGTTTCCCCAAACCATCAGCACCAACTAAAGCGGCAATAACAACCATAGACAACGATAACATTATACACTGCGTCACCCCTGCCATAATTGTTGGCAATGCGCTTGGAATTTCTACTTTCCACAGCAACTGTTTCTTTGTTGCTCCAAAAGACTCTGCCGCTTCCACAAGAGGCTTCGGCACGGAAGAAACCCCTAAATATGTAAGGCGAACAGGTGCAGCAATTGCAAAAACAACTGTCGATATCAAGCCAGGAACAACACCAAGCCCAAACAAGATCAGAGTAGGTATTAAATAAACAAACGTTGGTATAGTTTGTAATAAATCGAGTACAGGACGAACAATGGCATAAAGCCATGGTCTATGAGCTGCTGCAATCCCAATTGGTATGCCTATTAACATACAAATCAATGTAGAAGATACAACCAGCGCAAGTGTCTGCACCGTCTCTGTCCAATACCCCTGATTAACAACAAACAAAAGAGCAAAAAAAACAAAGCAGGAAAGTTTCACTGATCTCTGCAAAAAGTATGAAAATCCAGTTATCAAGAGAATTGAAATCAATGCCGGTAAAAATAGCATGATATTGATTACACCGTTAATTAAATACCCAAGAACATCTGAAACTAAGTCAAAAAATGCAGCAAAGTTATCAATCAGAAAGTCAAAAAAACTTTCCCCCCATTTCCCTACAGGAATTTTATGGTCAACTAACCACTGCTCGATGCCGGACATTGTTAATCCCTCTGCTATTTAGCGAACCCATAACTAGCTTCTTATGTGTTTTTTTTCGTTGTTACCAGCTTTCAGAATTAACAAGCTATTATTAATAAACTTCTTTTCCATCACTGGTTTTATTTTTATCTAACATACAAGAGGGCCGACAGAATGCCAGCCCTCTGTAAAATTTATCTGGCTTAACACTTAAAGGCCAAGATGACCTTTTACTGCTGCTAGGCCGTCACCACCATCGAATGTGGTAACCCCGTCAAGCCATTTATCAAGCACGCCCGGGTTTGCCTTTAACCAGTCTGTTGCCGCAACAGACGCATCTTTACCATCAGCAAGATCCTGCATGACCTCGCCTTCCATGTTAATTGAAAACTCAAGATTATTCAGCAGCTGCCCAACATTAGGACATTCTGAAACATATCCTTTCCGAACATTCGTATAAACGTTTGAGTCACCAAAGCCAGAGTTTGGAACATTTTCAGCTCCAGTAAGGTAAGTGATCTCATAGTTTGAGTTCATTGGATGAGGAGCCCAGCCAAGGAAAACGATCGCTTTCTCACGCCTTACTGCACGTTTTAATTCAGAGAGCATCCCCTGTTCAGAAGATTCAACCAATTCAAAACCATCTAGCCCCAAATTTGGATCTTTGAACATCTCTAAAATAAGACGATTACCATCGTTACCAGGCTCAATACCAAAAACTTTACCATTTAGCTCGTCTTTAAACTTTGCAATATCGGTAAAATCTTTCAAACCTTTATCCGCGAGGTAAGTTGGAACGGCAAGTGTGTACTTAGCCCCTTCGAGATTAACACGAACGGTCTCAACTGAACCTTCATCACGATATGATGCGATATCACCTTCCATTGAAGGCATCCAGTTACCCAAGAAAATATCAATGTCAGCGTTTTTAAGACTTGCATATGTAACTGGAACAGAAAGGAAAAGTGTTTTTGGTTCGTAACCAAGTCCATCTAAGACCACTGATGTAAGTGCAGTCGTCGCGGTTATATCACTCCATTGAACATCAGAAAAAGTAACAGATTGACAGCTAGCCGGGTCAGCAGCTTGCGCCCCAGTTGCAAAACCAGCTGCAGCGATGGCCAGAGTACTAGCCGAAATCAAGTGTTTGAGGTTCATTCACTTGTCTCCATTTTTTACGCCACAAGAGGACCCCGTGGCTCTAATTGATTTTAGCAAGATACCTGCAAGTTCATTATTATTCTAGCAGGATAATTTTGCCTGATTAACTCCCTAGTACGATCGAAATTATCGTCGTCTCTCCACTATCAATAATTTATTTTGATTGAACGTTCAATCAAAATAAATTATTGATAGATATAGCGCAGTAATCAATCAAAGAACAAATGTTCTGGTTTTTTAAATAAAATCAAAAACTAAGTTCAAAAAAATGCGTAACTAAAACAGGAAACAAGTACAAAGTTTTTTTGTTTCAATGTCTCCCCTAAGAACTGAAACATTGGATAAAAAGGATACAAGATCTTGCCAAAAGTCGGAATGGAAGAGATTCGGAAAACCCAGTTGATCGAAGCAACAATTGCGATGATCCACGAAGAAGGTTTTACCAATGCCAGCATTTCGAAAATAAGCAAACGAGCAGGCCTGTCTTCTGGAATTGTTGCCCATTACTTTGACGATAAATCAGGCTTGTTAACAGCTACCCTTCAATACCTTATGCGCAAATTGGGGGAAGAAACAAAAAAACAGCTGGAACACGCCAACACACCAATTGAACGACTGCTTGCTGTTGTAAATTCAAACTTTTCTGATGAGCAATTCAAGCCTGGTGTAGTTGATGTCTGGCTCGCTTTTTGGGCCTTGGTTCCAACATCCGAAAAACTGGGGCGCCTGCATAAGATCAACGAACGGCGCATGCAAAGCAATTTTCAACACGCGTTGAAACCTTTACTCCCCGAACAGATGGTTGCGAGCACAGCAACGGGCTTAGCCGCTATGGTCGAAGGGCTCTGGATACGTTGCGCCCTGACCGAAGGTGGGGTCACGCCCAAAGAAGCAATAACAATTATGGAAAACTATATCAGCAGCCAAATATTGGCGCACCAAAAATAACTTCAAGCATCACATTTAAGTTATTCAGATAGATTAAAACAACACACTAGAATTCTAGGGAACAAGACAATGGCAAAGCTTCCTACTCAACAGCTTTACATCAACGGTAAATATACAAACGCTACATCCGGCGAAACATTTGAAACAATCAATCCGGCGACCGGTGACGTTATTTGTGATGTCCAGATTGCTTCAACAGCAGATGTTGATAAAGCTGTCGAAGCCGCCAAGGCAGGCTTTAAAGTCTGGTCAAAAATGAGCGGCACGGAAAGAAGTCGTATCCTTTTAAAAGCCGTTTCCCTGCTTCGCGAACGCAATGACGAGCTTGCTGCTCTTGAGGTCGCTGATACAGGAAAACCGATGCAAGAAGCCAACTGTATCGATGTAGAATCAGGTGCAGAATGCATTGAATACTTTGCTGGCCTTGCTGCCTCTATTAATGGAGAGCACATTCAACTTGCCAATGGCAACTTTGCCTATACACGTAAAGAACCACTGGGTGTCTGCGCTGCAATTGGTGCCTGGAACTATCCGATCCAGATAGCATGCTGGAAATCGGCCCCTGCCCTTGCTTGCGGAAATGCCGTAATTTACAAGGCATCAGAAGTTACCCCGCTGACCGCATTGAAACTGGCTGAAATCTATACCGAAGCCGGTTTGCCGGATGGCGTTTTCAATGTTGTGTCCGGTTTGGGTCCCGTTGGGCAAATGTTGGCCGAACATGAAGGCATCGAAAAAATTTCTCTGACGGGTTCGGTTCCTACCGGGAAACGCGTGATGGAATCAGCTTCAAAAACTCTCAAGCATGTAACACTTGAACTCGGCGGGAAATCACCCCTTATCGTGTTTGATGACGCGAACCTGGACAACGCCGTATCAGCCGCCATGCTTGCAAACTTTTATACTCAGGGGGAAATTTGCTCCAACGGAACCCGGGTATATGTCCACAAAGACATCAAAGATGCTTTCTTGGAAAAGCTCATTGATCGCACGTCAAAAATGATCATTGGCGATCCTATGGATCTGGAAACCCATGTTGGCTCGCTAATTCACAAAGAACATATGGAAAAAGTTCTCAGCTATATCGAAACCGGAAAAAACGAAGGGGCAACCCTGGCTTATGGCGGAAAACAGATCACCGTTGAAGGTTTCGAGAGAGGCTGTTTTGTCGAACCAGCCATTTTCACAGATGTAAAAGCAGATATGCGGATTGCAAAAGAAGAAATCTTTGGTGCCGTCATGTCGGTTATTACCTTTGACGATGAAGATGAAGTCGTCGCCGCAGCCAACGACACACAATTTGGGTTAGCAGCCGGTGTCTTTACACAGGACATCAATCGCGCACATCGCGTGATAGAAAACCTGGAAGCTGGCACCTGCTGGATCAACAATTATAACATAACACCAATAGAAATGCCTTTTGGCGGATATAAACAATCTGGTATTGGTCGTGAAAATGGCACCGCAGCAATCAGTCACTTTACTCAGCTGAAATCAGTTTATGTTGAGATGGGTGATGTAGATTGTCCCTACTAGAATACTCTTCTGGGACACCTCTCCGGGATAAAGGTTAAATCATCATGGAATTTGCACTTCACGAACGTCTTGAGGCCGATACAGCAATCATAACAGAACTCCCATACTGTCGAGTTCTGCTTATGAATGACAGCCAATATCCCTGGCTGATCCTGGTACCGCGCTACAATGACCTTCGTGATTTGCATGACCTGCCAAAAGACCTCTTTGCAGCCGTAATGGAAGAGATCAGATACGTCTCTGAAGTACTTACCAAAGAATGTAATGCTTTTAAGATCAATGTAGCTGCACTTGGGAATATGGTTCCACAGCTTCACATCCATGTCATCGCACGCTTTGAAAATGACGCGGCCTGGCCAGGTCCGGTTTGGGGCGTCAAAGAGCCATGTCCATATACGGACGATGATCTCAAAGCGATAAAAGTTAAGCTTGGAACCGCAATCGAAAGTGGGTGCAAATCACCTGAGTAAAACTGCCTCCCTGAGCTGAGCTCAAGTTGCTTTCCTCAGGCTTCCTGCCTTACCATACCCCACACATCGATTGCGGTTTCCTTTTTCGAGCTAAACAATTAAGTCCGACCAAGTTCCCATCGGAAATACATTGGTAGCTAAGGTCATGAGCTAACAAATAAATGTATTTACTTCTTAGCCAAACAAGATACCAAATTCTCCCCCAGGCTCGACAGGAGTGTTTTATAAGCTTCAGGCCCCGCATCCAGCTTGGCACCTAACGGATCAAGTTCTCCGATTTTGACCTCTAGATTTTCAGCCAGAACTTCAACAACCTCAGGCTTGAATTGAGGTTCTTGGTAAATACATTCTGCTTTTCTATCCCGAATAACATCTCTAAGTTCAGAAATGCGTTTCGCCCCCGGTTTACGCTCTGCATCAATCGTCACTGATCCAACAGCAGCCAAAGAAAATTCATTTTCAAAATACTGATAGGCATCATGAAAAACCAAATAAGGTGTATTCTCATACCCAGAGATTTGGCCCTTTAGATCTTGCTTCAAAACATCAAGATCAGCTAGCGTTTTCTCCACATTGCTTTGATAAGCAGAAGCATTATCCGGATCAATTTCGGCAAGCTCTACACCAACACGATTTACAATGGCCTTGGCATTTTCAATGGAAAGCCAAATATGTGGGTCGAACTTTCCATGATCATGCTCATGATCATCATGGTGAACATGTTCTTCCTGTTCATGTTCATGTGCGTGATCTTCTTCATGTCCATGAGCATCGTGATCTTTATCATGATCACTATGGTCTTCGTGCTCCTCATGCTCACCATCATGGTGGTCATCATGAGTTTCTTCAGACCACTGCCCGGAGTGACGGTTTTCCAGGAGAGTGATCCCCTTAATCTCCATTAATTCCAGAGTTCTCGAATTTTCTTTTCTCGCCGCGAGTGGCTTTTCAAGAAAAGCTTCCAATCCCTCACCGACCCAAACGACAAGATCTGCTTTATTCAAGGTTTTAACTTGCGAAGGACGCAAACTATAGCCATGAGGGGAAGACCCTTGATCCATCAAAAGTTCGGCTTCGCCAACACCATCCATCACAGATTGAACCAGTGAATGAACTGGTAAAATAGAAACTGCAACCCTGGGCGATTCACTTGCTAAACTTGAGAGTGCAGTACCGCAAGTGATAGATCCAACAACAGCACCAACAATGGCACCATTTCGCAACTTGTTATGAAATCTCGACATAGAGAATAATGTTCCTCAGGTATTGCCTGCTATATTAAAGTCACAAGCTAAAGAAAGTTAGAAGATAAATTTGTTTTGTTATGTTATAACATTTACAACTTTGTCAAGACAAGATAAGAAAAGCATATGGAAAACTTTGATACAGTCTCTCTTTCGTTCTGTGGCGGAACACACGACCACAAGAACTGTGTAGCTACAGCACTAAACGAAGCGGAACAAATCTGCATTTCACGTGGTGCGCGTCTCACTGATGCGAGAAAGCGTGTACTTGAACTCGTTTGGGAAAGTCACCACCCGATCGGGGCCTATGATGTTCTTTCAAAGCTGTCACAAGAAAGTGGAAAGACAGCCCCTCCAACAGTGTACAGAGCGCTTGATTTTTTACTGGAACAAGGCCTTATCCATAGAATAGAATCTCTCAATGCTTTTGTTGGCTGCTCACACCCGTCAGAAGAGCATTCGGGTCTTTTTCTTATTTGTAAGGATTGCGGCTGTGCTGCAGAAGTTCACGATGCAGCTATTGATAAAGCCATATTGGAAAAAACGGATACCCTCGGTTTTAAAGCAGAACAACGAATGCTCGAAGTCCGTGGCCTCTGCCCAGATTGCACTGCGTAAAAGAGCAGACAAACACCAGCTTGATGTTAATTTGAAGTTTTACAACTTTCCACGTACACGTGAAACCATGGCGAACACCCAAAACGATAACAATGCGACACCCGGTATCGCACCATCTAGTATTGAGATATCAGCAAACGGAAACGATCTGAATTGTGGATGCGGGCATGACCATCTCACCCCTTTGCCCAGTGGCGAACCATTGATCTATGCCGAAAATCTAACAATTAAATTTGGTGGAAAAACTGCGATCCAGGATGTTAGCTTAACAGTTCACAAAAACGAAATTGTTACTTTGATCGGTCCAAATGGTGCTGGAAAATCAACACTACTTCGTGCGCTGTTAAAAGCTTTAAAGCCTGCAGAAGGTAGCGTTTGGCGTAAACACGGCCTGGTCATTGGCTATGTTCCTCAAAAACTTAACATCGACCCAATTATGCCAATAACTGTGGAGCGTTTTTTGTCCATCCCTGACAAGCGCCCACTTTCAGAACGAGAAGCAGCCCTTAAAGATGTAGGCGCTCATCATACCCTGAAGCAGGCAGTTCAAAGCTTATCGGGTGGTGAATTCCAGCGCGTCCTTCTTGCCCGCGCCATTCTCAGGAAACCAGACCTCCTAGTTTTGGATGAACCTGTCCAAGGTGTTGACTTTCAAGGTCAGACAGAGCTTTACAAACTGATATCCCGCCTCAAAGAACAATCGGGTTTTGGCATATTAATGGTCTCTCATGACTTACATATTGTTATGGCTGAAACGGATCGTGTTATTTGCATCAATGGGC
Organism: Kiloniella sp. EL199; assembly: GCF_900313065.1. Classification (GTDB taxonomy): domain Bacteria; phylum Pseudomonadota; class Alphaproteobacteria; order Kiloniellales; family Kiloniellaceae; genus Kiloniella. Next base: position 10,472 of record NZ_OMPU01000008.1, read on the forward strand.
ATGTTTGTTGCTCTGGTGCACCGACACAAGTCAGTGACAGCCCGGAATATCTTGCTCTATTTGGCGGACAGACAAAACCGGGATTAGCTGTTTACCATCACCTTCATGACCATTCTCATGATTTTGGCCATGACCATTCCCACACAACGTCGGACAAAGCATGATACTAGAAGATTTTTTTCTGCGCGCACTTGTAGCAGGTATTGGTGTTGCCTTGATTTCAGGTCCCTTGGGATGTTTTGTCGTCTGGCGCAGAATGGCTTATTTTGGTGACACACTGGCACACTCTGCTTTGTTAGGTATCGCGCTTGGGTTGCTGTTGGGCTTTAATCTGACCGTTGGTATTATTGGAACTGCCATCTTGATCGCCTTAACGGTTACGCTTTTCCAACATCAAAAAAGAATAGCCAGTGATACACTCCTCGGCATTATGGCCCATTCCAGTCTTGCGATCAGCCTTGTCGTTCTTGGTCTTTTACAAGGTTATCGGGTGGATTTACTCTCCTATTTGTTTGGGGATGTTCTAGCTGTAAATCATGAAGATATTTACTGGATTTATGGTGGTGGGGCTGTTGCGCTGTCACTCATTGCTTATATCTGGAAAGACCTCCTTGCTCTGACCCTTCATGAAGAGCTCGCACGCGCCGAAGGCATAAATGTCACAGTCATTCAGACTTTGTTTATGATAACAGTCGCAATAGTCATCGCCATTGCTATGAAAGTGGTAGGCGTGTTGCTCATCACTTCTTTGCTTATTATTCCTGCAGCAGCGGCAAGGCGGTTTGTAAAAACACCGGAACAGATGGCCATTATTGCATCCCTGATTGGAAGCCTGTCAGTTATTTTTGGTCTCTTTGGCTCTTTGGAATGGGATACGCCATCCGGTCCATCGATTGTTGTTGCCGAAGTAGTTTTGTTTCTTGGAGGATTAATATTCGGTAGTCTGTTCTTGAGAAAAAAATATCATGTTTCTAATTAACGAACTGACCAGAAACACGCATTTTCTCGATAGCAATTTCTTCACGCCTATAGTGCTCTTCGACTTCACTCAATAACCAATCTCTGAATTTTTTAATCTTAGGCGTTTTTCCGCGCGCCTTGGGATATACGAGCCAATATCCTTGCCCTTCGTCACAACAAACATGGTCAAAAGGTTGAATCAAACTACCGCGATTTATTGAATCTCGGTAGAAAGCTGGCGTTAAAATTGCCACTCCCTGTCCCGCTTCCGCCGCTTTGGCTTCCAATATCTGTACCCCCATCCTACTTCGCTTATTACCTCGCAAGCCTTCAGACTGCACACCAACAGAATCAAACCAGCGTTTCCACCAGGGATCAGAAGCTTCAATTAAAGGTAGCTTTAAAAGATCAGCAGGTTTGCTAATTCCACCAACTGATCTAGCCAAATCAGGGCTTAACATTGGTGAAAAACTGGCTGGTATCAGCAAATGAGCCTCTAGACCTTGCCATTGACCTTTACCAGATCGTATCCCTAAATCAAAATCTTCACGAGAAAAATCTACGATAGACATAGATGTATCAAGACGCACGGCAAGGTCATCATGCAATATTTGAAAGCTACCTATTCTCTCAGCTAAAAAGTTGGTCGCAAAAGTTGTAAGTGTTGTTATTGACAACAGATTATGGCTTGTATCTTCAGCTATAACAAATGCAGTACGTAACAGTTCAAAAGCCTCAGTTATAACTGGTGCAATACGCTTTCCCGTCTCAGTCAGGCTTACTTGCCGTGGCTTACGGAAAAAAAGCGGTGCCCCCACTTTCTCTTCAAGAATTTTTATTTGGTAGCTTACAGCTGCCTGTGTCATCCCAAGTTCTTCGGATGCACGTGTAAAACTTCTATGACGAGCTGCTGCCTCAAAAACCCGCAAGGACGAAAGAGGTGGTAAGTTTGAAAACATAATACATAAAATCTCCTTATGTATAGTAATCATATTTTAGTTGGATATTCAAGCTATCAACGCGCACATTAGAAACAGAAGAAACAACGCTGTTGAGGAGAATAGCAAAATGATTGTTGCGAATCATCCATGTAATTCAAATTACATTTCAACGCCCATTAAAAGCAGAAATAGCTTATGGGTTATACGTAACTTGCTAAGAAAGCTTTTTAGATCAAACAACAAGAGAAAAGTAACTACACTTATGGATATGCACTATTTACCACAACATATCAAAAATGACATCGGGTTCTGGGATGTAAAACCACAAGAACGCCCCCGTCAATTACCATATCACTAGAATTTTTCGTTGGATAAAAACCTATGTGTTGATCAACACATTGCATTCAATGATCTTATCTATCGCCAAACTAAGAAGTGATCGGCTTTCAGGCACCGTCAAACAAATACGAATATAATTTTCCGCTTGAGACGATGTCAGTTCCTGCACACTGAAGTTTACGAACAGCATCACTGGCGGTACCAGAAACCGCGAACCAAAGATAGGGGCAAGGTGTCTTCTCCCAATTCACCTCTTCTATCTTTTTTATCGCGATTTGGCGAGGCTCCACTGAGCCTCAATCTCGTGCCTTTGCCAGTCAGCCCTGGCAAAGGCACGTCCTTCTGGTATCCATAGATTTATCAATTCGTTCATAATAAATGGGACTCATAGCCCAATTTATCTAAAAGCATATCATGATTATCCGTTACCACCCAAAGCGGCAGTGATAATTTACGACAAAGTATCTTAACCTTCGACTACCCGCACCTAACGCATTGTAAAAAAGAAATTCTAATCCGCACAACAAATTAATGAGGCGGTATAAGTATAACAAAGAAAAATGGGCTGTAGCAAAATGCTACAGCCCAAGTTTAGCTAACCTGACACAAACACCTAAAATGTCAAGCCGCCTTCCAATTCCTGTAATACCCCAATTTATAGCATTATGGCAACGCATAAGTTCAATTTGCTGAAATAGATTAAGCCTTTACCATCAAGTAAATTTTTCTTGTAACCTTCTCGGACAAGAAAGCCCGATAAAGAAAGAAGGGGAAGCAAGAAGTTTCCCCTTAAGTCATATCAGCCAGACCTGTATGCGATCCCCAATTACTGACATTTTAAATGCCTGCAACAAACCAGTACGGGCACGATTTCTACCAACTTTCAAACCGCGGGGCTAAATACTCAGCAAAGTGTCAAAGAAATTCCAACTTAAAGCCAAGGCAGGGAATAGGTTTTGACGTTTGTATAGCTCTTCATGGCTTCGATAACGCCTTCTTTGTAACCAAGACCAGAATCTTTGATGCCGCCAAATGGTGACATTTCGATACGATAACCAGGTACTTCCCAAACATTGACCGTACCGGTACGTAGTTCTTTAATGAAGCGCTGGATGTATTTGAAATTATCGGTACAAACACCAGAAGACAGGCCAAATGCAGTAGAGTTTGAAACCCGAATTGCATCGTCAATATCCTTAACGCGGATAATCGGAATAGCCGGACCAAAGGTCTCTTCACGAACCAATTCACAGTCATAAGGAACGTGGTCAACAACAGTTGGTGGATAAAGCGCACCCTCACGGTTGTTACCATAAAGAAGCTTTGCCCCAACTTCGACTGCGTCGTTTACACGACGTTCAAACATAGAGGCAGATTCAGCATCGATAACACAACCCAGATCAATTTCAGGATCCATTGGATCCCCGTACTTGATCTTCTGTGCTTTCTCGAGAACCAGCTTAGAAAATTCGTCTGCGATTTCTTCCACAACCAAGATACGTTTTACAGCTGTACAACGCTGACCAGAGTTCTTTGTTGCACCCGCAACAGCAAGTTCCGCTGCCTTATCCAGATCAGCGTCTTCCATGACGATCAATGGCGCGTTACCGCCGAGTTCAAGAACAGTCCGACGATAACCTGCATTTTCAGCAATATACTTACCTACAGGAACACCACCCGTGAAGGTCACAAGCTCAATGTTTTCGTTGGTGATGAACTCATTCCCAAGATCTTTTGGAAGACCAGTGATAATGGTCAGCATCTCTTTTGGAAGACCAGCTTCATAGATGATGTCAGCCAGGATCAGAGCTGTCAGAGGTGTTTTCTCAGTCGGCTTACAAACAATACAGTTGTTTGTCGCAATCGCAGGCGCAATTTTATGAGAGATCATGTTCAGCGGGTGGTTGAACGGTGTAATAGCAGAAATGGCTTTCAGCGGCTCACGTTCAGTAAAGATCTTACGGGACTTACCTTGCGGAGTAATATCGCAAGAGAAAATCTCACCATCATCCAAAATACACATCTGGCCAGCCAATGTATAAACATCATAGGCGCGACCAACTTCGTACAGTGAATCTTTCTTACAAAGACCGGATTCAGCGGTGATGATGTCAGAAATTTCTTCTTTGCGCTCGTTTAGAATCTCTGCCACGCGGAATAGAATTTGCTGACGCTCATAACGTGTCAATTTTGATTCGTAGTTTGCCGCAATTTCAAAAGCTTCTTTTGCATGCGCAGCCGTACCGCGAGGAACAGTCCCGATCACTTCGTTTGTGTAGGGGTAATGCACATCAATACGGCCTTCAGTATCGACTTTCTTACCAGCGACACGCATTGGTTCGTGACCAACAATCTTTACAGACATTTTACTATCCTTATTTCCTGCCCTTATTTAAGGCCAATTACTCAGCGTAGTTTACAGAGCAATAGAACGCGTCGAAATTACGAAGACGCATATCTGATGGAATGCCCGGCATTGGACGGTTGCTGATAAACGGTACTTTCTGCTCGGTAATGCCACCATGTGTCCGTAATGGACGGTCCAACGCAGAGAGATCATGACGTTCTTCAGAAGTTCCCAAAGCCAGATGACGTTCGGAAATAATGATAATGTCACCCATACGATCTTCCGGTAGTTCCAGCATAGCGCAACCAGCAGGACCAGATATAGCCAACTCGACACCATCAACATCTGAGAGACGTTTGATTGCTTCATCCACGCTCTGTCCTTTTGGCAAATAAGCCGTCGCAAAAGAACCGAGCGCACCGTGGTGGACAACATATGGATCTGTAATTGGTAAGATAACGCGGGCTTCGCCTTTGCCATACCATCCGTCAAACAGATCCTGAAGGTACAGAACATTCGGCTTGCCGTCAGCATCATGTTTCGGGTTCATACCGTGATCAGCTGTAAGGGTCAGGACAGCGCCCAACTCATCAAGCTGTGCCCAGTATTTATCCATCATTTCATAGAACGCCAATGCACCTTCTTCTTCAGGGGCGTATTTGTGCTGAATAAAATCAGTTGTGGAAAGATACATGATCTCGGGGCGAACAGTTTCCAACAGCTTGACACCAGCGGCGAAGACAAACTCGGAAAGGTCAGCACTGTATACAGAAGGAACAGGCATTCCCACAAAATCATTGACGTTCTCAATGCCGTTATCGACCATGTTGGCAAGATCGGATTTTTCCGCAGAGAAGCAAATCGCATTGCCTTTGCTGTAATTTAACCCGTGACCAAGAAGAAGACGAAGCTTGTCTTTCGCAGTAACAACGGCAACCTTGGCCCCGGCATCCTGATAGGAAGAGAAGATTGTTTTTGCACGATAATAACTAGGTGCATTCATCAATTCTTCTTCGCCAGTTTCCTGATTGTAAAAGTAGTTGCCACAAATACCATGATATCGTGGCGGGCAGCCACTCACGATAGAAAGGTTATTCGGGTTGGTAAAAGAAGGTACCACTGATTCTGCGATACGGTTTGTATTCACACCACTATCAAGCAGACTTTTCAACCACGGCATACGCCCGGCCTTCATTGCAACTTCCATATAATCCGGTTCGCTGCCGTCAACACAGACCACCACAACAGGGCGATTAGATCTTTTATATAAACGGCCATTGGCCTGAACGAGTTTACCAGTACTCATAGGGTATCTCCCACTATAACAAATGCCTAATCAAGGAACGAATATCGGGTTAGGCAGCCGCCGGCGCACAATTTGTCACACCCATTTCATTTAATGTTTCTTCGATAACAACCAGCGCATTGCGAATGTCATCGTTGCCCATACGACCAATACAGCCAACACGGAACGAGTCTGCAACAGTCAATTTTCCCGGATAGATTAAATATCCGCGTTCGGCAAGACGATCATAAAAGTTCTGGAAATCAAATTTAGGATCTGTTGGCTTGTGGAAAGTGACAATAATCGGCGCCTGTAAGTGATCAGGCAACAAAGTTTCAAAGCCCAATGCACGCATACCGTCGACAAGGATCTTGCAGTTGGATGCATAACGCCCACCACGCCCTTCAACACCACCTTCTTCTTCGTATTCACGAATAGCTTGTGCAAAGGCAACGATACAGTGGGTCGGTGGTGTAAATCGCCATTGGTCCGTTTTTTCCATCTGCATCCATTGGTCATACAAATCCAGAACCAGTGACGGGGCATTACCTTTTGCTTTTTCCAAAACTGTTTTACGAATAAGAACAAAGCCCATGCCGGGAACACCTTCCAGACACTTGTTTGAAGACGCGGCAACAGCATCATATCTGATCTTTGACGCATCAACAGGAAGCGCCCCAAAGGCAGACATGGAATCAATCAGAAGAGAACGTCCGTGTTTCTCAACAACTTCAGCAACACCAGCAATCGGGTTAAGAACACCGGATGTCGTTTCACAATGAACAACAGCTACATGGGTTACAGCTTTATCTTCACCCAAGCGAATGTCCAAGTCAGAAACACTCACTGGCTGATCTTCAGGATACTCCATGATTTCGTGTGTACGTCCGTAATAACTACAAATCTTTGCCATACGATGGCCGTAGGCACCGTTAACAAGCATAAGAAGTTTTCCATCCTGCGGCACCAATGTTCCCAACATGGCTTCAACAGAGAAAGTTCCACTGCCCTGTAACGGAACACAAACAAAATCGTCCTGCCCATTAATTATGCTTAAGAGACTACTGCGAACATGTCGGTTTATTTCGATAAATTTTTTATCGCGCGAACCGAAGTCATGAAGCATTGCTTCCTTGGTCATAACAGAAGTAGTCAAGGGACCTGGCGTTAAAAGCCAGGGATCACCTGATGGGGAAGCAGCAACTGCAGATGTCTTGTCAGACATATGGGATCTCCTCATTTGATCCGAAAATAAAAGCGACGGTTTAATGTCCAATCGCCCACTTAATTTGATACTTTTCGCTTTAAGTGTTCGAACGTCTTGCTCTATATGCATCGAATCTTTATCATAAATCAAATCGATACTTTTAATATTACAGATTGATTTTACCTATGAACCATGCTCAAATTCGCGCGTTTCATGCTGTTGCCAGCGAAGGAAGCTTCACCAAGGCTGCTGATGTTCTCAACGTCACCCAGCCCACTCTTTCAGGGCAGGTCGCCGCATTGGAAGAAACTTATGGCGTGAAGCTGTTTGAACGTCGGGGGCGTGGCATTGAAATAACCGAAATTGGTCACCGCCTTCACGCGGTTACACTTAGACAGTTTGCAGTAGAACTCGAAGCAGAACAGGTCCTACTTTCCGCCCGCGGGTTGATGTCTGGTCAACTTCGCGTAGCTGCGGATGCGCCCTATCATGTTGTACCTTTACTCGCAACATTCAGCCGACTGTACCCCGGGATTAATTTTTCGATGAGCTTTGGGAATTCACAACAGGTCCTGCAAGGTTTACTCGAACGAAAATCAGATGTTGTGGTCATACCTAATATTCATGAAGATCGACGCTTACATGCCGCCCCTCTGAAACGGGAACCCCTGATTGTCTTTGTTGACCGTAACCATCCATGGTCAGCTCGGCGAAGTATTGGTATTACAGAACTCCTCTATCATCGTATCATTCTACGTGAAAAAGGGTCAGTTACCCGTAAAATCTTTGAAACTGCTCTTGAAAGCGCTGGCGTAAAATTAACTGATATTCTTGAAATAGGAAGCCGGGAAGCCGTCAGAGAAGCAGTTGCATCTGGACTTGGGATCGGCGTTGTTTTTGAAAGCGAGTTCGGAAATGATACGCGACTTCACGGATTAATAGTCAAAGATGTTCAATTAGAAGGTCTCGAGTATGTTGCTTGCCTCAAAGATCAAAAAAATTCCCCTGTAATACGGGCCTTCTTTGATCAAATTCAAAGTTCTACAGCAATGAACCGCGCTTAATCTGTATTAATAGTAAAAAATCATTAACTAAATCAGATACCTGTTTATGGTATAATCGCATCAACCTTTTCCTATCCTCTATAGAAAGGTCAAGTGATGCGCACCAGAATATTCTTTATATTTCTAACTCTTATTGGCTTCGCTATCACTAGCATCAATACTTCCTCTCAAGTCAAAGCATCAGATGGTTGCACGGCATTCAGTGGAAATGGCATTAACAATTGGTATCCCTTTGCATATCGAAAAGATGACGGACAACTCACTGGAATCGTCGTAGACGGTACACACGAAGCCCTCAAGAGGATTGGCCTGACACTTAACATCGACAGCGACAAGCCCTGGAAACGCATCCTATATGATCTGGAACACGGGAATGTTGATATGGTTCTGGGCGCATATTGGAATAGTGAACGCGCCGAAAAGTATCATTATTCCGAAGAACTCGGTACTGACGAGTTAAGAGTGTTCGTGAAAGACGGGAACCAATTTTCATTTTCTTCCCCACAAGACTTAATTGGTCGCTCTGGAATGAGATTACTCGGTGGATCTCTTGGTGACGATTTTGATACCTTTGCCAAAAATCATCTTGATTTCATAGAGGTTCCCAAAAGTGACAGTATGGTTGTGATGCTCCAGAACAATCGGGCTGATTATGGAATACTCGGTTATATCGAAGGCTTACAGCATGCCTATGCTTTAAACCTGGAAAAAACCATCATTCCCTTAGCTGTACCAGTGTTATCAAACTCAATGCATGTCATGATTAACAAGAATGCTGAGTGTGCCAGTCGTGTAGATGACATGAACAAAGCTATTGAGGAAATGAGAGCTGATGGTACCCTGCAAAAAATCATTGATGACCATCTAGGCCTGATTAAACAATGAAGCAACTTAGTCTAAGAGACAACTTCGAACCAAAAGTTTTCGAATAAATCCTCATAAAAAAATGTAAATCGTCTGCGTATTCTAATTTACTCGCCGTGTCTGCACATCTATAAGATTTCTTGTTAAATACTCTGAGTGTTCTTTGCATCGATTTGAGTACAATAATCTGCAAAGATACTATCTAATAGTTATCGATAGATTGAAGGTACAGCACGCATGACAGATGATATTAAAGCAAAGCTTGGTGAATATCGGGATAGCATTGACAATATTGATGCTGCTTTAATTTATATGTTATCCGAACGCTTCAAGATCACAGAAAAAGTCGGCCTGTTCAAAAAAGAATATGATTTACCCCCTGCTGATCCTTCAAGAGAACAGAAACAGATTGAACGCCTGAGAGAGCTTGCAAAGTCGGCCAAGCTGGATCCCGATTTTTCAGAAAAGTTTATCAACTTTGTTATTGAAGAAGTCATTCGCAATCACAAAAAAATCCGCAAAGGATGAGTGACCTTATTTCAACCTACTCAACGGATCACAGCACGAACATAAAACCAACGGCCTGCTTTTTTCTTGAACAGGCTTTGTTCTCGTTGTTCATCAGCAACGCCGTTTACAACAGAACGCGCGACAAATTCAACGGACCCTTCTTTATCGGTTGATTGCCCTTTATAAGTTCCAATAATTTCCAGACCAAGCCATCGACTGTCTTTTGCTCTGAGTAACGTACCTATTTCATTAAAGGACTTTTGATAGGGCGGCCACAAAGTGGCCTTTAGATAACCAACCTCTTGTTTGACGTAGGCCGCATAGCGAGAACGCATCAACTGTTCAGCAGTTTCAGCAATAGCCAAGCCTGAATGAAAATAACCGCAACACGCACTATATGTTCCGCCAGAACCACAGGGACATACATCATCATCAACCATGAACGTCAACGCCTTGGAATATTATGCTAACTGGCGACTTAACTGGCTTAAGCTCTGTTCCTGTGCTTCGCTCATTCTACCGCCCTCAATCGTTGCAATGTAAGTTACCATCGTTAAGAGCTGCTTTTTCTCTTCAACATCCAAGGCTCTTCTCAATACCCGACTTAAACGCCTGATCGCTTCATCTACATTGGCCGTTTGCTCCATCAACCAACGACTTTGCCCTGTAATTTCAACCGCCTCTTCTTCTGATGTTTTAAAGACCCGTTTGCATTCTTCCTTGATTGCGACCAACTGCTCGCGCGTATAGTCACCATCCATACGGGCAAAAGCGGCAAGGATTGTCGCCGCAGCAACACGATTATCATCTATATTTTCTAGCGGATTGGCCTTGGTTTTCCGACTATAATTATAACGTCGCGCTGTTGCCCTGATATCATCAACAGCTTCAACAACATCTCTAGCAGCTTGCGCGGTTGAGCGCACACGCCAAATGAAAAAGGCAATTCCGCCCAGAACAGCAATAATACCTAATAAAATGTGCATAGCTTATATCCGAACCCCCATGATCATAGACTAAACTATCTCAAATTATAACTTACCACCTTTCTTTTAATATAGCATTACCACCCTACACAAGAACGATTAAATCGTATTTATCACAAAACCATGAAGTGTAGAGGATAACATCGTTTAACCTGTTGCCCGTTCAAAACGCACTTTACAAATCAGCCCCTGCTCAACTTCGTAAATAGCAAGAACATGTAAAGATGATGTTCCGTTGTCCAACCCAGTTACTTCTTCTTCGTCAACAACGACGCGCCCCACAGCAATACGATTAAGCAGCTTCGCATGCAATTTTGGATGACTGAATCGTTCTGCGTACATCGCTCTTAAAGCTGATTGACCACAAAACAATGCCTCGTCATTAAGTAAAAGCTGTACTTCCACATCTTCACTAAAGCAGCTACAAAAGAGATCAAGATCGTGATTGTTATAAGCAACAAGTTGTTTTTCAGCAATTTTAATAGCTGATGAAGTCATAAGATGTTCCTATTGTTCAACGAGATAGATCAGACTCAAAGAGGGGCAGATAACCTCCGCCCCTCTTTTTACGAAATACTTAATAATGGATTATAAGCAAGCTCTAGCGTTGTCGCCAAGCCTGAGTTTTCTTATCCATATATTTAGACACAACGGCATGTAGAATACGTGCCGCTGCGTTCGTGTAGAAAATCATCATTCCCATCGCAGCAGCCGGGGCAATATCACCCGCATCATCCATATTCAAGACTGCAACAGATGCCAGCTGTGTATGATAGGAATAGATAAAGACTACAGCCGATACCGTCGTCATTGCATTCACAAACAGATAGATTGCAATTTCCAAAATAGCCGGCGAACAAACAGGCACAGTCACCTTTAAGAACATTTTATAGAAAGGTTGCTGGAGAGACTGCGAGACGGACTCAAACTCTTTATCCATCTGCTTCAATGCTGTCATCGCCGTCAGATGAGCCACCGTATAAAAGTGAGTCACCGTCGAAACGACAAGAATTGCCATGGTGCCATAGATAAAATTAAACGGGTTATCCGGATTGTTGAAGAAGAAGATATAGGACAAGCCCAAAACCATACCCGGCACGGCCATCGGCATCATAGCGAGGAACTGAAACAGTGTTCTTCCCTGTTGAAAGCCACGTCCTTTTTCCACCATGTATGCACCAGTGAACACAACTGTTGTCCCCACAACCGCTGTCCAAAGAGCCATTTTGATGGAATTATAATAGGCATCCCAACCGCCGCCATCCATCAGATCAAAGTTATAGTGCTGCAATCCCAGAGTAAGATTATAGGGCCAGAACTTAACCAAAGCCGCAAACTGACAGGTTGCCAGAATTGTGACAATAATTACCACAATCAAGCTGGAATAGCTCATCATAATGGCATCAAAAGATTTATTAGATTTTGGTTCGAAAGGAACCGCACGGGCCGACAACTGTGCAACCTGTTTCTTTTGCACCTGCCGATCAATGAAGAAAGCAAAAATAGCAGGAACAAGAAGAACAACAGAAACGACAGCGCCCATGGAAAAGTTTTGCTGCCCGATAACCTGTTTATAAATATCCACAGCAAGAACATTGTATTGCCCACCGATCACTTTTGGCACACCGAAATCAGTAATCACCAAAGTGAATACAACAAAAGCGGCTGAAATCAAGCCGTACCGCGCACTAGGCAGTGTAACTGTCCAGAAAATTTTCCACTTTGGCGCACGTAAAACTGTTGCCGCTTCGTATAGACGCGCATCAGAAATGGACAAAGCGGTCATTATGATCAGAAGCGCATGCGGAAAAGTAAAGAAAACTTCAGCAATCACGATCCCCAATGGACCATAGATTGTCTCTCCAAATAAAAGCCATTTCATATAGCCCTGTTTTCCGAACAGGTAAATAAGTCCTATCCCCGGCAACAAAGATGGAACCAGAATGGGAATCATCGCCATGATCTTGAAAAACCCTTTGAACCGCATGCAAGATCGGGTCAGGGCATAGGCATAGATAAAAGCCAGCGTAACTGTAATCACCATCGTGATGATCGAAATTGTCACTGAATTTTCAATTGAATTGAAAAGCGCTGGTGTCGAGAAGTATTTTATATAGTTTTCAAAGCCGATGAAAACGCCATCTTTATTCTCAAAAGACTTTGAAAGCATCGTATATAACGGGAAAGCCAGTGCAATCAGTAGATAGGCCCCAATCATCACCATAAAGGCACGCATGGTCCAATCGTCACGACTTGCCTTTGGTTTCACCATTTTTAATGGCGTAGAATTCGTTATCTCCGCCATATCAATTTACTCCGGGAAAAACAGTCAAACGATCCTGAGGAATAGAAACGGTAATAGTATCGCCTTCTTTAACACCAGTACGTCGCACCATATTTATAGAAAAGTCACCTTTTATATGGGCTTCACTATTGGTTTGCTCGCTCAACAAATCAACACGGAAGAAAGACCCCATAAACTCCATGTATTTCACTTCAGCTTCAAATGCATTTGGAAGCTTGTCATCCCCCTCTTGAACCAGAAGATTCTCGGGCCGGAATGCAACAGTAATGTCGCCGCGCTCTGTAATATTCTCTGGATCGCACTTAAGTTCAACAGAACCCATTTGAAGAATATCGCTACCATTTACCTTGCCGGGAACAAAATTCATGGTACCGATAAAATCAGCAACAAAGGCAGATGCAGGATGACGGTAAATTTCAAGCGGTGTTCCCACCTGCTCAATAACACCGTCATTCATCACCACAATACGATCAGCCATTGTCAGGGCTTCCTCCTGATCGTGGGTAACCATTACGGTTGTCACGCCAAGTGTGCGTTGCAATTCTTTGATTTCATGACGAAGATGTGCGCGGACCTTCGCATCCAACGCCGACAAGGGCTCATCAAGTAAGAGCAAACCAGGGTTGGTTGCAATCGCTCTGGCAAGCGCAATACGCTGCTGCTGTCCGCCAGATAGCTGTGCCGGGTATTTATTGGATTGTGATTTGAGACCAACAAGCTCAAGAAGCTCGTTAACTCGGTTATTAATATCGGCTTTTGGCAGTTTTCTATTTTCCAGGCCAAAAGCAATATTTTTATGGATCGTCAAGTTTGGAAATAACGCATAAGATTGGAATACAATACCAAAATCACGTTCACTCGGCGGTAGAGATGAAACATCATTCCCTGCCTGCGTTACGGTTCCATAAGTTTGAATGTCCAAGCCAGCAATAGCTCGTAACAGCGTTGTTTTCCCGCAACCGGATGGACCTAGAAAGCAAACGAATTCACCTTCGAAGATTTCCAGTGAAATATCGGATAACGCTGTAAAGTTACCAAACTGTTTTGTTAGATTAGATGTTGTCAGATAGGGTTTTTTCCCATTCCCTGTCTCGGCCCGGGTATCAGCAGTATTTGCGCTCATTGCCATTCCTCTCAAGCGGCAAAACGGCACAGTTTTTTCTGTGCTCTTTTGCAACAGCTTAATTGCATCAGTGTCGACAATTCCGTTGTATTATATTGGGTGAAAAATCAGATCTTTGCACAGACCTCATCGTACCCGGAAAACATCCCGATTATCGTATTATGTTTTTATCACTGACAGCTTTTATTAACTGTAAATCATTGTCCGAGTTTCCAACCGGAAAAGTATTACAAACTCAAAACAAGTGTTTGACTCTAGGGATCCCGCCCTTTGGTACGTCAAAGAGCGGGATCATAATCTTACCTTATGACCGTAATCTGATTAGTTCTTTGGCTCAGATTTAGAATCATAACGGTCAGTCCACTTAGCAAGAATTGCGTCACGGTTATTTGCAGACCATTCAAAGTCCATTGCGATCATACTGTCGATAACATTCTCAGGATAGTTTTCGATTGGCTTGGAAACTCCTGGCATAGCAACGACAGCATAACCCTGATTGTAGTGCTCCATAGCAGGCTTGGATACAATAAAGTCCATCAGTTTTTTGGCAGCATCCAGTTTCTTGGTGCCTTTAACAATTGCAGCTGCTTCCATTTCCCAACCGACGCCTTCCGATGGCATTACGATTTCCAGAGGAGCACCCTGGCTTTTGGATTTTGCAGCACGGAAAGCAAAAGAGATCCCGATTGGTACTTCACCCGCAGCAGCTTGTTTACACGGTTTTGAACCAGAGTGTGTATAATGGCTGATGTTTTCATGAAGGTCATCCATGAATGCCCAGCCATCTTCTTCACCAAACATTTGCAGCCAGCTGGCAACGTCCAGGAAGCCTGTACCTGATGATCCAGGGTTTGGCATCGCAACATGACCTTTGTATTCAGGCTTAGTCAGATCAGCCCAAGATGTTGGCATTGGAAGATTATTGGCTTCCGCTTCATATGTATTTACGCAAACAGCCGCAACCCAAGCATCCATACCGGCCCAGACAGGATTGTCAGAGTTATCCCGGAAGCGACTGTCAAGCTGATCAACACCGACAGGAGCATAGGTTTCAAACATATCTTCTTTTTTCATCAAAAGAAGACTGGAGCCTGCAAGACCCCAAATAACATCAGCCTGTGGATTGTCTTTTTCAGCCAAAAGCTTAGCCGTAACAACGCCCGTAGAATCACGCACCCAGTTGATCGTAATGTCTGGATGCACTTCGTTAAATGCAGCTGCATAACGTTTCAAGTCTTCAGCTTCTACAGCAGTATAAACAGTCAAATTTTCAGCAGACACACTACCTGTCAGAAAGCCAATAGTGACCAAAGTAGTGGCAATGCTACCCAGCAATTTTGTTGAAAATGCTTTTTTCATTACTTCCATGCTCCTCAATGTGATCGTCAAAGGGTTCTTCCCTTCAACATCCCTATTCGATTTTATGTACCGCGCCGTCTATAGCGACACTTTGTTACATTTTTGCTAAGTCTCTGTGACTCAAAAACTTTAAATTGAACATTTGTCCAAACTCAATTTCTCTAGCAGAGAAATCAAGACTCTTTCAAACTGAGAGTATCCTGCCAATAGTTCTCTCAGTTCACCGGCTACACCGGATCACGTACTCACCTTCACGGAACGGCGCTCGGAATGAGGTCGCACACGAAGACGACTTTCGTGCAGTTCACCACTGGCATCCAAAATAGGGTAAGCAACGGATGTCAGGTGCGAATTTATACGTTTTAAATCTCTGATCATGTCGATATGTAGTGCAGATGACTCGATCGACTCAATGCGACCTTCCCGAAGTCGATCCAGATGCTTATCCCCACCACTCTGTTCCATTTCCCGAAACTTTTCTTTCCCTGCAATAAGCTGTCGGGCAACATCTACATCCCCAGATACAAAGGCAGTCATTGCCAGTTGCATCTGATCCAAAGCCATACAGTGCAATTCGACAAGCTCAGTCCAGCCCTGTTCAGAAAATTCAATTCTCTTTTTAATTTTCTTGTTGGCAATTTCGAGGAGGTTTTTATCAATGATATCACCAATGTGCTCGAGGTTGGTTGTAAATGAAATCAACTCGACACATCTGGCACTCGTATCTTCATCCAACTCACTGACACTCACCTGAGTAAGATATAGCTTGATTGCCTCATGAAGTTCATCAACCTGATCATCAGCCTTACTTACTTCCTGTAACAGCATTGGATCATTTGTTTCAAAGACATCAATACACTTACGTAACATTTCTTCGACAACATCAGCCAAACGCAATACTTCACGTGTTGCACAAGCCACAGCAACCGTTGGGGTATTGATAACACTTTCGTCCAGATATTTTGGCTTGAGATCATCCTCTGTCCCTGCGCCCTCCGGTAAAGCACGCTCCATTAAGCGTGACATCACCCCGACAAACGGAAGAAAAACAATCGCAAGTCCAATGTTAAATATTGTATGAAAATTAGCGACCTGGCGCCCAACATCTGCACCACTTAGATCCGCAATATAAGGTGTTATGGTTCCCATCAGAGGTAACAGTATCAGGACACCTATAAATCGGAACAACATGTTTCCCACGGGAATGCGTCGTGCTGTTGGTGTCTCTGACATAGTCAGAGCCATCGGCACAACACCTGCGCCGACATTTGCCCCGAGCACCAAAATCAAAGCCAAATCTGCAGACACAACACCAGCTACACTCAATGACATTATCAATAAAACCATTGCAACCGACGAATGAGTGATCCAGGTAATCAATGCTGCTAAAATGACGGCAAACAAAGGTGCTTCGGACAAAGCAGCCAGAATATTTTGTAGAACGAGACTATCTCTCATTGGCTCTGAAGCTGCGACAACAAGCTTAAGAGATAGCAACATTAGTCCAAGGCCAATAAAGACACGCCCTAAATGACGTAATGTCATCGTAGGTCTGGTCGTAAAACAAATAAAACCTGTTAAAATCAACACAGGTGAGAGCCACGAAATAT
The DNA here is from genome assembly GCF_900313065.1 of Kiloniella sp. EL199. Lineage (GTDB taxonomy): Bacteria > Pseudomonadota > Alphaproteobacteria > Kiloniellales > Kiloniellaceae > Kiloniella. The sequence goes on from NZ_OMPU01000008.1 coordinate 27,372, forward strand.
CCAGAGAAAGTATCTGTACAACCAGCGTAGATCCAACATCAGCTCCAAGCATCACAGCCAAGGCAGGTGCAATTGCAATAAGGCCCTTACCTGTAAAAGCAACTGCAAGCAAAGCCGTTGCCGTAGAGCTTTGCAGGATACCGGCCATGCCGATCCCCATGCCGAATGACGACAGCGTGTTTTTTGTCGCCGATCCCAAGAATCGGCGTAGCTGACTGCCATATGCACGCAATACACCTGTGCGCACCATTCTTGTTGCCCATAACAGAAGAGCAACTCCACCAGCTATTTTTAACAAAAGGTCAAAACCAGACACGCTTACATTTACCTCGTTGAGTAAATTATATTTCGTTTACAGAATACAAATCACAAATACGATCCTCTCCGCATATACATATCGACAGATGACCCTATTCCAAGATTAGCATTTGTAACGCCGAGCACCTCTACCAAGTAAGCTCAACTTCACAAAAATGAAACATTTTAGAAACATTTTCATAACAATAATTTGTGGTATTAAAAACAAAATAACAACATATTTTAACAAATATACTGCATTTTTCTAACAAAAACATATCTTCAGTTGTAATTATTTTACTATGAACACCACGATTGGAATTCATTTAACATTGTGACGTGTTCTGCTTTATTCATCAAATCGATATTATACATGTTAAATATAGATAATATGTATAATATCGATTAAGTAACAAACAAAGACGAGCCTCCTGCACAGCAAGAGGCCCGCTTGATAATTTATATTTGTTGTAAAAATCTTAGAGCATTGGGCCTGGTGATTCCAAAGCATGCTCCAAGAGTCCTTTGGTTACATACTCGAATGCCTCATCCATAGAATCTGTCACGAGATAGAGATCCAGATCCTCCTCGCTAATCGTACCAAATTCACAAAGCGCTTCAAAATTTACCACTTTGTTCCAATAGTCTGATCCATAAAGCACAATCGGCATTTTCTTTTTAATTTTTTCTGTCTGAATAAGCGTCAATAGCTCACAAAACTCGTCAAGAGTGCCAAACCCGCCAGGCATGACCAAGACAGCTTTCGCAAGATAAATGAACCAGAATTTCCGCATAAAGAAATAATGGAACTCCAGAGCTAACTCACGCGTGATGTAGGGATTTTCACTCTGCTCAAAAGGTAGGGAAATATTTAACCCGACATTAATTCCCTTTCCTTCCGAAGCACCCCGGTTTGCAGCTTCCATAATACCAGGCCCCCCCCCTGTACAAACGACAAACCGTCGTTCATCATCTGTCAGAGTTTTAGACCATTCAGTAAAACGGCGCGCAAGTTCTCTGGTTTCCTCGTAATAGCGAGATACCTTCATCATCTGCTCGGCTTTACGCACTCCGTCACCATTACGCTTAGCCTCTGCCATTGCGGCTTCAGCTTCTTCTTTGGACTTAATACGAGCCGATCCAAAAAAGACAATTGTATCTTCTACATTAAATTTCTCAAATCGGTTCTGGGGACCAAAATACTCAGAAAGAATTCTTAGAGGCCTAGCGTCCCCAGAATCCATAAAGTCGTCATCATGATAAAACTTGGGAATATCGTACGAATTATCGTCCATGTAATACCTTTCAATCACACTGAAAACATAAATCTTCCTCATAAATACATGAGAACAAAGTCATTTTTTTATCAACAACATCACTATTTTATAGATCCGCTTATTAACTAAAAATTTAAATCCAGAATATTTCATGAAAGAAACTCAGATTTAAGTACCTACGGCTGATCCTTTCTCCAAGCGTCATATAGCTTGCGTCCCTGTTTTCTAAGCGCACTGTTAACTTGCACCTGATGACTATTACTCACAGAGCTATACAATCCACCACCGCGCCATAGCTCAACGCGACCAGAAAGCTCTTGCTGGGTTGCCGGGTTGTAATAACGTGTATTGGCATAAAGTGTAACCTCGACATTACTGACACAATTTATCTCTTCGAAAATAACCGTGGTAACACGCGCATGCAGCCAATAGGATGAAGAATTACTCAACCGAATATCGCCCTCGGGTATAGCACCCAATAACGCTCGCTCAAACGCTTCTCGTGTTAAGCCACACTGCTTGCTATAATGCCCTAATGGAGAAACATTCAGCTTTATTTCCTGCACACCTGTTAAAGGTCGAGCAGTCGCCGGCATAACTAAAATTGACAAACACGATCCCAAAAGAAAAACAGCCCTGAACATAAGCTTTATCATTTCCATCCCCTACTTATCATTCACTTGATCTCCAACATGTCACACGACACAGCATACTAGTGATACCTCTACTATCGCTGGCAAATATGTCTCCATCAAGACCGCACACATAGCAAAACATTCAAAACCCGCAAAAATCATCACCTCAACTCAAGAATATGCAGTATTTTTCCTTTATGAACACAGTTACTTACCTGTCATTAACCATTTATCTTTAACTTAAAAAAAACATGCCTATCTATGATAGAAGGCCTTAGTATTGACCAATACCAGACGAGGGTCGTGATTATCACTCACCCACAGGAGAATCCATGCCATATGTATCACGATCAGATGATGGAAAAATTGCCGGGATTCATCCGGAAAAAACCAACACAGCAAATGAATTCTTGGAATCAGACGATCCCGAACTTGTTTCTTTCCTTGTGCAAATCGGGCATCAACAGCATAGCAAACAGGGCGAAATTCACCAGGAGCTTGCAGCCTCTGACCTAGAGATGATCCGCGTACTGGAGGATCTCATTACAACCCTGATTGACAAAAGAGTTCTAATGATGACTGATCTGCCAAAAGCTGCTCAACAAAAACTGTCCAAGCGTTATGCCTTGCGAAGCAAGTTAACAGATCTAGGAGGGATTGTCGGGCAAAACGAAGAGATCATGCTACCATAAATTTTCTACGTCAGAGCTAGCGTAATATTCAATCGCAACGCTTGAACAGCAATAATTTCGGCTCTTCTTGTTGAGGTTTACAAAAGACTAATATAATAAGAGGAATATGCCTAAGCCCATCTTTCCGGTGAATTTTGCAGATCAAGCCCCTAAAGCGCGGATCGTGCAATATAACAAAAAGCGCTATTCCATCCGGCTAGAGCCTGTTTTTTGGCGCGCCCTTGAAATGGTAGCAAGCGACCATGATCTTAAGGTAGGAAAATTTATAGGTAAGCTGGAAACTATCTATCAAGGCCCCAATTTTTCCTCGTTCTTACGAGTTTTTTGCATGATATCAGCAGAACGTCATATAGCATCTGCAGAAGCTGATACAAACAAAGACACCCTATTATCCATTATTAATGCGAGTCCCAGCCCAGCAGCACTGATTGCCCAGGACATGACAATAATAGCAAGTAACAATGCTTTCTATAATTGGATTGGCGAGGATAAATATGCCTTGGAAGGTTCAAGTATCAATAAACTTTTTCAGCTGCGTACAAAAGGGTTACTTCAGGACAACCTAAAAGAACTCCTGACAGCACAGACCACTCACATAGACGCGCGAGTAATAAGAATGATACCAGGAAAAGTTATTACCGCTCAGGCCAGAATGGTCCGTGCAAGTCTTTTCAAACAAAAAAAGCAGAATATCGTTATCTGGATAGCAAGTGCCCCACGTTTAGCATCCCCCAGATCTGGTTAAAATTGTGGCCCCAATAACTTGTATGATTTAACAGTAAAGTGAAAATTTTGTCGATAGTGTTTAGAACTTAATCATCCAAGATACAAAACTAAATTCCTGTGTGAATCGTAACTTCACCTTCACTATATAGTGTCAGTCCACTAGCAAAATTGTATACATTCAACCCAGTCACATCCACACCAGAAGCCGTAATATGAGAGCTGGCAACGCCGCTGGAAATCAACAATTCTCCCGATTCTAGGTGTATCTGATTACCCTCACCAGAAAATAAAACAACCGCACCAGATTCATCAGGCAAAAAATCATCAAGATGAAGAGAAACAACTTCGATCTGATCGTCATAGGCAGTCTCAAATATAGAATGGAAATAATCATCCGGAACCAAAGGCTCCAGATTGCTCTCCTCGGCTCCAACAACCGTATGATCTTTAATGTTGGGACTCATTTCCACTCGCAACTTTAAACAGAAATAAACCTATTTCCTGTGCCCTGCTATATATAGCATTTATTTAAAATAACAACTCACTTTTGCCCACCCAAGAACAAAATTAGATAGATGAACATTATTTTGCAGACTTCGCGACCTTTTTGAATCAAGAAAGAAATCAATAAGTCATTTTCTAAAAAAATAAACAAATACAAAAAGGGCGCCCAAGGGCGCCCTTTCAAATCCATATCTCTGTTATAGAGATTAATCAATCAAGCCATCGGCCCAAGATTCATGCTTAACATTCGCCTGTTCCGGTGCCTGAACACCAAGATTTGCCATCAGTTGACCGCTAAGAGCAAGAATACGGTATGAAGCAAGCTGTTCATTTGTCATTGCAGAAATCAGCTGACCACGCGATGTAAAGAGCTCATTTTCCGCATCTAGAACATCAAGCAATGTACGCTGTGCAACATCGAATTGATCACGATAAGAATCGCGTGTTTCCGTGTTATACTGAACGGAAGATGCTAAATCAGTTACAGACTGACGGTTTGCTTCCAGCGCGAACCATGATTGACGCATTTCACGCTGCGCATCAACAACAGAGCTATAGCGCTGATTTTTGCTTTCAGACAAACGCGCCAAAGCTTCCTGTCTCGCAGCACGATCAATACCACCGCGGAACAGGTTCCAACGCAGACGAAGCATTACAGAATTGTTTTGCTCATACGAACCAGGTGTAGCATCAAATTCATCACGATGCTCGCTTGAAGCCTCTAAGTTCACTGTTGGATAGAAAGGAACTTCTGAAAGCTCAACATCTGCCTCAGCTGTACGAACATCTGCCTCAAAGATACGAATTGTTGGGTTGCTATTCACGGCCAAATCAACAGCTTCATCCAAACCACCAGGTAATTCAACAGCAAATGCTTCCGGTGTACTCAGATCTTCCGGGAAGTGACCCACAATACGCGTATAATTAGCTTCTGCATCGCGCAAATCATTATAAGTCGTTGTCAAAGTGTTTCGGGCACGTGCAGCACGCGCTTCTGATTGAGAAACGTCTGCACGGCTTCCACCGCCACCAGCAAGACGCTCTTGCAGATTAGCAACAATATCTATGTGAATTTGCAGGTTATTTTTAGCCAATTCCAGCAGCTCACGCTGTCTCAGTACCTCAAGATACGCGCCAATAGCATCAAGAGCGAGAAATTCAGCATTTTCACGGACACGATTAGCAGCGGATTCAACTCGAGCCTTCTCACGCTCAACAGTTGCACCGGCTTCAAAGCCGTCGAAAATTCTTTGTTGAACGGTGATAGAAACATCTGTCGGATTAATCACATCATGTTTGCCAGTTCCACCAGCAGCACGTGATGTTGAATCATCGTTACTTTCTATCCCTGCACCGGCAGACAAATCAATTTGAGGCAAATAAAGACCACGAGCTTGGCGAAGTTCTTCATCAACTGCTTCACGATTATGAGCAACAACCCCGATATCAGGATTTGTTGCGAGAGCCTGAGTAATAGCTTCTTGCAATGTTACGGCATTTGCAGAAGACATAGTAGGAACAGCAAACGCACTAACAAAAAGTGCGGTTTTAAAGTTTACTGCCAAAGTTTTACCAAACTGGCGCATTGGTATTTTTCCCCCGATGCTTCCCTGTGTTCCCATTAAGGACGCACAGGCAAAATAAAATGACTAATTCAGAACCAACAAATAGAATACTGTGCCCTTTTACAATTCACTGATCTTGAATGTCAAGAATCCAATAGCGAATACGGCTATTTAAGCAAGCCTGTTGCAAAAAGATCACACATACATTCCTTACTTAACAAATCAGAATTGGTCTCAATCATAGAAAATATAAGCAAGAAACTTTTTATTTGGCGCAGAAACTATATCAAAAACCAAATATCTTCAAGTTTGAAATGCCACTTTTCATTTATTTTTCACATTCAATCCTTATTACTTCCTGCAGGCCGTAGCCTTCACTCACAAGAAAGTAAACCGCAGACGATTACCGGATGAACCCAGGAATGCAAAATGAAATGAACCCGCACGATAAAAACCTCCCCATGCAAATACACTCTGCAACAACACGCAACATAGCAAAGTAACGAAATCAAAGGAATTCAGATTTGATGAAATTGGGCAAGGGGAACAAATGTACAAAACGAGGGTCTGTACTTTTGAACATCTGTTTAACTAGAATTATACATAGAAAATCAGATGGTGCCCAGAGGTGGATTTGAACCACCGACACGCGGATTTTCAGTCCGCTGCTCTACCAACTGAGCTATCTGGGCACCGTGGGCTAGCCAGACTAGTTGGCTACCGATGAAAGGGCTTATAGAAAATGATTGGAGCTCTGTCCAGCCCTATTACAAATAAAATACAAAAAAAGAGTTTTTTGCTATATTTTCAAATCCTTACTTACATTATTTCATCATCATCAACACGCCCAACAGGTCGTTCTTCGGTCGGAATCCGATAGCCGCCATCAAGCCAACGATTCAAATCAACATCGGCACAGCGTTTTGAACAGAATGGCTTGTATTTCTCTGCCGCTTCGCCACGACACACAGGGCATACCAATTTACTAATCTTTTTCTCGTTACTCACTTTTTCCTCAGGCATTTTCTTTCACATACAATTCTTATTCAAATAAAATGACATTATCAGGAGTCCAGGCAGAATTTTCGTATAAGCTAATTTTCGTCCCGATTTTCTCCTCAACATATGGCAAAGCAGCACAAGAACTTAAAAACTCTATAACACGGTTCGAGGCAACAATCCGTGCTTTTGAGCTTCTTTGGTAAATACTCTCAGACCAAAGACGTCTTAGAGCACTCATGCCATACATAAAGGGCGCCTTCTCTTGCCCCAGTCCCCCAATACCAACTGGCTCAAGCAGCAAATCCTGCAAACTTAATCCAGCACGTTTTCGCGTTAACTCCTGCACACCAGTCATATAAAGCGGAAGTAATTTATGACCAACACCATCTTTTTTGAGTACAGCCTTGAAGTTTGCCTGTAGCTTCTTTTGATGATCCACTAACTTCATATAGGGAAAATCGATCATAATTCGACCAGCAACATTCCTTAACCGAAGCTGTCGACCAATTTCTTCTACAGCCTCAAGATTAAGCACATAATGTAACATCTCAGATCCACTATTATGCTGCATTGTCCCTTTATTGACGTCAATAGCAGTAAGCGTTCTTCCCTGTTCAAAGAGCAAGCTGCCACCAGAAGGAAGGGGAATTTTGATCTGAAATAACTGTTCGATCTGCTCTTCAATAGCTTCGCGTTCAAAAAGATCAGGTCTTTCTACTACATGATTAACAACGAGATCTTCCTTTTTTAATTCAGGCAGATACCCTCTAATCTCTTGTGCAATCCGCGCATCGGTTACATGAATACAGTCAATTTCCTGTTTCTGTCCCAAAATCCATTGACGTAATCTGTCTATCGTTTTCAGCGTTTGTACTTTACCAGGAAGATCACTCTTTACCCTGGCTCTTAATCTTACACCTTTATCATCAAAGGCCTCTCTTACCGCTTCGACACAGAGATAATCTCCTTCATTGATATTCCCGCCTCCAAGTGCTTTGGGAATATCCTGAAGGGGTAAAAATCCATGCTGCTTCAACCCAATATCGACAAAAGCAGCACCAAGCCCCCTGTCTATTACCGCAACACATCCCACATACTGATTGCCAACAACTTGGGGCTTATCAGCACGTATCATTAACAGAGCTTCCAGGCGATCCTCTTCCATACGTGCAGCACGAATCAGACCTGGTAGAAAATCTATATAGACTTCGTTGCTCATAGAACGCTAAAAACCATTTCCAACCAACATATTCGCGACTTCAGGCAAAGACAGTCCAACAACATTTGTATAAGAGCCGCTTATCCAGGGAATGAATGCTGATGCGCCCCCTTGAATAGCGTACCCTCCCGCTTTTCCCTGCCAGTCATCAGAAGCAATATAAGCATCAATTTCGCTTTGATGCAGACGTTTGAACTTCACAGCTGTTACCACAATCTTTTTTCTGACTTCACCATTTGGAAGCACAAGAACATGTCCGGTCAAAACCCGATGGCGTCGACCAGAAAGTAACCCCAGGCAATCACGAGCATCAATTTCATCTTCTGCCTTCGGTAAAATACGTCGGCCAACAGCAACAACAGTATCTGCCGCTAAAACGAAGGAAGCATTATGCCTACTCGAAACCAACGTCGCCTTTTCCAAGGCAATACGCTTTGCATAATCCAATGGTAATTCGCGATTCTTTGGGGTTTCATCGATATCGGCAGGATCAATAACATCAGGTTTTATGCCTAATGTTTCAAGTAAATCACGCCGCCGGGGAGATCCGGATGCCAGCACAAAAGAGGCAGAAGACTGTCTTGTAATAAGATTCATATGTTAATCATTTCATTCAAAGAACACAGAATAATCCGTCATCTCTTCTAAAAAGAAAGCATTGGACAGTTCCTGGAAAATACTTCTTTGCTAGATAGCAAAAATCCTGACCGCGAACAACGACCTTCCCCGAACATGCGCAATAGTGCAGCACCTTGAAAAAAACTTTACTGATTAAAGGGAAATGTTAAGCTTTCTCATTAATGATCTATCATAAAATTTGTCTGTTATTCTAGAGGGGGAAGGAAGCGACAAGTATGATCATTCGCGTTGCATCCATTTTATTCGTTATATTGATACTTGGCTTTCCAGCAAAAGCCGAAAAGCTCGTTCTTGCCTGTCACGAATGGAAACCACTGGTTGATGCAACAAAAACAAACCAGGGCCTTTTTGTTGATATTCTGAAAACAGCAGGGAAACGTGCCGGGTACGATATAGAGCATCAGATACTTCCATGGAATCGACTAATCACCCTCACGAAAATTGGTGAAATAGACGGTATTTCTTGCTCAACCTTTGTTGCAGAACATCAAAGCTGGCTTACTTATACTCAACAGGCATTCTGGATCACAGAAGTTGGGTTATTTGTTCGCAAGGACAGCAATATTGAACTCAACCAGCTGATTGATTTGAAAAAATATACTTTTGGAGCTCTTAAAGACGGAGCTTATACTAAAATTCTGCAAGGCCTAATTCATGAAGAAATAAAACTAATCTTCTATCCAAAAGAAATTAATGGCATGAAAATGTTGATCGAAAAACGCTTTGATATTCTCTTTACCGGAAACGTGCTCGGAAATTACATTTTGCAGACAAAGAATCTAGATCACGCTGACACAATCACCTATCTGGAAACATTATTTTTAGAGGACATCCACCCGGCAATCAGCACGACCCGTCTAGATGCGGCACTAATCACAGAACGATTAAGCCAAGGGTATAAACTCATCAAAGCCGACGGGACTTTAGAAGCACTTTTCAAAAAACATAATCTTTACCCAACTTCTTATGATGTTAATTTAACAAACTGATTCTACAAATTGGGCTTAAGGTCCAACGTAAATCTTGTTTCTATCTTCTTTTTCAAAAAATCCCGCACCTGCCGATACGATTCAAGCCTTGTTCCCCGGCTGCCTTCTATAAGTGTCGGGTCAAAGGTATGCCAGAACTCGACATCACAAGCCATAGTTCGCGTCATTTCAACCGCCGAATGCTGCGCTTCCGGCGAGAGGCTGATAATTAGATCGAATGAACTATCTTCAAGGTCAGTAAAGTTTTTGGCACGATGCTTTGAAATATCAATACCAATCTCATCCATAACTTCGATTACAAAGCCATCAATCTCCTGAGATCGCACCCCGACTGAGTCCACGAAAATTTTGTGTCCGAGTAGATGTTTTAAAATTCCTTCTGCCATCGGTGAGCGCACAGCATTATGAGTGCAGGCAATAAGAACTGCGTCAGGTAGATCACTCAACTCAACGCCCCCTGACGTGATGAAGGGCGCAAATCAGGGTAAAGAGACGTCGAGCAGTATTGAAATCCATTTCAATTTTGCCTTCCAGCCTCTGTTGCAGAATTTCTGATCCCTCATTATGTAACCCACGCCGCCCCATATCGATTGCTTCGATCTTCGCAGGGCTGGCAATTTTAATGGCCTCAAAATATGTCTGACAGACTGAAAAATAGTCCTTAATAACACGCCGCAATGGCGTCAGAGAGAGAATATGCTCACACAAAAAGGCTCCCTCTTCTCGATCAACTCTAAACCTTAGGCGATTTTCAATGATAGCCAGATCGAGCACATAAGGTCCGGCTTTTGATCCAAAGGGTAAAAAGTGGTTCTGCTCCAGAATGTCATAGATCGCAATAGCGCGTTCTTTTTCAACATCAGGAGAGCTTCGCGCCAATGAAGCCTCATCTAGATTAATATGGGAAAGATAGTGACATGACTTCTGCCCGCCCTGTTCCATCTCCAGCCCCCAAAACATCTAATAATTCAAATGACACAGTCACTAGCCAAAAACAAAACCCAGCAACCAACATACTATGCCAGCGGAATAGTAAAGAGGTAAAGCCCCGATCTAAAACAGAATAACCCGGTTTGCTATTTATCTTTTCACAGCAAACCGGGTTATTTCCCATTAAAACATATAGAATAAACGCAGGAAATTAAGACTTAGTCCCCCAAACGCAGCGACACAGACAAAGCGTGCGCAGTAAGTCCTTCTTCTTTTGCAAGAGTTACAGCAGCAGGGCCTATTGCCTTCAAGCTCTGCTCATCACAAGAAATCAAAGATGTACGTTTCATAAAATCAAGCACAGACAATCCCGATGAAAAGCGAGCTGATCTTGCAGTCGGTAACACATGATTAGGTCCAGCGACATAATCCCCAATGACTTCAGCTGTATGTCGGCCAAGGAACATAGCGCCAGCATTTCTAATTTTACCAGCAAGAACCTGAGGCTCATCAACAGCAATCTCAAGATGTTCAGGAGCAATTCGATCTGTTAAGCCAACCGCCTCATCGAGATCATCAACAAGAATAATCGCCCCATGATCCTGCCAGCTTTTGCTGGCAATCTCACTCCTGGAAAGAGCCTGCAAATGAATATCCACGGCCTGCTTTACTGCTTCGGCAAAGTTGGCACTATCTGTAATCAAAATAGATTGCGCTGCTGTGTCGTGTTCAGCTTGCGCAAGAAGATCTGCTGCAATCCAGCGAGGATCATTTTTACCATCAGCAATAATCAAAATTTCTGACGGCCCAGCAATCATATCAATTCCAACAGTACCAAAGACCTGTTTTTTAGCTGCAGCTACATAGGCATTACCGGGACCAACAATAATATCCACTGAGCTGATCGTGTCTGTACCATAGGCCAATGCCCCAACAGCCTGCGCCCCGCCAATGCGATAGATCTCATCTACACCAGCGATAGAAGCTGCCGCAAGAACCAGTGGGTTCAGTACACCATCCGGTGACGGTACAACCATCACCAACCGCTCAACACCGGCCACTTTAGCAGGTAAAGCATTCATCAATACAGATGACGGATAGCTTGCCAATCCTCCCGGGACGTACAAGCCTGCCGCTTGAACAGCAGTCCAGCGATGCCCCAGCTGAACACCGACCTCATCCGTATATTGTAAATCCTCTGGTTTCTGTCGCGCATGATAATCTGTGATCCGTTGTGCAGCGAGCTCAAGCGCTTTGATAGATTCAGGATTACATGACGCAACGGCTTCCTCAACTTCAATAGCAGAAACACGCATTGAAGTTTCGTTCAATTCCAGACGATCAAAACGTTTGGTGTAATCAAACAGAGCCAGATCACCCCGACGTTTCACATCAGCTAAAATTTCAGCGACAGCATCATTTACATCAGACGAAACTTCACGCTTTGAAGAAAGCAGATCAATAAACTGATTTTCAAAGTCAGCAGAATTAGCCTTGAGTTCACTTGGCATTGACCGCCTCCTGAAAACTGCGGACCCAGTGATTGATTTCATCTGGTCGGGTTTTTAGCGCCGCTCGGTTTACAATAAACCGGGATGAGACTTCAGAAATTTGTTCAATTTCTGCCAAGCCATTAGCCTTAAGCGTCGCGCCGGAAGAAACCAAATCAACAATACGGCGACACAGGCCAAGATTTGGCGCCAGTTCCATTGCACCGTTCAACTTGATACATTCCGCCTGCACACCGCGCGCAGAAAAATGCTTTTTGGTTATACTCGGATACTTCGTTGCAACACGAATGTGACTCCACTGCGACGGATCTTCGTTTTCCAGTAACGTGGTTGGCGCAGCCACTGACATGCGACAGTGCCCAATATCCAGATCGACAGGCGCGTATATTTCTGGATAGTCAAATTCCATAATAACATCGCTACCCGCAACACCAAGATGAGCAGCACCAAAAGCAACAAACGTTGGCACGTCAAAACTGCGTACTCTGATAAGCTCCAGATAATCAACATTGGTTGCAAAACGTAACTGGCGGCACTTCTCGTCGAAAAATGACTCTTCAGGAACAACCCCAGCACTTTTCATCAGGGGTAACAACTCTTTAAGAATACGTCCCTTTGGGACAGCCAGGACCATCGGTTCGATCTTGGGCATAATATTTATCCGTTTTTTCTTAAGGCCAGAGGAGAAAACATCTCTATAGGCCAGGTAATCTTTTTACTTGTTTCTTAATCACGCTTCTTCCGGGGAGCGTGTACCCTCGGAATGCTCGTCTTTTTCATGGTTGCTATCAATCGCAGCATCTGGTGCTGCGCTTGTGCCCTTATCTTGCTCTTTGTCAGCATCATCAAGGCTATGTCGAGGTTGATAGAGCGTCGGCCATGGCTCACTAATATCATCCATATGACAACGGATTTGTGACACCACCAAGCGAATAGCTGCGCCACCAGAAAAATGTAACGTAATGTAACCGGGTATGGCTGCAACTGTCAGCAAGTTCAGGATTTCATCTTTGTTTTTGAGATCCACACCTTTGGTTTGAACAGATTTCACTTTGTCAAAACAAAGCCCAGTGTTGACCCTATGAAAAGTTGGCAAATCATCAACATCTTCAAAGGAAACATCATTCTGCTCTGCCTGACTTTCAGGTGTATCAGGTGCTGACAAAGCGCGCTCACGAAGTTCTTGCGGCAACATTTCCCAACAAAAACGATTAACAACCAGTACAAATCGTTTTTCTTCACGTAAATAGGCCACATCACACAAAGGAGCCAGGGAATCCTGAAGTAGGCCAGAGAGTGTACGAATGTCTTCGGCGTCGCGCGCTCTGATCTTCAGTCTTTGTCCCTCAGTCATATCCTCAAATTCCCAACTGGTTCCTGTTCAGGCTCTATTCACCTTTGATACGTTCAATATCAGCACCACAAGCAGCAAGCTTGTCTTCAACACGTTCATAACCTCTATCAAGGTGGTAGACACGGTTTAACACAGTTTCACCATCTGCAACCAGTCCGGCCATGATAAGAGAAAAACTTGCTCTGAGGTCTGTTGCCATGACTTCCGCCCCGGTCAGCTTTGCCTGACCTCTTACCAATGCAGAAGAACCGTGCACCGTGATATTCGCGCCCATACGACACAACTCAGGCACGTGCATAAAACGGTTTTCAAAAATCGTTTCGGTAATCATTGATGCACCATCTGCAGTCGACATCAAAGCCATTGTCTGTGCCTGCAAATCCGTTGGATAGCCGGGATAAGGCTCTGTCATAATGTCAGCGCCCGTTACCCGTTCCCCCGAACAACGTGCAATCATACCATTATCAAGTTCTTCAATACTCACACCAGCATGGGCAAGCTGATCGATCATGGAACGAAGGTGTTCTGATCTTGCCCCTACAAGTTCCAATTCACCACCTGTCATCGCCGCAGCCATGGCATAGGTACCAGTTTCAATACGGTCTGGAACAACAGTGTGTGTGTAGCCATGAAGACGATCAACACCCTCAATCGTAACCGTGTCAGTTCCAGCCCCCTGAATTTTAGCCCCCATCCCCATCAGGCACTCTGCAAGATCGACAACTTCCGGTTCACGCGCCGCATTAATCATACGTGTTGTGCCCTTTGCCAGGACTGCCGCCATCATAATGTTTTCGGTCGCACCAACAGATACTTTCGGGAACATGACTTCGCCGCCGATCAAGCCTTTTGGTGCCCTGGCGTGTACATAGCCTTCTTTGAGTTCGATTTCTGCACCTAACTGTTCCATACCCTGCAGATGTAAATCAACTGGACGTGAGCCAATTGCACAGCCTCCCGGCAATGAAACTTCTGCATGACCTTCGCGGGCAAGCAACGGACCAAGAACAAGGATAGAGGCACGCATTTTACGAACCAGCTCATAAGGGGCTTTGGTCGTCTCAATTGTTTTGGCATGCATCTCAAGAACGCGCCCTGCACAGCCTTCACTACCCGCAGAACCGTTCATATGCAGTTCAACACCATGTTGTGACAACAGATTGGCAAGGGTCGTAATATCAGCCAGATGAGGAAGGTTTTTGAGTGTCAGAACTTCATCAGTCAACAAAGAAGCCGTCATCAACGGCAAGGCCGCGTTTTTGGCTCCAGAGATCCAGATTTTGCCTTTAAGCGGATTACCACCGCGAATTTTTATCTTATCCATCGTACTTTACCGTTTCTGCCTGGTTATCAACTGTCAGACAGGACTATCCAAAGGCTTTGTTCAAATCGTGGCACTGATTTGTTTAAAGGATCTCAATTCCTAAAATAAATCATCTTGTTTTTGCTGTGTTACGTTTTTGTTATGTTACCGGGGGCAAGACAAACTCAAATATCTTCAACGACCGTGTTTATCCTCAAATGCCCCCATCATAAACTCATTACAGACGAGGCAGGGTCACACCGCGCTGTTTCATATATTTACCAGCACGATCCGCATAGGAAACATCGCAATCCCCTTCACCCTTCAAGAAGAGAAACTGGCAGACCCCTTCGTTGGCGTAAATTTTAGCAGGCAACGGTGTCGTGTTTGAAAACTCCAATGTCACATGGCCTTCCCACTCTGGCTCCAACGGCGTCACGTTGACGATGATACCACAACGGGCATAGGTGGATTTACCAAGGCAGATAACCAGAACATCGCGTGGAATGCGGAAATACTCTACGGTTCGCGCCAGAGCAAATGAGTTCGGCGGGATAATGCAGACGTCATCATCTTTTTCCACAAAGCTCTGATCAGAGAATTCTTTCGGATCAACAATGGCATTATGCACGTTGGTAAAGATTTTGAACTCATTGGAAACCCGAGCGTCGTATCCATAAGAACTGACGCCGTAAGAGATAACACCCTCACGCCTTTGCGCCTCAACATAAGGCTCAATCATGCCATGGTTTTCGGCCTGTTCTCGAATCCAAGTATCCGGCATAATTCCCACGGCATATCCTCCCAATGTTCACCGATTCCATTTTCTCGCACGTCACTGTCGCGCAAGGCCATAAGCCTTCTACTGTCTTCCGCCCCAAAGCTCAAGATTGAAGATCAGAAGAACAGCAGATTTCTCGTGATAATTTATCCAAAGATGTATAGGCAAATTCAGAGAGATCATCTGTACAAATTGCCAACATAAAATGACCGACACACAATTACCTTCGCTCTCGTAACTGGCCTTTTCTCTTTTTGAGATTATCCCTCAAGGCTTTTGCTTCGCGTTCCAGCCGTTTTTTTGTCCGTTCTGCCATTTCCTTTTCAGCATTAATGGACTTCTGACTACGCTGTTTATTATCTGTAAGGCTTTCGCCCGCCGAACTTTCGGTCTTGTCTTGATCTGTCATGGCCGCAGATTGCAAAGTCTTGTCGTTAAGGTCAAGCCTCAAGCGACCATAAACAGCCAATTATCACTCCACCTGTTATCTGTTCAGCATTTAAAGGGATGACAAAATTTTAAAAAAAGATAAAAATAAGACTTGCATTAAAATGCGGGCAAAGGCATATAACGCCCGTCCAAACAAGGCCGTGGTAGCTCAGTGGTAGAGCACGTCATTGGTAATGACGGGGTCGGCAGTTCAATTCTGCCTCACGGCACCATTTTTTCTCATTAGAATCTAGTTACTAAGAAACTGAATACTTTCAATAAACCTAAATTTTTGGGCAATATTACTAGTTGCCTTAATTAGTGCTTAAATAATCTCATTTTCTGTAACATGGATCTACAGTTTTGGTTGAAATTTACATCCGCAAAGCAACATCGTAATAACAAGCAATAGCATTAAACAGCTTTTGATTGTATCTTGATCAAATTTTCACAGATCAAAATTACATCGATGTCGCCAGATTTTAGCCCAAAAACCATAGACATATTAGCCAAGCGCGCTGCATTTTATTGCTCAAATCCGAACTGTAAGGTCGCTACTGTTGCGCCAAATTCAAACTCAAATAAAACAGTTATTATAGGAGAAGCAGCCCATATTTACGGCGCTAGGCCTAATAGTGCTCGTTTCAAACATCAAATGACAGATCATGCGCGAAGTGAAATTACAAATGGGGTTTGGTTATGCCGTAATTGCCATAAAAAAGTTGATCGAGATGAGACAAAGTATCCTCCGGAAACACTATTTAAGTGGCGAGAGCAACACGAGACGTCAATAGAGAATCAGCTAGGAAAAGCCCCCCTTCTCAGTAATGATCACCTTTCTGATTCCACCTTTAGTATTCTTAAAGGTTATCCTCCAATTATTAAGCGTATTATTATTGATAAACCTGTTGGATGGGAGTTTCGTTTAACCGCAGAGTTTATGAGACATTTCAACACTCCATATTTTCGCCAACTAGACGATCTAAGAAGTGGCCTTTACACAAGAACCACATAAACATCTCAATGATAATGAGATCTTACCCTGGGCGATTGAACGAATGAGCGAAATGAGTAAATTATTTTTGCCATTAGAAAAATTGCTTGAATCTTTGACTAACAGCTGGGGAGAACCAGGTTTATCCGGCGAGGTTGACGAGATACATCATAGTTGCTCACTAATCAGAGATCTTTTACACCAAGTTTTAGAGCACGAAGAAAGAGTCAGGTTTATAAGTGTTTCAGAAGGCTTAGAAGGATTACCCAACCTGCTTCAAGACACAATTGGCTCACAAATTGATAAACTTAGAAGTATACCAAATCGCCTAGATGAAATAACTCTTCTCGCCGAAGATATCGAAAACCAAGAAAATTGTGATCATTCAATAGAGATAAAAGAGATTATTGAGATTAGTTTACCTCCCAATTGGGGGAAAAAAATATCACGTGAAATGGAAAAACTTGAGTGGATTTTATATCCTGAAGAAAAAGAGAAAAGCCTAATTGGTAAACTTTCATTTTTCATTATTGCAGTTTCTTTTTTTGCATCGCTTCTCCTTTTTTGAAACTAAATCTAAAAGTTACTGACTATTGCCTTGAATCCCCTCCACGATCAAAACAACATTAAACGTGTTTAACAATTGCCGAACACTCTTATTGATGGCATTGTTCATATCTCGCTCGTAGTGTGTTCCTTGCCGTGTAAGTTTCGATGACAAAAGATGTTATCACATTAGCCCCCATAACCTTGCCGTCGGATAAAGCCGATATCCTGTTAACGCAAGGGCTGGAGTGGTGGGAAAATTCTGGTGGTATTATTGGTCGGGATCAGGCCACCACACGTATACTGGAAAATTTACAAATCTCAGTTATCCAACGGGAAGACCGTATTCCTCCCCTTATTCATGCTGGAAATACATCGGTAACAGCCCAGGTATTTGGGCATAACTGGGCAGAAACCTGTACGGGGTCGACCTTGCCCGATGCTGAATTTGATTTGGCCGTCACGGAATCCTATATCAAGGTTCTCGAAGAAAACAAGCCGATTGCCCATGAAGTCATTGCACCATTGGTTCACCCTGTGAAGGGGAATTGTCTGGTCGGTTACCAGCGCCTGCTTTTACCCTGTCGCTTCAAAAGCGGAGGAAATGTTATCGGGAGTATAACAAGCCTGAAATCATTTTATGTTGGGCAAGATATTCCAGGTCATGACGCCCCATCCAAACCAACCAATCGCTAGGATCGATCTCACGCGGTTGTTCCACCCAGTGTGAGCCTATGGGTTCACAATGAAAATACCCCTCTTTGAGTGCAAGCCCAGATAGACAAAGTTTTTCCCTCATGAAACCATAAACAAAATCTGGTGCCCATTTCAATAGGGCAACGGACAGAGCGAGATGAGACATAATCCCCCCCAGATTTAGCCGGGCGCAGGAACGATCAACCCAAACATCGCCATGATAAACAACTCTGCCATTAATATGTTGTGCGCCTGGGCTGGATGTTTTCATAAGTTTCCCCCCGTGCAGACGCGTAAGCTGCTGCTGCCACAGAGTTGCCAAGTTGGTTTCTCCCAATTCAGAATAACGCATAACCTGTGTGCTGACGGTCTTACCATTCTGATCAAAACCCCGGATCCAGAAGCCATCTCGCGGCAAAATGTCAAAGTATTTCGTGCTAAAAGGTTCGGAAAGGCGTTTTCTGTCTTCTATTGAGTTACAAATCTTTTCCAGTTTCTGAAAGTCTTCGCACATTTCTATGGCTATCCCTTTGTCAGATAACGTGGTCTCTATATCTGACATCTTCTTTGTTACAGCTTGTATTATTCTTACTTTTTGCATTCGAACACCCTCACTCCCCAGCAGTTAAGAACAGTATTTCAATCAATAACAGATAGTGATTTACCAAAAGACAGCGAGAATAGCTGCTCGGAATCAGAAAGAACACACCATACAATAATCAAAATCTTTCGGGGAAAATGGCACAAAAAAAATCACACGCTCGCGGGATAATAACTTTACCCTGCTATGCCAAGTGGAAACGGATTACCGTAACGCTTTTGGGTAACCGGCCTGTCGGAATTTAATGATAAAGAAGATAGTTTCTGCTTTATTCTCGTCCCTGTCTTTATTTTAAGCGGACCAAATAACTATACTCTCGAAAGAAACGAACAACCTTTGCGGAGAGATCGGGAATGAATGCCAAGTAAAGCTCGGCTCATATAATGTTTCTCTACCGACGGCTTCTCTATCCGACATAAAAACAGACACCAAAGTTCCTGCGGTTATCTTTCATCATGGTGCCGGAAGATCTAGAGCTGACACATTAAATAACACAAACATGATCAAAGCCATCCACGATTATGGTTATGCAGTTATTGCACCGAGTGGCCTTAAGCGTCAAACTCTCGTTTGGGCCGGGATGGCCTTTTATACCTCAACGCCCAAAAATGCGGGATGAGTTGGCCTTTACACGTAAAGTTTCGGATGATGCGTCTGCAAAATTCAATATTGATCGGGATCAGGTTTTAATGAGTGGCTTTTTCATCCGCAGATCCTCCGCGTGGTATTTAACCTGTCAGGACAATAAAATTGTCATGGCCCATGCACCCGTTGCCGGAGCATTCAGGTTCCCCGAACCAATTACACAAGATTGCAGTGATCCAATTAAGTTGAGACTCGATTAGCTGGCGAGATAAAACCGTTCCCCGGAAGGTCGCCCCTAGGTGGAGGCATCATTCAACAGGGTAATGTACTTCATAACCTGGAAGTCATCCGGAAAATCAATCAAATGCAGAGGACTGCGAACCGACGAGTTTGATACAAGCTCAACAACATCAGCCTCGACCTTTTTTGGCAACGTTGGTGGATACGCTATAACTCCACCAGCAATTTACTATTGGTTCTGTATACCGGGGGACACTCCATTCCCAAAGGCTGGACAAAAAGGACCTTGGACTGGTTTGAAAAAATCAACTCGTCCCCCGATAAAACAAACTAGAAACTAAAACAAACCAGAAATTATAGGTTACACTCAAACAAGAACCAGATTTCCGGACATTTCCAAAGCATTTTCATCCATCAGGTCAGCCTGATAGACGAACGTTGCAATTTCGACAAAATTTTGCCCTGTCCCATTAACATCGACTGATAAAATAGAATTTATGCCATCATCTGTAATTCGCACAAAATCTTCGACACTACTTTCAAGTGGGTCATAATCAATCAGAAGATCAGATACATCCAGAATATCCCCCTCTTCTGCGGAAAAGTCATATATTTTATCAACGCCGGTAAAAGCGCTCGCAGCTTCAAACACAAAAATATCTGAACCACATTGCCCATGCAGTGAATCATTCCCTTCACCACCATAAATGATGTCATTACCCATACCGCCAAGTATTGTGTCATCACCAGCTAACCCGCGGAGAGTGTCATCGCCTTCGTTGCCATCAAGCTGATTGTCACCTTCATCCCCGGTTAACTTATCGTTATGGGAAGACCCTGAGAGGTTTTCGATATTGACAAGAATATCACCCTCGGCATCTCCACCGACTTGTTTTTCACGCGTTAGGTCAACATCTACACCAGTTTCAGAGTACCTGTATTTTGCATAGTCCTCCTGATCACCTCCATCAATAATATCAGCACCTTTTCCGCCTTCAATATTATCGCGACCGGCAAGCCCCTGAATATGATTGTTCTCATCATTACCAAACAGATAATCCGTATGAGTTTCAGAGTTACCTCCAATTATGTTTTCCACCGATGTATACTGATCACCTTCAGCCTCTCCCTGTTCTCCACTACCCCAATAGAGATCAACAGTTATGCCAGTTGTGGCCTCGCGATAATCAACGGTATCAATGCCGTCACCACCATTGATAATATCTGCACCCAAGCCACCGGATATAACGTCATCACCATCTTTGCCATCAATAGTGTCATTACCGGCAAGACCACTAATTATATCGTCTTGATCTGTCCCAATGAGAATATCATCCTGATCCGTCCCGACAATATTGCCACTCAAGACTAAATCAGGAATATCGTGGTCCTTTAGTTCAACCATATAGGTATTAATATCATCGCTGCTACCGTTACCCCAGTTACTGTTAAACAGAATTTTGGTAAAATCTTTGTTCACCGTAGCCTGTGGTTCTGTCCAGTAGCTACCTTCCGTGGAATGATGATTGGCAATATTGAATATTCTTGGATTTTCAGTCAACTCAACAGCAAATATTTTCTGGTGCAACCATTCTGTAGCTTCATTTTCATTGTAGGTTGAAATGAGCACCCAGCCGGGTTTATCAAATGCGCGCCCGGAAAAATGCAGTGCCGTAACAGAACCATTTAAATAAGTGGGAAATAAGTCCACCTTTTCCCCTGTTTGAATATCAATGTAAAAAACACTTCCGCCATTGGCCTGGTAATCAATGGAAACAAAAGCGTCATGACCATTCGCCAACTTTACAAGATCTGAATGTTCTGACCCGTTATGGAGTTGAACAAAGCTTGAAAAATCCTTTGTATATGCCCGTGTTCCCAACCCCGATTCATGTGACCAGGACGCAATAACGTATTCGCCAGACGGACTCATTGAAACGTAATCTGGTCCTTCTGGAACACCGTTTTCGGCAAAATCAAACGTACTCAGGATTTTATCAGTACTTTTATCCCAAACAAAAATCCCAAGTGTATTCCAGCCTTCATCTTGAGCCAAGAACGGCCATGTTTCACCGTCTTCGGAAGGAGATCCTTCATATCGGGATCGAGATGAAAATAAGTCATCCCAGGGAACTCGACCATCAAAATCGGCAAGCTTGACTGTTTCATCGGTCACAACATTCATCTGGTAAAAATTATTGCCAACACCATTTGTATCAACGAAATAGATAATGTCAGGATCATCCACATCCCAATGTACTTCCGAAGCCCCTGCTGGCCCTTGCAATTGCTTCACATGTTGATTCGTATTTGGATCATAAAGGTGCCAGTAACCGTCTTCAGCATGCGTCATTATTCTGCTTTCATCAGCGTTGAACGCTTGAATGCGCGAGTAATAACTACGGGCAAAACCAGACGACGGGTCATTTTCATGATCTGTGATACGTGTAACAGCTGTTCCGTAAACCGGGTCAATCATTGTTTGTCCCTGAAGCGGTTCGGGAACATCAGGAACAGGGGCAAAGCTCTTTCCTTCGATCAAAGAACTTTCAGCTTGAGCGGCTACATTCTGCTGAAGTAAATTTTTATCATTGATTGAGGCATCATCAACAACTGTAGATGTTTTGTGACGTAACAAAGAATTTATTGAATTCCAGCTACGGTTGATCTCTATATCTGGCAAAGTTTCAACCCGTACCTCATCATCATTGTCTGTTTCTTGCGACATTTATCTCCCCTTTTTATATATTTACTGAAATAAGATTCATATAAAATACATGTTATTTGATAAACACATGATGCCCAAATGTAATTTTTGTGACATGTTATAAAGCTTTAGATAATCATTTTCATTAATGAGACATAATGGTAGTGCACAAGAATGAATTAAGGGGCTGTACCAGATAATACCGAATAGGTGTTATTATGGTGAGGATGAGAAAGAGTCGTTTAAGTCAATCGAAACAAACCCGTTTACAGGAACATTTTGTAGCCGGAACAACAGCGAGATGCGCAACTTCTCTTGTTGGTGTAAATTTTATTAACTTGCGATCTTCTTTAGAAAACAAAAGCAGACGAACACAATATTTCCCTACCCCTACAAGGAGATATCACGCTAAACTCTTTCAAGCGTCGCTCGATGACCTTATCAACGCATTGTCCCGCTATGGAACAGGAAAACCAATGATACCGCGCCTATTTCTTGTTACGATTCTAATCACTGTTTTATCAGCTTGTGCGCAAACGAGGCCATCGACCTCTTTGAATAAACACGAAAAATCAGTTGAGTTTGTCGAAATGATTTTCACAGACAAATTCATCAAAGAAGCCTTGCTGGAATCCTTTCTTCAGTACAAAGCAGAAAATGAAGTTGCCGCAGTTCGTTTACCAGATAAAGCACTGGAAGAGATAAACACGCTCATAACAGCGGAAATGATTAAAAACAGGACCAGCCTTATCAACAAAATTGCAGCTATTTTTACAACTGAATTTACCAACGACGAAATCATTGCTCTCCACAGCATCAAAGATATTGAGCTACTGCAAAAAGCGCACGCCAAATTATCAAAAAACAAAGGTCCTGCAGGACTCACTCGACAGGAAATCGATGCTCTGGCGAGTATAAAAAACCCTGAATCCTTCATTACCGCCATCCCTAAACTTGAGAGACTAGAAAGACGGATTGAAGCAACAGGAGAAGAATTTGCTGCAGAAATCCTTCCTAATATTTTACCTCGGCTCCTGATTATTCTGGAAGAAAATGAACCTCTTCTCGGTGCCTTTCTTTTTACGACAAAACCAGTTTTAAATAGCCAAAACCATTCATGGCAACTTACCTACCTGTAACTGAACGGCTAACCAGATTTTTAAAATCCAGTGATAACTCTTCGTTAATGAAATTCTCAAAGGCTTTAATGACAAAATTAATATGAAAATTCTATGTCCCAATGCGGCAATCGCACGAAGAAATTCTCTACTACATAACGACCTTTATGCTTACCCCATAATTCTATTTGTACTTGTTCACAGGCTTGAGAAATGCTTCTTGATCAAAAAACACTCGACAAGCTTATTTCATTTCGACGTGAGTTACACCGTTACCCGGAAATTTCGGGTAAAGAGAAAAAAACGAGTGATCTGGTTTCCTGTTTTCTTGAACAATATGATCCCGATGAAACTATCCGTAACCTAGGCGGTTATGGATTAGCCGCCATATATAATGGTAAGGAGGATGGTCCCACGGTCCTTATCAGGTGCGAGCTTGACGGCTTACCAATTACAGAAACAAACGATCTGCCGTATCAAGCAACACATCAAGGCAAAGGGCATCTATGCGGTCATGATGGCCATATGGCAATGGTTGCAGGTCTTGCCACTCTCTTACATCGAACACGTCCAGCAAAAGGACGCGCCATTCTTTTATTCCAACCAGCAGAAGAAACCGGTGCGGGCGCAAAAGCCGTTATCAATGACCCTAAATTTTCCAGACTAACTCCTGATTATTCCTTTTCTCTTCACAATCTACCCGGTCAAGCACTACACAAAGTCGGAATCAAAGAAGGCCCCTTCAACTGTGCGTCCCAAGGTCTTTGGATTACTCTGGAAGGCAAGACATCTCATGCGTCTCATCCAGAAGATGGCACCAGCCCAGCCTCAGCCATGTGTGATTTGATTACAGCCTTTACGGAATTACCAAATACGCCAGACTTTACGAACGATTTTGCCCTTGTAACAATTGTTCATGCTCGTTTAGGCGAAGAAGCCTTCGGCATTACCCCCGGTTTTGCCAAAGTAATGGTTACACTAAGAAGTGAGACAAACAATGTCATGTCTTTGTTGCAGAAAAAATCGGAAGCTCTGATCAATGATGCGGCAAAAAAATACGATCTGAATGCAGCCTATGGCTATGAGGATGTATTTGCGGATTCAGTCAATGCACCAGAGGCAACAGAAATACTCACAAGCGCTTTTACAGACGAGAATATCACATGCGAAAAAATGGCAACACCAATGCGTTGGTCAGAAGATTTTGGACAATTCGGCACAATCAGTAACAGTGCAATGTTCACTCTTGGATCTGGCTTGAATCAACCACAACTCCATAATCCGGACTTTGATTTCCCCGACGTTTTAATAGAAACAGGAACGAAAGTATTCCATCGTGTTATTAGAAATATACTCGGTCCCAATAATTAAACCTCCTCTGACTAAAGTCGGAGGATTTAAACCAATATGTGGAAGATAAATCTTTTAGTTGATATTTTTAATTGCTATTCTCCTGTAAGGGAAAGAGTATGCCCTGAAATAAGGCAAGCTTGAGATGTTAGAGAGTAATCAGATTTCACAACAATACTTGCTACTTCTAGCTTATCCACTTTTCATTATTTTATGCTTGTTAATGGTAGACAAAAACAAGAAATACACCCGAACTCAATTTATAACACAAATATGTAAACTGTTAGCAATCTCGGTAAGCATGGCACTTGTGATCCACTTAGCTGGCCAGCTCGATACAAAATTAAATGATTATCTAATTTTCTTTATCGGCCTAGCTATAACTATTTTTGTCTTCGTTCCTCTCATACTATGCATATCCATACTTCCTCTATTATATATAGGATACAGACTAAATGATATTGGCACATCCCATTGGATAGGTTTGATTTGTATCATCCCTCCAGTAATTATAGTTGCAATAATAATCTTATGCCTGATCCCAAGCAGAAATCAGCACGTTCAAACTCTGGAACAAAATTAATTTTACAAAACATCTATTTCGAAATGAATTGTTGCTGCCATTTTAGAAAGTAACATGTGATCATTCTGAGTTTGCAGCACTCAATTTATGTATCGCGCTGTGTTGATCCATTGATGTCATAATCGAAATACCAACAAGATCCTTCACAATTATCCTCGTATGGCCTGCTCCAAATCTTCAATCAAATCTTGAATATTTTCAATACCAATAGAAAAGCGTAACAAATCATCAGGCACAGGTGTTCCCTCGCCTTCAATCAATGCCCTGTGTTCAACCAGACTTTCGACCCCGCCTAATGATGTCGCTCTGACAAAGCGTTTCATGCGTCCCATGATTACCCCGGTTTGTTCTTTTCCACCGTTAAAGCGGATCGAAAGCATTCCGCCAAAGCCACCGGTCATTTGTTTGGCTGCGACCTCATGGTTTGTATGAGATACAAGTCCGGGATAGATCACTTCCTTGACGCCAGAGAAACCCTCAAAGTGTCGCGCCAGTTTCATCGCATTCTCACACGACCGCTCAACGCGAACATGCATGGTCCTCATCCCGCGGAGCAAAAGCCAGCTTTCAAATGGCCCGAGTATCCCACCTTGTTGAGCGCGGAGCTTGCACAAACGTTCCCACCGAGTATCTTCATTCGCAGCAATCAAAGCACCGGCGATAACATCACTATGTCCATTGATATATTTTGTGGCGGAATGAAACACAAAATCAGCACCATATGCTATCGGTTTTGTAATCAACGGGGTTACAACAGTCGAATCAACAACAAGCTGTGCGCTGACAGAATGTGCAAGATCAGCTGCTTTCTGAATATCAACGACTTCCCAGGTTGGATTGGCAGGTGTTTCAATCCATAAAATGTCGGTTGGTGCAGCTTTAACCACAGCGACCATATCTGCGGCATCACGCGGATCAAAAAAAGCAAGATTGATGTTCCAGTCTTCACAAAAAGAAATAAGCCAGGCACGAAGAGACCAGTACATTACTGTTGGTGCGACAATACGATCGCCAGGACGAAGTGTTTGTACAAGCGCAGTTGCAGCCGCCATTCCAGAAGCAAAAATCTTGCATGATGCCCCCTCTTCCAGCTCACAGAGAATAGCCTCTACCATTTCAGCATTTACACTTTGATCACGGGCGTAAATTCGATTGCTGTCATAGAGATCGCCTTGCTCATTTCGGGCAAACGTTGTTGAAGGCTGGATTGGCGGCACAACCGAACCACTGTCTTTATCCAGATAATGTCCAGCCTGAGCCAGAAGCGTCTCAACGTTATTTTTTTCACCCATGACCAGCTCCCATTTAGATCTGGCGAAAGAATAGGGAGAAGAAAAGAGAATGAAAACTCTTTGTTTCATATCACCTGAATTATTAATTCAGAACTGGTTAGGCTGTACCAAGAAGTTATCTAATACGACCTTCAAGATATAGTGAAAACCAAAACTCGAGCTTTTTACTTTGCCCCGGAACCAATATCAGCATCTCTGTCACTAGCGACCATAAACTACAAATAAATAAATCAATAACTTATCGTTATTACAAGCTACGGATTTCATAGAAACAGATATTGATATCAAGCACGCCCTGTTGGCTCACCATCCGCAAACAACCGTTTACCCTGTTCATCAATAATCTGACGGCCTTTGCGTAATGTAAATTCAACAGCTTCTTCCCGAGAAGAAAATGTATCTGCCCTTAAAAAGAAACGTTCCATTTGTATATCTTCAGGATTTTCAGTCACATTTTTTATATATCCCGAAAGCCGCCATTGCCCATTGTCTGCCTTGTCCGGTGTCGCAATAATTGCATAACCCTCATATAAAAATGGTTCTTCTGAAGGTTGCGTCTCTTTTTTATCTAAATTAGCACGTCCAAATAATTTAGAAAAAAATGACATTTTTTTGCCCCTATATAGTCACAGAAAATTAATAAATATTAATTATTTAGATGTATCTCAAATACACCTAAAAAAGATGTATATTTATAATAACGAATACAGCAATACAAAACAAAGCAAGTTGAAGGGGGTTTTACTCAATGCATAGACTATCTAACGTAATCTCGGCTTACTGGGTTCTGTTCTGGGGATTAAATGGCTTGGATAAATTCTGTCATTCTTCAGACCTTATATTATTTCGGTGGCATGGAAAAGATAGAAGCACGCAATTCACTCAATATTTTGAACGTCTCAGTTTTCCTCAGGATTATGTCTCGCCCTTTTTATATTTTGTAGGAATCTGGGAAGTCTTATTGGCGCTCATATTCATGGCCATCCCTTTTTATTACCATAGAAATAAACAAAAACTGGAACAGATTGCCACGCTCAATGCCGCGACTTTTTTAGCTTTTTGTGGATTTGATATTATTGCAGGTGATCGAGCAGAGCTACTTGAACATTCAACTTATTTTATTCTGGTCGTCATTACATTTTTTGTATACCAGAGAGCTGCAAGTCAAAATGCGTCTGCTCCATCAACATCTTCAACTGCATAATAATAAACCTCCTGTTATTTTTCAAAACCAACAAATGTAGAAGTTCATTGCATCATCTGCATTGGACAGATTTGCAGGCAAAATAAACAGCGTTAAAAAATGCTTGGGCACTTAAAGTACCCAAGCATTTTTATATAATATCAACCGAGCTTTCCAATGTTCTTATTCTGCAGTCAATTTTTTCTTAAGTAACTGGTTCACCATACCGGGGTTCGCTTTGCCACCCGTTGCTTTCATCGTCTGACCGACGAACCAGCCAATCAGCTTCTCATTACCACCACGGAAAGCTTGAACTTGATCAGGATTAGCAGCCATAATTTCATCAATTGCAGCTTCAATTGGTCCTGTATCCGTAATCTGTTTCAGGCCTTTTTCTTCAACAATGGTATCAGCATCTTTACTGGTATCCCACATCACCTCGAAGACTTCCTTGGCGATACGTCCGGAAATTGTATTGTCTTTGATCAAACCAATAAGACCACCAAGCTGTTTCGCAGAAACCGGGGACTCGTCCAAAGCAAGACCGCTTTTGTTTAACGCCCCAAAGAAATCACCCATCACCCAGTTCGCAGCTAACTTAGGATCTCGGCCCTTGGCAACCTCTTCGTAGAACATTGCTTTTTCACGATCAGCGACCAGAATACCAGCATCATAAGCTGACAGAGCAAAATCATTAATGAAACGATCTTTCTTTTCATCTGGAAGCTCTGGAATTGTCGCTTTGATTTCCTCAACCCATGCCGGATCAAGAACCAACGGCAACAGATCAGGATCAGGGAAGTAACGATAATCGTGCGCTTCTTCCTTGCTTCTCATTGAACGTGTCGTGCCTTTACTGGCATCGAACAAACGCGTTTCCTGAACAATCTCACCGCCCTCTTCCAGAATTTTCACCTGACGTTTGGCTTCATGTTCAATTGCTTGCTGCACATAACGAATAGAATTCACGTTCTTCGTTTCTGTTCGCGTACCCAGTTCATCGCCGGGCTTACGGACAGATACGTTCACATCAGCACGCATAGAACCTTCGTCCATGTTGCCATCACAAGTGCCGAGATAACGCAGGATAGAACGAAGTTTGCGCAGATAGGCACCCGCTTCCTCAGGCGAGCGAAGATCCGGCTTGGAAACAATTTCCATCAAAGCCACGCCAGAGCGGTTCAAATCAATATACGATTGTGTCGGGTGTTGATCGTGTACGGATTTACCTGCATCCTGCTCCAGATGCATACGCTCCACCCCAACTTCACGAACTTCACCACCTTCAAGGTCAAGCGTGATCGTACCCTCACCAACAATCGGTTCCAGAAACTGGGAAATCTGATACCCCTGTGGCAGGTCAGCATAAAAATAGTTTTTACGCTCAAACACAGACTTCATGTTGATCTGCGCACGAAGACCTAAACCTGTTCGGATACCCTGTTCAACAACTTCTTTGTTCAATACAGGCAACATACCCGGCATCGCAGCATCCACCAGCGACACGTGATGGTTTGGATCCGCGCCAAATGCTGTTGCAGCACCAGAAAAGAGCTTGGATTTTGAAATGACCTGAGCATGAACTTCAAGACCAATCACAACTTCCCACTCGCCTGTATTTCCTTTAATACGATAGCTCATGTTACTTACCTCCCGCTATTAGCTGCGGCAAGGCAGAGAAACCAGCAGCTTCTTCAACAACACCCGCCACCTTCAAGACAGTCTCTTCATCAAAAGCTTTACCAAGTAATTGCAGACCAAGAGGTGTTCCCTCGCTGGAAAGACCTGTCGGAACGGATATGCCCGGCAATCCGGCCAAGCTGGCAGGAACGGTAAAGACATCGTTCAAATACATGGCAATCGGATCATCCATCTTTTCACCAATGCCAAAGGCAGGACTTGGTGCTGTTGGCGTCAGGATTACGTCCACACTTTCATAGGCTTTTTTGAAGTCATTCGCGATCAAGGTGCGAACACGACGCGCTTTGTTGTAATAAGCATCGTAATAACCTGCTGACAGAACATAGGTTCCAATCAGAATACGACGTTTGACTTCATCACCAAAACCTTCGCCCCGTGTACGTTCGTACATATCATCCAGGCTTTCGCCATCAATACGCAAGCCGTAACGGACACCATCATAACGCGCCAGATTAGATGAGCATTCTGCAGGTGCGATGATATAATAAGCAGGCAAAGCATATTTTGTATGAGGCAGGCTGATCTCTACAGGTTCGGCACCTGCGTCCTTAATCCACTCAATACCCTGTTCCCATGCTTCATCAATTTCTTTCGGTGTACCATCCAACCGATATTCTTTTGGAATACCTACTTTCAAGCCTCGAATATCACCTGTCAGAGCTTTTTGATAGCTAGGTACACCAACATTAACCGATGTGGAGTCTTTGGCATCATAGCCAGCCATTGCTTCCAGCATGATTGCCGCATCACGCACAGACCGTGTCATTGGACCAGGTTGATCAAGAGATGAAGCGAAGGCAACGACACCCCAACGTGAACAACGACCATAAGTGGGTTTTAGACCTACGATACCAGAAAACGCAGCAGGCTGACGGATAGAGCCACCCGTATCAGTACCTGTTGCAGCCATTGCTGAACGTGCTGCTACAGACGCTGCGGAACCACCAGATGATCCACCAGGTGTAAGCTGTGCATCGCTATCCTTACGCTGCCAAGGATTGATAACATTGCCGTAATACGACGTAATGTTAGCAGACCCCATGGCAAACTGATCAAGGTTGGATTTACCCAACATCACAGCACCAGCATTCCATAGATTACCGGATACAGTTGATTCATAGGTCGGTACAAAACCATCCAAAATACGCGACGCGGCAGTTGTCTGCGTTCCTTCCGTACAGAAGAGATCTTTCATCGCGATCGGAATCCCCTCCATCAAACCAGCATCTCCTGCGGCGCGCTTCTTATCAGAAGCATCAGCCATTTCGAGGGCTATTTCAGGCGTCTCAACGATATAAGCGTTAAGTTCGCGGGTTTCTTCCATCGCGTTAATATGAGCTTCGGTCAGCTCGCGCGCAGAAAAATCACCTTTTTCCATGCCATCAAGAGCATCAGAAATTGTCAGGTTATTAAGGTTACTCATTATTCGACCACCTTAGGAACAGCAAAAAAACCATGGGCAGATTGAGGGGCATTCTTTGTTACCCGGTCAACATAGTACCCATCATTGACCACGTCCTCACGCAAAGGTTGGGTCATCTCGACAACAGATGTCATTGGCTCAACACCATCTGTGTCCAGTTCAGAGAGTTGCTCAATCCAGCCAAGGATTTGGTTCAATTCTCCGGTCAGCTCTTCTTGCTGCTTTTCATCAACCCGGATGCGCGCCAGTCTGGCAATTTTCGCTACCGTATTTTTGTCGACAGACATACTCGGTTCCAATCTTCTATGGATATCGAAAGTATCACGTATTAAATTCGAGCGGAAAATAGCACTCACCCGCCCAAGCTGCAACGCCTGTAGAGTGCTTTTTATCAAGTAAAATTTCTTTTCTATTATTCAACTGCGGCTGCTATCAAAATAGCCAGAGAAATGAGCCTCGAATTGGATTGGATTATATCGCTCAATAACAAAAAGATATCTACTCTGTCTCTGTTAATTTATCACAGAGAAACAGGTCGCAAATCAACGTAAAGAGGATCTTATTCTGTTGGCTGATCTGAAATTTTAGCCGGGGGGCGACTTGGACACCTGAGAATAAAAATGGCAACACAAAGCAAACATAAACCAATAAGGCCAAGCCCCCATAATGGTACAACATCCTTATAGGCCACATAAGCCAAACTGGCACTCATCATCGTAATCGCCAAGGCCTTTGCTTTTACCGGGATCACCCGATAACAGTCCCAGTCCCGAACCATCGGACCCAAAAGATGATGCTGATAGAGCCAGTTATGAAAGCGTTCGGACGAATGGGAAAAAGCCCACAGGGCAACGAGTAGAAAAGGTGTTGTCGGTAACAGAGGCAAGACCAGACCGATAAGACCAAGCCCAACACATAACCAACCCAAACCAATCAAGCACAAACGTCGAATACCTGCTTTTTTAGATTTTATATTTTCTGCGACATCAGGTTTCGACATAAATTCCAAAAGGCCTTCGGGTGCAACAAAACGAGTAAAGGGTTATCGATACAATCAAGATTATTTAAGCAGGGAAATGGTTAATCTAACAGATCGTAATTAAAAGTTCTTTTATCCAGCTTAAGTGTCCTGGATAGCAACCTCAATCCTTTAAGTGATAAAGAACAAATGCTTTTCAAGGTTTCAAAGAAAACCTGATAAAGGAGAAACATCAAACAAGGCAGGATGCAACCACAAAGCAAGCACGAAACCCAATACAGCAAAAATGCCCCCTAAAAAATCCTTTAAGGTTGGGCGGCAATTCCCGCCTTTTATCAGGCCAACAAAAGGTATATTCGATGTACCACTGGACACTTCAATCCAAGCCTCTTCCCCCAGCAAACGCTTTTTCCGTTGATCGACAATGAACATGCCGCCAACTGAAAGAAGAAACAGACCTGCAAAAAACAGGACCTCTGCCAAACCACCATTAGCAAAAAGGTGCGCCCCCGCCCACAGAGCAAACCCCCATAAAATGGGATGCCGAACAATTCCAACGATACCCATACGCATTTTATCAAACCCATTGCCGGGACCAATAGAAAGCGGATTTGGCCGTAAAAATCCCATAACAAAGAACAGAAGTGAAACAGGCATTATATGCGCCGTTGCTCTCGCTGCCCAAGGCTCATAAGGCCACAACTCGATGTAAGGCGCAGCCCATACCTCGTGAATAAGCCAGATCAAAACACACGTCGAAACAAGAGAATAGAGAATATAGTATCCCGCTTTGCCCAACAGATTGATAAGAGATTGTTTTACCCGATGCATAGGTGGAATTGAATGCAAGAGCAAAAAAACCAGAAAAGAGCTGATTAGCCCGCCAAATCCACCAAACATATGCTTTCCGTTTCACATCAACTAAGGTAAGTACAAAACACTTATGACAAACCAACTGTCTCTAATCCATAGGACACCCTGTCGCGCATAAGAATAAGCAATGTGTGATACATTTGAATTATCCTTTTGTGCTCGCGAAAGTTCAAGAGCAGGGAAAATAGAGCTGCTTGCCGAGATTATCTCGAAATCATAAGGCGACCAGAAAAAGATAAGGCCAACCAAAGTGCAGGACCCAAAGTGCAAGATATAGATATTTACGACCTTCCCGACCTCGTAGATCGCAACAAACGCTTGTTAGGGCTAGACCCAGGCACAAAAACTATAGGTGTTGCCGTCTCGGATCGAGATTTCAAAGTTGCCTCACCGGTAAAGACAATCAAACGCACAAAATTTAAAAGTGACGCACAAGAGCTTAAAGAAATTTGTGCAGATAAAAACATCGGCGGGATTGTAATAGGATTACCAGTCAACATGGATGGATCAGAAGGTCCACGCTGTCAGTCCGTCAGAACCCTTGCGGACAACCTGCGAACAATTGCCGGTTTTGAAATCCCTATCGTTTTTTGGGATGAACGAATGTCAACATCTGCCGTAGAGCGATTCTTGATCGGAGAAGCTGACATGACCCGCAAACGCCGTGCCGAAGTTGTCGACAAAGCAGCTGCAGCCTATATTCTTCAAGGGGCATTGGATGCAATTCAGCGTCAAAGTAACACGGCTTACTAAGTCACACACATGATCCCGTAATAGTTCCCTCATTACGGGTATGCGTAAACTGCATAAAAAGTAAGAATACTTATATATAAAACCTAATTTTGAAATAATATCACTTAAATAATTTCTCTTTCCGACTGAAAACATTTTTCTCTAAAAAAAATTTCAAATCCAAACCGATAGTTCCCCTCTAAATGTTGCTTCTTGATGGGATATTCGTATTTATACGAATGTTTACATTCTCGCATTGCGGGTATTTTCTCTCTCGCATCTACATAAAAACGTACAAACACCAGTTTTAGCTCGCAAAATCTCTAAAAGAGAAAATTTGTAAAAAAGGAAAGCAAAATGTTTAGCCTGGAAACCGGCAGCATTCTTGTTATACCCATTTTTTTTGTCAGTTTATGGGTCATAACAAAAATCTTTCAAAGCGATGAAAGATCCGCTGTTAAGCTCCTATGGACAATCACAATTTTTATTTTGCCAGCTCTTGGTTGCGCGTTGTGGTATTTCATCGGTCCTCGCAAAGAAGATTTACCACAGGAAAAACTGGGACTCCCCCGATAAATCCTTATATATTCGTAATCATACGAATATCATTTCTGCAAAATAAGACTTACTTTTCCTGCAAGTGATAACAATGCTTTAAATAGAAAGGCATCAAAATGCTTGGCTTTGAATATGGTGGCATCCTGGGTCTCTTGCTTTTGGTTGCAAATATCTGGGCAATTGTAAAAATTTTTCAAAGTGGCGCGACAACAGGCTCGAAAGTGCTCTGGATTGTTCTTATCCTGCTTTTACCAGTAATAGGTCTTGTCCTTTGGTTCTTGATGGGACCCAAATAGGTTGAAAACTCCAATACTCTTTGCCCCAAAGACAGTTTCTTATCCCGAAGATTATCTCTGAGATAAAAGCGTGCTACTTAAGAAGTGCGCTTTTTGCTCTGATCCAGTTCGGCATTTCATAAAAATTTCAGAATAAACACATTCGTGTTTTTGCATTAATGAAACAGGCACAAGCGACCTTTTCTGCTGAGAAATCATCAAATTCCTCATCTACCACTTGATCAAAGTCTCTCACTACTTAGTTCAATAATCTGAACAAAAGTAAGTGATGAGAACTTTGCCCGTTGCATCTACTCGTCCCTCTTTTTAGACTTTCTGTCTTACATACTTGTTTTGCGTCACGCCAAACCGGGTTCAATCCAAATTTAAGGCTTTAAGGATACTCTAATGACCAAGCCCACAGGTCCTCTGTCAGGATTACGTGTTTTCGATCTTTCACGTATCATGGCGGGGCCAAGCTGTACACAAATACTAGGTGATATGGGTGCAGATGTCATAAAAGTAGAGCGCCCCGGCCAAGGGGATGATACGCGGAAATGGGGCCCTCCTTTCCTCAAAGACAAAGAAGGCAGCGACACAGACGAAAGCGCTTACTACCTGTCTGCGAATAGAAACAAACGTTCTGTTAGTTTGGATATTTCCCAGCCTGAGGGACAGAAACTTGCAAAGAAGCTTATTGCCCAAAGTGATATTCTGGTTGAAAACTTCAAAGTCGGCGGACTTGCCAAGTATGGTCTTTCCTATGATGACTTAAAGGAAGAGTTTCCCAACCTTATATACTGCTCAATTACCGGGTTCGGTCAAACAGGTCCTTATGCCCCGCAGGCCGGGTATGATTTCCTCATCCAGGGCATGGGCGGCATCATGAGTTTGACTGGTGAACCAGATGGACAACCGATGAAAGTCGGTGTTGCAATCGTCGACCTAATGTGTGGTATGTACGCAAGCAACGCAATCTTGGCTGCCCTTCATCATCGAAACCAAACAGGCCAAGGACAATATATTGATGTCTCACTCCTGGATACACAAATTGCCTGGCTTGCCAATCAGGGGCTTTATTATCTAACGTCCGGTGAACTTCCGCCGCGTCTGGGGAACGGTCACCCCAATATCGTCCCTTACAACGTTGTTCCTTCCAGTAATGGGCACTTTATTCTCGCCATCGGCAATGACGGGCAATATGAAAAATTCTGCCACTTTGCAGACTGCATGCACCTGTTTAATGACGAGCGCTTTCACACCAACCAAAACCGTATAAGAAATCGGGACGAGCTTTATCCCCTTGTTAGTGAAATCACATCACAACATCCCTCAGAATATTGGATAGAAAAATTACCGCCGCTTGGCGTCCCCTGTGGACCCGTTAATGATATGAAAGGCGTTTTTGCACACCCCCAAACACAGGCCAGAGAGATGAAAATTTCCATGCCTCATCCAACAGCGGCGCAGGGATCTGTTGACTTAATCGGCAGTCCGATGAAGTTTTCCCAAACACCCGTTGATTACCGCAAGGCACCACCAAGCATGGGACAGGATACACAAGAAGTTTTTGAAGAGTTGCTAGATCTCGACAAATCAACGTTGAATAGCCTAAAAGAGAGCGGAATTATTTAAATTTTGACCAATAGATAAAGCTTTTTTGAATTTCAAAAGAATCCTCTTTCCGCATTTGCATCCACGCAACTTCAATGACATATTGCGGTTTTAATGACGACATATGCTGAAACGATCGCTGCTGGCCAGACAGGCCACGGGCACCTGCTAGGAATAGAGGGCCTGAGAGCTGATCAGATTTCCAATTTGCTTGACCTAGCCGACGGCTACGTTGACCAGAATCGCGCCGTGAAAAAGACCATTGATTTGTTAGAGGGTCGCACGGTGATTAATCTCTTTTTCGAGAACTCCACCAGAACACGTACTTCTTTTGAATTGGCTGCTAAGCGTCTGGGCGCAGACGTCATCAACATGACCGTTGCCTCTAGCTCTATCAAAAAAGGAGAAACGCTGGTTGATACAGCCATGACACTCAATGCAATGCATCCTGATGTCATGGTGGTTCGGCATTCAGATTCAGGGGCTGTGAAGCTTTTGTCCGAGAAGGTGAATGGCTCGGTGATCAATGCTGGTGATGGAAGTCATGAACACCCGACACAGGCTCTGCTTGATGCCTTGACGATTCGTCGCCGCAAGGGCGATCTCTACGGATTGCGTGTCGCTATCTGTGGCGATGTTGCCCATAGCCGTGTTGCCCGATCAAATATCCACCTGTTGAATACAATGGGGGCAGAAGTCCGCTTGATTGCCCCCCCAACCCTTCTTCCTTCTGCGGTTGACCGCATGGGTGTCGAAACCTTCCACAATATGAAAGAAGGACTGGAAGGCTGTGACATTGTCATGATGCTAAGGCTTCAACTTGAACGTATGCAGGGATCCTTTGTTCCTTCCGTCCGCGAGTATTTCAGATACTTCGGTCTGGATCAGGAAAAATTGGCTATGGCAAAACCAGACGCCTTGGTGATGCACCCCGGCCCCATGAACCGTGGTGTCGAAATTGACAGTGAGCTGGCTGATGATCTGGACAGATCACTGATCAGGACACAGGTAGAAATGGGTGTCGCGGTACGTATGGCCTGTTTACACGCGCTGACACAGGGAACTTTGTCTGACGGAGCAAAATCATGAGCCAACTCGATGACAAAACAAAACGCGCTTATATAAACGCTCATCTGATAGATCCGGCAAGTTGCCTTGATGCGAAAGGGGCTCTACTGACCGAAGGCATTCATATCGCTGACTTTGGCCCCGATCTATTCAAAGACGGTGTCCCCGATGGTATAGAAACAATTGATTGCCAAGGACATTATCTGGCACCTGGACTCGTTGATATTCGGGTTCATCTTCGTGAACCCGGTGATGAACATAAAGAAACAATTCTAACAGCGGGTCAGGCAGCAGCAGCTGGTGGTATTACCTCTATAGCAGCCTTACCCGATTCTACACCTGTTCTGGATGATGTTTCCGGCGTTGAATACGTTGCCCGTCGTGCCCGTGAAGCAAAAATGGTCAAGATCTTTCCCTATGGCGCCTTAACAAAACGCCTGGAAGGAAAAGAACTGACAGAATTTGGTCTGCTTTCCGAATTTGGCGCTGTTGCCTTTACAGATAGCACCAAAGCACTCGCCAATGCGCAGACCATGCGCCGTGCGCTAAGTTATGCAAAAACATTTAATGCTCTCGTCGTTCAACACCCGGAAGAACCAACTCTTGCCGGCGGCGTCATGAATGGTGGCGAGATTTCTACGCGTATGGGGCTATCAGGTATTCCGACCCATGCAGAAATCATCATGCTTGAACGAGACATGAGGCTTGTTGAAATGACAGGCGGACGCTATCACGCAGCACACCTGTCAACGGCTGGGGCCGTTGACATTATTCGTCAGGCCAAGGCCCGGGGCTTGCCCGTCACCTGTGATACAGCACCTCATTATTTTTGCCTGAACGAAAACTCTGTTCTTGATTACAGAACCTTTGCCAAGGTATCACCCCCTCTTCGTTCCGAAGAAGATCGGGAAGCCATTTTCCAAGGTTTGGCAGATGGTACAATTGATGCAATCGCCAGTGACCACAGCCCTCATGATCAGGATTCAAAACGTCTTCCTTTTGCACAGGCTGAATTTGGTATTGTCGGGCTTGAAACTCTTTTCCCGCTTGCGCTTCAACTCTACCACAAAAAAGCACTCTCTCTTTTGAACTGTCTCTCGCTTGTAACCAATAAACCTGCCGAGATCTTGGGATTACCTGTTGGAAAAATCGCAAAGGGTGTTGCTGCTGATTTTGTACTTTTCAACCCGGATAGCCCTTACTTCATAGATCCAGAAAAATTCAGGAGTAAATCGAAAAACTCTCCTTTCACAGGCTTCCCAGCTCAAGGAAAAGTTTTACGAACCGTGGTTGATGGACGTACAATCTATGAACGATAAAATTTATAGAAAATAAACATCACCCATAAAACTCAAACACCCCTGCAAAACAAGGACCTGTTTTTCATGCCAGACCCCATATCGTGGAGCCACGTGGCACCCTTTTATCTGCTAGCATTTGCGGGAAGCTATCTTTTGGGGTCTGTTCCTTTTGGGCTTGTGATTACCCGTCTCTTTGGTTTGGGGGATATTCGCGAAATCGGATCGGGCAATATAGGGGCGACAAACGTGCTACGCACGGGCCGCAAAGGTCTCGCCCTTCTCACTCTGATATGTGATAGCGGCAAAGGCGCTGCTGCCGTTCTGCTTGCAGCTCTTTGGGGGGCCGATCTGGCTCTGATAGCCGCCTTGGGTTCCGTACTAGGGCACCTTTTCCCTGTTTGGCTCAAATTTAAAGGCGGAAAAGGCGTTGCCACAACCCTGGGTGTCGTCATAGCTCTATCGTGGATGGTTGGCCTTGTTGCCTGTTTAACATGGTTACTCACTGCGTTAACCCTGCGCATGTCATCTCTGTCTGCCCTTATGGCAATGCTTGCAACACCAATTGCAGCCTGGTTTATTCATCACGACCTTCAAGTGGTTGAATTAACAGCACTATTGGCTATTTTAGTTTGGGTGCGCCATCATGAAAATATCAAACGACTGATTAAAGGTGAAGAACCTAAAATCGGGCAAAAGAAATAATCATTTCTATAAGAAGATCATTTTCAACATAACACTCTGGGGTTGACTCATCACCTAACAACACCCCAAATAAAGGTATGTTTGACACCATAAAGCCCCCCAAAGATCTGCAAGAAAAACTTGATTGGCTTCAATTAATCCGATCCAGATCTGTCGGGCCTATAACTTTTTACAAGCTACTGGAACGCTTCGGATCAGCACATGAGGCCCTGAAAGCCTTAAGCGCAAAAGCGATAAAGAATAATCAGAAAGACCCAGTTGCAAATCGCTCAAATATTGATCTTGAACTAACCAGAATTGAAAAGTACGGGGCACAGCTCATCGCCTGTGGAGAAGAGCATTATCCTCCTTTGCTTGCACAGATTCCTGATGCACCTCCTCTAATTCAAGTTATTGGGAATACAAAGTTTCTCAAGAAAAAAACGGTTGCAATCGTCGGCGCGAGAAATGCTTCCGCCAATGGCCTCAATCTGGCAAAGGAACTGGCACAAGATTTAGGAAGGTTTGGTTTCCTCATCGCATCAGGTCTTGCCAGAGGTATTGATACCGCGGCACATCAAGGGGCAATACAAAATGGAACAATTGCCGCTGTGGCCGGGGGATTAGACGTGATTTATCCGCCAGAGAACAAATTGCTCTATGAAGCGATTATCGAAAATGGTGCCCTTATTTCCGAAATGCCGTTGGGCAGTGAGCCGCAAGCAAAACATTTCCCGCGCCGTAATCGTCTGGTTTCCGGCCTGAGCCGAGGTGTGATTGTTATAGAGGCATCTCTTAAATCTGGATCAATGATTACAGCCAGGCTCGCACAGGAACAGGGTAGAGAGACCATGGCAATACCAGGCAGCCCACTTGACCCCAGAAGCAAAGGAGGTAATGCCTTGATCAAACAAGGAGCAACCCTGGTCGAAACGGCTCAAGATGTTGTTGAAGCTCTCGAACGGCCCTTTGATCTACCCACGAACAAAACACCCCGCAAAAGAGTTACAGCAGAGCCTTCGGCGCCGCTTTTGAATATCGTGACTGAGAAAAAAACACCTGTTGATGCGGTTGATGCTCGACTTTCTGTAAAAGAGTTGTTAGGTCCTAGCCCAGTATATGTAGATGACCTGCTCCGACAGAGCCAGCTATCACCAACAGAATTGAATGGTATTTTGCTGGAATTTGAATTGGCAGGACAGATCGAATGGCAACCGGGGAACCGTGTTGCCCTGATCAGTTAAGTGATTTCTTAATGGGATCTCTTGAAAGAAATTTATGATATCAGGCATTATTCCCAATATCATAACAAGAGTATCAGACTATTAGATAACAGAACCGGTTTCTGTTAATGACCTGGAATTTTAGACGTAGGTAGTACCCGAAGCTATGAACATTGTCGTTGTTGAATCACCGGCGAAAGCCAAAACAATCAACAAATATCTGGGCGAAGATTATCATGTCCTCGCCAGTTATGGGCATGTGCGTGACCTT
Source organism: Kiloniella sp. EL199 (assembly GCF_900313065.1). Lineage (GTDB taxonomy): Bacteria > Pseudomonadota > Alphaproteobacteria > Kiloniellales > Kiloniellaceae > Kiloniella. The sequence continues at coordinate 67,819 of NZ_OMPU01000008.1, forward strand.
CCTCCAAAGGATGGTTCTGTCGATCCCGAAGAAGACTTTGCAATGTCATGGCAGGTAGACAGCGGATCTGAAAAGCGTCTGAAAGATATTATTGCGGCCCTGAAAGATGCCGATCAATTGATCCTCGCAACTGACCCCGACAGAGAAGGGGAAGCGATTTCCTGGCATCTGGCTGAAGAACTTGAGAGACGAAAAAAACTTAAGGGCAAAAAAGTTTCCCGGGTTGTTTTTAACGAAGTAACCAAAACGGCTATCCAGCAAGCATTCTCTGAACCCAGAGAACTGAACATGGAACTGGTCGAGGCTTATCTTGCCCGCCGTGCCCTTGATTATCTTTTTGGTTTTACTCTATCACCTGTTCTTTGGCGTAAACTTCCGGGAAGTCGTTCAGCTGGACGCGTTCAGTCTGTCGCTCTTCGTCTGATTTGTGACCGAGAATCCGAGATTGAAGTATTCAAACCACAGGAATACTGGACTGTTGATGCCAAGCTATCTACAGCAGATGGACAGAAATTTGGCGCACGTCTGACACAACTCAGAGGAAAAAAGCTCGATAAATTCGATCTTGCCAATGCTGCTGCGGCACAGGATGCGGTAGATCTACTCGAAGATGCCACAAGCTTTACCATTAAAACCGTTGAGAAAAAGCAATCTCGCCGAAACCCGCAACCACCTTTTACGACCTCTACGCTTCAACAGGAAGCATCTCGTAAGCTAGGTTTCGGTGCTTCGCGGACAATGCGCATTGCCCAGAAGCTTTACGAAGGGGTTGATCTTGGCGGCGAAACTGTCGGCCTGATCACCTATATGCGTACTGATGGTGTCAGCCTTTCCGCAGATGCCATTGCTTCTGGGCGTGATCTTATTGCCAAGCAATATGGTAAAGATTATCTGCCCGCAAATCCGCGAGTTTATAAAAGCAAGGCCAAGAACGCGCAGGAAGCACACGAAGCGATCCGTCCGACAAATCTTGAGCTGTTGCCACGCGATGTCGTTGCCCATCTTGATGATGAAGGACGTAAACTCTATGAGTTGATCTGGAACAGAACCGTCGCCAGTCAGATGGAAAGTGCCATTCTGGATCAGGTTGCTGTGGACATCGACGTTGCCCAAGGGCAAGCCGTTCTTCGCGCCAACGGATCTGTGTTAAGATTTGATGGCTTCTTGAAGCTATATAAAGAAGACAAAGACGACGAAAAAGACGGTCAGGATGATGACCGTCGCCTACCAAAACTGACCGAAGGCGACATCGCCAACCGCGAAGAGATTGAAAAAGAACAGCATTTCACACAGCCTCCGCCGCGTTATTCAGAAGCAAGCCTTGTAAAGAAAATGGAAGAACTGGGTATTGGACGCCCGTCAACCTACGCCTCTATCATACAGGTTTTGCAAGACCGTGATTACGTTGTTCTGGAAAAGAAACGCTTCAAACCCGAAGATCGCGGGCGCATTGTTGTAACTTTCTTGCGGAATTTCTTCTCCAAATATGTTGAGTTCAACTTTACTGCAGATCTGGAAACACAGCTTGATGATATTTCCGCTGGCTCTGTTGATTGGAAGAAGGTTCTCAGAGGTTTCTGGGAAGCTTTCCACTCTGCTGTTGATGAAACCAAGGGCCTGACGATCACAGAGGTCATTGAAGCCTTGGACGAAGATCTCAGTGATCATTTCTTCCCAACCCCGGAAGACGCCGATGCCAAACATCCAAGAGAGTGTCCGACCTGTGATGATGGGCGTCTGGGCATCAAACTTGGTAAAACCGGGGGCTTCATTGGCTGTTCCAATTACCCCGAGTGTCGTTATACACGCCAGCTTTCTTTACCTGATGGTGAAGGCGGCGAAAACGATCTCAGTCAACCAAAAGAACTTGGCATCGATCCGGCAACCGAGCTTGCTGTAACGCTCCGCAAAGGCCCATACGGGGTTTACGTTCAGCTGGGCGAAGCAGTTGAGAAAACCAAACCCAAACGCGTTTCCATTCCCAAAGGAACAGCAATCAGCGATGTAACCTTTGAACTTGCGCAAGGATTGCTATCACTGCCGCGTGACATTGGCCCTCACCCGGATGACGGCGCCATGATTATTGCAGGTATTGGGCGTTTTGGCCCCTATGTTAAGCATGGCTCGACCTTTAAATCACTGACCAAAGATGATGATGTTCTTGTTGTCGGCCTGAACCGTGCCGTTGCTCTGATCGCCGAGGCACCAAAGCGTGGCCCGGCAGCAGCGCTAAGAACAATCGGCGCACATCCGGAAGACAGTGTTGATATTACGGTTCATTCCGGTAGATACGGTCCCTATGTGAAATGGAATAAAGTGAACGCTTCTTTACCTAAAGACAAAGAAGTCGACACCATTACACTGGATGAAGCTGTCGAGCTTCTAACAAAACAGCTAGAGAAAAAAGGTGCTAAGAAAAAAGCGCCTGCGAAAAAGAAAGCCCCAGCCAAGAAAACCACGACGAAGAAAACTACCGCCGCAAAGAAGCCTGCGGCAAAAAAAGCATCAACAAAAAAAGACAAAAAAAACTGAAGAGTAGATGTTAGGAAAAGGGCGTGACCTCTGATCGAAAATCCCCGCCCTTTCCCACAAAGGAAGCGGTTTTAGACTTTATTGAACAATCTCCAACTTCTGTTGGAAAACGTGAAATCGCGCGTGCTTTTAACTTGCGTGGTAATGACAAGATTCCCCTGAAACAGCTTTTAAAAGAGCTAAAGGACGAAGGACATTTCGGACGCGGTGCCAAACAACGCAAGAATAATATTGATGGGCGCCTGCCACCGGTTCAGGTTATCGAATTGATGCGGATCGACAGTGACGGAGAGCTCATCGCTGTTCCAGCCACATGGGAAGAAGATCATCCAGCACCAATGATTTATGTTTTGCCAGATCGCAAAAGTAAATTCGATCTGGTGGTTGGCGACCGTGTACTCGCTAAACTCAAAAGGCTTGATAATAAAAGTTATCAGGGTATCCCCATACGAAAGCTTGAGGCTGCCCCTCTTAAAATACTGGGGATCTATCAGATTACAGAAGAAGGCGGTTTCGTTCGCCCTGTTGATAAAAAGGCAAAAAAGGATTTCATCCTTAATCCTGATTATGCCAAAACAGCAAAACACGGCGAACTTGTTCTCTGTGAGATTCGTAAAGGTCGTTCACGTAAAGGCCTCAAAGAAGTAAAAGTTGTCGAAGTTCTTGGACGAATTGATAGCCCCCGAGCACTAAGTCTGGTTGCCATTCACGAACGCAATATTCCCAATCAATTCCCAGAAGAGGCTTTGGAAGAAGCAGCTGCAGCCAAACAAACCACTCTAGGAAAAAGAACAGATCTCCGGGATCTTGCGCTGGTGACAATTGATGGCGCTGATGCCCGTGACTTCGATGATGCTGTCTGGGCTGAACCTGACCCTGATAATGAAGGTGGCTGGCATATAATTGTAGCCATTGCCGATGTTGCCTACTATGTCAGATCAGGAAGTCCGCTGGATGACGAAGCTCAAACCCGGGGTAATTCAACCTATTTTGCAGATCGTGTTGTCCCCATGCTTCCTGAGGCGTTGTCCAACGGATGGTGCTCGCTAAAACCCAATGAGGATCGCCCCTCGGTGGCGGTTCATATGTGGATTGATGCAGAAGGTGAACTCAGAAAGCATAAATTTGTCCGGGCACTCATTCGCTCTCAAGCACGCCTGACCTACGAAGAAGTCCAGGAAGCACTTAACGGCTATCCAAGTGATAAAACAATCAACTTGCTTGATCCCGTGCTTAAGCCGTTAAAAGGCGCTTATGACACAATGCTCAAAGCTCGTCATAAACGGGGTACTCTGGAGCTCGAAATCCCTGAATTTCAAGTCGTCATGGACGAATCCGGTGAAGTCACAGATATCATAAAGCGCCAAAGACTTGATAGTCATAAACTAATTGAAGAGTTTATGATTATGGCAAATGTTGCAGCTGCTATAGAACTGGAAAGCAAACAGCTTCCATGTATGTACCGGGTTCACGAAGCACCCGATCCTGTCAAAATCGAAGGTTTAGCCGACAGCTTGCACGGTATAGGGATCAAATTCGCCAAGGGGCAAGTTATTCGCCCCAAAGTTTTGACACAGATTTTGGAACGTGCTTCTGACTTGCCCGAAGCAAAGTTAATTAATGAACTTATACTCAGAGCTCAAAGCCAGGCCAGATACGACGCAACAAACCTTGGTCATTTTGGTTTGGCCCTAACAAGATATGCTCACTTTACCTCACCAATACGACGCTATTCTGACCTCATGGTTCATCGTGCCCTGATCAAAGGCCTGAACTTTGGTAAAGATGGTCTCACGAGTGCTGAAACAACAAATTTCAATGATATAGCAGAACATATCTCGGCAACAGAACGGCGCTCTGCAGCCGCAGAACGTGATACTGTTAATCGTTTCACAGCCTCATTCTTCTCAAAGAAAATAGGGACAATTTATCCTGGAAAAATCAACGGTGTACACCGGGCTGGTCTCTTTATTACTCTGGATGAAACTGGTGCAGATGGATTAGTGCCTATGCCCCACCTACCTGATGATTATTACATTCATGATGAGAAAAACCACAGCCTGACGGGACGTCGTTGGGGGCGAGAATTCCATCTTGGTGATAGCGTTATGGTTCGAATCTTTGAATCCAATCCTATAACCGGTGGCATTGCCTTACGTATTGTCGAAGGTGATGACGACAATGAAAATACATCCCCAGAAAACAAGAGAGGGAACAAAAATCATCATCGGGGGCGTAAAAGAAACAAGATAGGCACCTCTTCCCGTCGGCCCCCAAAAAGAAAAAAACGCCGATAAACAGCTGAAAAAGAAAATCAGAAAATCAAAACACCAACCTTGTCTTTTGATGTATTTAGAAAATATGCTGTTAAAATTGTGTTTGAGTAGTAAACTCACCCAAATTGATCGATAAATTAAATAGTAAATCTTTGTGGGAGACAGGGTAGATGCCCTTTAACTCAAGATTGCATCTGCACTATCTCTATTCCAAAACCATCCGCAGGCTTTGGATACTTTGCCTTGTTGCCATTGTAACAGGCTGTAGTGCTCCTTATCCCATTCAAGAAACTGAGTTCCAGCCCAAAAACTCTTCGCGCCTTTTTGCTGAAGGCTTTAGCCACGTAACCGATTTTTACATTGAAGAAATTGATGTGTCTCGCCTGGCTCTCGCTGGAATGGATAATCTGACAACGCTCGACCCGGAATTCGAAGTCATTGATGTTGGCAATTCGGTCACCGTAAATTACGAAGGGCAGCCGATCTCCAGGCACAGTTTTCCTTCAACACTGGATAACAGAGCCTGGGCTCTTTTAACCTCCAGAGTTATCTCAGAAGCGCGTGGCGTCTCTTCATCCTTTAGAAATGCGAGCATTGATCAAATACACCAAGCTGTCTTTGACGGTATTTTGGGAGAACTGGATCGCTTTTCCAGATATTCGAGGCCTGATCAGGCAAAGAGCAACAGAGACAACCGTAACGGTTTTGGCGGTTTGGGAATCCGTTACATAAAAGACCCAAAGGGCGCTCATATTATCTCGGTAATGGAGAATACCCCCGCTGAAAGTGTTGGATTGCAAGCCGGTGATATTATTGTACGGGTTGGTACAACTGATATCAGCAGTTTTTCAGAATCCGCTATAACCAAGATTCTTAAAGGACCCAAGAACTCAAAAGTCAGAATTACAGTTCTTCGCAATCCTGAAGCTCCCGAAAGAATTGAGTTTGAGATCACCCGTAAAAAAATTGTGGTGCAGACTGTAAACTATTCTGCTGCTGGAGATATTGCTTATTTACAGGTTTCCGGGTTCAACCGTTCCACCACATCGGCAATGAGGAAAAAAGTACGGAAAGCTCAAAAAGAAATTGGTAAAAATCTCAAAGGTTATATTATTGATCTCAGAAACAATGGCGGCGGGCTATTAAAAGAGGCTGTAAACACGGCTGATCTCTTTATCTCCAGTGGCGCAATTATCTCTACCAGAGGCCGCCACCCGGATAGTCACCAGTATAGCGCAGCTCATAGTCAGGATATCACCAAAGGCCGTCCTATTATTGTTCTGATTAACTCCTACTCCGCCTCTTCATCTGAAATTCTCGCGGCAGGATTACAGGATTCTGGACGTGCGATAGTTGTGGGCAGTAATTCATTTGGAAAAGGTACGGTACAAAAAGTATTCCAATTACCAAACCGGGCAGAGATTGCCGTTACCTGGGCTAGATTCCATGCCCCTTCCGGTTACGCCATTCATAAAAGAGGCATCATCCCGAATGTCTGTACTACATCAAAAGATACAAAAACTGTTGCTGACATTGTTTCACTTCTAAAATCAGGTGCCTTACCCATACCTAGTGAAATAAGATCTTCATCGCCAGCTTTGGACGATGATATTGCTCTTGATAACATCAAAGCAACATGCCCACAAAGCGCCGAACCATCCGAACTTGAAAAAGAGATAGCAGAAACGTTGCTTGGATCACCTGTATTATTTGATCTCGCCCGGGGGCAGCGTGCTCCCGCAACATCTGAGTTGATAAACTGAACAGACCCTTTCTAATTTCCTCATCTTTAAACAGAACTTTGGGACAGACTAGAAAATGTTAGATCAGGGCTTGACTTGAGGGCTTAAAGCGTTATGTTTCGCCCCTGTTATATTTGTAATTTTAGCGCGATGAGGATTTCGCTATGGCTAAGCCGGCTACTCAACTAATTCGCATGGTAAGCACCGCGGACACTGGCTACTTCTATGTAGCAAAGAAAAACCCGCGCACACTTACTGAAAAACTCGAGCTACGCAAATACGATCCCGTTGCGCGCAAGCACGTTATTTTCAAAGAAGCGAAAATGAAATAAGCTTTTGAAAGCTTAAATAAAAAGGCCGCATTTTTGCGGCCTTTTTTTGTGACTGATCTGTCCCGTCCTGAAATAAGTTTACATATTGGAGACTTATAATGGGACATTCAAAGACAGAGCGGGTTAGGCGTAGTCAAAAGGATTATCCTTTAGGCTTTAAATTTTCAGTTGTTGATGAGATAGAAAAAGGCGATCTGACTTATAAGCAAGCTCAGGATCTTTATGGCATTCAAGGCCGGAGTACTTGCTTAACGTGGCTTCGCAAGCATGGTAAACTTGATTGGTCGAAACCTTTGAACCATTTAGCCATGCCAAAGAACAAAGAAACTCCCGCCCAGAAGATCAAACGCCTTGAACGGGCTCTTGAGGATGAACAGCTCAAGAACATTGTTTATGGGGAAATGATGAATGTTATTCACGAAGAATACGGGATTGATCTGCGAAAAAAGTACTTAAGCACACTCTCTGGGTCAGTAAAGAAAAAGGACTGATCCAGCTCGCAAGGGTGTGCCCTTTGTTTGAGAGAAGCCGTCAGTCGGTTTATCAATGGAGAGGTCGGATTGCAGAACGTCATCGTGTTTTATCCCCGGTCAAAGATCTGGTTCTTTACTGGCGTCGTTTTATGCCTCGAATTGGGACGCGTAAGCTCTATCACCTGATCAAGTCTGAACTTGATACTCAGGGGATCAAGCTGGGGCGTGACGGGCTGTTCTCTTATTTGAAGAACGAGCGTTTATTGGTTCCTGTTCGCAGGAGTTACCAGAAAACGACACAGAGTAAGCACTGGCTCAGAAAACATCCTAACCTTTTGAAGGATCGTCAAGCGGATCAGATTGAACAGGTCTTTGTGAGTGACATCACCTATCTCCAGAGTGATGAGGGAACACATTATCTGTCTCTGGTCACCGATGCCTATTCTCGAAAGATCATGGGCTATGAAGTCAGTAATGAAATGAAGACAAGCGATGTGATCAAGGCGTTGAAGATGGCAATGACACAGAGAAGAACAGATAAACCTGCTATTCATCATTCTGATCGCGGACTGCAATATTGTTCTGGTGAGTATCAAAAACTCCTAGCCCAACAAAAGATATCACCCTCTATGACAGATGGATATGATTGCTATCAGAATGCAATGGCTGAGAGAGTGAACGGGATCCTCAAACAAGAGTTCCTGCTCTATAAATGCAAAACCTTGGCTGAACTGAAGAAGCTGGTTGCTCAGTCCATTACAATATACAATCAACTCAGACCGCACTTGAGCCTGGGTATGAAAACACCTGAACAGGTGCACAAAAAAGCCAGCTGCAATACACAGCTGGCTATAACTTAAAAACCGTCAACATATTTCAGGACGGGTCAACCAATATTAATCTGAGTTCTTTGCATTCTCTTAGCAGTAGGTAGAATGGTATATAATAAAACTAATTGAAGAAGTTATGTTGTATGGCCGAGTTACCTACGTATAAAACAAAAAGATTGATTGTGCGACCGCGTTTGATCGGAGATGTTGAAGATTGTCTTTCAATGGATCGAGATCCGTTGGTTACGCGCTATATCTCTGGTCCCTGGAGAAAACCAAGCAAACATCGTGAATTCGTACTGTCCAGAATGACAACTGATTATCCCGATGGTCTTGGGTATTGGTCAGTAGTCAATCAGACTAAACCTGATGAGTTTCTCGGTTGGATATTGCTTTTACCCTACGCCAATGTGAATAGAGAAGTTGAGATTGGTTGGCGGTTTAATCGTAAAAGTTGGGGGTGTGGTTACGCGACAGAAGCAGCCACAGCGATAATCAATCACGGACTTCAAATTTTAGGGCTGGATCGTATCGTTGCAGATATTGATCCCCAAAATACGCCATCAATTAAAGTGGCGGAGAAGATCGGGATGCGATTTGTCGAAGATCGTTTCTTCGATGAAGAGATTGCAAAATCCTATCAAGTGACAAAACCACGTACCTCTATGACAACTTAGTCCATAATACTGACATTAATTCTGGATTAGCGGATGAAAATAGTGGAATGGAATAGATCTTCTTGTACTTATCTTACATCGTATTGTTTCTGTCTTTAAAAATAGAGAACCGGTTCCGCTCAATTGGAAAATACGTTTATCTACGTATATAAAATTCTCTTTGGTCTTTGTATTCTCGTCAAAAATGATAACCAAAGATTTACGAGATGACACCAAGTCCTACATTAGTTCGGCGGCGATTACCAGCCCAAGAGAGATCAAAGCAGCGTGTCGAGAGAATCTTGCTTGCTGCATCAACGTTATTGACAACGAACAGTGTGGACAAGCTGACCACGCGTCGGATTTCTGAACTTGCCAAAGTGAATATTGCCACGCTCTATCAGTTTTTTCCCAACAAAGAGGCTATTATTCTTGCCCTTTATCAAAGATGGCTGAATGAAATGGATGGTGTCTTTGATTGTATGGAGATGAAACAATCCAAGCAGATGGGGTGGCGGAAGCTCTTTGGCAAAATCTTTGATGCGCTTAATCAGGTTCAAACAGAATTAATTGTCAGAGATCGCTTACTTAAAGCAATGGGGATGAATGAAGATCTAAGACAACTGGATCTTGATCATAGTATTATCCTTGCAAAAAGGTTAGCAGAGTTAATGGACAATCAAGGATCTCATTTATCCAAAGGTGAATTACAGGAACATGGGACATTAATTTTCCATTTTGAAAGAGCTCTGGTTACTCCATTAGCGAATGCAAAAAGAGATGATCAGGAGGCTCTCTACCAAAAGGGTAGGGGGGCCCTACTGGAAATGATTTCTCTTGCTTTTCGGTAAAAAGAAAAGGCTCCTTATCCGAAATATAAAAAAAGCCACAGAGTTACCCAAAACTCTGTGGCTTTTTGATAAATGCTATCTATCAATCGTATTGATCAACGTCCCGGTAGGCACCTTTATCGGCAGATGTTGCAAAGTGTGCATATGCTCTGAGTGCAGAACTTACCTTACGCTCACGGGGTTTTGCTGGTTTCCAGCCATCCTTGCCTTTGGCATCCATGGCTTTACGACGCATGTCGAGCTCTTCATCGCTGACCAGAACATTGATTGTTCGATTAGGGATATCGATTTCAATAGCATCACCTGCTTCGACAAGGCCAATCGCACCGCCTTGTGCTGCTTCTGGTGAAGCATGGCCAATTGACAGGCCGGAAGTGCCGCCAGAAAAACGTCCATCTGTTAACAAGGCACAGGCTTTCCCCAGTCCCATGGATTTAAGGTAACTGGTCGGGTAGAGCATTTCCTGCATGCCCGGACCACCTTTGGGGCCTTCGTAACGGATGACGACAACGTCGCCAGCGACAACTTCACCACTGAGTACACCAGCTACCGCAGCATCCTGAGATTCGAAGATACGTGCGCTTCCTGTAAATTTGAGAATAGATTCATCTACTCCTGCCGTTTTAACAACGCAACCGTCCAAGGCAATGTTCCCGAACAGAACGGCAAGACCGCCTTCCTGACTAAAAGCATTTTCTCCGCTATGGATACAGCCATTGGCACGATCATCATCCAGCGAGGAATAGTAACGATCCTGGCTGAAAGCTTCTGTTGTCCGCACACCACCGGGGGCTGCAGAATAGAATTTTTTCACTTCGGGATCATCAGTTTTCATAATGTCCCATTTGTCGATTGCGTCGCCGATTGTTTTTTCATGGACAGTCGGACGATCACGATGGATCAAACCGCAACGGTCCAGTTCGCCCAATAGTCCCATAATACCACCGGCACGATGGACATCTTCCATATGGTATTTGGTTGTTGATGGCGCGACCTTGGCAAGTTGAGGTACTTTTCTGGAAAGTGCATCAATGTCGGACATAGTGAAATCAACGCCGCCTTCTTTTGCCATCGCAAGGATGTGAAGGATCGTATTTGTTGAACCGCCCATAGCAATATCGAGAACCATGGCGTTCTGATAGGTTTCAAAGTTGGCTATACCGCGTGGGGTCGCACTCTCGTCGCCTTCTTCATAGTAGCGTCTGGTCAACTCAACGATACGACGTCCAGCTTCTTTGAACAGCTCACCGCGTTTTTTGTGGGTGGCAAGCAGCGACCCGTTGCCGGGAAGAGAGAGCCCCATGGCTTCACTCAGGCAATTCATGGAGTTTGCGGTAAACATTCCAGAGCAAGAGCCGCATGTTGGGCAAGCGGATCGTTCAATAGCGGCAACGTCTTCGTCGCTGATATTTGGATCGGCGGCATCAACCATGGCATCAACAAGGTCGAGTTTACGCTCGTTACCGTCCAGAATAATTTTACCCGCTTCCATTGGGCCGCCGGAAATAAAGATAGCAGGAATGTTCAGACGCATCGCGGCCATGAGCATACCAGGGGTAATTTTATCGCAGTTGGAAATACAGACGACAGCGTCTGCGCAGTGCGCGTTACACATATATTCAACGGCATCAGCGATAACTTCGCGAGATGGCAAGCTATAGAGCATACCGTCGTGTCCCATTGCGATACCATCGTCAACGGCAATGGTGTTAAATTCTTTTGCCACACCGCCTGATTTTTCAATTTCTTCGGCAACAAGCCCACCAAGATCTTTCAGATGAACGTGGCCGGGAACAAACTGTGTGAATGAGTTGGCAATAGCGATGATTGGTTTTCCAAAATCATCATCTTTCATACCGGTCGCGCGCCACAAGCCGCGGGCGCCAGCCATGTTTCTGCCATGGGTTGAGGTTCTTGAACGATACTCAGGCACAGTAATAATCCTAACGTTACGTCGTGTCTTTAATTAAGTTTCTTGTAAGATAATTAGGTAATCCATGGCCTCGCGTCCATGGTTATTTCGCAAAAGAATAAAAAAGTTACCAAATCTAAGGAAAATAACCGGATGCCGAGCCTGAACCCCTGATTTACGAACGATTATATTTAGATTTGTGCCGTATTTTTATACCTCGTGGAAGTTCGTCAGGGCAAAGAAGTGGCAAAGTCTTGTGTCTGAAAAGAGGAAAAATAGCCATGCCGCCAAAGAAACCAATAATATGCGCCCACCAGGCAACACCGGATTGGCCGGGCAAAAAGGCTGAGAAAACTTGAAAACCAATCCAGAAAACAAGTAACAGGTAGGCCCGGACAAAAATAGGGATCATGAAGATTGGGACGAGAACCTTTGCCTTCGGATATTGTAGCAAATAGGCCCCGAGAATACCTGAGACAGCACCACTTGCACCGACGATTGGCGATTGAGGCGAGCCAGTTATCAAAGTTTGCCCGATGCCTGCAATTACGCCACAACAGATAAAGAAGGCAAAAAAGCGCCTGTGCCCCATTGCATCTTCGATGTTATCACCGAACACCCAGAGATAAACCATGTTTCCAGCAAGATGCATAAAGCTGCCATGCAGAAAATTATAGGTAACGAGTGTAAATATGGGGGCTATCCAGTCAATGGATTGGGGGCGTTGGGCAACGCCAATCAATACATCAGGAATTAAACCAAAGCCATATATCATATGAACCATGAAAGGTTCTGGAGAGATTGTTTGAATGAAATATATCAAACAACAACAAAGAATAGCAGCTATCGTGACCCACGGTTTGTCGATAAGCAGCCTTGGCAAGTTATCGAATAGAGGAAAGAACATGTTAGTTGCCTGTACCTAAACCGTTTGGGCATTAAATATACGATCAGACTGATAATTCGCAAAAAACCGGAGTGTGATCAGACGGCGATTCTTTTCCACGAGGCTCTTTATCAATGCTGCAGCTTGTTAAAATATCCGCAGCCTGTGGTGAAAGCATCATCAGATCAATGCGGATCCCGTTGTTGTGATCAAAAGCACTGCGCTGGTAATCCCAATAGCTATAGACATGGGCTTCTTTGTTAAGAGCTCGCCATGCCTCTGTGTAACCCAGATTTTCCATCGCCCGGAAGCGATCTCTTGAACTTGGATGGGTGTGTGCACTGCCATCAAAGCGTTTCGGGGAAAAGACATCATCATCTGTCGGGATCAAATTAAAATCACCTGCAAGCACAATAGGCTGTTCCGTTTTCAGCAATTTTTGAGCGTGCGCGTTAAGACGATCCATCCATTTAAGTTTGTATGGAAATTTGATTTCGTCGGTCAGGTTGCTGTTGTTATTGCCATTGGGCAGATATATGGAGGCTACCCTTATGCCGAATGTTGTTCCTTCGACATATCGTGCGTGATCATCTTCCAGATCGCCAGGAAGTTCTCTGATAACGTCGGTAATAGGTTCTTTGGAGATCAGGGCAACGCCGTTATAGCTTTTCTGTCCAACGACTTCGACATGATATCCAAGCTCTTCGAATTCCATGTAGGGGAATTTTTCTGCAACAGTTTTAAGTTCTTGTAACAAGAGAACATCAGGGGAGGCCGTTTTTATCCAATCAAGAACATTTGGAAGTCGTTTGTTGATGGAATTCACATTCCAGGTTGCGATCTTGACCATCGGATAAGGCTCACATTAGAGATTTGGAATTGGGAAACGCGGGCGCATCATTGCGCCCTGCTTTATATGGCAAAGGAGGTGCCGCAGCCGCAAGAAGCTGTCGCATTAGGGTTTGTGATACGGAAAGATGCGCCCATCAGATCTTCGACAAAATCAATTTCTGAACCATTTAAAAGGTCCAGTGACATTTCATCGATCACGGCTTTGGTGCCGTCCTTTTGAAAAGTTTTGTCATCGTCGTTAACAGAGCTATCAAAAGAGAAACCATACTGGAAACCGGAGCAACCGCCACCAGAGACAGTTATTCGTAACATTAAATCCGGGTTACCTTCTTGTTCTGCTAACCAGGCCACTCGCTTTGCGGCGCTGCTGGATAGAGAGATAAAAGCAGTTTGATTATCTGTTGTCATGTTCTACTCATAACCTGAAAGCCAATACTTTGATACGTAATTATAGTAGAGGCTTGTTGTTAAGTTGACTCTATAGATAGGTTATCATGCCATCTAAATCTATTAATTTTTTCAGGTTCATGTTTTGGAATTTCTTTGTTGAAGGCTGCAACTTTTTTATAGCCTAGCAATTTTGTATAGAATTTTCCCTTTGTCAGGATCTAAATGCTTCAAATTACTTTACTAAGTCTCTTCGCAGGTTAGTCTTTCTGTATGACGCAAAACGATTCGAAAAAATTATATGCATCTTTCCCTGAAAGCAGCCGGGGGCGCTTGCTGAAAGAGCTTGAGAGCAAGACAAGAACCTGCTTTCAGCGAGATCGTGATCGTATTATCCACTCGGTTGCGTTTCGCAGGTTGCAATATAAAACCCAAGTCTTCGTCTATCACGAAGGTGATCATTTTCGAACACGTCTGACACATTCGCTGGAAGTTGCACAGATCGCCCGGTCTTTGAGCCGGACACTCGGTATAAATGAGGATCTGGCAGAGGGTGTTGCACTGGCCCATGATCTTGGGCACACGCCTTTTGGTCATGCAGGGGAAGATGCCATGCATGATGTTATGGAACCTTTTGGCGGTTTTGATCACAACGAACAGACTTTTCGCATCGTGACACAGTTGGAACGGCGCTATGCAGATTTTAACGGATTAAATCTGACGTGGGAAACCCTTGAAGGTTTGGCAAAGCATAACGGCCCTGTCGATGGACCAAACAGTCGGGAAGAATATGTGCCGGAATCCATGTTAAAGTATTGTAAGAATGCCCGGGATCTGGAGCTTTCGTCCTTTGCTAGCCTTGAAGCGCAGGTTGCGGCTATTGCAGATGACATAGCCTATAATAATCACGATATTGATGATGGAATAAGGGCGGGATTATTTACTGTTGATGATCTTTTGCCCATTCCGGTGGTCGGTGATATATTCCGCGAAGTTCTGAAGAAATACCCTAATCTGGAAACGGAAAGTCTTGTCCACGAGGCGGTACGTCGGCTGGTTGATTTTATGATCAGTGATGTTTTGCGCGAGACGCAGACAAGATTACAGGAAGCCAATCCAAAGACAGTTTTTGACATTCGCTGTCAAAACAGGGCAATGGTTGCCTTTTCGGATCAGTTTCGTGTGGCAGAAAAGCAGTTACGCGCATTTTTATTTGAACACATGTATCGCCATGAAAAAGTCAAAGAAATGCGTAAACGTGTAAAGCAGGTTGTGAGAAACCTCTTTTCGCATTATTCAGAGCACCCAGAAGAGCTTCCTGACTATTGGCGTCTTGAAGCTGGTACTAAACTAACAAAGCGTAGCGCGCGTTTGATCGCGGACTATATCGCTGGTATGACCGACCGATACGCTTTTGAACAACATAGACAGATTTTTAATCTGGATTTTGAGATAAAATGAACGTTTTCAAAGACCTAAGAAGTAAAGTTGTTGCGCAATTAGAAGATATGGCTGCAGCCGGAGAAATCCCGGCGGGTCTTGATTTCAGTCGCGTTGCTGCTGAACCTCCCCGTGATTCTTCGCATGGAGATGTTGCGACCAATGCCGCCATGGTTCTTTCCAAAGTTGCTGGCATGAAGCCGCGTGATCTTGCGAGTCTTTTGGCGAAACGTCTTGAAAATCTGGATGTTATCAAATCAGTCGATATTGCAGGGCCGGGTTTTATTAATCTGCGTTTGGATGAAAAATTCTGGCTTGAGCAGGTTGGGATAATTCTCAAAGCCGGAACCTCATATGGTGATTCTGATATGGGGCAGGGCGAAAAGGTTAATGTTGAATATGTTTCGGCAAATCCGACAGGCCCTTTAACTGTTGGACATGCCCGTGGTGCCGTCGTCGGCGATGCGCTGGCTGCTTTGTTGTCCAAAGTCGGATATGATGTGTGTAAAGAGTACTACATCAATGATGCGGGTAATCAGGTCAATGTTCTGGCAAACTCTGCTTATCTCAGATACCGCGAAGCGCTAGGCGAAGATATTGGTGAAATTCCCGAAGGTTTTTACCCCGGCGAGTACTTGAAAGCTGTTGGTAAAGCATTGGCTGACAGGGACGGTGATAAGTGGCTGGGCAAGGAAGAATCTGACTGGATCTCGGAAGTGCGGACATTTGCGATTGATCAACTGCTTGATCTTATTCGTGGTGATCTCGCGGCGCTGGGCGTTGTGATGGATGTCTATTCGTCCGAACGTGCCTTGGTTGAAGCGGGTGGTGTCGATGAAGTCATGAAGTTTCTGGAAGCCAATAATCTGGTTTATACAGGTGTGTTGGAACCGCCAAAGGGCAAAAAGCCAGATGATTGGGAAGCCCGTCCCCAAACACTTTTCAAATCAACTGATTTTGGCGATGACGTTGATCGACCGATCAAAAAATCTGACGGTAGCTGGACTTACTTTGCAGGGGATATGTCCTATCATATGGATAAATATCGCCGTGGCTTTAGTAACATGATTAATGTCTGGGGCGCAGATCATGGTGGCTATATCAAACGGATGCAGGCTGCGGTTAGCGCGATGACCGAAAAGAAAGGCAGCCTTGATGTCAAGGTTTGTCAGCTGGTTAATCTTATGCGTGGCGGTGAAATGGTTCGCATGTCAAAGCGGTCCGGGAACTTTATCACGCTGAGATCCGTTATTGATGAAGTTGGCAAAGATGTTGTTCGCTTTATCATGCTGACCCGTAAAAATGATGCCTCGCTTGATTTCGACCTTGAGAAGGTTGTGGAACAAAGCCGCGACAACCCTGTCTTTTATGTTCAATACGCTCATGCTCGGTCCTGTTCAGTTCTAAAGCACTCGCAGAACGAGTTTCCTGATATGGATCTGTCTATAGATGCGTTGGAAAAAATTGATCTGTCTGAATTAAATAGTGAAGGCGAGTTAAGCCTGATCCGTCGCCTTTGTGAATGGCCGCGCCTTTTGGAAAGTGCAGGTGAAGCGCATGAACCTCATAGAATTGCTTTTTATCTCTATGATCTGGCGGCGGAACTTCACGGTCTTTGGACCAAAGGTAAAGACAATGCCCGGTTACGTTTCATCGTGACTGATGATCAAGATCTGACACTGGCGCGTATGGCTCTGGTGAAAGCAACGTCGCTCGTGATTGCTTCCGGGCTGGATGTCTTTGGTATTGAACCTGTTGAGGAGATGCGTTGATGACATCAAACTCATCTGATAATGATTTGAAAGATTTCGAAAAAGTTCGTCAAAACGAGAGTATGCGTGTTTCTACGGATCGCGATGCGCAGGATATTCATGACGAGTTTTCAAATGAAGAGTACTGGGAAGATGACCTGGATTTTGATGATGACCCCGGTGCTGGTCTGTTTAAAAAGCTTGTACCGATTGGTCTTGGCCTGATTGCTGTTGCTGTTGTTGGTGGTGGCATTCTGATTATGCTTGGTGATAACAAGCCAAGTAATAATATTCCCGATGCTATTCCCCTTATAGAGGCCGAAACCACGCCGGAAAAAACCAAGCCTGAATCGCCAGGGGGAATGATTATCCCGCATCAGGACAAGCTTGTTCTGAATAACGATTCCGGTACGAGTGCTAATGCACAGGTCGAAAAGCTGTTGCCACCACCGGAAATTCCGCAACCACCTAAAGCACCCGAGCCCGAAGTTGATAATACCGCTGAAACGGTTGCCCAGTCTTCGGCTAGCGAGACACAGGCACAGATAACCGCAACAGAAGATACGGCGCAACAGTCTGCTAAAAAAGAAGCTGAAGCAGCCAAGATAGAAGAGCAATCTTTGGCGAATACAGGTGAGGGGAGTACAATTCCGAAGGTGCCTGAATTAAATGCATCTGAAGTCGAATCTGTTTTAGCACCACAGTCGGAGGCTGAGGTGGCTAAAAAAGCGGAAACATCAAAAGCACCCGAGCCAACTGTGTCCGAGCCAACTTCGACGACTGCGAAGAAGGTTGAACCAAAAGAAGCTGCTCCTACCGCTGTTGCACAAAAACCGGCGTCAGGTCAGTACGTTTTGCAATTGGCCTCTCTGAAATCCAAAGATGGCGCAATGACTGAATGGAAAAACATGCAGCGTAAGCTAAGTGATCTTTTGGGTAGCAAGCAGCCGATTATTGAAAAGGCATCTATTTCAGGTGTTGGTGTTCGGTATCGTCTGCAAACTGGACCTTTTGATAATAAACAAGCCGCAAGTGATTTTTGTTCAAAACTGAAAGCAGCCAAACGTGATTGTTTGGTCAAGAAGGTTAAATAAAATTCGGGAGTAAAGTTGTGGGGGTGAATTCAGTTGTCTTTGGGTGTGAAGGCCATAGCTTAACCGATTGGGAAAAAGGTTTTTTTTCTGAAGTTAAGCCTTATGGGTATATTCTCTTTGCTCGAAACTGTGATACCCCTGATCAGATAAAGAAACTAATTTCTGAGCTGAAATCACTTTCTGGAAATGATGATTTGCCCGTTTTGATTGATCAGGAGGGCGGACGTGTTGCGAGATTACGTCCACCTCATTGGCGCAAGACACCGCCGGCAGCTATCTTTGGGCAGATATTTGATCAGGACCGGGAGAAAGCTCTTCGTGCGACTTATCTCAATGCCTGCTTGATTGCTTATGAGCTAAGAGAACTTGGTGTAACGGCTGACTGTGCACCTGTTTTGGATCTGACAATACCGGGGGCACATGAAATCGTTGGAGATAGATCCTATGGGGCTACGCCAGAGAAAGTCGCGACGATAGGGGCAAAGGTTGTTGAGGGTTTCCTGCATAGTGGAATAATGCCCGTTATCAAACATTTGCCGGGACATGGTCGTGCGATGGTTGACAGCCACAAGGAACTGCCAAGGGTGGACACGTCCCGGGATGAGCTTTCCGATAATGACATCAAAGCTTTCAAGCTTCTAAATTCTGCGCCTTGGGGGATGACAGCGCATGTTATCTACGAAACGATTGATCCTGAGCATATTGCGACAGTCTCACCAACTGTGATTAAGCAGGTGATTCGCGATGAAATCGGCTTTGGTGGAATTTTGCTTTCGGATGATTTGTCCATGAAGGCTATGGCAGGAACTTACGCAGAGCGTGCCAAAGCTGCGTTGTCAGCAGGCTGTGACTTGGCTTTACATTGTAATGGAGATCAAGAAGAAATGATGTCCGTTGCCAAAGGTTTACAGCAAATTGATCGTGCTAAGTCGGATCGCTTGGAGCAGGCTTGGAAACTGCGTCAAAATAATATTGTTGAGTGGAATGAAACACTTGATGAGCTTATAGAAATAATCTCTCCTTACTTGGCATAAGTTATTGGCTCTGAATTTCAGGGTTATCCATTTCTAAAACACAGGTATTTTCATTTCATGGATATTAATGAGTTTCTTTTAGGTGCATCAGTTTGGGTGTTACCAGTTTTGTTGGCGGTTACTCTCCATGAAGCTGCACATGCCTATGCCGCACGCCTTCTTGGTGATGATACGGCATCAAAGTTAGGCAGAGTCAGTTTGAACCCTGCGAAACATATTGATCCATTTGGCACGATATTGCTTCCAAGTATGCTGATATTGATTGGTTCCCCTTTTATTCTGGGATGGGCTAAACCTGTGCCTGTGGTTTTCGGTCGGTTAAATAATCCTAAAAGAGATATGATTTTTGTTGCCTTGGCTGGACCTGTATCAAATATCTTTATTGCATTGATTGCTGCATTAGGTTTTGCTGTCTTTGGTTTGGTTCCGGATTTTGCTGCGGATTGGGTTGGGCAAAACCTTGAAAATGCAATCAAGATCAATTTAATGCTGGCTGTTTTTAATATGCTGCCTATACCGCCGCTTGATGGTGGTCGTGTTGTAACCGGCCTTTTGCCAACGTCGTTGGCTATTCCGTTTTCTCGTTTAGAAAAGTACGGCATGATTATTCTTATCGGTTTGATTTTTGTGCTTCCGATGATTGGACGCCAAATTGGCATGGACCTGAATTTAATCAGCTATGTGATAATTAAATCAATTCATGCTATGCTTCCCTTCTTTCAGGCTATTGCAAATCTAAACATTATTTAGATGCTTTAAGGAAATCAGTGTCAGAAACACTTCCCTTTGAAGAAGATGACAGATCAGAACAATCAGAAGGGTTAAAAGCCCTGCATCCGCTTGTTCTTGAGTTGGATGGCTTCGAGGGGCCGATTGATATTCTGCTACAGCTGGCGCGGGATCAAAAGGTTGATCTGACGCAAATATCCATTCTTGAGCTTGCTAATCAATACATAGACTTTATTCAGCAGGCCCATGAATTAAGGCTGGAGCTTGCGGCAGATTATTTAGTCATGGCGGCGTGGCTTGCCTATCTTAAGTCGAGATTACTTCTGCCGGAGCCAGAGGGCGAAGAAGAACCCAGTGGGGCAGAACTGGCTGCTGCGCTTAAATTTCAGTTGCAGCGTTTACAAGCGATGCAGGATGCAGGCAAAACCCTGATGTCGCGGCCGCAGTTGGGCATTGATTTCTTTGCAAGAGGATTGCCGGAAAATACTGGGGTAATTCACAAAACAAGTTATGACGTCTCGCTCTTTGATCTATTGAAATCCTATGCAAACAGCCAGATGCGGACCGAAGAAAAAAGTCTGCTCATCGAACAGATGGAACTTCATTCTGTGGATGAGGCGATCAAGCGATTATCTGCTTTTCTGGGAACTATTCACGATTGGCAGGATCTCAGTCGGTTTCTGCCTGTTAAAATAGAGCGAGGCATTCTTGCAAGATCTGCGGTGGTTTCTTTGTTTGCGGCTAGTCTGGAAATGTGTCGGGAGGGACAAATTGACCTTAGGCAAGATGAAATCTATGGCCCGATCTACATAAAAGATGGCACGATAACACGACGCGGATAGTTGTAAGTAAACTGAAATAGAGTTGGTAAGATAAGCAAGGGGAGGTACATGGAAACACGCTTTGATGATCTTCGACTTCTGGAGGCGTTACTCTTTGCATCGACAGAACCGCTATCTGTTGAACAGCTTTCCAGACACTTTCAAAAAGACAGAGATCTAAAACCTCTGTTGGAAGAATTAAAATCCTATTATAAAAATCGTGGCGTTAATCTGATCAAAGTTGAAGATAGATGGGCGTTTCGCACAGCACCTGATATGGCGCCTTTGCTTCGGGTTGAACAGAGCCAATCCAAGCAATTGACACGAGCGGGCGTCGAGACGCTGGCAATTATTGCGTATCACCAACCGGTAACAAGAGCAGAAATCGAAGAAATCCGTGGTGTCAGTTTGTCCAAGGGTACGTTGGATACGCTTTTGGAAATTGGATGGGTTAAGCCAAAGGGGAGGCGGCGTACTCCTGGTCGTCCGGTTACCTGGGCTACCAGTCAGGCCTTTCTGGATAACTTTGCTTTGGAAAGTTTGGATGACTTACCGGGTTTTGATGAATTGAAAGTTGCCGGACTGCTTGATGCAAGACCGGCGATTACTGCCCTTGGTGATCATGGTGATCTATTGTCTGTATCCGGTGATGGCGTTGATCTTGGAACAAGTGATGACAAGGATAGTGATAATCACCTGAGCCGCGAGTTCGGCGAAGATTTGGCAGATGAAGAAAGTGAACAATCTTCACTTCCTGTTTAAAAATTATCTGTAAAAGAAAGAAATTAATCAACTTACTGCGACATTTTGGATTAAGATGTCAGTTGATATTGATTTTTAACTGCAGTTCTGCGAGGTTGCTGCAAAGATTGTATGTAAATTTAGACGGTTACTAAATGTCGGCCCTCTGTTTAGAGAACGTTAGCCATAATTTTGGCACCCTGTCAGCTGTGAACAATGTTAATCTGGCGATTGATGCTGGGGAGTTCGTGTGCCTGTTGGGGCCGTCTGGGTGTGGCAAGACTACAATTTTGCGATTAGCCGCAGGATTGGAGCCTTTACAGGCTGGCAAAATCACAATGGGTGAAACTGTTGTGGCAAATGATAAAGCCGATTTACCGCCAGAAAAAAGAAGTGTTGGTCTGGTTTTTCAAGATTACGCTCTTTTCCCTCATTTGGATGTCTCCAAGAACATTGAATTTGGATTGAAACATCTCTCTGCTCAAGATCGGAAAGAACGCGTACGAGAAACCTTGGCTCAAGTTGGCATGGCTGATTATCTCCATTCCTATCCGCATACATTATCTGGCGGGCAGCAACAGCGGATTGCCCTAGCCAGAGCAATCGCTCCACGCCCTAAGCTGGTTTTATTGGATGAACCTTTTTCCGGCCTTGATGTCAGACTCAGAAATCAGGTTCGCGAGGAAACTCTTAGGGTCCTTAAGGAAAATAACATTGCAACTTTGATGGTGACCCACGACCCGGAAGAGGCGATGTTTATGGGGGATCGCGTTGCCATCATGAACAAGGGGCAGATAGTTCAATTTGCTCCCCCTAATGAACTTTACAGTAATCCGGCAAATGCCTTTGTTGCGCACTTCTTTGGTGAAGTGAACGAATTTAAGGGGGTTTGTAATGATGGACACGTTGCCACACCCTTTGGTGCTATTGAGGTCCCAAACATGCGCCATGGAACTGCCGTAGATATATTGGTGCGACATGAAGGCATTGTTGTTGGCGAAAAAGTGAATGGCACGGGGGTTGAAGCCAGTGTTCTGAAATCGCGAATGCTTGGTAAATCAAATCTTGTGGATTTTAAGATTCCCAATGGCTTAGCGGATGATCTTTATGTCAAGGCTCGGCTTGATGGCCATACAATACCGGTTGCCGGTAAGGCCTGTGTTCTCGAGCTGGATAAACGTCTGACCTTTGTCTTTTCCGCGAAGACGCCTGATTGAAAATCTCCAGACAAATAACTTGAGAGCTAAAACACTCTGGGCTCTAACGTATGAATCGTTGCTTGCGCCTTTTCTTTTTGCCATAGTCCCTTACAGATTAAAGGTAATTGTCTCTAAGGAGAGAGTAATGGGTGCGTTCAGCATTTGGCATTGGCTGATTGTTTTAGTTGTTGTTTTGGTTCTCTTTGGTGGGGGCGGAAAGCTCAGCAAGCTTATGGGTGATGCAGGTTCAGGCATTAAAGCTTTTAAAAAGGGCCTTAAAGAAGAAAATAAAGATACAGCTGCTTCTGATAAGGAAGAAAGCAAAACAATCTCTGAAGACAAAGATAAAGTATAAGCCAGTCTTTTCCAGACTGATTTAATTTGTGTTCAGGGATCCGTAATTCCTAGGGAGCAGTAACCAATGTTCGACATCGGTTGGTCGGAAATGATGGTCGTTGCAGTTCTTACCCTTTTGATAATGGGGCCTAAAGAGCTGCCGAATACCCTTCGTACCGTTTCTAAGTGGGTACGCAAGGCGAAGGGGCTTGCCCGGGAATTCCAATCCGGTGTTGATGAAGTTATTCGTGAGTCAGATCTTCAGGATGCGAGAAAAGCGCTGGAAGGTGCTAATAGTGAATCGATCCGTAAGACGGTTGAAGATGTTATTGATCCTACTCAGGCGCTGACTAAAACATCACAGGAAGTCAAAGATGGTGTTGAAGCGATAACGAAAGAAGATAAAGAAGATCATAATCCCTTTGCTTCTGTTCGAAAGCCACTTGCAGATACACCTCCGGCTACGACTGAACCTGTAAAAACTTCAAAAACAGTGAAACCTGAGACAGTTCAGGTCGATAATACAACTTCTTCAAAAAGCAGCTAAGCAGTGAGTGATACAACCGAAGAACAGAAGATGCCGTTACTGGAGCATCTGATTGAACTTAGAAGGCGATTGTTGTGGAGTGTTGTCACTCTGTTAGTCGCTTTTTTGGCCTGTTTCGCTTTTGCTGAACAGCTTTTTGAATATCTTGCAGCCCCTTTGGCGGAAGTCATGCGGGAAAACTCGGTCAGCGAACGTCAGCAAAGACTGATTTTTACCGATCTGACTGAAGTCTTTTTCACCTATGTAAAAGTTGCATTCTTCTTTGGCGCTTTTATCAGCTGTCCAATATTTTTATCTCAGATCTGGTTGTTTGTTGCTCCGGGTCTTTACAAGAATGAAAAATCAGCTTTTGCGCCGTTTCTAATTGCGTCGCCAATCCTGTTTTTTGTCGGTGGGGCGTTGGTATATTTCGTTATCTTCCCTCTTGCCGCAGAGTTCTTTCTCGCGTTTCAGGTCGAAGGTACAGACAGTTCAATCGCAATTGAATTGGAAGCCAAGGTTAATGAATACTTCTCATTAATGATGAAGTTGATTTTTGCCTTTGGTCTTTGTTTTCAGCTGCCTGTCTTGATGACCCTGTTGGCAAAGGTCGGTATTGCATCGTCCAAAGGGATGGCTGATAAGCGTAAATACGCGATTGTTGGTGTTTTTATCGTTGCCGCTATCTTTACGCCGCCAGATCCTTTGAGCCAGCTGGCTTTGGCTATTCCGATAGTACTTCTGTACGAAGTTTCGATCCTGATGGCCAGAATGGTGGAACGTAAGCGTGCCAAGGAAGAAGATACTGAGTCGACGGACGTTACATCTGATTAAAATAGTCCGTTAGGCAGTAGACTGAAACCGAAACCTTTTTAAGGCCTTTAGCAACGAAATTTTGCTTATTTCAGAGTTAAGTATACCCTGTTTATAAGTACATTCGTTTTAATTGAATTTTGTCTCTCTCAGTACAAGGACAGAGATACCTATGTATGACCTAAAGTTGATCCGCGAAACCCCTGAAGTTTTTGATGAAGGGCTTAAGCGCCGTAATATGGAACCAATGTCTGCCCAGATTCTGGATCTGGACAAACAGCATCGTGCGTTACAGGCAGAGCTGCAGGAAATGCAAGCACGCCGTAACGAAGCTTCGAAACAGATTGGTATTGCCAAGCGCAATGGCGAAGATGCGTCGGACCTAATGGCAGAGGTTGCGGGTATCAAAGAAGGTATGTCTGAAAAAGAGACAGCTGAATCAGACCTTGGTAATCAGATTAAAACGATTTTGGCTGGTATTCCCAATCGCCCAAAAGATGACGTGCCTGTTGGTGAGGATGAGGATGATAACGTTCTGGTCCGCACCGTTGGTGAAAAGCCTGAACTGGGTTTTGAGGCAAAGCAGCATTTTGAACTGGGTGAAGAGCTCGGTGAAATGGACTTTGAACTTGCGGCAAAGCTGTCAGGATCTCGGTTTGTTGTTCTGAAAGGAAGCGTTGCCCGTCTTTACCGTGCCTTGTCACAGTTCATGATTGATATGCACATTGATGAGCATGGCTATACGGAAGTGATACCACCAGTTCTTGTGCGCGATCATGTTATGTACGGCACAAGCCAGTTACCAAAATTCGCTGAAGATTCTTTCAAGACTGAAGATGGTTTCTGGCTTATTCCTACAGCAGAAGTTCCGTTAACAAATACAGTTGCAGGCGAAATTCTTAAGGAAGACGAGTTACCAAAGCGTATGACTGCTTTGACGCCTTGCTTCCGTTCCGAAGCTGGCTCTGCTGGGCGAGATACCCGTGGAATGTTGCGTCAACATCAGTTTGATAAGGTGGAAATGGTTTCTGTTGTTCACCCGGATAAATCCGATGATGAATTGGAACGTATGACAGGCTGTGCAGAAGACGTTTTGAAAAAATTGGGACTGCATTATCGCGTTGTTGTGCTTTGTACTGGCGACATGGGCTTTGGTGCGCGTAAAACCTATGATATCGAAGTTTGGTTGCCTGGTCAGGATACATACCGCGAAATTTCCAGCTGTTCTACCTGCGGTGATTTTCAAGCACGCCGCATGAACGGGCGTTTCAGATCTGCAGAAACCAAAAAGCCTGCTTTTGTGCATACTCTGAATGGTTCTGGTGTTGCTGTTGGACGTTGCCTGATTGCAGTGATGGAAAACTACCAACAAGCTGATGGCTCCATAACTGTTCCCGAGGTGCTTAGACCATACATGGGGGGTAAAGAAAGTATCCTCCTGAATGACTAAGACCATACAGAACCTTGCCAATGCGCGGATACTGTTATCAAACGATGACGGTATCCACGCCAAAGGTTTATCTGTTCTAGAGGAAATAGCCCACCAATTATCTGGTGATGTTTGGGTTGTTGCACCTGAATCTGAACAGTCAGCTACCAGTCATTCTCTGACCCTGCGACGCCCTTTGCGGGAACGCAAGCTTAATGATAAACGCTATTCCATTGATGGTACGCCAACGGACTGTGTTCTGATGGCTATGAAATATCTGATGGCCGATCAGGTGCCTGATGTTGTGTTGTCTGGTGTAAATGTCGGTGCAAACCTTGGCGAAGATGTTATCTATTCTGGTACTGTAGCTGCGGCTATGGAAGGGGCTATTCTTGGGGCGCGATCTATTGCGCTAAGTCTAAGGCCTGATGATCAGAATGAAAGTCTCTTTCACTGGGATACTGTTGCCAAGTTTGCGCCTGAAGTTATTACAAGGCTTTCAACATGGGAAGAACCCGGAAACCTGTTGTTCAATGTAAACTTCCCGGGAATACCTGCTGATAAAGTCAAAGGTATCAAGGTTTGTGCTCAAGGACATCGCGACGAAGGAACAACTGTCGTAGAAGGCAATGATCCCAGCGGCCGGCCTTATTTGTGGGTTGGGCAGTTTGTCAGTCATCATACATCGGTTCCGAATGCGGATCTGACAGCGATTGCCAAAGGTTATATTACGATTACACCTTTGAAGTACGACCTGACGGATAAAGACCTTTTGGTAAAAATGGGATCTTTGTTCCCATGAGTCTGGAAGCACGCAAAATCAGGCTTATTATGGAGTTACGTCGCGGCGGTATTTCGGATACAGGCGTTCTTTCGGCGATTGAGCGTATTCCAAGAGAAGCTTTTGTGCCGGCACCTTTTCAGGATCAATCCTATGAAAACATGGCGCTTCCAATTGGCAGAGGGCAAACCCTAAGCCAGCCACAAGTCGTTGCCATGATGACCCAGGCTCTTTCCGTGACCAAACGAATGAAGGTTCTTGAGGTTGGTACGGGGTCGGGATATCAGGCTTCGATTCTTTCACGTTTATGTCGACGTGTTTATACGATCGAGCGTTATCGGGAACTTTTGAGTGAAGCGGAAGAACGATTTACAAATTTGCGCCTTCACAATATGACCACAAAGTTGGGGGATGGTTACAAAGGGTGGAAAGAGCAAGCACCGTTTGAGCGCATAATTATCACAGCTGCACCAAAAGAAATTCCCGAAGCTCTGCTTGAGCAACTGGCAATTGGTGGTATTCTGGTTTTACCGTTGGGATCACAAGGTAATAATCAGGAATTGATCAGGATTACGCGGACGGAAAACGGGTTTGATCATGAAAACCTTGGGGGGGTGCGTTTTGTACCTCTTGTTCACGGAATGCCAAAGGACAGCTGATTTACTTTGGCGGTTTGTTGTACAGGAAAACGCTCGTTACTAATTTGATGTTTAATCGCACCAGTTTATCAACTCTGAAACTCGGCCTTTTACTGTTAAGCGCAGGGCTTTACGGGTGTACGATCAATCCATCTTCCTTTCCGACGACGACAAAAAAAACGACTAGCACACAAACCGTTTATAATTATCCGCCGTCTATCTTGCCAAAGCGAAAGCCAACGCCGCCTCCGCGTCCTGCAAATGCTGTACAGACGACGGGTCGGGTTGCTGGTGTTTCAATTCCGGCGTTACTTCCTGAAAATATTCCATTGCCAAAAAGAAATCCCAGAAGACAGGTAAGGCAAAGTAGTTCAACGGCTGTTATAGAAGAACAAAGAAGAACAACTTCGCAGCCTTCGAATAGTCAGATACAGATTTCAACCACTGAATATACTGTAAATCGTGGTGATACTGTTTATTCTATTTCTCGTAAACGACGGGTGTCTATTCGCGAGCTTATTATACTGAACAAACTTTCCCCGCCTTATAAGTTACTGGTTGGACAGGCTATAAAGTTACCTGTTTCGAAGGAGCATGTGGTGATTGCGGGGGATACTCTCTACAGTATATCCCGGCGTTATGGTGTTGAAACCACGGCACTGGTAAAGCTTAATAAAATTAACCCACCCTATGCACTCTATATCGGACAACGTTTAAACTTACCTGCTTTACGGCAGAACAGTGTTGTACGTTCAGCGAGTGTCTCATCCTCGACGGATACACAAAACACTGCTGCCTCGAATGTTCAGAAAACGCCTGTTCGAAGTGTTATTCCGGCCAGCCCAAAGAACTTTACAGGCCCAGTCCCTAAACCTTTACCGCGTTCATTCAGTAATTTTTTGCGACCTGTTAAGGGGAAGGTTATTTCTTCGTTTGGTCCAAAGGAGGGTGGAATTCACAATGATGGTATAAACATTGCCGCGCGTAAGGGAACACCTGTAAAAGCAGCAGAAAACGGTGTTGTTGTCTATGCGGGGAGTGAGTTGAAAGGTTTCGGACAGATGCTTTTAATCAAGCATTCTGATGGATGGGTGACCGCTTATGCGCACACTGATCAATTATTAGTGGGGCGAGGTCAACGCGTGAAGAGGGGGCAGGATATTGCCAAGGTCGGCAATACAGGCAATGTTTCCAAACCCCAACTTCACTTTGAGATACGCAAAGGTTCTGAAGCTGTTAACCCCAATAAATTGCTGACAAACTAGAGTTTTGTCTTTTATTACTATGTTGGTAACAGCATGATTTCACCAGCACAGCTTGGCTGCTTTCATCATTTCAACGAATCTTTTTATACACGATCTGCTTATCGTTTAAGGGATTTTTATGGACATCCGTCCTGCCAGATCCTGTATAAACTGCCAGGCAACACGGCCAGAGCGAGAACCACGGGTAACAGACCATTCACGTGCTTCGGCATGTAGGGCGTCTCGTTCAATCTTAATGCCATATTTCTCCACATACCCTTCGATCATCGCAAAGAAGGTGTCCTGATCACAGTTATGGAAACCAAGCCATAAGCCGAAACGATCAGACAAGCTGACGTTCTCTTCTGTCGCCTCAGAAGTGTGAATTGCAGATGACCTTTCATTCTCAATCATATCGCGAGCCATCAGGTGCCTGCGATTTGACGTTGCGTAGAAGAGCACGTTTTTGGGGCGGCCTTCAATACCCCCTTCAAGGACGGCTTTGAGTGATTTGTAGGTATCGTCCTGAGTATCAAAACTTAGATCATCACAGAACAGAATACAGGGGCGTTCTGACGTTTTTAAAATTTTCAAAAGCCGCGGTAGGGAAGGGATATCTTCACGATGAATCTCGACAAGCGTAACTTTGTTGAAGTTATTCTCTTCCACCAATGAGTTTACCTTGTCATGCACGGCTTTAACGATGGAGCTTTTCCCGGTTCCTCTCGCGCCCCATAATAAGGCATTATTCGCAGGATATCCCTCTACAAACCGCAAGGTATTGTTCAAAAGAGATTCTCTTTGTCGATCAATTCCTTTGAGAAGGTCGAAATCAATCCGATTCACCTCTTCAACGGCTTCCAAGGCATCAGGATCTGTTTGCCATACATAGGCATCTGCTTGGGAAAGATCCGGAGCACTTTGTGCTTGTGGAGATAGTTTCTCTAGCGCTGAGGCAATACGTTCCAGTACGGGATATAAGTCTTTAGAATCAGTCATTTGTACTACTCCGGCGCAAAGCCTGTTTGTCGATCATTTTGGGAACCCTAACGAGCGTACTCAAGTCAGTCAAATGTCCTGTCATCTTGAGATGATTTCTTTGTTTTTCTGTTCGTTTGCATTTCCGGGCCAGACAGTTATAGTCCGCGGGTAATTTTTTTTGGGGGGTTGCTTGGCAACCGATTCCAAGTTCTTTAGTTCTGGAGGGATTAATGTTGATTTCCACAGCCTATGCTCAGGCAGCTGGTGGCGCTGGTTCGCCGAATGAATTGTTTGCGACACTATTCCCGCTCGTTTTGATCTTCGCGGTTTTCTATTTTCTGATTATTCGTCCGCAAAGCAAGAAGATGAAACAGCAAAAAGCGATGATTGACGCTATTCGCCGTGGCGATAAGGTTGTCACAGCTGGTGGTATTGTCGGAACTGTTGCAAAAGTGAAAGATGGCGGCGAAGTTCAAGTGGATATTGCTGAAAACGTTCGTATCACTGTTATTCAGAGCACGATTGCCAGCGTTGTCAGCAAGACAGAACCTGCTGATAAATCGGCTAACGATGACAAAGATAAAAAAGACAAAAAATCTAAAGATTAATTTTCAGAACTTTCCGTTTCGAGAAAAGTTTTAAGAAAAGCATCTTTAGAGGTGGTTTTTACCTGCTCTGGCCCTATATCCAGAGCAGGTTTATTTCATATATTAACAGATAATACGGCCCGTTATGGTTCAGTTTTCCAAGTGGCAGATTTTTGCAGTTATTGGCGTTCTTGTTCTCGGTATCTTTTATGCCATGCCGAACTTGTTCAAAGAACAAACTCTTGAAACATTCCCTGATTGGGTCGCAAGTGATCAGATTAATCTAGGACTTGATCTCCAAGGTGGGTCATACCTGCTGCTCGAAGTTGATCTGGAAGCTGTTGAAGAAGAGCAGTTGACCAACCTTGTAGAGGGAATCAGAGTAAACCTGCGTACCGAACGTATTGGATATCAAAACCTGCGTGTCGAAGGCAAAGCCGCAACCTTTACTTTGCGTGATTCTAGTGAAGAGATGGTTTCCCGTGTACGTCAGATGATTTTTCAAAATAACCCGGGGCTTTTGATTTCGACCGATGGTGCCAAGGTTATTTCTGAATACAGTGATCAAGTTTTACGGGAACGTCGAATTGCTGTCATCAACCAGTCGATAGAAGTTCTTCGCAAAAGGCTGGATGAAACCGGAACGAAGGAAATCAGCCTGCAAAGACAGGGAGAAAACCGTATTCTTATACAAGTTCCTGGAGTAAAAGACCCCGAGGAAATTAAAAGTAAAATTGGACAAACCGCAAAACTAACATTCCATTTGGTTGATCAAAATGCAGACCCTTATGCAGGTAAAGCTCCTGTGGGGTCTCAGATCATGTTATCGCAAGAAACTCAGGCTAGTGGGCAACCGCAACGATATGTGATCAAAAAGAGGGTCATGGTAAGTGGTGAGAATCTGATAGATGCTCAGGCAACATTTCAAGATGGTCAACCGGTAATCTCGTTTACGTTTGATACGACTGGTGCACAGAGATTTGCACGGGTAACACAGGAAAATGTAAATCGTCCTTTCGCGATTGTTTTGGATGGCAAGGTTATTTCGGCCCCTGTGATCAGGTCGCCAATTTTAACGGGTAATGGTATTATTTCGGGTAATTTTACTACGCAATCGGCAGAAGAACTTGCTTTGCTACTTAGGGCGGGAGCTTTACCTGCACCTCTTGAGATCCTTGAAGAGCGTACCGTTGGTGCCGGGCTTGGTGAAGATTCCGTCAATGCAGGTAAGATCGCGAGTATCATTGGTTTGATTCTTGTCTTGGTCTTTATGGGGTTGTCTTATGGTTTGTTCGGCATCATGGCGAATTTTGCGCTGGTGGCTAACCTTGTATTGATTGTCGCCGTGCTCTCTCTTTTCCAAGCAACACTTACTTTGCCAGGTATTGCCGGGATTGTGTTAACGATCGGTATGGCCGTGGATGCTAATGTCCTTATTTTTGAGCGTATTCGCGAAGAAATACGTAATGGACGTGGGCCGGTTATGGCAGTTGATGCGGGATATAAACGTGCGATTGCGACGATTTTGGATTCAAACATTACCACTCTTATTGCGGCGGTTTTGCTTTTCCAGTTCGGGACAGGACCAATTAAAGGTTTTGCCGTAACACTGACCATCGGAATTGTTACATCTATGTTCACAGCGATTATGTTTACACGATTGCTTATTGTGACCTGGTTGCGCCGCCGTCGGCCGCAATCGCTTGGTATATAAGAGGGGGCTGGAATAATGGCGTTAATTAAAAAGCTTCCGACAGATCTTAACATCAATTTTATGGGCAAAAGAAAGCTCTTTATGGCTTTCTCTGCTCTTATGATTGCCTTGTCCCTGGTGTTGGTGGCAACACGTGGATTGAATTTCGGTGTCGATTTTCGGGGTGGTATTCTGATTGAAATCAGAACATCGGAACCTGCTGATTTATCTTCTTTAAGATCCCGCATTGGATCTCTTGGGTTGGGTGAGATTAGCCTCCAGGAATTCGGAGCACCAACAGATGTTTTGATCAACATTCAAAAGCAGGATGGTGATGAAAAAGAACAGATGAAAGCCATTCAGTTGGTCAAAGATGAACTGGGCAGCGCGGTTGAAGAATATCGCCGTGTCGAATTTGTTGGTCCAAAGGTTGGTGCTGAACTCAAAGAAGACGGGGCTTTGGCGACGCTTTTTGCCTTGCTGGGTATCGCTTTCTACATTTGGTTCCGGTTTGAGTGGCAGTTCTCTGTTGCTGCTTTGATGGCGTTGACACACGATATCATTACGACAATCGGTTTCTTTGCCCTGACACAGTATGAATTCAATCTGGCGACACTGGCAGCTGTCTTGACCATTGCGGGTTATTCCATCAACGATACCGTTGTTATTTTTGACCGGGTCCGTGATGAATTACGCCGCTATAAAAAGATGGAAGTTATCGACGTCCTGAATATGTCGATCAACAGAACACTTTCCCGGACGATCCTTACTTCTGTCACGACACTTCTTGCGCTTATCGCACTCTTTGTATTTGGCGGTGAAGTCATCAGAGGCTTGAGCCTTGGACTTATCTGGGGTGTTACCATCGGTACTTATTCCTCGGTTGGGCTTGCGGTTCCATTACTCTTTGCGACGAACGTCAGACCTTCTATTCCTGAAGAAGAGGAAGAGGGACTTGTGGACGAGAATGGGCAGAAGATCGAACTCGTTCAGGAAAACGACAAAGCCAGTTAGGAGTTAACCTTCGTGGAAGTCTCACTTAAAATTCCAGAAGGAAAACAGGTTATTGAAAAGTATGGTAATGGTCGGTTCATGGTATCCGATCATTACCATGAAGGCTCTATTCTGGTGTTGCCTGATCTGACAGAATCCTGGTCAGTACAACAGTTTTCCGACGTATCTTTGGAGACACTCAATCCTTTTGTCAAAAAGGCAAATGAAATTGAAGTGTTGATTATTGGGTGCGGCGCCAAAGGTGAATTTATTACCCCGACCTTCCGAAATAGCCTGAAAGAAAAAGGGCTGGTTGTAGATGCGATGGATACAGGTGCTGCCTGTCGTACTTATAATGTGCTGCTTTCCGAAGGGCGGAATGTTGCCGCTGCTTTGATCGCTGTTGATTAACTTCTGCGGATAGCGAACCAGATGTCGAATAATCCCGGCCTTTCCTATTGCGGTGAAGACATTAAGAAGAACGATTATGATCGTTATCTGACCTGTCTTTTTGCAAAAGACGCTGTACGAGAAAATCTTTTTGGCCTTTATGCCTTCAATCAGGAAATAGCCAAGACAGCTGAAATTGTCAGTGAACCCTTGACCGGAATGATCCGGTTGCAGTGGTGGCGTGAAGCTATCGAAGGCATTTTCGAAGGAAACCCAAGGAAACATTTGGTTGTTGAAGCCTTGGCAAAGGCTGTCAAAGATCACGGATTGAAACGTGACAAACTTGATGCGTTTATTGATGCCAGAGAATTTGATCTTGAAGATGTCGTCCCACAAAACTTAGATGCTCTTGAGGAATATGTGAGCCGAACGTCTTCTGCTCTATTGAGTTTGGCAGCAGATATTACATTTGGACAAAGCGATGTGGGTGAAGTCGGGAGAGAAGCATTGGAACAAGCTTGCCAATCCATGGGCTTGGCTTGGGGGATACTCGGTATTATTCGGGCAACGCCTTTTTATGCTGCAAAAAAAAGAGTTTATCTGCCTCAAGATCTTATCACCCAGTATGGGCTTAACACTTCAACGCTTTTCGAATTGAAATCATCCCCGGAACTGTGTGCGGTTACTAAAGAGTTGACAGGGCAAGCCAAGGTTCATTTAAACAAAGCACGTGGTTTTTCGGGAAAAATCCCCAAGTTAGCAAAGTCTCCTCTACTGCTTGGTATTCTGGCTGATCAGTACATCAAAAAACTCGAGGCGAATAATTACAACCCCTTTGACCCTGCACTCCATCATCCCAAAGCTTCTGCGACATGGAAGCTTATGTGGGCCAACATATGGGGCCGCTATTAAATAAAAAGGCCGCTCAGTAGAGCGACCTTTTAAACTGAATAAATTAGATTCCCAATATTATTGGTTTTCGTCCAACCATGTTTTCAGGTCTTCGAGTGCCCGTTTTGAATAGAGCGGTTTGCGATCTTTCTTTTTAAGCTTTTTACCCGGTCCTTTCGGAATGTTCGGGAAAATGCCAAAATTCACATTCATAGGCTGAAAGGTTTTTGCATCCGCGCCACCTGTGACGTGATTGATCAGCGCGCCGTGAGCTGTGGTAATCGGAGGTGCGGGCAGGTCCTTGCCCAAACGTTCCGCAGCAGCAAAACGTCCGGCCATCAAACCGGACGCAGCTGATTCCACATAACCTTCAACGCCGGTAATCTGCCCGGCAAATCTGAGGCGGGGCATTGGTTTCATACGAAGAGAATGATCCAGTAGCTTTGGTGATTTCAAGAAGGTATTGCGATGCAGGCCGCCGAGGCGAGCAAATTCAGCTTCTTCAAGCCCGGGAATTGCGCGGATAATTTCCATCTGCGCGCCGTATTTCATCTTGGTCTGGAAGCCAACGATATTATAGATGGTGCCCAGTTTGTTATCTTGACGCAGCTGAACAACAGCATAGGGTTCTTCATCGCTGTGCGGGTTTGACAAGCCAACTGGCTTCATGGGGCCAAAACGTAAAGTTTCGACACCTCGACTTGCCATTACTTCAATTGGTAAGCAGCCTTCAAAATAGGGGGTGTTTTCTTCCCACTCTTTGAAATCTGTTTTTTCACTATCGATTAATGCCTGAATAAAGCTTTCATACTGTTCTTTATTCATCGGGCAATTGATATAGTCCGCACCATCGCCGCCGGGCCCAACCTTGTCGTATCTGGATTGGAACCAGGCCTTGTCAAAATTGATCGAATCTTTGTAAACAATCGGCGCAATTGCATCAAAAAATGCGAGGTATTCTTCCCCGGTGATAGAGGCAATGACTTCGCTCATGCTTTCTGATGTCAAAGGGCCTGTCGCGATAATAACTGAATCCCATTCTTCCGGTGGAAGGGTTGAAATTTCTTCTCGCTTGATGGTCACAAGGGGATGATCTTCCAAACGTTTGGTGACTTCATCAGAAAAGTCGTTTCTGTCGACAGCCAACGCACCACCGGCAGGCACCATGTGCTTTCCTGCACAGGACATGATGAGTGAGTCCATTTTGCGCATTTCTTCGTGCAACAAACCAACCGCATTGTTCTCATAATCATCAGACCGGAAAGAATTGGAACACACCAGTTCGGCAAGGCCTTCACCTTGATGGGCTTCTGTTTTTCGAACAGGACGCATCTCATGAAGAACTACGGGAACACCTGCCTGTGCAATTTGCCAGGTAGCTTCCGTTCCGGCCATACCACCGCCAACGACATGGATCTCTTTTAGGTCATTCTTGCTCATGATTGTCTCTTTACTATTCATTGCGTCTGCAATAATAAAATTTTTTGTGTTATATCTACTAAAAAGCTGCTTTGCACCCATATGTTTTAAATAAATATATTTTCTTTCTCATAACCTATAATAACACAATAAACCGGAGCTCTTTATTTCATGCAACGAATTGATGATCGCGTTAGACGTGGTGGCGACGAAGACAGTCTGATTGGCTCTGTAGTCGATTGGGTGATGGCTCAGGCGCTTCGCGATACCACGATCGAAGAGTTATTCGAAGGATGTTGTCTCAGAATGAGATCGGCAGGCATTCCAATCGCTCGTGGATATATTGCCTTTCGTACTCTCCATCCTTTGTATAGTGCCATGGGATTGACCTGGGAACTTGGCAACGGCGTTAAAACGGTCGGTATGTCGCATGAAAGTTCCGGTTCAGAAGAATGGCGTAGAAGTCCGTTTTATTTCATGCTGAGCAAAGAGATCGGGTTACTTAGACGACGGTTGGTGGGCGAGGGAGCTATCCATGACTTCAAGCTTATGGAAGATCTTCGTGACGATGGCTATACAGATGTCTTGTGCTACGCGATCCATTTTGATCAGGAATCTCTGGGTGATACCGAAGGCAGGGGGATTTTGGGAACCTGGTCGAGTGATATTAAAGCGGGCTTGAGTGACACCGATATAAAATCCCTTATTCGCGTCCAAAATCGTCTGGCTGTTGCCTGTAAAGTCATTATCACCCAGCAAATTGCCTATAATATCTCAACAACATACCTTGGCCGTAATGCGGGGCAACGAGTTCTCAAGGGGCAAATTCAACGTGGTGACGGTGAAAAAATTCACGCAGTCATCTGGTACAGTGATCTCAGAAATTCAACCGCCTTGGCTGATATGATGCCGGAAGAGGATTATCTGGATCTACTCAATGGCTATTTTGAAAGTACGGCGGGGGCCATTATTGATAATGGCGGCGACGTTTTGTTACTGATCGGTGATGCTGTTCTTGGGATTTTTCCGTTTACCGAAGATAAAACACAGGCCGAAACCGGGGAGTTGGCCGTAAAGGCAGCTTACGATGCGGTCGAACGTATCAAGGAATTAAATGCTTGCGCCTGTGATAATGGCAAATGCGAAGCCTCTTTTGGCCTTGGTTTGCATGTCGGAAACGTGATGTTTGGCAATATTGGCCTGCCTGATCGCCTTCAGTTCACAACGGTTGGCCCGGCAGTTAACGAGGTCGCCAGATTGGAAGCGTTGACCAAAGATCTTGGTAGGCGCATTCTGATGAGCAAGGAGTTCGCCGAAATCGTCGGGCGCAAATGTATGCCAATGGGGGAACATACATTACGCGGGATCGAAGAGGTCCGTGAGATCTATACGCTAGATGATGAAGCAAAAGGTATGACTGATTAATCAGATTATTCGAGAAAGGCCGGATAGAAAGATTTCTAACCGACCTTTCTTGTTTGTTATTTCAGGTAGGGTTTTAAATATTCACCTGTATAGCTACCTTTTGTCTTGGCAACAGATTCCGGTGTTCCGGTGGCAACAACGCGTCCGCCTTTGTCACCGCCCTCTGGACCCATGTCGATAATCCAGTCGGCGATTTTGATAACTTCAAGATTATGCTCGATACAGAGGATTGTGTTCCCTTGATCCACGAGGGACTGAAGGACTTCCAACAGTTTTTTCACATCATCAAAGTGTAGGCCGGTTGTGGGCTCATCCAGAATATAGAGTGTTTTCCCTGTTGCCCGTCTGGAAAGCTCTTTGGCCAATTTAACACGCTGTGCTTCCCCACCGGAAAGAGTTGTTGCTGCCTGACCAACCTGAACATATCCCAATCCAACTCTTTGCAAGGTTTCCAGTTTATTGCGAATAGAGGGAACAGCCTTAAAGAATTCCAATCCATCATCAACATTCATATGTAAAACATCTGAGATGGATTTACCTTTATAGAGAATTTCAAGTGTCTCTCGGTTATATCGCTTACCCTTACAGACATCGCACTCAACATAGACATCAGGCAGGAAGTGCATTTCGATCTTGATGACACCATCCCCCTGACAGGCTTCACAACGTCCGCCCTTTACATTGAAAGAAAAACGTCCGGGTTTGTAGCCACGGGTTTTGGCTTCGGGTAGGCCGGCAAACCAGTCTCTGATCGGGGAGAACGCGCCTGTGTAAGTGGCAGGGTTTGATCGTGGTGTTCGGCCAATAGGGGATTGGTCTATATCAATCACCTTATCGATAAACTCTAGCCCCTCTATTGCATCGTGGCTTCCGGGCTGTCCTTTGGCATTATGCAATTTACGTGAAACGGCTTTATATAACGTCTCAAGGATCAATGTTGACTTACCGCTACCGGAAACGCCTGTGATGCAGGTGAAAGTGCCAAGTGGAACATCTATCGATACATTTTGCAGGTTATTTTCATTTGCCTTGAGGACTTTAATCTTTTGCCCTTTATGACCTTTACGGCGTTTTTCAGGGAGCGTTATAGAGACTTCGCCGGTTAGATATTGAGCCGTTAAACTTCCTTTTGTTGCCATGACTTCATCGGGGGAGCCGCAGGCAACGACCTGCCCACCGTGCTTTCCGGCACGCGGCCCCATATCAACGAGGTAATCCGCAGTTCGAATGGCATCCTCATCGTGCTCAACAACAACAACAGTGTTACCAAGATCCCGCAATCGACGCAGTGTTTCCAATAACCGCGCATTATCTCGTTGGTGCAAGCCAATTGAAGGTTCATCCAGAACGTAGAGAACACCCGTCAGACCCGATCCAATTTGAGAAGCTAATCGAATACGCTGGCTTTCCCCACCCGACAGCGTTGCCGAAGATCTGGAAAGGGTCAGATAGTCGAGGCCGACGTTTACGAGGAAATAAAGCCGTTCATTGATTTCTTTGAGAATTCTGACTGCGATTTCATTTTCTTTGTCGCTGAGAATCTCGGGAATCTCATTGAACCATTTCTCGGCTTCGGCAATGGAAAGCTGGGCAATTTCACCGATATGTTTTTTGCCAATTTTAACAGCTAGCGCTTCCGGTTTTAGACGATGTCCATCACATGTCTGGCACGGTTGTTTTGTCTGGTATTTTGACAGCTCTTCGCGAACCCAGTCACTGTCGGTTTCGCGAAAACGTCTTTCCATGTTGGGAATAATGCCTTCGAAAGGCTTCTTGGTCTGATAGCTCCGGTTGCCATCTGTATAGGTCATTTCTATGACCTCTTTACCTGAGCCATGCAGAAGCAGTTTTTTGATTTTTTCAGGCAGGTCGTTCCAGGCGAGATCAAGAGCAAAGCCGTAGTGTTCGGCAAGACTTTTAAGGGTTTGCAAATAGTATTTAGATGTCGAATTTGCCCAGGGAGCAATGGCCCCTTCTTTGAGGGTAACACGTTGGTCCAGTACGATCAGATCACCGTCAAAGATCAGGGTTTTCCCCAACCCGTCACAGGCGGGGCAGGCCCCAAAGGGATTGTTGAAAGAGAACAGTCTGGGTTCAATCTCGTCAATGGTAAAACCGGATACCGGGCAGGCATAACGGGCCGAGAAAATTGTCTGTTCACCTGTCTTGGCGTTTTCAGCAAAGGCGATGCCATCGGCAAGGTTCAAGGCGGTTTCCAGACTGTCAGCCAAACGTATTTTTATGTCATCCTTGACCACCACACGGTCAACAACAACCTCGATATCGTGCTTTTTCTTTTTATCAAGCGCGGGAACGTCGCCGATTTCATAAAGTTCGCCGTCGACCTTAACGCGCTGAAAACCCCGAACCTGTAAATCTGCCAGCTCTTTACGGTATTCGCCTTTGCGTCCCCGAACAATCGGTGCCAACAGATAGAGACGGGTGCCACTTTCCATTTCCATGACTTTATCAACCATCTGGCTGACAGACTGGCTTTGGATTGGAAGGCCTGTTGCTGGTGAGTAGGGGATGCCAACTCGTGCAAAGAGAAGGCGCAGGTAATCATAAATTTCTGTAACGGTGCCTACGGTAGAACGTGGATTTTTTGACGTTGTCTTTTGCTCGATTGAAATCGCTGGCGATAATCCTTCGATAGAATCCACATCAGGTTTTTGCATAAGCTCAAGAAACTGGCGGGCATAGGCCGAAAGGGATTCGACATAGCGTCGTTGCCCTTCTGCGTAGATCGTGTCAAAGGCGAGAGAAGATTTGCCAGACCCACTGAGGCCTGTGATAACAACGAGTTCGTTTCTGGGTAAATCAACACTGATGTTTTTCAGGTTATGTTCTCTCGCGCCACGTACGGAAATAGTGCGGGATTCCTGTATTGAACTCATTTTATCGCCTGTAAATGTTCTCGTTGGAATATATATGGACGAACAGTGAACAAAATGCATCCTTTTTTATAAAACGGGATGAATATTTTGCTGAAAAGCTTCCTGAAAAATGTGAATATCTTGCAGAAAAGTTATCGATCTTTTATTAGACGTTGGCTCTGAGCGACCCGACTGATAGGGTTTCAGATCAATTTTTTTAGATTCTAAAGTAAATCATAGGGAAGAGGCCATGGCTGGTAGTGTTAACAAGGTGATTCTGGTTGGTAATCTGGGGCGTGATCCTGAAATCCGTTCCATGCAATCAGGGCAGCGTGTGGCTAATTTGAACATAGCAACATCAGAAAGCTGGAAAGATCGTAATACTGGAGAGCGTCGGGACAAAACCGAATGGCACCGCGTAGTTATCTTTAATGATCGTCTGGTTGATGTTGCCGAGAAATTCTTACGCAAAGGCTCCAAAGTTTATCTGGAAGGCCAGTTGCAGACCCGAAAATGGACGGACAACGCCGGTGTTGAAAAATACACCACAGAGATCGTTCTACAGAACTTCCGTGGTGAGCTGACAATGCTTGATGGCCGTAACGATGGTCAGGGCGGCGGCGGCTTCGGCGATTCTTCTGGTGGTGACGCCGGTGGTTTTGGCGGCAGCGGTAGCTCTGGCGGCGGATACGGCGGTGGTTTCGGTGGAGGCTCCTCTGGTGGCGGGTCAACAGGTGGTGGTGCGCCCGTTGATGACCTCGACGACGAGATCCCGTTTTAAGCTTATTGGTATACCTTGTATGAAAGCGGCTCTTTGGGGTCGCTTTTTATTTTTATGGTAGGTTTAGGGCATTATGATCAAAACTGATCTTCTTCATTTTGAGCAGCTTTCCATAGAGCAGCTTTATCGGGTTTTGCAGCTTCGTTCTGATGTCTTTGTTCTGGAGCAGGAATCTTTATATCGGGATATGGACGGGCAGGATACGGTTGCCTGGCATGTACTCGCTTATGGCGACGAAGACACTGTTGTGGGTGTTCTCCGTATTCTGAAAGATCCTAAAGATCATAGCTGTTTCAAGATTGGTCGGGTCGCTGTTACAAAGGCTGCTAGGGGACAGGGGGTTGCCGTTGAGCTAATGGAGCGGGCACATGACTTTATTGCCAAGCAAGAAGCGGCGGAAAGAATTGAAATTTCAGCGCAGGAGCATTTACAGAAATTCTACAATAATCTTGATTATGTAACCGTTTCTGAAGAGCCTTATGATGATGCGGGTATACCGCATGTAGACATGATCCAGGCTGTATAAAATGGTGAGAACTTGCCCCTTGACAAATTAAAATAAAGTAGAATTTGTCGATTTAAGGCTGTGGTTAAAAAATTATTTAAATTCAACCCTGTAGAACAGTATTTTTCCCTCTCTTTTTACATACAATTTGTTGTGGCTACGCGATGAATTTGTTACATTTCATGTGATTTTTTTTACGCCTGAAATAACTTGTGTTCCAGTCTTGTACTGTCCATGGGTTAGGAGGGCCTTTCTGTTAAACAGAAACAGGATAATTACGTGACTTCGAACTCTGATACATCATCCGATAATCTGGATATTTTTCCGGTAACAATTGAAGACGAAATGAAGCGATCATACCTCGATTACGCCATGAGCGTTATCGTGTCGCGTGCGCTTCCAGACGTCAGGGATGGCCTTAAACCGGTACATCGTCGTATTCTTTATGCGATGAAAGAGTCCGGCTATGACTGGAACAGAGCTTATCGTAAGTCTGCCCGTATCGTCGGGGACGTGATGGGTCAGTATCACCCGCATGGTGATCAGGCCATTTACGATGCCATGGTTCGTATGGCACAAGATTTCTCTATGCGTCTGCCACTGGTTGATGGCCAGGGTAACTTTGGTTCCATGGACGGCGATCCACCCGCGGCGATGCGTTATACGGAATCTCGTCTGCAGCGCGTTTCCAGTGAAGCACTTCTGGAAGATATCGACCGTGATACGGTTGATTTCCAGGACAACTATGATGAATCTACGAAAGAGCCGATTGTCCTTCCCGCCCGCTATCCGAACCTTCTGGTTAATGGTGCTGGTGGTATTGCGGTTGGTATGGCAACAAACATCCCACCGCATAACCTTGGCGAAGTTCTGGATGCCTGTTGTGCCTTTGTTGATGACCCGGACCTTTCTATTGATCAACTGAACGAGATTATTCCCGGGCCTGATTTCCCAACGGGCGGTGTTATTCTTGGGCGTACAACTATTCGCGATGCCTATCATACTGGGCGCGGTTCGATTGTTATGCGCGGTAAGGCCGAAGTTCAGGAAATCCGTAAAGATAAGATGGCGATTGTCGTCACCGAGGTTCCTTTTCAGGTTAACAAAGCAAGAATGCTTGAAAAGATCGCAGACATTGCCCGTGAAAAGACTATCGAAGGCATTACAGACATTCGTGATGAAAGTGACCGTCACGGTGTTCGCGTTGTTATCGAACTGCGCCGTGATGTCGAACCAGAGGTTATTCTGAACCAGCTCTATCGCTATAGCCCGTTGCAGACGTCTTTTGGCGCAAACATGCTGGCGTTGAATTCTGGTCGTCCGGAACTGCTGGATCTGAAATCAATTATTTCAGCATTTATCGCATTCCGCGAAGAAGTCATTACGCGTCGTACAATTTTTGAACTCAATAAAGCACGTGATCGCGCCCACTTGTTGGTTGGTTTGGCGATTGCCGTTGCGAACATTGATGAGGTTATTGAGCTTATCCGGGCTGCCTCTGATCCGGTCATCGCGCGTGAACAGCTTATGAACCGTGCGTGGCCAGCCAAGTATGTAGAACCACTCATTAAATTGATTGATGAGCCGGGCCGTAATGTCGATGCTGACGGTAACTATTTCCTTTCAGAAGCACAGGCCAGAGCTATTCTGGAGTTGCGTCTACAGCGATTGACCGGGCTTGAGCGGGATAAGATCGCCAAGGAATTGGAAGATATCGCGGATCAAATTCGCTACTATCTCGAAATACTCGCTTCTCGCGAAAAACTTCTTGGTATTCTTCGCGAAGAACTCATCGAGATGAAGACCAAATATGCTACGCCGCGTCGGACAGAAATTCTGGACGGTGTGTTCGGATATGACGATGAAGACCTCATCCAACGTGAAGACATGGTGGTGACAGTTAGCCACAGTGGTTACATCAAACGTGTTCCGCTAAGCACCTATCGTGCGCAACGTCGCGGTGGTAAAGGCCGTTCAGGCATGGCGACAAGGGACGAGGATTTTGTATCCCAGATCTTTGTTTGTAATACCCATACGCCAGTTCTCTTTTTCTCTTCCCGCGGTATGGTATACAAGATGAAGGTTTACCGCCTTCCTCCTGGAACACCAACGTCGCGCGGAAAGGCCTTGGTAAACATGTTACCTCTGCAACAGGGGGAGACAATTTCTACGATGATGCCACTTCCTGAGAACGAGGAAGCATGGTCAGAAATGTACGTTATGTTTGCGACATCTACGGGTGGTATCCGCCGTAACAAGTTGTCAGATTTCACCCGGGTTATGGCAAACGGTAAAATTGCCATGAAGTTGGAAGATGAAAACAGCAGATTGATCGGTGTGCAGACCTGTACCGAACACGATGACATTATGTTGTCCACTGCGCGTGGCAAGTGTATTCGCTTCCCGGTGAACGGTGTTCGCGTCTTTGCTGGCCGTACATCGACTGGTGTGAGGGGGATTTCCCTTGCCGAAGGAGATTCGGTTATTTCCATGGCCATTATCAATCACATGGATGCCGATTCAGATACCCGTGAACAGTATCTTCGTTATGCCAATGCAAAACGTCGTAGTGAAAACGCGGAAGAGGGCGAATTTGATCCATCAGCGCTAGAGACGACATTGTCTCAAGAACAGCTTGATAGTATGGCAGAAAGTGAACAGTTCATTCTATCCATCTCTCAGGATGGTTTGGGCAAGCGTTCATCTTCCTATGAGTACCGTGTGACCAGCCGTGGTGGTAAAGGGATTGGAAATCTGGATCTTTCCAGAGCCAAGGGAAAAACAACGACTGTTATTTCTGTGTTCCCGATTGACGAGGCTGATCACATCATGCTGGTGACAGATGCAGGAAAGCTTATCCGCTGTCCTGTGCACGATGTTAGAATTGCAGGGCGTTCAACGCGTGGTGTTAATCTGTTCAATGTTGCTGATGATGAGAAAATTGTCTCTGTATCCAGATTGGCTGATGACGGTGAAGACGAGGAAGATGATACCCTTGAGGGCGCTGAAGGAGCAGAAGGTGTTGAAGCTATGGATGCGGCAGAAGGTGATGCCGTAGAGGCTGTATCTGAGGCGTCTGAAGAGGAAAAGGGTGGGGAGTAATCCCCGCGTCCTGATAAAGAAGAGTTTAAGGGCATGACGAAAAAACATGTTGGGCTTTATCCCGGAACCTTTGACCCTGTAACCAAAGGGCACATGGATATTATTACCCGCGGATGCCGTGTGGTGGATAAGTTGGTTATTGCCGTTGCACGCAATGACCGCAAGGGACCGCTGTTCAATACCGAAGAACGCGTCAATATGGTGTTGCATGATACAGCGCCTTTGCGGGACAAAGGCTTTGAGATTGAAGTTCTGCCCTTTGATAATCTTCTGGTGAATTTTGCACGTGAAGTTGGAGCCGGGGTCATTTTGCGTGGGCTACGTGCGGTTTCTGATTTCGAATATGAGTTTCAAATGACTGGGATGAATGCCCGTCTTGATGCTGAAATTGAAACGGTATTCTTAATGGCTTCTGAGAAACAACAGTTTATTTCGTCACGATTTGTCAAAGAGATTGGGTATCTCGGTGGGGATATTTCTTCTTTTGTTAGCCCAGAGACGAAATTGAAGCTGGAAGAGAAGTTTGAAATTATGCGTAAGTCCAAGGATTA
The DNA here is from genome assembly GCF_900313065.1 of Kiloniella sp. EL199. GTDB lineage: Bacteria > Pseudomonadota > Alphaproteobacteria > Kiloniellales > Kiloniellaceae > Kiloniella. Next base: position 112,318 of record NZ_OMPU01000008.1, read on the forward strand.
ATTGACTTTTAAGTATAATTCTTCTTGCTTGCTTTAAAAATGTTTCTTTTTTTACTGTAGAAGAGAAAAAGGCTGTTGACCGAATCAATAAGTGGTTCTATCTTCCGCCTCGCTTATAGCATTACACTTTAATGTTGATAAGCAAATGAGAATGGGCCCTTAGCTCAGCTGGTAGAGCGTCCGACTTTTAATCGGCAGGTCACAGGTTCGAATCCTGTAGGGCCCACCATTCTCCCCAGATTATTCTGGATTTATATATTGCAGATTGGGCCCTTAGCTCAGCTGGTAGAGCGTCCGACTTTTAATCGGCAGGTCACAGGTTCGAATCCTGTAGGGCCCACCATTCTGTACAAAATACCCCGCCTTCTGGTGGGGTTTTGTTTTTCTGCTTTCAAAATATCACAACTTCTCTTGTTCGTTTCCTTTATGAATAATAGTCTTAAGAGGAAGCTGAAATGTTGAAATTTTTAATATCACGCTCATAAAATTATTTCAGATAAATACACTCTGCTGAGAAGGAAAAAACGTGTCCCAGAAACCACTTGGCCTGATTTGTGCCATACCAAATGAAATTCAGCATTTTGGGTCAGCTTTCGAGAAAACGGGTGAAAAACAGATCGCAGGCTTCTCTTTCTTTTTGGGGAAACTGGATGGCGTTCACACTGTACTTGTCGAAGCTGGCATGGGTAAGGTTAATGCCGCTGTTGTAACAACTTTGCTGATAGAGCAATTTAACTGTCGCGCGGTTCTTTTTTCCGGGGTTGCTGGTGGTGTGGATCCAAAGCTTGGTGTTGGGGATGTTATTATCGGAAGCAAGCTTATCCAGCATGATTACGGGATGATTGTGTCTGATAAGCTAACAGCCTATCAGCCCGGACACTTACCTATCCATATGCCAACTGAAAAGCTTGGGTACGATGCTGACGTCGAACTCATCAGTAAACTCCTTCGTGAACTTGAAAATTTCGAACTCCCACTGATCTCTGCCGAAGCTGCGGGTGGAGAAGCACGGAAGCCAATAATTACATCGGGAACGATTCTGACCGGAGATCAGTTTATTGGTTGTACAATTGCAAGAGACAGACTTTGCAATGAGTTAGGTGGTTTGGCTGTTGAGATGGAAGGCGCTGCAATTGCGCAAGTGGCAGAGCACTATCAGATGCCTTTTGTTATTATACGTTCGCTAAGTGATCTGGCGGGAGAAGAAAGTACCATGGACTTTATCAAGTTCCTTGAAGAAACCGCAGGGGGCGCAGCCTTGGTGCTTAGACGGATCATCCGCTTGTTATGAGTGCAGGCGTTAAGAATAGAGTTATTGCATGTAGTTTAAGCGCTTTTCTTGGCCTTCTTCTTACAGCATCATCAAGCTTCTCTGCCGACAGTTCACCGCAGTTTATTAGCCCTGTTGACTGCTCTGTTCCTACGGAATGTGCGATCCAGAATTATGTAGATGCACGCCCTGGAACGGGACATCGTGATTATACCTGTGGAACACTGAGTTACGAACGCCATAAAGGAACGGATTTCAGGGTTCTTAGCTATGATTTATATCATCAGGGAGTTCCCGTATTGGCTGCTGCTGATGGCGTTGTTCTTAGGAAGAGGAATAATGCTGAGGAGGGGGACTATATTTTAAAGGGAAATGATGCTGTAAAGCAGCGCGAGATTGGTAATGGCGTTATCATTGAGCATGCAAATGGTTGGGAAACAACTTATGCTCATTTGAAAAAAGGATCTGTTACCGTATCTCCTGGTGATAAGGTAAATTCTGGTGATATAATTGGAATTATTGGGTTAAGTGGGAAAACAGAATTTCCACACCTGCATTTTCAGGTATCACATAACAAAGAACTGAAGGACCCCTTTACGGGGAAGAAGCCGTCAGGTTGCGGTGAAGCAACAGAACAATCTTTGTGGGATCGTTCATTACACAAGGACTTTACATACAAAGGTACGGGAATTATCGATACTGGCTTTGCTGCCGAGATACCAAAGCATAAATTATTGGCATTTCGCAGTGAACAAAAACGAATTTCTGTGCAGAGTGATCCTAAAATTCTATTGTTTTGGGCTGAACTTTGGGGGGTGAGAATAGCTGACCGCCTAACAATCAGTTATAAAAATCCGCTTGGGAAAGTAACGCGAGATCAAAAAGCATTGAAGAAAAATCAGGCGTCATATTTTAAGTATATAGGGAAAAAGCGTCCAAAAAACGGATGGATTTCAGGGCCATATACAGGGGAAATTACACTGGAAAGGCTAGTAGATGGAAAGTGGCAGACTATTGATTTTCGTCAAAAAACAATGATTTTGCCGTAGAATACTTGATTGTTAAACCTGTATATCAAGGTTTTGTCCGCGATCTTTGTCGCCGCTAAACTGTTTAGAATCAGCGGATGCTTCGCTGTTTTCAACAGGGCGCTTTGTTTCCACAGCTGCTTGTGAATTTTTTTCAGCAACGCTGATATCAATAGCAGCAGCAGGTTCAGAGAACCTGACAGTGGGTTGGAAAGATGTAGCATTAATGTTCATATTTGCATCCTGACACAAACATATTAAGTAAGTGTTAATGTAATATAGGGAACTTTTTGGTGATTTAAAGAGAGAAAAAACTTTCAGTTCACCTGATGTTTCGTTAATCAGGTCCTTTAGATTTAATGTCGGAGATCGGAAGCGTGGATAACAACGAAATTACCAGCGTAGAAAAATACTTGCGTCAAACTTTTGGAAATGAAGCAATTGCACTTGATAGAAAAACAAAGAAGGCTGATTCTATTGAGGTAAGTCTGGGTGGTGAATTTATTGGCGTCATATACAGAGATGATGAAGACGATGAACTCTCTTATTCCTTTAACATGGCTATTTTGGCTGACGATCTACCAAAGTAAGAAAAGTACCTAAAGCCGAACTCTGAGTTTCTTGGCCTGTTCTGCGTTATGGTTAAGTTTGCTTCATATGCCCGGAATGTAATTGTAATGATTGGTTCCGGGTATCGTGTTTGTATACATACGATTTAGAATAAAGGATAAAATAGCGCTTAAATACCGCGGTATTTTATAGACTTAATCATTTCCTTTTTTAGTTGCGCAATCAATACAAAGAGTGACCGTTGGATCCAGCTCCAGACGTTTCAACTGTATTTCTTCGCCACACCGCAAACAATAACCATAATTTCCATTTTGTAGGCGCGCTAGCGTTGTCTCAATCTTGCTTAATTCGACTTGCCGACGTCTTTCAGATTCGAGTGACATGGCCTGAGACTGAAGCGCGTCCATTCGAGACAATCTGCCAACCTTACTTTGATCCAGTTCTACGACGTCTCGTGATTGTTGACAGGCTGCGCGAATATCAGATATTTCGGTCTTTCGCTTTTCCAGTTCAGTCGTAACTTTTTCAATATTGATATTGATTTTTTGATTAGACATTGTGCCTCGCTATCCCCGTTGAATAGCATCATAGCAAACAAATGCCCTAATCATAATAAAATAGAGGGCGCAGTATCAAATAGAAAGGCGGGAATAGAAAACACCCCGGAGCAAAACAGGGGGACGGCCAAATGGGGGTTACCATGAACAGGCACGGTATGGCCAATGTCTCGTTCCGGGGTGTTTCCCAAAACATATCAAAACAAACAAAGAAATGGTTGTGATGTTTCTGTGTTCAAAATGATACTTAAATGATCAAAAATTAACGATGTTTAACAGATCGTTACTATAAATAATTTGTTGACTGGAAATAGTGAGTAGATTGAAAAGATTTGTGGTTATGCACAAAGGTATTTGGATTTACTGGCTTTTGATTTATCCACAATAAATTTCATCTTTTTGAAATTTTTCGTTTGCCCTTTCTGAGTGGATCAGTATATATCGCCATCAGCAATAGCGATGCGGTCGTGGCGGAATTGGTAGACGCGTAACGTTGAGGTCGTTATGGGCTAATAGCCCGTGGAGGTTCAAGTCCTCTCGACCGCACCAAATTTGGAATGTTGTTGCTCACTAAAACACTCTTAGCTCTCCTGTTTTCTCTGGCAATTTTGGTTTTCAAAGTTAATTGCTTACTTGAGACACATATACACAGGCAGGAGTTTTGATAACGATGCGGCAATGGCGGAATTGGTAGACGCGCTAGCTTCAGGTGCTAGTTCCCTTCTGGGAGTGGAGGTTCAAGTCCTCTTTGCCGCACCACATGTTTTCATGCAAGAAGTTGATCTTAAACAATAATAATGTTCAATTGTTGTATGCACCTCTAGAGGACGTGAATCTGAAACTATTCCTGATTTGATAGAAAGTGCAGACAGAGTAAAAAAACATAATAAAACATAATAAAACATAATAATGAGTCTTGATTTCGCCCTAAAAGGAATAACTGCATCTGACCGTATACGCTACAAATGGAACGCACTGGCAAAAAAAACTGGGGACAAGGGTTATGACAGTGATGAGTTCCGCGAAGCTCTCAGGGCAAAGAAAATAACGCCCTGTATCCCGCCGCGCTCAAACAGAAAGATCAAGCATCGTTATTCAAAGAAACTTTACAAACAAAGACATAAAGTTGAAAACATGTTTGCTAAACTCAAAGACTGGAGAAGAATTACAACACGATATGGCAAGTGTGCGCATACTTTCTTCTCGGCTATTTTGCATTGCGGCTTCCGTCATATTCTATCTCAAAGCATGAGTCCTGACCCTAGACAGCAGCAGACAACTTAAAACTGCGGAGACTATACCCGGCAGCTTCGCGAGAGGAAATTCTGGAAGCTTTAAACGTAGCAACATGGGAGCAGGTCAAGCGCAGAGTAAAATATACAGGATTTCGTCGGAATAAGCCGTTCTATAAGAAAACCGGGCACGCCATTATCGATGACATTCGTCAACGCGCCTATGATTTGAATATCAATATGGTTGAACTTGATGAACTGGCGGGCACAAAAACATATTTTCAAGGAGCTAAATGGGCGCATACAAAAGAACCACGCGGGAGAAGCACTAGTGAAAGCAATCAAAACACTGGCTGGTGAAATTCATATTGAATGGGAAGATATGTGAGTAGTCTCGTACTATTTCTGTCGTTCCAAAATAAGTTTTACAAAGTCATTAATCGACCATATCCATTCCTGTTGTGAAGCTGTGTAGCTTTTTCTTATTTGCCCCGGAACAATTAACTGAACATCAGTCTGTTTCATTATTGCAGTTTGTGCTTCCGAAATAGCCGGTTCCAGCGTGACAAGATGTTTTTGTTTGATCTTTTTGGCTTCCGGTAAAATTTGTGACCACCTGTCCTTACAGGATGACTTTGCTGCCAACATTGTCAGAAGTCCTGTATCAAAAAATACATCTTCATATTCAGTTTTACCCGGAAAGATAAAGTCCGGTTTTTTTCCATTTTCAGTAATGATCTGAGGATCATATCGTACCTCAAATGCATCAAAGACAGCTCCGAGGTGGTTTTGAAACGAATGCCCCATCCGTGATTTTCTTCGGTTCTGGACGCTCAGCGAGTATTTTATAAATGAGTCCACATCTGCCTCACCGCCCTTCATCCAGCCTTTGGATATATCGTTAGAAACAATCTTCTTTTCAAGGCGCCTGAACATGGCTTCTTCATGATCCAGCCATGTCAGCAAGGCAATATCCGGATCATCCCTTGCATCAAGTTCAGGAAGTGTAAGTCGCGCCAGATCAGAAAATGCTTTGGTTGATGGAAATTGATTTTCAAATCTTTCAATAATTGAATCAAGCGTATTGGCATTCGGATCTTCAAATTCAACACCTATTTCATCCAGAATAAAGCGTGCAGTAAAATCCAGTTTTGTGTCATCTGCTTTGGTTATCTCCTGTGCACCAAAGGGCAACTTGCTCTGCAAATTTAACCCAAAGAGCCATAGCAAGCCGCTTTCGATGGAATTATGTGCCGGTGTCACAATAAACAGGATTGTCTCATCCCTTTGCCTCGCAATGAAAAGTCGATCGCCTTCATTCATCAATTCAGTTACAGCATTAGTTTGATAGTAAAGTCGCCATTCCGCGCTGCGATGAGATTGGTTAGCTCTTGTGTCATACCAAGAAAGAAAGCCGTCTTCTGTGATAGTCTCCTGTTCATCCAGAAGCCATATATATTTTGCAACAAAACGATTATTGCCCTTGCGTTCGATATTACCCAAAACGCGCATCAGGGCTTCACCCTGTTGCCCATCACCAATTTCATGCTGGTTGGCCCATCACCAATTTCATGCTGGTTGGATTGTGCAGTTGCATCGACACGGGTCAGAATCTTGGTTCCTGCTCCGGTGAAGTATTGTGAAAGGTATCCCTGTTTCATTGCCCTCTTATTTCCATCTTTTGCGCTTTTCCCGATAGCCATGTTTCGCATTCATCCAGAATATCATCTAGAGAAAGACGGGTTTTACCTTTCAGTGCGCACTCCCATATTATCCCGATTCTCCACCCCGCCGATAGTATTTGTTCCTCGACAATTCTATCGCGTTTAACGTTACCCAGTATTTTTGCTCTCCAGAACTCCTCCCGGCTTTTGGGCCATTTAAAAAGATGGCAATCGTGTTTATGCCAAAAACACCCGTGAACAAATATAACAGCATTATATTTTCTAAACACCAGATCCGGTTTTCCAGGGAAATCTTTTTTATGGATGCGATATCTAAAGCCTCTTTTATGCAGGCCACTTCGGATAACAAGCTCCAGTTTTGTGTTTTTTGAACGTATACCGGACATCATCCGGCTACGAACTTCTGGAGAGACGACGTCAGGCACGCTTTTTCCTTAATTGAAGCTCTTGCTGAAACTGTTCTTGGTCTTGAACAGCAAGTGCTTTCTCAATATGTGGTTTCATAAGCTGAGCCACATCACGAACGACAGGAACAACAACAGCATTCCCGAACTGTCTGTATGCCTGGGTATCTGAAACCGGGATAATAAAATCCGAACTATCAGGTTTGTCAAAACCCATAAGGCGTGCGCATTCTCTGGGTGTTAATCTACGAGGCCTCTTCTTTCCCTGATTAATCAGGATTTCAGAACCATCCTTGTAATATCGTGCCGATAAGGTTCTTGTGACATCGTTTGAGTTAAAAAGCGAAAAACCGAATCCATTACCAGCTTTTTGGTGCTTCTTCTTGTAATTTTGCAAATATGCCCAGAGTTTTTCTGTCAATGTATATTTATCAGGTATGTCAGAGTCCAGTATATCGCCAAGTACAGGCTGGTCTGTTTCGGGGATTTCAAAATCATCAAAATCAAACAAGGACCGACTCCTGAAACCCACAATAAAAATTCTCTCCCGTTTCTGTGGAACCCATGGATGAGAGCTTATAACTTTTTTATGAACTTCATACCCGAGTTCTTTTTCCAAAACATGCATAATTGTTTTAAAGGTACGACCACCATCGTGGCGTTCAAGGTTTTTAACATTTTCAAGCAAAAAGACAGATGGTTTATGATGCTCAATAATTTTTGCAAGGTCATAAAACAGGGTACCCTGAGTGTCGCACATAAAGCCATGAGGTTTACCAAGAGAGTTTTTCTTTGACACACCGGCGATTGAAAAAGGCTGACATGGAAACCCTGCAAGCAAAACGTCATGTTGTGGTATCAATTCGGGGTTTTCTGCATATGGTCTTATGTCTCCCGCAAATTGATGGCTTTCATCATCTTTGAAATTAGCTGCATAAGTCTCCCTGGCAAACCTGTCCCATTCAGCCGTGAAAACACATTGACCATCCAGTTCCTCGAAAGGAATTCTCAATCCACCAATGCCTGCAAACAAATCAATAAAGCGAAACTTTTTTTCAGATGTTTCATCTTGTCTACATCTTTTCTCGATGTAGTCTCTTAATTTCTCAATAACCAGAACCGGAGGTTCAGATTGTGTTTTGTCTTTCGCTTCATATCTCCTGACAGTGCGTGCCGTCCTGCCAATAAGATTTGCTGTCTCGTCAATCGAGAGGCCAGCCTTTTCTCGCAGGGATAAAAATTCTGCACTGGATTCATTATGATACATATCGTCTTTTCCGGGTTGTTTTTGGTCATAGTGTCCATTTTTTACCCAGCGTAACACGCAAAAAAAAGAACGTAAAGGGAACAATTGTGTTTGTCCTGAGGTAAAAAACGGGAAGAAAATAAATACAAAAATGACTGATTAAAACGGAAATTCCCGAACCAGTGGGGTGTCTTTCAAAAGTTAATGTTTATGGCAGTGTCGAGCTTTTAACTTGCTCTAAACTGCCAAGAGCAGCAGCTTAAATAAGGTACAGGCATCGAAATAATAGCAAGATTGGTGTCCCTACAGGTTCTAATAACGTACCCTAGGGCGCACCATATGATTGAGAGTTCAGGAAAAATTCCATTTTAAATAGATTTTTGTTCAATCATACAGCGATTTTTCATGATGACATGATCGCATGTTTCTGAATATTTAAATCAAAAAACATGTATAACTATTTACAAACATTGTGTAATTATTTGAGTTGTTTTTTTTGATTTATTTGTCTCTATAAAAATATACAGTTGAAATATTTCTGTTACAGTACTTTGATAGCTTAACGCCGAAATCAAATGGAAACGTTTCCACGATTTGGATATAGTGTGATGAAGAAGGTAACGATAAGAGATGTAGCGCGATTGGCAGGGTGCAGTATTGCCACTGTTTCTCGTGTTCTAAATCAATCAGGTCCTTCAAGTCTGGAAAACAAGAAACGAGTCCTTGAAGCAGCAGAAACACTTAATTTTGAATTCAATGAAGTTGGTCGATCTCTTCAACGTCAGTCATCAAAAACACTTGCTGTTATTATTCCGACTATTTCAAATCCGGTTTTTGCTGATGCAGTAGAAGGTATTCAGGCATCTGCAGCAGAATCCGGGTACAGGATTTTGCTGGGATTTGCGAATTATGATTCCGAACAAGAGCTTAAAAGCCTGGAAACCCTTATGGCACATCAAATTGATGGCGTTGTGTTAACTGTTAGTGATGTCGAAAATAGCCTGGCAATTGAGCGCTTGGAACAAGATTCTGTTCCATATTGTTTGATATTTAATCAATCAAGAAATCCCGATAGCCCGGCAGTTTGTATTGATAATGCACTTGCCGCACAAAATGTCGGGGAAAGGCTCATTAAGCTTGGTCACAAGGATATTGCATTTCTGGCTGTGCAGATGACCTCATCAGATCGATCTCGGCAACGTTACTCAGGCCTTTGCGAGGCTACACGCCTTTCAGGAATTGCGAAGCCAGATTTGGTTGAAGTCAATTATGAACCGGACAATCTGGAAGATTCTCTTTCCAGATTGTTTATTAAAAGGCCTGATGTCAGCGCTATATTTGCATCAAATGATATGTTGGCTCTGGCTAGTGTCAGGGCCCTTCGTTCTCTGGGTAAAAAAATTCCTGAAGAGGTTAGTATTGTTGGATTTGATGGAATTGCGCTGACTAGTCTGGTTCACCCGACTATCGCGACTGTTTTTACACCAAATCGGGAAATGGGTCGAAGAGCAACAGCTCTCGTTATTGATGCGATTAAAAATAACAGGAAGGTCACGCACCAGTCGGTGATGCTTCCCTTTGAATTTCGTTCTGGTCAAAGCCTAACATTCAACCAGACGAATGTGCCGATGCACAGGCTGTCCCCTGAGCATCGGCCGTCTTCATCACTGCAAATGAAATCATCTCAAACGAAGCGAGCAGACAAATGAAATATATACTAGGTGCCGCAGTTGCGGCAACATTTCTTGCAATAACACCGACACAAGCTGAGGATTCAATCTGTTACAATTGTCCCCCTCAATGGGCTGACTGGAAAAGCATGCTGGAAGCTATCGACAAAAACATCGATGTACAGATGCCACACGATAATAAAAATTCTGGTCAAACCCTGAGCCAGCTTATTGCAGAGAAAGACTCTCCTGTTGCAGATGTTGCTTATTATGGTGTGACTTCAGGAATCAAAGCTGCTCAAGAAGATGTTGCGGCTGCCTATAAACCAAAAGGTTTTGATGACGTTGCCGATGGTTTGAAAGATCCGGATGGAAAATGGGTGACAATCCATTATGGTACACTGGGTATGTTTGTAAACAAAGATGCTTTGGGTGGTGCACCTGTTCCTGCTTGCTTCGCTGATCTGAAGAAAAAAGAATACAACGGTATGGTTGGGTATCTGGACCCATCAAGTGCTTTTGTTGGTTATGCAGGTGCTGTAGCAGTCAATAGAGCTTTTGGTGGTGATCTGGATAATTTTGATCCTGCAATTTCGTTTTTCAAGGATCTTGCTGACAATAACCCGATAGTGCCTAAGCAAACATCGTATGCGCGCGTCGTATCTGGGGAAATTCCAATTCTATTCGATTACGATTTCAACGCTTATCGTGCAAAGTATACAGAAGATGGTAACTTTGAATTTGTCATCCCCTGTGAAGGAACTGTTGTTGTTCCCTATGTTATGAGTCTTGTTAAAAATGGTCCTAAACCAGCTGTTGGTAAGAAAGTTCTCGATTATATTCTTTCTGATGAAGGACAAGCGATTTGGACAAATGCTTATTTGAAACCGGCTCGTCCAGTTAAACTGGCTCCTGAAATTGCTGCCAAATTCTTGCCAGATAGTGAATATGAGCGGGCAAAGCCTGTTGATTATGCCAAAATGGAAAAAGTTCAGAAGAGCTTTGGTAATAGGTATCTTGAAGAAGTGAAGTAGATACTGATGCACTTTTTTTGGGGGAAGCAGCTTTTGTTGCTTCCCTTTTTCTTCTGTTTACCGGATTAGCCATGAACTCACGATATTTCTTTATTTCTTGCTTGCTACCTTTGGCTGCTTTTTCATTTGCATTTTTAGCACTGCCATTGGTGAGACTGCTTTTTGCATCAATTGATTCTGAATTAGGGTTCGGTATCTATCTGGAAATACTGACGAATGCACGTTACATGAATAGCCTGCTTTATACTGTACTGCTGTCAATAGCGGTAACAATTGCAGCTTTATTTATTTCCACAACAGCAGGTCTTTTCCTCGTACGAAATCACTTCCCGGGTCACAGAGTACTGATTGCAGTCCTTACTTTCCCTCTTGCATTTCCCGGTGTTGTTATTGGTTTTCTCATTATACTTCTGGGGGGGAGGCAAGGCCTGACCAATATGCTGGCACAAAATCTTTTTGATACACGGGTGATTTTTGCCTATTCGATGACCGGTCTGTTTTTAGGATACCTTTATTTTTCCATCCCACGAGTTTTGCTAACAGTAATGGCCGCGGCAGAAAAGTTGGATTTGTCGCTTGAAGAAGCTGCACGCTCTCTTGGTGCTTCGCCGACAAAAGTACTACGAGATGTCATTTTACCAGCGCTAACACCTGCTTTAATTGCCTCTGGTGCGATTGCTTTTGCTACGGCTATGGGGGCGTTTGGTACAGCGTTTACTCTGGCAACAAACATAGATGTCTTGCCTATGATTATTTACACTGAATTTACTTTGTCAGCCAACATTGCGATGTCATGTGCCCTTTCGGTTGTACTCGGACTTGTTACATGGATTTTATTGATATTCAGTCGATCGTTGACTGGTAATAATGTTGCTGCAGCGGGGTAATAAAATGAGAAATATATCTCCAAGTTTTACCTTTCAACTCGCCGTAACGTTATTAGCCTGTGCTTTCTTGCTTGTTCCTGCTGTTATGTCGATCATGGCTGGTTTTACAGCCAATTATTTTAAAGGCATCTCAAGCGGTCTTACCATCAAGTGGATTATAGAAGTTTGGGAATTATATGCAGATAGTATTGGACGCTCTATCATTCTGGCTATTGCTTGCCTTTTTTTTACTTTGATTATTGGTATTCCGGCTGCTTATGCCTTGAATCAGATGAAACCACGTTTTGCGAGAATACTTGAAGAGTTTGTATCCTTACCGTTGTCAATACCAGGGTTGGCATTGGCATTAGCCCTGTTACAGCTATACGGAACTATGAGTGGATTTAGGTTGTCATCCTGGTTCATTTTAACGGGCCATGTTCTCTACACTCTGCCTTTTATGATTAGGTCTGTATTGGCAATTTTCACAGCAATTGATCTTAAAGCGCTTGAAGAGGGGGCCAGTTCACTCGGGGCTTCTTCTTGGCAAAGATTCAAAGATATTGCAGTCCCAAATGCATTACCCGGAATTTTGGCAGGTTCATTAACTGTAGTGACACTATCAATTGGTGAATTTAACCTAACGTGGATGTTGCATACACCTTTAACCAAAACACTACCTGTTGGTTTAGCGGATAGCTATGCATCGATGAGACTTGAAATTGCGTCTGCATATACGTTGGTGTTTTTCATAATGATTGTTCCTCTATTGGTTGCTCTGCAATGGCTATCGACACGTACGCAAAAAATTGGAGAAAGCCGATGAGCGGCACACAAATTCAGTTAAAATCTTGTTCCAAAACCTTTCCTGACGGGACGCGTGCGTTGTCTCCGACTAGCATAAACGTATCACCTGGAGAGATATTGGCTCTGCTTGGTCCTTCGGGGTGCGGCAAAACAACGATGTTACGTATTATAGCCGGACTTGAAAGTCCTGATGAAACAGGAAAGGTTTTTTTTGATGATAGTGATGTTACTTCTATTCCTATCGAAAAAAGATCAGTTGGAATGGTCTTTCAGTCTTATGCTCTGTTTCCCAATATGTCGGTTCGTGAAAATATTGGCTATGGCCTTAAAATTAAAAAGATTTCCACTGAGAAAATTCGCGATAGAGTAGATGAAGTCATGGCATTATGCCAATTGGAAGGTTTAGGCGAGAGAAATATCAAGGCACTCTCAGGTGGACAAAGACAACGCGTTGCGCTTGCACGAGCAGTCGCACCTCAACCGAAAATCTTACTTCTTGACGAACCTTTATCAGCGCTTGATGCAGGCCTGAGAGATCAGTTACGGGATGAGCTTGCTATTTTGCTTCGGTCTTTATCGATTACGACAGTATTTGTGACTCATGATCAGGCCGAAGCCATGGCAATTGCTGACAGGGTTGCTGTCATGCAAAAGGGGCACGTATTACAAATTGATGACCCAAGAAAACTGTATACAGCGCCCGATAACGCATTTGTTGCCAGGTTTGTTGGAGCTGCCAATGAACTATCAGGCAGACTCAATAATAATCTTTTCTCTTTACAGGGTGGAAGCTTGCAACTGCCGGAAGGAATATCGGCGGTAAGTGACGATAAGATATATGTTCGTCAAGAAGCGATTAAGTTAATCCCCCCTTCGGAATCTGAACTAAAAGGTAAAGTGCTTTCGAGCACATTTTTGGGGAATTCTCAAAAAATTGTGCTGTCTGATGTTTGTGAGCGGTTGGTCAATGTTATTACAGATCCATTCTCGAAATATGAAATAGGTCAAGAAGTAGGCCTTTTGATTCAGGTTGAGGATATTCTTGTTTTGAGAGACGATTAAATTATGAGGAAAGTAACTAAATTTGTTCAACTTACGGACACACATATTGTTCGAGAGGGAGAACTAGCATACGGCGTCGTCAATACAGCAGAGTATCTGGAACGTGCTGTAAAAGTAATAAATGGATTACTCGAATATATTGGACCAATTGACGGCGTTGTTGTAACTGGAGATTTAGCAGATTTTGGGGCTGCCGAGGAATATCAAAGATTTAAGGAGTTAATAAAACCTCTTAAATTTCCTGTCTTTGTATTGCCAGGTAATCATGATAACCGTGAACAAATGCGTACGGCTTTTGATTTCACTAATGAGACAGGCCCTTTGAATGCTCATGTCAAGTTTGGTGATTGTCATTTGATTACGCTGGATAGTTTAGTCACAGGCAGTCCGCACGGTCTTCTTACAGATAAAACTTTAGATTGGTTGAAGTGCGAACTAGGTGAATTGGGAAATGAACCTGTAAGTATCGCGTTGCACCACCCTCCGTTTGTCACTGGCATTGGGCATATGGATCGCCAACGTCTTCGTAATTCGGAACAATTCCTGAATATAGTGGCTCAACATAAGGGTGCAAAACAGGTTATATGCGGCCACGTTCATCGGCACATAACATATTTTGACAAACGTTGTCCGATTGTTATTTCTCCATCGCCGGCGCATGCTGTTGCTCTTGACCATAGAGAAAATGGCCCGTCAGATTTCACTTTGGAACCGGGAGGGATTTTACTCCATACGCTTATACCAGAGACCAGAGATTATTGCTTTAGATCTGAGTTTGTCCCGGTTTCACCTTTTAAAGGTCCTTATAGTTTCGGATTATAATTTATTTTACTCAGAGATATTTGTGGTGAAGTATTTTTGATTATATATTCATGCTTGAAAACCTCTGATGTAGAGGCAATCTATAAATACAAGACGTTACCATTTATTCTGATGATTTGAATAGTTGTTATGTGGAATCTGAGTATATGAAAGATAAAGGCTTGAAGGCCGCTCCGAAATTGAAGCAATCATTTGCGCAGCGGCTAAGTAATTATCTTTTGGCCGGGGTCTTGATAACGGCACCTGTAACCATAACGTTGTGGCTTGCCTGGAGAGCTATTACCTTTGTCGATAGTCAGGTAACCCCGCTTATTCCTCTGAAATGGAACCCGGAAAATTATCTTCCCTTTGGTGTTCCCGGATTAGGTTTGGTTGTTATTATTGTCGGGTTGACCCTAATTGGTTTTTTAACTGCAGGGTATATTGGGCGGCTGTTGAAGCGAGCGAGTGAAGCTATTGTTAAAAAGCTTCCTGTGGTTCGGAGTGTTTACAGTTGGACTCATCAGGTTTTTGAAACAGTACTTTCCCAAAACTCATCTGCTTTTAACGAGGTCGTGCTTGTTGAATATCCCCATCGAGGTTGCTGGGTTGTCGGTTTCATCACCGGACGTACCAAAGGCGAAGTACAAAGCCTGACAGATGATACTGTTGTGAATGTTTTTGTACCTGCGACGCCAAACCCGACAACAGGCTTCCTGCTTTTTATTCCCAAACAGGATGTTCATCATCTGGATATGACAGTGGAAGAGGGGATCAAGCTCGTCATTTCAGGGGGCATACTGTCGCCTTCTGAAATCAAGAAGCTTACTCAGGATGAAAAAGCCAAGAAGGCAGCAGAAGAAGCGCATGCACATCATAAGCCAAGCGTCTTTATGAAGCTGAGAAACTATTTCTTTGGTGGCATGTTGGTGACGGCACCGATAGGTCTCACATTCTGGTTGGCTTGGGAAATCATTATTCTCATTGATAGCTGGGTGCGTCCCTATATTCCATTAAAGTGGAACCCAGAAACATATCTTCCTTTTGCGCTACCGGGGCTCGGCCTGTTTTTTATTTTTGTCAGTCTGACGTTGATCGGTTTTCTTACAGCGGGAATTGTTGGGAAAACACTCTTACGTATAAGTGAGCGCTTGTTGGATCAAATGCCTGTTATTCGAACAGTCTATGGGGCGATCAAGCAAATTATCGAAACGATTTTTCAGGATCATTCAAATGCATTTCGCGAGGTGGTATTATTCCAATATCCTCGACCAGGATCTTGGGCATTAGGATTTTATACCGGGGATTCAAACCGCTTGATTAAAGATATCTCTGAAGACGAATCAATTAATGTTTTCCTGCCAACAACGCCTAATCCAACATCCGGGTTTTTGCTTTTTGTTCCTCGCAAAGAAGCAAGAATGCTGACAATGTCTGTTGAAGAGGGGATTAAGATGGTTGTCTCGGGTGGGATTGTTACCCCCGAATATCACACCCCGGAGCAAGAACAGGAAAAGCTGACCGTACAAACAACCAAATCGGATCAGGAAACAAACTCTGCTGAAAAAGTGAAGGAAGGCGATAAAGGCGAAGAGTCTCGGAAGGCGGCTTCGTAAGTACAGCGAGTTAACCTGACTTTAGGTATTTAACAGCTGTATCTCTCTCAAACAGGTACAACAGTGTTCGCAGAGCTTGGCCGCGTGGGGTTTGAAGTGTTGGATCTTTATCCATAATGAGTTTGGCATCATTACGCGCCGTTGCCAGTAACTCACCATGACAGGCCAGATCAGCAACTTTAAATTCTGGTAGCCCGCTTTGTCTTGTTCCCAAGACTTCCCCCGCGCCGCGCAAGCGTAAATCTTCTTCGGCGATGACAAAGCCATCGTCACTGTCACGCATGATTTTGAGGCGGGCTTTACTGGTTTCCCCCAAAGGTCCCTGGTACATCAGAATACAGGTAGATTTCTCACTACCACGCCCAATTCTCCCCCGAAGCTGATGGAGTTGTGCCAGGCCGAAGCGTTCGGCATGTTCAATCACCATTATGGTTGCCTGAGGAACGTCAACACCGACTTCAATAACGGTCGTTGCAATAAGTAGATCAACATTACCTTTGGCAAATTTTTCCATAACGGCGTCTTTTTCAGGCCCCTTCATTCGGCCATGAACCAAACCAACCCGGTCGCCAAATCGTTCGTTTAGTTCCCGATGTCTTTCTTCTGCAGCAGCAAGGTCAGATTTGTCCGAATCTTCAACCAAGGGGCAAACCCAATAGACCTTTGTTCCCTGATCCAAAGATCTTGCAACGCCATTGATAACATCATCAATCCGTTCGACGGAAACTGTGCGTGTATCAACGGGCTGTCGTCCGGCTGGCTTTTCTGTCAGACGGGAAACGGCCATGTCTCCATAGGCCGTCAGCATAAGTGTACGAGGAATAGGTGTCGCCGTCATAACCAACATATCTACACCAGCCCCTTTTCGTGCGAGGGAAAGTCGTTGGTGAACACCAAATCTATGCTGTTCATCAATCACAGCCAAAGCGAGATCAGAGAAATCAATTTCATCTTGAAAAAGTGCATGGGTGCCAATAACCATTTGTGTCGTACCATCGGCGATACCTTCCAGAATGGTTTTGCGTGCTTTTCCTTTATCACGACCAGTAAGGATGACGATAGAAATCCCAAGTTTTTCAGCAAAGGGCTGTAGAGTTTTATAGTGTTGGCGTGCCAAAATTTCTGTAGGCGCCATCAAAGCTGCCTGAGAACCACTTTCTATCGCAGCCAGCATGGGAAAGAGCGCGACGGCTGTTTTACCGCTTCCCACATCGCCTTGCACCAAGCGGAGCATCCGATTAGAGCTTTCCATATCGGCAACGATTTCCCGAATTGATTGGTCCTGTGAACCGGTCAACTTGAAGGGCAGGATGTCCAGCATTCTTTCACGAAGCGATCCATCGCCCTTAATGATGCGTCCCTTTGCTGCTGTTTGCTGTTCCCGAACAAGGGATATCGCTAGCTGGTTTGCCAAAAGCTCATCATAGGCCAATCGTTTTCTATAGGGTGAAAATGCTGTTAGCTCATCTTCCGATTGGGGATGATGGATCTTTTGAAGACAGCTATGCCAATCGAGCCAGTTTTCCTGTTCTTTTAGTGAGTTATCAAGCCATTCTGGTACGGCAGGAACCAAAGCAAGAGAAGCCTTGATGGCTTTTGAAAGTGGTTTGAGTGTTACGCCTGCGCTAAGAGGATAAACAGGTTCTACTGTTTTTACGTCTTCTTCTTCATTTAGTGGCACCATATGGTCCGGATGGGCCATTTGAAGAACATCCCCAAAGCGTTCCAGCTTACCACTTATGATACGCTCTTCCCCCACAGGAAGGAGTTTCATGAGATAATCACTGCGTGCATGAAAAAAGATCAATGTCATCTCACCCGTGTGATCATGACAAATAACGCGGTAAGGACTACGGCGATTTGGGGACGGGATGTGCCGAGATACTGTGATTTTCAGTGTTGCAACGCGATCAGAGATTGCATCGGTAATAGTTGGCGAATAGCGACGATCAACCAATCCCACTGGTAGATGCCAGCAAAGGTCAAGTACACGGCTGCCTGCCAGCTTTTCATAAAGCGTACTTAACCGAGGTCCAACACCTTGAAGAGTTGAGACTGGAGTAAAGAGTGGAAAGAGAATCTCTGGACGCACGGGCTTTAACTTGCAGAAATTAAATCGGATGTTTATTAAATGTTCTAGTAATGTTTCCTATATCACAGCTTAATGTGCAAGCGAAACGAACAAGCGTATAAAATTCAATAGCGGGTGAGATTTATGTGTATGGCAGCTGACGCTGAGTTAGATAAAAGGCGTAAACAGCTTAAATTCAGAAGCTGGCATCGCGGAACGCAAGAAGCGGATCTTATTATTGGAACCTTTGCAGATCAAAACGTTGGTAATATGGACGCGACAGAACTGGACCTTTTCGAACGTGTACTCGAAATCCCGGATCCTGTCCTCTATGACTGGATCATTGGGAATTCAGCTCCGACGGAAAATATGCACAACAAAGTCCTTGATGCTTTGCTAAGCTTTAAATACACCCCGAACAAACGATAATTACCTTATTGAATACGTTCTATTGCCTAGCCTCAGACGTTCAGAACGACGATTATTATAAAGAATTGTAACAGTGAAAACACTCGCAACCCGACTTCAAGCCGCCGATCATTACCAGATATCATCAGCTCCCGAAGGTTATGATGCCCAACTTCTTGCTGAGCTTGTTGTCGAATTGGCACCACAGCCTGTTTTACATGTTGCACTTGACGATAATCGTCTGGCTGTTCTTACCGAACTTGTTGGTTTTTTTGCACCTGATATCGAGATTATTGAAATTCCAGCCTGGGATTGTTTACCCTATGACCGGGTGAGCCCGCACAAAGATATTTTGGCGGCACGTATTAATGCCTTTGCTAAGTTACTGGCAACACCTGCATCCAAGTCTGGTCGCCTTGTTCTTACGACGATCTCAGCCTCACTTCAGAAAATTCCACCTCGAGAGTTATTCAAAAACAGAACTCTTGTTGCCAAATCGGGCGTTGAAATCAAAAACGAAGATTTGGTGAAATTCTTTTCGACCAATGGTTATCTGCGTTCTGAGACGGTTAGCGAAGCGGGCGAATACGCTATTCGTGGTGGGATTGTTGATGTCTATCCGCCGGGTGAAGAGCTCCCACTGCGTCTGGATTTCTTCGGGGATGAGTTGGATACTTTGCGGTATTTCGACCCGCTGACACAAAGAACAACAGGAGATGCGCAAAGCCTGGAGCTTAAACCTGTCGGTGAAGCAATTCTTGATGAAAAGACAATCGAGTCTTTCCGAAAAGGATATCGCGAAACCTTTGGTGCTGTTGCAAAGGATGATCCTTTGTACGAAGCCATATCCGAAGGACGACAATATCCTGGAATGGAACACTGGTTACCGCTTTTTTATGGCGATCTGGAAACGTTGTTTGATTATCTTCCAACCGCTGTCGTGACACTGGATGGTCAAGCAGCAGAAGCAAGAGATGCCCGGATCGAGTCCATCACCGATTTCTTCCAAGCCCGACAGACAATGGAAAATACGGCTGAAGGAGGTTGGGTTTACAAACCTGTTCCAATGCAACGCTTGTTCCTGTCTGTTGAAGATTGGGATGGCATTCTATCCAAAAGACCTGTCACACAGTTTTCTGGTTTTACATTACCTGATCATCTTGAAAACCTGATTGAAGTCGAAGGCAAGCAAGGTAAAGATTTTTCCGAAGCCAGAAATCGTGAAGACGTTAATGTTTTTGACGAGGTCGGCGAATATATCCGGCTTCATCAAACGAATGGTAAAAAGATTATCGTTACCGGTTTTAGTGATGGATCTCGTGATCGACTTATTTCTATGTTTCATGAACACGGTCTGACCAATACTGATGTTCTAAAAGATTGGAAAATTCACAAAAAGACAATGCGCAAGCAGGTCCAATTCCTGACGTTGGGATTGGAACGCGGTGTGGTTACACCAAATGTCGTGTTTATTACTGAGCAAGATATTCTTGGCGAGCGCCTTGCCCGTGCGCAAAAAAGGCGTCGTAAATCAGATAACTTCCTAAAAGAGGTTTCCTCTCTTCAGGACAAAGACTTTGTTGTCCACATGGAACACGGTATCGGACAGTATATTGGTCTGGAAACCGTTGATGTTGGCGGAGCGCCGCATGATTGCCTCAAGGTTATTTATAGCGGTGGTGATAAGCTTTTTGTGCCTGTCGAAAACATCGAAATACTGTCTCGTTATGGCTCTGAAGATTGTGGCGCAGAGTTGGATCGTTTGGGCGGTGCGGCTTGGCAGGCCAAAAAAGCGCGGGTTAAGGAACGTATCCGGGAAATTGCGCACCAGCTTATAGGTATTGCGGCGAACCGACTTTTACGAAAAGCGGAAACCATTGATGTGCCAGAAGGTTTGTACGACGAGTTTGCTGCCCGTTTCCCTTATCCCGAGACAGAAGATCAGCTTAATGCGATTGCGGATGTTTTCGAAGATCTGAGATCAGGGCGACCGATGGACCGCCTTGTTTGTGGTGATGTTGGCTTTGGAAAAACCGAAGTTGCACTCAGAGCAGCCTTTGTTGCCGTTATGAGTGGCAAGCAAGTAGCCGTTGTCGTGCCGACAACACTATTGGCCCGTCAGCACTACAATAACTTTGTCGAACGTTTCAAAGGTTTACCTGTACGCATAGGGCAGTTATCTCGCCTGGCGACCAGTAAAGAGCAGACCGAAACGAAAAAAGGCCTCGCCGAAGGTACGGTTGAGATCGTGGTCGGAACCCATGCTGTCTTTGCGAAAAACATGAAGTTCTCTGATCTTGGTTTGTTGATTGTCGATGAAGAACAGCACTTTGGCGTCAAACAGAAAGAACGCCTGAAAGAACTACGTTCTGATGTGCATGTTCTGACCTTAACAGCAACACCTATACCCCGGACATTGCAGATGGCAATGTCCGGGGTTAAGGAAATGAGTCTGATTGCCACGCCACCGGTTGATCGTTTGGCTGTACGTACATTTGTGCTGCCGTTTGATCCGGTCATTGTACGTGAAGCTATTTTGCGGGAACACTATCGTGGTGGACAGACCTTTTATGTCTGTCCACGCCTGTCGGATTTGAGAGAACTGAAAGAGCGTTTGGAAAAGCTCGTGCCGGAAGTGAAAATCTGTGTTGCACATGGACAACTGGCTGCGAGTGATCTGGAAGATGTGATGACTGCTTTCTGTGATCATCAATATGATGTCTTGCTCTCGACGAGTATAATTGAATCCGGTCTGGATATTCCAAGCGCTAATACGATGCTTGTTCACCGTGCCGATATGTTTGGTCTTGCCCAGCTTTATCAGATCCGTGGTCGTATTGGTCGTTCCAAAATCCGGGGCTATTGCTATCTGACCCTGCCTGTTGGCAAGTTATTGAGCAAAACGGCTGAACGTCGTCTTGAAGTTATGCAAACGCTGGATAGTCTTGGCGCTGGATTTAATCTTGCCAGTCACGATATGGATATCCGTGGGGCAGGGAACCTGGTCGGAGATGAGCAATCCGGCCACATCAAGGAAGTTGGTGTTGAACTCTATCAACAGATGCTGGAAGAAGCTGTTGCAACGTTGCGCAGTGATGAAGTGAACAGTGAAGAAGATCAGGTATGGTCGCCGCAGATTAATATTGGCACATCTGTCTTAATTCCAGACCGTTATGTCGCCGATTTGAATGTGCGTCTGGGACTTTATCGTCGTTTATCATCCTTGACAGAGCGATCTGAAATTGACGGTTTTGCAGCCGAACTTATTGACCGCTTTGGGGATTTACCTGAAGAGGTGGAAAACCTGTTACAAGTCATGTTGATCAAGGGACTTTGCAAACAAAGTGGTGTTGAGAAGGTTGATGCTGGCCCTAAAGGTGCCGTTGTTTCCTTTAGGAATGATACTTTTGAAAATCCGTCCGCTCTTATCATGTTTATTCAAGAACAGGTTGGTACAGTTAAAATTCGCCCAGACCACAAGTTGGTCTATCGACGTGCCTGGGATGATGCCGCGAGCCGCCTGAAAGGCGTTAAGATGATGATGGAAGAATTGGTTAAGTTGGCTAAAGCTACTTAGAGACAGAGATCAAATTAAAATAGAATATCTGGGTGTTGAAACTAGGACAATTTCTCAAGTACTTTCTTAAGTCTACGGCGTTTACTGTCAGACATGTTTTCATCCAAGCGTGAGAAAACGACTGTTTTAAATGCTGCTAGGAACTCGCCACTTAAGCAATTGTGAATGCGTTCTGCATACATAGGTAGTTGGTTAATTGTTGCGGTTTTTAATTTGGAAATCAGATGATTGCTTGCAATTTGTTCGAACGTTGGTCTGTTTGTTAGCTGTATCAAAATCTCTATTGCTTTGTCCTTAGCAATTACAGACCCGGCATCTGCTGCAGACAATATAGCATCAAGATTTGCTCCAATTGTTTTCTCTTCAACTTTACTTATTTCAGCAAGAGCAGCAAGAGCTCCCCATACCATCCGATTATTATTACTCTGCATCTTTTTCAAAAAAAATTCCGTGTAAGGGACGAGTAAATCAGGGGCGTCCCCTCCGATTTCGTAGAGAATTTTAATTGCATCTTTCTGTGCTGGGCCACGGCCTGTTTTTAATATGCCTGCAACAAGGTCAATGCTTTCGATATCTTTTTCTCGCACTAATTTATGAGCTAAGATGATGTTGGGTTCTTCATCCTTTCGCCCCAGTGAATGAGACATTTGTGATAGAATACTATCGGTCATGATTTCCAACGATCCAGCTTTGGAATACCGCGTGTGAAAAGCCATCCAAGAAACCGGGGGACTCCTTTTTTCTTTAATTGAGTAATGCAGTGATTTTGCATCTGGGTTGCTGTGAAATCTGGCTGTAAGAAAGCACCGTTTTCGTAGCAATAAGAACAATAGCTGTTATTGAGATCGCCATTTTCTTCGGTTCCTCGATTTGATGAGTCCTTGGTAAAGGGTATGTCGCAGCTTTGACATTTTGTATTCATTTTCTAGCCTTCTCATGTAAGACCGTTAAAAGAGGCGTTAACCAAAAATTTTTGCCCAGCGGGGATAGCCGTTGAGTTCAGCTTGTTGGGCAACTTTTGACCAATCGTAGTCTAAAGCGATAAGTTCTACAGACCAGCGATGCTGTGTTTTTGTTGCAACGGCATAATGAGCGAGCGCTATACCATTCTCGGCTTCCAAGGGATTTTCTGTATCCGTATATCTCGGGCATCCAACGCTGCCGGGATTTATAATGGTACTTCTGTTTGGTCCCATTGCGATATGTGCCAAATGACTATGACCACAAAGATACAAACTTGCTTTATGATTTTGACCGATACGTCTGAGTACATCTTCGCCGCGAGCTAATGCCAGACGTCCGTCGACTTTATCTTCGAGTAGATATTTTGTGTCGCTGTCTGGTGTGCCGTGAAATGCAAAGATATCTTCATCCAGATGAAGGCGAGAGGGCAGATTACCAAGTTTCTGCTTTTCAAACCCTGACAGTATTTCACAAGCAAAGTTATAACCCGGATTGATTTCTGTTACATTACGTTCAGCGAGCCATCGATCATGATTGCCACATACAGTTGGTAAATTTAGTTCCTTGAGAAGATCATAAGTTTCTTTAGGCCAAAATGGGCCTGACACACAGTCACCCAGATTAAGCGTAAGATCAGGCTTACGTCGTTTTATATCTTCAAGAACGGTTTCTAATGCCAGAAGGTTTCCATGGATATCTGATATAATTGCTATCTGCATTTTCGAATACCCTTCGTTATAATCTTCTCTCAATAAGTTATTCAGAAATTATAAAATATTTTAAAGATACAGAGGTGTGGGAATGAACAAATTTGCCTCTGATTAAAGTATTATTATTGCGTCTTATTCTCAAATCAATTGATTTAAGTTGAATTCTCTATTATTCAATAATCTTCACACAATGGTTGCGGATGTCCAATTCTAAATCCGTGAAGATCAAAAAAATAATAAATACTTAGGGGGTAATCTTATGAAAAAAGCTTTATGTGGTTTATTGGCTGGCGCTGTTTTTTCAACAATAGCAAGTACTGCCCATGCAGAAACTACACTTCGGTTAACACTGCAACTTCCTTTGAAACATCCACTAGGACAGAATATTTCCAGCTTTAAAGAAGAAGTTGAAAAAGAGTCTAACGGCGATTTGAAAATAGAAATATTTCCTTCTGCACAGTTATTTAAAGACAAGGAAGTTCCACAAGCTGTTGCCTCTGGAGCTATTGAAATGGGTATTGCTTCATTGACGCGTTTTGTGGGAACAGTCCCGGCCGTTGATGCTTTTTACGTACCGTTTTTATTTGATAGCAGTGATAAAGTGGCCGCCGCCGCTGCCCCCGGAAGCTCAATTCGTAAAATACTAGATCCGGCAATCGAAAAAACAGGTGCAAAACCCTTGTGGTATCAGGCATTTGGTGGTGCGATTATTCTGACAAAAGGGGACAAGCCTATTGTTGTTCCCGAGGATGCCAGGGGCAAAAAAATACGATCATTTGGCGCTACGATTTCGGATACAATTGAAGCTCTTGATGCGGCCCCGACGATCATGTCTGGTTCCAAACAGTTCCTGGCTTACCAAAATGGGACGGTTGATGCTGGCATGACTGGTATAACAGCTGTTCAGTCTAGAAAGCTATATGAGGTCATGGATCACTTAACACTGACCAATCATGCCGACATTGAATTCATTGTTGTTATTAACAATGATGTCTGGAATGGCTTGTCTGAAGAAGAACAGGCAATTATCACGAAGGCTGGAAAGCGTGTAGAACAGGAGCTACGAACTTCTATTGCTAACAAAGAAGCTGAAGCTCGCAAATATCTGGCTGACAAAATCAACATTATTGAACTAACAGATGAACAACGTGCGAAATGGAAAAAAGCGACGTCTTCTGTTGTCGAGGCTTATGTTGAACGCGCAGGGGCAGATGGTCAGGCAATTGTTGATGCGGCTGGTAAGCTCTAACATCAATTACTGATATCATTAATATGTGAGGGCTAAATTTTTTAGCCCTCATGGATGACATGTGCTCTTTAATGAAACTGATTTTGTAATCCTATGAACTTTTTGCGCCGGTTCTCAAAAACGATAGATAATATGTCTGGATCAGCAGGTGTTGTAGCTGCCTGGCTCTTTTTCCTGATTGGTTTCTTTATTACCTACGAAGTTGTCATGCGCAAATTGGGAATGCCGACAAAATGGTCGGAAGAGTTTTCTCAAATCGCGCAAATCTGGTGTGTGTATCTAGGAATTGCTTTTGCACTGCAAAAAAGGAGCCTTATCATCGTTGATATCATTGGTGACAATATAAATAGTACGCTGCGTAAGGTTTTGGATCTTTTTGCTATTATTCTAACGGCACTATTTTGCATTGTTGCTACTGTAAACAGCTTCAAAGATATTGGTTATTCCCTTAAAAATTCCGCGACAACAGATAGTGTTTTGGCGGTCCCTATGTGGGTGATTCAAATATCGCTGCCCATCGGCTTGAGTCTTCTTTTCCTCCAGTGTTTATCAGAGTTTTACAAGACCTGTACCGGGACAGAAGAAACGTTGAGCGAATTAGATCAGGTGAATTAGGGCCATATTATGGAAACCATCCTTATACTTCTTTCCCTTATTGGCCTTTTATTACTAAGGGTTCCTGTTGCTATCGCAATGGTATCCCTTGGGGTTATTCTTTTATGGCTCAAAGGCTTGCCAATGATCATGGTCAGCCAGTTTATGATTTCTGGTGTAGATAGCTTTGAGCTATTGGCTGTGCCTCTTTTCCTTTTGATGTCTCATATCCTGCTTGTTGGTGGCGTTGGTTCTGACTTGTTTCGAGCGGTTCAATCCTGGGTTGGGCACTGGCCCGGAGGATTAGCCATTGCTACTGTTCTTACCTGCGCTCTTTTTGCTGCAATTTCGGGATCTTCCGTCGCAACGGCGGCCACTGTCGGGACTGTCGTTATCGTTGAAATGACGAAAAGAGGATATCCCAAGTTTTTTGTTCTTGGGTTGGTTGCTGCCGGGGGAACACTTGGCATTCTTATTCCACCGTCAATTCCCATGATCATTTATGGGGTTATAACTGAGGCCTCTATACCAAAGCTGTTTTTAGCAGGCATTGGTCCAGGTATCTTCCTTGCCGGGATGTTTATTCTTTACAGTTTTTGTTTTGCCCGCTTTAACAAAAATTATGTCAGATCTGAAAAGGCGACAAAAGAAGAACGCTTTTCTGCGACCATAGCTGCTCTTCCCGTAGGTTTGATTGCTTTTGTTGTGGTTGGTGGCATTTATGGAGGGCTTTTTACGCCAAGTGAAGCCGCAGGCGTTGGGTTCTTTTTATCTTTGGCGATTGTGCTCGGCAAACGAAAGAATACTTTCGCAGACATTCACGCGGCAACAATGGCTGCCATGAAAACAACCGTAACGGTTCTCCTGATTGTTGCTGCAGCTGCCTTGTTTGGAAAGTCCATTACGATTTATCAAATTCCACAAGACATTACGACCTTTGTGGCAACCGCTTTTTCCGAACCATGGCTTTTCACCTTGGTGATTTGTGTTGTCTTGCTGGTCATGGGGTTGTTTCTGGAATCATTGAGCATGCTGCTGATCATGATGCCCGTTTTATTTGAGTCATTAGCCCCAATGGGAATACACCCGATCTGGTTTGGTATTCTCTTTGTGATCATGATCGAATGTGCCTTAATTACCCCTCCAGTGGGCATGAACCTTTTTGTTGTTCAGGCCGTTGGAAAAGCCAAACTGTCTGAAGTTATTCAAGGTGTCTGGCCCTTTGTCCTGATTATGTTAGGGACCGCGGCTCTACTTTGGTTCATTCCCGGATTGGCGATGTACATACCTTATGGCACTAAGTTCTAAGTTTACTCTTTAACTCTTTTCGACTAACTGCTGGTGGCCGATGTCCAGCATTTGTGCCAAGGTATCCGGGCTTTGGGCGCCGGGAAGGATGTGTTGCCGATTGACGATAAAACAGGGAACACCTGTCAAACCGAGATTACGTGCATTTTGATCTGTGTATAAAACATCTTCGTGCCCTTGGGCACTGTCCAGATATTCTTCAGCCCCTTCAAGACCGGCTTCAGCTGCGATCTTTGTAAGCACGTCACGTTCACCAATGTTTTTGCCTTCCAGAAAGTAGCTTTCGAACAGGCGTTCCATAAGTTCATCCTGTTTGCCTTGTGACGCTGCGAGAAGAGAAAGACGGTGGGCTTCGACAGTGTTTGGTGTTTTTTGGATGTCATCAAACTTGAAATCAATCCCTTCAAACTTTCCGGCTGCTGCGATCTGGCTGTAAAACTGTGTTGCGTTGGCGCGACCTCCGAATTTTGTATCCAGATAAGTTTGGCGATCCATTCCTTCTGTCGGCATATCGGGGTTTAACTGAAAAGATAGCCAGCGAATTTTGACGTCAAAATCCGGGCGTAACTCTTTGGCTTTTTGAAAGCGTTTATAACCAATGTAACACCAAGGACAAATTGGGTCGGAGTATACATCGATTTCAATAGGTGTTTTGGTCATTGCGGTATTGGCCTTATAGCGTGTTTTGAAAAATTTCGGTCTGTTTCTGACTTTGTTGGGCTGGATCTATTTGTTATGAGTTACTTCGGATATAGGAACACTTACATCGTAATAAAAGGACAAGCCGTGCTTCTGGCCCCCGGCAATACAAAAACAAACGCGACACTCGCTCAATTTGTGAGCAAGGTACTTGGACGTCAAGGACTTCACATTGAAAAGCTGTTCACAATGTCCGGAGGGGCCATTCAGGAAAACTGGAAAATGGATCTTCGATCTGATGACGGTGAAGAATTTTCCATTGTTTTGCGAACTGATGCCAAGACAAAAATCCCGGGAAGTTTATCAAAAAAACAAGAATTCAATTTCCTGTCAATGGCTTGGCAGGCAGGCGTGAAAGTGCCTGAGCCTTTATATCTTTGTGAGGATGTGAGTATCATCGGGAAACCTTTTATTCTTTTGGAATATTTACCTGGCACGACTGATTTTGACCAAATACGTCAATTAAATATTGGTGAAACGCTGGGTTATGAACTGGGCGTCGAACTGGCAAAAATCCATACGATTAAACCTGATGAGACTCATAGTGTTAAAAGCTTATCTTCCAAAGATTTTGTTCAACAAAAGATAAAATCCTATCAAGAGTTTTTTGATGACCGGGGTGAAGCCAATCTACCATCTGAATGGGCTATGCGGTGGTGTTTATCCCGATTGGAAGGTATGACGCCGTCTGCTGTAACCCTGATACATGGTGATTTTAGAACTGCAAACTATCTTGTGACATCAGATGGTTTGTCTGGCTTGTTGGATTGGGAATTTTCCGGCTGGGGGGACCCTTATAGTGATTTGGGGTGGTTTTGTGCAAAGTGCTGGCGATACGGCATGGAAGCTACACCAGCAGGCGGGGTCTCCACCAGAACGAGTTTCTACAAGGGCTATAGTTCTGTATCAAGCAAAAGAGTTGACAATGACCGGGTGCTTTTTTGGGAGGTAATGTCGCTTCTAAGTTGGCTTGTTATTGCCATTCAGCAAGGGGATAGAAACTTCATCGGTGGTGAAAAGGATTTGGAGTTAGGACTTACTGGCCTTGTTCGTCCACCGGAAATCGAACAGGTGTTGTTAGAACTCACATCACCAGCCAGTTGGACGAGTTTCGAGGGGCGGGAGAATGCCTGTGCACAAATACGCTGAGATATTACATAAACAGGCACAAGAATTGAAATATGCCTGCGCACAAAATAGCACGACCGTGTCAGATGATGAATTAAAGGCTATTCAACGTATTGATTGGATTGTGTCATCACTTGCAGACAAAGAGATCGAAAGTACAGTTGTGCTCGGAACTCATGTTACTCAGATGAAAAAAGACATCAGAAATCGGAAGTATGATGCGGATGAAAAACTATTTCATCAACTTCTTCACGATAACAAAAAGCGTTTGGAAAGTATAAGCCCGGATAGTCTTGTGCGTTATGTGCCGTTGTTGGAAGTTCCCGAATGTTTGCCCAAAAGAACGAAATGAGCAACTCTGTAATACATTGATTGTAAATGGTTTTGTAGAATTTTGTTCTTATTTTATATTTTTGTTCTCTTTTTGTTCTTGACAGGGTGATGATCTTAAAGCATAAATGTTCACATATTGTTCTTATGATGTCTAAGCTAAGGAGCCTGATATGCAAGACGAAACAAAAATGTTGGATTTTTTACTAAGCAGTTTAGTGGCGTTTGGTAGTTTCGGTTTTTTCTTGTTCGTGCTTTCATATGGGTGGTTGACGGCTTTTCAGGTTATGGCTCAGTAAGTTTATATTTTTATTTTGACGAATATCTTAAAAGTAAGGCTAGAAACATTTAAGTTTTTCACGATAAAAATTGTATAGCTAATTTCACCACACAAAGGCGCAGACAAATGTTTGCGCCTTTGCTGTAGTTGATAAATCAAAAATCAAGTTGATGTATCTTGAAATTATTCCGAAGAATCAGGTTGGTCGCTGGTGACTTTGCCAAGTGTCTTTGCCATTTCTAAAAGCCGTTTGCGAACTGTTGTTTCTTCAATTTTATAGTAAGCTCTGACAAGTTCCAGTGTTTCCCGCCTGGCCATTGGATCTTTTTGAAAAGGAAGCTCCTGGCCTTCTTCTGCCATGCCTCTGATTTGTCCAGGGGAACGATGGGAAACCTCATCAGTCATTTCATCAAAGAAATAGCCGACATCAATATCCAGTACGCGGGCCAGATCATAGAGGCGGCTAGCGCCAATACGATTGGTGCCACGTTCATATTTTTGTACTTGTTGAAATGTCAAGCCAAGTGCCTCGCCGAGTTTCTCCTGGCTTAAACCAAGCAGGGTACGTCGTAGCCTTAATCTTTGTCCGACGTGTACATCAACTGCATTGGGTACACCCGTAATTCTTTTTGGAAGTGATTTTTTATTTCTCATGCTTAACCTTGATGGTTGCGATGGTATTTCTACTATACCGCTTTTTACACCCCCAAGTATTCGCCTGTGAATACCAATCAATAAACTATTAGTATAAAATAAAATTCGATATTTTTTCAATGGATATTTAACTTGATGGAAATTTGTAACTAAATAGTGATCATAAATCAGTTATCTATTAATGAACTTATCTCATTCAGTTTAAGTGAAGTGCTAATCAAATTTCTTTGTGGGGAAGAATTATTTCCTAAGAATAATTTATATTTTATTCAAAATAATGGTTACTGTATGTGTTGCATATTTATTGTTCTGATGAAGAGGACTCAAGATGTTGTGCAGCTTCGCCCAACAAGCGTCCTTCGAGAGATAATTCTAAAAATCTGATGTAATCATCTTTATCAGAGACCTTCTGACGTGCGACAGGGATAACATCCAAAGGGTCCTGAGCATCTAGCTGGTACTCTTGAATAAGCACGATGAGTTCTTGGCTCAAAGCTTCAAGACGTTGTTGAATCTCAGGTATGTTTGTTGGTTTAGTCATCGCGGTGCTTTCAAATATTAGTTATTAGATCACAGGATTAATCATAAGAGGCAGGTTTGTCGCAACAATTTTTTTGAGAGGTAAGCAAACTCAATGCTTTACATGTCCAGCAAAAATCGGGCTGAATTTAATCTAAATCCACTTCATTGTACTATATTCTTTTGTGATTTTGATGCTTTCACTTCTGTCTATTTAATAATTGAAAACATGATCCAAAGCTTGTTTTTAAGGTGCAATGTCTTTAAAAAATGGTCACTATAAAAATACAATGCGCTGAGTTTCTAAAGTACAAAATAAATACAGGTAGGGGATAAAATGGAATTTAAACCTTGGTTCAGTAAAATTACTGCATCTGGCCTTTTCATGGTTCTTATGGGTTTGTTTCCAACTGTTGCACTTGCTGCTGGTGCAGGTGCCCCCCATTTGGAGGGGAAAGATCTTGGTTTGATTTGGGTTATCCCCTTTGCCTGTATGTTGCTTTCTATAGCGATATTTCCTCTTGTTGCACCTCATTTCTGGCATAAGAATTTTGGAAAAGTTTCAGGTTTCTGGGCGGTTAGTTTTTTAATTCCTTTCACTATTTTCTTCGGGTATGAGCTTGCGCTTTATGAAACTCTGCACGTTGGATTATTAGAATACTTTCCATTCATTATCCTACTCTTCAGTTTGTTTACCGTCGCGGGCGGTGTTCGAGTGCGCGGGAAGTTAACAGGCACTCCGATTTTGAATACGATTATCTTGCTAATCGGTACGGCGTTGGCAAGTTTCATGGGAACGACAGGGGCGGCTATGCTGCTCATCCGTCCTTTAATTCGTGCCATGGAACATCGAAAGCACAAAACACATACTGTTGTGTTCTTTATTTTCCTGGTTGCAAATATTGGTGGTTCATTAACGCCGCTTGGCGATCCTCCACTTTTCCTGGGCTTTCTAAAGGGCGTCGATTTTTTCTGGCCAACAGTTCACATGTTTTTGCCAATGCTGTTCTTGTCTATTGTTCTGTTATTGCTGTATTTTGCACTGGATAGCTTTTTGTATAACAGGGAAGGGCCGATTACTACTGCGCCCGAGGCAGAAGAGTCTACTGATGATGTTTCTTTTGCGTTGGACGGGAAAATTAACCTCTTGTTATTGGTTGGTGTTGTCGCGGCAGTTCTAATGTCTGGCGTTTGGAAACCGGGTATTTCTTTTGATATTTATTACGTACATGTTGAACTTCAAAATATTGTCCGTGATGTAATTCTCCTGATGCTCGCCTACTTGTCTTTAAAACTTACAAATGATCAAAGCCGGAAAGACAATGGCTTTAACTGGTTTCCTATTCTCGAAGTTGGGAAGCTTTTTATCGGTATCTTCATTACCATTATTCCAGCGATTGCCATTTTAAAAGCAGGCACATCTGGCGCTCTGGGTGTCATTGTTGAATCAGTTAGTACACCAGAGGGTGAGCCAGTTAACTACATGTATTTCTGGGCCACAGGTATTCTTTCAAGCTTCCTGGATAATGCGCCGACGTACCTCGTGTTTTTTAATACAACGGGAAGCGATGTAGCGACCCTTACCGGGGAGCTTTCAAATACCTTGCTGGCGATTTCAGCTGGTGCCGTCTTTATGGGCGCAAATACCTATGTGGGCAATGCACCAAACTTTATGGTCCGCTCTATTGCTGAAGAAAGCGGTGTACCAATGCCAAGCTTCTTTGGGTATATGCTCTGGTCTGGCGCTGTACTTATCCCGTGCTTTGTTTTGCTGACCTTTATGTTCTTTATCTAGAGCATATATCTCGATCAATAAAAAAACACTCTCGATTTCAGGTTCGATTTCAAGAGCGTTTTTTATTATTGGGTGATTTTCAAACAGTAGATTTAGTGGGACATGATAACCGGGATTGTTGCCTCTTTTACCAGATGTTTGGTAACGCCACCCAGAAGCATTTCTCTCAGACGACTATGTCCATAAGCACCACAGACGATAACATCACAGGATTGTGTCGCCGCTGCGTCGTGAATGGTTTGGCCGATTGACGTTTCTGTTTGTGCGATCTTTACGGTTTCAGCTTCAATTCCATGTCGTTTTAAATAATTGTTCACTTCACTTAGAGAAAGCGCATCTTCTGTTTCTGGCTGAATTGTTAAAAGGAAGACTTTGTCAGCCTTTTGCAATGAACTCATATTATCCCGGACGGCTCGTAACGCTTCGCGGGTTCCTTTCCAGGCAACCATAATGCGTTTGCCAACTTCTTTTGATGCATCATATCCTTGTGGAATCATGAGGCAGGGGAGGCCACTGAGAAGAGTAATCTCTTCGACAAGGCGTGTTCTGAAACGATCTTCAAAATGCTCAAAGGTTGGCTGACTAACGATAATGATATCAGCAGCATGTGCATGATCGGCCAACAGGCTGATGTGATCACCTTCTTCGACTAGCCAGTTATGAGAGATATTTTCTCGGTGGCAGATATCTTTGAACTCTTTTTCAAGTTCATCTGCCCGGTTTTCAGCAGATTTTGTTGCATCCAAAAGATATTGAACCGAAGCGCCGCGCCCATAAACCTCAACGGGCATACCGATGGGCGTTGTGATGAAAAGAGCCGATATATGAGCGTCGTTTTTCTTGGCAAGTCGCAAAGCGACATCCAGACGTGTTTTGTGTTCATCGTCATTGGCTAAGTGAACAAGGATGCTCTTGTGACTCATCGGTTTTTCCCTTATCGATTTCTCTGGCGACAACAGATTGATATTTCAAATAAATATTAACATAGGATGTTGTGGTAAAGACAAGATCTTTCTGCTTTAAAGTCAAAGTAATGTCACCGAGATATTTTGCGGTTGTTTAAAGGCGGTGCACAGATTAGCGTTCGAGAGAACAGTGATGTTGATTGGTTTTAGGTGATACTCCTGATCTGATATTAATCAAAACACCAATATAGAAAAACAGGAACGACTAAATCTCAATGCCCCTTCTAAGAAAACATCTAAAAAATATTGGTTTTGTATTTGCTCTGTTTTTTACGTTTATGAACATAGGCAATGCACAGATTGTGTTTGAAAAAGACACGCTGACTATTTTTTCTGCGACAGGAAAAGCGCATAAATTCGATATTGAAATCGCCTCAAGCAATGAAGAACGTTCTCAAGGGCTTATGTATCGGAAAAACATGGCAACAAACGCAGGCATGTTGTTTGTTTACGAAAAGCCGAACAATATCATGATGTGGATGAAAAATACCTATATCCCGTTGGATATGTTGTTTTTAAATTCTGAAGGTAAGATCGTTTATATAAAAGAGAATACAACCCCGCATTCAACAAAAACCATCTCTTCAGATCAGGATGTGATTGGGGTATTGGAACTTAATGCCGGAACAGCATTCAAGCTTGGCATTAAAGTAGGGGATATTGCACAGCATCGTTTTTTGCAGAAATAGTGCAATATTCAAAACTTAAACGCAGTCGTTTACTAAACCTTTGGTTCTAAAGCTGCTTTTTCCAGTTGTTTCCAGCCTTCACCAGCCGCAACCAGACAACTGATACCATGGGGTGTGGTTACAATAATGGTCCAGGTCGCACCATCTTTATTGGTGAGAACTTCGATTAAACCGCCTTTGTTGGTAACGCCAACAGCTTGAGTTTTTTCACTATACCGATCAGAAAGCATTTCAAGAATGCTATCGCGCTTATCACACTGATTTTGCGCATAAGCCGGTAATGTCGTAGCGAAACCCGTAAAAGCGATCACAGCGAGAGTGATGTACTTTAACATAGGGGCCTCCTTTCAGGGTGCCATTTAGAGCGAGCACCTGCTCTGCTTAATATATTGCGCCATGTATCTTAAATTTCAATTAAACACCCAAATTTCGACTAGAAGTTGAATATTGGGGGAGGAGCCCAAATTTAACGATATATATTAATATCAGATGGTTAGCTTGATTGTTTGGTAATGTTATACACAAAATTGTGATATTTCTTAGACATTCATCTCCAAGAAATATCAAATATAATTTGAATGTAAGGCTTTGCTTTGAGCTTGAAATTAGGATAGAAAAACGTTCGAGTATCTATGCTTGTCTCTTAATATTATCTTATATTTACGTCTAATATTAAGAAATGGAAAAGCTTACTCATTACTTTTTTTCAGTATATAAGCAACGTTACTTGGGTAAGATTGACAAATCACATCTGTTTTCTTTTTTGTTGCAAGATAATCGTGAACGGCTAAAGAGCAGCCCTGCCAATCATGATAATCATCAATTAGGATAAGTCCTCCCTCAACAACCTGATCGTATAAATTATCTAGTATAGAATACGTAGATTCATACCAATCACCATCAAGTCTCAAAACGCCAATTTGTTTTTTTTTGTCAAACTTAGGTAAAGTATCTTCAAACCATCCTTTATGAACTGTAACCCCCCTTTTACTTAAACCAAATTTGTCTAAATCAGACATAAACAAATCATAGGAGGCTGTATTATTATTGTGCCACAATTCGTTTTCTTTTTGTAAACGAATTGCGGTTCCCCCATCCAATTCGGTAGCTTCTGGTAGGCCTTCAAATGAGTCAAAAAAAACAAAATCACTATTATTCGGGCAAACATCAATTAGACCAAATGATAAACCACCCTGCCACGTCCCGCATTCGATGATGCTGTATCTTTCTAAGTGGTTTTTATTTACGTAATATTTTACCAGAGCTAAATTATCTAAGTACTGTTTTTTAGAAATCATTGTCAGATTGCGGTATTTTTTCCAAATTTTGTTAAGGTGATATTGATCAATACCCCAAGTAATACCACGTTTACCCAACAGATTTTCCCTTCAGTAGAATTCATTTTTTAAAGGATGTAGGTTTTTAGATGTTTGGATTTTCTAAGTAATCAGAGTATTAAATATCAATTTTTAAATTTTCTTCAATTAAAAAATAGCCTAAGTGCGATCATGTAAAAAATTACTTTTAGAGAAATACATCTTTCATGGAGCTTTTAAATTATTGGCTTCTAACTTGACGTTATAGTTATAAAAAGAGATTGTCTCCCCAGATTTGAGTATGTGCACTATGGGACTTCCTACAAATGTGTACATAGCTGTGTACATATTAGCAGAAACAAGAAATCATGACTTCTGAAATTGCCAAACAGGCCGAAGCCCGCCGCACATTTGCTATTATTTCGCACCCCGATGCGGGTAAAACGACACTGACAGAGAAATTACTGTTGTTGGGTGGTGCTATTCGCATGGCGGGGCAGGTGAAGGCCAAGGGCGAAAACAGACGTGCACATTCTGACTGGATGAAGATTGAACAGGCGCGCGGTATTTCGGTTACAACTTCGGTTATGACCTTTGAATACGAAGGGGCAACCTTTAACCTGTTGGATACGCCGGGCCACGAAGATTTCAGTGAAGATACCTACCGCACACTGACTGCGGTTGATTCTGCGATCATGGTGATTGATGCCGCCAAGGGTATTGAGGCGCAAACGCGCAAGCTTTTCGAAGTTTGTCGCCTTCGCGATATTCCAATTATTACCTTCGTCAACAAGATGGACCGCGAAGGCCGCGAGGTTTTCGAAATTCTGGATGAAGTTGCCGAAGCACTGGCTCTGGATACAGTGCCGATGGTTTGGCCTGTTGGCGGCGGTGGTACTTTCAAAGGCTGTTATGATCTTGTCCGCGAAGAAATGATTCCCTTCACCGGGGAAGATAGCTATGGCACACCAATAAAAGCTGAACTTCTTGGTGACGAGCTACCAAATCTTATTCCTGGCGATCAGTACGATACGCTCTTGGAAGAAGCTGATCTGGCGATGGATGGTTATCCTGCTTTTGATTTGGAAAGCTACCGCGAGGGGCATTTGACGCCTGTATATTTTGGATCGGCCTTGAAAAGCTTTGGTGTGAAACAGCTCTTGGATGCTGTCTTACAGTTTGCCCCGGCGCCAACGACGCAGCCCGCAGAACCAAAAGCGATTGAACCTTCTGATAGCAAGGTTACCGGCTTTGTCTTTAAGGTACAGGCGAACATGGACCCGAAACACCGGGACCGTATTGCCTTTATGCGTATCTGTTCCGGTAAGTTCAAGCGTGGCATGAAACTACACCAGATCGGTACGGGTAAATCCATGAGCATCCATAACCCGATCATGTTCTTTGCCCAGAACAGAGAACTGGCCGAAGAGGCATGGCCGGGGGATATTATCGGTATTCCCAATCACGGAACCCTTCGGGTGGGGGATAGCATGACAGAGGGCGAAAACATACGCTTCTCGGGTATTCCAAGCTTTGCACCGGAAATCCTGCAACGGGTGCGTCTTGATGATCCACTCAAAGCAAAACATCTTTCCAAGGCTTTGGAGAGTTTGGCGGAAGAGGGCGTGACACAGGTATTTCGCCCGATCATCGGCGCCAGCTATATTGTTGGGGTTGTCGGACAGCTTCAGTTGGAAGTCCTGTTGTCTCGTATCGAGCAGGAATACGGTATTAATGTTGGTTTTGAACCTGCACCCTTTGTGACAGCCCGTTGGGTGACATCAGACGATGCCGCCGCGATGAAACACTTCCTGGATCGCAACAAAGGCTCTCTGGCAGACGACAGAGACGGATGCCCGGTATATATGGCACGTAACCACTGGGATATGGGCCGTATTCAGGAAGATAACCCCAAGCTCAACTTTACGGCCACCAGAGAGCGGTAGGGGATTTCCGTTATCTGCGCCCCCTGATTACAAATCAGGTGCTCTGTCCTGTGAGCTCGAATTAAAAAGATGGCGTAAACTTCCGGTGTTAGAGAATTTCTCCGCCAAAGGGATTTACGCCGTTTCTGTCTTCGAACTCTACCACCCAAAGGTCAGGGTCGCGTTTGACGGCGCGTTCTACATATTCGTGGGCAGCATAGTCATCCATAAGCCCGCCCTTGTTCGCGGCAAGCCAGGCCAAATTTCCGTCAATATCGCGCGTTTGGCTCAACACCTGACAGCCGGGTCCCAGAAGATTGATCTTTAACAGCAAACTCCCGCGATCCGGATCGCCTTTGTGGATGACCATAGCCGGGATTCCATTCTGGTTGGACTGTCTGACCTGCGCCATGATCCAGAGATCTGATCCGAGGGAATTGTCTGTCATAGGTTACCTGTTATAGCCTGCTATCTCTATGGTGGTCGATAAAGGAGAGGTCTTAGGGGAATTTTGGGGGCCGCGCAATATCGTTTAGCCGCCTTGTTTATCAGAACGGGGTTAAAGACTTTCTTAAGTTATTCAGCGCATTGTCTCTTTTAAGGCGAAAATTACAATGATTTAAAAAAAGACTGTTGCCTTGCGTGTTACTCTGTCTTATACGATGACCGTGGATACGGGGAGTAGCGCAGCCTGGTAGCGCATCTGGTTTGGGACCAGAGGGTCGGAGGTTCGAATCCTCTCTCCCCGACCACTAAAATTATATCGCTGGTTTCTTGAAGACCTGATACTAGAGGTAAACATGCAAGTTCGTATTTATCAGCCGCCGAAAAATGCAATGCAGTCTGGTCGTGCAAACACCAAACGCTGGCTGGTTGAATATGAACCTGACGCAGCGCGCGAGATTGAACCGCTTATGGGCTGGACATCTTCTCGTGATACGCGCGGACAGCTTCGTATGTGGTTCGATAGTAAAGAAGAAGCGATCGCATATGCACAACGTCAAGGTGTTATGTACAGCGTTGAAGAGCCAAAGGAACGGAAATTGAAGCCCAAAGGATACGGCGATAATTTCAGTAACAACCGCCTCGGTCGCTGGACACACTAATCACCTGACAAAAGAATAAAGCGTCCGTAGCTCAGCTGGATAGAGCAACTGACTTCTAATCAGTAGGTCGCAGGTTCGAATCCTGCCGGACGCGCCATATAAACCCCTGATACTCTTTATGAAAATGAGTGTTAGGGGTTTTTCGTTTTGCAGGGGTTCCCACTGATTTTTGTAAGGGTTCCCACTCTTCATTGATCTTTAAAGTTACGACGGATGGTATTCAAGTGCTCAATTGCGGTTTTAGCGCGCTGTAATCAAGCTTACTAACTCCCAACCTTTAAGTCAGTTCATAAGCCCGTGTGGCAGTTGTATAGCGCAAGCCGTGAAGGGTGCCTTTCAGACCCGCCTCTTTTAAAGCTGCTCGCATGCTTTTCTGGAAAGTGTCAGTAGATACTGTCTTGCCCTTTAGCTTCTCTTTATTTGTGAGTAGAGTCATGTGTTCATGCGTAGCAAGCCATTCGGTTAAAGCCTCTATCCGAATGTTTACAGTTTTGAATGGCAAGTTGGGTGAGCTTTGCAAGAAAGCCTGTGATTACGCTGGAGAGAATAAAAGAAGCTTCGCCTCAAGAGGCGGGTAGGTTTTAAGATCTTTTCAAGAACCAATTCCAAGATAAGTACGACATAATAGTGAGTGATTATATGATGGGTTCAAAACAGAAGAAAATTAAGGGCATCAGGATTTACCAATGAACTTAAAGTGTGCGCTGAAATGGGCTTTATTGCTGCATCTGACATACGTTCCAGCTGCTTTCGCAGATGAAGGTGTGCGGGTTAAAGAGGTAGCGGTTCATTATGCCATCGCATTGGATCACCCTGATGTGGCGCGGCTTGGTGCTTATCCAAAACTAACAAAATATAATCTGCATAATGATGCGGCACCCGCAAAGGTAGATGTGGTGGTTGATTTTCAGGGAAATCTAGCCGCTGCTGTTATTCTGAATATTATTCCTGTCGTGGGGAAAACAGATTGGTCAGCGAGAGAGGGGATCTCGGATTTAGAGCTTCTGGAAAGTTCGAAAGTTGAGTTCCCCGGTATCCTGTACCGCGAAATAGAAACCAATGCTCCTGATGATCACAGAGTGGTTTTTCAGGGCATCAATCTTGATGAGTTAATCGGGCGATTTACAAAGTCAGATCTATGGCCGCGACAGTTGATTTTCAAAGTTGGTTTGATTCCACGCGGATTAGAACCCAATATATCTGATAACCTGGGGAGCTATATCTTAACTCTTGATCCACCTGATTAAATTATAATGTGGTGCTTTATATGCCAAATTTTTATACTAAAATTCCCGTAAAAGTTGCTTTAATAAGAGTGTTACGATATTAAATTAGTTATGACCATAGGGTATTTGATGATCAAGGTTGGCATTTTTTCTAGATGAATATTTTTGAATTTATAACTCAAGATGAGATAGATGCGTTACCTGACGATCCAGAATTAGCGTTTATAGAATTTATACATCATGCTCAAAAAAGGTTAAACCAATATACAAAAACAATTGATGAAGAACATGAATGGCATTTAATTGAATCTGCTCAACATGGATTTATGAATGTAACCATAGCCTTTGCAAAAAATTATAAGATTAAACCTTTCGAAAACATAGATGTTCCAAGGGTTGATGATAGGGGCGCTAGTTCACTTAGTTACCGTCAATATCAAGCAGATCTAGATCATTATATGGCCCAGCTTTTAATCGGAAACAGTAGGAAAAAGAAAAGAGATTCTGTTTATATCGAGCCAATAGTGAAAGACAAAATAAAGAGCTACATTAATGGGTTAAAGATAGCTATTGATAATTCAGAATTTTCAGAAGAAAAACGCGCTAGTTTGCATGAGAAATTAAAGAAATTTGAAAGGGAATTAGAAGCGCAAAAATTATCGATTGTAGCTGTTACAAAACTTGCTTTTGTCATTCTATCTGCTCCAGGTGCCTTGTGGGCATCTTATGATGTAGCGAGCAAATTGACGACAAATATCCTTCAAGCTGTTGGAGAGGCAAAAGAGGTTGAAGATGATAAGCAACAATTACCTATAACAGAGACCCATACGGCTCTAATTCCACCAAGAAGAATAGTGTTAGATGATGAACAGGATTTACCATCTGATTCTGATGAGATTCCTTTTTAATTCTCATGATAAGACGGTTCGCCTTCGGGTGTTCTTTTGTAACTCCTGCCTTTAAGTACTTCCAGCTTATCAAATCCTGCTGAAATCAGGTCATCAAGACTAAACCCGGCACGCCTTGCGGCGTCTGTAACCAAGAACAGGCAGTCCACATATTCGGTGATATCATCCGGGCAGTCGATGGCTTCCTGTGCTTCGTCGATCAAGTGGCGGAGAGGGCCGATGGGGCCTTTTTCTGTGCCAAAGGTTTCTTCGCTCCAGCTTTGATGTGCTTGATAAAGTTTCAGGAAATTGTGGGCTGTTTCGTCTGTGTTCTTCATGTCTTCTCTGGATAA
This sequence comes from Kiloniella sp. EL199, assembly GCF_900313065.1. Taxonomy (GTDB): domain Bacteria; phylum Pseudomonadota; class Alphaproteobacteria; order Kiloniellales; family Kiloniellaceae; genus Kiloniella. Next base: position 152,918 of record NZ_OMPU01000008.1, read on the forward strand.
TTTGAGGGAGAGATTCTGGCGTGATGCTTAAGTGAGGCGTTTTCTGAAAGAAATTAATATGTAAATCGAGGAAGGTTCCTTATAGCATAGAGCCTGTCATAGGTAATGATTTTAAAAGGGGGAATGGAGTGAGCATTAAAGTCAGATTTGCGCGAGAAGATGATGCGGAAGAGCTCTGTGGTCTTTTGAATGAAATCATTGAAATCGGTGGCACGACAGCGATGGAAGAAAGCTTGAACGTTGATCAGTTCAAACATTACTTCCTAACCGGAGATCATTGTATTTGCTGTCATGTCAGCGAAGACGATGAGGGGGCGATCACAGGATTTCAGGTTCTGGGAAGACATTCTGAACTTCCCGGTGATTGGGCTGATATTGGCACCTTTGCCAGAGTGCACCCCCGTGTCTATGGTGTAGGAAAAGCGTTATTTTCTGTAAGTTGTCAGTATTTGGTGGGTGAAGGTTTTTCCACGATTAACGCAACAATTCGTGCTGATAATAGCAGCGGGCTTCGGTATTATGAAAAGATGGGCTTTACCACCTATAAAACGACAAAAGCCGTGCCGCTAAAGGATGGTACTTTGGTTGATCGCTTCTCGAAATCTTATCATTTATAGCTGTTTATCTACCTGTCTGTCTCTGAGTCTTGAGCAAAAATGAAGCTAAAACAGCTATGAGGTAACAATCGTCTTTGATCTATAGGTTTAAGCAATAAGGATTCATTTGCCAGTTTTTACTTGATTTTACGCCTCAAGAAGTAAATAAGATTGATAATCATTATCATATAATTTCTTCTAGAGGATCTGACTGTGCTGCAAACCTATGAAATGCTCGAAAAAGCAGGTGTTGTCGGCTATTGCCTTGTGGGATTGTCTTTTCTTACTTTAACAATTTCTCTTTCCAAGATTTTACAATATTTATGGCTTAGGTTCTCTTGCCAAAAAGGGTTATTCAAAGCGCTGGATTTGGTGCGTAGCGGCAAAGTACTGGAAGCAAAATCACTTGCCGATGGTGGTACTGTCTGGAGCCAAAAGCTCTTTTATGCCGCGCTTAACAAAGGTTTGGCCATCAACAGAGATGAAGAACAACACTGGGACGATGAGGCGCAAAAGCTCGGTGATAAACTTCTGACCAATCTGGAAAGTGGTTTGAGTATTATTGCCTTGATTGCAGCTTTAAGTCCGCTTCTGGGGTTGCTCGGCACCGTCATTGGCATGATCTCGGCTTTTCAGGCATTGGAAAGTGCAGGAAATAATGTTGATCCCAGCCTTTTGTCGGGGGGCATTTGGGAAGCATTGCTGACAACTGCTTTGGGCTTGGTTGTTGCTATGCCAGCTATGGTGCTTCACGCGCTTTTAAAATCTGCGGCTCACAAGCAACTGACTGCGGTTGTGGAAAAAGTAAACGACCTTACCGAGCATCTGTATCTCAATAGGACAGAAGAGATTAACCAAAGCCTGATCACCCCTAAAGCTGCGGAATAAACAATGCAGGTGAAGAGACAGGGAAGCAGTACAGCGCATATTGGCCTAACGCCGTTAATTGATGTTGTTTTTATTTTATTGATCTTTTTTATGGTGGCGACATCTTTTGATATGCCGAGGTTGTTATCTCTAAAGCCAGCAACAGGTGGCAAAGGGAGTATATCTGAGCGACCTGTTGTTAGAATTACCGTTGGTTCCAATGGAGGGTGTTATCTGGATGAAGCTTTTCATGATTGTAACGAGATAGGCAGTATAATTCATGGGCAAGGGCAGGGCGATGTTTTGCCTGTTGTGGCGCTTACGCCCAGGGCAGGAACAAAGCTGCAGGACATTATCGGAACGGTGGACGCCTTGGCGTTGAGTGGACTGAACGACACTGTCCTGATGCCCAGTTCTGATCAAATTCAAGATAATCGTCAGGATCTAACTGGGGCAAAGGAATAAAAAATGCGTGTTCCTTTGAAAAGATCAGAGAACGAGCCTGTTGTTGAAACAATGCTACCCTTGATCAATATTGTTTTTTTGATGCTGATTTTCTTTATGGTCGCGGGACGGATACAGCCAAAAGAACATGCTGCAATTATTTTACCTCAATCTTCTATTGAAGCAGAGATGCATGGCGATTTGGCTAACGTTTCTATCTCTCGAAATTTTCAGATCCATTATCTGGGGCAAATATTTGGCCAGACTGAGTTTCTAAAGGTCATTGAGATCGAGAAACAGAATATCCTTCTTACAGGCAATAGCTTTACGATACGGGCAGATGAAAAAACAGATGCGGGAAAACTGTTCGCATTGTTGGTAAAGCTCAAGGCATTAGGTATAGAGAAGCAGGACTTGGTGACGATACAGGGTCGCTGACATCAACCACTATTGAACAAATCGTTCTTTTGGCAGTGAAACCGTTACTTTTGTGCCTTGGCCCAAGGTGCTTTCAATATTCAACGTGCCTTGATGAAATTCAATAAGCTTTTTGGTTAAGGACAGGCCTATTCCTGTGCCCGATGCTTCTGTTGTCAATGATGTTCCTATGCGGACAAAAGGCTCCAGAATACGGGGTAAATCAGCCTGATCCATACCAATGCCAGTGTCTTCCACTATTATATCAAATCCAAAATTTGTCGTAGAGGTTGACAAGGTTACGGAACCGCCATCCGGGGTGAATTTAAAGGCGTTAGACAGAATATTGATCAGGATCTGTTTTACCGCCCTTACGTCGATCCGAAGCGATAAATTATCAATGTGCCCTTTTAAATATTCAATGTTTTTTGCATGTCCCGATCCACCTATAATACGGTCTGTTTCTTCCAGCAGAACAGGGAAATTTATGATTTCTTCTTCCAAACTATAGCTGCCAGCCTCAATTTTTGACAGGTCCAGAATATCATTGATGATATCCAGCAAATGTCGGCCACTGGCGTGGATATCAGTTATATATTCCTGATATTTCGAGTTTTCTATCGGGCCAAAAAGGCTTTGTTGCATAATGTCAGAATAGCCAAGAATGGCATTGAGGGGTGTCCTTAATTCATGGCTCATATTGGCGAGGAACTCTGATTTGGATCTGTTTGCAATGTCGGCATTTTCCATTGCGGATAACATTTTCTGCTTGTCTCGATAGTGTTGGGTGATGTCTCGAACTAGGATCACTACGCGGTCAGGAGCATTTTCTAGATCTTTAATCAACGCACTGCGGGCTTCAAACACCTTTGGTTCAGATTTGATGTTCAGTCGATATTCTTTGGTTTGAACGTGTCCGGATTGAACTGTATTATGGATAAAGGAAAGCCATTCATTGGCCTGATGTTCAGGCATAATCTGGTGCAATGATTTCTCTAACATCTTAGCTTTATCAAAACTCAAGAGGTCCTGATCGCCATAGATATTGATGATTTCACCATCCAATGAAAAAATCATCCCAAGATCAGGCATTGCGGTGATGTGCGCTTTTAGGTTTGCTTCGCTTTTTTTATGCGCATCTTTTAATTGCATCAGGTGAGTTACATCCTGTGCTGTTCCTTCATAGAATAGGATATTTCCGTTGTCATCTTTTATGGCTCTGGCGGTTTCACTTATCCACCTTTTCTCAAAATGATTATGAGTTTTAATCTGTGAGATAAAGCCTTCAACAAAACCGTTTTCATCAATCAGGCGTATAAATTCTCTACGCCGATCTTTTTCAATATACAAATTTTCTTCGTTACTCTGCACGGTTTGAATGAGTTCTTCTTCGCTTTTACAATTATTCATTCGCACAAGATAAGGGTTGGCCATTAAAAATTTACCGTCCGGTGTTACCCGATAAAATCCAATGCCAGCATTTTCAACTGTATCACGAAAGCTTCGCTCTATCTGGTTTAAAGATGCAGTTCTAGCCTCGACTTCCTCTTCCAATTTGCGAGTTGTCTGAACAAGTGTTTTGTTTGTATTGCGATAAAAGAGGATAGTTACGGCGACCAAACCCAGAGAGAGAAAAATAGCAAGGAATATACCCTGTTGGCGCAACCCCTGAATTGGACCAACGATTTCGCTGTCTGGTGCTGAAAGAGCAATAATAAATTTTTTATTATCGATAAAAGCAGTGTCCCATGCGATTAACTTCCGAAAGAGCTTATTTTCATCTGCACGTGTAACTGAAAAACGATATTCATCCTGTCCACTGTTTTCAGACAAAAGACGTTGGTCAACCCGTTGGAGTCCCGGTTTCCCTTTATGCATGCCATCATAAATATTTCGACCAATAATTTCTGTTTCATGATCGTAGAGAATGACACCGTTTTCATTTATCATATACCCCGCGCCATGTTGACCGGATCGTAATGGTGCAATGTATTTTTTAGATAAAAAATTCAAATCAACAGCTGTGACCAGACTTCCCTGAAAGCCTTTCTCGTTTCGAAGGGGTACAAGAATGGCAAAAAATTGTGTTTCTTCCTTTCACATGAAATGAGGGGACAATCAAGTCAATTTCTGATGAATTAAGGGCAATCCAGTTTTGGGAAATCCATTCGTCTAAGCTGGTTTCCAAAACAGGTTGGCTGGTTGATTTTTCAACACTTGAAAACTGTTGGACCTGATCTTTATCGTAAAAATAAACGCCGATAATTGCAGGGTTAAAAGCCATCGATTTGGCCAGATCTTTTTTTATATTGTCTTTGTCAAGAGCCCCGGTAAATGAGGACTTTTTATCATTACTTGCTAAATTGACAGCAAAACGTTGAATGTTATCTATGGCGTTTTGCAGGGCTCTTTGAGTGATTTGAGTTTGGAGAAGTTGTTGATCATTAAAAGATTTTTCTTGTTGCGTTATGGCATAGTTCTCAAGCTTGTAAACGGCTGTAATAAAGCCACCGAATAAAAGAACGATTATAGAAATATACAGAAAGGACGTTGCACGCCCAAAATTATGAAGAGAGCTTTGTATGCCTGTACTCATACCTGCTTATCCTGACCTTGTACCAAACGCGAACTAGTCTCTTCTTATGAAATGAGAGCTTATCTTATCGGGTGAGCGGTGTCAGGATATGAGATAGATGTTAATTATACCTGAACAGAACAAGTAATTATGAAGACCTTCTCAACACCTCTAATTTAAAATGCTTGCGACAAACAGGAACATAGCGGTCATTTCCGCCAATTTCCACTTGTGATCCTTCCTGGATCGGAGTGCCGTTTTCATCCACGCGCATGACCATCGTTGCCTTGCTTCCGCAATGACAAATGGTTTTGAGTTCATGAAGGACATCCGCCCAGGCCAGAAGCTGTTGACTGCCTTCAAACAGATTACCTTGGAAATCTGTCCTCAGGCCATAGGCCAGCACGGGAATATTTAACTCATCGACAATTTCACTGATTTGGTACACTTGCGCTTTTGACAGAAATTGGGCTTCATCAACAAAAACGCAATTAACTTTCCTATGCTTGATTTCGTCTTGGGCCATTTGTAACAGATTGTCTTCTTTTCTATAAATTAATGCTTCAGCCTGTAAACCAATTCGCGACGAGATCTTTCCCTTGCCATAACGGTCATCCAAAGCAGCTGTGAACAATAGTGTATCCATACCGCGTTCTTGATAGTTATAGCTGGATTGCAAGAGAACGGTGGATTTCCCAGCATTCATTGATGAATAGTAAAAGTAAAGTTTGGCCATAAATACATCAGATACAGAAATTAAGAGTGTGTGACATAACTATAGCCGTGCCAGCAATTTGTCTATGATCGCTTGGTCAGCAAAAGCATTTTCTATAGAACACTTTGTGATCTCGACTAAATCCTGATCGCTTAGGTTAAATTCTTGCGATGCAATAGTGTATTCATTTCCTATAGAAGTGTGGAAGAATGGCGGATCATCAGAACTCAGGGTTACTTTACAACCGGCATCGCGTAATTTCAGGAAGGGGTGGGCGTCAAAATCAGGATAAACTTCAAGAGCAATATTGCTTCCAGGACATACTTCGAGGGTTATGTCTTCGTCAATTAGGCGAGATATAAGATCGGGGTTTTCAATTGATCTCACGCAGTGTCCAATACGTTTAACCGGCAGGTGATCAAGTGCTGCAATAATGCTCTCTGGTCCGGCCATTTCTCCGGCGTGCACGTTACATGATAACCCGGCGCCGTGGGCTATATGAAATGCTTTTGAAAAATCAGAAGGATGATGGGCATTTTCATCGCCGCCCATGCCGAAACCAACAACAAAGGGGTGTGGAATCGCAGCTGTCTGTTTGGCAACATGAACCGCCTGTTCTGGTCCAAGATGCCGCACACAGGTAACAATAATACGTCCAGTGATACCAAAATCTCTTTCAGCATCCTCTATGCCGGCAATGATACCATCCAAATGATCCTGATACCCCATACCAGCCATAGCCGCGTGATCGGGAGAGGACATTACCTCTACGTAAATGGCATCTTCATAAGCACATTGTTTGAGATATTCGTAAGTGACATCCCTGTAATCCAAAGGCGTTTTGATCACAGCACTTGCAAGATCATAAGCTTTCAGGAATTCAAGAAATGTCGTCCAGCAGTAATTTCCCTCGGCATTAAAAAGGCCATCAGGCAGGTCCATTAAATTACGCTGTGCCAGACGTTTGACAAGATCCGGAGAAGTTGTTCCTTCCAGATGTGCGTGTAACTCAGCTTTTAGAACCATCATATATCTCACTTTTTCTTGTATTTCAGTGCTTCCTGACTTTTAAAAGCAAGGAGTTATAAAAATGATTTTCCTGCTTCCAAGGTACCTACTCCCAAGAAGGAAGCGATGCTCTGTCCAATATCTGCAAAGCATTCCCGGGTGCCAATATTTTGTGCTTTAATTTGGGGACCAAAAGCAAGAACAGGTATATTTTCCCGGGTATGATCCGTGCCGGTCCAGGTTGGATCGCAGCCATGATCTGCAGCGATAATTACCAGATCATCGTCTTTCAGTATTGAAATGAGCTCTGGAAGTTTTCTGTCGAATTCTTCAAGTGCTGCTGCATATCCGACTACATCACGTCGGTGTCCATACAAGCTGTCAAAATCAACAAAGTTGGTGAAGGTTAATGAGCCGTCAGGCGCCTTTATAGCTTGTTCCAGTGTACGTTGGAAAAGGTTATCATGACCCGACGCTTTAATAACCTGTGTAGGTCCCTGATGCGCATAGATATCAGCAATTTTACCAATGGCTATCATTTCCCGACCGGCTTCTTTTACTTTGTCCAGTAGGGTTGGAGCAGGTGGCAAAACGCTAAAATCACGCCTGTTTCCTGTACGCTCAAAATTATCCGGAGCATTGCCAACAAAGGGACGAGCAATAACACGGCCAATGTTATAGGGATCGACAAGAATTCGTATTTTTTCGCAAAGATCAATAAGCCTTTCTAGACCAAAGCTTTGTTCATGAGCAGCAATCTGAATAACACTATCTGCCGAGGTATAAATAATCGGTTTGCTGCTTTTGATATGCTCCAAGCCAAAGCGCGCTATAATCTCTGTGCCGGATGCGTGACATAACCCCAAGGCGCCGGGTAGATTGCCAACTTTAACTATGCCATCCAGAAGTGAGTCGTCAAAACAAGGCATTTTGTCCGGGAAGTATCCCCAGTCAAACTTGACGGGGACACCCGCAATTTCCCAATGCCCGCTTGGTGTATCTTTGCCCTTACTTATTTCGCTGGCAGCACCGTGTAATCCTGTGGCTTTGATTTGAGAGCTAAATCCTTTGGGATAGTTGCCAGTACTTTGATAGGCAGCATGTCCTAACCCAATGATTTCCATGTTAGGGAGATAAAGAGGGCCATGCCTGACGCCTTTTTTATCCGCATTGCCTATTGTACACTGTTCGGCAATATGCCCGAGGGTGTTTGAGCCTTTATCTCCAAAACTTTCAGCATCCGGCGCACCGCCAATACCAAATGAATCCATCAATAATATAAAAGCTCTAGACATATTAATTTACTAATGATTTTAAAATTGGGTGTTGTTGTTTGGGAGCTTTATCAACCACAGTCAGCCCATTTAGATATCGAGCTTTTGCTCGTGCTAACTGATCTTGTGAATTGGCGTGAATACGTGCAACGGGATACTTTGAATCAACTCGTGTTCCAAGGGGAGCAATGTGATCAAAACCTACGGCATGATCAATTTCCTGACCTGCTTTGGAACGACCGCCACCGAGGGTAACAACGGCCATACCGATTTCCCGTGTATCCATAGAAGCTAGATACCCTGATGTATCCAGATAGATGTCTTCGCAGTATTTTGCAGATTGCAGATAACTATCGGGCCTTTCACAAAAATCTGTAGGACCACCCAAGCCAGAAATCATTTTCTGGAAATGTTCCAAAGCTTTGCCGTTGGATAAAACGGTTATGACCTTATTATGTGCGTCATCATGTGTTTTTGCCAGATTACCCAGAATTAAAAGCTCTGAGCATAAGGACATGTTTATAATATCAGTACGCTCTTCTTTCTGACCGCCAGACAAGTATGACCAGGCTTCTTTTATTTCCAAAGCATTTCCTGCTGTTGAGCCAAGTACCTGATCCATATCCGTGATGAGGGCTCTGGTTGGTAAGCCAGCGCCATTGGCAACGTTTACGATGGTTTCGGCTAGCTTTTCGGCCATGGACAGAGTGCTGGAAAAGGCACCACTGCCAACCTTGATATCCATTATCAAACAATCCAACCCAGCTGATAGTTTTTTGGACAGGATGGATGCAGTGATCAAGGGGATGGCTTCAACGGTCGCTGTAATATCCCTTATAGCATAAAAACGTTTATCCGCGGGGGCCAAATCACCTGTTTGGCCGACAATGGCGCAGCCCGCAGTTTTTGTGATGGATTTCAGGCGTTTAATATTAATCGATGTTTGGTATCCGGGAATTGCATCCAGTTTGTCCAATGTACCACCAGTATGTCCTAAACCGCGACCTGATATCATAGGGACATATCCGCCACAGGCGGCAATGATTGGTGCCACCAGCAAGCTTAGCTTATCTCCGACACCGCCTGTTGAGTGCTTATCCAGCACAGGGCCTAAATCGTGTAATTCTGACCAGCCAATTTTCTCGCCTGACCTTGTCATGGATTGAGTTAAATTGACGGTTTCAGTAATACTCATCCCCTGAAAGAACACAGCCATTGCCAAGGCAGCAATTTGGCTGTTACTCATATCGCCAGATGTAATTCCTTTGACAAAATAGGCGATTTCATCGCTGCTAAGTTCTTGCCCTTCACGTTTTTTTCGGATTACTTCTTGGGGAAGAAACATTAGTAGGTGCTTTTTTGTTCAGAATCAGTCGTTTGACCCAAAACGCATAAAAGGTCATTCAAAAGGCCACTCGCGCCAAATCTGAAGTTATCAGCACAGACCCAGTTTTCACCCATAATGTTTTGAGCAAGCTCTATGTACTCAACAGCTTGTGCATGAGTTCTAATACCTCCAGAGGCTTTGAAACCGCATTTTTGATCACTATCCTTGATCGCTTTTAACATAGTTTCTGCGGCTTCGATTGTGGCTGATACGTCTGTTTTTCCTGTTGAGGTTTTGATAAAATCTGCCCCGGCATTAATAGCCGCAATACTTAAGTCGTAAAGACTTTTCATATTTTCAAACGCACCACTTTCCAGAATGACCTTGAGTGTTACTTGATCACCGCAAATATCTTTGCATGCACGTATCATGTCGGGTGTAGAGCTTTTATTGCCGGCGATCCATTCTTTGTAGGGGATAACCAGATCAACTTCGTTACCACCAAGTGTTATGATGTTTTTGGTCTGTGAAATGGCTGCTTCCAGTCCTTCACCACCCGAAGGAAAATTGGCGACTGCAGCAAATTTGACATCCTTTCCCTTTAATTCATCTTGGCAGATGGAGAGAAAAGAAGGAAACACACAGACAGCTGCAACAGACGTAAATGGTGTGAGAGCTTTCAAACAGAGGGTTTGGATGCTTTCGTTTGTATCATCAGCAGAAAGGCTTGTGAGGTCCAACAAACTTAAAGACAATTTTGCGTTTTTTGTCATGAGCTTACCTCAAATTCTTTAAGTAATTACTTATCAGTTTAATTAAATTATCAGTGGCAATTTTAGCATTTTTCATCGTCTGTTCATGGGTCAGGGCTGTATCACTCATACCGGCACCATAGTTTGTAATAATGGACATCGCTGCAGTTGGAATGCCTGCGCGTTTTGCCAGAATAACTTCGGGTACAGTAGACATGCCAACCGCATCTGCACCAAGGATTTTTGCTGCTCTTATTTCTGCAGGCGTTTCAAAGTTTGGCCCGGAGAACCACATGTAAATACCTTCATACAGCTTGATTTCATTTTCATCGGCAACAACTTTCAGGATGTTTCGTATGTTTGGATCATATGCATCGGTCATATCAACAAAACGATCATTTCCGCTGGAATCGATTAGCGGCGACATACCGGAATAGTTAATGTGATCTGTAATCAGCATCAGGCTTCCAGGGCCGGCTTCATCACGTAGGCTTCCGGCTGCATTGGTCAAAATCAACTGCTTACAGCCAATTCCCTTGATTGTCTCAATCACTATCAGCATACCAGTAGCATCACCATGTTCATAATAATGACTTCTGCCCTGTAGAATGAGAACTTCTATTCCGTTGATTTGTCCAAGGATCAAAGATCCGGCGTGTCCTTCGACGGAAGGGCATGGAAAGCCGGGGAGATCGGTAAATGAAATTGTCGTTGGGTCTTGTACAGCTTCAACAAGGGGGCCAAGTCCTGACCCGAGGATGATAGCTAACTTTGGGATAACGCCATTAAGGCGGCTCCGAATAATGTCTAAAGCCTCATTCGAGGATTGATTTGGGTTCGTCATTATTCAAATTATCAGGTCCAAATGAAAAGGGTAGGAGGTCTTCGGTTGTAAAGGTTTTCCGTAATCCCTCGGGGCCACAGATGTGAATTTGTGTTTTTGCATTTGCAAACTCACGAATTTTTTGTCGGCATCCGCCACAGGGTGTAACGAGTGCATCACCATCACCCATGATATAAATTTCAGCTATTTCGCGGCTGCCGTTTTGTACCATGGCCGCAATCGCGCCGCTTTCGGCGCATATACCTAACGGATAGGCAGCATTCTCGACATTACATCCATTATAATACTGCCCGTCTGTTGATTTTATCACAGATCCAACATGAAACTTGGAATAGGGGGCATATGCCCGTGACATGTTCTCTCGTAGTTGAGTCATGATTGCTGATCGTTCCATCTCAACGTTCCTTTACATAAGGACGGCCAATGGCTTTTGGTGCAACAGCCTTGCCTATAAAGCCAGCCAGCAGGATAACAGTCAGAACATAAGGCAGCGCCTGCATAAACTGGACAGGTATCTCGCCAATACCCGGCAGCGCGACCCCCTGTAATCTTACAGCCATTGCATCAAGAAAGCCAAAAAGCATGCAGGCGAGAAGGCCCGGTACAGGTTTCCATTTACCAAAAATCATCGCCGCAAGGGCAATATAACCTTGCCCGGCAGACATTTCTTTACCGAATGCTGCATTTTGTCCTGTGGACAGATAAGCCCCTGCAATACCACAGAGTATACCAGCAATAATAACAGAGCGATACCTCAGGAGCGTTACAGAAATACCCGCTGTATCAACAGCCTGCGGGTTTTCCCCGACAGCACGCAAGCGCAGTCCAAACCGTGTTTTGTAAAGTGCCCACCAAGTAATGGGAACGGCTAGGAATGCAATATAAACCAAAAGGTTATGACCACTAATTAACTCAACATACATGGTACCCAAAAACGGGATCTCTGACAGAAAATCTACCCCGGGTAATGTTAAGGGCGAAAAGCGAGCATCACCACTAAGTGTTGGTGTCTGGCCACCTTTATGGAACCATGCACCGCCAAGTGTTACCGTTAAGCCTGAAGCGAGAATGTTGATGGCAAGTCCACTCACAACCTGGTTTCCGCGATGGGTAATACAGGCAAAACCATGTAAAAGCGCCATGAGGACAGAGGTAACTATGGCCGCACCCAAGCCAATAAATGCAGATCCACTAACCGCTGCGACGGCGGCGGCGGCAAAAGCAGCAGCAAGAAGTTTACCTTCCAAACTGATGTCGATGATACCGGATCGTTCCGAAAAAATTCCGGCCATCGCGCAAAGCACCAGCGGTGCAGACACTCGCAGGGTTGAATCTAGCGTAGATAAAAGTAATAGGAACAAATCATCCATTTGTCTGCTCCTTTGCTGTACCGTTGCTTTCAACAATGGCCGTAAAAATACGTTCAATTGTTGGTCTGGTCATATAAGCCAATGCACCACAGAATAGGATGACGAGACCCTGAATAGCCTTAACCATCTCCACCTGTATGGTTGGAATTTCAAAAGATAACTCGGCACCGCCCTGATAAAGTGCCCCAAACAAAAGGCTGGCGATAACAATGCCGAAGGGATGGTTACGCCCCATCAGTGCAACCGCAATACCTGTGAATCCCGCACCAGTGATAAAATCAAGCATTAACCTGTTATGATTTCCCATAATCTCGTTGATACCTACAAATCCAGCTAAAACACCGGAAAGGCACATCGTGCCAACGACTAAACGTTGTGTATTAATTCCGCTATAGTTTGCGGCATTTTCATTAAATCCAAACATCCGAATGGCATAGCCCCAACGTGTATGCCAGATAAATAACCAGACAAAAACACAGCTAAATAGAGCAAGAAGTATTGAAAGATTAAGCGGTGATTTTTCAATATCTATTCCAAACCACCCAACAGCTTCCTGCATTGTTGGCATTTGAGCTGAGGCAAGAAAATCACGGCTTTCAGGGGACATTTGGCCAGGTTCAATCAAGACATTGACCAACAGATAATTCATTACACTGTAAGCTATAAAATTGAACATGATCGTTGTGATAACAATATGGCTGCCTCTATAAGCTTGGAGATAAGCAGGAACATAGGCCCAGGCTGCACCAAAAAGGCCAGAAGCAGCAATAGCGAGAGGTAAAATTATCCAAAAGGGAACATATTGGTCCAGGGCTAGGCAAAGCAAACCTACACCCAAGCCACCGATGTAGGCTTGACCTTCGCCACCGATATTAAAAAGGCTTGCGTGGAAAGCAACAGCGACAGCTAATCCAGTGAAGATATAGTTCGTTGTATAATGAAGGGTATAGCCTAAATTATAATCGTTCCCAAAAGCTCCATAGATTATAATTTTTACTGCTTCTATAGGATTTTCACCAATAATTAAAATAACGATCCCGGAAACAAAAAATGCCAGTAAAATATTGATCAAGGGAATGACACCAGCATCAATCCATGCGGGAAGGGCTTTGCTAGGACTGCTCATGCCGGGATCTCCTCTGAGTGTGTCGTGTTATTAGTGTTGTCTTGCTCAGAGCTTGTCTTGGACTGTGTGCCTGCATTCCCCATGAGAAGGCCGAGTTGGCGTGCATCTGCATCTTTACCTGCGACTTCGCCAACAATACGACCTTCGAACATGACCAGTATGCGATCACTTAAGGACATGATTTCTTCAAGTTCCACTGAGACCACAAGAATTGCAGACCCAGCATCGCGCATGGCAATCAGGTTTTTGTGGATAAATTCAATAGCGCCGATATCAACACCTCGTGTTGGTTGGCCAACAAGAAGAACTTCGGGACGTCGGTCCATTTCACGGGCAAGAACCAGTTTTTGTTGATTCCCGCCAGAGAAATTAGCCGATTTCAGTTTGGGATCTTCCGGACGGACGTCATAGTCCTGCATCAATCGGGTACAGTGTTCCTGAACAGCTTTGTTATCCATCAGGATCTTGCCATTATAGGCAGGATCTTCGTGGAACCCCATAATCGCAGTTTCTTGTGCGCTAAAGGCGGTTACCATTCCCATACGATGTCTGTCTTCGGGAACATGACCAACACTTAATTCTCTAAACTCTTTCGGATTTTTATGATTTTTGGGTGTGATTTGAACAGAGCCAATGTCAATAGATCCGGTTTGAAGCGGGCAAATGCCACTTAATGCTGCGAGCAATTCTGTCTGACCGTTTCCGGATACACCTGCAATGCCGACAATTTCACCAGCACGAAGGGTGATAGAGACATCATCCAGTTTGGTGACGCCATCTTCTTTATAGGAAAGGTTTTTGGCTTCCAGCAAAATTTCACCCGGATCAGGGTCAGTTTTATCGACTTCCAGAAGAACCTTTCGCCCGACCATTAACTCAGCAAGTTCGTTTTTGGATGTCTCTGATGTTTCCCGTTCCGAGACCATCGTTCCCGCACGCATTACAGAAACGCGATCTGTAATTGCCATGATCTCTTGGAGCTTGTGCGTGATTAGGATGATACTCACACCGCGACTGCGCAGGATATCAAGGATTTTGAAAAGCTGATCTGTCTCTTGTGGTGTCAGGACACCAGTCGGTTCGTCAAGAATGAGAATTTCAGCACCGCGATAGAGGGCTTTGAGAATCTCCACCCGTTGCTGAAGACCAACGGGGAGGTTTCCTGTCATCGCATCGGGATCAACGGCCAAGCTGTATTCCTTTGAAAGCTTGAAAAGTTCTTCCCTGGCAAATTGACTGCTTTTGTTTAAAAGAGGGGCGCCTTCTGCACCCAGCATAACGTTTTCAAGTACGGTAAAGGTTTCTACGAGCATAAAATGCTGGTGAACCATACCAATGCCATAGGAAATTGCATCTCTTGATGAGTGAATTTTCTTTTTTTGCCCATTGATAAGAATTTCGCCGCTATCTGCTTCGTAAAATCCGTAAAGGATACTCATCAACGTCGATTTTCCTGCACCATTTTCACCTATGATACCGTGAATAGTTCCGGGGAGAACTTTTAGATCGACGTTTTGGTTCGCTTTTACAGGGCCGAAGCTTTTACTGATTGCTCTCAGTTCAATAGCGGGCAGTTCAATAGAGGGTGGGGGAGCTGATTGCCCCCCCACCGCCTCAGACCCTTGGGTCTTGATGCGTTCTACGCTCATAGAAAAACCTAGTATCTGATTTTAGTTTTCTGATTTCAGATCGGTTACCGGGTTACCCGGTTACAGAGCAGGGCAGCTGTTATCTGATGTGAAATCATGAACAGAGATGGAACCGGAAATGATACCATCACGTGCTTCTTTTACTTTGTCTTTCATCGCGTCAGTAATAAGGGACTTGTTGTTGTCATCCAGTGCCCAATCTACACCATTTTCAGCAAGCCCAAGAGCATGTTTTCCTGGTTTCCAAGTACCATCCATTGCAGTTTTAAACGCATTATATGCAGCAACATCAACGCCTTTGATCATAGATGTCAGCATTGTACCCGGTTGTAGATGGTTTTGGTTTGAATCCACACCAATGGCGTATTTACCAGCATCTTTAGCTGCTTGATAAACACCGATACCGGTCCCGCCTGCTGCAGCAAAGATAACATCGGCACCTTTATCAAACTGGCTTTTCGCAAGCTCACTGCCTTTACTTGGATCGTTCCAGGCTGATGGCGTTGTACCGGTCATATTGCTATACACCTCGGCGGACCCAACGGCGTATTTCGCCCCTTGAGCATAACCACACGCAAATTTACGAATAAGCGGAATATCCATGCCGCCAATAAAACCGACTTTCTGGTTTTCGGAGGCCATTGCAGCCAGAACACCAACAAGGAAAGATCCTTCGTGTTCTTTAAAAACAACGGATTGGACGTTTGGCAAGTCAACGACAGAATCGATGATTGTGAAACGAACATCAGGGTATTCTTTTGCAATTTTTTCAATGGCTGGTCCCTGGGCAAAGCCGACACCTACGATCGGGTCTGCGCCACGTTGTGCCATTTTACGAATTGCCTGTTCGCGCTGCGAAGGATTTGTTACTTCGAACTCACGATATTTAATACCTGTTTCTTTTGAAAACTTCTCTACGCCGTTGAAAACACCTTCGTTGAAGGATTTATCGAATTTACCACCCATATCAAAAACTACAGCTGGCTTGATATCTTCGGCGTGTGAGGCTGTAGCTGTTAGTGCAATAATTGATGCTGCAACCGTCTGGAATAGTTTTTTCATTTGTGAGTCCCATCCCTGTCTATCAGTTATAAATTTTTTTGTCATGATCCGATTTTTACCGGACTCGAGTACATATGGTGAGGCAAAAAGCCAATATGTTCAACCAATCGTTAATGCCAAAGGACAGAAAATTGTTCAATTGGTCAAATTAATATGAAATTTAATCGCAAAAATAACAACATATTCAATTTTCATTAATTTTGTTGGGTTATTGTTTTTATCAAATCCGGGGGATTTTTGGGAGTAAATGATGAGTAGAAACGAACCAAGAAAAGAATATGCTGCGGAACGAGGGGTTCGTCTTCGTAGAGGGTTATCGCCTGATGCCAAGGTTTCAAACATGCAATTGTTTGAATCTATAAATGAACTGAGGTCTGAAATTGTTGCCTTGAAACAATCCAATGCGGCGGTTCGTCAACCATCTGCTCAACAAACTGATGCAGAAAAAAGTTATAATGATGCGGAAGATGTCCGGGTTGAAATTGCCCAGATGGTTCGGATGATCGGCAAGACAAAAAAAGAGATTGCTCAGATCAAGCATCCTGACGATGTTGATGATCCTTTTGCTCAGTCGACGAATGAGCTTGATGCAATTGTAATGGCAACTGAAACGGCTACAAACAATATTCTGGATGCGAACGAACAGATAGAAGCGACTGTCAACGAACTTTCAGCTTTAATGAGTGATGATACGGATGTGCAAACGGCTTGTGACAAGATTGCAAACAATGTCATTACAATTCTGGAAGCTTCAAACTTTCAGGATATAACTGGTCAGCGAATGACAAAGATTATCAATACTCTTCGATTTATTGAAGATCGTATTGTATCCATGATTAATATTTGGGGGGCTGAAGCCTTCATAGATTTGCCTGTTGGCTCTGAAGACGGACGCGAAGGCGATGATCAGCTTATGAATGGACCTGCTGCTGAAAACGAGGGCATCACCCAAGATGATATTGATGCGTTGTTTGATTAAATATTACATATAACGATAATATAAAGAAAAAGCGGGGAGATTTTCCCGCTTTTTCTATTTTCATCAAGATCAGCGGCAAGCTGTTCTAATATGTGAGCAGAAGAGCTGAATTGAATAACGGAACCATTCGTCAAATGTCGTATGGTTTTACCCTCAAAGCGCCAATATTCTTCAATATGAAGCTCAATGCTTTCATGAAGCTCAGGGGGGGATCAATGACAAGAAACAAATACCGCCGCCAGATATATCGAAGCAATCAGTTTTTTCCAGTTGTTATTGATTTTAATCATGTCTGGATAGATTTTCGATGTCTTGTGTGGCGACGGTGACCTGTCTTTTCGCTTCTAAAACCTGCTCCCTATATCTGTTCTGCTGAGTTTGCTAGCATCAGTTAGAGCAGAGTTTTGTTAATTCTGCCTTATTCAGTGCGTTGAATAAGGTGGTATCCAAAGGAAGTTTCAACGATATCACTTGTTTGACCGATTTCCATCGAAAAGGCGGATGCTTCAAATTCTGGAACCATCATGCCTTTACCAAAGTGGCCGAGATCACCACCTTCATTACCTGATGGACAGTCAGAATGTTCTTTGGCCAGATCGGCAAACGCGGCACCGCCCTCGATCTGTGTTTTAAGATCCTGAATGAGAGTTTGAGCTTCTTCTTGTGAGCGGGTAGCAGTAGAGCGCATGGAACCTTCGTACATTAGAAGGATGTGTGAGGCGCGTACTTGATCAGACATAGTATTTCTCCATAAAAAGAACCGCACATTATGCGGGGTAAATTCCCCTTATACATAACGTGCGGCTCAAAATGAGCAATGCCTGTTTTACTTTTAGGTAATATTAAATTTTTGCAAGACATCTGCCAGATCATCACCAAAGGTTGTTCCTCGGCGAATAACGCCAACATTCATTGGTAATTCCTGCATGTCAGGGTGATCTGATGGCAAGCTGGTCAGAACGGCGACATGAGATTTTTTGGTTGATGGCATGGCTTTCAGGGCACAGGCTAGGTCAGCCCCACCAAGACGTGGCATAACCATTGATGTAATGACAAGATCTGGTTTGGTTTCCAGAATCATTGTGATTGCTTCCAAAGGCTCTGTGAGTGATGTTACGCGGTATCCACAAGCGGCTAGTTCGCGAGCAACAACCTTACCGGCCGTTTTTTGTGGAATAACCAGCAGTACCTCTGTGTTTGTAATCTCGATATCTTCAACATTGAAAGTAATTTGGTGCGGCATAGAGCGCACAACTTCGGCAATGTTTTCTGTAGGTAAAGCTTCGCCATCAAGTAGGGCAGAAATTTTATCGCTATAGGTCTGAAGATCTTGAATATGTTTGTCTTCAAGATCTGTTAGGCCAGCAAGATATTCATCCAGCCGGTGGGTAATAGCTGCTAAACCCGGGATGTTAACCGATTTTGCTTTAAATCTGAGATTTGACGAATCTTGCGCTAAACGTTCCGCAGCGGTTTTTCCGTCCAGTCCACCTGTTCTTACTTGCTGGAGGTTGACTTCCAGGCTGGATGCTACATCTCTTGCTTCATCCAACATTTCGCTTTCAGCGAGTTTGTCTGCTTCTTCTTCGCTGATAACAGAACCTGAATTCATATTCACACACCTAACATCTTTGATTTGTATATTTGGCACAAGATAGAGTGAATGGGTTAATGCTCTGCTAATATTCCAGATAGTTATCTGGTTTTTTTTGATTTTTTTAACGTGCTTTAAGCCATTAGATGAAAGGGGGAATAGAAAAAGCTGTTCTGATTATTCAGAACAGCTTTGGGTTTTATTTCTTCATAGATACTAAATCAGTAGAGATCTTTAGGATCTATTTCAACGTCCATGGTTTCCGTTGTGTCGCCATTTTCGGATACTGAAAGGTAAAAACAACTGCGTCGACCAGTGTGACAGGCGACTCCATGCTGTTTTACCTTTACCAGAACGGTATCCCGATCACAGTCGATGAGAAAATCGACGAGCTCTTGATGCTGTCCTGATGTTTCACCTTTTTTCCATAGTTTTTGTCGGGATCTTGACCAGTAACAGACACGGCCAGTGTCGAAAGTTTCTTTGATAGATTCCTTGTTCATCCAGGCCATCATGAGGACGTCATTTCTAACATTATCCTGTGCAATGGCAGGGATAAGACCTTGATCATTAAATTTGAGGCTGGAGAGAAGATTATCCAGTTTGGAATTATTCATCAGGATATTTCCTATTGAGACATTCTTTTGAAGCCAGCCTCTAGATCCATAATGAGATCATCTGGATTTTCCAGGCCGATGTGGAGTCTAATCAACGGTCCTTCGGCAGACCATTTGGTTGCTGTGCGAATTGAGCTTGGGTCACTTGGAAGTATCAAACTTTCAAATCCACCCCAACTATAGCCCATACCGTAGAGTTCGAGATCGTCAACCATCGCGCGGATAGCTTCTTTTGATGTTGGATTAAGGATAAAGCTAAACAGGCCACTTGCTCCGGACATATCGCGTTTCCAGATTTCATAACCAGGATCACTTTCAAGCGCAGGATGAAGGACACGGGATACCTCTGGGCGGCTTTTAAGCCAGTTCGCGACTTCAAGCCCGCTTTCTTGATGCTGCTTCAGTCGAACAGCCATGGTTCTCAACCCTCGCTGTGCAAGGTAAACGTCATCCGGACCAGAGCATTGTCCTAGATGGAATGTTGTTTCTTTTACCTTTTGATAGAGCTCTTCCGTTGTAATGATAAGACCAAGCATGGCGTCGGAGTGTCCGACAATATATTTCGTGCCGGCATGAACCGAAATATCAACGCCGAGCTCAAAAGACTTACAGAGCAGAGGAGTTGCCCAGGTGTTATCCATAATAACCAAAGCGCCTTTGTTGTGAGCAGCTTTGGCAATTGCAGGAATATCCTGCATTTCAAAAGTGTGGGAGCCAGGAGATTCCGTGAATACGAGCCGTGTATTCGGGCGAATGAGTTTTTCTATATCTTTGCCAATAAGCGGATCATAATAGGTTGTTTCTACCCCCATACGCTGGAGCACATCTTTGCAGAAGAAGCGGGTAGGGGCATATACAGAATCAGTAACAAGTATATGGTCTCCGGATTCTACAACACTTAAAATTGCTGTTGTAATAGCGCCAAGACCAGAAGAGACAGAGAAGGCACCATAGCCGCCTTCTAATTCTGCAACTGCATTTTCCAAAGCAAATATTGTCGGGGTTCCCTGACGCCCATAATTCATCGTTCCCTTGTCGAATTTTGTCGCAGCCCTTTGTTCCATCTCGGCCATATTTTTAAAGAGAATGGTGGATGCGTGATAAACAGGAGGATTAACAACTCCAAAGTTTGCTAAGGGATCACGACCAAGGTGTGTAACCTTTGTTTCTTGAGTGAAATTAGTCTTCGACATGGGAATTCTCTATTACGATGGTTTTATCTGTTTGGCAGCAGCATCACGATTGATTAGCGCGATTGCAAGGAAATCTATGATAATCAAGAAGAGGAAAACAGGTTTGTTGAATGATGCGTGACAAAAAAGGATTCTTTCGTAGCAAAATAAATGACGTTTTAAGGATAAAAAAACAAAAAAATAAAAAAATTAACCATATTTATAAGCTGTATGTACAATTTTTTTACAGAAAATGAAGAAAGTTTGAATTAAAAGATTTTATCTAATTCTTTGATTTTTAATGTTTTTTTTGATGGCAAGGAAAATTGTCCCCTAACAAAGTAAAAAATGCTGTTTTCTGAGAGGCTTAGATGGGTTACTGGTAATAGCATGTTTATTGCGTTGGTGAACATTTGTATGCCGATGAAAAATAAATCGGGATGTCCTGTTTGCGACGTCTTAAACAAACAATAAACGTGTTAAACAGCAGGGAAGACACAAACAATGAAATTCGGAAAAGTCCTGTTTGCGGCTGCAGCAGCCACAACAATGACAACAGCAGCTCAGGCTGGTACTCTTGATGACGTCAAGGCACGCGGTGAGCTCAATTGTGGTGTTGCTACGCCTCTACCAGGTTTTGCTGCTCCTAACGCAGAAAACGTTTGGGAAGGTCTTGACGTAGATGTATGTCGCGCAGTTGCAGCGGCTATCTTCGGCGATCCAATGAAAGTAAAAATCACACCAACGACTTCTAAAGAGCGTTTTACCGTTCTTCAGTCTGGTGAGATTGATATGCTTGCTCGTAACACCACGTGGACACTTTCCCGTGATGTTAACCTCGGCTTCGAATTCGTAGGTATCAACTACTACGATGGACAAGGTTTCCTTGTAAATAAATCTCTTGGTGTTTCCAGTGCGACTGAGCTAGACGGTGCTTCTGTTTGTGTTCAGACTGGTACAACAACTGAGTTGAACCTCGCTGACTATTTCCGTGCTCAAGGCATGAAATACGAAACAGTTCCAGTTGCAACTGCAGAAGAAGGCGCGAAAGTATATGACGAAGGTCGTTGTGACGTATACACAACTGACGCTTCCGGTTTGTATTCTCTTCGTTCCACACTTTCAGCTCCTGATGAGCAGATTGTTCTTCCAGAAATCATTTCCAAAGAGCCACTCGGTCCTCTCGTACGTCACGGTGATCAGCAGTGGGGCGATATCGCTCGCTGGACTCTTAACGCAATGATCATTGCTGAAGAACTCGGTGTTACTTCTGCAAACATCGACGAGATGTCTTCTTCTACAAACCCATCAGTTCTTCGTCTGATCGGTGCTGAAGGCAACATGGGTGAGCAGCTTGGCCTGGACGCTAAGTGGGCATACAACGTAGTTAAAAACGTTGGTAACTATGGTGAGTCTTTCAAAACAAACCTTACTGACACTCTGAACATTGAGCGTGGTATCAATGCTCAGTGGAAAGATGGTGGTCTGCTTTACGCTCCTCCAATGCGCTAAGTCGAGACATTAAAGCCTGATTTTACTTTGCGTAGGGCTGCCAGCATTGGTGGCCCTACCTTAGCTAGTCAGGCTTTAATTTTAATAAAAATAAGCATTTAGGAGGCAGTATGTCGGCTGAAACTGCACAAAATGCCCGTGGGTCGGGTGGAGCATCGCTCTTTTCGGATCAGCGGTTTAGATCGCTTTTCTTTCAGGCTCTTGTAATTGGCCTGCTAGGCGCATTCCTCGTATTCATCGTTTTTAACACAGCGCATAATATCGAAAAACGCGGTATTCAAACCGGTTTCGCTTTTCTTGATACTGCCGCTGGATACGACATCGCCATTTCCCCTTTTATGGAATATACAGCAACACACACACATGGACGCGTGTTCCTTGTTGGTTTGTTGAATACGCTTATGGTTTCCTTCTTGGGAATCGTCGCGGCAACAATATTGGGGGTTTTCCTCGGTGTTCTACGTCTGTCACCAAACTGGTTGGTGAGTAGAATTGTTTATTGGTATATTGAATTTACACGTAACGTTCCTTTGTTGCTTCAAATTCTTCTTTGGTATGCAGTTTTCCTCGGATTACCTGCGGTGAAAAAAAGCATAACCTTGTTCAATGAAACAATTATCTTAAACAAGCGTGGCCTTATCGTTCCTGAACCACTACCGGGTGATGGCTTTATGTTGGTGCCAATCGCCTTGGTTATTGCTGTTGTCGCAAGTATTTTCTTCGCGCGTTGGGCAAAGAAAAACCAGGAAGCAACTGGTAAGATATATCCGGTATTTATGACAAATATCGCAATGATCATCGGATTACCGCTTCTTGCTTTTATCGTAACAGGCTTTCCGCTTGATTTTGCTTATGCAGAACTCAAAGGTTTTAACTTCAAAGGCGGTGTGGTTATCAAACCAGAATTTACTGCACTTTGGTTTGCTTTAAGTCTCTATACAGCTGCGTTTGTGGCCGAGACTGTTCGTGCTGGCATTCAATCTGTTTCTCACGGGCAGACAGAGGCATCGGAAGCATTGGGACTGCGCCCAAGCTGGACTATGCGATTGATTATACTTCCGCAAGCTCTTCGTGTGATTATTCCTCCGATGACAAGTCAATACCTCAACTTGACTAAAAACTCTTCACTTGCGGTTGCTATTGGCTATCCGGATATCGTGCAGTCTTTTGGCGGTGTGACATTGAACCAGACCGGGCAGGCGATTGAGGTGATTTTCATCACGATGCTTGTGTATCTGACAATTAGTCTGCTGATTTCAGCATTTATGAACTGGTATAATAACCGTGTTCGTTTGGTAGAAAGGTAGGAGGAGCAGATGAGTGTAACTGAACAACAATATGCTCCTGGTGAGCATCCTGATCTTCCTCCTCCTCTGGGAGAGGCCGGTATAATTGCCTGGTTCAGGAAGAGACTGTTTTCGAGTGTCAGTAATACCATTCTGACTTTGGTTGCTGTCTTTTTTCTATACCATGTATTGTCTGCCATCATTTTCTGGTCGGTAACGGGCGCTACCTTTACAGGCGAGAGTAAAGCCGACTGTAACTTGGGTGGTGCTTGCTGGCTTGTGATTGGTGATCGTTTCCATCAGTTTATGTATGGTCTCTATCCTACAGATCAATATTGGCGGCCAAATCTAACCTTCGTATTGATGGTTGTTGCTATCATCCCTGTACTGTTTGATAACATTCCACACCGTGGAAAGTTCCTTGTGTTCTCTGCAGTATTCCCGTTTATCGCTTTTTATCTCTTAAGCGGTGGTTGGGGACTGGAGACAGTAGATACAGATGAATGGGGTGGATTGTTATTGACCCTGGTTCTGGGGGTGACAGGTATTGTGGCTTCCTTGCCAATCGGTATTGTGTTGGCACTTGGGCGTCGATCAAATATGCCGATTGTCCGGACATTGTGTGTTTGCTTTATCGAGTTTATTCGCGGTGTACCATTGATCACTATTCTCTTCATGGCGTCGAATATGTTGCCCTTGTTCCTGCCGGATGGTGTGAACTTTGACAAGTTGCTTCGTGCTTTGATTGGTGTTGCCTTGTTCTCTTCTGCCTATATGGCAGAGGTGATCCGCGGTGGTCTTCAAGCTATTCCAAAAGGTCAGTATGAAGGTGCAGATGCAATGGGGCTAAGTTATTGGCAGTCCATGCGTTTGATCATTCTTCCGCAGGCACTTCGCATTGTTATTCCTGGAATTGTGAACACTTTTATTGGTCTGTACAAAGATACAACACTTGTATCTATTATCGGTTTGTTTGACCTTATTGGTATTGGCCTAGTGGCAGTTGCAGATGTTAAATGGCGTGGTTTGGCACCGGAAACGTATGCCTTTATCGCGTTGTTATTTTTCATTTCCTGTTTTGCAATGTCGCGCTACAGCCTGTGGCTTGAAAACAAACTTCACACTGGTCATAAAAGATAAGGAGCCCGTGGTATTATGAGTAACACAAGTACCAATACCTCGAAAAAAACAGATGAAGTGGCTATCCAGCTGAACGGTGTTCACAAATGGTATGGCCAGTTTCATGTTCTGAAAAATATTAACTTGAACGTTCAAAGAGGGGAGCGAATTGTTATCTGTGGTCCTTCCGGTTCAGGTAAATCGACACTAATCCGATGCATCAACCGTCTGGAAGAGCATCAACAGGGAGATATTATTGTTGATAATATTGAACTGACAGGGAACCTGAAAAACATTGACGCAATTCGCCGCGAAGTAGGGATGTGCTTCCAGCACTTTAACCTCTTCCCGCATCTAAGTGTTCTTGAGAATTGTACTCTTGCACCAATCTGGGTTCGCAAGATGCCAAAGAAAGAAGCCGAAGAAATTGCAATGCACTATCTGGAACGTGTAAAAATTCCAGATCAGGCATCCAAGTTCCCAGGACAGCTTTCTGGTGGTCAGCAACAACGTGTTGCGATTGCTCGTTCTCTTTGTATGAACCCACGCATCATGCTGTTTGATGAGCCAACATCTGCTCTTGATCCAGAAATGATCGCTGAAGTTCTGGACACAATGATTGAGCTTGCTGAAACAGGCATGACAATGCTTTGTGTGACTCACGAAATGGGCTTTGCGCGTAAAGTTGCGGACAGAGTTATCTTTATGGATGGCGGTGAGATTATTGAACAAAACGAACCAGAAGAGTTCTTCAATAATCCTCAATCAGAACGAACACAGAAATTCCTGAGCCAGATTCTGGCACACTAATTTCCTCTGTGTATTTATCTTTAAAAAGCGGCTCCCTTTGGGGCCGCTTTTTTATTATCTGATGTCGGTGTAATGTTTTGTTTCGGCATAGGGGATATGTCTCACGAGAGGAATGCAAGCTCTGTAGTAAATGTTTCATCGACCTTGTAAGGCTCGGAAAAATTGAGATGAATAGATCTCATAAAAAAAGCCAGTTACTGAGAGCAACTGGCTTTTTGAATTATAAGTAAACTTATTTAAGTCTAGCGATCTTCGACAGCTATAAAATCACGTTCTCCAGATCCCAAATAAAGCTGGCGAGGGCGGCTGATTTTATGGTTGGGATCTTCAATCATTTCTTTCCACTGAGCAACCCAACCAACCGTTCTTGCCAAGGCAAAGAGAACAGTGAACATAGAAGTTGGGAAATTCATCGCGCGAAGAATGATACCTGAATAGAAATCCACATTCGGGAACAATTTCTTCTCGGCAAAGTATGGATCTGAGACAGCAACTTTTTCAAGTTCCATAGCAAGTTCCAGAAGAGGATCGTTAATGCCAAGCTCTTCAAGGACTTCATGACAGGATTCACGCATGACAGAAGCACGAGGATCGTAGTTCTTGTATACACGATGGCCAAAGCCCATCAGGCGGAACGGGTCGTTTTTGTCTTTGGCGCGTTCGATGAATTTTGGAATGTTGTCTTTATGCCCAATTTGCTGAAGCATGTTAAGAACAGCTTCGTTTGCACCACCATGCGCAGGGCCCCAGAGCGATGCAATACCTGCGGCAATACACGCAAAAGGATTTGCACCACTTGAACCTGCGATACGTACTGTAGAAGTTGAAGCGTTCTGTTCATGATCAGCATGGAGGATAAAGATACGATCCATCGCACGGACAAGTGCAGGGCTTGCTTTGTATTCTTCACAAGGAACTGAGAAGGTCATGTGAAGGAAGTTTTCAGCATAGCTTAGATCATTTTTTGGATACACGAAGGGTTGACCAATAGAATATTTGTAAGCATAAGCAGCAATCGTGGGCATCTTCGCAATAAGACGATGCGATGCAATCAGACGCTGCTGTGGGTCACGTATATCGGTTGAATCGTGATAAAAAGCTGAAAGAGCACCAACAACACCAACCATGATTGACATGGGGTGTGAATCACGACGGAAACCACGATAGAAATTCAACATCTGCTCGTGCAGCATTGTGTGATAGGTGATTTGCTTTTTGAATTCGTCTGATTCTGCTTTTGTCGGTAGCTCACCATTCAGAAGAAGATAACATGTTTCCATGTAATCGCTTTTAGAAGCTAGATCTTCAATAGAATATCCTCTGTGGCGCAATATGCCTTTGTCTCCATCAATGTAGGTGATGGAAGAATCACAACTACCCGTTGAGGTGAAGCCAGGGTCATAAGTAAAACAACCAGATTCACTATATAGTTTTCTAACATCGATAACATTTGGCCCACAAGTTCCTTCAAGGATTGGCATATCCCAACTGTGTCCGGTGCGGTTGTCCGTAACGGTAACGCTGTTTTTGTTGTCGGTATCTGACATATTTGGAACCTCTGCTCTTTGTTATTATTCTGGTTTGTTGCGCAGCAGCATAATACTTTTGCTACTTAAGATCAAATTGTGCGCTGCAATATTTTTGATTAATTATTTCCTCAAACTTGATCCGTAATTCTGTTGATTGATTCGTCTTTACCCAATATTGCCATGACTTCAAAGATTCCAGGAGAAACATTAGAGCCGCTAAGCGCAGCGCGTAATGGCTGGGCAACTTTGCCAAGCTTTAATTCATGTTCTTCAGCAAAGCTTTTTACTGTATTTTCCAGCAAGTCTTCTTCCCAGGTGGGAAGATTTTGGAGAACTGGTAACAGATTTTTCAGGTTTTCTTTACCTTCGTCTGACAGAAGCTTCTTGGCTTTATCGTTTAACCGTAAGGGACGATCTTTAACATAAAAAGCGGCGCTATCTGCAAGATCGATGATCGTTTTTGCCCGTTCTTTCAGGCCAGCCATTCCCTTGACGAGAACAGATTTTTGATCAGCAGATATTGTTATCTCTTCCTTTTCGGAAATAAGAGGAGAGATAATGTCTGCCAGATAACTATCATCGGCATTACGAATATAGATGCCGTTCAGATTTTCAAGCTTGGCAAAATCAAAGCGAGATGGTGATTTACCAACACCATCAATATCATACCATTTAATAGCTTGCTCTGTTGAAATTACTTCTTCGTCGCCATGCCCCCATCCTAGTCGCAGCAAATAGTTACGCAGAGCTTCGGGCAAGTACCCCATTTCATCACGGTAAGCCTCAACACCCAAAGCACCATGGCGTTTTGAAAGTTTAGCACCATCTGCCCCATGGATGAGAGGGATATGGGCAAAGTCGGGGAGTTCCCACCCCATTGCCTTGAAAAGCTGTGTCTGTCTGAAAGCGTTTGTGAGATGATCATCGCCACGGATAATATGTGTAATACCCATGTCGTGATCGTCAACAACAACAGACAGCATATAGGTTGGGGTGCCATCTGCCCTTAGCAAAACCATATCATCAAGTTGACTGTTGGCGACTGTAACATCACCTTGCACAAGATCTTTGATAAGAGTTTCGCCTTCCTGCGGCATTTTGAGGCGCACGACAGGCTTTACTCCTTCGGGCGCTTCTGAGGCCGGACGGTCACGCCAACGGCCATCATATTTCATCGGTCGGCCTTCGGCACGCGCGGTTTCGCGCATTTCAGTCAACTCTTCCGGGCTGCAATAGCAGTGATAAGCTTTACCTTCAGACAGAAGTTGTTGAGCGACCTGTTGATGTCGTTCTGCACGGGCAAACTGATAGGTGATTTCATCATCATGTTTTAGTCCCAACCAATCCAAGCCATCAATAATAGCTTCGATGGCCTCGGGCGTTGAACGTTTGCGATCAGTATCTTCAATCCGCAATAAATATTTGCCACCATGGTGCTTGGCAAAAAGCCAGTTGAATAGGGCTGTACGGGCGCCACCAATATGAAGAAATCCAGTTGGTGAAGGTGCAAAACGGGTCACGACCTGTTTCGTGGGATGGCTCATGACAATCTTCCGATAATCCAGAGGTTTTGGGTGTTAGTCTTAGTGAGGATTATCCGGTATCTGCGAAGTTTAGTTAAACTTTCTATCTGGATAACAAAGACTTTGTTTCGCCGGAGGTGTAACACATTGTTACCTATCTCGCAAATAGGCAGGCCCAAATTGTGTTGCTTTACCATATCATTGATATGTATTTCGACACAATGCGACGGAAGATAAAATCATAGACAAACAATAATTGTAATAGGTTGAAAAAAGATGATGTTTTTCCCTTCGGTTGTAATAAACTGGCAAAAGGGGGATTATTTTTGTGCTGTCACAGGTCTTTACCAACGAGCAAGGTGCTTTTGCCAACTGGTTTCCTGTCTTTATCGGGGCGGGAATTGGCCTTTATTTTTCACTGCCCTTTGAACCAAGTCTAACGTTGTCGCTTGTGACTTCTCTAGGATTATGGGGGATGGTTCTAGGGAGAATTTTCTTTCACTCAGCTGCTACGTTACATGGTTCGTCTGAAGCTACATATGTACTGGTAAAGTACTTTTTGATTGCTGTTGCTTTGGCTTCTACGGGGTTTGCATCTGCGGCCTACAGAACCGATAGCGTGGCCGCGCCTATCCTTGAACGAGAATTTGGTCCCAGCTACTTTGAAGGACGGATTATTCAAATAGAACCAAGTTCACCGGGGCAGAGGTATTTACTGGATAATTTGACCGGAAAAGCTTTTAAGTGGCTCAGTACGCCTCAGATCATCCGCTTGAAATCGAACCTGGAACAGGAAAACATCCGCGTTGGCATGCGGGTGCGGGTTCTTGCTGTTATTCAACCGCCATCGCGCCCCAATATTCCCGGCGGGTTTAACTATGCGAGGCATGCCTATTATCAGAAGATCGGTGCCGTTGGATATATTCTTGGCAAGGTAAAGATTGTTGAAGAGCAACCATCGAACGATAAGCAATATATCGCTAATGACATAGGAATGACGGCGGCAGAAGTTCGAAATTCAATTGTCAGAAAAGTAGGTAAACATTTGGACGGAGATCAAAAGGATCTTGTCGTGACATTTTTAACAGGACAAAAGGGGGGGCTTTCGAAAGGAACCAAAGAAGAAATTCGCGATGCAGGTTTGGCTCATCTTCTCGCCATTTCCGGGTTGCATATGGGCTTAATGGCTGGAATTCTTTTCTTTGTTATTCGCTTTATTTTAGCTTTGTTTCCGCGTGTCGCGTTGAATTTTCCAATCAAAAAGATTGCGGCGATGGCCGCGATTGTTTTTTGTTTTTTCTATTTGTTGTTGATTAATCACCCGCTGTCAGCTCAACGGGCATTTATTATGGTCGCGGTTAGTTTGACAGCTGTCGTACTGGATCGTAAGGCACTTTCTATTAGAACGGTTTCTGTGGCGGCGGTATTCTTGTTATTGATCTATCCAGAAGTTTTGATTTCAGCCAGCTTTCAGATGTCATTTTCAGCTGTGTTGGCACTTGTTGCTTTTTTTGAGTGGTATTCTCAGAAAAAACCTGAGCAGAAATTTATCGGAAAAATCGTACACAACATAAAGTTAACCTGTTATTGCTCTCTTGTTGCTTCGTTAGCAACTGCGCCCTTTGTTCTTTATCATTTTCACAGCCTGCCTTTGTTCGGGATTCTTGCAAACCTGGTAGCCGTTCCTTTTACGGCTTTCGTCCTAATGCCATTGGTTTTAATTTGTTATGTTTTTCTTCCTTTAGGAGCAGAAGGATTAATTATTCAGGTGCTGGGACAGGCGTTTGAATTCTTGTTGTGGGTTGCACGGGTGGTTGCCCATATTCCTTATGGAGAATGGAGGTTAGGTGCTTTTCCTGTTTCAGCGCTGACGATTGTAACATTAGGTGGCATTTGGCTGTGCCTTATTAAAACAAAACTCAGGTGGTATGGGGCTGTTCCTGTTTTATTATTTGTTATTTATATCAATGTATTTATAGAAAAACCTGATGTTTTAGTTGATCCGAAAAGCCAATTAGTCGGCATTACCATAAATGATACACTGTATCTTAATAGCACAAAGCGCTCGAGATTTGTTTCACGGATCTGGAAGCAGGATCTTGCTTTGAACAATGTGAAATCTTGGGATGAGTTATCCCGTGATTACCTGAAATGTGACGCAGAATCCTGTCACCTAACATTGCAGGGAATGGAAGTTTCTTTAATAAATGACGGTACGGCTTTTCCAGAGGACTGTAATCAGGGACTGTTGCTTATTGCGCCAAAACATAAAGTTCCTCGATGGTGCAATAACAGGAGTAGGGTGGGCGACGATTATCCCATGCTAGATTATTGGAAATTGAGAAAAGGTGGAGTGCATAGCATATCTCTTACAGGGGAGATGCCGACGATACACACGGTCAGTGAATTTGTTGGCGATCGTCCATGGAATAGAGATAATTAAAGTTTAAGTGATTTGTTATAAATTACCTGTAGTAGGTTGTTAATTATAAGTTCTTAGTAGGCCGACGAGCTTGCCTTGAACTTGAACTCTACCAGCTTCGTAGGTTTTCGTTTCATAGGTAGCATTCGCTGGTTCTAGCTCAATTTTGCCGCTTTGACGTCTGACATGTTTAAGGGTTGCCTCTGCATTATCAACAAAAGCTACACCAATTTGACCATTTTCTATGGTATCACACTTTTTGATCAGCACTGTATCGCCATCAAGAATACCGGCCTCAATCATGGAATCCCCTTCAACGGTCAGGGCATAGTGATCACCATTACCCAGAAGGTTTAGAGGAACATCGACATAGTTAGCTGGATCGCTCAATGCTTCGATAGGCGTACCAGCAGCAATTTTCCCATAGAGAGGTAGCTGAACAGTTTCATCAGATGATTGATTGGCTGCTTCAATGTTTTCGTTAAGCAAAGGATTATTTTTTGGATTTAAAGCATCATGCTCTTGAAGTTGTGGTACTGGCCCCAGATCTTCAGGTAATCTCAGTATTTCTACAGCACGTGCTCTGTGCGCAAGTCTGCGAATAAAACCGCGCTCTTCCAACGCTGTGATCAGGCGATGGATGCCTGATTTTGACTTTAATTCCAATGCGTCCTTCATTTCATCAAAAGAAGGCGAAACCCCGGTTCGGGTCAAGTGATCCCGAATGTAAAGCAGTAGCTCTCGTTGTTTCTTGGTCAGCATTAAAATTCCCCCGAAATACAGAGTTGGGCTTCTGTAGAACAAAACAAAAACATATCTTTTGTTCTACTTTAGTTCTCGTTTCAGGTCAAGCGATTTTAAGTTGTTTCTTGTACTTAAAGCCGAATTACCTCTACTTCTGTGCCTTTAGCTGCAGGTGCAGCAAAGGGAGCGCGGATCACAAGGCAATCTGCTTTGCGGAGCAGGTTTAACATCGCACTGTCTTGCCGATCAAAAGGTGTGGCCTCTAGTTGCCCGAATGAGTTGGTTGACAATTGGGCTCTTAAATAGTCCTGTCGTTTATCATTCTCACCAAGATTTTGAGTGAGAACAGCTTTTTCAATTTGTAGGTTATCAGGGTTTCTGCCTGTCATCTTCCATAAGGCCGGACGGGCAAAAATGTAGGCACATACCAATGTTGAAACCGGATTTCCGGGAAGGCCGATCATTGGTGTTTGCCCAAGTTTACCAAATATCAGCGGTTTCCCTGGGCGCATGGCAATCCGCCAGAAATCAATTTCGAGACCTTGTTCCCCAAGTACGGAGCGCACAAGGTCGTGGTCACCAACAGATGCACCGCCTGTTGTTAGCAGAAGATCTGCACCTTCAGCACCTTTGGCCATTGTGGAAAGAGCTTCTTTGTCATCTGGGGCAATGCCAAGCGATATTGGTTCACCACCACATTCTCTAACAAAAGACATCAGGGCCGTTGTGTTGGAGCTAATGATCTGGTTCGGACCCGGTGTTACGCCAGGGAGTACAATTTCATTACCTGTAGCTAATATAGCAACTTTAGGCTTTCGATATACCTCTAACCAGGGATGGTTCATTGCCGCCGCAAGTGCGAGATCTCGTGCAGTGAGTGTTGTCCCTTTTTCAAGGCCGATTTGACCCTCGCTAAAATCCAATCCGGCGGGACGAATGTAACGACCGGGAGATTCACTTTGTTTAACGGTGACGTTTATATCATCATGGTCTGTATTTTCCTGAATGACAATGCAATCAGCACCAAGAGGAACAGGGCCACCAGTAAAGATACGAACCGCTTCACCGTCTTGTAGCTGAGCCTCATAGCTTCCACCAGCCGGAGCTTCACCCCTGATTTTGAGAGTAACAGGTACAGACTGGATATCTGAGGATTTAACAGCAAAGCCATCCATCGCAGACACATCACTTGGTGGTTGTGTCAATCTGGCTTTGATATCTTTCGCCAGAACTCGCCCCAAGCCATCGTGCAGGGAGACGGTTTCGGGTGAAAGTTCTGTAAAACCTGCGAGAACCCGTTCTAAAGCTTCTTCAACTCGTATCATTATACTGCCTCGTAGGTACCTGATTTACCACCAGTTTTTTTGACCAATCTGATGTCTGTTATCTGAATGCCTTTATCCACTGCTTTGCACATATCATAAATCGTCAAAGAAGCGATTGATACCGCGGTAAGGGCTTCCATTTCGACGCCGGTTTGGCCTGTTAGTTTGCAGGTTCCCATAACTTCAATGGCGTTATTATCTGGATCCAGAGTGAAATCGACCTTCACGGATGTCAGCATCAGGGGGTGGCATAAAGGAATCAGGTCGGGTGTTTTTTTTGCCCCCATGATGCCAGCCAAGCGTGCGATTGCGAGAACGTCACCCTTTTTGAAACCACCTTGTTGAATAAGTTGCATTGTTTCAGGCTGAACCAACACACGACCTTTGGCGGTTGCTGTTCTGACGGTTTCGGCCTTATCCGAAACATCAACCATGACAGCTTTGCCCTCTTGATCGAAGTGAGTAAGTTCATTTTCTGATGACATTTTCGTATCCAACTTTGTGTACGAGGATATCTATTTATAGATTAGATATCTAATATAGAGAGCACACCTTTAGTGCAGGAGTTCCGCTCAAGTTATTGTTTTAATAGGTTGATTGTGGCGGCGGTCACATCTTCCTGACGCATTAAGGACTCCCCGATCAAAAAGGTTGTTGCTCCAATTGCTTGCATGCGCTTTAGATCTTCCGGGCTATACAAACCGCTTTCTGCGACAAGAAGCTTGTCCTGAGGAACCATTTCTGACAGCTCTTCTGTTGTCGCGATATCAACCTCTAGTGTTTTCAGGTTTCTGTTATTAACACCAAGAAGAGGGGACTTGAGTGTATCAAGGGCTCTTGCCAGTTCCTCTGCATTATGAACCTCGACCAATACATCCATGCCCAGATCGAAAGCGAGACTTTCAAGTTCGCTTGCCTGTTGATCTTCCAATGCAGCCATAATCAGAAGAATGCAGTCAGCGCCAAGTGCCCGGGATTCAACAATTTGATATGGTTCTAGCATAAAGTCTTTACGCAAAGCAGGAAGGTTCACAGCTGCACGTGCGTCCAGCAAATATTGATCCGCCCCTTGAAAATAAGGCTCGTCAGTCAAAACAGAAAGGCAAGTTGCGCCGCCAGCTTTATAGGCTTTGGCAAGTGATGCAGGATCAAAGTCTGCTCGAATGAGGCCTTTGCTTGGAGATGCTTTTTTGATCTCACTGATCAAGCCATACTTGCCTTGCTCGTATTTGGATTTTAGTGCTTTGTAAAAGCCACGGGGAGCATCTTGGTCGGCTGCCTTTGCTTCCAATTCAGAAAGGGAAACTTTACCTTTTCTGACTCGTACAAAGTCGAGCTTGTCATCACAAATGCGTTTTAAAACATCACTCACTGAGTTGTTTCCTTGTTCGTATATGAAGCCAAACCATCAAGCTTTGCCAGAGCGGCACCACTATCAATTGACTTTGCTGCTATCACAGCGCCTTCTTTGAGATCATTGGTTAATCCAGCGACGATTAATGCCCCGGCTGAATTCAGGACAACTGCATCGCGATAAGCATTCTTTTTACCACCAAGCATTTCTCGCATTGCAACAGCATTGTAAGCAGCATCGCTGCCAATAATCTCTTCTATTGGGGATCTTTCCAATCCGGCCATTTCTGGAATTATCTCAAAGTTTTTGATCTGTCCTTGATCCAGCTCAGAAATATAACTGAGGCCGGAAATTGATAATTCATCCAGACCTTCTGCTCCGTGCACGACCCAGGCTTTTTCATGTCCTATGGCTTTTAATACCTGTGCCAATGGTTCTACCCATTCTCGACCAAAAACGCCTGTAATCTGGCGGGTTACTTTTCCTGGGTTTGAGAGAGGACCTAGAAGGTTGAAGATTGTCCGGGTACCAAGTTCAGCCCGCGTTGGGCCGACATGACGCATAGCAGAATGATATAAAGGAGCTGCGAGAAAAGCGGTTCCATTTTTAGTCAGAGCTGTTTCAACTGCATCAACACTTGCTTCAAGGCCAATACCAAGCGCACCTAAAACATCAGATGCACCACTTTTAGAGGAAGCGGCTCTATTGCCATGCTTTGCAACAATAGCACCGGCGCCGGCTACGACAAAAGCTGTGGCTGTTGAAACGTTAAGTGTGCCTTTTGCATCGCCACCAGTACCACAGACATCAATGGCATCTTTTGGTGCTTTGATGGTCAGCATTTTACTGCGCATAGAGCGTGCTGCGCCTGTTATCTCATCGACAGTCTCGCCTTTGACACGCAAGCTCATCAAAAAACCGGCAACCTGCGCTGAAGTGGCTTCACCTGTCATTAACAAATCAAAGGCTCTTTCTGATTGCTCGGCTGTTAGATTGTTGCCGTCAGCTACATAGGCGATAAATGATTTTATGTCGCTCAGTTCCCCTGACATGGAACAGGCCTCCTTATTATCTGTTCAGATGTATTGAACGGTTGTTTTATACCGTCAGAAAGTTCTTCAAGAGATCATGGCCTTTTTCAGAGGCGATGCTTTCGGGATGAAATTGAACGCCATGCAAGGGAAGTTCTTTGTGTTGAAGTCCCATGATGACACCATCTTCAGTCCAGGCCGTAACTTCCAGACAATCGGGCATGCTGTCTGGTTCGATTGTCAATGAATGGTAGCGGGTAACAGTTAGTGGATCAGGCAATCCCTTAAAAACACTTTTCCCGTTGTGTTTAACGGGGCTGGTTTTACCATGCATCGGACTTGGGGCGCGCACAACCTTGGCTCCGAATGCCTGTCCTATTGACTGATGCCCAAGACAAACACCTAATACAGGAATTTTACCTGCTACACGCTCTACAAGCTCTAGGCATATGCCGGCTGATGATGGGTCACAAGGGCCCGGTGAGATAACAATTCTCTCTGGATTAAGGTCTATTACCTCATCTACAGAAATCTGATCGTTGCGCTCGACGGATATGGTCGCGCCCAATTCCCCAAGGAAATGGTAAAGATTATAAGTAAAGCTGTCGTAATTATCGATCAGTAATAACATTTCGGCACACGGGCTTTCGCTGATTGCTACAGTAAGATTGCAAAAAGTTATAGCAGCAAGATTATGTCGAAGAAATAAGGAAAAATCTGATTTATTTTAAGTTTTGATATTTTAATACTCTTTATATCACGCTTCTTATGACTTGTGGCTTGACCTTCCCGTAACTGTAAGCCTCATATTTATCTTAATATCAAACTGGAAGTGTATATTTTTATGTCAAAAGCCATTGAGTTAACGGTAAAGGGAATGTCCTGTGCCGGATGTGTTCGCTCTGTCGAAAAAGCTTTAACAGCGGTCGAGGGTGTCATTAGCGCATCTCCTGATTTAATCAGTAGCACGGCAACAGTTACTTTTGCAGGCAGTATTGATCAAAACCTATTGCTTAAAAGTTTGGCGGATAAAGGCTATCAAGCTTCTTTTGTCCAGAAATCAGCTACTTCTGATGGAACTGAATTACAAGCTGTTGATCCGGAAGTATCGGACACTCGATTGTTTGTTTTGGCATTACTTCTGACTTTCCCCTTGGTCGGGCAAATGGTTTTATTGCCCTTGGATATTAATTATTCCATTCCACCTTTGATCCAGTTTGTATTGGCGTTACCTGTTCAAGTATTTGCAGGTGCACGCTTTTATAAAGGCATCTGGCAAGCTGTAAGGTATGGCCAAAGTAATATGGATACTCTTGTCGCTATAGGTACTTCTGCGGCTTTTGGATTGTCCGTTTTTATTTTGTTAAGTGATGCTTCCGAATGGATGTCCTGGTCATCACATCAGGCGCACGAGCTTTACTTCGAAGCATCGGCTGCAGTCATCACCTTGGTTCTTTTAGGGAAAGTTCTTGAAGAAAAAGCCAAGGGAAAGACCAACAAAGCACTGGAAGCTCTGATTCGGCTTCAACCTTTGAATGCAACAGTTATTCGCAATGAAAAGCAATTAACCGTTCCTGCAATACAGGTCGTTGCCGATGATATCGTCATCGTCAGGCCGGGCGATGTTGTTCCGGTTGATGGCGAGATACGTAAGGGTACAAGCCAGGTTGATGAGGCCATGATTACGGGTGAGGCCATGCCCGTGGTAAAAAATATCGGCGACGCTGTTATCGGGGGAACTTTAAATGGGGAGGGGGTGCTATATCTTGTTCCTACGACACTGGGGGAAAACTCTCGACTGTCATTGATTATTGAACAGGTTAAAACAGCGCGTAATACCAAACCGAGAATCCAGAAGTTAGTTGATAAGGTCAGTGCCGTTTTTGTACCTGGAGTTCTGGCGCTTTCATTATTAACATTCCTGGGATGGTGGATGTTAGGTAGCGTTAGTATTGAAGTCGCAATTATAAATGCCGTTACAGTTCTTGTAATTGCCTGTCCTTGTGCTCTTGGGCTTGCAACGCCGACGGCAATAATGGTCGGTAGTGGTCAAGCTGCGCGAATGGGAATTCTGGTTAAGAATGCAGATGTGATTGAAAAACTATCAAAAGCGACGACAGTGGTTTTTGATAAAACCGGTACTTTGACCGAAGGACGCCCGGAAGTTGTTGAAACAATTTTTCCTGTTGGTGACACAACTAATGATAATGAAGGCGTCTTGTCCGTGGTTTTGGGGCTCACGAAAGACAGTACTCACCCATTATCAAAAGCAATTGTAGAGTTCATTGATAACGATGTTAACCCGAACGAGTTTGAAAAAATAACAGCAGTTCCAGGACTCGGCCTTTTTACTGTGCTTGCTGAAGATACCTATTATTTGGGTAGTGAGCGCTATATGGAACAGATCGGGGCACGGCTTGATTGCTGCCGTGACTTTATTGAAAAGAACAATGTGCGTGGCGCTTCATTGGTTTGGGTTGCCAGAAAGACTAATAATACAGAAAACGATAATGTCATTACCATTGTTGGTGGATTTGCGCTGCAGGATAAAATAAAGGCCCAATCCTTTGAAACCGTTCAAGCCTTAAAAGAAAAGGGAATCTCTGTGGTTATGTTGAGTGGCGATCAACAACTGGCTGCTCAGAAAGTTGCGGATAAACTTGGGATCGAAAAAGTAGAGGGAAATCTTCTCCCCGAGGATAAGTTGGCTTATCTGAAAGAACGACATCAACAGAATGAAATCGTTGTCATGGTTGGTGATGGCATTAATGATGCCCCGGCGCTTGCAGGTGCCGATGTTGGCTTGGCGATGGGGGATGGCAGCGATGTGGCAATTAATACTGCTGATGCATCTCTTATTCAAAGTAATCCTTATCTTGTGTATAAAACGATCAGAGCAGGTCAGGTGATCCACGCCAAGATTGGACATAATCTTATTGGAGCTTTTGTGTATAATGTTATTGGATTGCCATTGGCTGCTTCTGGTTTATTAAGTCCGGTGCTGGCCGGATTGGCCATGGCGTTAAGCTCAGTAACTGTTATGGCAAGCTCTTTATCGCTCTATTCTTCTTTGAAACGGATTGATTAATGATGAAAATTGGTCAAGTTGCAGAGGTTTCCGGATTGCCGGCAAAAACGATACGGTATTATGAATCTATCGGTTTGATTGAACCCGCGGGAAGAACATCTTCTGGCTATCGTGCTTATCAGGAAAAGGATATTGAAACACTCAAGTTTATCCAAAGGGCCAGAAGTCTTGGCTTTTCCATTAATGAAGTTTCTGCCTTGCTAACACTATGGAATGACCGCAACAGGGCAAGCTCACAGGTCAAGGCTTTGGCAAAACAGCATGTTGCTGACATAGATCGTAAAATTGCCGAATTGCAAAGCATGAAGGATACCTTGAGCAATTTGATTGAAAAATGTCAGGGAGATCATCGACCTGACTGCCCTATATTAAATGATTTTGCTCAGACTGATCGTTGAGTTCGACAGGCCGTCGAATTCTAGGCCCATGACAAGTTTTATGAGTTTCTACTGTTCACTCCTGTTAGGCTGATATACATATGATCCCTCTGAGTAGAGTGGATTCATGACAGCTAAACGTAAGACAGATAAAACAAATTTACCAAAAAAGGCTAAGAAAAACAGCTCTTCCCATCGTGGAAGTTTGTTTATTGTCGCTGGATTTCTTTTCTTTATTACGCTTGCTGTTTCTTCTGTTCTTGTTCTTCAAAAGAATAAAGATCATTCCAAGCCGCCTGAACCTCAACCTCAATTAACGGAAGCTCAGGCAAAAAAGAAAGCTTTAGAGGCTGCCCCAGCTAACAAACCACACCCGATTAACTTGGGCGACATTTCTATTGATGATACCGTTTTGGAGGATGGACGTGTAAGTGAGTCTGTTAATCTTCCACCAAGTGTAACGGTCAGTGAGGATAAAGATCCTGAACCCACGAAAAAGATAGAAACCTCGAAGCCAGCTCCTCAAAAATCAGCGTACAATTTGACTACAAAGTCAGTAAAGGTTTCCAAGACAGAAAATGATACTTCCGTGACTACGTCAGAGGGGCAATCTCAGAACAATAACGATCAGGTTGCTTCTTTGCCGCCACAGCAGAAAACATTGGTCGAACCTGACCAGCGTATTGAATGGATAAAGCCAGAGCGTCCTATGATTGCCGTGGTGCTAGATGATGTAGGTGTAAATAAAAGGGGGGCTGAACTTGCGATAGAATTGCCCGGAGCAATCACCTTGGCCTTTATGACCTATGCACCCGATGTTAAGGAAATGGCTGATGAAGCGCGCAGGAAGGGACATGAATTAATGCTGCATGTTCCTATGGAACCTCTTGGTTCTGCTGATCCCGGTCCTAAAGCTTTGCTAACCGGATTAAGTGATGAGGAAATACTCTCTCGTCTGGAATGGGGAATGGCGCAGTTTGATGGTTATATTGGCATCAATAACCATATGGGCAGCAAATTCACAGGGTGGAGACAAGGGATGGAAGTTGTGATGTCCAGAATAGAGCAAACTGATCACTTCTTTATGGATTCAAGAACCTCTCCACGTAGTGTTGCGGCTTCAGTCGCAGCTTCAATGGGGGTTCCAGTTCTTAGACGGGATGTCTTTATTGATAATGATTACAAGAACACGCTGGAAATTTTAAAACAGCTAAAACAGGCTGAGAACATTGCAAAAAAAAATGGCCATGCCATTGCAATTGGTCACCCACATAAATCAACTGTAGAAGTTTTACATAAATGGATTAAGGAAGCTGAAGCGCGCGGGTTTGATATCGTTCCTATTTCCCGGATTATGGCATTAAGAAGATCATTTAAACAAGTAAACCAATAATTTTTACAACTGATTTTTGATTCCATCTTTTACCATGCTTCAGAGAATATTCCGGGATAGCAGACAGCTTTTAGAAAGTTTATAGCCGATCACTGATTATGGTTTTGCACAAATACCCTGTGCAAGCGTTTGGGCGACATTATGCATCTTGTCGCGGGGTAAGCCGTGACGTGCTGCTCCTGAGAGTCCGGTCATTGTTGTCTGACAAACATCGGCTGTCTGTTGTGGTTTTTTTACGCCGAGTTGCGTCAATTTTTCTACGAGTTGCTGGTGAAAATTTTCTCGTATCTTTTGGGTTATTTCAAGAGCTTCAGGGTCAGATGCATTGCGGGTTCCGTCTAAAACAAGGCATCCTCGACCAGCATTCTCTTGCGTATAGCTTTTGACGGCGCTGTCAAAAAGTAAGTGGGTAAAGTCAGTTAGATTGTCAGCTGCAAATGCATCCTGAAAAAACGGGGTGCATTGTGTCTGATATAAATTAACTGCCTTTTCAAACAGCTGGGCTTTTGACCCAAATGCGGCATAGAGGCTGGGGGCTCCAACACCTATTGCTTTTGTCAGTTTCGATAAACCAGTTGCCTCATAGCCGTCTTCCCAAAATAACTGCAGGGCGATTGCCTGTGCTTTTTTTTTATCAAAGCCTCTTGGGCGTCCTCGTTTTTTATTTGTAACGGTCACTAAAAAAATCCTTGTGTTGAGTAAATTATATGTGTAACGATCACTATACAAATTAAAAATGGAGAAGACAATGCATAGAAAATTCTTTTATATTATGGGTGTGATAATTTTGTTGAGAAGTTTGTCTATCGCTAATGCACAGGATGTAAAAACAAAGATTGATCCTGAGACAGATATTC
Organism: Kiloniella sp. EL199; assembly: GCF_900313065.1. GTDB lineage: Bacteria > Pseudomonadota > Alphaproteobacteria > Kiloniellales > Kiloniellaceae > Kiloniella. The sequence goes on from NZ_OMPU01000008.1 coordinate 193,676, forward strand.
TGACTATGATTAATATCCTCACGCCAGTTGATGGCGACCAAGAGGCATTGATTACGCAGCTTGAACTCGCGCTACAAAAAACAATGATCCATGAGCCTGGTTTTATATCAGGAAATGTTCATCGGTCTCTTGATTCAAAGCATGTAGTTAACTACGCACAATGGCAGGATAAAGCTTCACTTGAAGCTTTTATTGTAAAACTTCAAGCCGGGGATGCCCCCGAAATGGCAAAAGTTTTTACGATGGCAACACCTGATTTTCATCCCTACACCATAGTATCCAGCCATCAACGTTTAAATTAGGAGGGGGGAACATGCTCACGCTTTATGGGTTGAACACACCAAATGTATATAAAGTTACTATTGGTTTGGAGGAAATGGGGCTTCCTTATCGTCTGGAAACTGTTGATGTAAGGTCAGGGAAACAGTTTGATCCTGCTATTATTGAGATGAATCCAAATGCGAAGATTCCAATCTTACATGATTCTGATGCCAATATTACAATTTCGGAATCAAATGCAATTTTGCATTATTTGGCAGAAAAAACAGAACAGTTTTTTCCATCGGATAAATCCGAACGGGCCAAAGGTATGGAGTTGTTGTTTTTTCAGGCTGCGTCAATTGGGCCTTTGTTTGGTCAGAGAGCACATTTTTCTTTTCATGCCGGGGATACCAATAATGAATACGCTTTAGAACGTTACAGCAAAGAGGGAGAGCGTCTTTATGGTGTCATGGATAAATACCTGTCCAGATCAGAAAAATGGTTCCTCAAAAGCTATTCAATTGTTGATATGGCTATCTTTGGTTGGGTTTATACTGCTGTTCACATGGGGTTTGGCATAACCAATTATTCTTACTTAAATACCTGGTACTTTGCTATGAAAGAAAGGCCTGCGGTTATGAAAGGAGTTTTTACACCTGACATCTTACCGAACTTTCCTGAACCTAAGAGACCCCTGAACTTTTCTCATAAATAAATGAGAACTTCTCAATAATACCTCGAATATTATTCAATATCCTAGACATTGTTTTTCTGGGCTGCAAAACGAACAGCTTCTTCAGCTGAACGAATAAGGGCGCGGGCTTTGTTGTGGCATTCCTGATATTCAGATTCAGCAACAGAGTCCGCGACGACACCAGCGCCAGCCTGAATGTACATGGTTTGATCTTTGACGATTGCCGTACGCAAGGCAATACAGGTATCCATACCGCCACCGGCACCAAAATATCCGACAGCACCACCATAGATGCCACGACGCTCTGGTTCCAGTTCATCAATAATTTCCATCGCGCGTACTTTGGGTGCGCCGGATACGGTACCTGCCGGGAAACCTGCGGCAAGCGCATCAATCATATCGGCGCGTTTGGTATCTAAAATGCCTTCGACGTTTGAGACGATATGCATGACATGACTGTAGAGTTCAATAATCATGCGCTCGGTTACCTCAATGCTGCCTACTTCGGCAACGCGACCTACATCATTGCGCCCGAGATCAAGCAGCATTAAATGCTCTGCAAGCTCTTTAGGATCAGACAAAAGATCTGCGGCAAGCTCTTTGTCTTCAGCAGCGTTGGCTCCGCGTTTTCGTGTACCGGCAATAGGACGGATCGTGACTTTGCCATTTCTTACACGAACAAGGATTTCGGGACTGGACCCGACAACAGAAAAATCACCAAAGTTCAGGAAGAACAAAAAAGGTGAGGGGTTCAACCTTCTCAATGCTCGATAGAGTGCAAAGGGCGGAAGCGTAAAGGGAACAGAAAATCGCTGTGATAGGACAACCTGAAAGATATCGCCAGCTAGAATGTACTCTTTTGCGCGTTCAACAATGCCGTGAAATTCTTCTCGTGTCAGGTTCGATGTCGTTTCGGGCATGACCAGATCACCTTCAAATGCATCTGGTTTGTGTTGCAGAGGTGCATTGAAATCGGCAGTTACAGAGGCTAGTCGATTGTGTGCAGCTTCAAATGCATCGCGGGCACTGATCTTGTTATTTGGCCAGATAGTTGTCGTGACCAAAATCTGATCTTCTACGCGATCAAAGATTGCTGTTACTGTCGGACGTAGATACATACCTTCGGGTAACCCCAGTGTATCGGGATTATCCGTGGGTAAGTGTTCCATTTGTCGTACAGTTTCATACCCCATGTAGCCAACAATACCGGCAGCCATAGGCGGGAAGTCTTCGGGCAAATCAAATCTGCATTCCGCTACCAGTTTGCGCAAACTTTCCAGGGCTGTGTCGTTTTCATCGACAAAGGAGTCTGGTGATGTTTGATACTGACGATTAATTTCAGCTTTTGATCCGTTACATCGCCACACCAGATCGGGGTCAAAGCCGATAAAAGAGTAGCGTCCAATCGTGTTTCCGCCTTCGACAGATTCAAAAAGGAAACTATTGGTGCGGCGTTCTGCCAATTTTAAGAAGGCAGAAACGGGCGTTTCCAGATCTGCAATCAACGTTGTCCACACGACCTGTGGTTTTTGTTGATTGTAAGCTTCTAGAAACGCCTCAAATGTAACAGGGTTCTTCATTGTTAGTTTGAATGACCATAAGGGTTAATAGCTTGATTGATTGAGGTTTGATTGATCTCAACGCCAAAGTCTTTCTCAAGAGCTGATATATACTGTGTATAGACATCGTTTTTATAGGAGTTTTCAATTGCACCTTTTGTGCTCTCGATTTCTTCAGTAACAATGGACAAATCCGGTTGCTCAATTTTTGTTAAACTTACAACCAAATAGCCATTATCAGCCTGACCAGTCAGTACGTCACCTTTTTCAGCTTTATATATGTCTCTTACCAGTGCTGGAGCCAAGGCTTCACCGATGCTTGCAGAGAAGCGGTTCATTTCAACACCAAACTTGATCAATTCGGCAGCTTCATCTGTCACAGCTTGCAAAGGTGTGCCATTTCTAGCTTCTTCTGCCAGTTTGTCAGCAATCGTTTTTGCTTCCTCGCTTCTTTTGTTTTCAAGCCAAGAGCTCACGAGTTGAGTTTTTACCTCTTCCAATGGGCGAGGTGATGGAGGTGTGACTGAATTGACTTTAAGGAGGAAATATCCGCCATTTTCGAGTTCTGTCAGCAAGCTATCAGAGCCTGATTCTGTTTGCGCGATAATTTCGCGGAACCTAGCATCTTCTGCCAGACCAAATTGTGGTAAGCCGTTGCGATCAAGGCCTTCTGCATCAATTGCCTCGTAGCTTAGTATTTCTTGCCCAAGTTTGCTCGCTGCTTCTTCAAGTGTCGCGCCGGAAGCAATTTCATCATCAAGCTGATTGGCAATGGAAATTATTTCATCCGTTGCGATGCGTAATGCGGCATCTTTCTTGATTTGCTCTTCGACTTCTTCAAACTGAGCTTCGCGCGTAGGAGAGATTTCCTGAACGGAAACAATGTGCCACCCCAAGGGAGATTTGATTGGAGCAACAACGCCTGCATTTTCGAGACCAAAAACAGCATCCTGTAGTTCTGGCAGCAAATCAGATCGCTCCATGATCCCAAGATCAACGCCCGCTGAACCCGTTACTTCTGTCGCGATTGTATCGAAGTCTGCGCCATTGTTGACTTTTTCATATGCTTCATTTGCTTTTGCTTCATCATTGATCAGCATTTGCACAAGTTTACGGCGATCAGGAAGGGAAAGACTGTCTTTTTGCGCCAGAAACTCTTCCTGAACTTGATCGTCGGTCAAGACGACATTCTGTGCAGTTTTTGACGGATCAAGAAAAATGTAGCTGACTGATTTATATTCCGGGGCCAGATGGTTTTGCTTTTCGTTTTCATAATATGATGCAAGTTCGGCATCAGTCGGATCAGCAATTTGTGAAAATCTGCTGTAAGGAATTTCGATATAATCAACAACTCGCTTTTCAGTTTGGTAACTGTAAAGACGCTCAGCCATTTTTTGCGGTACAGGAATAGCACCGGTGATAGCGTTGTTGAGTTGTTGCCTTTCTATGTCACTGCTCAAATCAGCAAGAAATGCTGCTTCAGAAAGACCAGCTTGATAAAGTGTGGCTTGAAAGCGTGCTGCATCAAAAAGGCCCGCCTCATTTTTAAAGGCGTCAATCTTTTGGATTTCTTTTTGCTGTTGTTCACGCGAAACGGTTAATCCCATTTCATCCGATTGTACTTGCGAAATCGCTCTGGCAACCAGACGTGAGACAACACGATTGTCCAGGCCTAATTGCTGGGCTTCCTGTGCATCCAGGGCGCGTCCAAGCTGTTGAGAGAGGGCGCTGGTTTCACGGGAAAAATCGCTGGCAAACTCGGCTTGAGTGATTTCAATATCACCAACCTTCGCGACCGTTTGATTGTTGCCGAGGTTCAGGAAAATATCCTGAATACCCCAAGCAGCAAAACTCAGGATCAACAGACAAAAGAGAGCCAATACAACAATACGTTTTAAAAGGCCTGGTTTTTTTTGAGCCATAACTTACCCGTGAAATCTTTATTAAGTTTATTTCATATACATAATCGTGCGGGGCATCTTAGGGGTGGAGCAAAGGCTGGGCAACAGCGTTTTTAAAGAATATGCCTCATATTACAGTGTTGTGAAGTTTTTAACCGGTTTGTCATGATCAAGTTGCTTTGCGCATTAAAAATTCCTGCAGTCTTGGTCAGCAGCCTTGGATTGTTGTGAACGACACTGTATAGATGTGCCCATAATTTTTAGGGAGAATCGAATATGGCAGGCAAACTCATTGCTGGTAACTGGAAGATGAACGGATCTGTGTCCTTTGCTACTGAGTTGGTAGAGGGACTTTTAGGGAAAATAAATGAGGATTCCGTATCTGCTGATTTTGTTGTGTGCCCACCAGCGGCTTTGCTTGGCACTGTTCTCTCTCTGACAAAAGATACTGATCTTGCTGTTGGTGGCCAGGACTGCCACGCTAATGTATCTGGTGCTCACACCGGTGATACCTCTGCTGAATTACTCAAAGAAATCGGCTGTGGATACGTCATCACAGGGCACTCGGAAAGACGTACGGATTATGGTGAGACAAATGCAGATGTAAATGCAAAGAGTGCCGCTGCACTTAAAGCAGGGCTGACCCCAATCATCTGCATTGGCGAAACAGAAGAAGAGCGTGTATCAGGTGATACTTTGAGCGTGATCAAGGCGCAGGTTACAGAATCTCTACCTGGCGACTGTGATCCGAATAACATTGTACTTGCATACGAGCCTGTATGGGCCATTGGCACAGGTAAAACAGCTACACCGGCTGATGTTGCTGACGTGCATAATTTCATTCGTGGGCTTCTGAATGAACGTTTTGGCGAAGATGCTGCAAAAAAGATTCGGATACTTTATGGTGGATCTGTGAAGCCGGCAAATGCAGCTGAACTCCTTGCTGTGTCTAATGTTGACGGTGCTTTGGTCGGTGGTGCGAGTTTAAAAGTAGAAGATTTTTGGGCGATTGGTGCTAGATGACACTGGTCATATCGATCGGAAAAGGCTAAATAGCCTGTTAAGTTTTGAATAGGCGCATGATAACTGCACACTCTGGGTTCATTTTGGGGTGTGTGGTTTAGTGTTGAATAGGGATAGTATATCCCGGAAAGTTTGAGAGACTACTAACGATGAACAACGTCCTTTTGGTCATTCATTTGTTGATTACTTTGTCCCTTATTGGTGTCGTCCTTGTGCAGAAGAGCGAAGGTGGTGCCCTTGGAATGGGAGGAAGCGGTTCCGGTGGTGGTTCAGGCGGCTTTGGTGGTTTCCTCACCGGGCAAAGCACTGCAAATCTGCTAACCCGTACCACAGCAATTTTGGCCACAGCTTTTATCGCTTCTAGTCTGCTGCTGACAATCCTTGCAGACACAGGGCGTACAACACGCTCTATCACAGATGATATTACTGTTCCTGCAATTCAAACCGAGACAGAGCAACCTGTTGCTCCGCCGGTTTCAGAATAAGTTTCGGATTATTTCCGTTACGTACTATCATTGACCGGGACCAACAGGGTCCCGGTTTTGTTGAAACTGAATTAAGTGACAACGAGTTTCATGACGCGCTTTATATTTATTACCGGTGGTGTGACTTCTTCTTTGGGGAAGGGGTTGACCTCCGCGGCTGTTGGTGCGCTGCTTCAGGCACGTGGCTACAAGGTCCGCCTACGTAAACTGGATCCTTACCTCAATGTTGATCCCGGCACGATGAGCCCCTATCAACATGGCGAAGTTTTTGTGACCGATGACGGTGCAGAAACTGATTTGGATCTTGGACACTACGAGCGCTATACGGGGGTCTCTGCCCGTAAAAGTGATAACGTAACAACCGGGAAAATCTATTCCGAGGTTTTGGCGAAAGAACGTCGTGGTGACTATCTAGGGGCGACTATTCAGGTTATCCCGCATATTACAAATGCAATTAAAGAGTTTGTAATGTCTGATCTGGGGGATGAAGATTTTATCCTTTGCGAGATCGGTGGAACTGTCGGAGATATCGAAGGGCTTCCTTTTCTGGAGGCAATTCGTCAGTTAGGAAATGAGTTAGGTCGTGAGCGCAGCCTGTTTATTCATTTGACACTTATTCCTTATCTGAAAGCTGCTGGCGAGTTAAAGACAAAACCAACGCAGCATTCTGTGAAAGAACTGCAATCTGTTGGTATTCAGCCGGATATGCTTTTGTGTCGCTGTGAGCAAGATATTCCGGAAGGAGCACTTCGCAAGATTGCCCAATTCTGTAATGTGCGCGAAACAGCCGTCATTCCGGCCCTTGATGTTGATACGATTTATGCCGTGCCTAGGGCATATCATGAACAGGGGTTGGACGAAGAGGTTTGCCGCCATTTTGGTATTGAGCCTAAAAAAGAACTCGACTTGTCTCGTTGGGATCAGGTGACACAAATTATCCGTGAACCCGATGGCGAAGTAACGATTGGTGTTGTCGGTAAATATACTTCTTTGTTGGACGCATATAAATCGCTTGCCGAGGCTTTGGTCCACGGTGGTATCGCCAATAACGTTAAAGTCAAAATTAACTGGCTGGATTCTCAGGTCTTTGAAAGTGAAGGAGCAATTGAGGCTCTCGAAAACGTTCATGGTATTCTTGTCCCGGGCGGTTTTGGAGAGCGTGGCTCTGAAGGAAAGATCGCAGCAGCTGGCTTTGCACGTAAAACAAATGTGCCCTATTTTGGTATTTGTTTTGGTATGCAGATGGCTGTTCTTGATGCCGCACGTAACCTTGCCGGCTTAACTAATGCCAGTTCATCCGAGTTTGGTCCCTGTGATGAACCTCTTGTGGGTATTATGACGGAGTGGGCGCGTGGTAATGAGCTTGAACAACGTTCTGACGGCAGTGATCTCGGCGGTACTATGCGTTTGGGAAGCTATCCTTGTACGCTTTCCGAAGGATCTAGAGTTCGTGAAGCCTATGGCACGGAGCTTATCGAAGAACGTCATCGTCATCGTTATGAAGTAAACATTAATTATCGCGAAAAACTCGAAGCTTCAGGTCTTAAGTTCTCTGGATTGTCACCGGATGGTAAACTTCCTGAAATTGTTGAGTTGGAAGATCACCCTTGGTTTATTGGTGTTCAGTTCCATCCTGAACTCAAATCCAGACCGTTTGATCCGCACCCGCTTTTCACTTCTTTTGTGAAAGCCGCGATAGAACAGTCTCGCCTGGTTTAAAATTTGGATTAAACGAATCAGGTGGTATAAATTTACAGGATAAAATAGGAAGTTACTTTTATGGCAGTGCATGCAGATCTTCAATCACGGCACGTGAAAGTTGGTAATGTTACTTTTGGTAATGATTTACCATTTGTATTGATTGCAGGTCCTTGCCAGATGGAAGGCAGAGCACATGCACTGGAAATGGCCGAAACGTTAACCAAGGCCTGTGAAAAGCTTTCTATCCCCCTGATCTACAAATCTTCTTTTGATAAAGCGAACCGTACCAGCCTTAGCTCTTCTCGCGGTATTGGTATGGAAGAAGCTTTGTCCGTTTTTGAGGAAATCAAATCCAAATTCGGATGTCCGGTTATTACCGATGTTCATGCTGCACATCAATGTGAGCCCGTTGCTCAGGTTGTTGATGTTTTACAAATTCCGGCCTTTTTGTGTCGCCAGACTGATTTGTTGGTTGCTGCCGCAAAAACAGGGCGGGCAATTAATGTCAAAAAAGGGCAGTTTCTGGCTCCTTGGGATATGGCAAACGTCTCGCAAAAAATTATCGAATCAGGCAATGACAAGGTAATGGTATGCGAACGCGGGGCATCTTTTGGATATAACACGCTGGTTTCAGATATGCGCTCTTTACCTATCATGGCAATGGGAACAGGGTGCCCTGTTGTGTTTGATGCAACGCATTCTGTCGCTCAGCCCGGTGGTCAGGGCGCGACCTCTGGCGGCCAGAGAGAGTTTATTTCTGTATTAGCGCGCGCAGCTGTGTCTGTTGGTGTTGCGGGGCTTTTTATGGAAACGCATCAGGATCCTGATAATGCCCCATGTGATGGGCCAAACATGATCCGCGTGCAAGAGCTTCCAGAGCTTCTTTCGCTTCTGGTCGAGCTCGACAAACTGGCAAAAGCACATCCTGTGTCTATTGCTTAACTATGATACCGAGGCCTGCCCCTCTCTGCGCCTCAACTTTCTTAACGGAGATAGAATAAAATGACGGCGATCATCGACATACAAGGTCGTGAGATCCTCGATTCTCGTGGCAACCCTACCGTAGAAGTTGACGTTCTTTTGGAAAGTGGCGCCTTTGGGCGTGCAGCTGTGCCATCCGGTGCTTCAACCGGGATTTATGAGGCTGTTGAGCTTCGCGATCAGGATAAGGGGCGTTATCTTGGTAAGGGTGTTTTAAAGGCGGTTGAATCTGTAAACGAAGAGCTTCTTGAAGCTCTGATTGGCCTGGATGCCGAAGACCAGCTTTTGATTGATCAGGTTATGATTGATCTAGATGGGACCGAGAACAAATCCCGTTTAGGCGCAAATGCTATTCTGGGCGTAAGCTTGGCTGTTGCAAAGGCTTCTGCCGAAGATGCCGGTTTGCCTTTATACCGTTATGTTGGTGGTTCTTTTGCGCGAACACTTCCGGTGCCGATGATGAATATTATCAATGGTGGTGCGCATGCTGACAATCCAATTGATATTCAGGAATTTATGGTTATGCCTGTTGGGGCATCGTCTGGTTCAGATGCTATTCGGATGGGGGCAGAGATTTTTCACTCATTGAAAAAATCACTGAGTGATGCTGGGCATAACACCAATGTTGGTGATGAGGGTGGTTTTGCGCCAAGTCTTGCGTCTACAGACGAAGCTTTGAACTTTATTACGAAAGCTGTTGGCAACGCAGGATACAATCTGGGTGATGACGTGATGTTGGCACTTGACTGTGCTTCTTCAGAATACTTTAAAGACGGTAAATATGAACTTGCTGGTGAAGGTAAGTCTCTGGGGGCGGACGAGATGGTTCGTTATCTAGAAGATCTTGTTAACCGCTATCCAATTCTTTCTATTGAAGATGGTATGGCCGAAGATGACTGGGATGGCTGGAAATCTTTGACACAGGCAATTGGGAATAAAGTACAGTTGGTTGGTGATGATCTTTTTGTGACGAACCCAAAACGCCTGCTTCGTGGTCTGGAAACAGATACAGCGAACTCTATTTTGATCAAAGTCAATCAGATCGGTACGCTTTCAGAAACGCTTGAGGCTGTCGATATGGCGCACAAAGCTGGCTATACAGCGGTTATGTCACATCGTTCCGGTGAAACGGAAGACAGCACTATTGCTGATTTGGCCGTGGCAACGAACTGTGGACAGATTAAAACAGGTTCTCTGTCCCGTTCTGACCGTATCGCTAAATACAACCAACTCATCCGTATCGAAGAAGAGTTGGGTTCAATGGCTCATTATGCTGGACGCAGTGTTTTGAGAAAATAATTAATATCCTTTGGGTATTGATATCTTAAAAGCAGCAGGGGCCTCGGAATTATCCGGACCCCTGTTTTTGTTTAAGTATCAGAATTAGTGGTGTTTGTGTTCCAGTGTGAATGAAAGTGTTGAGAAATACCCCTCTTCATCTGCGTGGGTTTTGTCTTTCAGTTCTTTGGTTGTTGAAACAGCAATAACGTTAAGTTCTTGATTTCTTATTGTAATAGACACTTCGCCTTTGTCATCAGTGATAAGTTTCGTTGCCGCCTCGTCATTGATGTAATCTGCTATAACTTTTAACCCCTTAGCAGGCTCATTATTCAGAAGAACCCGCAGAGCGAGCTTGTCTCCCTGTTCCATGGTATGTGGGTTTTGCAAGGGATAAATTTCTAATGGAAGACCGAAAGGTTTTTCTAAAGCTGTGGCACCTAGAGGAATATGGGTGGTATATTTAAAGTAATGCCCCGATGAGACGGGGTTTTCTACCTCTGATTTCTTTAGGTTATGCCACTTTCCTTTGGCATCTTTTGTCCAGTAACCATTATCAAAAGCTGCGGTTACAGCTTGTGTTTTCTGTGGGATTTTAAGCTTGATATAACTATCTGTTTCGCGTGTTTCTCCTTTGCTCACCTTGCCGTCTGATGTGTGTATTTGAACTGATTTCAATTTTTCTGCCTGATAGGCGTCATCTGATGCTCCGTGGCCATAGACAATTGATGGTTCTCCAAATCGATCAGTAATCCAGATACCATGGGCAAAACTAGCAGTTGGTAAAAGGGCAAATAATAGGGCGGGAAGAAGTTTTCTCATCGTAGTTAAATGTCTTTATTCTATGGATGTTAATGTGCTGGGGCCTGTTACGCCCAGTGATTGAAGCAATCCTTGTGTTGTGATTGCCAAGTTTCAGGAAGAAATTCATTTTCTTTAACCAAACAGTCGTTGAGACGCTCGGTTATTTCTTCCTTATTCATCTGAAAACCAATAAAAACGATCTCGTTCCTGCGATCTCCAAATGATGTGTCCCAGTTTTTCTTAATGTGTGCGATGAAATCTTGGTCATCTGGCCATCTGTTTTTTGGCACAGCAGACCACCATTTACCAATCAGTTCTGTGGTCGTGTATTTGCCTGCTTGTGACATTTCGCCGACTTGGTCTGGTCTGTTTGAAAGCCAGAAGTGGCCCTTTGACCTTAAAACACCAGACTGTTCCTGTTTAAAAAAGCCTGCAATTTTTTCTGGAATAAAAGGTTTTTTTGACCGATAAACGAAACTGTTAATGCCATACTCTTCGGTTTCGGGGACGTGGTTTTCGTACCCATAAAGTTCTTTTGCCCACAGAGGGTGTTCATGTGCTTTTGCAAAACTGAAACGCCTAGTGTTTATCAACTGTTCTAATGGAACTTGTGATTGCACGCTTTCAACCAAGGTTGCATCAGGGTTGAGTGCTTTGATTACTTGGCGGATTTCTGTAATCGTATCTTGAGATACGAGATCTGTTTTGTTCAGGATAATTGTATTTGAAAATTCTATTTGTTCTACAAGCAGGTTAACGAGAGATCGTTGGTCCTCTGGACCAAGAGCTTCACCTCTGTCCAAGAGTAAATCTGATGATGAATAATCACTCAGAATGTTACCGGCATCAATGACGGTAACCATGTTATCCAAAGTAGTGACATCTGAGAGACTAAACCCGTTTTCATCTCTAAATTCAAATGTTGTCGCGACGGGTAGGGGTTCTGAAATCCCTGATGATTCAATGATTAAATGATCAAAGTTTCCTGATGTAGCAAGTTTGGTAACTTCTCGGAGTAAATCTTCTCTTAAGGTGCAGCAGATGCAACCGTTTGTCATTTCGACTAGGTTTTCATCGGTTTGTGATAGAGACGCGTTTTTATATTGAAGTATATCGGAATCAATATTGATCTCGCTCATATCGTTAACGATAACAGCAACTCTTTCAAGGTCAGTGTTGTTTAGAATTTCGTTTAAGAGAGTTGTTTTGCCAGCCCCAAGAAAACCGGATAGGACCGTTACGTTTAGTTTGTTCATTGTTTCACCTCAAATCAGACGTTTAAATAATTGGTATGTTATAACATAACAATTGTCAATTTTATTTATTCCCTTATAAAAAGGTCATTAATGCTTTGTTTATTCCCAATAACTATTTTATCTGTTAGATTACCTTAGCTGCATGCAAAGAAAATTGATTTAGAGTAAATGTCTTTATTTAGAGAGATTCATAAACGATCCCGTGTCGTAATTCCGCAAGTATTGGGGGCGTCGCTGGTTGCTTATTTCGCGTATCACACAATTGAAGGTGATCGTGGGGTTTGGGCGTGGATCCATCTAACGCAGAATCTTCAAGCCAAACAAACCGAAATGCTCAATATTCAAGGTGATCGTCATGAGTTAGAGGCAAGGGTTGCTCTCTTGCGCCCTGACAACCTTGATCCTGACCTTTTGGAAGAGCGGGCAAGGGATGTGCTTAATTATGGCCGTGAAAACGAATATTTGGTTATCCGGCGACGTTAGGCGAATTAACTTAATATTGTGCAATGCAACATATTTTATTCGATTAACTTATTTTTAGTTAATTTACTGAAAACCTTTATAAATCAATAATATAAAATCTATTGTAATAAAATTACTTTTCCCTTATTTTAAGTGCGAGAAATAAACCCCCTTAGTGCGTAACACTAACCTGAACGGGAAACCTCGCATGGCGATTAAAAAAACGCCCACCAAACGGGCCCCTAAGAAACGGACAGCCTCTTCTGCGCTTCCATCCGATGTTAATAATAAAGTGATCCTTGATTTTTATCGTGAAATGCTGTTGATCCGCCGTTTCGAAGAAAAAGCCGGACAATTGTACGGCATGGGTCTTATCGGCGGATTTTGCCACCTTTATATTGGGCAGGAAGCTGTCGTTGTTGGTATCCAGTCTATATTAGAAGATCGGGATACGATCCTGACATCTTATCGCGATCACGGACACATGCTTGTTTGCGGAATGGACCCGGATGGTGTGATGGCTGAGCTTACCGGGCGTATCGGTGGATATTCCAAAGGTAAAGGCGGTTCCATGCACATGTTCAGCGAAGAAAAAGGCTTCTACGGTGGACATGGTATTGTGGGCGCGCAAGTTCCAATTGGAACAGGTATTGCCTTTGCTCATAAGTATCTGGAAGAAAATGCTGTAAACGTCGCCTATCTGGGGGATGGTGCGTTGAATCAGGGGCAGGTTTACGAGTCATTCAACATGGCTTCTTTGTGGAATCTACCAGTTGTTTATGTCATTGAAAACAATCGCTATGGCATGGGTACATCAACAGAACGCTCTTCTGCGAACAGTACTGAACTTTACCAACGTGGCAGTGCCTATGGAATTCCAGGTATGCAGGTCGACGGTATGGACGTTATCGCGGTGCGCGAAGCGGCAAAAACTGCTGTAGAACATGCGCGAAGTGGCAAGGGACCTTATATCATGGAGATGATGACCTATCGTTATCGAGGTCATTCCATGTCTGACCCGGCAAAATACCGTTCCAAAGAAGAAGTTCAGAAGGTGCGTGAAGAACGTGATCCGATTGAACGTCTGCGTGCGGTTATGGTGAAAAAGAATGTGATTGACGAAGCGGGCATGAAGCAAATCGATAAAGATGTTAAAGCGATTGTTTCCAAGTCGGCTGAATTTGCACAGTCTAGCCCCGAACCAGATCCTTCTGAACTTTACACCGATGTGTACGCTGACGCGTAAGCTGTCCGTCATTCCGGAGAAAAATATGCCAATAGAAATTCTTATGCCTGCGCTTTCCCCCACAATGACAGAGGGGAAACTTGCGCGTTGGATGAAAAACGAAGGCGACAGCGTATCATCAGGTGATATTCTGGCCGAAATCGAAACAGATAAAGCGACAATGGAAGTTGAAGCCGTTGATGACGGTGTTCTTGGGAAGATCCTCGTTGCAGGTGATACCGATAATGTTGCTGTGAATATGCCGATCGCTTTACTTCTTGAAGATGGCGAGAGCGACGCGGATCTCAACAACTACTCTGCAAGTGCTCCAGCAGCACCAGTGGTGGAACCTGTTGCAGAAACAGTTCCTTCTGCGTCTGTTGCTGTTGCCGCACCGGAAGTTGTTGCTATTGCTCCTGAGAGTGAGTGGGATGGTCCAGTTGTTAGTACGACTGTTCGTGAAGCTCTGCGTGACGCGATGGCCGAAGAAATGCGCCGAAATGAAAAGGTTTTCTTGATGGGGGAAGAAGTTGCCCAATATCAAGGTGCTTATAAAATCAGTCAGGGGCTTCTTGATGAATTTGGAGCCAAGCGTGTTATTGATACGCCAATCACAGAACATGGTTTTGCTGGTTTGGGGGTTGGTGCTGCGTTTTACGGCCTGAACCCGATCGTTGAATTCATGACCTTTAACTTTGCGATGCAGGCGATTGACCATATCATCAACTCTGCAGCAAAAACACGCTACATGTCTGGTGGTCAGGTTAGCAGCCCGATTGTTTTCCGCGGACCTAACGGTGCTGCATCCCGTGTAGGTGCTCAGCATTCGCAATGTTATGCAAGCTGGTATGCTCATTGTCCGGGATTGAAAGTTGTGTCGCCTTATTCAGCAGCTGATGCCAAAGGGTTGCTTAAGTCTGCTATCCGCGATCCAAATCCGGTGATCTTCCTTGAAAATGAGCTTCTGTATGGACAGAGTTTTGATGTACCGGATACGGATGATTGGACTGTGCCAATCGGCAAAGCCAAAGTTGTTCGTCCGGGGACAGATGTTACCATAGTAACTTTCTCTATTATGGTTGGAAAAGCTTTGGAAGCCGCAGAAGAGTTGGCTAAAGAAGGTATTTCTGCTGAAGTTATCGATTTGAGAACTATTCGCCCATTGGATACGGAAACTATTCTTAATTCTGTGCGTAAGACTAATCGCTTGGTAACGGTTGAAGAGGGTTGGGCTTTCTCTGGCGTTGGATCTGAAATTTCAGCAATGGTTATGGAACAGGTGTTTGATTATCTGGACGCTCCTGTTCAGCGTGTTGCCGGGGTCGATGTTCCGTTGCCTTATGCCGCGAACCTTGAACAGCTAGCGCTACCACAGAGTTCTCACATTATTACTTCGGCCAAAGAAGTCTGCTATCGCTCATAAGCAGAGCAGGAGAGAAATACGATGCCTATAAATATTCTTATGCCCGCCCTGTCTCCTACGATGACAGAAGGTACACTGGCTCGTTGGCTGGTGAATGAAGGTGATACTGTTAATTCCGGCGATGTTCTTGCGGAAATTGAAACAGATAAAGCAACAATGGAAGTCGAAGCGGTTGATGAGGGGACAATTGCCAAGATTCTCATACCCGGCGGAACCGAGGGTGTAGCTGTTAATCAGACGATTGCTGTATTGCTGGAAGAAGACGAAGATGCAAGTGCGTTGGATGCGGCTGTTCCAGTGGCTCCGGCCCCTGTGGCTACTCAAACTCCTGTTGCTGAAACTCCGGTGTCGGCAGCTCCGGTTGTAGCGCCTGCACCAGCTGCACCAGTAGCTGCTAGTGGCAATCGTGTTTTTGCCAGTCCGCTTGCAAGAAGAATGGCTTCTCAGGAAGATCTGGATCTTGCTGCGATTAGTGGTACAGGCCCGCATGGTCGTATTGTAAAGGCTGATATCTTGTCCGCTCTGGAACAGGGAATTGGCAAAGCGGGGGCTCCCGCTGCAACATCTGCTGTGGCTCCAGCTAAGACTGTGCCTGTTGCATCGGGACCAAATGCACGCGAACTCGCGGATATGCTTGGTATGGAATACGATCTGGAACCATTGAGTTCCATGCGTCGCGTGATTGCAAACAGGCTTACTGAGTCCAAACAAACTGTCCCACATTTCTACCTTTCCGTTGATTGTGAAATGGACAAGTTGCTGGCATTCCGCAAAGAGTTGAATGCAAGCGGCGATGTGAAGATTTCAGTGAATGACTTTGTTATTCGCGCTGCCGCTTTAGCTTTGAAAAAGGTACCTGCTGCAAATGCATCATTCAGTGATGATGGCATTCTCAGTTACAAAAACGCAGATATCTCTGTGGCTGTCGCAACACCCACAGGTTTGATTACGCCAATCATCAAAGCTGCTCAAAACAAAGGCCTTGGTGTTATTTCTGAAGAAATGAAAGATCTGGCTGGACGTGCACGTGACGGAAAACTGAAACCTGAAGAATATCAGGGGGGAACTTTCTCTATCTCTAACCTTGGTATGTTTGGTATTAGGGATTTCTCTGCAATTATTAATCCGCCACAAGGGTGCATTCTTGCTGTTGGTGCTGGTGAGCAGCGCCCCGTTGTCAAGAATGGTGCTTTGGCGATTGCGACGGTGATGACCTGTACGCTATCTGTTGATCACCGTGTCGTTGATGGTGCTGTTGGTGCAGAGTACATGGCCGCGTTCAAGGCCCTGATCCAAGAACCTCTCTCCATGCTTCTCTAGGAGAATGAAACTATGAGTGATACTAACTTTGACGTTATCGTTCTCGGCGGTGGTCCTGGTGGTTATGTGACGGCAATCCGTTCTGCGCAACTTGGTTTGAAAACGGCTGTGGTTGAAAAGGATCATCTTGGCGGGATTTGCCTGAACTGGGGATGTATTCCGACGAAGGCGTTACTGCGTTCTGCAGAAATTTACCGTAACATGAAGCATGCGGAAGATTATGGTTTGTCCGCGTCAAACGTCGGTTTTGATCTGCAGAAAATTGTTGAACGTTCCAAAGGTGTTTCCAAACAGCTTAATGGTGGTGTTGGCCATCTTTTAAAGAAAAACAAGGTAGCTGTTTTTGACGGTACCGGTACTTTAACGGCTGCTGGCAAAATGACCGTTGAGGGTAAGGATAAGAAAAAAACGGCTTTGACAGCCAAAAATATTATCATTGCCACGGGTGCTCGTGCTCGAACTCTTCCGGGATTAGAGCCTGATGGCAAACTGGTTTGGACTTATCGCGAAGCTTTGCGTCCTGATACAATGCCAAAATCATTGCTGGTTGTCGGTTCAGGCGCTATTGGTATCGAGTTTGCTGATTTCTACAGTACACTCGGTGCTGATGTTACTGTGGTTGAAATTTTCGACAAGATCTTGCCTGTAGAAGATGATGAGATTTCAAAACTGGCTCAAAAGCAGTTAGGCAAACATGGTTTGAAGTTCCGCACTGGAACCAAGGTCAGTAAGCTGGATAAAAAATCCAATCAGGTTACAGCGACGCTTGAGAAAAATGGAAAGACCGAGCAAATCACCGTAGATCGTGTAATTTCTGCAGTTGGTGTTGTTGGTAATATCGAAAACCTCGGTTTGGAAGCTCTTGGTATCAAAACTGATCGTGGTTGCATCGTAACGGATGAATTTTCACGGACCAATGTCCCCGGTGTTTTTGCTATCGGAGATGTCGCAGGTCCACCAATGCTTGCACACAAGGCTGAACACGAAGGTGTTGTTTGCATCGAAAAGATTGCGGGTTTATCTGCGCATCCAATTGATAAATCCAAGATTCCTGGGTGTACCTATTGCCATCCGCAGATTGCATCCGTTGGTTTGAACGAACAGACCGCCAAGGCAGAAGGCCGTGACGTGAAAATTGGTCGCTTCCCCTTTGCCGGTAACGGCAAGGCCATTGCGCTTGGTGAAGCTGATGGCCTGATCAAAACAATCTTTGATGCAAAAACCGGTGAATTGCTTGGGGCGCATATGATTGGCGCAGAAGTTACTGAACTCATTCAGGGATTTGTTGTGGCGATGGGACTTGAGACAACGGAAGAAGAGTTAATGCATACTGTCTTCCCGCACCCAACTCTATCCGAAATGATGCATGAATCTGTTCTGGATGCTTATGGTCGGGCAATTCACTTCTAGGTGTGATTTTGCCGCAGGCAATCTTAGTGCTTGAGATTTTGTTGTAATTCCATATGTATTGCAGCATGTAACAGGAGGGCGTTTTTTGCCTTCCTGTTGGTAACGGCGTGTAAACCTCTTCCATTGTAGGATTGGTTCACGAAATGGTCGGAGTTAGTTGATGACAGAAACCATGGTTTCAGAACAAACAACATCCCAGCTCGAGGGAAAAGAACGCGCAGAGCGTATTATTTCCTCAAAGGATGACCGTGCGAAGATGCGGCACCCTGAAAAGGCCAAACGTCCCGACTCTCCTATCCAGCGAAAACCATCCTGGATAAGAGTAAAAGCTCCGGTATCCAAAGGGTATCAAGAAACACGAAAGCTAATGCGTGATAACAATCTTCATACTGTGTGTGAAGAAGCCGCGTGCCCGAACATTGGCGAGTGTTGGTCCAAAAAACACGCCACGATGATGATCATGGGTGGAATTTGTACCCGTGCCTGTTCGTTTTGTAATATTGCAACCGGTAAGCCTAATCCATTAAGTCCCCTTGAGCCTTATAGCGTTGCAGCTGCGGTTGCGAAGCTTCAGTTGCGCCATGTGGTGATTACATCGGTGGATCGAGATGATCTGGATGATGGTGGCGCGGAGCATTTCTCAAAGGTGATTGCAGCAACACGTAAAGATGCGCCGGATACAACGATTGAAATTTTGACACCTGATTTCAGGCATAAAGATGGTGCGTTGGAAGTTGTCGTAAAGGCAAAACCAGATGTGTTTAACCACAATCTGGAAACTGTTCCACGTCTGTATACGACCGTACGTCCCGGCGCTCGCTATTATCACAGTTTGAAAATTCTGGATCGTGCCAAAGAACTTGATCCAACGCTTTTTACAAAATCTGGCCTGATGGTTGGGTTGGGTGAAAGTAAAGACGAAGTGCTTCAGGTTATGGATGATATGCGTTCGGCTGATATAGACTTTCTGACAATCGGCCAATATCTACAGCCAACACCTAAACATCATCCTGTTGATCGCTTTGTCGATCCGGAAGAATTCAAATTTTATGAAAAGATGGCCTATAACAAAGGGTTTTTGCATGTTGCATCAACACCTTTGACCCGATCATCCTATCATGCTGATGAAGATTTCCAGGAATTGAGAAAAGCCAGAGAAGAAAAGCTGTCTCGTTCTTGATTTTGGACATTAGAAATGCCCGTTCACGCTGAAAAAAAAGTACTGAAATTTAAACCAGAGCAAGTTTTCGAAATGGTGGCCGATGTTGAGTGCTATCCAGATTTCTTGCCCTGGTGCGTGGGCGCGAGAATAAAACGCCGGCAGGACATAACGATATTTGCTGATTTGATCATTGGTTTTAAGATGATCAGAGAGAAGTTTACCAGTCGAGTTGATCTTCATCGGGAACAATTACGCATTGACGTTGCTTATGTTGATGGCCCTTTTAAATACCTGACTAATACATGGATCTTTGAAGAGCACCCCGAAGGTTGCTTGGTAGATTTTCATGTAGATTTTGAATTCAAATCAAAAATGTTGCAAATGATCATGGAACCATTTTTCCATGAAGCTGTCAGGCGTATGGTCCAAGCCTTTGAAACCAGAGCTGCTAGTTTGTATGAGCCATATGATGGCGAAGACCTAGCATCTGCTTGAAAAAGCTAGGGTATCAGATAGCTCTGATATCAAAGTGACTGCACTCTCATTTTTTAAATAATGAACTTTAATTTGCGTTTAATTTGCTCCGGGAAGAGATACGCCTTGAGAAAGTGCGTAATAAAGTGCTGTTGTCATAAACATGTTAAATCCGGAGTGTAGGATAATTGCAGGCCAAAGAGATTGGCTTTTATAAACAATCACTGAAAAGGCTATGCCTGCAACCGTAAGAGCCGGAATTAAAGCGGGGATGCCGTGTGTTGACCCAAAAAGAAACGAACTGATCAAGATCGCAAGATATTTTCCGAGCTTTTTGTCAAGCCATCCCAGAATAACACCCCTGAACACGATTTCTTCTGCAAAGGGGGCAATAATGCCTGTCGCAATCATTGTGAGTATATAAGCATCCCACTTAAATCCTTGGGGTGCTAGCATTTCAAGCTGGGGATTAACAAAATCCGTACTTATGAGCTGTGTGACGGTAGAGTTTACAATGCCAACAATAACAACCAACGGCAGAGTCAGGAGAGCGGCGCGATAATACCAGCTTGTAGTTGTTGGGACTAATCCCAAGTTTTGCCAATTCAAATTGTATTTTTTTAACAGAAAATATCGAATAATAATCAGAATAAGTAAATTCTGTATAAAAACCAAAAGGATCAGTGGGAATGAAACTGATGCACCATTTTCGGCTGTTGAGAAAAAGGCAGATAAAAAGTACGCAATGCCTCTAATGGCGATCAAAAATACAATAAATGCCAAGACAAGCTGGCTAAGTGGAATGTCTGTGAGAGAGGGCGCACGAATTGTTGAAGATGCTTGCGAGGTAGTGTGCTTGTTCATAAAAGCCTGTTTTTTAAAAATGAAAGCGCAGCATGGACGGTTTGTTGTCGAATAGATGCACGATCTCCATCAAAGCGGTAACTTTGATAAAGTGTTCGGTCATTTTCCAGTGCCGTACCAATGTAAACAGTTCCAACAGGCTTTTGAGACGTGCCGCCACCTGGGCCAGCGATGCCTGTAACAGAAACTGTTAATTGAGCATTAGAGAACTTCATGGCACCTTCGGCCATTGATGATGCTACCGGTGAACTGACAGCGCCGTGCATGGATATTTGCTCTATGCGGACGCCGAGCATTTCGTGTTTGGCTTCGTTTGAGTAGGTGACAAAACCTCTATCTACAACATCTGATGATCCTGCAATTTCTGTTAAGGCGCCTGCGATTAACCCTCCGGTACAGGATTCAGCTGTGGCGATTTGAAGGTCCTTGGTGCGACAGAGTTCCAGGACTTCTGTTGCAAGTGTATTAATTTCAACAGTTAAGGACATGCAGGCCTCCTAGAAGTGATGCAATAGCTCACTAGTATAGGGGAGAAATTCATAAAGAAGGTAAAATGTTATTAAGGCGTATAATCCGGCGACCATATCATCAGACATAATGCCGAGGCCGCCTTTGATATTTTGGTCTAACCAGTTTGCCGGGAAAACTTTGACGATGTCGAAAAAGCGAAAGATCAGGAAGCTGATCAGAAAAAGAACTGGGTTCAGAGGAACAAAAGCGAGGGCAAGCCACTGGCCTGCTACTTCGTCAATGACAACAGCCCCGGGATCTTCTTTGCCAAGCGCAGTTGAATACTGACCACTTGCCCATATCCCAACGCCATATGCAACAAGCGAGGCAACGATCAAGCCAAGAGAGCCTGTGTAACTTGAAATAGCCCAGGCAAAGGGAAGTGCTGCTAGTGATCCCCAGGTGCCCGGAGCAAATTTAATAAGCCCGGAACCAAACCATGTCGAGACGAGGGAGACAGGGTGAAAAAATGAGAGTTTCTTTTGAGACATATTCAAGTCTTTGCGCTGTTGTTCTGTCTTGCTTGTTTAGTCGATTGAAGGAAGTTGAATTGTCGCAACGGCCTGGGCTGCAATGCCTTCTTCTCGACCAGTAAATCCAAGTTTTTCAGAGGTGGTTGCCTTTATGCTGACGCGGTTCGGGGCAATGTCCAGAATTTCAGCCATCTTTGCAACCATCAGCTCTCTGTTTGGACCTATTTTAGGTTTTTCACAAACAAGTGTTACATCGACATGTATGATTTTACCCTGCCTTGCAAGAACCCGGTCACGCGCGAAAATCAGAAACCGGTTTGACAAGGCACCCTTCCATTGCGGATCACTAGGGGGGAAGTGAGTTCCGATGTCACCTTCGCAAAGTGCACCCAGTATGGCATCGGTAAGTGCGTGCAGGCCCACATCGGCGTCGGAGTGCCCTTTGAGTTTTTTTGTATGGGGAATATCAACCCCGCAAAGGGTGACATGATCACCTTTTTCAAAGCAGTGGACATCGTATCCAAAGCCAGTTCTGCTTTCCATTTTTAACTCTTTAATTTGCTTGTTATTGGCGATCATGGATGCTTGAACCAAATCTTCCGGGGTTGTAATTTTAAAGTTCTCTTTACCGGATGTTACAATAGATATCTGATGTCCGCATGCTTCTGCAACTGATGCATCGTCTGTGTAATCTGAAAGGTCTTCTGCGGAGAGATGTGCATCACGTATTATATCAAAGGGAAATGCTTGGGGTGTTTGTGCATGCCAAAGCCCATTCCGATCGATATTATTCAGGATAGTGTTGTTTGTAACTTGTTTAAGACTGTCTACGACTGGAGAAGCGGCGATGGCTGCCTTTCCTGTGATGCTAGCATTAATGAGGTCTGTGATGACCTTGTGCTCGGTAAAGGGGCGTGCAGCATCATGTACAAGAACAACATTGGGGTAAATGCTTTCTAAAGCCTGTAAACCGTTTAAAACTGATTCCTGACGTGTTGCGCCGCCATATGCTATATGGACCTTGTCGACAAAATCACTACATGCACGCTGAAAAAGTTCTATGTCATCTGCGTGAATGACAACAAGTACACCGTCGATATTCGGGTGTTTGAAAAAATTATCGAGTGTCAAAGCAAGAATACTGGTATCACCTAACTTGAGATACTGTTTGGGGAGGTCAGTTCCTATACGGCTGCCTCTGCCTGCGGCGACAACTATTGCCCAGGTACCGGACATAGGCATATTCTCCTGATTTCGATTCTTGCCAATTTAGGCTAATTTACAGTAATAACAAATTGATATGTAACAAAGGCTAATCAGATGTCTAGTAAGAAGGTGAGATTATGACCGTTTTTTGGGGAATGCTTGCCCTTGTTCTGATGTTGCCAGCAATGTTAATGCCCTGGATGTCAAAAACAGACGGTTCACCCCTTCTTATGAGGGGGGCTTTATTTCTCGCCCTGATTGGGGCTAGTTTTACCACAATGATTCATCTCATGGGGCATTGGGATGGCGGTGTGAGTATTTCTCTCTGGATTACGATATCGTTCAGTCTATTACTGTTCTTGTGTTTCTCCTTACTTGTTAAGGAGTTTGAAAAGCTCTCTTTGCTTCTTGTGCCATACCTTTTTGTGCTCGGTTTTTTTGCCGTCATATGGGGAGGACAATCGGCTGCTGCCAATCCTATTGATCGTATGGACAATTGGTTGGTGCTGCATATTCTTGCGTCGATCCTGACTTATGCACTTTGTACACTTGCCGCTATTTCAGCTGTGTCGGTACAGTTGAGGGAGCGGGCTTTAAAGTTAAAAAAAATTGAAAGCCCTTTTTTGGTAAAACTGCCTTCTGTTTATGATTCAGATCGTTTTCAGGTGAGTTTATTGACGATGGCCGAGGTGGTTCTTGGTTTGGGAATTCTGACGGGAATTGCCAAGCAGTATTCAGTCTCTGGTTATTATTTGGATCTCGATCATAAGTCGCTTCTTGCACTTCTTGCTTTTGTCGTGATTGCAGTTCTTCTGTTGCTGCACAAATTTATTGGTATCCGAGGACAGAATGCAGTTCGTTTTGTCCTGGCTGTTTACTTATTACTGACTCTTGCCTATCCCGGTGTGAAATTTGTGACAGATATTTTGTTAGTTTGATAGGCCATATTTGTTTTTGGTTTTTGCACATTCCTCTTCGCATGAGCAGAGAAACACTGTATAAACAGTTTTTCTTATCTGCCTAAAACTTAGGCGATTGTGAATGGTGCACAACGAATGAGCATTTCAATTGGTCCTGTTGAAATTGAGGACCCGGTTCTTTTAGCCCCTATGTCCGGGGTCACAGATATGCCTTATCGACGTTTGGTAAAGCGGTACGGTGCTGGGCTGGTAATTTCAGAAATGATCGCCAGCAAGGCAATGCTGCAAGAGAGTAGGGAATCTCTCAAGTTAAGTACAAATTGTGCTGAAGAATTCCCTATGGCTGTGCAGCTGGCAGGCTGTGATCCAAGTATTATGGCCGAAGCAGCAAAGATGAATGTTGATCGTGGCGCAGCAATTATTGATATTAATTTTGGGTGTCCGGTTAAAAAGATTGTTTCCAAGTATGCCGGGTCGGCACTTATGAAGGATGAAGTGCTCGCCGAAGATATTATGGATGCGACAGTTAAAGCTGTGGATGTACCGGTTACCGTTAAAATGCGGTTAGGTTGGGACGACACCAATCGTAACGCGCCCGAGTTGGCGAAACGTGCAGAGAATGTTGGTATTCAAATGATTACTGTTCATGGGCGCACAAGAAACCAGATGTATAAAGGTGAGGCAGATTGGGAAGCTGTGAGGGCCGTAAAAGAGGCTGTGAAGGTACCCGTTATCATTAATGGAGATATCTTGACCCCGGAAGATGCAAAAGAGGCTATGAATGTTTCTGGTGCGGACGGTGTGATGATTGGTCGTGGGTGCTATGGCAAGCCATGGCTTTTACGAGAAGTCAGCCAGTATCTAAGAGATGGAACTCATGTGAGTGATCCGGAGCTAAAAGAGGTTTTTGAACTTATTTGTGAACATTATGAGGCGATGTTGTCTCATTATGGTGTTCGTAAAGGAGTTGCTATCGCACGAAAGCATTTGGCCTGGTACTGTAAAGGATTGCCTGACTCTGCTGCTTTTCGAGCGGAAATTAACAAAGTCAATGAGCCTGATGTGGTGATCAAAATGTTAGGGGAGTATTTTCAGCCTTACATTGATAAAGCCGCATGACACAAACATTTATGAATAGCGATATATTAGATAAAGCGCCGAGCAGGCCTGATACTCAGGCAGATCAAGAACTTCTCTTGTCTTTTAATATATTGAACTCTTTAACTGATCCAGTTTTTGTTGTTGGGTCAGACAAGACAATCGCGTTTGTTAATCAAGCTGCTGAACAGTTCTTGCAATCTAGTAAGATTGTTTTGCTTGGTAGTCATTTAAGTACTTATTTTTCTGATGACTCTCAGATTATTCATTTGATTGAACAAACACAAAAAGAAGAAAGTTCCCTTGCAGAGTATGGGGTGCGATTGGAAACACCACGAATTGGTACGCATCTGGTGACGGTTGTTATTTCACCAATGCATGATAATTCTGGCTTTAGTGTCGTTACACTCCAGCAACAATCAATTGCTCGCAAAATTGACCACCAACTTGTTCACCGTAACGCTGCACGCTCAATTACTGCCATGGGGGCCATGCTTGCGCACGAAGTGAAAAATCCTCTGTCTGGCATCAGGGGGGCCGCTCAGTTGCTGGAATTAAGTGCAGGCGAAGATGACCGACAATTAACCAAGCTGATTTGTGATGAAGCTGATCGCATCGTGACTTTGGTTGATCGTATCGAAATGTTCTCTGATACACGCCCCATGGAACGAGATGCTGTGAACATTCACGAGATTCTGGCCCACGTAAGGCTTCTTGCTGAAACAGGGTTTGGTCAGAATGTAAAATTTGCTGAGAAATATGATCCTTCGCTTCCGGAAGTTTATGGTAACAGAGATCTTCTTATACAAGCTTTTCTCAACCTTATTAAGAATGCTGTTGAAGCTCTTGGGAAAGAAGGCGGAGAAGTCACCTTGTCAACAAGCTATCAGCAAGGGGTGAGAATGCGTTTACAAGGGGGGGAAGACCGAATGGATCTCCCCTTATTGGTGACTATCGAAGATAGTGGGCCAGGTATTCCAGATGATTTGCATGAACATCTTTTTGATCCCTTCGTTTCTACAAAAGCCGGAGGGAAGGGGCTTGGGTTGGCGCTGGTTTCAAAAGTTGTTGAAGAACATGGTGGTGTAATTGAATTAGAAAGCGTGCCACGTGCCACCAAATTTTCCATTAGCTTACCATTAGTGCCAAAAGATTTCCGAAATATAAAACAGGCACAACCTGATAATGAATTAAGGGATCCTGCATGAGTGATGCGACAATCTTGATTGCTGACGATGATCAGGCGATAAGAACTGTTCTGACACACGCATTGGGTCGGGAGGGGTATCGGGTGCAAGCAGCCAGTAGCGCGGCATCACTATGGCAGTGGGTTGCCAAGGGCGAAGGCGATCTTGTCATTACTGATGTTGTGATGCCGGATGAAAATGGACTGGACCTTATTCCGCGGATCAAAAAGATCAGGCCTGATCTGCGTATCATTGTCATGTCTGCACAGAACACTTTGCTAACGGCAGTGAAAGCAACAGAGCGTGGAGCATTTGAATATCTCCCAAAGCCTTTTGATCTCAAAGAGTTATCTGTAACTGTTAAACGTGCTCTTTCAGAGCCAATTGATGTTGTTGATGAAGAAGGTGATGATCAGGAAGATCAGCTGCCCCTTATCGGTCGTTCTGTGGCTATGCAGGAAATTTACCGTGTCATGGCGCGATTAATGGCCACTGATTTGACGGTTATGGTCACAGGTGAATCAGGAACAGGCAAAGAGCTTATATCTCGCGCGCTTCATGATTATGGGAAAAGGAAAAGTGGTCCTTTTGTTGCTGTTAATATGGCGGCCATTCCCAAGGAACTTATTGAGAGTGAGCTTTTTGGGCATGAAAAGGGGGCTTTTACGGGGGCAACGGCACGGTATTCTGGACGCTTTGAACAAGCCGCTGGCGGGACTTTGTTTCTTGATGAAATTGGCGACATGCCACTGGAAGCGCAAACAAGGCTTTTGCGGGTTTTACAGGAAAATGAATTCACGACAGTTGGTGGACGTGTACCGATAAAAGCTGATGTCCGCATTATCACAGCTACGCATAGAGATCTTGCGCAAATGGTCGAGCAGGGGAACTTCAGGGAAGATTTATATTACCGACTAAGTGTGGTGCCGCTGAGATTACCACCACTCAGAGAACGGGCTGAAGATATCCCGGAACTCGTGTCGCACTTTCTGAGATTATGTGAGCAAGAAGGTTTACCGGGTAAGGTCATTGACCAAGGGGCAATGGCGTCTTTAAGAGGCAATTATTGGCCGGGTAATATCCGTGAATTGGAGAATGTGGTCAGGCGGTTGACGGTTCTTTACAGCCAGGATGTGATTTCACAGGATATTGTCGAGCACGAACTTAGTTTGATTTCAAAAGGGGCGAGTGTCGAGGAAGGTAACGTTAATTTACCCGTTGCACCTGCGTTAAATGAATCTCTCGGTGAAGCAGTTGAACGACATTTGAGTGAGTACTTTGCTGCCCATTTCCCCGATCTGCCAGCGACAGGACTTTACGATAGAATTTTAAAAGAAATTGAAAAACCCTTAATAGAATTATCACTTGCTTCTACAAATGGGAATCAAATTCAAGCATCTAAGTTACTTGGAATGAATAGAAATACCTTAAGAAAGAAGATTAAAGAGTTGGAAGTATCTGTGATCAAGGGCAGTAGATAAATGGTTGAAGAGATCCAAAATAATCTGGCCTCTGAGCCTCTTGACAATGACAGAGTATCCGAAAGTAGCGGTTTCTGGATAAAGGCATCTCTTTGGGCAAAGCGGGTAGGGCTGGAGAGAAAGCTTGCTATAATCCTCTTCATTGCAACGAGTATTAGCGGCATTACAACTTTTTCTGCCCTTTCCGGTGATTTGTCGCAAGCGAATGATCCGCAGTTGATTCTTTTGCTTCTAACTACCGATTTTATCCTGTTGATGGCGTTGTTAGCGATTGTTGTCAGGCGGCTTGTTCTTTTATGGCTGGAAAGAAAGCGTGGACTTGCCGGTGCAAAGCTTCATTCAAGATTGGTTGGCCTTTTTAGTCTTGTGGCTGTTACGCCAACTATCATTGTTGCTGTGGTTTCTGTTGGTTTTTTTGAGTTTGGTTTACAGGGCTGGTTCAACGAAAAAGTGAGTACTGCTGTGAAAGAATCACACGCAGTTGCTGAAGCTTATCTAAACGAACATCAGCAAGGGATTGTCGCCGATGCTTTATCAGTTTCGTCTGATTTGGGGCAATCGTTAAATCTACTGATACAGAATGAAGAGCAGCTTGATGCTTTTTTAACTGAACGCGCTAACCGTTTGAATTTAACCGAGGCTGTGGTTTTTGATCAATCAGGACAGGTTCAAGGAAAGGCTGCTTTTAGTTTTCTTCTTAATTTTGCTCCAGAAATACCTGATTTTGCTATTAAAAATGCGATTAATGGTGAGGTTATTATTCTTTCAACAGAGGATAATGGCCGGGTTCGGGCACTTGTTTATCTCGGTGGTTTTGACGGATCGTTTCTGATTGTTGGACGCCCGATTGACCCCAACATTTTAAAACATATTGAACGCGCGAAAAGTGCGGTTGCCCTTTATACTGATCTTGAGGGGCAGCGCTCTGGATTTGTGCTTACTTTCGCAATGATTTTTGCAATTGTTGCGCTGATGATTCTTTTGGCATCTGTGTGGGTTGGGCTTGCGTTTTCTAATAACCTTACAGGACCGATCGGGAACTTGATTGCCGCAGCCGAAAAAGTGCGTGAAGGCGATCTGGAAACTCGGGTCATTTCGAATAAATCCGAAGATGAAATCGGTCGGTTGTCTCGTACTTTTAACTTAATGACGGGTGAATTGCAGCGTCAACAACAAGAGTTGATGAGTACCAATGCACAGCTCGATGAACGCACAAGGTTTATTGAGGCTGTTTTGGGTGGCGTGACTGCTGGCGTAATTGGTTTGAATGCAAAAGGGGAAATAACGCTTCCCAATAGATCCGCATCGGCATTCTTTGTAGAGCAGTTTGCTGATCTTCGTGGTAGGCATATATCTGTTGTTATGCCAGAAGTTGCTGAATTTGTTGAGGAAGCGAAATCCAGACCTTTGCGCCCCGTTGAAAAACACATTCCCTACACGCAAGAAAATGGTGTGCAGCGAACATTGCTGTTACGGACTGTTGCAGAACTTGGGGATGATTTTGAAATTATTGGATTTGTTATCACTTTTGATGATATTACCGAGTTGGTTTCTGCTCAACGTAAAGCAGCGTGGTCAGACGTCGCCAGACGCATTGCTCACGAGATTAAAAACCCTCTTACGCCAATTCAATTATCAGCAGAACGTTTAAAGCGGAAGTATCTGAAGGAAATTGGAAGTGATACTAAAACATTTGAACTTTGCATTGATACCATTATCCGACATGTGACCGATATTGGTACAATGGTAAACGAGTTTTCTTCGTTTGCTCGGATGCCTGTTCCAAAGATGAAAGAAACAGACCTGAATAAGCTTATCAAGGAGGCTGTTTTTCTTCAAGACACTGCTCAGCAAGGGATTAAATTTGAAACAATAGTTCCTGACGAGAATGTTTTAATGTCTTGTGATACCGAGCAAATTAACAGAGTACTGACAAACTTATTGTTGAATGCAGGGGAATCTATTGAAGGGAAACTGGAAGAGGGGCGTGATGATAAAGCGGCACATATCAAGGTCGTTCTCGAAAGATCAGATGCTGAAGTTTCTATCTCTATTCAAGATACAGGCAAGGGGTTGCCTGCTGGTGATCGTGAAAAGTTAACGGAGCCATATGTGACAAATAGAGAGAAGGGGACAGGGTTAGGTCTCGCGATTGTGAAGAAAATAATGGAAGATCATGGTGGCTCTCTTGTCCTCGAAGATAATTTGGATCAAACTGGAAAAATAATTGGTGCACAAGCGCACTTGGTATTCCCGATTGCAAGTTAAATAGAATATTATAACGTATTTAAGCAGATTGATTAGATGACCCGCGAAATTCTCATTGTTGATGACGAAGCCGATATCAGAATGGCCCTGAGCGGTATTTTGGAAGATGAAGGCTATGTTGTTAGAGAGGCTGCTAACAGTCAGGAAGCTCTGACTACAATTCATGCCCGCCGTCCAAGCCTGGTTGTTCTGGACATTTGGCTGAATAACTCTGAACTCGATGGTATTGGTATTCTCGAAGCAATCAAGCATGATTATATCGATTTGCCCGTTGTGATGATGTCCGGGCACGGAACGATTGAGACTGCAGTGAGCGCGATCAAGATCGGGGCTTTTGATTTTGTTGAAAAACCATTCAAGTCTGATCGATTACTTCTGATAATTAATCGTGCCATAGAGCTTTCTGAATTAAGACGAGAGAACGAGCGTCTCAAGGTAAGTGCAGCAGTACAATCATCACTAATTGGCTCGTCTAGCCCTGTGATTCAATTACAGCAAGCTTTGGATAAGGTGGCTCCGACAGGCAGCCGTGTTTTGATAACGGGCCCTGCGGGGGCAGGAAAAGAAGTCGTTGCACGCCAACTTCATCAACAATCCACCCGTCATAATGGCGCGTTCGTTGCTTTGAATTGCGCAACAATGCATCCTGATCGTCTGGAAAGCGAATTATTTGGTACGGAAACCAAAGGCGAGGACGGTGAAGCGTCCATCAGAGTTGGGACTTTTGAGCAAGCTCATGGAGGCACTCTATTGTTGGATGAGGTGGCAGACATGCCACTTGAAACGCAGGGGAAGATCGTTCGTGTCTTGCAAGAGCAATCTTTTACCCGAGTAGGCGGGGATGTTGAGGTTGAAGTTGATGTCAGGGTTATTGCTTCGACCAACAAGGATCTACAGGAATTGATTGCTGCGGGTGAGTTCAGGGAAGATCTCTATTATCGCTTGAATGTTGTACCGTTGGTTGTTCCTGCATTGGTGGATCGGCGGGATGATATTCCTGATTTGATCGAATACTTCATGGATTTATCTGCGAAAACCAATGGAATTCCTGCTCGTCCCTTGGCCCAAGATGCCATGGCTTCTCTGCAAGCTTATGAATGGCCCGGGAATGTCAGACAGCTCAGAAATGTGATTGATTGGTTGTTGATTATGGCACCAGGCGAAGGGGATGAGATGATCTCTGCCGAAATGATGCCTCCTGATATTGGATCGATTTCTCCATCTGTTTCATCTGGTGGCTCTGGGCAGGAAGATTTGATGGCTTTGTCTTTAAGAGAGGCGCGAGAGTTGTTCGAGAAAAGATATCTTGAAGCTCAGATTATGCGGTTTGGTGGAAATATCTCGAAAACATCGACATTTATTGGTATGGAGCGATCTGCTCTACATCGCAAGTTAAGAACGCTTGGTATTTCAACTGATCGAAGCTAAAGAGATTTACGGATTTAGGATCCTGTTATGAAAGTAGTTATTTGTGGTGCTGGCCAAGTGGGGTTTAACATTGCCCGCTATCTTGCAAGCGAGAATGCCGATATCACTGTGATTGATCGCGATCCGGCTCTGGTTAATAAAATCACTGATTCATTGGATGTGAAGGGAGTGGTTGGTTTTGCTTCGCACCCAAATATTCTGGAAAAGGCTGGCGCATCCGAAGCTGACATGATTATCGCGGTAACGCACGCCGATGAAGTCAACATGGTTGCGTGTCAAATCTGTCATTCAATGTTTGACGTACCGACTAAGATTGCACGTATTCGGGAACAGAATTATCTGGACCCCATGTGGTCAGATCTCTTTACGCGTGATCACATGCCTATTGACGTTATCATTTCGCCGGAAATTGAGGTTGCAGCAGCAATTGAAAAGCGCCTTCAAATACCCGGTGCCTTTGATGTATATCCCTTGGCAGATGGAAAAGTCAGTTTGATCGGTGTGCATTGTACTGAGGACACACCAATTATTCATACGCCTCTTCGACAGCTAACGGAGCTATTCCCAACACTGAACGTTGTCGTCGTCGGTATTTTCCGTCAAGGCAAAGGGTTTGTTCCAACACCTGATGACGAACTTCGTCCTGGTGATGACGTATATCTTGTCTTGGATCATGGACACCTAAACAGGACAATGGATGCTTTTGGTCATTCAGAGTCAGAGGCGCGCAGAGTTGTTATTATCGGTGGTGGTAATATTGGTCTGTACCTTGCGAGAACCGTTGAAGAAAACCACCCTCAAGTAAAACTCAAGCTTATCGAACTCGACAAGAAACGTGCTGAATTTGTTGCTAAATCACTGAAGCGAACTGTTGTTATTCATGGTGATTCACTCGATGCCGAGATTTTGAACGAGGCCAATATATCAACAACGGAAACAATTGTTGCCGTCACCAATGATGATGAGGTTAATATCCTCACATCATTGCTGGCAAAGCGACATGGTTGTAAACGCGCAGTGACATTGATTAACACAACATCCTATGCGCCGCTTATAAGTACTTTGGGTATTGATACAGTTGTTAATCCCCGTAGTATTACTGTGTCTAATATCCTGCAACATGTACGAAGAGGACGCATTCGGTCCGTGCATACAATCGCGGATGGCCTTGGAGAGGTTATTGAAGCTGAAGCACTTGAAACATCAAGCCTTGTTGGTGTCCCAATCCGTGAAGCAAAGCTCCCGCCCGGTGTTATTGTCGGTGCAATTGTCAGAGAAGGAGAAGTAATTATTCCAAGAGGTGGAACAATTGTGCGCTCTCATGATCTGGTTGTGATTTTCTCTGCTGCCGAAGCTGTTAAGAAGATAGAAAAGCTATTTGCTGTGAAGCTTGAGTTTTTCTAAGAATATACTTTAGAAAAGTTATCATTGTAAATTATTAGAGATATTTTGTTTTATGGCATTTCCATTCCCCAAAGCGGTTGTTTTTGATTGGGATAATACCTTGATCGATAGCTGGATTTCGATCCATCATGCACTTTCTGTTACTTTCAGGGAAATGGATATGGTTCCCTGGACTCTTGAAGAAGCCAAGGATAGAGTTCGTTCTTCGGCACGTGAGAGCTTTCCCCATATTTTTGGTGATAAAGTCGAAGCCGCGACCAAAATTTTCTACGATACTTACGAAGCAAGCCACTTGGATGTCTTGACGCCTTTGCCTCAGGCAAAAGAGCTTCTGGAGTTTCTTGTTTCAAATGGGGTTTATCTTGCGATCGTGAGCAATAAAAAAGGATACATCCTTCGCAAAGAAGTTGCTCATTTGGGATGGGATATCTTTTTTCAAAATATAATCGGCGCAAATGATGCTTTAAAAGACAAGCCGGACCCAGGCGTTATGGATTTAGCCCTGAAAGGGAGTGGTGTTTCTCTGGGTAAGGACGTCTGGTTTGCCGGGGATACGGATATAGATCTTCAATGTGCTTATAATAGCGCCTGTTATCCGGTTTTAATCCGTCCGGAACCTCCTGAGGATGACGAATTTATAAATTGCAAACCAGAACGTCATTTTGCGTCCTGCGGCGAAATAAAAGCGTTTTTATCATAGAAAATCAGAAGATTTTTAAGTTCAATGTTGATGAGGGGTTGTATTTCCTCAGCATAATGATAAAGAATTCCTCTTGTCCGATTTTCGGACATACCCCCAAAAGCTAACGATACCAACCAATAAAAACACGCAATAAAAACAAAAAGGGGATTAAACGCGATGGCCGCGGAAAAATCACAGAACGTACAGGATGTATTCCTGAATACGATTCGCAAAAACAAAGTCCCGGTAACGGTCTTTTTGGTAAATGGCGTCAAGCTGCAAGGCATTATCTCTTGGTTTGATAATTTCTCTGTATTGCTTCGCCGTGATGCACATGCACAACTCGTATATAAACACGCGATTTCAACAATTATGCCTGCGACACCAATTCAACTTTTTGATCCAGGCAAAGACGACGAAGGCGGAGCAGCATCTTAAGCCTTTAATGGGTTTTGCTGATTTATATGGGCTCAAAACTTATTGATGATGGCGTGGACCGTAAAAAACAGGTCCGCGCCATTGTACTTCATCCGGAATTAAAAAAAGGCTCTCAATCAATTCGTTCTTCCGAAGCGCGGTTGGAAGAGGCTTATGGTTTGGCTTTGGCAATTGATTTGGAAATAATCCGTCATGAAGTCATTGCCGTTGCCCGACCAAAACCCTCTACCTTGTTTGGTTCGGGTATAATTGAAAAGTATCACGACTACATCCATGCCAATGAGGTCGAGGTCGTTATCGTTGATACAGCTTTGACGCCAGTTCAGCAGAGAAACCTGGAAAAGGGATGGGAGGCCAAGGTCATTGATCGAACGGGTCTTATCCTTGAGATTTTTGGTGAACGCGCCCGTACCAAAGAAGGGAAGTTGCAAGTTGATCTTGCCCAGTTAAGTTATCAACGTTCAAGACTGGTGCGATCATGGACCCACCTTGAACGTCAACGTGGTGGTGCAGGGTTTATGGGCGGTCCGGGTGAGCGACAGATTGAGATTGATAGACGCTTGATCGATGAAAAAATCGTTCGTTTGAAAAGCGATCTTGAAATGGTCAAAAAAACGCGCGAGTTACACCGTTCTGCGCGACGGAAAGTGCCTTTTCCGATCGTTTCACTTGTCGGGTATACAAACGCAGGAAAGTCGACACTATTTAATCGATTGACCGAGTCAAAAGTCTTTGCTGAAGATTTGTTGTTTGCAACCTTGGACCCAACCATGCGTCGGGTTAACCTGCCATCTGGGCGTGAGATTA
Source organism: Kiloniella sp. EL199 (assembly GCF_900313065.1). Taxonomy (GTDB): domain Bacteria; phylum Pseudomonadota; class Alphaproteobacteria; order Kiloniellales; family Kiloniellaceae; genus Kiloniella. The sequence goes on from NZ_OMPU01000008.1 coordinate 227,861, forward strand.
TCTTGTCCGATACAGTCGGATTTATTTCTGAATTGCCGACAGATTTGATTGCGTCTTTCCGGGCGACTTTGGAAGAGGTAAGAGAAGCAAACGTACTGGTTCATGTCAGAGATGTTTCGCACGAAGATACTGAAGCTCAAAAAGATGATGTGAAGGCTGTTTTGAACGACCTGGAACTGGATCCGGATATTCAAAAGAACATGATCGAAGTCTGGAATAAATCTGACTTGCTATCTGAAGAACTAAAATCTTCTTTGGAAATTCAATCTGACCATCAGGATACAACTCTTCTTTGTTCAGCAATAACGGGGGAGGGATGTTCTGAGTTCTTGCATATGGTTGAACAGCTTCTCGATGCGCAGAACCTTGTATATGAGTTTGAAATTCCCTATGAAAATGGTGCAGCGTTATCCTGGTTACACGATAATGCCAAAGTTCTGGAACAGGATCATCATGAAGAAGGGGTCTGGGTTTCTCTTTCTATTCTTCAGGCCGATGCAGATAAATTTATCAGTAAATTCGGCATCAACCCTGTAGAAGGGTAATAAGTCATTTAAATTATTTTTGCCTCCATTGGTTGACATCTTACTACCCGAGATCTATATCGCTTTTAGCACTCATTTGGTGGGAGTGCTAACAACAAAAAACTCTCACCTTTAGTGCCCGAAATTTTTTGTATTAATATACTCTGATGGAGTTGATCTATGAGCTTCAAACCTCTTCACGATCGTGTTGTTATTGAGCCGCTAGACCAGGAAGAAAAAACTGCAGGTGGTATCATTATTCCTGATACTGCAAAAGAAAAACCAATGCAGGGTAAAGTTACTGCTGTTGGCAGTGGCGCTCGTTCCGATGATGGCAAAGTTGTCCCTCTCGACGTTAAAGAAGGCGACACTGTTCTTTATGGCAAGTGGTCCGGCACTGAAGTAAAACTTGACGGCAAAACACTGTTGATCATGCGTGAGTCCGACATTATGGGCATTCTTCAATAATATTGGTTTCTAAATAATAGATTCAATATTACTGGTCCCTGAATTAAAGGAATTTAAAAATCATGGCTGCTAAAGACGTAAAATTTGGTACTGAAGCCCGCGACAAAATGCTTCGCGGCGTTGATGTACTTGCAAACGCTGTAAAAGTAACTCTCGGCCCTAAAGGTCGTAACGTTGTTCTCGACAAATCATTTGGTGCTCCTCGTATCACCAAAGATGGTGTTTCTGTTGCGAAAGAAATCGAACTTTCTGATAAGTTTGAAAACATGGGCGCACAGATGGTTCGCGAAGTTGCTTCCAAAACCAACGATGTTGCTGGTGATGGTACAACAACTGCGACTGTTCTGACACAGGGTCTTGTTCGTGAAGGCGCAAAAGCTGTTGCTGCTGGTATGAACCCAATGGACGTTAAGCGTGGTATGGACCTGGCTGTTTCAACAGCTGTTGAGCACCTTAAAGGTTCTGCCAAGCAGATCTCTACAACTGAAGAAGTTGCACAGGTTGGTACAATCTCTGCTAACGGCGAAGCCGAAATCGGCAACATGATTGCTGAAGCTATGGAACGTGTTGGTAAAGAAGGCGTTATCACTGTTGAAGAAGCAAAGTCTCTTGCAACTGAACTCGACGTTGTTGAAGGTATGCAGTTTGACCGCGGTTACCTTTCTCCATACTTCGTAACTAACGCAGAAAAGATGGTTGCTGATCTAGAAGCTCCATACATTCTTCTTCACGAAGCTAAACTAACTAACCTTCAGCCAATGCTTCCACTTCTCGAAGCTGCTGTTCAGTCCGGTCGTCCGCTTCTGATCATTGCTGAAGACGTTGAAGGCGAAGCACTTGCAACTCTTGTTGTGAACAAGCTACGTGGTGGTCTGAAAATCGCTGCTGTTAAAGCACCTGGTTTCGGTGACCGTCGTAAAGCTATGCTTGAAGACATTGCTATCCTTACTGGTGGTACTGTCGTTTCTGAAGATCTTGGCATCAAGCTTGAGAACGTTACTCTTGATATGCTTGGTACTGCTAAGCGTGTTAACATCTCTAAAGAAGAGACTGTTGTTGTTGACGGTGCTGGTGACCGTGATCAGATCGAAGGTCGTTGTGCTCAGATCCGTGCGCAGGCTGAAGAAACTTCTTCTGACTATGATCGTGAAAAACTACAAGAGCGTCTTGCTAAACTTGCAGGCGGTGTAGCTGTTCTTCGCGTTGGCGGTGCTACTGAAGTAGAAGTTAAAGAGCGTAAAGACCGCGTTGAAGATGCTATGAATGCAACTCGCGCTGCTGTTGAAGAAGGTATCGTATCCGGTGGTGGTACTGCACTTCTTTCAGCTGTTGCTGCTCTTAAAGATCTCAAAGGTGAAAACAACGACCAGAACGTTGGTATTAACGTTGTTCGTCGTGCTCTTGAAGCTCCTATCCGTCAGATCTCTGAAAACGCTGGTTACGAAGGTTCCATCGTTGTTGGTAAGATCACTGAAAATAACGAAGACGGTTTCGGTTTTGATGCTCAAACTGGCGAGTACAAAGATCTTTTCTCTGCTGGTATCATTGACCCGGTTAAAGTTGTTCGTACTGCTCTTCAGGATGCGGGTTCTGTTTCAGGTCTGATGATCACTACAGAAGCAATGGTTGCTGATCAGCCAGAAGACAAAGCAGCTGCTCCTGCAATGCCTGACATGGGCGGCATGGGTGGTATGGGCGGCATGGGTGGTATGGGCTTCTAAGCCAGCCAAACACACTGTTTCGCTACGAGGCACGGACATCATAAACGATGTCCGTGCCTCATTTTGTATTGATCAACTACCAGAAGCTTCTAAAGCCTGGCTCAGATCTGCGATAATATCATCGATATGTTCAATCCCGATTGACAGGCGAACATAGTTTTCAGAAATACCGGTAAGTGCCTGTTCTTCAGCTTTTAACTGGGAATGTGTTGTTGTTGCTGGATGGATCGCAAGGCTGCGTGCATCCCCGATATTGGCAACATGGAAAAACATTTTCAGGCTATCGATAAACTTGCGGCCAGCTTCCTTACCTCCTTTAAGTTCAAAGCCAAGCAGGGCGCCATAGCCGCCTTTTAAATATTGATCAGCTACGTCTCGTTCAGAACCACTTGCCTGACTGGGATGAATAACTGTTTCTATCGAAGGATGATTACTCAAAAATTCGGCCACAGCCGTTGCGTTTTTACAGTGTTCCCGCATACGCAGGGGAAGTGTCTCCATTCCCTGGATAAACTGAAAGGCATTCATTGGTGACATTGCAGAACCCAGATCACGGAGTAAAACAACACGAGCACGGATAATGTAGGCAATAGGGCCAAGTGGTTTAACTGCCTCTGTCCAGACTGCGCCGTGATAGCTAGGGTCAGGTTCGGTCAACAGCGGGAAACGGGCTGCATTGGCTTCCCAATCAAAATTACCACCATCAACAATCATTCCGCCGATAGAAGTTCCATGTCCACCGATATATTTTGTTGTAGAATAGACAACGACGTGAGCCCCATGTTCAATTGGACGACAAAGGATCGGTGCTGCCGTATTATCCATAATAAGGGGCACACCGACTTCATTGCCGATATCTGCAACTTCTTTTATCGGGAAAACGCGCAAACGCGGATTGGGAAGTGTTTCTGCGTAATAAGCTTTGGTATTTTCATCTGTTGCACGTCGGAAATTTTCAGGATCAGTCGGGTCAACAAATCGAACTTCAATTCCCATATTGGGAAGTGTATTTGCAAAAAGATTATAAGTGCCGCCATATAATTCTGTTGAACTGACAATATTATCACCAGCCTTGGCAACGTTTTGTATTGCCAAAGTACTCGCAGCTTGCCCAGAGCTAACAGCGAGTGATGCTGCGCCACCTTCCAATGCCGTAATTCGTTCTTCCAATACAGCAGTCGTTGGGTTCATTATCCGTGTGTAGATGTTCCCAAACTCTTTAAGAGCAAAAAGATTGGCAGCATGTTCAGCACTATCGAACTGATAAGAGGTTGTTTGATAGATAGGAACGGCAACAGCACCTGTCTGCGGATCATTTCTGTAACCAGAATGAAGAACCAGAGTTTCCGGATTTTTCGTGTCGATTGTCATAGCTTCACCCGTTTAATTTATTTCCCTCAAGAGGGATTTCGATCTGGATGTACAAAAAGCGGGAAAATGCGTAATCTTAATTCGGATGGGTTTCCCCTCGATTTAGCTGCATTTTTTAAGCGCCCGCAAGCTGAGCTCCAAATCAGCGCTAATTAATGTCTTTTACCCTACGTTTATAAAGGTACCAGAGCAAGAAAGAATTCACTTAAACAACACAAAACAAATGGAAAATATTGTTTTGTATCAATGATTTTATTTATTTTTTTAACGTATTTAGATTCCCGGTTAATCCGCCGTTAACGCCTGTTGCATAAAATAACATCGAATTTTGTTAAAGTTTATGGTTATTGTGAGGACATCGTGAAGGCTGCTTATCTGCAAACAATTTCTTTGGTTGAACGCTTGCATCGTCAGTGTTTGGAAGTCGTAAAGGCAGAATTGGATCGCCGCGGCATTCGGGACCTGAATAATATTCAGGCTTTAATCCTCTACAATATAGGAACAGAAGAACTCTCTGTCGGGGAGCTGACGCATCGTGGATACTATCTGGGATCCAACGTTTCTTATAATGTAAAGAAAATGGTTGAGAACGGATACCTTATTCAAGAACGCTCCCCCCATGATCGTAGATCATTCCATGTACGGGCTTCTGATACCGGACTGGAAATTTTTAATTCCATTTCCACACTTTTTGATGCCCATGCCGAACAGATAAGCGGCGGTGTTGTATCCGACGAAGATTTAAAAGTTACAACAGCAACGCTTCATCGCCTTCAACTTTTCTGGTCTTCGCCCATGCCAATGGGGGGAGGCGTTAATCCTGCGGCCTGATGCCAGAAAATGGTCTTTTGATTAATCTGCAGGGATTTTGAAAACAATGTAACTTCTGTTATTTTAGACCTCTGTTTTACAGAGGTCTTTTTTATTGACGGTTTGACTAAATGTATTCACCAAACCACGGAGTAATTATCGAATTTTTAAGAATGGGATCTTACGTAAAGGTAAGTGCTTTCCATGAAGCATCTATGACTGAAGTCTCTATCGTAGGGGACCCCAAAGAAACAGAGCAGAAACTAAAGCAGACTGTTATAAAGAAATTGAACTATGTTCTGAACAAAGAAAACACCCGAAAATCGCCCGACCATGCCCCCAAAAAAGATCATAAAGGCGGCATTATTATCTAATATAAAAAATTAGATACATTTTTAGATCTAGCTACCGTTGTGTTTTAACATTTTGACCCTGCGACAAAATAGCACACACTTTTTATCAGGTTTTAAATAATTCTGACATTTCAATTACTTATTTTCATTTTGTATAATATATATTTGCAGAAATTATAATTTTAAAGGATGCAATATCAAAGACATAGCAAACATTACTGAATCTCAAATCGAATGATCTGTTCTGCTAATGAGTTGTCTTGGTACAATAATGCCGCAGATGTTCTATAAAATGTACGTAAATTGTCTAGCCTGCGGTAAAAGAATCACATTATAACCTTAACCCTGTTTAAGGCTCGATAAAGCGATAAAAGATAAGCCTTGATTTCAGGAGACATACACGACCCCTTTCATAGAGATTTACCGCATAAGGTAATTAACTGTGAAAGTACTCTTTACCTGTCATTCTCTTTCGGGAACATATCAGGTGTGTTATGTGATCTACTTGCTTTATCGGGATAACAAAAAAGTACGGACAAATGAGTAAAAAGACCATTGCCTTAGCTGCAGATCATGCAGGCTATGAACTGAAGGATTTGTTGAAAGAGGATGTCAAAGCCCTTGGATTTGATGTGCTTGATCTGGGTACAAACAGCCCGGATCGTGTTGACTATCCTGATTTTGGTTCTGCGCTAGCAAAAGCAATTCATAATGGTGACGCACAAACAGGTATTCTTGTCTGTGGTTCCGGTATCGGCATTTCAATTGCCGCAAACCGACACACAGGCATTCGTGCAGCTCTTTGTCACGACGAAACACTGGCTCGTTTAGCGCGTGAGCATAACGATGCCAATGTTCTGGTTTTAGGGGCCAGAACAACCGGTGTTGAGGTAGCAAAAGCTTCTCTTAAGACCTTTTTGAACACTGAGTTTGCCGGTGGGCGCCATCAAGGACGCATCGAGAAACTTGGATAATAATCACCTTTACCAGAGAGTGAAGTTGTCATGAGCTTAGATACAACCACCTTCTTTAATGCACCTTTGGCGCAAACAGATCCTGAAATTGCTGCTGCAATTAACAAAGAATTGGGACGTCAACAAAATCAGATAGAATTGATTGCATCTGAAAACATCGTTTCCTTGTCTACTATGCAGGCACTGGGAACCGTTCTAACAAACAAATATGCCGAAGGTTATCCTAATCGTCGCTATTACGGTGGTTGTGAATACGTTGATGTTGTCGAAGAACTGGCGATCAACCGTGCCAAAGAGCTTTTTGACTGTGCATATGTAAACGTACAGCCACACTCTGGCGCACAGGCAAACCAGTGCGTTACCCTTGCGTTGATCAAGCCTGGTGACACAATTATGGGCCTCGATCTGGCTTCAGGTGGCCACCTGACCCACGGATCACGTCCGAACCTTTCCGGTAAGTGGTTTAATGCCGTTTGTTACGGTGTTGATAAAGAAACTCACCAGCTGAACTACAATGAGATCCGCGATCTTGCTGTTGAGCACAAACCAAAGCTTATCATTGCTGGTGGTTCTGCTTACCCACGCGTTCTTGATTTCAAAAAATTCCGTGAAATTGCTGACGAAGTAGGGGCTTACCTCCACGTTGACATGGCACACTTTGCTGGTTTGGTTGCGGCTGGTATCCACCCAAGCCCAATGCCTCACGCACATGTTGTGACAACAACAACACACAAAACATTACGTGCTGGTCGTGGCGGTATGGTTCTTTCCAATGACCTGGATATTGGGAAGAAAATTAACTCTGCTGCATTCCCTGGTCTTCAGGGCGGACCTTTGATGCACTGTATCGCATCCAAAGCGGTTGCTTTGAAAGAAGCACTGGATCCTGATTTCAAAGCTTATGCCAAACAAGTTGTCAGCAATGCTCAAACACTTGCAGCAACTCTTGTTGAGAACGGTTTTGCGATTACAACAGGTGGTACTGATACGCATTTGATGCTGGTTGATCTGCGTCCAAAAGGTCTAACAGGTAACATCGCAGAAGAAAGCCTGGACCGGGCAGGTCTGACCTGTAACAAAAACGGTATTCCGTTTGATCCTGAAAAGCCAATGGTTACTTCCGGTATCCGTTTGGGTACACCAGCTGGTACAACACGTGGTTTTAAAGATGCAGAATTCAAGAAAATTGGCGAACTAATCACTAAAGTTCTTGATGGACTTGCTGCAAACCGCGAAGATAACTCCAAAATCGAAGCGGAAGTTCGTGGAGAAGTCGAAGCACTTTGCCGTGAATTCCCGATCTACCAAGATTTGGAAATCTAAGGTTATATCCGGGTTATGATTTCCAAATTGTTATAACTCGGATCCCCTTTGGGGGAAACTGTGAGGGAATATGCGCTGCCCGTTTTGCAGTAGTGAAGATACTCAAGTCAAAGACTCGAGACCGACTGAAGATCACACCGCGATCCGTAGACGGCGCCAATGCGCTAGCTGTGGTGCTCGGTTTACAACATTCGAACGCGTTCAGTTACGCGAATTGATTGTCATAAAAGGACATGGACAGCGCGAACCCTTTGATCGGGAGAAAATAGCCCGTTCAATGAATATTGCCCTTCAAAAACGTGATGTTGACAGGGATCGTGTTGAACGCGTTGTAAGCGGTATTGTTCGTCGGCTGGAATCATCCGGTGAAAGTGAAATTGCAACCGATCTTATTGGCGAACTCGTTATGGATGCCCTGGCCACATTGGATCAGGTTGGTTACGTTCGCTTTGCTTCTGTTTACAGAGATTTTAAAGAAGTAAGAGATTTCGAAGAATTTGTTGGTAAATTAGGTGATGATCTCGAAATTCTGGATCCGGACCCATCCTGATCCATAGATTTCAATTTACTTTGTTACACACAAAACCGCCACACACAGCGATAGAAATCAGTTATGCACACTGAACAACATGATGTTGACCTCCAACATATGGATGCTGCTTTATCTTTGGCTGCACGAGGAATAGGAACAACCAGTCCGAACCCGTCTGTCGGGTGCGTTATTGTGAAAAATGGCCGTGTCGTTGGCAGAGGGAGAACTCAACCCGGTGGCCGTCCACATGCTGAAACCGTTGCTCTGAAAGAAGCGGGCGAAGCAGCTAAAGCAGCTACAGCCTATGTTACCCTGGAACCATGCTCGCACCATGGTAAGACACCACCTTGTTGCGAAGCGTTAATTGCCGCGGGAATATCGCGTTGTGTTGTCGCGATGGAAGACAATGATGCTCGTGTTCAAGGGCGCGGTTTACAAGCTTTACGAGATGCCGGCATAGAGGTTGTCGTCGGCATCCGTCAACATGAAGCCGAAGAACTTAACGCTGGCTTTTTCACCAGAAACAGACACGGACGGCCGCTTGTGACCCTTAAAGTTGCAACGTCTTTGGATGGTCGTATAGCCACCAAGTCAGGCCAAAGCAAATGGGTGACCGGCGAAGCAGCTCGGCGCGCAGGGCATATGCTGCGGGTACGGAACGATGCCATTCTGGTGGGTAGCGGTACAGCTATTATAGATAACCCCAGGCTCGATGTCCGCCTTGCCGGACTTGAAAATAAGTCTCCCAAACGTGTTGTCATGGATGGGCGTCTCAGGCTTCCCCTGACACATGATCTCGTAGTCAGAGCTAGAGAACATAAAACCATCCTTATGACATTTCAGGAAAATGATGCCGCTCGCCTCAATGCCTATCGCGATGCTGGTGTCGAAGTATGTCTTATTGACAAGGACCAAGACGGATACATTAGCCCGCTTGCCGTACTGAAGGAACTTGGATCTCAAGGTATTACCCGATTGTTGGTCGAGGGGGGCAGTCACATCATTGGATCATTGTTTAAGGCAGACCTCATTGATTGTATTGTGTGGTTCAGGGCGTCAAAAATTATCGGCGGTGATGGACTTTCTGTTACGACAGGATTTGGTCTGGAAGAGTTGACCCAGGCTCCCAGATTTACACTGTCCAATGTTACCAAACTCGGCGACGATATAATGGAGAGTTATCGTCGCGACTTTTAATTTGATTCTCGAATGCGCAGGGAAAAGGCATTTAGATGTTCACTGGTATAATTACAGATCTCGGGTTTGTACAATCGATCGTAAATAACGGCGATAAACGTTTTGTTTTTAACACTGCTTTTGACATGAATACTGTCGATATCGGTGCTTCGATTGCGTGTTCAGGTGTGTGTTTGACAGTGGTTGAAAAGGGGCAGGGTTGGTTTAGTGCTGATGTTTCAGCTGAAACGCTGTCAAAAACCACTTTGGGTATTTGGACCAAGGGCACACCTGTTAATTTTGAACGAGCTTTGCGCATGGGGGATGAACTGGGCGGGCACCTAGTTTCCGGACATGTAGATGGCATTGCATCAGTGGTCAGTATTGTACCTGATGGAGATTCTAAACGCTTTACATTTGAAGCACCAAAAGAACTCGCAAAATTTATTGCCCCAAAAGGCTCCATTGTCCTTGATGGCGTATCCCTGACAGTCAACGAAGTGAACGGAAATCAGTTTGGTGTAAATATCATTCCGCACACAGCCGAGATGACAACGCTTGGTCAATGGCAAGTCGGGAGTTTTAAGGCCGGGGACTGTCAGGTTAATCTGGAAATAGATCTACTCGCCCGTTACGTAGGGCAGTTGCTGGAAAGGCAAAACAATGGCTAATGCATCTTCTAATGATATAAAGTCGTTCAGTGATATTCTTTCCCCACCAGAAAAAATCATCGAAGAAGCGCGTAATGGCCATATGTTTATTCTCGTCGATGATGAAAATCGCGAAAATGAAGGCGATCTGGTTATCCCTGCGCAAATGGCAACCCCGGAAGCCATTAACTTTATGGCCAAATACGGTCGAGGTCTTATTTGCCTGGCCCTTTGTAAAGAACGTGTCGAAGAGCTTGGCTTGACACTTATGGCGCAAAAGAACGGGACCCGTCACGAAACTGCTTTCACCGTATCTATCGAAGCGAAAGAGGGGGTTACAACAGGTATTTCTGCGCCTGATAGAGCGCGCACTATTTCTGTCGCAACTGATCCGTCTGCATCCCCGGATGATATCGTAACGCCTGGGCATGTTTTTCCTCTGGTTGCTCGAGATGGTGGTGTTCTTGTTCGAACAGGTCACACCGAAGCTGCTGTGGATATTTCCCGTCTTGCAGGGTTAAACCCGTCTGGCGTCATTTGTGAAATCATGAATGATGACGGAACGATGGCACGACGAGATGATCTCATTGAATTTGCACAAACCCATCAGTTGAAAATTGCAACAATTGCAGACCTGATAGCCTATCGCCGAAAGCATGATCATTTAATCGAAAAAACACTCGAAGACACACTGCATTCAAAAATTGCAGGTGAATTCAATATGGCTGTTTACGTTAATAACACAACATACGCCGAACATATCGCCTTATGGAAAGGGGATATTTCAATGGATGCCCCCTTACTTGTCAGGATGCATGCATTAAACATTCTTGATGATGTATTAATTGACAATCACAGTGGAAAAGCTGGTGATCTTCACAATTCAATGAAAATGATTGAGCAGGAAAAACGGGGCGTTATTGTTCTTATCCGAGAACCATCCCCCAGAAGCCTTTCCGATGCGATTAAAACGCGATTAGGAGAACCCGTCGAAATCAACCATGACCTCAGAGATTACGGGGTTGGTGCACAAATTTTGCTCGATTTAGGGGTACGAAAGATGATTCTACTCACAAATGCAGAGAAAAATATTGTTGGGCTTGACGGATACGGGCTTTCTGTAGTTGAACAGCGTCCAATAGTTGAAACCGTATAATCCAGTTGATTTGGATTAGCGTACGACAGCATAGATTTATTAGGTAGCAAAGAATGACTGACAAACCCCACGTTCTGATTGTTGAAGCACGTTTCTATAGCGCCATTGCTGATGAGATGAAGAATGCCGCTATTGCTGAGCTTGAAAAAGATGGCTGCAGTTACGAAGTTGTTGCCGTTGCGGGGGCCTTTGAATTGCCTGCCGCAATTAAATTTGGATCACAACGCAAGAACGGCCGCCAGTTTGATGGTTATATTGCCCTTGGTTGTGTTATTCGCGGTGAAACAAGCCACTATGATTATGTTTGTGTAGAAAGCGCAAGGAAGCTTCAGGATCTAGCCGTTGATAGCAATATGGCAATTGGCTATGGTGTTCTGACTGTTGAAAACGAGGCTCAGGCTTGGGCAAGGGCAAGAGCTTCCGAGAAAAACAAAGGTGGCGCAGTAACACGGGCTTGCCTTGATATGATTGCATTAAAACGCCAGTACGGTGTTGCATAAGGATTTATGACCGTGACTGAAGAAAACACAAAAGCGCCGAACGCGCGCCTGAAAAAGAGTATGGCTCGCCTGGCATTAATACAGGCGCTTTTCCAAATTGAATTCAATCAGGCAAGTTCAAAGACGGTTTTGGATGAGTTTCTTAACGTGCGCAGAGATGAAGAGGTCGATGGCCTTAACATTGCCACCATGGATCAGAAGCTGTTTATTGAACTATACAAAGGTATTATTCAAGAGCGGGAACTTTTGGATGATATGTTAGTATCTGTTTTGGATAAATCATGGCCTATTCACAGGCTTGATCCTTTGTTGAAACTGGTAATGGTTGCTGGTGCCTATGAGATTCAGCAACGAGTGGAAACACCGGCTAAAGTTATTATCTCTGAATACGTTGACGTTGCACATGCGTTCCTCGGCGATAAAGAAACTGCCATGGTAAATGGTGTACTGGACCGTTTGGCGCATAGCTTGCGCAAAGATGAGTTTTAATCGGTTGCAAGACAGGGCTTTTTAAGTGGACAAAACAGAATTTGATCTAATCAAAAGCTACTTTGCACCTCTTACCTGCAATTATCCTGAGGCTTATAACCTTAGAAATGATGCTGCACTTATTAATGAAGGCTCAGATAGATCCACAGTTGTTACAATGGATACTCTGGTTGAGGGTATCCATTTTTTTTCAACAGATCCTCCAGAAGATATTGCAAGAAAATCCTTGAGGGTTAATCTCTCTGATCTGGCGGCAATGGGCGCTAACCCCAAAGGATATACGCTTTCCATTTCATACAACACGTCTGTTTCTAGTGAGTGGGTAAAAGCATTTACAAAGGGATTAGCGGCAGATCAGGAAATATTTGAATGTCACCTGATTGGTGGCGATACAGTTTCGACACCTGGGCCATTGACGATTGCCCTTACATGTTTTGGCTCTGTGCCACGTAATAAATGTTTGCACCGAACAACGGGGAGACTGGATGATGATATCTGGGTAAGCGGAACAATCGGAGATTCTGCTGCTGGCTTAAAGTTGCTTAAAAAAGAAATCAAAACCGAGAATTCTGCTGCTGAAACTTTTTTGGTCAATAGATACAGAATCCCCCAACCGCGAACTTTACTTGGCATCGCATTACTCGAACGAGATATCTGCCAAACAGCTCTGGATGTATCTGACGGACTTATTGCAGACATCAACCACATTGCTGAAGGATCCAATCTACAGGCAAGGATATTTTTATCTGATATACCTTTATCCGATGCCTTTCGCGATGTTTTTCAAGGTGCACTTGACCAAGGCAGGCAGCTTGCCGTGACAGGTGGTGATGATTATGAGATATTGTTCACATCCAAATCGAAAAACAGATCTCAAGTTTTTGAATTATCAGAAGAACTAGACATTCCTATCACTCAAATTGGTACCTTGACGCAAGGAAATAGAACTTTGCTATTGGATAAAAGCAACAAGGAAATAACTGTTGCAAAAAGCGGTTGGACACATTTTTAATAATTACATCAATTAATTGAATTTGCGTTGTTTAACTTAAACTAAACCTTATTACCCCTATTACATTTTAAGGTTTATTTCACTGGTGACTAAATGAAAAAAATTATCATACTGATCGCAATACTATTATTGCTTGGCGGTGGCGGTTTTGCCGGATGGTGGTTTTTTCTCAAAGCACCAGACAGCGAAGAAGTTGTAGAAGAAATCCCAGAGATACCTTCTGCTTTTCTGGAATTTCCTCCAACAGTAATTCACTTGATAAAAGAAGGTATCGTCACTCATCACGTAACGGTAAAAATAATTATGGAAGTCGCAGAAGGTGAAGATCTAATTAACGCTGAACGTTGGCAAATTCGTTTGCAAAATGACTTTATGACAGAGCTTCATTCACTTTATTACTATAGGTATTTCACTCAGGATGGTTATACGAGTGAAAAAATCACCCAACGCCTGATTGGTGTCGCTGACAAGGTTATGGGGAAGGGTGTTGTACGTAATGTAGAATTATTAGTTGATAGCATTACAAAACCTTCAAACAGTTAAAATTAAAACCTTTAATTAATTTTCTTTCCCCACGAAATAATTCTCTCTTGGAATTATCTATTTCTCCTGTGTATGGTTGCTTTCAATCAAGTGAGATACTAGGCATATGTCTGATCGCGACCCGACAAAATCCAATGTAATTTTTCTGGCAATTTGCCAGGCTTTGGGGATGAGCTGTGGATCAATGCTTATTTCCATGAGTTCGCTGGTCGGAACAACCCTTGCCGAGGATAAATCTTACGGAACCCTGCCTTTATCTCTTCAGTTTTTTGGCATGATGGTTTGCGCTTTGCCTATTTCCTATTTCATGAAGCATTATGGCCGTCGGGCAGGGTTTAGTCTTGGTTCTATCTGTGGCGCTCTGTCTGGTTTTTTCTCTGCGCAAGCTGTTCTTGATAATAATTTAGAGCTCTTTTGTCTTAGCTCCTTTTTGTTTGGTGCTTTTATGTCCACTGTTGCCTATTACCGCTTTGCAGCTGCGGACACGGCTACAGAAGTTTTCAAGAGCAAAGCCATTTCACTTGTTATGGCTGGTGGCGTGATATCAGCTTTTGCTGGACCTGAACTGGCTAAATGGTCAAAAGATATAGAGTTTTTTGGCCCAGTTCTGTTTGTTGGTAGTTTTTATGCAATTACAGTGCTTTGTGTGGCAACTTTATTAATCGTACAGTTTTTGAATATTCCCAAACTTGCCGTTCACCAAATGAAATCTGGCGGACGCTCAATGTTCACAATAGCCAAACAACCGGTTTTCTTTGTCGCCGTATTGAGCGGTATTGTCAGTTACGCCTGTATGAACCTTATCATGAGTATTACACCAGCTGCGATGATTGCCTGTGCCCATCCTTTTGATGCCGCGGCTTTCGTCATTCAATGGCATGTTTTTGGTATGTACGCTCCATCCTTTTTTACGGGCTCATTGATCAATCGGTTTGGGCTGATCAAAATTCAAATTGCGGGGGTAATGTTAATTGCCTTGGCTGCATCCATAAATTTGACTGGTATTGAGGTAGAGAACTTCTGGTTTGGGTTGGTTACTCTGGGACTTGGCTGGAATTTCCTCTATGTTGGGGGCAGCGCGATGCTTACAGAATCATACCGACCAGAAGAAAAGGCGAAGGTTCAAGCCTTTAACGAGCTTTTAGTCTTTGGGGTTGTTGCAACAACCGCCTTCAGTTCAGGTTTTGTGTTCGATAAATTCGGCTGGATAGCAGTTAACACCCTGGCATTTATACCAGTAGGCATTTTCATCGCTATCCACTTGATATACCGTGGACAACTACGCAAAGAAGCGATTGCGTAACGCTTAAAAGAGCGTACTGTCGGGTATATGAAATATCTTTTACTTTGTCCCTGGCGGTGTAAAACGCCCCAAATTGCCTAGCAATTGTTGAAGGATTGTCAGATCTTGACCTTCTGTAGGCGTTTCACGCGTAACCGGGTCAATTACGCGACCGTCTTCCAATGCAAATTGTTGTGATTCTTCAAGTTTCCCATCTTCGGAGAATTTAACAACCAGAATGCTCCGTTCCAGCACAACTGGATCGTAGAATGCGGTTTTTTCAACTCTTTCCCCAACGTAATACCATACCTGATCTTTAAAAGTAGAAAGAGTAGAAGGAGAACCCAGTAGTTCAGCAACATCCCTGCGGCTGGAGACCCCTGTTTCTAATTTACTGACTTCTTCAGGATCAGGATAGTTTCCCCGAACATTGACACGGCTTTCGCAAGCACTTAGCGCAACGGGAAAAAGCATTGCAGCCAAAAGGGTCTTGGCTTTTGAGGAAACTTTATAAGACATACCGATATTCTGACCTTATTGATCTAACCATGAATGTTTGGCTATTTAACATAAAGCAAGTTTTTGTTAAACCATACGCGTTAAACAGGCACTATACTCGTCTATATACTTTTTTCGAGTCATAAATCCAAGCTGATTATATCAAGGGGTTCAGTAGTTGTTCAGGAAGCTTTTTCGTCGCGATAGCGAATCTGATGCAGTACACGATCTGTATGCCTGTCTTATTGAACAGGCACGTCACAAAGATTTTTATGAGAACCATTCCGTTCCGGACAGTCTGGACGGACGTTTTGATATGATCACGTTACACATGTTTTTGGTTTTACACAGATTGAAAACCGAGAAAGAGACAACCGAATCATTTTCGCAAAAGCTTTTTGACCTTATGTTCTATGACATGGACCTCAGCTTGAGAGAAATGGGGGTGGGCGATGTGGGTGTAGGCAAGCGTGTCAAAGCAATGCTGCAAGGTTTCTATGGACGGTTAGCGGCCTATGAAGACGCGTTACAGCAAGGGGAAAAATCTCTCGAAGATGCATTAGTGCGTAATCTTTATGGAACAATCGAAGCAGACCAAACCTCTGTTCAATACATGAGGGAGTATCTTATTGGTCAAATTGAGTGCCTTAAAGAGCAGGATATTGCACAGATAATGTCTGGCAGGATTACATTTTGTACTTAGGATTTGGTATAGCTACCCTGCAATAAAATAAATTGACCCGCGATTTAGCCTCGATTATTGTGCGCGATCTCGAATTTGAGTGTAAATCTGGATTGTTATTTGTTCATATATACACTTGATAAAGGGCAACATCGTTAAAATATGATCAGGAGTTCAGCAATGGAAACGCCGTGCGAAAATGAGTTTTCGCGTCGTTATCCCGTTGATAAAATTCAGGCCCGTTCACAGGTTTTAAATTTAAAAGCTAAACCTGAAGAATGTAATGCTGTGGCTAAGAGATTTGATTTAATTGAATTAAAGTCGCTTTCCGCAACACTTGAACTTGATCCAAAGGGGAAGGGCTCTTTACTTGATGTTAAAGGTCATTTAAAGGCTGAAGTAACACAATCCTGCATTGTATCTGCTGAACCTGTGCCTTCGGTGATAGATGAACCTTTTGAAATAATGTACAGCTTCGAACCAATCCGGGAAACAGCTGAAGAAATCTTGATTGATATTGATGCCGAGGATCCGCCTGAACTGGCTGATCCAACAGGGATTGATTTTGGAGAGGCTATTGTTCAGCAGCTAGCTGTTATGTTAGACCCTTATCCGAGAGCACCAAATTCTACTTGGGATGGCGATTCTGTGGACGAAGCGCCAGATGAAGAAGAAATACAGGAGGCAGCGAAAACAAGCCCGTTTTCTGTATTAAAAGATCTGCAAATTAAAAAGTAAGGTATCTTTACCTTAGTTAGGGCTTGCCGTGGGCGTAGTTATTCGTTAAGAAGCGGCGAGTTTTTTATTAAAGCTAAATGCGAGAGTTAGAGCAATGGCTGTTCCAAAGAGTAAGATTAGTAATTCCCGTCGCGGTCAGCGTCGGTCACACGATGCGCTTCGTGCAAGCGTTTCACAAGAATGTCCAAACTGTGGTGAGCTGAAGCGCCCACACCATGTTTGCGCTTCATGCGGCACTTATGATGGCCGTGATGTAGCAGAAGCTGAAGCCTAAGGCTTGTCAAAATAGTCTTTTGTGATAGGCCGATCATTGTGATGGTCGGCCTTTCTTTTATGGATCAATTTGACAAGCGGGAAACCAGTGAGCGCTAGCATAACCATAGCCTTAGATGCAATGGGAGGTGATGACGCACCGGATATTGTTGTTCATGGAGCAGAAATTGCTTCACAGCGATATCCTAACGTCAGATTTCTCATGTTTGGACGAGAGCAAGAGGTTATGCCTCTGCTGGAGAAGACGACCCGATTAAAAGACGTTGTTGAGTTTATTCATACCGAGGACAAGGTTCTCAGTGATGATAAACCTGCCGTGGCCTTACGCTCTGGGCGTAAGTCATCGATGCGCCTTGCCATAAATGCAGTACAGGATGGTCGTGCAGACGGTGTCGTTTCTGCCGGAAATACCGGTGCTTTGATGGCCATGTCAAAGTTTGTCCTCAAAACACTTCCCGGTGTTGACCGTCCGGCGATTGCTTCTTTTTTTCCGACATTGCGTGGTGAGTCCCTCATGTTGGATTTGGGGGCTAATCTTAGCTGTGACGCTGATAATTTGGTTGATTTTGCTGTGATGGGCAATGCCTTTGCTCGTTGTGTTCTTGGTGTGCAGGAACCTTCTGTCGGCATTCTTAATGTTGGATCAGAAGATGTAAAAGGACACGAATACCTTCAAGTCGCAAGTTCTATGTTGCGTAAAGCAGATCTACCGGGTGATTTTGTTGGTTTTGTGGAAGGCGATGACATTGGTAAAGGCACTGTTGATGTTATAGTTACAGATGGTTTTACCGGTAATGTTGCGCTGAAAACAGCCGAAGGTACAGCCAAACTCATTTCAGAATTTTTCAGGCAAACATTTAAAAGCAGTATCTTGGCCAGCCTTGGGTATTTGCTGGCGAGTTCTGCCCTTAATAAATTAAAGAAACGTGTTGACCCCCGCTTGTATAATGGGGCTATCTTTCTGGGGCTGAACGGAATTGCCGTTAAAAGCCATGGTGGTACAGACGCAATTGGATTTGCCAATGCAATCGGTGTTGCTGTTGATATGCGTGATCAGGATATCGTCAAAAAAATCCGTCAAGATTTCGATTCGTTGACACGTGAACCGATTAATGAGCAGGCTGGGTTTGAATGATAATACGTGCAAATATCAAGGGTTGTGGCTCTTATTTACCAGAGCGTATTCTGACAAATGATCAATTGGCTGAACGTGTTGATACATCTGATGAATGGGTCCGTCAACGCACAGGAATTCGGCACAGATACATTGCCGGAGATAACGAATTAACATCAGATTTGGCTACAAAAGCAGCTTTAGCCGCATTGGAACACGCCAATGTTGATGTTTCTGAAGTTGACCTGATTGTCTGTGCTACCGCTACACCTGACGAAACCTTCCCTGCTACGGCAACTGTCGTCCAGAAAAACCTTGGCGTAACCAGAGGCGCAGCTTTTGATTTGCAAGCGGTTTGTAGTGGTTTTGTTTATGGCTTATCTGTTGTCGACAGTCTGATTCAAACAGGACAAGCCAAAACAGCATTACTCATTGGCGCAGAAACCTTCTCTCGCATTCTTGATTGGGAAGACCGTTCAACCTGTGTTCTTTTTGGCGACGGAGCAGGGGCAATTGTCGTTCAGGCCGAAGAAGGTAACGGTGATACAAACGACAGCGGCATCCTAAACACACACATATACGCGGATGGTCGTTGTCACGATGCCCTATACGTTGATGGTGGACCATCTTCAACTGGTACAACAGGTTTTCTTCGAATGGAAGGCAAAGAAGTTTTCCGACAGGCTGTGACAAGAATGCCAGAAGCAATTGATGCGGCACTAAAGAAATCTCAGCTATCACCAGAAGCCATCGACTGGCTCGTTCCTCATCAGGCCAATATCCGTATTATTGAAGCAATGGGCAAGAAGCTGAAACTGCCCAAAGAGCGAGTTATCGTTACTGTTGATAAGCACGCAAATACCTCGGCTGCTTCAATACCACTTGCATTGACAGAGGCCGTTTATGACGGACGAATTAAACGTGGTGATATGATCATGATGGCAGCTATGGGTGGCGGTTTTACCTGGGGATCTGCTCTTATACGGTGGTGATTAGTTTCTATTCGAAATAATGTTATATAACATCTTTTCGAGATAAAACTTGTAATTTCCTGAAAAGTTTAGCAAAATCGCCTTGTATATCATATGAGTTACTGGTTATTCCGGGAAATTCACATAACGATAACAAGGGGAGTGGAACTTCATTATGAGCACTACAGTCACTCGTGCTGATCTCAGTGAAGCCGTATATCAAGAAGTTGGCCTGTCCAGAAATGAGTCTGCAGATTTAGTAGAATCTGTGCTGAATGAAATTTCTGACACCTTGATCAAAGGTGATTCGGTTAAAATATCATCTTTTGGGAGTTTTGCCGTTCGTGAAAAGGGCGAACGTATTGGACGTAACCCAAAGACTGGGCAAGAAGTTCCAATTTTACCACGCAGAGTTCTCGTGTTCCGAGCATCTCATGTTTTGAAAAATAAAATAAATACATCTCTTTCTTAAAAAAGATTTTATTTTGATCGGAACGCGTCGGTAAAATACTGACAAAACCTAGAAAAAGCAGGAGTTTAATCTGCAAATGTGTGCTGCGGAAACCTCGAGCAAATCTGCGGCTGCGTTCCGGACGATAAGCGAAGTATCTGGCGACTTGGATGTTCCTCAGCATGTGCTGCGGTTTTGGGAAACAAAGTTCCCTCAGGTCAAGCCATTGAAACGTGCAGGACGCAGACGTTATTATCGCCCGGAAGATTTGAAAATACTTCGTCAGATAAAAGATCTTTTATATAAAGACGGCTATACCATAAAAGGTGTACAGAAACTCTTTAAAGAAGGGGCTTTGAAAGCAAATGCTTCTCTTGATGAAGAAAAATCAGTCCCAAAGCGCACTACCAATGAAAAAAAGACGAACAATACAAATGACGAAAAGAGTCTAGTAAATCAAGTTCTTGGCCTGTCTCCTAAGAGTCAAAAAGAAGTTTTGGACGAATTAAAATCCATTCGTGCTCTCTTAGGGTAATTTTTTGTTTTTTTCGGTTAACGCCATTGCTTTGCACATATAGCGAATGTATATAGTGCGAAGAAGAGCGATGACGACAAAAGTCTGAAGCTTCTTTCTAACGGAGTATAGCGCAGTCTGGTAGCGCACTTGGCTGGGGGCCAAGGGGTCGCAGGTTCGAATCCTGCTACTCCGACCAAATAAAAAACCTTTGATCTTTGCATAGGATCAGAGGTTTTTTTGTGCGCTATCTATTCATAAATTCAATGCTTTATCCCACTGGTTTTATTGTTCCACTATGATAATCTTTGCCTATAAATATGAGCTTTGAGGACCTACTGACAAAATGATCGACAACAGAAAAACAAAAACTGCTTTGGAGATCAAAGATCTGAGCAAAAGTTTTAATGGTCTTAAAGCGCTAGATATTAACGATTTAACGTTGGATTCTGGGGAAACTCTCGTCATTATCGGCCCGTCAGGAAGCGGTAAAACACTGTTGCTTAAAATACTGCTTGGCATTATCCCTCATGATACGGGTAAAATTTTCATCAACGGACACTCAAAAGAAGAATTAGAAGACAATTCTCAAAATTTCGTTGATCGTTTTGGCATGCTTTTCCAACAGTCGGCTCTTTTTGATTCCATGACTGTGTGGGAAAACATTGCTTTTAAAGAGTTAAAAAAACAGAGTACGGACAAAACCAAAATCAAAGCAGCCGTTATCACATTACTGGATCAGGTTGGGTTAAAACCAGAAGTCGCCCACCTATATCCAGCTGAATTATCCGGAGGCATGCAAAAAAGAGTTGGACTTGCCAGAGCATTTGCAGGAAATCCTGATTTTTTATTTCTGGATGAACCGACTGCCGGACTTGATCCTATTATGAGTAATTCGATAAGCCAGCTTATTAATCAACAGGCTAAAGAGCATCTCTCAACATCGATCATCGTTAGCAGTGATTTAGATTCTGCCCGAAAGATTTCAACAAAGATCATGATGTTACACGAAGGAAAAGTTGTGTGGCATGGTCCTACAGCCGATCTGGACAAAACGGATAATCCTTATGTTCAACAGTTTATCCATAAATCAGCAGAAGGTCCCATTGCTGTCCTGACTGAATAATGCTTTACGTTTCTTCTGAAAACTTCACAGAAATAGACGAGAAGAAATCTCGCTTTATCTCTTTTTTGATGCCTGTTTCATGTTTTGAAAATCGTTTGGCCGAGTTACGGGACGAGCACAAAAAAGCGAGCCATCATGTATGGGCTTTCAGGCGCTTAAATCAATACGATCAAATCGAAGAGGGGGCCAGCGATGACGGTGAGCCCTCTGGCACGTCAGGACCTCCGACCCTCAAAGTACTACAGGGTAATGACTTAATTAATACGGCTGTCATTACAGTACGTTATTTTGGGGGGACAAAGCTGGGTACAGGTGGACTGGTTCGGGCTTATAGCGAAAGTGCCAAACAAGTTATTCAAGAAGCCTGCTTGCTTACATATGTAAAGCTACATAAATTAAAAATTACTCTCCCCTTCAAATCGATCACACATGCAGAATATCTATGTAGTCAAATTGGCATTGAAATCGTGCAAAAGGATTTTGGCACTAACGGAGCAATATTTGTTGTGGAAAGTATCGAAGAAAAATTATCCGAATTACAGCGGAAACTTAATCTTCGTTAAGTACATTTTGTACAGATGACACAGCTTTTAAAGATTTTGCCAAAGCCATGAGTTCATTGCGAGCAAGCATCAAGGCCTCTCGATCATTTTCCGACAGATTATGCTGGGTCAAACGATAATGAAAAATGCGGTGCGCTTGTTTGGTTAGCACTGCCCATTTACTGTTAGGATCATGAACCAATGACAGATGTTTGGGCTGCTCTCGTTTGAGCACAGCCTCAATATCTGTGGTATTTTTTATAGCCCCCTGATGCATCAAGCTTGTCCCTGTACTATAAGCTTTTTCATCTTCAAATAATTGGTTAACAGTCTCTTACTACAATTTATCTAAAATTGCTACTATAAAGCCTCTATTTGGAATACATCCGTCAAACTATGCCATAAATATAAGAAAACACCCTCAAAACAGAGGGTGTTTATGACAGAGATACTATCTACCAATTAATGTGTTTTATGATTGGGAGCTGCTGGAAGAGGGTTTATATTACCAAGTTCCTTAGCCTGATCAATGACAGGGATTAAATCAGAAGTAATCGTCTCGAATAGCTGCTCAAAACTACTAATCACATAGTAAATTGGTTGATAGATATCGATACGATAATTGGTTCTGAAAATACTTAAGGGATTAAACTCCATTATCGTAGGTTCATGACTATCCATACAATAAATAGCCTCACCAGACGAAGACGCCAAACCGGCACCGTAAATTCGGTACCCTTCAGTGGTTTGGATTAAACCAAACTCGACTGTAAACCAGAAAAGCCTTTGAAGAGGCCACATGTATTTCTTTTCAACTGATAGCGCGAGTTTCCCATACTCTTGAACATAATCGGCAAAGGACTGGTTTGTCAGCATTGGACAATGCCCATAAATT
Organism: Kiloniella sp. EL199; assembly: GCF_900313065.1. Classification (GTDB taxonomy): domain Bacteria; phylum Pseudomonadota; class Alphaproteobacteria; order Kiloniellales; family Kiloniellaceae; genus Kiloniella. Next base: position 250,549 of record NZ_OMPU01000008.1, read on the forward strand.
TCATGAAATACATCAGGTTCTTTGATGTAATCAAAGTCTTCTCTAACTCTAATAAAGGTTGCTGCCGGAAAACGCCTGTTCGCCAGGATTGCAAAAAAATCTTTCGGAGGGATAACAGCTGGAACAGATTCAACGCCAAACCCAGTTGCCTCAAAGAGGCGCTCGCTGACATCTTTTAACTGGGGAACTTGACGATCATTTAACCCAAGAATTTCCCTTCCTCGAACAAACTCCTTACAAACCCGACCATCCAGGATTTGATTTTGGCGGGTGATTAAATCCCCCCAGATTTCATTTTCTGATCGGGTATAGTGATATAAACCGTTCGTATCCGGTATTTTTGATTCATAAGTTGAACCATGATGTCCCATTTTTTTACCTCATTGTTAAATCCCTGCTTTGATTGTTTATTTTATCTTAAAAAATGGGGTATTATATTCTAATAAACCTCGTAAATTAGTTTTAGAAATCAGTTTTATTCAATAATGTGCTGTAACTTGAAATGATTGACCTTGATACACTCGATGTAAAAATACTGAGCTTGTTGCAACAAGATGCGTCTCTTTCCACTGCGGATATTGCAGCAAAGGTTGGTCTTTCTCAGTCTCCCTGTTGGCGACGGATAAAACGTTTCCGAGACGAGGGGCTAATTCGAAAGGAAGTATGCTTGCTAGATACTAAAATTGCTGGTCTAAACGTGACTGTTTTTGCAACAGTAACATTGGTTCAGCATAGTGAAGAGCAAGTCAGGCAGTTCGAAGATATTGTCGATCGACGCCCTGAGATAATGGAATGTTACACCATTACGGGAAACCGAGATTACCTCTTGCGAATTGTGGCAAAGGATATTGAAGCTTATGATCGTATGCTCACGGAACAATTCCTTCATTTGCCGATTATTAATTCGGTAAACTCCCGTTTCGCCTTACGAAATGTAAAATATTCTACTGAACTCCCAATCTAGAGGAACGTTATGCACATCCGGAAAGAAGAGATCAAAGATCGTGCACAGGTCTTGCAAGTCATTCATGATGCATTTGGCCAGTGGGATGAATGTTATCTCGTAAAACAACTATATATGGATAATGATGTTCTTTTTGGTTTGGTTGCCGAAGAGGAGGGGACAATTTTAGGTCATATCCTTTTTAGTACGATGGAAATTACATCTCCTCACCTGCAAATACAAACAGCAAGCTTGGCACCTCTCTCTGTTTTACCAGCTCACCAGGGCAAAGGTATAGGAAGTCAGCTTATGGAACGCGGTATTCAAACTTGCCGAAATAACGAAGATCTATCAGGCATTATTGTTCTTGGTCATCCGGCTTATTATTCCAAATTTGGCTTTACGAGCACATCAACAGAAAATTTGGATGCGCCCTTTAAAGGCAATGAATTTATGGGGTTGGAATTTAGAAAAAATATCTTTCCTACCGACGGCAATGTTATTTATGCAAAAGCCTTTGGGCTATAATTTTAATATTGTATTGAACACGAAAATATATGATTTTCCTAAAACTATTATATCAGCAACACTTCGGAAAAGACTTGTTGAGCGGATCTTGTCCTTTTTGCTGTGTGTCGTAATCTGAATCATCCAGAACAATATATGCACTATCTACCTCAGAGCTTTTCCTTGAGACAATCTCATCTTTTTCAATCGGATCATCATCAAAAACAGCTCTGTAAGCTGCGCCTTCTAAGTCGTCGTATTGTCCTGTACGCAAGGACCATAAAAAAGCAACAAGCCCAAGCAAGCCCAACAAAAGTGCGATCGGAATTAAAAATGTAAGAGCCGTCATTTTCTATGCTCGCTTTTCTGATAGTCTTAGCCGTAGGGCATTAAGAGTGACAACAATAGATGACGCAGACATGGCAACAGATGCAATCAAAGGTGTCACATATCCGCTCATCGCCAGAGGCACCGCGATAACATTATACACAATTGCTAATCCGAAGTTCTGAAAAATCAGCTCCCGCGCTTTTCTGGCAATCGTTATTGCTTCCATAATCGGTTTCAGTTTATTTCCCTGAAAAATGAAATCTGCTGTCGTCTGACTTATATCAGAAGCTGTTGCCGGAGAGGCAGATACAAAAGCACTTGCTAATGCCGGGGCATCATTTAATCCATCGCCCACCATCAAAACCTTGTGTTTTTGGTTGGACAAATTATCTAAATGGGCAATCTTGTCTTTTGGATTAGCTCCGGCAGTCCAATTTTCAATAGACAACAACTTTGCAGCTTTTTTTACGGCTTTTTCTCTATCGCCGGAAAGAATTTCTACGGACTGGAGATGTTCCTTGGCATACCAAATCGCACTGGAAGCATCATCTTTTAGTTGATCTTCAAAGGTAAAGCGTACTTTTTTGCCGGAGCTATCTGATAACCAAAGTTCGCTGACAGCGTCATCACCAATTCTGTCCTCATCAACACCACACCAGTTCCGATTACCAATACGAACCCTGTTATCATTCAAGTAACATTCCAGTCCTTGTCCTGGCTCTTCATGCACCTTATCCAGTTTAACAACTGGTACATCGATTGCTGCGGTCACTAACGCTTTTGAGAGTGGATGTTTACTGGACAGGGCGAGGGAGGCTGCTAAAGATAAATCATCCGCAGATAGCGTGTCTTTATTGGTCAGAACAGGTTGCCCCTTGGTCAAGGTACCTGTTTTATCAAACACCACGACGTCAGCATCTGCCAATCGTTCCAATCCATCCGCAGCTTTCACCAGAATTCCCCGACGTAACAATAGACCACTGGCAACGACCTGAACTGTTGGTACAGCAAGTCCGAGAGCGCAAGGACAGGTAATAATCAAAACGGCAATAGCATTCATAAGTGCCAAATGCCAACCGCCATCTCCCAAAGCCCACCATGCGACAAACGTCAGTGCAGAAAGGATATGAACCACTGGCGCATAAATTTGCGCGGCCCTGTCTGCTAGACGTACATACTTGGCCCGTCCTTGCTCTGCGGTTTCCATCAATTTGACGATTTCAGAAAGCAGAGTTTGATCGTCTTGTGCTGTGACTTCAACTTCAATCGGGGTAGAGATATTGAGCGTGCCAGCAAAAACAGCGTTACCAACAAGCACTTTCTGGGGCAAAGACTCTCCTGTAATAAGAGAGCTGTCAATTTCGGTTTCACCGTTTATAACAGTGCCATCGACTGGAATTTTCTCTCCCACAGCAATGGCAACCTTCATGCCCGGTTCGACAGCCTCAACAGGAAGAGAGGCGTGTGTACCGTCTTCCCTGATAATCGTTGCCGCGATCGCACGCAGAGATAACAGGTTCTGTGCTGCTGATTGCGCCTTGCTTCTCATCCGTCGGTCAAGGTAGCGACCGATCAGAAGAAAAAACAACAGCATAACCGATGCATCAAAATAAGCATGTTTTGCACTTTGCAGGGTTTCAGCAACACTCATACCCACGGCAAGGAGAACAGCGAGTGATATGGGAACATCCATATTCAAACTACGCGTTTTCAAAGCTGCAATTGCCGATCTAAAAAACGGCTGCCCGGAATAGGCAACGGTGGGCAAGGCAATAAGACCAGACACCCAATGTAGCAAATCACGTGTTGCTGGCCCCATATCATTAACGCCAGACCAAACCGCCACAGATAACAGCATGACATTTGCCGCGGCAAAACCAGCAACACCCATTGCCTTTAAAAGTGCCTTGTCTTCCTGTTCACTTGCAGAACTCATCAAATCCGGATTGTAAGGCGTCGGCGGAAAATCGAGATCATCGAGTTTTCGAACAATTGCAGTTGCTGATGTTTTGGTCGCATCCCACAAAACATAAAGCCTTTTGGTAGATAGATTCACCCGCGCTGTTTCCACCCCGTCCATTTTGTTGAGGTTTCCCTCAATCAGACGGATGCAAGACGGGCAATGAATTGTATCTACAATCAAATTAAGCTGAGAAAGTCCTGCATCGTTCTTATAGACATAAGCCGTCGGATCAATGCTGGCGGGCACCTCTTTAGGGGGAGCCATCTCAGCAGGTACTTCAATATCTTGATTTTTGAGATCAGAACAACACTTAGACATGATCGCACTACTTCACAAAAAAACGTTTTTCCAACTTGAAAGGCGTACCTGTAGGGGAGGTTGCTGAAAGGCTGACATGCCATTGCCCATCAAGAGGCAAATCAACCGCAGCCTCGTACTTGCCCTGACTGCTTTCTGCGAGAACAAGTGTTTGATCGTATCCCTGAAGGGTCGGGCGTCCGACCTTTACTGTTACATCAAAGCCGGAAAGATTCTGATTATCTGCATCCTTCAGTACAAAAGAAATCAACTTTTGAGTTCCCACAGTCTCCAGATCAAGAGAGCTTTGCCAATTGAGGTCTTTCTGTATTTTTGCGGCTTCAATTGTCTGATTATAGTTCAAACCATCAACATAGGCATTTTCCTTGGACAGTCCGGTCCAGGTGTTGGTCGCAAAGTAAATAAACGCGACATTCATACCGATAATGACGCCAAAGAAAGACAAGATCGAAATCAGAAAATGCTTTCCTGTGAACTTTTTTTCTTTCTGAGGTGTAGGGACTTCATTCATTACAGATGTGCTTTCTATCATGCTCATTTGTTCGGACCTATAAAGACACTATCATTAGAGACGCTATAACCAGTCTCTTTATTTGTAACTGTAATCGTAATTGGCTCAGAAGCTGTTTTCAGATCTTGCGCATCAACGGATAAAAACAGATGAACACTTCGCAAGTTATCCGACTTCACATCAACAATTGGTGCAGGGCCAACATTTTCAATATCGTTGATTTTAATCTCTTTAAAGTCGAGACCAGTAACCGTCACCAGGAACTGTTGCGGCGCACGCTCTTTGTTCAGGATTTTAACGGTATAACCATTGCGAATACTGCCATCCGATAATTTCACAAACAGTGGATTACGATCACGCAAGACATTGAGATCCAAAGGAGATCTACTGGCAAGCAAATAGACCATAAAGGCACAAACTGCAAAAATCGCCACAGCATAAAGAATTGTTCTCATACGCAAGAGGCTAAATTTTTGTGGAACACCTTTTAGCCTGCGGGCCATATTGGCATCGGTATCATAACCAATCAAACCACGGGGTGTTCCCATCTTGTCCATAATGCCGTCACAGGCATCAATACAAAGCGCACAGTTAATACATTCCAGTTGAGCGCCATCACGGATATCAATACCCATCGGACAAACGACAACGCATTGCTTACAGTCGATACAATCTCCAAAAGCCTTGTCGTCTTGTGTTTTTTTAGCGCGGCCTCTTGGTTCGCCTCGATCTTTTCGATAGGTAACCTGTAGGGAATCTTCATCCATCATTGCGGCCTGAATGCGCGGCCATGGACACATATAGATACAGACCTGTTCCCGTGATAACCCGCCAAGTGTATAGGTTGTAAAGGTCAACAGCGCAACAAAGGTATAGGCCATCATGTCGGCTTGGAGCGTAAAGAGTTCAACCAGAAGCGTCGGTGCATCAGCGAAGTAAAAAACCCATGCACCACCGGTTGCCATTCCGATAATCAACCAGATTGTATGTTTCAGAGTATACTTCCATACCTTTTCAAAATTCCACTTGTGACGGTGTAATTTTATTCGGGCATTGCGATCACCTTCGACCCAACGTTCAACGGCGATAAACAAATCAGTCCAGACCGTTTGCGGACAGGCGTAACCACACCAGACGCGACCAAAAAGACTGGTAAAGAAGAAGAGCACGAGCCCGGCAACAATGAGAATACCGGTAATGTAGTAAACTTCCTGAGGCCAGAGCTCGATAAAAAAGAAATAAAAACGATTGCCCGGAAAATCAATTAAAACGGCTTGATCCGGGGCGCCGGGACCACGATCCCAACGAATAAAAGGAACTAAATAATAAATTGAGAGTGTAATGATCATGATCAGCCATTTTAAACGGCGGAATTGACCAACTGCCCTTTTAGGAAATATGGGTTCACGTTTTTTATAAAGAGGACGGTTCTCTTTTTTGTTAACGGCCTCCACTTCAACAGTGGCTTCCTTAACGATCTGTTCCAGCTTGGTGCTCATCTCTACAGACGTTCTTTTCTGACGTTAAGTTGTTTTTTATGGTACGGGAGAGACCGAGCCCTCCCGTACACAGGCCTTTTGTATTATTCACCGCCACCAAGGGAGTGAACATAAATGCTCAGGGCTTTAATCGTCACAGGGTCCAAACGGGCTTCCCATGTCGGCATTACACCTTTACGACCATAAGAAATGGACTGAACGACGGTTTCCTTGTCACCGCCGAAGAGCCAGAGCTTATCGGACAGATTTGGGGCCCCCATTTCGCGATTACCAACACCGCCTGATTCATGACAGGCAGCACAGTTATCTTCGAAAATAGGCAAACCGCGCTGAGCAGCCTCACTGTCACTTGATGTGCCAGACAGGGATAAAACATATTCCGCTACGTCTGAAACTTCCTGCCTTTCAAGAATTTCATCAGCAAGGAATGCTGTCATATCATTAAATCTGGTTTCATCATGTGTTGAACGAATACCATAGTTAATGGTGTAGTGGATATCTTCGAGTGATCCCCCCCATAACCAATGATCATCATTCAGGTTCGGGTAGCCTTTGGCCCCTTGTGCACCACTACCATGACACCCGGCGCAGTTATCACCAAATGCAGCCTGACCGGCAGCCAGAGCATACTGATTAAGGTTTGGATCTTTTGCGATATCTTCCAAACTGGATGCCACAATCTTTGCTTCTATATCAGCGCGTCCGGCTTTCACTTCAGCAAGTTCATCCATAACTGTTTGGCGTTGAGAATATCCCAACATGCCCTTGGTATAATCGCTGATACCAGGCCAGGCAGGCATTGCGATCCAATAACCAATTGACCAAATTACAGATGCATACAGCACCCACAACCACCAACGGGGAAGGGGGTTGTTTAGCTCTTCGATGCCATCCCACTCATGACCGGTGGTGTCGACACCAGAGATCTCGTCTTTTCTTGGATTTCCTGCCATGACTAGTCATCCTCTAATGGAATTTGAGCGGCGTGATCAAACTTGCTTTTGTTTTTGGGCCAAAGCGCATAAGCAACGCCCCCCAAAAACATCACAACCAGATACACAAGCCCCCAAGTTTGCGAAAAAGTAGAAATGTCGTTGTAATCCATACCTATCTCCTTATCGCAGTTCCGGACCTTCAGCCTTGTAGGCTGAGAAATCCACTAGGGTGCCAAGCATTTGCAGGTAAGCAATCAAAGCATCCATCTCTGTTATGACTTTGGCATTATCATCAAAGTTACGAACCTGTGCTTTGGGATAACGGGCAAGCAAGCCATCTGTATCACCATCCGGATCAACCTGGGCACGCAAATCTTCTTCTGCCAACTCGATCATCTCATCTGTATAGGGAACACCAACCATACGGTTTGCTTCCAGATGTTCTTTGATGTCATTAAACCGAAGCGGCGCATCCAAAAGGAAAGGATAACCCGGCATAACAGACTCAGGAACAATTCCACGTGGATTAACCATGTGTTCCTTGTGCCATTCATCGGAATACTTTCCACCAACACGTGCCAGATCAGGGCCTGTACGTTTTGATCCCCATTGGAAGGGATGGTCATACATTGATTCAGCCGCAAGAGAGTAGGGACCATAACGCTCTACCTCATCGCGCAAAGAGCGGATCATTTGTGAGTGACAGTTATAACAGCCCTCACGGATGTAAATATTGCGTCCGGCCAACTCCAGAGGTGAATAAGGGCGCATGCCTTTTACTTTCTCAATTGTACTTTCAAGAAAGAAAAGTGGCGCAATTTCAATAAGACCACCGATTGAGACAACAATCAGGATCCCGATCAATAGTACGATTGAGTTTTTCTCAAATACGTCATGTTTAATCATGATCTTAAAACCTCCTTATTCTGCAGCTACGGGGCTAGGAACAGCTTCTGGAGCAAGTGAACGACTTTCCGTTCTCACGTCTCCACGGGCTGTCCGCCATAGGTTATAAGCCATGATCAGAGAACCGATCACAAAGAAGGCACCACCGATTGCACGGATCCAGTAGAAAGGATTCATCGCTTCGACAGTTTCCACGAAAGAATATTCCAGGAAGCCAAGATCATCATACGCACGCCACATCAGGCCCTGTAGAATACCGGATACCCACATTGATGTGATGTAGAGCAGAATGCCAAAGGTAGAAATCCAGAAGTGGTAACTTACCAGCTTCAAGGAATAGAGCTGTGTTCTGTTCCAAAGCCATGGAACAAGACAGTAAAGAGCACCAAAGCTGACATACGCAACCCAACCCAACGCACCAGAATGAACGTGTCCAACAGTCCAATCTGTATAGTGGCTGAGTGAATTCACAGCTTTGATAGACATCACAGGACCTTCGAAGGTACTCATGCCATAGAACGCAATAGATACAACAAGCATGCGCAAGACTGGATCAGTACGCAGTTTATCCCATGCACCTGACAGCGTCATAAGACCGTTGATCATCCCGCCCCAGGATGGCATCCAGAGCATGATTGAGAAAGTCATTCCCAATGTCTGAGCCCAATCGGGAAGTGCTGTATAGTGCAAATGGTGCGGCCCGGCCCAGATGTACATAAAAATCAGGGACCAGAAGTGAACAATTGAAAGGCGATAGGAATAAACCGGACGGTTCGCTCTTTTGGGGACGAAATAATACATAATCGCCAAGAAACCAGCTGTCAGAAAGAAACCAACCGCATTATGGCCATACCACCATTGTGTCAGAGCATCCTGAACTCCCGCAAAAAGTATATAGCTTTTTGAGCTTGTCCATGAAACAGGAACGGTAAGATTATTGACGATATGCAGCATGGCTACGGTTGCGATAAAGGCCAGATAGAACCAGTTGGCAACGTAGATATGTGGTTCACGACGTTTCCAAAGTGTACCCAAGAACACCAGAAGATAAACCACCCAGACAATTGTCAGCCAAATGTCCGCATACCATTCTGGTTCAGCATATTCTTTACCTTGCGTTGCGCCCATTAAATAACCAGTCGCAGCAACAACGATGAAAAGCTGATATCCCCAGAATACAAACCATGATGAGAAAACACCGGGAAGGCGAGCTTTACAGGTTCTCTGTACCACATAAAAAGACGTCGCCAACAGAACGTTACCGCCAAAAGCAAAAATAACTGCTGATGTATGAAGAGGACGCAACCGACCAAAGTTGATAAAGGATGTATCAAAATTCAAGTCTGGATATGCCAACTGAAATGCAATTGTATCACCGGCAACAAAGCCGGCAATCCCCCAAAAAACAGAGGCAATAACCCCCGCCTTCACAACCTTGAGGTCGTATTCAATTGGTGCGTCGGCTGATTGTGTAGCAAGGCTTTCTGATGTATCAAAATAAGCCTTAATAATGCCAAAAATCCCAAGTAAGAATGCACCTGCAAAAATATATGCATGTACAGACATTACCGGATCTTCGGTTCGCGCGGCGGTTAATGTGGCATAAAACGTGCCAATCACCAGAGCCGCAGCTATTACCCATCCGTCGAGGGGCATTTTCGCTTTTGCGGTAGTTTCCCGAGTCATTCCTGAAGTCGCCTTTTATCATAAAAAACGTGATAACACCGTGAGATAGAACACCTCACAGTACCCCGTAACCTACCTCTCAAGTACAAAAGAGCATTGATCTAGGTCAATGATACGGGTTGACGCACCCCAAAAAAACAGTCGTAATTTTTGTTTACGGCTTAGTGTTGAGTTGTTGGATTTTCGTTTAATTTTTTACAAAGCCTGACTGCGTCACAAACATACCCTTTATTGATAAGCTGGTTCGGAATGGATTTAGTATAACCATTTTCAGGAATAATTGTGCTTTGAATATCTACTGTTAGGTGTATTGCCTGACATCCACGCTCTGAGGCTTGATCTTCCAGCCATTCCAAAAGGGTTTCTGAAATATCATTTCGGCCAAGCATATCTGCCGTGACGTAGTTAGAAACGTCCATAACTATCTGATGTGTAACATCTTCTACAATTTTATAGCAGAGGATGCCCATATAGTATCCGGCAGAATTTTTTACAGTGATAATGCCGCATTCACGATTATTTCGACCAATAAAACTATCAACATAATTCATCCATTGATCGGTGGTGATATCTCTTTTTAATGTCTGTATCAGTGGTAATACCTGAACAGTGTTTGATTGATTTAATGGTTTGATAGCAAATTGCACGGCTTTATAATCCACATATAACTTTGTTGATTTTATTGAAGTCGCGTCGGAAAAATAAGTCTTTGATGTAGGTCAATATGACGCACAGAAATAGCAAACAGAAATAATTTGTTGCGTGTTTCTTTAACACTCTTGTAGTAGTATCAGCCTATCACTAACAAAACTTTGTTATATAATAAAGATTATGTCGGGAATGATATACGAATGAGAAGTGGCTCACACTTTGCCCAAACGGTCTCTTCGACCCCTTTGGTGAACTCTCCTTGTGAAAAATGCAACATTGCAGAAATGAGCCTCTGTCATGCTCTTTCCTGTGATGATTTGCGCAGATTGTCATCGATCTCAACAGGAATAGAGGTGGGCAAAGGTGTCACAATTATTAATGAAATGGATTCAGCAGATTTCCTGTTTAATGTGACTGGAGGTTCTATCAAACTATACAAGCTGCTCCCCGATGGTCGTCGTCAAATGACCGGTTTTCTTTTCCCCGGTGATTTCCTTGGCATTGCCATGAACGATTGTTATGCCTATTCAGCAGAAGCATTAGAAGATTGTCGGCTTTGTAGATTCCCCCGCTCCAGACTTGAAGAGCTTCTGAAAGAAATTCCTGATCTGGAAAACAGACTTCTTAATATGGTTTCGAACGAGTTGGTTCTGGCGCAGGATCAGATGCTGCTGCTTGGCCGAAAAACAGCCATAGAAAAAGTCAGCAGTTTCCTTCTTTCCTTATCCAAGCGGACAAAAAGCAAAACCGGTGCTGGTAATATAATATCTCTGCCCATGGGACGTTCTGATATTGGCGATTATTTGGGGCTGACCACAGAAACTGTTAGTCGAACACTGACCAATCTGAAGAAAAAAGGGATCGTTTCCATTCCGACAAATGGGCAGTTGGAAATTAACGATATAGAAGAATTGACTGACCTAGCCGAAGGTATGGACTGATTAGATTACCCAATACCTATTGATGTTATATCTTTAAAATAAATCAGGTATTTCCTATATCTATTCCAGTCATCTTACTGTATTAGTCCCGTAGTAATCTATAACATCAATGCTCACAAGCTTTGGGAAAAGGGGTTTGTACGCTGCCACGGAGAGCGATCTCTGGGCGCGATTGGACGCACTTCCCAAAGCGAGCCGCTTATCACGCGATGTGTAAGTCGTGATCCGGAACCTGGCAATAGTGTTCCGGGAGGGTGCATTTTATCGTGCATCCTCGGCGAGCTTGCTTATTCTCAGCCCTCTGACTTAATTAAACTTTTCATCACCTTTTACTTCCCTTACTCTGACTTTACGAAGCACCCTGCTTGCATAAACGTGTGTTATTCATACCCATTTCGACGAGACAACGGATATATAAAATGGCTAATCCTCAGCTTAAAACAAAACTTGGCAATCACCATCCTATGTTTGGTTGTTGGATTGATATGTTTAGCCCGATTGCTACTGAAATTATTGCACAGGCGGGGAATGACTGTTTAATGATTGATCTTGAACACGGTCCTGGTTCAGTAATGGATGCTATTACCCAGATGCAGGCAGCCAGAGCCTATGGCCCAAAAGTCTATGTTCGGGTTTCAAGTAATTCCAATGCAAAGATCAAACGCGTTCTTGATGCCGGCGCAGATGGTGTGATGGTTCCATCTGTTTCGACAAAAGAAGAAGCTGAATACGCCGTTGACGCATCTCATTATGCCCCACAAGGCAAGAGAGGAGTTGCGTCAACAATTGTCAGAGGCGCTGATTACGGGGTTAATTCTCAAGGTTACCTGAAGAGCTTTAATGATCAGGTGCTCTTGATCTGTCAAATCGAAGATGCAGAAGGTGTAGAAAACGCAAAAGAGATCGCCAATACCGATGGGGTCGATATGATTTTCATTGGACCATCTGATCTTTCTGCTGACCTTGGTTATCCGGGTGAAACAGATCATCCAGTCGTATTGGAAGCCATAGAAAAAGTTGAACGTATTGTTAAAGATGCTGGAAAACTTCTGGGCGCAATACCTACCCCTAAAAGAGATGCAGAAACGCTCTATAAAGCAGGGTACGATATGGTCCTTGATGGCGGTGATATTGGGTTTGTTGTCAAAGGCGCACGCGATAAAGCCGCACATTTAAAACGTGTACTGGATCGATAAATTGCTTTAATGACAGAAAAGATCAAAGTTTTATAGATAGGCAGTATTGTTTTTTCTTTTTGAAAGCTTCACAAGCTTTATTGGCCTCTGTTTTGTTTTTGAAACTGGCACCTAACACCCGGTAAAAAGTACCTTTACCAATGATTTTAACGGGTTTTAGCTTTAAGCTGAGCCCGTCAGTTTCTTTTGGGAAAGCATTCTTTAATTCTGCCCATTCTTTTTTCGCACTTGCCTTGCTTTTATTAGAAGACAAATGAACCGCATAGGTGACACTTGTTTTTGTGACTGGTGGTTGTGCTTTTTTCTCTGAACTCTTTAACGGGGCAGGGGTTATCATTGGCTCTTTTTGACCATCTTTTACTGTATCAGGATCAAGCGCCGTTGTTTCGATCTTATCTTCTTTAACTTTTTTAGTATCATCGTCCTTTTCAGCAAGCGAATTCAGAGCTTCTTTTGTGGAATTCGCAGCCTTTTTTGAACCCTTTTTGATATCTTCCCACAGATCAACGCCCCAACCTTTTGTATCATCATACACGCTACCGCAACCGCCGAGAATCAAAGACGAGCACAAGATAACAACAAACAGAGAAGAATAACGTCGTATTGGCATGAGCGAGCACCAAAAAAGGTTAGATGTAAATTACATCCAACCTTAAATACTACATATTTATAAAAAGATAATTAATTCTATGACTTAAGAATTTCGAGACTTAAGAATTTTGATCAATTTTTATCCCTTTACCTTGGGGTGATGTTTCTCAATAAAGTCATTTATCACAACAGAAACACTTTCACGCCATTTGCGACCGTTAAAAATACCGTAGTGTCCGACACCCGCTTCAACGTGATTTTTATGTTTGCTCTTCACAAGCGACGAGCACATTTCATGCGCAACCTCGGTTTGTCCGGGTGCTGAAATATCGTCCAATTCACCCTCTACAGTAAGAAGCGCTGTCTTTTTGATTTTTGACGGATCAACCGACTGTCCTTTCCAGGTCATTGTGCCGTTGGGCAAGCTTCTTTCCTGAAAGATGTGTTGAATTGTGTCCAGATAAAATTCGGCAGTTACATCCATTACAGAGAGATATTCATCATAAAACTTCTTATGACTTTCAGCAGAATCTCCGTCACCTTTCACAAGGTTATTAAAATGCTGCATGTGTGCATCGACATGACGCATGGAGTTCATGGATATAAACGCAGCCAGTTGCAGAAAACCGGGATAAACACGTCGACCAGATCCTTCGTATTGAAGCGGGACTGTTGCGGTCAAATTATCCTTGAACCATGAAAGAGATTTGCTATCCGCCAATTTTGTTACCTCGGTTTCTGCGGCCCCCGGATCAATAGGTCCACCCATCAAGGTCATGGTACTTGGCTGTGCCGGATCATCGTTTGCCGCCAGAATTGAAATAGCCGCAAGAACCAACGGAGCAGGTTGACACACGGCAATAACGTGTAAATCAGGGCCTAGCAACCTCATGTAGTCAACAAGGTATTCAATATATTCATCAAGCCCGAAATCGCCATCAGATGTCGGCACCTTGCTGGCATCGGTCCAGTCCGTGACATAAACTTCATGATGTTCGACAAGGGTCTTTACGGTCCCGCGCAACAAAGTCGCAAAGTGTCCTGACATCGGGGAAACAAGTAGGATTTTTTTTGGTGATTTTGCCAGATCACACTTGAAGCGGATAAGGTCTCCAAAAGGTCGGTGGTCGATCCTGGCAAGATCAATAGGGTGAATCCCATCTTCACGATGAATTGCCTGAAAACCCCATTCCGGTTTTCCGCGATGCCGAATAACACCTTCGATAACGTCAGCGCTGGCTGCCATTATTTTTCCCATATAGGTTTGGGAAAGAGGGAACAGAGGATTGTTAAAATAGGTTTTTGTAAGCTGTGTCATAGCGCGCATTGGTCCCAACGCAGCGCTTTGCATATCAAAATATGTATATAACACGTTATCTATCCCTTACAAATAAAACAGCTTTATCCGATGAAAGGCTGCGGTGTGACCTTTTGTTCAAACGTCCGGCCAACAAAAAAATCTTAACAAATACAAGTTTCCTGTTGGGCAATCGTCAGTCGGGCCTAAATTATTCAAAATTAATTCATTGTGCGGCGCACAATGAGATCAAAAGTTAAGCATTTTTGATTAAACAGTCAATGATTGTCTGGTTTTTCACAGATGTTTCATGAAAGCGTCAACAAAGAAAACCAATGCAAGAAAAGGTAAAATCAGAAATGCGTATAGGGAAGGAGGGGTTAATGAGAGGCTGAGATACAAAAATCTCTGCCCTTTTTTGTCAATTTACAAACAATCCAGTCGGGTTTCAGGGCATTACTGAACCAAGGTTCAGCCCAACCATGATCAATACAAGCTCTTATAAGGCGGACATCATAATGTTGGCCGTGTTCATCAAAAAGGGGTAGTTTTCCACCCGCTTGACCAAGGCCGCGTTTAAGCCATTTAAGTTGTTTGGAATTTGGTTTTTTGGATTGCTTTCTCTTCTCGGCCATAATCGCAATTCTAACACAAGATGGATAGAATTGCGATTATGGCCCTACCAACGGAGATTAAGCACCAAGTGAAACGGAGGTATTACCCTTGGGTTGCAAAAGCCGTTTAACGATTTCTCTGTACTCGACGTCCCAAACCAGACGATCAATATCAATATCGTCATTCTTGTCGGCATGTGATGACATTGAAATCTTGGCCCGCATATCTGTGCGATATATTCTATTAAAGTTTCCCATGACTTTAATATAAGGAAAAAAACAAAGCCGTGGTGGGGCAAAAAAGTGGTAAGAATGTGAACAGAATGGATGATGAAACGTCAACATGGTGAGGTACGTCCTTTTTATTGTTTAAAAACAATATCTTACCATGGTTAATTAACGTTAATATCTAGATCACATTAAGCTCTTTAACAGGCGTTTTATTGATAATTCTTTCCATGCCAAAGATGGACAGATCCAGAGTTCTGTATTTTCCATAGACAATCAGTTCTGACAAAGCACGTCCGACAGCCGGGGCCTGTTGCAGGCCATGCCCGCTAAAGCCATTGGCAAAGTATAAATTGCCAACATCCGGATGTGTTCCAAGGATAACGTTTTGATCCAACAGGTTGTATGCATAGTGTCCGGCCCATGCATTGACCTGTTTGATAGATTCAAAGGCCGTCACCCGATTGGCAAGAGTGGGCCAGATGTGTTCATCAAAAAGGTTGTAATCCACATCATAGTCAAAACACTCGGGGTCATAGCCATCTAACGGCGAAGTGCCACAGATAAAGTGCTCGCCCTCTGGCCTGAAATAAACCCCGTTGGTATCAACCACAAGCGGACTGTTGGGTATCTCTTCGCGACAGTTAAAGACAAAGACACATCGTTTGCGGCTTTCAATGGGAATATCAATACCAGCCATACCAGCAATACGTGACGCCATGGGACCCGCAGCATTTATAAAGTGTTCGCCGGAAATTTTTTCGCCGGTAATACTCTCAGGACCTTTCAATTCAGCCGCGACAATCCTGCCGCTGGATTTTTCAAACCCAGTGATTTCGCCGTCTTTATATATAACACCAAGTTCCTTGTTCTTTGCCCTGAACAACTGTAGCAAGCTATAGGCATCAAACCAGCCTTCACCGGAAAGTCCCAAAGACCCCAGAGCAATATCGTCACAGTTCATCCAGGGGAAACGTTTCTTTAAAAGGGCAGGGGTCAAAAGCGATATATCTGCCCCAAGTTCCTTTTGTATCCAGTTATTGTTTTGAAGTGTTTCCCGCCCCTTATCACTGGCAAGAAGTAAATATCCCTTTTCCTGCAAGCCAATATCCAGATCGAGTGCAGACTGTTTTTCATCGTCTAAAGACAAATGCTCAGAAAGGTTACGGAGGAACTCAATACCAAAGAGAGATATATTGATATTCTCTGGTGTTGAAAATTGCTGTCTAATTGACGCAGCGGACAAGGTTGTTGATGATCCTTGATAGCTGTTGTCCTTTTCTATGACGGTAATTTTCCCATTAAATGTCGTATCACTTGCCAGGAAGAAGGCTGCGGCACTTCCGATAATGCCTCCACCGACAATAACGACATCTGATGTCTTGGTCATACATACTCCATATTTAATATTATATACGAAGCAGCATCTTTACGCGCGGATCTGATACAGACAATAGATTTGTTTCTTCCTCGAAAATTTATATGTGGATAAAAAGTTGAAATTAATGGGGTATTATATTACCGCATTTTTAACGCATTGTTTTTATTGATAAAATAAAATCGATGTGTAATATTTTTGTTTGACAGCTGTTATTCACTGTATTAGAACCCACCAACGCAAGAGCACTAACGTGTGTCTTGCCCCTTATTACAACAGTATGCAATGGCTCTGTTAAATGAAAACTTATTCTGCTAAACCCGCAGATATCGAGAAAAAGTGGTTCGTGATCGATGCTGAAGGCATTGTTCTCGGTCGCTTGGCTGTCGAAGTCGCAAATATCCTGCGCGGTAAAAACAAAGTAACATTCACACCACACATGGATTGTGGTGATAATGTTATCATCATCAATGCCGAGAAAGTCGCCCTTACAGGTAACAAATTGGCTGACAAAAAGTACTACTGGCATACTGGCCACCCTGGCGGTATCAAAGAACGTACAGCTGGTCAGATTCTGGATGGTCGCTTCCCTGAGCGCGTTGTTCAAAAAGCTATCGAACGTATGGTTCCAAAAGGTCCTCTCGGTCGTCAGCAAATGCGCAACCTTCGTGTTGTTGTTGGTCCTGACCACAATCATGAAGCTCAGCAGCCAGAAGTTCTGGATTTTGCTTCTAAAAACACCAAGAACAAGAGGAGCCAGTAACAATGGCTGAAGAAACCCTCAACTCTTTGAGTGATCTTGGCGGTGCAGCACCTGCAGTCGAAGATACAACCGCAGTTGTTGCCGAGCCAAAACTGGACGCACAAGGTCGTGCTTATGCTACTGGTAAGCGTAAAGACGCCATTGCTCGCGTATGGATCAAGCCAGGTACTGGTAAAATCATCGTAAACGATCGCGAACAGGAAGTTTACTTCGCACGTCCAGTTCTACGTATGATGATCGCACAGCCTTTCGAGACTGTTGAGCGCACTGGTCAGTTCGACGTCGTTTGCACAGTTAAAGGCGGTGGTCTTTCTGGTCAAGCTGGTGCTGTTCGTCACGGTATCTCAAAAGCTCTTACTTACTTCGAGCCAGGCCTTCGTCCTGCGCTTAAAGCACGCGGCTTCCTTACACGTGATGCCCGTGTTGTTGAACGTAAGAAATACGGTAAGGCAAAAGCCCGTCGTAGCTTCCAGTTCTCCAAGCGTTAAGCTTCGAAGAACAGAAGTTCAGAAATTCGAAAAGGGCTGCCATTTTGGCGGCCCTTTTTGTGTATCTTGTGTTCCGCCCTGAAATAGCTCACGATATTTAAACTCACATAAACGCTGATACAAATTTTACTAAAATACAGGGATTCCATGATCGCACGTCAATTAGAACGAATTATAGAAAACCAGATATCAAAGTTTAGTATATCAAATCAACCACAAGGCCATATAGCTCAACGTTTTGAAAGCCTTAGATCCTTTGGACTATTACCTAGTGGTAAAATACGAAACTCACAACACTTAACTTTGGAACAAATTGTATCCGGTGTACTATCTATTATCTCTTCTAGGGCCGATTTCGCAGGACATACTTCACTAATTATAAAATCCCTCAAGCCTGTAGGAGGAGATAAAGTTTCCTTCATGGGTACAAAGAGTTTATGCAAGGCTTTAGAGACCTTACTGAATATCAATGAAAATGCTCTTAATAGCCTTATAAAAGTAACAATTTCTGACAGTGAAATTTATACTAATAGCTATTGCCGGGCTGCTATCCATTATAAGGTAAATGATAAAGTAAAGATAACTTATTATGTTGACAAAAATGCCTCATCGCTTTTTCAAAAAGATGCCGAAATAAATTATAATCCCACCCAAATTACATCTTCAGTAATCAACGATATCGTTTTTTATCCTTCATTTTTTCAAGCAATAAACAAGAACTTAAAACTTGAAGCCGCTAGATCTCCAGTTCAATACCCAGAAGAACCAGACACATCAGAAGAAATAGAGACCGAAGCAAGAGACAAATATTTAGGTATTACGGGAAATTCTAATTTTATAAACATGGGCGTAGACTGCCAAGTAACATGGCCTAAGCATGAGACAGTTGTTACATTCGATAATTGCCAAATAGTGCTTATGCCAAAATCCAAAGAACATACAACATCTATTCATATCGACTTGCACAAAAACCAAGTTAATCAAACAGAAGCAAGAAATATAATAAATCAATTTTTAAGTATGTTAACTTGGTGTGATGATCAGCATGCAGTTCTAGAGGAAGGTTTTTCTGGAAGTTCAAGGCCAATACCGATCAGAAAGAGAGATTTAGCCTTTGCAACTGCATATAATTGGATTTTTTCGAAGAAAAAATTAGACAACCCAGAAGTAAAAAAGGCAATTGCTATATATCGAGAAGGTCGAAATGCAGAACAAAATTTTCTAATTAGCTTCGCAGTACTTTCTTATTATAAAATAGTAGAAATACATCATAAAAAAGAAGAGTTAAAATGGTTTCGTGAAAACTATCCGATTATAAAAGAAAAATTAGATAAACAAGTACTGGAAAGATTAGAGAGAGATTGCGGAGATGAAAAAATTGAAAAGTATCTTTCCGTGTTATGTCGGCATGCTGTAGCTCATGCAGGAAATCCTCGCAATATCAACCCAGATGACCAACATCAAATATTTCGTCTTCATACTGCAGCACAAGTTTTGAGAATGCTTGCACGCCATATAATCAGAACTGAAATGAACTTATCAGATCAATATTTTGACTGAAATAACATACTATAAAAACATCATCTTAAAATACCCCTCAACAAAATCCTTAAAAATGGCTTCTTTGGGCTTGATGTCCGACTTCTCGTTTCAGCATCATATAGATGCCGAGGTTTCTGAGCTTAAAGCCGTCGGGAACTTTAACGAGGTTTGCCGCCTTCAGGTCATCTTCGATCAGGAGTTTTTGCATCAGGCCAAAGGCTGTTCCAACTTTGATGGAGTAGTAGTAGGCGATGGCATTATCGATGGGGGGGATAACGATCCAGATGTTTTTTGTTCACCGTACACCGAAAGCATAGTGCGTAAATCAGAGAAGTTGAGATACGAAGGGATAATTAGTTATGCCGCAAAGGATCTAAAGGTGAAGTCGATATTGTCTTCAAAAAAAATCGAACTCTCTGTCGAATAACCCCAAGGCGATATTCCTTTATCGCCTTGGGGAGTTACATCTAAAACACGAGCAAATAGAGAGCCACCGCGGCCAAACCTGTTCCCATAAAGATGTTGAACAGGCGCAAGTGCTTTTCTGTTTGAACCAGAATTTTGGCTTGTTTTCCAACCACAGCCCAAGCACCAACACCGATAAAGCAGATTACAAAGTAGAGGGAACAAAAAAGCACAAGACTTGAGACATCGCCCTTTGCGGTAAAGGCGGTCACACCAGAGATAGAAGCAATCCAGGCTTTTGGGTTTAAAATATTGAGCAGCATCCCTTGATAAAATCCGGGCTCCGACCTTTCTTCAAGTGAGATTGTCCCTTTAGAAAAAGCTATCTTATATGCCATATAGAGCATAAATGCCGCACCGACATAACCGATCACCTTCATGGTTTGCGGGTACATCGTTATAAGCTCTGCCGCGCCCAACCCAATCGCAAAGAGCAAGAGGGTAAAGCCAATTGTGGCCCCGGCGACAAAGGGAATGGTTCGATAAACCCCATGGTTCAATCCCGAAGTCATGGTAATAACATTCACGGGCCCCGGTGAAATCGACATGGTCAGGGCATAGGTACACATCGCGATAATAATAGACATAAGCTTATAATACTCCTTAGTTCAGAGACTATACCCCGGTCACTTACAGCGCACTATGTACCGCAATTTGATTTAACTGTTCGATATTCTTATGCAATGAGAAATTAAAAGCTCTTTGCTCAATCAGAGCGTTTTCAGAACAATATCCCGCTACTGACAGGCAATCGGCTTTGATAGGTCAAAGTATAATCGCTGTTAATGGTGCACGCTATTTAATCCACAATATAGGTCTGACCTGTCTGTATACCTTCCACAGATTTGCTATAGGCGAGGGCGGCTTTATTCGCATCAACAGGGACGTAACCTCTGAAATAAGGGCCATAGCTTTCCATTGCCTCTGTGATGACCGTTGGGCTGACAGAGTTAATGCGAACTCTGTTTGGCATTTCCATCGCGGCGGCCTTAACAAAGCTGTCGATTGCGCCATTGACCATTGCGGCTGAACTGCCCAGACGAATGGGGTCGCGGTTCAGTATGCCCGTACTCAAGGTAAAAGAACCTTCCGGGGTAATATAATCACGTCCGATCAGGACAAGATTTACCTGACCCATTAATTTGTTTTTGATCCCGACCATATAGTCTTCGTCGTTCATTTCCATAAATTCACCAAAATGAACTGAGCCGGTCGTGGAAACCAAGGCATCAAAGGTTCCAACAGATGCCAGTGCCTTTTTGATCGTTTCTTTATCCGTAATATCAATCTTAAGGTCGCCTGTTGAACGCCCTGCCGTTATAACTTCGTGACGCACGGAAAGTTCTTTGTGGACAGCTTTACCAATTGTACCGCTTGCGCCGACTAAAATTATTTTCATAATCGTATCCTTATTTAACAAGTCATTGCTGGACATTATTCATTCACTGTTGGCAAATATATTGTTTTTATTTATGTTGATAAGATGAAATTTTATGAACATATTGTTTTCAAATGAATGCCAATTATCATCATTTAGAAGCTATGGCGGTTTTTGCTGTTGTTGTGGAAGAGGGCAGCTTTACCCGTGCAGCAACGCGCCTTGGCCATTCAAAAGCCCATGTGAGCCAACTTGTTTCCCGGCTGGAAAAACACTTTAACACTCAGCTCCTTTTCAGAACGACCCGCAAGCTGGATCTTACCGAAGCCGGAAGTATCTTTTACGGTCACTGCAAAGAAATCGCAGGAAGTGTGGAAAAGGCCCAAAAGGAACTTGAGGCCATAAAGGGAACGGTTTCAGGCTCTCTACGCCTGTCCGCACCCATTTCGTTCGGGGAAGCTTTTTTGAGTGATATTACACTCGGGTTCAACGATCTTTATCCCGATGTAAAATTTGAACTGGAACTTGATAATAAAATCAAGGATCTGCAATCGGAAAACATTGATCTGGCGTTTCGTGCCACGACACAAATGGATGATAATCTTGTGCCAATTAAGGTGGGGGATTGGACAGAATATATCTGTGCATCGCCTGAATATCTTGAAAACAAAAGTCCGATTATACGTCCGCAAGATTTGCTGGATCATCGGTGTTTGTTAAACGCGCCCAAACAAGTGCCAACACTATGGCATTTTCAAAATGAAACAGAATCTCATCGAGTTTCCATAGAGGCCAAACTCTGCGTCCATCACTTTCCCATGCTTAAAAAAGCTATTTTATCGGGCGGCGGGGTTGGCAAGCTGCCATCCTATTTGGCAGAAACAGAAATTGCCGAGGGAAAACTGGTTCGTCTTTTGCCATCATACCGCACCAAAATTCACCCCATTTTTCTTGTCTATCCCTATCAAACACATCTGCCAATCAAGGTCAGGAAGTTTATAGATTTTGTGAAAAACTGGTTTTCTGAACGGGATCATTTTTTGAAATAGCAAGAGAAGGGTATGACCACATCTCTTGCTATTTTAAGTTCGAGGATCAGCTTTCTTTCGTTCTCACCCGTGATGGAAAGACTTTCCAGCCCAGATTCACCGCGGCAGCACTGAGCAAGATAAACACAATACCAATGAACTGAAGAGCACTCAGTTTTTGATCATAAAAGATATAATCAACAACCAAAGCAACTACCGGATAGATAAAGGATAAAACAGCAATAACCGGTGTCTGTAGTTTCTGAAACGCAGAATAGAGAATGATGTACATGAAACAGGTATTGATCAATCCAAGCGCAAGCAGATACCCCCAAACCTTGGTATCGGAAAGCGTTGGAGCCGTTGAGAAATCAACCAAGGGACTCAACATGACAATCCCCAGAGTTACCTGAATAAAAGCAATCAGATGGGGGCGCATACCGGTTAATCGCTTGGTGATGATTGTTGTTATCGTATAGAGAATAGCTGCACCCAAGGCAAAACCTGCCCCTTCAATCATAGAAGTATCGCCTTGAAAACTATTGGCGTCCAGCTCAATGACAAAGATCAGGCCCAGGAAAGCCAGAATAAGCCATGCAAACTTGTGAAGATTAAACGCTTCACCCAGAAACAACGCCCCAAAAAGAACAAGAAAGAAAGGCTGCGTGTGATAAATGGCTGTATTGATTGAAATAGGTGACAGCTTGAAAGATGTAAAAAGCAGGATCCAGTTACAAACCAGGGCAAAACCGCTCAACAGAGCAAGGGTTATATTCTTTTTGTTCAACACATCTGCGGTAAAATAGCCCTTCCACCAGCAAAACAAGCCCAGCCCGATTGCCCCGAAGACACATCTGAAGAAGACAATATTAAATGGCGTCTGTCCGGATTCAAAAACGAACAAGCCGATAAAGCCGGAAAGGAACATCGCCAGAGACATCTGGGCGACACCAATATTCAAACGAAAAGCCGGGGCCATTTTCTTAAACTTTCATAGACGATAAATTAGAAGTTTTCCCGCTTTATCCCGCTATATGATAACAGAACAATTTACGGCGTTGTCTTCAATATGGGTTGATATATAATTTCTGTAAAACAAGAAGATATTAGGCTGAATAAGATAATCTAATGCTAAAAAAGCGAAAACTGCCGCCACTAAACTCCTTAAAAGCTTTTGAAGCTGCAGCGCGTACCCGTAGCGTTAAACTCGCTTCAGAAGAGTTAAGCGTATCGGCATCAGCTGTTAGTCAGCAAATCAAAACTCTGGAACAGTGGATGGGGTTTAGATTGTTAAAACGTGGCCCCAATAGCTTTACCCTCACAGACAAGGGGGAAAGGTATTTGACACAGCTCACTGTTTTATTTGATAAGCTTGATATTGAAACAGCCAAAGTCATTCATAACTTTAAAAAAACAAAATTGCGGATATCGACCCTCCAGTCCTTTGCCGCGGAATGGCTTTCGCCTCGGATTAAAAGTTTTCGTGAAACCTACCCGGAAATACAGTTGGAGTTATTGACATCAGATTATCTCACTGATCTTGCAAGCGAGGAGATTGATCTTGCTATTCGCTATGGACCGGGGGGATATAAGGGTGTGAATGAAGAAAAACTTATGGATGAAATGATTGGTCCTGCTTGTCATCCTGACCTTTGGGAAACAGATAAAATTCTTTCTGATTACACTTTGCTCAGAGATTCCGGGGGGCCTGAGGGGATAAAATTATCCCTGGAGAGATGGTTAAACAACACATCTAATGGACCGGGTAATCATGATGACAGTATAGCCTTTAGCGATACACATCTGTTGATTAGTGCTGCAAGACAAGGGCAGGGAGTCATGTTGGGGCGTTCTGTTCTGATAGCAGATGATATACGAAAAGGAGATCTTGTTCCTGTGATGTCCGACTGGCAACAATCTCCTTTTAGCTATTATCTGGTCCATTCAGATATTCGCGGGCTTTCAGCAACCGCAAGACATTTCCGGCGATGGTTGCTCGAGGAAGTCGAGAAATTTGAGAAACAGCTACCTGATTCTCTGAGAGTACCCGGTTAAGTTAACTGGCTTGATTAATGCATAGTTTTTTTTGCTTGTTCGCTTAACAAAGGAAACATGAAAATGTACGCGAAAATCATTCTGTTGCTGCTTTCTTTTTCTTTAGCAAGTTGCGTCACAACACCAGTTGTCGATGACACAAAAATCTACTTCAGCGATCAAGAGCTTATCGCCGCAGGGGCAACGCAGTTAATGGGCTCTGATATTGTCGGAGCACTTGCTGGAAACACCCTGTACGGCAGATATGTTGATCATACAAAATCAGAACAGAACCCCAATGAAAATCATTGGGTAGAGTTTGTTTCAGGCGATGGCCGTGTTGCCTATTACGATTTCACTCAACTTGTTCAGGGCACATGGCAAATACGAACAAACCTGATCTGCTTTAACTACCAGTTTGAAATTCCCCAACCAGAGAACTGTTTTGTTGTCTATGGTCTGGGCGATCGGCACTTCTTTATTTCAACCCGACAACAGACAACGGGTGATGTTGTAACAACCGTTCTGGGTCGCAAAAATGGTAATGTGGAAGGGCTGGAACTAAAATAACAGTAGATCTGTTTGATGAGAGAAGCGTTAACTGGCTTTATGAAAAGTTATAGAAGCCAATTTTGACGACAGTTTATTTAACGACGGTAAAGTTTTGACATTCATCGTGGCAATGCTAACCAAAACCTGTTGTGCCCAGTTACTTGCTTCATATGCATACGGATATCCAAGTTTCTGTATTGAAATACAAAAAATAATGTGTAGTTTTAGGGCACGTATTATTACTTTTTGAGGTTAATCCAATGTCGACAGGCAAAAGAATATTTATTGATGGCGAAGCTGGCACTACTGGCCTGCAGGTCCGTCAACGCCTGGAAAATCGGCAAGACCTTGAAATAATGTCCATCGCACATGAATTACGGAAAGATCAAGCTGCAAGAAAAGAGCTGTTAAACTCTGCAGATCTTGTCATCTTGTGCCTGCCGGACGCCGCAGCAATTGAGGCCGTGTCTCTGATTGAAAATCCGGATGTGCGCGTTATCGATGCCTCGACAGCTTACCGTGTTGATCCGGACTGGATTTATGGCTTCCCGGAAATGACAGAAGGTCATCGGGAAAAAATTGCAAACTCCAAACGGGTCAGTAATCCCGGCTGTTATCCGACCGGTGCCATTGCGTTATTGCGGCCTTTGATTGAAAGAACCCTTCTATCCAAGGATGCCTTGATCAACGTACAGGGGGTTTCCGGCTATAGTGGTGGTGGCAAAGCCCTCATCGAAATTCACGAAAGTGGTGAGGTTGAACCCTTTGGCACCTATGGACTTTCATTACAGCACAAACATGTGCCTGAAATGACCCTGCACAACGGTTTGACACATAAACCATTGTTTGTGCCATCAGTCGGTCACTATGCCCAGGGAATGCTGGTATCAATACCGCTACACTATGCGCAGATGAAAAGTGGCGTGAATGGCACCCTGATTCAAGAAGGCCTTGCCGAACACTATCGGGGAAGTCGATTTGTAAAGGTCAAAGCCCTTAACAATACAGACGATCTTGAACGCGCTGCATTCTTAAGACCAGATGCCTTGAATGGCAGTAACGAACTAGAGCTATTCGTTTTTGCGAATGATACCGCAGAGCAAGCGCTTCTGATCGCGCGTCTTGATAATTTGGGTAAAGGCGCATCAGGGGCCGCGGTACAAAACCTTAACTTGATGCTTGGTCTGGCAGAAGATGCCGGTCTATAGAGATTAAGAGCCTTTAGAGTTTTGACAAATTGAAGACAATAAAAAAGGACGGGAAACCGTCCTTTTATTTATCCGATTGATAATCGTTCTTCGCTCTTACCCGACAGGGTACCATTGTTGGCAAAGACGAGGGCCACGGGCTTCTTTATTACCATTGATACCAAACTGCAGCATCTTCAATGTTCTGTTTGCCAGTTCACGAATATGAGATTCCGGAACACCTGCACGACTTAATTTAGAGCGGGATTTTTTTGCCCTTTCTTTATGAGCCGCAGATTTTTGAAGTTGATTCACCTTGGTATAAGCTTTGGCAAGACATACTTGCTGTTGATACCAACGTGGCTCGTTAAACTGTGCATGACTTGGTGTAGAAACAAAAAGCGTACTAATGCCAATAGCGGCAACAAGTGCAAAAGTAACAATACATCTGGTGCCTTTAGGCATATTTTCTGCTCTCCAGCAAAGGTAAAAACTTGATCACGAGATCTTATATATGGTTTCCAGGTGATTTAAAAATGGTAAAGATGAGACAAAGAAATTTTTTTATATCGCACTTTTTTGTTTTTGTTAACTAAATATTTTGCGCAAACATCTCTATAGAAAGCGAAAATAACGTGTCTGGCCTTATAAAATCCTATCGCGGCATATCACCCAGAATATCCAAAGATGCATTCATAGCAGAGAACGCAGTTATTATTGGCGATGTTGAAATCGGGGCAGGGACGTCAATTTGGTACAACTGTGTTCTGCGCGGTGACGTCAATTCTATTACCATCGGTGAAAACACCAATATACAGGATGGCACAATCATACACGTCAATCACGACCGGACTGGCGGTGATTACCGGGAAACAGGTGGCGGCATTTCAACACGCATTGGAAGCGGCGTTACCGTTGGTCATATGGCGTTACTACATGCCTGTGAAATTGAAGATGATGCCTTTATCGGTATGCGGTCCGTCGTCATGGACAAGGCTATTGTCGAAACAAACGCCATGGTCGCTGCGGGGGCGTTGGTTACCCCGGGTAAAGTTGTGCCAACAGGAGAGCTCTGGTCCGGTTCACCCGCAAAAAAATTCCGCGTTTTAAAACCAGCCGAACTCGAAGAAATAAAATACTCCGCAGCAAACTATAAAAAATTGAGTGAAAGCTACTCATGATAATTAAATAGAGTAGCTTTCGCTAGGTGTTACCTAAAACAACGGTTACAAACATTTGTAACCGTTGATGAGTAACAAAGGCTATTGAATGATCAAGTTATCATTATCAAGCAATGAGTTAACCAGTTCTTGGCTATCTGAAAAACCATTTAGCAGATCAATTCCTTCCAGTGCGATAGAAGTTGTTGTTTCCATACCTTCACCAAACTGGTCAGGATCGATTTTAATCAAAGTATCATTGCCATCATAACTGATATCCAGATAGTCATTCAAAAGCGCGGCCAGATCGTCATTCTCCAATCCATTACCCAAAGGGGCATTTTCAAATAAATCTGTCAGATCAATTCTGTCACCTTCATTTGGATTAAAGTCTGTTATAGTATTATCAAAGCCAAGATCTTCTGTCGTGAAAATGAAAACATCACTACCTCCGCCACCGATGAAAATATCATCCCCGGCATTACCGATAAGGGTATCATCTCCATCACCGGCAATAAGGATATCGTTTTGATTTGATCCTGTCAGATCAGAACCTTCCTGGATCGTGATCTCAACGGACGCATTTTCTGTCTGTTCTCCATTTGTCACTTCATATTCGAAAGAAGGCAGATTGCCGGAATCGTCCATGGAAAACAAAATGCTTTCGGTTTGTTCATCATGATTAACATCACCACCCTGTGCATTATCAGCACTGGTAATTTCATGACCAGATTTCAGTCCATCATTATGTAACAGGACACTATCGGGAATAACAATCTCGTCAGTGATATTGGTAATGACTTTGTCATCAGAAGCAATCCAGGTTTTACCATCAATGTTCAAGACTGCTTGTGATGTATCACCATCAAAATCCTGAACCGTATAAACAAAACTTTCAGTAAATGCCTCTGTAAACTCTTCAACATTATAGAAGTATTCACCGGTCAGTGTATTGACCTCCAGCTTTGCATCTTTATCGGTCAGAATTGTTATGATGTTATCATCTTCCTGCCCATCATCATTCTCATCTGTGTAAGCCTGACCATTATAAACAACTTCGGTAATGATCAGAGGTTCATCCGCACTGATAAAATCATTGGCAAAAAGGTTACCATTTGCATTCCCTCCATCTTGCTGATTATTAATCAGTGCTGCATTGAGGTCATCGTAACTGTTAATTATGATAGGGGCCTCTTCGTCTTCTCCTGTATCAACCTTTTTGATGTGGTCAAGATCATCGCCGATACCGACACCAACAATATCAATGTTGTTGGTGCTGAGATAATCATTCCAGTCATCATATTGTTGGTCTGATGGTGTATTGTTTTCTCCCCAAGGTTCACCATCACTTAGGAAATAGATACGATTGACTGCGTTGGGATCAACGTTAAAATCATTCTGAATAACGTTCAAAGCATCAACATAATCTGTTGATCCTGCTTCATAAGCAAGCGCATTGATGAAGGTTTCAAAATCAGAATAATTATCAAAAATCCCGTCAAATTCTGCATCAGAAGAGAAGGTGAAAATTGATATCTTGGTAATGCCATTATCGTAATACTGCTTTGCAGCATTCTTAACGGCATCTTTTTGTAGATCCCATTGTTCCTGACCGACGCTCCCGCTTTCATCCAGTGCAAATGCAATGTTATAACGGGCTTGTCCATCGTCAATCAAAACAAGATCTGCATCGTCAACTGCCGCAGGAACGTCATCAACAATCTTAAGATCAATATAGCCTTCGACAGGGTCATCATCACCATCCGTTGCTGTGAAAGGTATGGTAAGGGACAAGATGTTCTCACCAGCAATATCGGCGTGATCCAAAGCTTTGATCAAGGTAAATTCAAAGGTACCTTCTTCTGCATTAAATTCTACGGTAAAGACAGCTTCCCCATTTGCGCTGGCGGTTAAAACCCCCGTGTTGGCATTAAAACTGTAATCATCCAGATCAACACCACCGGATTTCAATCCAAGTTGAAGTAAATCGGCAAGCTGTTCATCCGAAACATAAACCGAACCAGCCTCATCAGTACCAAAATTCACGTTCAGATCGCCAGAAGCAACCAAACTTTCTTTTTCAGGGTCACTACCATTTGGCAAATCATCCTCATCCACCACATGTGCTGCCATCAGGCTTACACCATCAATGTAGGCACCGAGCGTATTTTCCTGCCCTGTGCCGAGGAATGTCAGGTTCGTAGGTTCACCTGTACCAGACACGACAACGGTGACCTTTTGCCAACCCTCATTGGCATTGGTAGAATTCTTGACAATAACCTCTTGATCACCCCAAAGAACCTTGAAGCTACTGCTATCAGATTGCCCATCATTAGGGCGCGGAGCATACCAGAAGGTTAATACATAATTTTCACCAACATTTGTCCCTTCGACTGTTTGCTCCAGAGTTGCGTTACTCTCGGGTCCATTATGGCCGTCCAGTTCAATTTTACTGTTACCCTCTTTGGGGGCAATACCCCCAATATTACCTTTTTGAACTTCAAACTGATTGCCAGATCCGCTGCCCCATCCCTCAATAACATCAAAAGTATCCCAGCCATTTCCATTTAGCGGGTTGGTTTCAAAGCTGCCATTAATAATGAGTTCTTCATTCTGAACAGGTGTAAAACGTGGTGCATCGTCCTCAATTGTAAAGACACTGGTTTTGTCATCAAATAATAAAATTGATGCACTGCTTTCTGCTGTATCGTCATCGCCGTCAGTCACTTTTACAGTGAGCTTCAAACCGACTTCAACATCGTCCTCTGTCAGAAGAGAAAGTGCTTCGTCAGTATCTGTCTTATCCGGATGATCCAGTGCCATGTACTGCTCAAATACCAAGTCAGTATTATCAGGATCATTCACATCATCAACAAAGATGCGGAATGCGATGCCTTCAAGGATATCGTCCTGATCTGCAAATTGATCGAACCGTCCAACAATCTGTCCATCCTCCAGAAAGAGGAATATTGTCGTATCCTCATAATCTGCACCACTGGTGCCCTGGGTGACAGAAAGCATGGTTTCGATACCCTTTGCCAAGGTAGGTTCACCAACCAGGTCTTCTGTCAGGCCGTCTAGCGTCAACTCAAAAATATGTTCAACAGTTGCACCGTCTTCATCCGCGCCAACATTGATGTCAATATTGAACAGGTCCCCTAACGCCCCTGTATCTTCCAGGGTTGAAATACGTCCAATAGGATGAACACCTGTAGGATCTGAAAGAATATTGGGAACGACATTATCGTCTGTCGCGTTTAAATCACCGGGTACGTCGTATAAAGTTTCGTCCATATTCGGGAAAGAAACACCGAGAATATTCCCATCGGCATCGACAACATTCTCAACTTCGACAAAGGGGCCATCGTCAGCAAAATATAGATTAAGTGTACCTGGATCACTGATATCACCTTCGTCATCAACAACGACGAATTCGAGGTCTAGACGAATGTGTTCAAAATCAATCCACGGATTAGGATGGTCCAGTGAAACAAACTGTTCCAGATAAACTTCGACAGCGTTCAGGCCATTATTCAGATCACTTGTTATGTAAGCAATGAATGCGACCGTTGTCCCATCAAGGTTATTGGCGGCATCATCTCCGAAAACACCGTAAACCACACTGGGATTTTCACTCGAAGAATAAAGATAAATTGGCTCACCGCCCGTTGTATGCATGTGGTTTGCAGGACCATTACTCACCGCCGGATCGCCATTATAGGAAACAAACTCTATACCTTCCTGATCATCGGTATTATTTTGCGGCCCACTCAGATCATCATTGTTAACCGGATTTACATCCGATAGGTCCAGTTCATCATCTTTCCCGTCACTATACAGATCTACAGATGCATTCCTTTTAACAAATCCCTGTGTAAGTGCATTGTCACGATCAACGGTCAATCCATCTGTATTGAGAGCAGCATCCACAGCATCAATAGCATCTGCAACACCTGCCACATTGTTTGTGACATGAATTTCTGCGCCGCCTTGATCTCCCTCAGTTTCATCAACCCATATTTTGACTGTTTTTTCCACTGTCGGAACATCTTCATGGATATGAACGACAACGGTCTCACTGGCAATCGCAACATTGTTTTCCAGTGTTAATTCATCTGTTCCAAGATCGGTTTCAAGTTCTGTAGCAACAGCACTCACTGTAATATGTAGTGGACCATCACTATTGGCGGTACCGTCAGCATCACGGCCAGCTCCAGAACTCGCGTTGTGAGTTGTATAATCATTAAATTTTATTTCAGCAGTACCAAAAATAGATGTTGGTGCTGGGCCGTTACCTGTATAAATAACGCTATATGTAATAAAACCATCGACAGGATCTCCGGGTACGAGGTCCCAGACATTTGGCTGTACAAGGAGATTAACTGTTGCTTCTTCCGGGACACCGGATATTTCAAGAGAAAGCGCTTCTGATCCATCCGTATCTCTTAATGAAGCTTGTATACGAAGTGATAATGAATCCTCCTCATCCTTAATAATAAAGTCTTCCTCCGGCAGGTTTTTGATTATAAGCTCAGGAACATCAGCTACTGCATCAATGATCGCTTCTTCAGCAAATGGAATAACAGAAGCTTGATTGGTATCGGGATCAACAATCGTTGCGGAACCAGCTACGATAAAATCCTGGTCGCTGTCAGCCGGGGGTAAAAGGAAGACCTTGTCAAAGTTTTCCGGTGCAATAACAACCGGGAATGGCCCAGGCACTTCATTAACCGGAGAAAAACCACCAACAAAAAGCTTTACAGCAATTGGAAAGGGATCAATCGAAACCGATTGAAGCACTTCGTTATCTTGTGGCACGAAATTAAATAGTAGCTGTAGAGGAGCAGCTTCTGTTTCTCCTGGCGTAAATGGGCTATCATCATATCCTACGTCGCCACCAACAAGGTGTTGATTTGGAAGAGTATCTTCAAATCCGCCAACCAGTTCGAACCCAGGTGTGTTAAAGCTTAATGAGAAAGAACCTCGGGCGGGATCTGTATTCTCGTCAATTGAACTGAACAGTCCAAAAGCCAACTCAGTGGGATCAATCACTCCCTGTGCAATCAACAGGTCAATAATATTTCCGAGATTATCACTATAAAGACTATTTCCTCCGCCAGAGATATCGCTATCAGTACCTGCAGCCGTCTCAAGTGTTGCTTCATCTTGAGATAGAGCAACAATTCTGGATAAAAGCTGATCAGCTGATACCTCGATACCGCCAATAATTAACGTCGGGCTATTATCTGTATTTGCCTGTATAACAAGATTTCTGAAAATCAATTGTGCATCGGACGTTCCATCATCGTTTGTATCAAATTCAAGAATAAAATCGTTTTCCTGAATAATTGAACTTGCGAGGCCAGGGTCGAACTGAAGGTCAAAAACATCACCTTGATTGGTTGTAATTAATCTGACTTCACCTCTTGTGGGTTCCAGAACATTAATCGTTCTTTGAGAAGCCTGTCCCACAAGAATGTTTTGTGCTGATTCATCTCGCAGAACGTCTGATTGTTTAGTAATCAGAATGTCGTTAGCATTTGTTCTATCAATATAATTTTCAGTCATCTTAAACCCCTTATTAGCACATGATCATGTGTGCAGATGTTTTAAAATGTCTCAGGATCTAGTGACTGAATTGACCCCAAGCGCGATTAACTTGGAAATCAGTCGCAGGGTTAAAACGAATGGTTCAAAATTTTTTTAAAAAGATTGAATCATTGCCTGTAATTTATGGTGTAGAGAGGGCAATCCACTCTAAAGTACAGAAATTTTTAGGGTGTGGACTCAATTGATCCATAATTTCATTGAAAAGAGGTATAGCATATTTAAAAAGTTTGCTCCCTTTTTCTCAAATCGTGTTGCCAGCCGCCTCATATCTTTCATTTTACAGAAGAACCGTTCAACAATATTTCTCATAGCATAGAGATTTTTATCATGGGGAACGGGATTTTTGGCATTTCGTTTTGAGGGGATAACCGCCAAAGCACCTTCATCAGCGATATCCTGTCTGATTTTACCACTGCTGTAGGCTTTGTCGGCAACAATAGCCAGAGGCGGTACCTCCCAGTCCAGAAATTCAGGCATTAATTTACTATCGTGAACATGACCACCACTAATGGCAAGACGGACCGGGCGGCCTTTCTGATCTACAGCCACGTGAACTTTGCTTGTGCGACCTCCGCGTGAGCGGCCAATACCTTCCGCCAGTTCCCCTTTTTTGACCCGGCCGCTGCGCGGTGAGCCTTTACAATGGAGCCATCTATAAAAATCAAAGCGTCTTCACATTCTGTTGCCAGCGCATCAAAGATACCTTTCCAGATACCACGCTCACCCCAACGAACATAACGATTGTAAACCGTTGTGTGAGGGCCATAACGTTCCGGAAGACCACGCCAGGGTGCACCTGTGCGCAAGATATAGAAGATACCATTCAGAATAACACGGTCATCACGACGGGCTGGCCCGCGACCTTTCTTCGGTAGTAAAGGCTCAATAACCTGCCACTCTTCATCACTTAAATCAAATCGGGCCATGTAAAACTCCCTAAAACGAGAGCTATGAATCACAAAAAGTTATATTCTGCAAGACATTAAAATGGGTTCACACCCTAATTAAAAAGTTATAGGTTGAAATGTTCGCTCAACTCAAAAAATGCCGGGCATTCTAAAAATTCAGTAACAGGGAATATAATATCAAGTACAATAAATACTAAACAGGAAAAACAACATCTACTTGCACACCTGTTATGTCCTCTGGGTCGCTTAACAACACCTCGGCTCTATGAATTTCAGCAACACGTTTGACAATTGACATACCAAGACCAGAGCCTGTTTCTTCTTCTCCGGCACCACGAACAAACCGATCAAAGATATAATCCCGCATATAATCAGGTATCGGGCGTCCGGTATTTTTAATCCGTAATGTCAATTTTGAAGTATCAGAAAATACCTCAATGGAGATTACACCATTTTCAGAACAATACCGCACTGCATTATCTATCAGGTTGCGGCACAAGACACCAATTGCTGACGAAAGTCCTCTTAGATTGCACTGCTCGGGAAGGGATACCCTGAAATCAATATCTTTTTCACTTATTTTATTGCCAAGTTCTGCAGAAATATTCTGGATAACATGGCACAAATTGACATCCTTAAGTTTTTCTTGCGCTGTTTTCGGATCAAGTCGCGCAAGCGTTACTAGTTGCTCGACGGTATGTGTAGCCCTGTCAACTCTGAGAGAAATGGCTGCAAGACCTTCTTTTTGAACAGGATCATTCGTTTGGCGTTCTCTTAACTGTGCTTCAGACTTAATCGCTGCCAAAGGGGTTAGAAGTTCATGAGCAGCATTCGCCGTGAACTTTTTTTCACTTTCAAGCGATGTGTTCAATTCATTTTCATTTTGACGAATAATCTCATAACATAAATTAATTCTGTCTATTAATGGTTTGATTTCTATCGGGTTTTTATCAAACTTAATAGTTGAATTATCTCTATCTTCTTTAACTTCAATTTTATCAGAAGTTTCAATAATCGGGGCAATACTTTTTTTGATTCCAAAGAAAAGACCAATAAAGCTCAGAGGAAGAATGACAAAAATATAAGGAAAATTTTCACTAATAAAAATGAAGATAACCAAAGTAAAAGGAAAGATACCTTCAAAGGCAAGTTCCATGTCTTCGGTCGCAACAGCCCAGGCATTTTTTCCTTTAATTTTGGTGGCATAAGTCAACCATACAATGTCATCATCCTGCTCTTGATCAAAGAAAGAACTTGCCCCTTCCTGTGTTGGTTCGGGCATCATGGGACTGATATAGGATTTGATAATAACCTTACCGTTATACCAAATTTGATAACTACTATCGGAATCAAATCCAGCATCAACAAAATTTGGTGGTGTTTGGGCAACCTGTTCCAGCCATTTTGTTAAGGCAGGATCAGATTCATGAAAATAACTTAAGGGAAGGGCACTTGCCAAAATCTCACTTCTGATTTCAAGGGCGTCTTCAGTCAAGCTAATAATAAGACCTTTTAAGCCAAAGATAACCGTGGCAAAAACCAGTGCCCAAGTTAATGACGTAATTGAAAATGTAAAAAAATACAGCCGCCCTTTGACAGAAAAAAGCTTCATACACTTTCAACCTTATATCCCACACCACGCAGAGTAGAAATTATATCCGACCCAAGTCGCTTCCTTAATCTCGATATTTGAGCCTCGATTGCATTGGGTGTAACACAGTTATCCCAAGTATAGGCGTATTCTTCCAATTGAGATTTAGAGACGTAACGCCCGGCGTTTTCCATTAGCTTTTTCAGAATAATAAACTCGGTCTTAGACAATTGAATTTCTGTGTCGTTTAGTTTGACTTCGTGCCGATCTGGACACAAGCTTAATTGACCTATGGTGATTATACTTGACACACGAACTTCCCGTCGCCGTCCTAAAGAACGAAGTCGCGCAAAAAGCTCGTCCAGATCAAAGGGTTTGGTCAGGTAATCATCTGCGCCACTATCAAGACCTTCAATTTTTTCCGAAGTCGCGGTTCGCGCCGTTAACATAAGTACTGGTAGTGTAATACCTTTGTTCCTTGCTTCTTTCAGAAAATCAATGCCCTGTTGATCAGGCAGCATCCAATCAAGAATAATCAGGTCAAAAACACTAACATCCAGTGCGAGAGAGGCGTCTTCTGCTGACTTAACCCATTCGCAAACACTTCCGTCATGATGCAGTGCTCGTTCCAGTGTCGCACCCAGTTGCGGATCATCTTCTACAAGTAATACTTTCATGCTTTAACTTTCTCACGCTGAGTTTGGCACACCTGAGTTGGAATGGATGACCTTGATTTATCATCTTTAAAACCATTCTTTAAGAATGAGATAATCCGAGAGATATCAAGACCTATTTCATAAAGGGAAGGGATTAATAACAAGGTAACAAACGTGGCGAGTACAACACCAAAAGCCAGGGATATAGCCATAGGAATAACAAACTGAGCCTGATAGCTTGTTTCGAATAAAATTGGCAACAACCCGAGAAACGTTGTCAAGGATGTCAACACGATTGGACGAAATCGCGAAATACTTCCATGTAAAATAGCCACAGAACTCATTACGCCCTTTTGTTTTAGTTTATTTATCTGATCAATGAGAACCAAATTATCGTTAATAACGACACCTGCAGCGGCCAGAACACCCATTATTGAAAAAGCATTTACCTCAAGACCAAAGAGGCTATGGCCTAAAATAGCACCAACCAGACCAAATGGAACAGCTGTTAAAATAACAAAAGGCAACAGATAAGAATTACTCCCAATGGCCAAGATGGCATAGATGACAAAAAAGAAAATAACATACAGGCGTAATGATTCTGAAAGGAACTCGCCTTCCTCTTCAGCATCACCATCCAGCTTGTAACTGAAATTTGGGTACTCACTGCGGATATCTTCAAGGTAAAGATCATTAATCACACCCAACAGTTCGAAACGTGTCCACTGATCTTCATCAAAGTTAACATTGACTGTTGCTATTTGCTGCCCGTTAATACGTTCAATATAACCTGGTGTTTTAGTATCCCTTAGCTTGGCAACACTCGCGAATGGAACCAAACTTTTCTGATCCAGGATTTTCACGGGAAAATCTTCAACATTTTCGATATAAAGTCGCTCACTTTCCGGGAGACGTAAATTAACATCCATAGTTTCCATAACCCCGGGCAGTCGATCTACACGTGTACCGTAAAAAGCTTCAGAGAGTTGGTTACTAATACTACTTACGTTTGCGCCAAACCGCATGCCTTCGGGCAAAAGATCAATGAGAAACTCTTTTTGCTCTGTTCCTTGTGTAACTGTAAAATTATTGACACCACGCGTCATGAGCAACTTTTGTTTCAAAGCATTAATATGTAATGTTATTTGCTCGGAAGTTGCTCCGAAAATTTTCAATGAAATACTATTGGCATCACCATTTTCACTCGAAGAGAAATTAATTTTTTTTGCATTGGAAATTACCCCAAGCTCCTTTTGCCATTTCGCTTCGATTTCTTCCACTGGGATGGTTTTCAGGGCGTCAGAATCAAGCTCTACCAACATGTAGATATCATTATCGGCTATAAATGATGCTCTGTTTTTTATAAGTGTAGATAATGAAACATCATTTTCCTGGGCATTGTCAAAATCAGATATAATTGCGGGCAGAACAGCCTCGAAAGATTGTTCAAGCTGCAACATTGTATCCAGCATTTCTTCTGCCGTCGTTCCGCGGTTCATTGAAATAGATGTAATAATTTGCCCTTCGACCATATTTGGGAAAAGTTGCATGGGAACTTTTCCCGATATCACTAATCCAGCAGATAGAACGGCAATAGATAGAAAGATTGACAGGGTAAAATAACGCCAGACAACTGCTCTTTTAATCAAAGGCCGATAAATCATCATAATAACCACACGCAATCCCTTTTGAAATTGCCTGCGTGGCATTTTGATAATGTGGCTAAATCGACTGTCACTCCCGGGGCGAAACGTGACCAGATGACAGGGTAAGATCAGAAGTGATTCTACGAGTGAGAAACAAAGAACAGCAACAATGATAAAAGAGATGTCAAAAAGAAAACTGCCAATAATACTTTTGAACATTAGACCGGGGACAGCGGCAGCAATCGTCGTTAATACGCCAAGAAAAACAGGTTTCCATACATCTTTTACGCCTAAAAAGGCTGACTTTGTGCCTGGTCCATTTTTCTGTTGTCTGTTGTAAACACTTTCGCCAACAACAATAGCATCATCAACAACAACCCCCAGAATCAATAAGAAAGCAAACGTCGACAGATGGTTGAGAGAAATATCAAACGCGGGGAGAAGCCAGATTCCACCGGTAAAGGAAATAACAATCCCGGTACAAACCCAAAATGCGAGTTTGAGATTCAGAAAAAGGATCAAGACGATAAATACCAAGCACAAACCAACGAGAGCATTATCCAGTAACATGGTTAAACGTTGGGCAATATCCTTACTGTCATCCAACCAGATAGTAATACCAACATTTTGGGGTAATCTGTTTTTTATCTCGGAAATTTTACGTCCGATTTCGTCCCTTACACCAAGAAGATCCTGTCCTTCTGAGATAAAAATCTCTAATCCAGATGCATTTTCACCGTTAAAACGGCTAATAAAGTTTATATTTTTGCGGTCAAATTTTATCTCGGCAATCTCACCCAAAAGGATCTTTTCACCTGTCTTTTTGTTTACGACAGAAATGTATTCAAAATCATCCGGGTGATAAGCTCTTTCGTTTCCACGAATAGATATTTGATTGCTGCCGTGTCCAATAGAACCTGCCGGTACATTTACCGAAGCAACAGAAATTGCATTTGATATATCTTTAAGGGTGAGGCCTGTTCGTCTCAAATCATCAGAAGATATTTCGATTGATATTTTACGCTTCGGCGCAGAAAAAAGCTTTACATCGCTCGCGCTGGTTTCACTTATAAGTTTATTTTTTACCTGTTCACCAATACGGGTCAGGGCTTCCAAGTCAACATTTCCATGAATTGCGATATCCAGAATGCGGTCTTTATCTTTTGTTTCTGTTATTTGGGGACGTTCAATTCCTTTGGGTAAAGATCCAAGAGAATCAATTTTTCTTTTAATTTCAGATACTTTCTCATCAACATCTACATCAGAGTAAAAAAAGACCGTTGTTGTCCCGATTTCTTCAACCGCAAAAGAATATATATTTTTTATGCCTTCTATGCTTTTGAGCGCATTTTCTACAGGTATAGAAATATTACGGGCAATAATTTCAGGCGTTGCACCGTCGTATTCGATCATTACATCAACAGCATTTAACTTCACAGGGGGAAATATTTGCGTTTTAAGGTCAAAACTGGCGACGATCCCCCCCAGCAAGATAACAGCCATCAAAAGGTTGCTGGTTACTGGGTTTTTGACAAACCAGTGAAGTATTTTATTCATTGATTACAACTACCTGATTGTTGCTGTTATCAAGATCGGGATTAATATCAGCTAAATTTTTGATAGAATCTAATTTGCTAACGGCACCGTTGGAATTCGTTCGAATCTTCATCCCTTCAACAAAGATTTCTGGTGGCTGTGTCAAAATTTTTGTTGGTAGTTTTATATCTGCCGAAAAATAAATCTGCGCCATATCTTTGTGATGAATATCGATTTTAAACTGACGAACAAAATCGTTATGGTCCACCACGAGAATACTATCTCGCATGTAAAGAGCACTCGCAGGAATCCGATACATATTTGATATGGCTTCAGACTTTATTTCGGCAAAAACAAAGGTACCCGATAACAATGGATCCAATGCAGACTTTTCCTCTGAGCTAACATTGGCAATCAACATGTATTGATTGGTTTGTTTTTGGATTTCTTTTTCCATTCCAATAACCTGTCCAACCCAATGTAAAGTATTTTTTCTTTGCGGATCTCTTATAAGGATCGTTTTTGATTGAATATTTTTTTCAGTGAATGAGAGACTATCCAATTGGCGGCGAGTTACAGGTAACCTGACTTCCAGCAATCGATCAGAAAAGAACTTCGCTACATTTGTACCTGAAGAAACATATTGCCCAACAGCAGACATCTTTTCCCTTATAGTCCCCGCATAGGGTGCGACAATTGTCGTTCTCGAAAGGGCTAACAACGCTTTCTTCTGTTCTGACTTTGCCGCCTCTAAATTTGCCTTTGCTTCATTCAACTGAGGAATTCTGAGGGTTAAGGGAGAGGGGGACCCTTTACCATATTTTTTCCACTCTAATTTTGCGAGTTTTGATTCAGCTTGTTCCTTGATCAGCTTCTGTTTAGCACTCGCTACATTGGCCTTAGCTGTTGCGAGGGATAGTTCATAATCACGCGCGTCAATTTGAAAGAGAAAATCACCCTTTTCAAAGCGATCACCAACCTTTAGGTCATTTGCTGTTTTTGTAATAACACCAGAAACTTGTGCAGTTAAAGTTGTCTCAAATTTTGGATGCACAACACCTTGGGTTTTAATGGTAAATTGTTTTTGTTTCTCGACGATATTATAGGTCGATAACTTTGGTAATTCTGGTTGTTTAGATACCTCGGCAATAACCGGTTTCTCATCCTTGATCAAAACGAAGGTTATAAAGATTGATACTGTCAAAACCAGAATTGGAAAAATCAGCTTTAACAACAAAATCGTTGTCTTTTTATGCGATAGATCAAAGGACATCACAAATTCCCGTTATCTTCTGATAATTCTGTATCAGGTTGCATAATTTTTTGCAGCGGTGTGTTATACCCGCCAAGGGCCAGATAAAGATTTACCCGTGATAAAAGTCTCTGTTTTCGAATATTAATCAGTCGTGATTTACTCACAAAAAACCTTTGTTGAGCTTGCAACAAATCCAAAATAGGGATCAAACCGCTATAATACTTTTGCCTTGAAAGGCTTTGACCTTGTTCGGCCATCAAAGAAGCGCGGCTTAATTCGTCCTCTTGTTGTTTAAGGTGAACTTCGTCTCCAAGATAGTTTTCAACCTCATCAAACGCCTTCAGGGCCGTTTTTACGTACTCAGCAATTGTTTCGTCTTCAATCGCCTTATTCTGTGCGATAACAGCTCGGCGCTGCCCTCCGTCGTAAATAGGTTGAATAATGTTACCTGCGATAGATGCGACAAGACTGTAGGGGTCGAAAACATCACTCAGCTTTCTATTTTGATAACTTGTACTCTGTGTGAGAGATAGCCTGGGTAATCGGTTTGCTTCTGCGGCATTCAGGTTATGATGTGCTGCTATAATCTTCTGTTCTGCAATTAAAAGATCAGGACGATGCACCAACAAATCAGACGGAATACCAGCAGTAAAATCCGTTACAATTTTGGGGAACTCTTTAGAGCCTTGAATTTTTCCAGAAGGGTACCTTCCCAAAATTAATTCTAATTTCCTAATAGCTTGAGACCGCTCCTTAATTCTTGATGTTAATGTTGCATCTGAATTTGCAAGATCTGTTTCGACGAGACGCAGATCAAGAATTGATCCGACCCCCTGTTGATATCTATCTTGCGTTCGCGCCACAATTTCAATCAAATTGCTTCTCTCCTGGCGCGAAATATCTAACTGTTTTTCCAGAGCAATAAGCTCAATCCATTGCAAGACAATACGCGTTGCAACTGACAATTCAGCAAATTCAACATCACGTTGTTTTTGTAATAATGCGCTATAAGAGGCTTGTGATTCAGCTTCTAAACGCCCCCAAACATCTATCTCCCAGGAAATCCTGGCTTCGGCCTTGAAAGAGTTCTCATAATTCTTAATTCGTTCGCCACTGAGGCCTTTTGCCGAGCTTTTTGTTCTGCTGGCATCCCCAAAGAGATCAATCTTGGGGAAGAGAGCAGATTCAGAGACTTCATACTGTGCAATTTGTTGTTCCAAACGTGCTCTTGCTGACTTTAACTCTGGATTGTTTTTTATTCCCTCAACAATAAATTCACTAACTTGTTTGTGAAAATCCGGCGTAAACCATGTTTCAGAAACAGAAATAACAGAACTTTTATTAACCCCAGCGTTCCGTTGAGAAGACCATTGGTCAGTAATCTTTGGCAAAGTGGCCTTATAATCAGGTAGATCAGTTGAAATAACACACCCTTGCACGGCAATGACACTCATTGCCGAAACAAGTCGGAAAAAATGAATTTTAGAAAAACCAAGCCAACACATGGGCTCAAGATATAACCTAAGCCTGACAGAACACTGACAATAGAAGCGCACGACTTAAGTCAATGTTTTGTTAAAAACTCTAGGCAGTATAGGGAAAAATGCAGACCTGTCTTATCTGGATTTCACGTAACGTCCTGGTGCTGG
The DNA here is from genome assembly GCF_900313065.1 of Kiloniella sp. EL199. Taxonomy (GTDB): domain Bacteria; phylum Pseudomonadota; class Alphaproteobacteria; order Kiloniellales; family Kiloniellaceae; genus Kiloniella. Next base: position 292,491 of record NZ_OMPU01000008.1, read on the forward strand.
TTCGATTATTTCTAAAACCGCCCCCTTAGATGTTTTCGCACCAGGCACTCTTGCCGGAATTAATTTTCCACTTCTCTTTTTTGCCCATTTAGCCCAGTGAGACCACCATGACCCGGGATGCTCTTTTGCAGCTTCAAACCACTTTTCAGGGTCGCTTGGGGTTTCAGAATTAATCCAGTGAGAATATTTTTTAGCAGCAGGCGGATTTATTATCCCGGCAATATGGCCAGATGCAGCAAGAACAAACTCTTTCTCACCTGAAAAATGCTGTGTGTTGGCATATGTCGATTTCCAGGGAGCGATATGATCTTCTTTTGCTGAGATCATAAAGCTTGGAACGGTTATTTTACCCAAATCAATAGGTACACCGTCTAATGTGATGCCACCGGGCTCGACCAGTTTATTATCCAGATACATGTTTCGAAGATAAAAAGAATGCATTTTTGCTGGCATTCTCGTTGTATCGGAATTCCAGTAAAGCAAATCAAAAGGAAAGGGGGTTTTACCAAGTAAATAGTTGTTCACAACAAAAGACCAGATAAGATCATTTGCCCGCAGCATATTAAAGGTCGTTCCCATTTCAGCCCCATCAAGATACCCTCGATCCGACATTTTCTTTTCAAGAACTTCCATCTGCTCTTCGTCAATGAAAACTCTGAGTTCACCCGCTTCAGCAAAATCAGTCATTGTGACAAAGAACGTACCACTCTTGATCCGCGTATCTTTCTTTTCGGCCATATAAGCCAGCGTAGAAGCCAGAAGAGTTCCCCCCAAACAATAACCGATAGCATTAACCCCTTTGGTATCTGTTGCTTCTTCAATGATATCAAGTGCGGCGAGGGGGCCACGGAGCATATAATCCTCAAAAGAGTAGTGCGCTAAACTTTCATCAGGGTTCACCCAGGAAATCATGAAAACGGTAAAGCCCTGATCCACAGCCCATTTTACAAATGAATTTTTAGCTTTGAGATCCAGAATATAAAATTTATTGATCCAGGGAGGAATGATCATAAGAGGACGAGAATAGACTTTCTCTGTCGTTGGTGCATATTGAATAAGCTGCATCAGCTCATTTTCGTATATAACACTACCTTCTGATGTTGCGATGTTTTCGCCCAGAGCAAAAGCATCTTCATCCGTCATCTTAATGCGACCTTTTTCCAAGTCAGAAATCAGATTTTCCAACCCTTGCAACAAATTCTTGCCGCCAGTTTCTGCCGTTGCTCTTAAAATCTGGGGGTTTGTCATTAGGAAATTACTCGGAGAGAGCGCATCCAAGAATTGTTTTGTATAGAAATCAACCTTGCGTGCATCTGTCTCACTCAGACCACTAATATCGTTAACCGAATTGTGAATCGTGGTTGCTGTTAAAAGATAAGATTGTTTAAGGAAGTTAAAAAATGGATTTTCTTCCCAAGCCTCATCCTGAAAACGTCGATCACCTCTTTTCTTGCTCTGTGGTGATTGTGTTTCAGAAAGCGATTCTTTTGCAGTATTTGATTTATTTTCAGAGGGTTTATATGCAGGGTTTAAAAAATTATTCGATGCTTCCAGCCAGAGAGAATTATACCCCTGCCATAAGTCAGTTTGAAGTTTGATTGCTTTTTCTGGATCAGACCAGAATTGTTGAGACAATTCCCAAAATGCTTTGCCAATCCGCATGGGATCAGGCTCATTATCTAGCGTTTGCTCGCTTTGTTTCATCAAAAAGCGTTCAATCATTGCTTGAGATTTCTCAGAAATTGCTGTCATTGTTTCAGTAATTTCTGAGGGGTCAGGTAGCTTTATTCCCTCGGGGTGTTGATCGACCATCCAGCCTTCCCTATGATCTGTTTAGTCTTTTTAAGAATAGTGTATCGCCTTGTAGCTCTTTCAATGCTATACACCCATTGTTACAGCTGTAAGCGTAAAGAACAACAAGTGAGGTCAATTTCGTTGCTATGTACATCTGGTCAGTTGTAATTTTGGTGTATGTGTATCGATTTATTTGACAGTTGCATGGGGGAACGGTCTCTAGTTATGACCAAGGACAATTATATGCCTGAGTTGAAAAAACGTAGTGTATACCACTTTGGAGGTAAAGGTCGCATTTTAGGAGCACTTGTGCTTCCGCTAGTACTTGTAGCCTGCTCTTCAACACCAGACTGGGCGAACCCGGTGGCCTGGTTTGAACGTGATGAACCTGAACAACCAACACAGGTAACAAACGCCGAAAATGTCGTCCCCGCCGAGGGCTTCCCGAATCTTTCAAGTGTGCCTGGCGAATCTCCACAAACAACATCAGGTGATTACAGAACCCAAGTTGCCGAAGGTTTGATCGCAGACCGTAATAACGCAGAATACAGTGATCAACCATTAACGGCCAGATCCACGCTGGTTCCTGCAGCTCCGCCACCTTCTGTACCGCAAGCACCTCAAACAGTACAGGCAGCACCTGCGCCTATTGTTCCAGGTACAGTTCCTGCTTCACCCCAGGCCACGACTGGTGCGACATCTCAAACAGCTGTCATTTCATCTCAAGGTGCAGCTTTGCCGCCCGCATTTCCAAACGGTGCACCAGCTTATGCACAAGTTCAGTACACTGGACCGCAATATAATACACCAAGTTGGGGGTCACCCTATGCGCGGCAGGGATATATTCAAGGTTATACAGGCCAGGTATATGGTTCGCCTTATGCGGCATATCCTGGTGGGCAGCTTGTTGCTGTCATTTATTTCTCGCACGGATCATCAAACTTGAACAATCAGGATATTCAGGTCATTCGGGACGTCGCAGCATTATACGGACAACGCGGTGGTGCCATTACTGTACTTGGACATTCAAGTTCTAGAACGCAGCTGACTGATGCACTACGGCACCAGCAAGTCAATTATGAAATTTCCGGACGTCGTGCCGAGGTTGTCACACGAGCCCTACAAAACTCTGGTGTTCCTGCGCGTCAGATTATTACAGATGCCCGTTCTGACAGTAACCCTGTTTTCCACGAGTTCATGCCCACGGGCGAGGCAGGAAACAGACGTGTGGAAATATATGTAAACTAAGCAAATTACCCAGAGAAATTTTTGATAAATTTTTCAAGGGAAAAACACATAAAACATTGGTCACGAGGCTGGTATTCTGCTATCTGCTTCGTGGCCTTTTTTATAGGGCTATTCGCCTTGGCTATAGAGTAGAAAGGAATAGCTTTCTTATTCTGGCCAAATAAAGATAACCCAACAATTTCGAGTTGAGAATGGATCAGGAATTTCACCGTATAAAACGTTTGCCGCCTTATGTATTTGCTGAAGTTAATACATTGAAAGCAGCGGCACGAGCGGCGAAAAGGGATATTATCGATTTTGGTATGGGAAACCCTGATCAACCCCCACCACAACATGTTATTGATAAACTGACTGATGTTGTCCAAAATCCAAGAGTACACGGATATTCTACGTCTCGTGGTATTCCTGGTTTAAGAAAAGCAATATCTGCTTATTATGACCGACGTTTTGGGGTTGATGTTGATCCGGAAACAGAAACCATTGTTACGCTAGGTTCAAAAGAAGGTCTTGCCAATCTGGCACAGGCAATCACCAGCCCGGGCGACATCATTTTGGCGCCTAACCCAAGTTATCCAATCCACGCTTTTGGGTTTATCATTGCCGGTGCTGCCATCAGATCTATGCCGATGACACAGGGCGGGAAGATTATGGAGCAGCTGGAAATTGCTGTTCGACATTCTGTTCCCAAACCTTTGGCTATTATCCTGAACTATCCGTCAAACCCCACTGCCGAAGTGAAGGATCTGGATTTTTACGCTGAGATTGTTGATTTTTGCCGCAAGCATGAAATCTATATTATTTCAGATTTGGCTTATGCTGAGGTTTACTTTAATGACACACCTCCTCCATCAATTCTTCAGGTTCCCGGTGCGAAAGACATTGCTGTAGAGTTTTTGTCTATGAGCAAAACCTATTCAATGGCTGGGTGGCGTGTTGGATTCTGCTCAGGAAATAAAAAACTTGTCGCAGCTCTTACTCGGGTTAAATCCTATGTTGATTATGGTGCCTTTACACCAGTTCAGGTCGCTGCCGTATCTGCCCTCAATGGTCCACAGGAATGCATTGGTGAAATGCGTGATCGTTATCGTGGCCGCCGCGATGTTTTGATAAAAGGCCTTAGTGCAGCAGGATGGAATGTACCAAGCCCCCCTGCGACAATGTTTGCCTGGGCTCCTTTGCCAAAAGAGTTTTCTCACCTTGGGTCAATGGAATTTTCCAAGTTATTATTGGAACATGCTAATGTAGCGGTTGCTCCCGGTGTCGGTTTTGGCGAGTATGGCGAAGGTTATGTCAGGTTGGGACTCGTAGAAAACGAACAACGTACGCGTCAGGCTGTTAAAAATGTGAAGGCCATGATGCAGAGAAAAGACAGTATTCTTGAACAAATTAGTAAGCGGAAATAAATCGTGAGTGGACCCCTTAAGATTGCGATCGCCGGGTTAGGTACCGTTGGTACCGGAACCGTCAAACTTATTCAGGATAATCTGAATGTCCTGGCTCAACGCACGGGACGCGAAATGTCTATTGTCGCTGTATCAGCACGCAGCCGTAAAAATCGCGATTTTGATATGAGCGACATGACCTACTATGACAACGCAGTAGATATGGCCGAAAATTGTGATGCTGATGTTCTCATGGAATTGATTGGCGGTTCCGAGGGGATTGCGAAAGATGTTGTTGAAATATCAATAGCCAAAGGCCGTCACGTTATTACTGCGAACAAAGCTTTGTTGGCGCATCACGGGACAGAACTCGCCAAGCAAGCTGAAGAATCGGGTGTTGCTCTAGCTTACGAAGCTGCGGTTGCAGGTGGGATTCCGGTGATTAAGGGGCTTCGTGAAGGGCTTGCCGCCAATTCTTTTGATCTCGTGTACGGTATCCTAAATGGTACCTGTAACTTTATTCTGACAAATATGCGTGAAACAGGACGCAATTTCGACGAAGTTCTTTTTGAGGCTCAAGAACTTGGTTATGCCGAAGCAGATCCAAGTTTTGACGTCGATGGTGTTGATGCTGCTCATAAACTATCACTGTTAAGTTCTTTATCATTTGGGACGGAAGTTGACTTCAATGCTGTTTATATTGAAGGCATTAGAAACATCTCTGCACTTGATATTATAAATGCAGAAGAGTTGGGATACCGCATCAAGCTCCTTGGTATTGCACGAAAAACTGAACATGGTATTGACCAACGTGTTCATCCCTGTATGGTTGCCAAAGACCAACCGATTGCCTCTGTTGAAGGTGTTTTGAACGCAGTCGTCTGTAACGGAAACCATGTTGGAACCACAATGTTTGAAGGCGCAGGGGCAGGTGGCGGACCAACTGCGTCAGCAGTTGTTGCCGATCTCGTAGACATTGCGCGCGGTACCATCCTGCCAACTTTCGGCGTTCCGGCTAACGCACTTGAAAAACCAATCGCCCAGCCTGTAGAAAAACGCGAAGGTTCCTATTACCTGCGTTTACAGGTCGAAGACCGTCCAGGTGTAATTGCGGATATATCCCACATCCTCAAGGATGAAGATATTTCTGTGAAGTCGCTCATTCAGCATGAATCCAATCCGGGAAAATCTGTTCCACTTGTGATTACAACACAGGCAACAGTGGAAACAGCTATGAACAGATCACTTGAAAAAATCTCGCAACTAGATTGCGTACTTGAAAAACCAAACATGATCCGGATCGTTTCTCTTTAAAGAACGATTTGAAAGTAATAAAACCGTTCATTATTGAACGATATCAAAGTCAGAGGACAAAGATATGGAACGTAACCTGGCCCTAGAGACCGTACGTGTCACAGAAGCTGCCGCATTGGCTTCTTCCCGCCTTATGGGGCGGGGGGATGAGAAAGCAGCTGACCAAGCTGCTGTGAATGCTATGCGCGACGCCCTGAATGGATTGGCGATTGACGGCACTGTCGTTATCGGCGAAGGCGAACGTGATGAAGCCCCAATGCTTTATATTGGCGAGAAAGTCGGAAAGGGCGGACCAGGCATTGATATTGCGCTGGATCCCTTGGAAGGTACAACACTAACAGCCAAAGGCGGCCCTAATGCGATGTGTGTTATTGCTATGGCTGAATCTGGAAACTTCTTGAATGCACCCGATACCTATATGGATAAAATTGCAGTTGGTGCCGGATTGCCAGAAGGCGTTGTTGACCTTGACGAGACAGTTGTAAATAACCTGTCCAATCTGGCAAAAGCAAAGAAAACAGATATCAGTGATCTGGTTGTTTGTATTATGGATCGCCCGCGTCACGAAGAGAAAATCGCACAAGTTCGTGAATGCGGTGCCCGTATTGTTCTTATCGGCGATGGCGATGTTGCAGGTGCTTTGGCAACCAGCCGTTTTGATAGTGGTATAGATTTGTTTATGGGGGCAGGTGGCGCACCAGAAGGTGTTCTCGCTGCTGCGGCACTTCGTTGTACAGGTGGTCAATTCCAAGGCCGCTTACTCTTTAGAAATGATGATGAAGTTGCCCGTGCACGTCGCTGGGGTATTGAGGATCTCGACCGTAAATATGAGATCAACGAACTTGCTAAGGGCGATGTCATGTTTGTTGCTACTGGCGTGACAGACGGAAGTCTTCTTCGCGGGGTACGCCGTTACCAAGGAGGTGCAACAACACAGTCTATTGTGATGCGTTCCAAAACCGGAACATCACGTGTAGTTGATGCAACACACAACTTTTACCGTAAAACATGGTATGACAATCTGGGTGTTTAATACTTTATCAGACAAACCAAAAAACAAGAGGCGTCGCATTGGCGCCTCTTGTTTTTTATGGGGAGCCCGGTAGTCTAAGCACGTAGGCTATCTCTACACCTTTTTTAATCACTTCTAATTGGTCGGTTTATTATTATGCAGGGCAAAGAACAGGATACTTTGCGAGATACTTTTTTGGGTATTGAAAGCTCCATTACTGGAAAGCGCTGGGAAGAGCGTTTAAAGGACCAACGTTCTGCCCTTGCTCTCAGTCAACGTTTGGGAATGCCTGAAATTATTGGCAGATTACTAGCCGCCCGTGGCGTCACCCAGGATACAGCCGAAGCATTCTTGAAACCAACTCTTAAAGATTGGCTACCTGACCCATCCGTTCTAAAGGGAATGGACGATACAACAGCACGACTTCTTAAAGCTTTGGAGCAAAAAGAAAAAATTGCTGTTTTTGGAGATTACGATGTAGATGGAGCAACTTCCTCTGCACTTCTTATACGTTACTTTAATGCACTTGGTGTTGAAATTGTCGTACACATTCCAGACAGAGTAAGTGAAGGTTACGGTCCCAATCTTTCTGCATTGTTAAATTTGCAGCAACAAGGGTGCTCTCTTGTTATCACGGTAGATTGCGGAACATCAGCCTTTGAAGCTCTTGAAGGTGCAAAACAAGCGGACCTTGATATCCTGATCATCGATCACCACGAAGCCGAAGCACTGCTACCACCCGCCGTTGCTGTTGTGAACCCAAACAGACAGGACGAAACACGAGAATATGGCTCCCTTGCTGCAGTCGGGGTAGTTTTTCTTGTCCTTGTCGCCTTGAACCGACACTTGAGAGAAACAGGATGGCTCAATAATAAAAATATCAAAGAGCCAAACCTTATGTCTCTTCTGGATCTTGTTGCTTTGGGAACCGTTTGTGATGTTGTCCCTCTATCTGGTCTGAACAGAGCCTATGTTAGTCAAGGTGTCAAAGTTCTGGCCAAACGACATAACCCTGGAATTGTAGCGCTGTCAGATGTTGCCAAGCTTTCTGAGAAACCTGATAGCGGACATCTGGGCTATACATTGGGTCCCCGTGTAAATGCAGGAGGGCGCGTTGGTCAATCATGGCTTGGTGCGAAGTTACTTTCCACAGAAAATGCAGACGAAGCATTAAAAATTGCCTCACAGCTTGAAGAGTATAATTCAGAGCGTAAAACAATCGAAACCGATGTTCTTGATCAGGCACTGGGAACAATCGGTGATGAAACAAAATTAAAAGGTATTGCCATTGCAGCAGGTGAGGGGTGGCACCCCGGTGTTATTGGCATCGTCGCCAGTCGCCTCAAGGATCGTTACAATATACCATCCCTTGTTATTGCCTTTGATGAAAAGGGTATTGGCAAAGGATCTGGCCGCTCTGTCCCCGGCGTTGACCTTGGGGCTGCGGTCATTGCTGCACGCCAAGCTGGTCTGCTTGAAAATGGAGGCGGCCATGCCATGGCAGCTGGCTTAACTGTTCTTGAGGAAAATTACAGAGAACTCTGTAACTTCTTATCAGAACGCCTATCCAAAGCTTTATCTGAAGTTTCCTATACGCCTAGCATAGGCATAGACGGCGCCCTTCAACCCGGCGGAGCCAGTACTGATCTTATCGACTTACTAGATTCATGCGGCCCTTTTGGTGTTGGCAATCCTCAACCAAGATTCGTTTTGCCTTCTGTTCGTGTTTTACGTCCGGGTCTCGTTGGAGAAAGCCACGTCAGATGTATTTTAAGCGGCTCTGATGGCCAAACGATCAAGGGTATAGCCTTTCGATCGCTTGACAACGAGTTGGGACAGCTGCTTTTGAATACCGGGGGAGTGCCCATCCATGTATGCGGTAAACTAAAACGTGATACCTGGTCCGGGCCAGATGGTGTACAAATAATTATAGAAGACGCAGCACCAATAAACGGATAAGATAACAGAATGAAACAGTCGGTTTTTTCTTCCAGATGCTATTCTTTTAATTATTTTCATTCCCTAGGCAGAATAGTTTCTGCCTTTTTTTTAACTGTTTTGATCACATCCGTTTTTTCCCCGACAAAAAAGCTCCATGCGCAAGAAGCTGTCCAAGTTGATCTGGAACTGGTTCTTGCCGTTGATGCCTCTACAAGCGTTTCTGCACAAGAATTTGATTTGCAGATGCGTGGCATAGCCCAAGCTTTTAGAGATCCTTCTGTCGTACAAGCCATTGCCGTTGCCGGGGATCGCGGTGTGGCAGTTGCCGTTATCCAGTGGGCAAACAATCTGCTTCAAAAAGTTGCAGTGGATTGGTTCTTAATTCGTGATGAGCAAAGCGCCGCCGAATTTGCTGATATTGTAGATGAAACCCCTAGGTATATTTTTGGCGGGGGTACCTCTATTGGCGGAGCGATCACCTATTCAACACGCCAAATGGAAATCAACCCCTTCATAGGTGCACGTAAAGTTATCGATATTTCCGGAGATGGGCGGTCCAATCAGGGCGCCCCACCGGAACTTGTTCGCAATCAATCTACAACTCAGGGCATTGTGATTAATGGTTTGACCATTAACAATGAAGATCCCTTTATTGATCGTTATTATGAAAAATTTGTTATTGGCGGCACAGGGGCCTTTGTTCAGACTGCAACTACCTACGAAGATTTCGGCGCTGCGATGAAAGAAAAGTTGATCAAAGAAATCGGTGGTGTGCCCGTTGCGAAAAAAGCCCATGTAATCAAGCTCGCGAGCCAATAATCTAGGCTTAATAAAAAAAAAGATTACAGAATCGAAAATACCTACTTGCCAAGGGTCTCTGAAATCGGTAAATCCTTGCTCACCGAAAGATGACCCCTTCGTCTAGAGGCCTAGGACACCGCCCTTTCACGGCGGCAACACGGGTTCGAATCCCGTAGGGGTCGCCATTCGTTTCAAAGTCGCTTGTCAGCGGCTTTTTTGATTCTTGTGTTAAATTTTCATCCAGATATCTTTTCATTGGATTATCAATAACCTATCTTGCTGAAATTAAATTCTGAATTTATGTTTTCTAGAGCTTTTCAGAGAAAAGTTAAAAAAACGAACTTTATGTGAAAAAGGTACTTGCCAAGGGTCTCTGAAATCGGTAAATCCTTGCTCACCGAAAGATGACCCCTTCGTCTAGAGGCCTAGGACACCGCCCTTTCACGGCGGCAACACGGGTTCGAATCCCGTAGGGGTCGCCATTCGGCTCAAAGCCGCTTGTCAGCGGCTTTTTTAATTGAACAATAATTTCAACTATATCCGTTTAGATAAAATTATCCCTAAATTGAGGACAGCTGAACATTTTATATTCAATATAATTGTGTCAGATAAGAACAATAGCCCTTAAGATAAAGCAAAAATCACAAACGCTTAACTTAGTATTTCTAGAAGTCTCCTGAAGCACATTGCAGACATACAATCCCTTCGGCTCGCCAAGCTTCAACAACAGAACTCCTATCATCAATAACTATCCAAGGCTTAAGACCGTCTGCGCGCATCTCTGCCAATGCATGACGTTTCACTTCGGGATCGCTGGCCTCGTCCTGATCAGCAGGTCTAAGGTAGATCCCATCAAAAGGAAGGTCATATTTGCGCAACCAGGTAATTGTGTGCTCAGCCCAACCTTTGGGGCGCCCAGAGCAAATGATAATGGTTTCGCCGCTTTCTTTTAGTCGCCGCAGTAATTTGGCAACAGGAATAATAAGGGGAGCATTGGCCATTGCTAAGTGAAATTCGTCCCAGTGTTTTTCTACCCCATGCACCAGATGCCCCAATTTTTCTTCGTCAAACTCCGCCAGGGTCCCATCAACATCAAATACAACGCAGGGGATTAAATCTGTTGCTGTCATTGTGGTTTCTCCTCGATTTTATGGGCAGACCTGTGGAAGAGGATCGGGGCGGCATTGAGGGGGCGATCTCCGACAGTGCCAGAAGTCCAAAGCACACGAACTGCTCGAATGACTCCTGAATGGCATACAATTACAGGGTAAGAACTTCCGGATATGACACATATTTCGGATATGGCATGATGTACTCGCGCCAACATAGCTGGCCAGCTTTCGCCCTCATCCGGAGTATCTTCACGGGTGGACAACTCACTAAGATTACGGCCCTCAAATATGCCCCAGTTACGTTCCATAATACCGTCGTGAATCTTAAAATCATACCCGGGAAAAGCCAACTGACAAGTGTCTTGTGCACGTGTCAGTGGACTTGAGAATAATGCAATTCTATCAGGCCATGTGTGTTCAGCCAAAGTCTGTGCTTGATATCTCCCAAGTGCGCTCAACGGCACATCAGTGATACCTGCGATGATGCTATTTGCATTAGCTATGGTTTCGCCGTGACGGATTAAATAAAAGCTTTTAACAGGAAGGGAGTTGAGGATCATAGCCGGACAGGATCATGCATAAAAACCTCAACGCCCAAATTTTCAATAAGATAGTCTTCCGGTTGGGCGCAGAAGGCTGGTGCAAAGCGTCTTGCACCAAGGTGTTTAAGCATTTTAATTTGATCGCGTAATGGTGGATGGACGTTCCAACGCTGGAAATATCCGCCAGGCACGCTGCAAATGCCGCGTGCGTGAGCCGTCATATGACCAGTGAAAACAACATGTGCATCATGACCAAGCCGCCCGCTTTCATGCCATGCTCTTACATATCCCCAAGCCGCGCCACCATCGGCATTAGGCGTATCACAAATAAGAAAACGGGCTTGTTCCATGGGACTGCGTTCTAAAAGTGGTGCAATTTCTTGCACATGCCCGCCGAGGCTCGGGGTTAACAATGCTGCGCGTAAAATGTTCTGACATTCAGGATCTAACATCACATTTGTTATTCCGTAACGCTTGATCATAAATAGTGCTATCTCGCCCGCACGACCTGTCGGGGGAACTGGTAAAAGCACCTGACCTTCGAGACTGTCCAGTAGTCTATTAAACTCTGCAAAACGAACAGATTGAGGGACATTATCTAGATGATAAGAACAGTCGAGAATAGCGGTTGCAGCTGCTGGGGGTAGATCAAAGGGAAACCAGTCGGATTCCTCAGACCAGTCACCTGAATAAAATAATCCATCCCCCATATCAAAATGCATCCAAACGCCGCCCAAAGCATGCCCATTACGACCTGTTGTCAGACGCACGCCGTCAATAATGCTTTCACCCTGTTCAGGAAGAATATGGACCACAGCAGCTGGTGGCAAGGCTTTGGCTGTTTGAGCCGTCGCATGAATGGGCAGACCTGCCTCAACAACATGAGATGCACCCCCAATATGATCAACATGATCATGGCTTATAAAAACAGCATCAACCTCATCAAGCCATGTAGGGGCAAACTGTGCATGGGCTTCTGGGCCAAAGCCACAATCAAGCAACCAACGCTGACTACCTGTGTTCAGTTGTATACAGGCGGGACCTTTGTCTCCGATACCAGAGAGTATTCTTACACTTTGCATTTATTCCTCGTAAAACGCCCAAGGAGTGGAGATGGTCAAGCCGAGCTGAACGCCAACATCGAATTTGGCTCGCGTTTCCGCCAACAATCGTGTGCCGCAATCAGACACTGTTTCCAAAAGATATTTCCCACCCAAATAAGTGACGCGCGCAACCTTTGCGCGAAAGTCTCCTGTTTCAGATATTGTTAAATTTTCGGGTCGGAGGCAGACGTGACTGGGGCTGTCATGATTACTTTGTACTTTAATTCGCTTACCCAGCACATGACCGTGGGCCAAGGAGTCCATTTTCTCAACACCGAACACCGGAACAACAGTACCCAGACCAACAAACTCCGCTACAAATCGATTCTTCGGTCGCTCATAAAGATTTTGCGGTGTGTCGAATTGTTGAATACGACCATTATCCATAACTGCAATACGGTCCGCCATGGCCATGGCCTCTGCCTGATCATGGGTGACATAAACCATTGTTGCGCGAGTTCGTTTGTGGAAATCTGTAAACACAGCCTGCATGGAAGCGCGTAGCGCAACGTCCAAATTTGCCAGCGGTTCATCCAGCAGTACTGCATCTGGGTTAGAGACAAGACAACGTGCCAGTGCAACCCGCTGCCTTTGGCCGCCCGACAGTTCTGATGGCATCCGGTCAGCATAGGCTTCAAGCCCTGTAGTGTTCAGTGCTGCATCTGTTAGTTTCAGGATCTCTTTCTTGGAAAATCTTCGAATTTCCAAGGGGTAGGACACATTGCGACGCACGGTCATATGAGGCCAGAGCGCATAAGACTGGAATACAAACCCCATATTGCGCTCTTCAGGAGGTACCATTACCCCTTTATGGCCATCGGCAATATCACGCGTACCAATACGAATTTGACCTTTGCTGGGCATTTCAAATCCCGCCAGCAACCGAAGAAGTGTGGTTTTGCCGCAACCCGACGGCCCAAGAAGGGCAATAAACTCTCCATCCTCAAATCGGGTGGTGATGTCTTGCAGCGCGGGCGTACCCGAGAATACTTTGTTAACGGACAATAGTGTTATGTCTGCCATGGGACTATTCCTTTGGGTAAGTGGCGAGATAAGAGTTGAACCACTGCCATTAGCAGCATGACGACCATAACAATTGTCATTGACAGAGCGCTGGCCATGACGTTCTCTCCGCTATCATCTAAATTAAAAATCACCACACCTAATGTCTCTGTTCCCGAAGACCACAAGAGCGCTGATACAGTCAGTTCATTGAATGCCGTGAGAAAAACAAGGATTGCCCCAGCAGCAGCAGCTGGGGCTGATAGTGGCACGATTACATCTCGCAGGCGTTGGTACAGTGATGCACCAATGGACTGCGCTGCTTCACCCATTGCGGGATCGAGTTGCTTGATGCTGGCTTGAATGGGACGAAACATGATCGAAAAAAAACGAGCCAGATAAGCAAGGAAAATAATCCAAATTGTTCCATAAAGCGTGGCCTCGGTGAAGGGTAGATTAATAAGTAAAAGGATCATCGCAATGGACAACACGACACCGGGTAGTGCATAGGGCAGATCAAGTAAACTGTCGAACAGACGAGAAAGTCGTATCGGGTTACGTGCCATCAGCCACGCCAATGGCAAGCACAGGATCATCAGAACAAACGCCGTCCCAAAAGCCAGAGAAAAAGAATTCACAAAAGCCCGCGCTGAGACAGGTTGGCGAAACAGCACCTCCCACCATGAGGTCAGGGTTATTGTATCAAAGCTTAAGGGCACACCATAAGCAGGCACCAACGATGTCGTCATTAAGCCAAGCATTGGTAAAACAAGGATTATGCAAACAACACCCCATAACAAAATTTCTATTGGCAAGCGCGCGGCTCCTAAGGGGATTGCCAGTGGGCGAGATGTTGAACCTACAAGATAAATTTTTTGCCGCGTCTGGAAAAATCGCTGCGCCAGAATGCCAATCACAGCAACAACACTAATCAACATCGCCAGAACCGCGACCTCAGCCAACACACTTGTGCCAAGCCCTGCAAGTTTTTGATAAATCAATGCCGGTAATGTTATATAGCCCGCTGGAATACCAAGCATCGCTGGAATACCAAAGTTACCAAGAGCAGTAACAAATGTGATTGCGGTACCGGCAGCAAGGCTTGGCAAGGTTAGAGGCATAACCACTTGCCACCATGTCCGCAGCCCGTGTGCACCACTGATCCGCGCAGCTTCTACGACTTCTTGCGGGATAGCACGTAGTCCCGCACGTGTAGTTAGGAAAATGATCGACATATGCTGAATACCCAACAGCAGGATGATTCCCTCGACTGAGTAGAGTGGTTGGGGTGATCCAAGTGGAGGGGCAAGGCCTAATGCCTTCAGTAGAACGGAAGAAGGTCCCGTAATTTGGGTCCATGACAGTGCTGTGATTTGAGGCGGAATCATCATCGGAATCATCAAGCAAAAAACCAGTATAGCCTTGGCTCGCAAGTCGGTTAACGCGACAAGAAATGCAAAGGCCGCACCCAGGATCAAAGACACCAGCGTACCGAAAGCAGCCGTAATCAGAGAATATTTTAGTGCGTTCAGTGTTGATGGTTTTGCAAGAATTTCACTTGCCAATGATAGTCCTAACGTACCCTGATTAGTCGTCAGCCCTTCTATAAACAGACGTAGAACAGGGGATAATGTTAAACAAATAGCAGTGACAAGAATAACCGATAGCAGCCGACTTTCAGATCGATTGCTTCCGTTTTGCATTGCAACGCCCATTATTTAGTGCCAAAAAGCTCTGCAAATTTGGCTTTGTTTACCTCTGCGTTTTTAAGTGCAACAGCAGGGTCAAAATCCATCAGCTTTATGTCTTCGCGCGCAGGGAATCCTGCGGGAACGCCCATGCCGTTACGGGCAGGGATATACCCCATATCAAGGACCAGATTTTGACCTTTTTCACTGAGTAAGAAGTCGACAAATTTCTTTGCTCCTTCAACATTTTTCGCAGAAGACATAATAGCAACAGGCTCAGTTACATATGACACGCCTTCTGTTGGGAAAACAAACTCAACCGGGGAACCATTGGCTTTGTTGCGGATAGTCAGGAAGTCAACAACCATACCGTAGGGCTTTTCACCGGAAGCAACAGCTTTGAATGTTCCCCCATTCCCACCTTGCGCTCTAGCATCATTACCAGCCAATTTGCCATAGTAGTCCCAACCAAGCTTTTTATCGTCTGTGAGCGTCGCCAAATGGATTAAGGCTGCACCAGAATAGAGAGGTGATGGCATGGCAACTTGACCTTTGACTGTCGGATCAACCAAATCAGCCCACGACGTTGGCACGTCTTTAACACCTGTGTTGTAGACGATCCCTGTTGTAATCAGTTTCGTCGAGTGGTAAAAACCATCGTATGAATAAAGTGCGCTATCATAATTGGCTGCCTCCGGCGATTTATATGTAGTCAGATAACCTTCTTGCGCCATTCCTTCCAGTGTCACAGTATCCGCAATTAAAAGAAGATCTGGCTGTGGGTTGCCAGCTTCGATTTCGGCGCGAAGACGAGCCATCAATTTGGTTGTACCATCACGAACCCACTCAACTTCTGTACCCGGATTGGCTGCCATGAAGGCATCGACAGTTTTCTGTGCATCTGCATTGGGTTGTGAGGTGTAAAGTGTAACTGTATCTGCAAAAGAAGTACTGGCGATGAATGTAAGCGCAGTTGTAATAAGGAAGGTCTTCATGAGTTTCTCCAAAGGATCTTTGATTTCGAACGAAAGAGATTTGTGGAGATCTTATTTCTATTTTGTGTAACGATTTTATGACGATTTCGTAATGATTTTAAATATATTGAGAAAAAATATTTTACTGTTTAACGTTTTGATTATGGCCGAAAACTCTTTCGAAAGAAATTTATAATGAGGATGGATTTGAGCGAGCGAAGCGATTGTATCATTGCGCTTTTGTCAGAAAATGGCGCACTTTCTGCCACAGAACTATCTGAACGCCTCTCGGTATCTGTCCAAACGATACGGGCGGACCTACGATCTTTGGATGATGCAGCATTGATACGCCGACGTAATGGTATGGTTCAACTGCGCCAAAAAAGCGAGAATATCGCATACCACCCACGATCACGAATATCGCGACAGGAAAAACAACGAATCGCGCTAGCAGTGAAAAACCTCATTCCAGATGGCGCACGCGTGGCACTTGGTACAGGCACCACGGTTGAACACTGTGCGAGCTTTTTGACTTCCCATAAGGGTTTATTTGTCGTGTCAAACAACATTCATGCTGTTTGCGCCCTACAAAACTCATCCACTATAGAGGTCGAGATAGCAGGTGGCAGTGTCCGTATGAGAGATTTGGATATGATTGGTGCCGCCGCTTTTGAGTTTTATGCAAAATACCGTATTGATTATGCCATTTTCAGTTGTGGTGGGGTATCGTCTTCTGGAATGGTGATGGATTACAACTCGGATGAGGTCTCTGCAAGAAAAGCAATTTCCAGCTGTGCCAAAACAAAAGTTTTGGTAGTTGACAAGAAAAAAGTCGGTTTGGATTTGGCATGCCAATACGGCTATTTATGGGAATACGATATCGTCGTAACCACAGCAGAGCTTGATGAGGATATTACAAAAGGTTGCGTGCGAAATGCCTGTAGAATTATTTATGTATAATTCAAGTAATTCTTATGAGAGACCTCAGCAAAACGATCCACACTGAGAAAAAAACCGAAATAGTATTTGGCACGAGTTAATTCACGCAAACATATCAAGGTCAAAAAGAGAACAAATGGGAGCCAACTGGCAAAAATCATGCAAATCAACTCATAGTTTTATAATGAACGTAGCCGCTGTAGAGTTTTGCTGAGGTCTCTATGACATATTAGCTTGTGAGAATATTTTACAATTAATCAGATTGTTTATAGTGATCTCGCTAAAAAAACACCACGCTTACAATATAAACGCGGTGCTTATTTTATTATTCTTCTTATCCCAAAGAAGCCAAAGATAGGTTAGAGATTAAATCTCCCAGTACCTGCGCCTTTGCCAGCACATTGGAGTGGGTATCAATTGCACAATACCAATCCGATACCTTGCCAAATGCACATAGTAAATTGCTATTATCCGGGGTGAGGACAGCGACGACCTGTTCACCTTCTTGAGTCGCCAATGGCAAGACCTCACCAATATGGCCGCTCTCTATATTATCTCTATAGAAAGACTGAATTAGTTCAATATCTTGGGATGATAAACTATCACCTGATACGAGTACCTTAGACATACATTGCCTCTTTCATCTATTACTACCTGTAATACGAAAAAGATAATGGCATGAAATTTATGACCAAAACCTTTACAAGAGGCAAAATCTGTTAAATTTATTCCTTATGACAAGCCATTCAAATGATGCTTCAGGTGATCTTCGATAAAGGTCGCCATAAAGAAGTAACTGTGATCATACCCTTCTTGCATTCTTAACGTCAGTTTTTGGCCTGATGTATCACAAGCTTTCTGTAACAGTTCTGGTTTTAGCTGTTCTACGAGGAAAGTATCCGCACTTCCCTGATCAACAAGAAGAGTAGCATTAGAAGGTGACTTTTTAACAAGCTCAGTCGCATCGTAATTAACCCAGCGAGCTTTGTCAGATCCTAGATAGCCACTAAACGCTTTTTCACCCCAAGAGCAACTCATCGTTGCACATATTGGCGCAAAAGCAGAGCAGGTTTTGAAGAGATTCGGATTTTTCAGGTGGATCGTCAAGGCACCATGCCCCCCCATGGAATGCCCTGTAATTCCCTGTTTGCTCATATCTGCTTCAGGGAAATTAGCTGAAATAACACTCTGTAATTCCTGAGTTATATAGCTGTACATATTATAAGAACCCGACCAGGGCTCTTCTGTTGCGTCCAGATAAAACCCTGCCGCCGATCCGAAGTCATAACTATCATCTTCGCTCGGTATATTCTGATTTCGCGGTGATGTATCTGGTGCAACAAAAATAATACCAAGTTCGCTGGCAATACGTTGAGCACCCGCTTTAACTGTGACGTTATCTTCAGTACAGGTCAAACCAGACAGATAGGTAACAACAGGTACTTTGTTTCCCTTCAATGCTGCTGGCGGCAAATAGATCGCAAAACGCATTGACCCATTACAAACTTTTGATGAATGGCTGTAGACACGCTGTAGACCATCAAACATCTTGTTTTCACTAATTAGGTCAAGGTCGGTAATATTAAGCTCTGTCATTGAAAAGAAACCTGATTATAGCTTACTGATAAAGGGAAGGTGTTTTACGGTAAAAAAGAAGAGGGACCTTTAATCAAAAAAGGCCCCTCAAGTGTGCATGTAAATTAATACAGCACGACAGATCTAATTGATTCACCACTATGCATTAAATCAAACGCAGAGTTGATATCGTCCAACGGCATTGTATGCGTAATTAAATCATCGATATTGATCTTGCCATCCATGTACCAGTCAACAATCTGTGGCACATCAGTACGGCCGCGGGCACCACCAAAGGCAGTTCCTTTCCATACTCGTCCAGTAACAAGTTGGAATGGGCGGGTCGCGATTTCCTGTCCGGCACCAGCAACACCAACAATTACAGAAACGCCCCAACCTTTGTGACAGCACTCAAGCGCCTGACGCATGGTATTCACGTTACCAATACATTCAAAAGAATAATCCGCGCCACCGTTTGTCAGATCAACAAGAGCCTCAACAAGGTCGCCATCGAGATCTTTGGGATTAACGAAATCGGTCATCCCGAATTTTTCACCCAATGCCTTACGGTCATCATTAAGGTCAACGCCAATGATTTTATTGGCACCAACCATCCGCGCACCCTGGATAACATTCAAGCCAATACCACCAAGACCAAAGACAACAACATTTGATCCGGGTTCAACTTTGGCCGTATTGATAACCGCACCAACACCTGTGGTAACGCCACAACCGATATAACAAACCTTGTCAAAAGGCGCATCTTCACGAATTTTTGCCAATGCGATTTCAGGAAGTACGCTGTAATTCGCAAAAGTGGAACAACCCATGTAGTGATGCAGCATTTTTCCATCCATAGAAAAACGGCTTGTACCATCTGGCATTAATCCCTGGCCCTGTGTAGAACGAATTGCCTGACAAAGGTTCGTTTTCGGATTTAAGCAGTAATCACATTCACGACATTCCGGTGTATAGAGAGGAATAACGTGATCACCTTTTTTCAACGATGTTACACCCGGTCCAACATCTACGACGACCCCGGCACCCTCGTGTCCCAAGATTGTTGGGAAAAGTCCTTCGGGATCAGCCCCGGAAAGAGTGAAGTAGTCGGTATGGCAAACACCGGTTGCTTTCATTTCAACAAGAACTTCCCCGTGACGAGGGCCTTCCAGTTGAACGGTTTCAATTGTCATGGGCTTGCCAGCACCCCAGGCGACCGCAGCACGCACATCCATAATCTATCACTCCCTGATGAATTGGGTAAATTAAACTCTTATCTTGGTTTATTCATTAACATGACTGCCATAGATGGCAATAAGGAATTAATCAATATAAAGTATGACGGTATTGTCACGATTATGTCATGTCATTTCCCGACAACATTTGTCGTTCAGACACTATATATGAAATCATGAATATGAGGTACTGATCTATAGGTATTTTAACACAAGGTATTGGTATGCGTCTCAGGAGCCTGTTAATGAACTTTATTATTTTTGCAGCAACATTCTATACACTGGTGCTGGTAGGAATGTATTTGTTGCAAACCAAATTGGTTTATCCAGGATCAGAAATACGCGCAAAACCGGAACTATATGGCGGGGCAGGGGTACAGGAAATTACACTGACGACACCAGATGGCATAGAATTGACCCACTGGTATCAACCGGCCCGAAAACCGGACTATCCTGTGATCATGGCATTCCACGGTAACGCAGGACATACAGGTGACAGGCTAGAGAAACTCTCTTATTTAATGGAACTAGGGTACGGCTTGTTCCAGGTTGAATACCGTGGGTACGCTGGCCACGATGGTACTCCTTCGGAGCAAGCTTTTAAAAACGACGGTCTGGATGCAATGAATTGGTTGAAAGCCCAAGGATACACCGATGAACAACTTATAATGTACGGAGAATCTTTGGGTACAGGAATGGCGGTATGGTTAGCTTCTAAACACAACGTAAAGGCCGTGATTCTGGAAGCACCCTATAGCTCTATTGCTGATGTCGCCCAATCAAAATACTGGTTTTTACCGGCAAGATTCTTGTTGAAGGACAAGTGGAAATCCCATGAAGCAATAAAAGAAGTCAAAGCGCCTGTCTTTATTTTTCATGGCGAAAAAGACGGCGTCATTCCTGTTCAATTTTCCCGCAAGCTATTAGATGCAATCCAAAGCGAAAAACAGGCTGCTTTTTTTGAAAAGGGGCTTCATATGGATCTTTATGAACACGGGGCAGAAAAAGATGTGACGGCCTTTTTAGATAAATATGTAAGTCCTCAGTGAACAAAATAGACGCACAGTGATACTTAGGATCGGATACTCTACGTTTCTTTGCTAATCACCTCATCAAACCGCGCAAAAAAATCATCAGCGAGCTTTTGCGCGGTTTTCGTTACTAATTTGGAAGCCATCTCTGCAATTGTGCCTTGCATATCACCACTGGCATGAAACTCTAACAGAGTTTTATTGTTTTCTTGCGCATGAAGCGTGACATCGGCCCGTCCCTTGGCCAACCCAGCCAACTTTCCTTTGCCTTCAGCCGTCATGATATACGAGTTCGGGGCATTAATATCAGATAATGAAATTAAACTTTCTAAACGAGGGTTAATAAAACCTAATTTAAAAGAAAAAACTGCTGTGAATTCTGTATCCGTATGTCGAATAGCCTCATCACAACGTGGAATAGCTTGCTTTAAAACCTGTGGATCATTCATTGCCGTCCACACCTTGTCTTTTGGTGCGTTAATAATGTAGCGGCCTGTCATTTCCATTAATTCTTCATCCCTGCAGATACAAATAAAAGATGTCATAAAAAAGGAGAGCAATTATGCTCTCCTTTCTAAATGCTATTTCTGTGCACCATATACAAGATCGGGCAAGAAAGTAGAGATGATAGGTACATAAGTAATCAATATCAGGAAGACCAACAAAATCATCAACCAAGGTAATGCTGCCTTTACCACCTTGAGAATTGGCATTCCTGTTATCCCCGCCGTCACAAAGAGGTTGAGACCAACGGGTGGCGTAATCATACCTATTTCCATATTAACAACCATAATGATCCCCAAATGAATAGGGTCAATACCAAGCTGCATAGCAATCGGGAACAAGATAGGCGCCATAATCAACAAGATTGCTGATGGTTCCATAAAATTCCCGGCAATAAGCAAAAGGATGTTCACAACAATCAAGAACATCCAAGGTTCGAGACCTGCTTCCAGAATCGCATTGGTAATGGTTTGCGGAATACGCTCGGTAGTCAGTACATGGGCAAACAACATCGCGTTGGCCACAATGAATAGCAACATGATAGTTACTTTGGATGCTTCCAGAATTGTTTTACGAACATCTGCATCAAACACACTTTTGGGAATAGCAATCAAATAATCACTCACCCCTAAATCTGAAGGATCACGCCCCTTAAGCGGCCCCATATCACGATAGACAAAAACTGCGATCACAAAGGCATAGACCGAGGCAACCGCCGCTGCTTCTGTCGGTGTGAAAACGCCACCATAAATACCGCCCATAATGATCACGATGAGCATCAATCCCCAAATCGCATCTCCAAAAGCAGCAAAAACTTCAGCGCCAGATGCTTTGGGAAGGCGAGGGAGCTTCTTAACCCGTGCTGCCACGTAAATACCAATCATCAGCATTAAGCCAGCAATCAGCCCAGGAATAACACCCGCCATGAACATACGACCAACGGATACATCAGTTGCAGCAGCATAAACCACCATCACAATAGATGGCGGGATCAGAATACCCAACGTACCAGCATTACAGATAACACCCGCCGCAAATTCTTTCGAATAACCTGCTTTTTGCATACCCGCGATAACAATAGAACCAATAGCAACAACAGTTGCCGGGGACGAACCTGAAACAGCAGCAAACAGCATACAGGCCAGAACAGATGCCATTGCCATTCCACCTTGCAAATGTCCTACACAGTCCATCGCAAAACGTATCAATCGACGGGCAACACCGCCGGTTGAAAGAAAGGCCGATGACAGAATAAAGAAAGGTATCGCCAATAAGGTATAGTGTTCCATTGTCTCAAAGAATTTGAGCGATATGGAACCGAGAGAATCATTCGAAAAGAAGATGATCGTTGTCAAACTTGCCAAACCAAGAGAGAACGCAATTGGCGTTCCCACCAAAAGCAAAAGGAACAATAATGTAAAGAGAACAAGAATAGCCATTATTTCTGTTCCTCACTCTTATCATCACCCATGAATTGCTCAATAGCATCCTTGCTTTCATCCCCAAGGATAGAGAAATCGTCTTTAGCTGTTAGAATAACCCAGAAAGCCTGTAATAAACGGAAAATCACCAACCCCATACCAATGACTAGAATAGACAGGAATAGCCATTTTTGAATTGGCATATCGTGGGTTTCAATGCCGATTTTTTTCAATTTACCAACATAAACCCATCCCCCGTAAAACATGATCCCACCATAGATGATAGAGGCCAGAACAGCCAACAGGCCAAATAGTCTCTGAACCGGTGTTTTGAATAGCTTTACAAAGGCATCAACCCCGATGTGAATATGGGTTTTCACACCATAAGAAATACCAAAAATAACAAGCCATGCGAAAAGATAGGTTGTTAACTCCAACGCCCACAAAGCCCCGCTGTTAAAAACATACCGAGCTACGACTTGCGAAAAGGTGACCAAAACCATCGCTGCCATAAGTAGGGAGATGAAGCTTTCCTCAATTTGCGTAATGAATTTACTCATGGGACTTTGCTTCCAGATAACAAAAGGGGCTTAACTGCTGCCAGTAAGCCCCTATATTTAAGAAATCAAACGATTTTCAGATCAAACTTGGATTAGTTTGAAGCCAGGGCTGCATCAATCATATCCTGACCAATGTCACCTGTGAACTCTTCCCAAACAGGTGCAAGTTTCTTACGCCATTCAGCTTTTTGTTCTGCGGTTAAAGAACGAACAACACCACCAGCATCAATAACTTTTTGCTTATTGGCTTGATTGATTTCAGCAGAGATCGCATTACGTTCCTGAGATACTTCGGCAAGAATACGCTCTAGATCTGCGCGGATATCAGCAGGAAGACCATCCCAAAATTCTGATGACGTCACGATTAGATAATCAAGGATACCGTGATTACTCTCGGTAATGCCATCCTGAACTTCATAGAATTTTTTTGTATAGATGTTTGACCAAGTGTTTTCCTGTCCATCAACAACACCCTGCTGCAGAGCACCGTATACTTCACTAAACGCCATTTTTTGCGGGTTTGCACCCAGTGTCTTAAAGTTCGCCACCAAAACATCCGACGTTTGAACACGGAATTTCAAACCTTCGGCATCTTCGGGTTTGATCAACGGCTTGTTCGCAGAAATTTGCTTCATTCCATTATGCCAATAACCAAGCGCACGAAGACCACGATCTTCCATAGCCCCGAGAAGCTCCAGACCTTTTTCGCTGTTTTGGAAGCGGTCTACAGCCTGAATGTTATCAAACAGGAACGGCAAATCATAAATGCGATATTTTTTTGTATATTTCTCAAACTTTGAAAGTGAAGGTGCCGCCATCTGCAAATCACCAAGAAGAAGTGCTTCCAAAGCTTTATCATCATTATAAAGTGTTGAGTTTGGATAAACCTGAACTTCTACTTTACCGGCTAATTCTTCATTAACACGTTTGGCAAAAAGTGCAGCAGCTTCCCCTTTTGGGTGACCCGTCTCTTTTGTAACATGGCTTAGTTTGATGATAATAGGCTCTGCCTGTGCAGCAAAAGCTGACAAAGCAACACCAGCAGCCGCCATAAGAAGAGTAAGTTTACGCATGAGTATCCTCCCATAGGATAATTTTTATTTTTATAACAGAAACTACAAAGAACTTTGTAGATAACGATTACTCATTACCAGTTAGTGTAACAGCAAAGCCCGTGCCATTTTAGTGTTTTCATAACTAGCTGATATATATTGAAAAATCAGACAACGATTATTCTCTCTAGCAGAACCTTGCCGAAAACAAAACTATCAATAGGCGAAAATCCGCCGAAACTATTGCTGAGTGTTATTCGTGATCACTTCTCTTAAGGTTATATTTGGCCATTTTCTCATTCAACGTACGCCTTGGGATGGAAAGTTCTTCCATAACGGCAGATACATTCCCTTTATGTCGGTCCAAAGAGGCTAGAATTACATTACGTTCAAACAATCTAACTTGTTCAATAAGAGGTAGCGATGTTTTAACCTGACTTTCTTTTTCACTATTCAATATTATCGACAGTTTTTCTTCAGATGGGCGAGTGGACAACGCATATCGCTCAGCTGCATTTCGAAGTTCTCTCACATTTCCCGGCCAATTATGAGCCATAAGGCTTGCGATACCTTCAGGACCAGGCATTTCTATTTCACGCCCAAAAGTTTCAGCAGCACGTTTCGCCAAAAGCCTGAATAAAATAGGTAAATCATCTTTACGCGTCCGTAGGGGAGGAATCGCCATGACAAAGGTTGCAATACGATAATAAAGATCTTCGCGTAACCGCCCAGATGCAATGGCTTCTTCAGGTGGTTCTTGCAAGGCCGCAATTAATCGAAACTGGACTGGCTTCGCGAGATTCCCACCCAAAGGAGTAACTTTACGCTCTTCTAATGCTCTGAGTAATTTTGCTTGTAAATCCATAGGCATGGAAGATAATTCGTCAAGAAACAACGTACCGCCATTTGCCGCTTCCAGTTTCCCCATGCGTCTGGACTGCGCCCCGGTAAACGCACCTTTTTCATGACCAAAAAACTCGCTCTCGGCCATTTGCTCGGGAATTGCAGCACAGTTTACTGCAACAAAGCTTCCACCCGGATTTTCACCGAATTCATGTAAACAGCTGGCAACAACCTCTTTACCGCTGCCTGTTTCCCCTTGAATAAGAATAGAGGCATTTGTCGGCGCAATATCGATAATATCTCTCTTAAGCGCGCGCATAATAGGATTGCCACCAACCAAACGTGCATCCAGACCTTCCGCAGCAACAAGATCGCGTTTCAAGGCACGATTATCCAGCACAAGAGCGCGTTTTTCTAATGCTCTTCTGACGATGTCCAGCAAATGTTCTGGTTCGAAAGGTTTCTCAATAAAATCGTAAGCGCCATTTCTCATTGCCTCAACAGCCATAGAAACATCGCCATGCCCCGTTACCAGCACCACAGGAATATTAGCGTCGATGTTTTTAACCTCTCTCAACAGGGAAAGGCCATCCATACCTGGCATTTTGACATCGGAAATTACAATCCCCTGATAATGCCAGCTCAAATTTCCCAAGGCAGACCGAGCATCCTGAAAATCTTCGATCTCATTATGACCCGCTAATTCCAACCATTGTTTTGTTGAAACCCGTATTGCTCTTTCATCATCAATAAGCACAACCGGGCCATCAATTGGGGCGTGATCATTTTGCTCTTCTACTTGTGACATTTACTAGATCTACTTTTCTATATAATGGGGAAAAGACAAAACAAAACAAGCTCCGCCATCTGGATTATTCGACGCCTGTATCTCGCCCTTTAAGTCTTTTATAATGCCATAGGTAATCGACAGGCCAAGCCCCAGGCTTTCACTATTTAGTTTTGTTGTAAAAAAAGGATCATAGAGTTTTTTTACAACATGTTCTTCCAAGCCTGTTCCTGTATCGGATACGGTAACATTAACCTGCTGACCTGTAACAGATGTATTGATAGTTATAACTTTCTCGCCTTGGGTCGTTTTCATGGCATCAATAGCATTCCGATAGAGATTGACAAAAACCTGCTCTAATCTGATTTCGTCACCAGATACGAGAATCGTTTTAGATGCTATATTAATCTCCAAGCGAACAGCCTGTGTGTTGAAAACGGGCTGCATCAAGTAACCTGCTCTGTTTATGGCTTTTACAATATCAACGGGTCGTGTCTTCATCGAAGATTTTCGGGCAAAATTTTTCAACTGTGCTGTAATCATTCCCATTTTCTCGGTCAAAGACGAAATCTCGTTCAAAGAATTATTGAGCTGCTGATCATTTTGATTTTTTAGATATGAAACACAATTTGAAACATCGTTTTGAATAGCAGCAATTGGCTGATTTATTTCATATGCGATTGCTGCTGACATTTGCCCCAAAGCAGCTAACTTGCCAGCTTGAACCAATCCATCCTGTGCAGCCCTTAGTTCCTTTTCAGTTCGTCGACGTTCTTCAATTTCTATTTCAAGCTGGCGGTTCATGTCCTCCATTTTTTCCGCTTCTAGTGCACGACGGGTTGAAATAACCTTTTGACGTCTTTCTCTGATGAAAAGAGCGAGTACGAGTAAAATGACAACAACGCCAATTCCAATTGCTACAATTGTTCGCTGATTTTCTGTAATCGAATTTATTGAAACAAGATAATGAATTTTCCAGTTTGTATTTGCAATTTCCTGTGTCGTTTCAAGATACCTTCTTCCTTCGATCTCTGTTGCCAGATCTCCTGGGACACTAACGTGATTTATGTCAAGGATATCAAAATTAGAGGTCCCGTACTGCTTAATTTGTTGAAGTTTCTGCAACTGTTCTAACGGAATTCGTCGCAGGCTTTTATAGAGCCAATCCTTTTTACTGGCTAAAAAGATCACACTATTTTCATCTGTAATAAAAACGTTCTCTCCACCGTCATTCCATTGTTGTTGTAATGGTGTCAGATTCACTTTAACAACCGCAACCCCAATAATACTACTGTCTTCATACACAGGATGAGACATAAAAAAACCTGGTATCCCGGATATCGTACCAATCGCAAAGAAACGTCCCTCACGCCCCTCTATAGCATCTTGAAAATAAGGCCGAAATGAATAGTTATGACCAACAAAACTGGTTTTATCCTGCCAGTTTGAAGAAGCCAAAGTACTTCCTTTCTTATCCATGATGTAGAGAACATTTGCTTCAGCTTTATTATTCATCTCGGCAAGATATTTGCTTACTTTGTTGGCAAAAAAAGGATCCCGACGAAATGATGTCAGTAATTCTTTGACGTCTTCGTTTCCTGACAAAACAAACGGGAGATAGCGGTACTTATCCAGTTCCCCAAGGAGTGTTGCATCATATAAACTCAATCTTTCACGGGAGATTTTCCTTAACTCAATAGCCGTAGATATGCCAAGCCAGTAATTAGCTAACCAGATTGATAGACTGCCTAATACAATAAAAAATATCCATCCCCACAAAATAGGCTTTGAAAATTGATAAGCAAACGAGAACATGGATCGTTATTTAAACCTATGGAAATTGAGGTTATTACGCCGAAAAAGTAAACTCTATATATCCTTATATATATACAGCTATCCTACTAGTACTCATCAGTAAATTAAAAGCTACATGTCTGCGAATGTAAAATATTTCGGAGAATTGACAGTTCAACGCGGCACATTTTCAACACATTTATTTACCAAATTAGCTACACGATTTCTCTGTCACTTGTCTCTATAAATAAATCCTGTTTATTAAATTTAATGGGTTGGTTATGACAAAAATAAAACAGCAATTCGTGATCATTACAGCAGCTATGCTTTTTCTTAGTGCCTGTAGCGGGTTATCAAATACACAACAACGTGTTTTAAGTGGTGGTGCCATTGGTACTGGTGTCGGTGTGGTCGGAACTGCTGTTACTGGCGGCTGTGTAACTTGCGGTGCTGTCGTAGGTGGCGCTGTTGGTGCAGGAGCAGGATATCTGGTTGACCAACACGAAAAAGGTAACCTTCCCTAAAAACAGACGAACAGGTTTCTGCCTCCTATTATGATATTTTCCTCTGTCAATCCTGGTTCGTTCCTTGTCATTTATATCAAGAAAAGCTCATGACTCTCTTGTCTGTAAATAACCTTTAAGCCATGGCTAAAGAGTTTTGTTGTTCGGCCTTACTCGCTTCGGCATGGCGCCCGACAGTGGGTAAGGCCGAAATATATTTCTACGTCACTGATACATTTTGTTTTTCCTATCACTGAGATGATGTGTAACTAGAGTGACCAAAATAATAGGAAAACATAGAACACATATTGACCGTCAGCCCAGTGTATGCGACAGCCTTTTTATGTAACAAACACCTTTCGGGACATCATTTGATGGCGCTGACGACACATAAATTTTCAACTGATAATCACGGTTGGGCTGAGCTTCTACCCAAAAGGGAGGCGAACAAACCATTAACAGGCGATCATCGTGTCCCCTGGGTTGTCGTTGGCGCCGGGATTACTGGCCTATCTGCTGCAAGACGGTTAGCAGAACATAACCCAGATGATCAGATCATACTACTCGATGCCAGAAAACTGGGGCAGGGAGCTTCTGGGAGAAATTCAGGCTATGCGGTTGCTATTAGTCAGTTTTCTGGTGCTTTTGACAAAAATCAGGAACAAAATTATCGTCGTATCAATCGCATCAATACACAGGGCCTGAATCTACTACGCCAACAAGTAAACGACCTTGGAATTGATTGCCAGTGGCAAGAAGATGGTTTTTATCACACTGCAGCAGATGAAAAATCGTTGAAAGAATATAAATATTTCAAGGATCATCTCAATCAATTGGGGTATGAACACACTCTCTTAAGCCAAGACGAGCTAACAGAACGTCTGGGAACATCTCTTTATAAATCAGGTGTTCACGTTCCAAAGGGTGTTCTTTTACAACCAGCAGCCCTTGTACACGGACTTGGTGATAATTTGCCGCCCAATGTTACCCTCTACGAAAACAGTCCTGTTTTAAGAATAAGTCAGAGTGAACCCCTCATTTTTGAACTTGAAAGCGGCAAGATTACTGCCGATAAAGTTATTATTGCAACGAACTATGAAGCTCCTAAACTTGGTTTCATCAAGCGTTATATTATAGGAAGCACATTATCTGGAAGCTTTACGCGCCAACTCACAGTTGATGAGCTTTCCAGCCTGGGTACTTTGAAAGAATGGGGTATTCTTTCGCTTCACAGTGGTGGCGCAACCGTTCGGCTTACGCTGGATAATCGCTTTTCTCTCCGCAACACGGCCGAGTATCACGGTGCAACCTTAATGTCTGATACGATTTTGTCGAAGCGTCGGAAAATTCATCGCGCAGCCTTCGAGAAACGTTTTCCACAACTGGCTCATGTACCTTTTGAGTTTTCATGGTCTGGCGTAGAAGGTATCAGTCAAAACTTTACAAGTTTCTTCGGCAGACAAGCATCCAACATATACCTTGCCGGAGGGTACAACGGTTCGGGGGTGAGCAGGGGAACAGCCTTTGGTGTCGCATTAGCCGATTATGCCTGTAATGTATCATCCAAGTTGGTGGAAGATTGTCTTGCGTCTGTGCCCGCCACTTGGATACCACCACGACCATTCCTGGATATTGGCGCTTTCTTTAAGATCAAAATGCGCTTTATAGGAGTTGGGTTAGATCGGTAATCGGAATGAACCGGTATCTCAGCGTATATCATTATGCGCTGGTACCCAGTTTGAATTTCTCTTCAAAAAAATCGATCCAAGCACGGGCTTTTTTCGTCAAGCCTTTCCGGCTGGGATAGAGAACGTAATAGCTGATCACCTTACTACGCCAATCAGGTAAAATATTTACAAGCTTACCATTATCTATCGCATTCTGGATGACATATTCAGGCATAATCGAAATACCGCACCCATCTTCTATCATGGAACGTAAAGCGGTAAAGTCGTTTACATTATCACTTGGCATAATATCGACAGAGCATAGTCTTCCATTTCTATTTTCCAATGTCCATTGTTTGAATTCATTGTGATCACTCATCATAAGTATCTTATGTTCAGGCAATTGTTCCAGACAGGCCGGGCACCCATGTTTTTCCAGATAAGCGGGGGATGCGCACAGCTTAGCTCTTGCCTGTCCAATAATCTTGCTCATCAAGCTTGAATCTTTTTGCTCCCCGACCCTGACAACCAGATCATAGCCTTCGGTAATCAGATCAACATGTCTATTATTAAGGTCCAGACTAATTTTAATATCAGGATAGAGTTTAGAAAACTCACCCAAATAGGGTGCAACAAGATATTGACCAATCGCGAAAGAAACACTGACCCGCAAATTGCCTCTCGGCGTTTCTTGCATGTTATTTATGGTCTCAATGGCGCTTTCGGATTCTTCCGCAATACGCCGACAGTGATGAAAAAAAATAGATCCCATTTCCGTTAATTGAACCGCGCGTGTTGTTCGTTCAATTAAACGAACCCCCAGATCATTTTCAAGGGTCGCAATACGCCGACTAACTCGTGACTTGGGTATATTCAACACCCGAGCCGCAGCCGAAATTCCTTCAAGTTCAGCAACTTTTGCAAACAGCACCATGTCGTTCAAATTAATCACGGAAAATCCTCGCTATCATATTGTTCCAATTTTAGAACAATATGTCTCGAAATCAAACCTGTAAAAAGAATATTGGAACATCTATTTTTTGAATAGAGCCAAATAATCCAAGTACAAGATAGGAAGTTACAATGAAAGTACTCGCTTTAGCCGCCAGCAACAGTAGAAAATCAATCAACAAAACACTCGTTACCTATGCAAGTGAGCAACTTAAAGAGTTGCGAGACAATGTAACTGTAGAAGTTATTGATATTAATGATTACGAACTACCTTTGTTCAGCACTGATAGAGAAGAAGAACTTGGACAGCCACAGCTTGCTCATGATTTTTATAATAAGATCAAGTCAGCAGACGGTCTCATTATCTCTTTTGCCGAGCATAATGGATCCTACACAGCAGCTTACAAAAATCTGTTTGATTGGGTATCACGAATAAATATCAAGGTTTTTCAGAATAAACCATCATTGTTTCTTTCTACATCGCCGGGACAAGGCGGAGCAAGCAGTGTTCTGAAATCAGCTGAGACATCGGCACCATTTTTTGGTGCAGAGATAAAAGGCACACTTTCAATCCCAAGTTTTTTCGATAATTTTGATAGCGATAAAAATCAGCTAACAAACAAAAACTTGAACAGAAAATTGTGCGAGGTGCTTATTAACTTTCATGGTTTGCATTAGGTAGTACAAAAAAGAAAAGCGCCAAAATCGGCGCTTGTTCTTTAGGTGATGGCGGAAGGACAGGGATTCGAACCCTGGAAGGGCTTGCACCCTTGCTGGTTTTCAAGACCAGTGCATTCAACCGCTCTGCCATCCTTCCACATATCGTCTTGAGAATTATATTTTGTTATTCTCTTTCCGACGGGCTTTGAAATATCTCCATTTGAACGTAGTGTCAAATGCTTAGATAAGAAAAATTGACATTTTTGATTTTTTCTTACAAAAAACGAAAACAGAGCTACAAAGCTCTTTAATTTTTGGCCTCAATGATATCTTTTACCCAATAGGGAAATGTACAATATCAATCACCTGTACGTTTAATCATCTCTATAATCTCAACACAAAGCCGATCTTCTTTAATCATAACTTCACCACGGGCAATCATTTGATCATTAATAGAGATATCAATGGTATCGCCGATATACTTATCAAGTTCGACAACTGCGCCACGCCCCATTTTTAAAAGCTGGCTGACAGGCATTTGTGCCGTACCAAGAATTGCAGATACTTCCAGCCCAACACCGTGAACAGCCGGAACATTTTCATCTATTTCAGAGGAATCCGACGTAGTCGTATCTGGTTCAGCAGGAGCAGAATCGAACATATCATCAACATCATCATTGTTCATAGATTCTTCATCAGACATGAAGTTACCTTTTATATAATTTATCTGTACATAGAATACGCTGGCTTAGAGATCTTAGCTATCAAAATAATTAGCAATAAGAACTCGCGTTTCAGGACTCATTTCAACAAAAACACCTGCCAGAATTTCTTTGTCCGGTTCAATTCGAACAATAATTGATTTACAGTCAAATTCCAACGCACTGCCATCCAACTCAAGACGGAAATGAATATCAATGTGATCGCCGCGTAACAAAGGGCCATCATATCCTTTTACGGCATACCCACTGGAACTCCAATTATCTAAAGAATAACCGACACCCCTAATCTCAACAGTTCCGGTTACGCCGAATTCGCGACCTTCGCGGCGTATTTCTTTTTTACCAAAAAGCTTGTCTAACAAATTTTTGATCATGCCCGCGTGAGACCTTTAAAAATAAATTAATAATACAATAAGTTGTAAGGTCTCATAAAAATGGAAACAAGATGTTAACTCTACGTTTTCTTTTAACAGTTATATTTGTGTTCTTGAAATATAGAGCATGAAAAAAAGTATTGTTATGCGGAAACATCTGAAAAAAATTATATCAACAGCATTAATCTGTATTGCTTTTACAGTTTCTTCGCACAACAGTGTTGCGCAAAATGGTTACCTGACTCCGAACAACATTAAACGTAAGCCGTTGTTAAAGCCTGGATTGCCAAATCAGCAGCTCAAAAAAGAACGTTATCTTGGAAGTCGGCTAATATATAGCACAGAAGAATCTTTACGAGAAATTTTCACAAAAGATGTAGGCTTAAGCAAAGCCTGCCAGCGCGGTCGTTTCAAGCAGATAAAATCGATGCAATACATTGCTGTTGTTGAGGGTAGAAAGTACGGCGCGGCTTTATATCAAACAAGTATGCTACACGACCCTAAAAAACTTGCAGAAAAAGACAGGATTTACCTGTTTAAAGGGCAGGGTACATCGAATTGTCGTGTATATCACAAACGAATATAGATTTTAATCAACATTATTGGAAACAAGCTAGCGTTTACCTCATTATTTCGGATAGAGTTCTCAAAATATGAATGAGATCATCTATTGCGATTCGGAGCTTACTTTGTTTCTTTTAATACGCCGAAACTTCAAACTTAAAAAAAATCATCACCTTAATCCCAAAACTGTTTTCTATGGATACCTTCTTTCAACGGTTATTTCTTCTTCATTTTTAGTTCCAACCGTACATGCCCAAACTATTGAGGGTACGCCCGAACAAGTTGCATCAAAGATATCATTCGAACAATGGCTTAACGAATTTAAAGTAGAAGCAAGAAGCCAGGGGATTTCCGAACAGACCCTGATCCGAAGTTTTAAGGGTATAGAACCGATTCCTAAAATCATTGAATATGATCGCAGGCAACCGGAATTCACGCGCACTTTCTGGAACTATCTTGATCGGGCCGTTAACACCCAGCGTATAAAAAAAGCACAGGAACTTCAGCAAACTCACAAAGAACTATTGGACAACATCAGTAAAAAGTACGGCGTCCAAAGCAGATTCCTGCTCGCTTTCTGGGGACTGGAAAGTAATTTCGGCCAACATACCGGCGGTTTTTCTGTTATCGCGGCAGATGCGACACTTGCATACGACACGCGACGCAGTGATTTTTTCAGAACCCAGTTGCTTGAAGCCTTGCGCATTATAGATGATGGGCATATTACCCCGGAAAAAATGCAGGGTTCGTGGGCTGGCGCAATGGGGCATCTTCAATTTATTCCCTCAACATATAACCTTTACGCCGTAGATGAAAATGGTGATGGCCGTAAAGATATATGGCACAGCTTGCCAGATGTCTTTGGATCAGCGGCAAACTATCTTGGGCAAATAGGATGGGATGACCAATATACTTGGGGTAGAGAAGTTCAGCTTCCTCAAGGCTTTAATTGGGATTTGGTTGGCCTTGATACCAGAAAGACCTTGGTAGAATGGCAACAAGCAGGTGTGCGAAAAATAACTGGTAACAATTTACCCACACTTGATCTGGAAGCATCGTTAATTCTTCCCTCTGGTCACAAAGGCCCAGCATTTTTGGTTTACAACAATTTCCGAAAAATCCTGAACTGGAACAGATCCATACTTTATGCTCTTGCCGTTGGCCATTTATCAGATCGTATTGCCGGGAAAACACCCCTAATTTCGCCACGTCCGGTGGATGAACGTCCCCTGCATCGAACCGAAATTGAAGAAATTCAAATCCTTCTTGCCAAACTTGGCTACGATGTTGGCAAAGCCGATGGCATCATTGGCAGGAAAACACGCGAAGGCATTCGCAATTTCCAAAAGAAGGTTGGGTTACCGGGAGACGGCTACCCCGATGAAGCTCTTTTATTGAAACTGAGAAAATCCTAGTGGCATAGATATTACATGAAACAACAAGTATTTAGAAAATTAATCCTAGGGATCGCACTAGATAAGATTGATAAGACTTCGATAGAAGCATACAATCTTTTACAGTATATGTATGGGGGGCTTAATGAGCTTAAATAAATTTCCTAAAATTGCAATATGCCTTACTGCTATTGGTCTGGGGTTAAGTGGATGTGCAGAAATTGAGCTTGCTTCTCATGCCACCAAAACAATTACAAGAAGTGATGCTCCGAAAACCATTGGTCGCTATAAAGTTGGCTCTCCTTATCAAGTTAAAAATATCTGGTATTACCCGGCTGTAGATTACAATTACAGTGAAACTGGAATAGCATCTTGGTATGGCCCAGGATTTGATGGCAAGAAAACTGCAAATGGGGAAATCTATGATCAATATGCACTTACCGCAGCTCATAGAACATTGCCTATGCCTTCACTTGTACGTGTTACAAACCTGGGAAACGGACGATCAATAAAGCTTCGGGTTAATGATCGAGGCCCTTTCTCTAACAATCGTATTATTGATGTGTCTCGCCGTGCAGCTCAGCTTTTGGGCTTCGAGCTTCAAGGAACAGCAAAGGTCAAGGTTGAAATACTCGAAGAAGAAAGCCGGCAACTAACCGCCCAAGCACAAGGCAAAGATTATACGCCACAGGTTGTTTCAAGCGACAATACAACACTGGCTGCACCAACAGAAACGGTAACGGCAGAGCCTTTGGATGCTCCAATAACAACCACATCTACAACAAGCCAACCAACTTCATCGTTGCAAACAGCAAGTATTGAGCCTACTGCAAATTTTACGGATGGCGTCGTGTCTCAGACGCCTGTTGCACCAAGTAGTATTTATGTTCAGGCTGGCTCTTTCCTTCAAGTCCATAATGCAGATCGTCTTCGGGCGCGTCTCTCTCCGCTAGGTACTGCGAAAGTTGCTAATGCTGCCGTCGGAGAACGTATGTTTTATCGTGTTCGTTTAGGCCCATTGACAAATGTTCAAGAGGCTGACGAACTCTTAAAAATACTTCATGATAATGGTTACAATGATGCCCGTGTTGTGGTGGATTAGGATCTCGGATGAGACGCAGGCTGAAAGCCATATTTTCTCCACAAAGCCCCAGTACTCCTTTAGTATTACGTGACAGATTAACGATCAAAAAAACTCCGAGACACTCAGGTCAGACCCTTGCAAAATAAAATGAATTCAAACTTCAGTTCTTCTTTAAAAGCTATTTTATTCAGCGGTGTATGCCTATTCGCGTTCACTCAATCGGCGCAAGCTATTGAGACGTCAGCGAGAGAAGCCTATCTGATTGATTACACGACCAAAACGGTTCTGATAAATAAAGACGCCGAAGTTTCTATGCCCCCAGCTTCCATGAGTAAAATCATGACAGCATATATGGTTTTTGAACGCTTGAAGGATGGCCGACTTTCTTTGGATGACAAATTGCCCGTCAGCGAAAAAGCCTGGCGAAAAGGCGGATCAAAAATGTTTGTCGAAGTCGGGAAAGAAATATCTATCCACGATCTCTTGCGCGGTATTATTGTTCAATCAGGTAACGATGCTTGCATTGTTGTTGCAGAAGGTCTTGGTGGGTCCGAAGAAAATTTCGCGTTAGAGATGACCACGAAGGCCCGTGAGCTTGGTATGGAAAACAGCACCTTTGCTAACGCGACAGGTTGGCCAGATCCAGGGCAAAGAATGACAGCAAAAGATCTGGCAATTCTGGCTGATCGCATCATCACAGACTTCCCTGAATTTTATGATGTTTATTCAGAAAAATCCTTTACCTGGTCTGGTATTACACAGGGAAACAGAAACCCGTTACTCTATAAAAACCTTGGGGCTGATGGTCTTAAAACTGGTCACACCGAAGAAGCAGGTTATGGTTTAACAGCATCCGCCAAACAAGGTGATCGACGTATCATTATGGTTTTAAATGGTATGGGAAGTGCGAAAGAACGCGCAGAAGAATCAGCACGTCTGGTTTCCTGGGCCTTTAGAGAGTTTGATAATTTTGAACTCTTCAAAGCTGGTGAAACAGTTGATACAGCTGATGTTTGGCTTGGCACAGAAAAGACCATCGATCTGGTTCCCGAAGAAGACCTTCTTTTGACCTTGCCGCGGAACGCAAAAAATAAAATGACTGCCACAGTCAATTATGTCGGCCCGATCCAGACCCCAATCGAAAAAGGGGAAAGACTGGGAACACTGACTATCGCCGCACCGGATATTGATACGGTTGAAATTCCGCTTGTTGCAGCAAATTCAGTAGAGAGAGAAGGGGGCTTTAGCCGTATTGTTTCTGCTCTGAATTATCTGATTTTCGGAAAATCATAACCCTTATGTCTAAAGGTTTCTTTATATCCCTTGAAGGTGGAGAAGGGGCAGGGAAAAGTACGCAAATCAAACGCTTATCCCAACGCCTTGATAAATACAGTTACAAGAATACTTGTACGAGAGAGCCCGGAGGAACTCCGGGGGCAGAGCTTATTCGTGACTTATTGGTACGTGGTGATGCATCGCGCTGGACACCCAAGACAGAAGCTCTTTTGATGTTTGCTGCCCGCCAAGAACACGTTGAAAAAGTCATAAAGCCCACTCTTGAAAAAGGGGAATGGGTAATCTGTGACCGTTTTGCTGACTCCTCTGTTGCCTATCAAGGTATCGGACATGGATTGGGGGCACAAAAAATTACAGATCTTCACCATTGGGTGCTAGGTGGCTTTCAACCTGATCTCACATTGATATTGGATTTACCTGTTTCCGTTGGATTAGGGCGGACAAGAGGCCACGACTTGGGTGAAAACCGTTTTGAAGGAATGGAAACATCTTTTCATGAGCGGATGCGCGATGGCTTTTTGTCTATCGCAAAGGAATCTCCAAGCCGGTGTATCGTCATTGATGCCACTCAATCACTTGATGACGTAGAAAATTCTATATGGAAAGCTGTCACCGATAAATTCTCTGGTTCGTTCGATGGCTAAAGCACCCCGAAAGAAAACACAACCTGAACCAGATTTCATTGATCATCCCAGATTAACACAGAACCTGATTGGCCACACGAAAGCAGAAGAAACTCTCCTTAGAGGGTTTAATTCAGGTAAACTGCCGCATGCATGGATGCTTACCGGTCCCAAAGGTATTGGCAAAGCAACACTTGCATATCGCTTTGCACGTTTTCTAATGAATCAAATCAATGAAGGCGAAGGTAACAGCCTCTTTGGAGATAGCGCCCCGCCAACTACTTTGGATATTGGTATCGACAACCCTGTAGCGAAAAGAATTGCGGCAGGGGCGCATGGAGATCTGGTCACTCTAGAGCTGAGTCCAGACGATAAAGGCAAGATGCGAACAACAATTCCGGTCGATGATGTTCGTAAAATCGTAAACTTTTCGCACAAGACATCAATCGAAGGTGGTTGGCGCATTGTCATTGTCGATGCTGTCGAAGAAATGAATACCAATGCAGCAAATGCACTCCTAAAGGTTTTAGAAGAACCACCTGAAAAAACAGTGCTGTTGCTCATATCACATCTTCCCGGACAAATTCTGCAGACGATCCATTCCAGATGCTGCCATCTTCCACTTGCACTTTTGGAAGAAGACACGGTTATAGCCTTACTCAAAAACAAAGTACCGGAACTCTCAGATGATGATGCTATTCAACTAGCCAAACTATCAGAAGGATCTGTCGGAAAGGCGCTGAATCTATGGAAAAGCGGTGGTCTTGAATTATATAGAGAAATGATATCTCTACTTTCGACTATCCCCAACCTGGACATGGTAAAACTCTATGCCTTTGCTGATAAGCTTTCCAGCACAGATCCGCTAGCTTTTAAAACCGGTATGGAACTGTATCTTTGGTGGCTGGCACGTTTAACCAAAACTGTTGGGCAAGGTGTCTTGCCTGATATGGTTATTCCCGAAGAACAAACACTAATCTCTTCATTAATTGAACGACATGGTCTTGCGCAATGGCTCGGCCTGTGGGAGAAGTGCTCGAAGAATTATGCCAGTGCTACTCGTGCTAATCTGGATAAAAAGCAGGTCGTTGTGACAACCTTAACGGAACTCCAAAACCTGACTGCCTGATTTGTACAGGGTTTCCCGGCAAGTACTGTTGATCAGGAGTTTCCTATGACTGGATCAGAAAACGGATCCTATTATATCACAACGCCCATTTACTATGTGAATGATAAGCCACATATTGGGCATGCCTATACCACACTCGCCTGCGATGTTCTCGCTCGTTTCAAAAGGCTGGATGGCTATGATGTAAAGTTTCTGACCGGGACCGATGAACATGGTCAGAAAGTCGAAACTTCTGCTGAAAAGGCAGGAATAGACCCACAGACATTTACAGATCAGGTTTCTCAGAACTTTAGGGACCTGACAGATGTTTGTAACTATTCAAATAATGATTTTATCAGAACAACTGAAGATCGTCACAAAAAAGCATGTCAAAAACTTTGGCAGGTTCTGGAAGACAAAGGTTTTATCTATTTAGGAAGTTATGCTGGATGGTATGCCGTTCGAGATGAAGCCTTCTACACAGAAACCGAACTTACAAAAAACGCAGACGGTAAGCGTATTGCACCAACAGGCGCAGAAGTTGAGTGGGTGGAAGAGCCGTCTTGTTTTTTCAAACTCTCCGCTTTTGAAGACAAACTACTAGCTCTTTATGAGAATGACCCATCTTTTGTCGGCCCTGACAGCCGTCGTAATGAAGTGATCAGCTTTGTCAAAGGTGGCTTGAGAGATCTGTCAGTCAGCCGCACAACATTCAAGTGGGGCGTCCAGGTTCCCGGTAACAATGATCACATTATGTATGTGTGGCTGGATGCCTTAACAAATTACCTGACAGCTGTTGGCTACCCGGATGAAAACGCAACAGAATATCAGAATTTCTGGCCCGCTGATCTTCATATGGTAGGAAAAGATATCCTGCGCTTTCATGCTATCTATTGGCCTGCTTTCCTCATGGCAGCTGACTTGCCATTACCCAAACGTATATTTGCACATGGATGGTGGACAAACGAAGGTCAAAAAATTTCCAAATCGATTGGCAATGTCATAGATCCAATAGCTCTGATTGACGAATATGGCCTTGATCAAGTTCGTTATTTCATGATGCGAGAGGTTCCCTTTGGGAAAGACGGCGACTATTCAAAGCAGGCCATGATTTCGCGAATGAACGGGGATTTGGCAAACGATATCGGAAATCTGGCCCAGCGTGTACTTTCAATGGTTTTCAAAAACTGCGAAGGTAAAATTCCTGAGCACGGCGACTTTACTGATGCCGACAAGGAACTTCTTGATAGCGTAGCCACGTTACATACCAAACTTAGAAATGATTTCGATCAGCAAAGCTTCCATCGCGGTCTGGAATCTGTTTGGAACGTTATATCAGCAGCCAACAAATATGTTGATGAACAAGCACCTTGGGCATTAAAGAAAACTGATCTGGCCCGCATGGGAACTGTTTTGTATGTTCTGGCTGAATCTATTCGCCAAATAGCAATTCTTCTTCAACCCGTTATGCCGGACTCAATGGAAAAGATGCTAAATCAGTTGAACTTGCCCGCAGATGCGCGAAAATTCTCTGACTTGAAGACACCACTTGCTACCGGTATCGAGATTGATAAACCCCAAGGGGTTTTCCCACGGTATGTAGAGGAAGAGGGGGCATAATGATTGTCGACTCTCATTGCCATCTTGATTACTTTCTGAAAGACGGTGATCTGGAAGATGCTTTAACACGTGCACGAGACGTTGGAATTGGCTGCATGGTTACCATTGGCACCAAGCTATCCACGTTCGACACTGTATTAGGCATTGCAAAGGCAAATAATGATATCTACTGCACCGTTGGCATCCATCCGCACGAGGCAGGGGCAGAAGGGTTATCATCACCTGATATCCTGATTGAAAAAGCCAGGGATCCAAAAGTAATTGGTTTGGGCGAAAGTGGTCTTGATTATTATTACAACCACGCACCTAGAGAGCGTCAGCAAGAGAGTTTTCGCGCGCATATAGAGGCCGCGAGAGAAACGGGACTTCCCCTTGTTGTTCATACACGTGATGCAGATGACGATACGATTGCGATCATGCGCGATGAGTACAATAAAGGTGCATATCCCGCACTTATTCATTGCTTCACGGCTGGTGCTGAACTGGCAAAAGCGTCTTTGGCAATGGGTTTTTACATTTCTCTATCCGGTATCATCACTTATAAGTCAGCCGAAGATATTCGAGCAACCATAGCCGAAGCACCACTGGATAGATTGTTGATTGAAACGGATAGCCCTTATTTAGCACCAGTTCCAATGCGTGGTAAAAAGAATGAACCTTCTTTTGTGCGCCACACTGCAGAAGCCTTGGCGAATATTAAAAAGGTAAGCTTGCAGGAAATTCATACCACAACCACTGACAACTTTTATCGTCTCTTTACAAAAGCTAAAAGACCAACGGCAGCATAATCATGAAAGTTACAATGCTAGGATGCGGTGGTTCAGGCGGCGTTCCAATTTGCGCGGGCACACCCGGCGGAAATTGGGGAAACTGTAATCCGGAAAACCCGAAAAACAGACGTCGTAGAGTTTCTGTACTTGTCGAGCATGAAGATACAACGATCTTGGTTGATACAGGCCCAGATCTGAGGGTTCAGCTTTTGGATGCTGGCGTAGAATGTATCGATGCGGTTCTCTACACCCACGATCACGCTGATCATATTCACGGTTTGGATGAACTAAGATATCTCGCTTACAAGGCTGGCGGCCCAATTGAAGCGTACATGGACGAAGCAGATCGCGAAATAATTACAAACCGCTTTGCCTACGCCTTTACATCTTCATGTGACCCTGAAAGTACGTATACACCAATGATGGACGATAAAACCATTGATGGCCCTTTTAAGGTTGGATCAGTTGAAATTATACCTTTTTATCAAAATCACGGTACAACAACATCTCTCGGATTTCGGTTTGGCGATTTTGCCTATTCCACCGATGTCTTTGATCTTGATGAACGCGCCTTTGAAATATTATCTGGTATCAAATACTGGATTGTCGATTGCTTGCGTTACGAGCCCCATCCATCACATGCTCATTTTGAAAAGACTCTCAGCTGGGTAGAGCGTTTAAAGCCTGAAAGAACAATCCTTACCCATATGAATCAGCAAGTTGATTATGGTGATCTCAAATCAAAATGTCCCGAGGGTATAGAGCCTGGATATGATGGATTAACATTTGAAGTAATCTAAAAGATTTAACCTCTCAAAAAAAGGCGGTGAAAAAATTTCACCGCCTTTTTTGTTCACCGTCGATTTGGAATAAATAATCACTCGTCAAACCAGAAACCATCTGGCTTATAAACGCCAAGCAGGGCACCGGGTTCCCAATTATAAAACCCATTTTCCGGTACATTCATTAGTTTGTTTGACAAGGCAATTGGCTGCGGGATTTCAGCTACCAATCCTATTGTATAGGTTTCTTCGGCATTGATTTCCAAAATACGTTCCCAAATATCTCTTTTTTCTGCCGTTGACTGAGCTCTGAACCAAAGAATGTAAAGATTATTGAGTTCTTTTGCCTTGGTAATATCAACTTCTTCACCTGCATTACCTTTGGTTTCCACGTACTGTCCCCATTTAGGCCATTGGAATGATTGTTGT
The DNA here is from genome assembly GCF_900313065.1 of Kiloniella sp. EL199. GTDB lineage: Bacteria > Pseudomonadota > Alphaproteobacteria > Kiloniellales > Kiloniellaceae > Kiloniella. The sequence continues at coordinate 334,692 of NZ_OMPU01000008.1, forward strand.
TGACGAGGGACTAACTCAGCTGGTGAAGAATGTGGTGACAAAAGAGCATTCAAGTTGCCGTACCAAAGCGACATATTGGTTTCGCCAGAAAAAATTCTGTTACGTAAAACTTCTCTTTGTGACGGTTTAGGATAGAGTTTTACGCCAATTTTCAACCAGGAATCTGCAATTAATTCAAGAATATCGGTTTCTTCACCACTTTCACCAGCTGTCTCAATAATAATCTTCATCGGACGACCATCGCTTAATAAACGAAGACCATCTTCATCCCGCTGTGTCAGGCCGATTTCATCCAAAAGCGCATTGGCTTTTCCCAGATCATACTCAGTCCATTTTTTGAAGTACTCTTCTTTATATAGGCTACTGCTCGGTAAAACGGTGTTATTTCCCTCAAGCCCTAACCCATAATAGAGAACTTGATTTAATTCATAACGATTAGTCGCCAAGGATAAAGCATGGCGAAACCTTTTATCACGGTTCAGTTTTCGCCATTCCGGATCCTTTGCGTTCAAATTCGGATAGAGTGCAAATTGTGATCCACGAACAGTCTTCCACAGACGAACCGAATACCCGTTTTGATCATCACTCCCTTTTAAAAAGGTATAGTCAGAAAAATTGAGTCCTCTGGATTGTAAATCAGAATCTCCAGATCCGACCTTTGCCGGAATTAATCCGCCACCTGCTACAGACAATATTAATTCGTCCGCATAAGGAAGTTGATGACCGAATTCGTCAACCCGATGATAGAAAGGATTTCTTTTACCAACAAATCTCGTCGAAGGCGGTTTAACCGTGTTAACCCATGGCTGCAGGGTTGGAAGCTTTGGGTTGGTAAATTTATACTGCCTTGCTTTGCGATTGTGTAACTGCACCCAGTTACGTGCACCTGCACTTTCTACCCGTTGCCCTAAATCGTCAACATCCACATATTTTGCATGAAACTGCTTCATATAGTGGGCGGGTTGAAAAATGTAAAGCGGCCGCGTCGCTGCCAAACTTGGCAAAAAGAAAGGATTGGGCACCGACCAGCTATAACGGACCGTGAGTTCATCAATAATTTCTACTGTTGGCAGCTCTCCATCAACAAGTAATTCAGCTGGAGGACCAAACGGCCTTAAATTGCTGTCGTTTGCAACATCTTCCCAAAAATACTTAAAGTCGGCAGAGGTAAAGGGATGCCCATCAGACCATTTATGTCCCTTGCGAAGCGTCAGTGTGAAAATACGGCCTTCTTCGACATCAAGTTTATCTAAAATATCAGTTGTAAAACCCAAGTCCGGTGTATAGCCGATAAGACGGGCATAGCCATAAACGGAAAATAACCGAACATCCTTGGATTTGGCTATCAGGCTTCGGATTGAGCCACCATATTTTCCTGCTTGCCAATGATGACTTTGTTTAACAACAAATGGTGTTTCCGGTACACGCTTTGCGATAGGTGGCATTTCACCATTGATAACTTTGCCTTCAAAGACAGGAACTTCCTTAAGTGTGTCAGCATTAAAATCAAAAGCAGGAGAGAGATAGGTTTCCGCATGGCTTGTCGATATTTCTGTCACCATACCTAATATTGCCAAAGATCTGATTGACGTTTTTAAAAATTTACCAGCTATTATGTTCATTTTTCTCTCAATAATACCGAAAACCCAGCGCTTTATCTTACTTGTTGGTTCTATCTAAGGTCATCAATTATCCGGTAAATAGGGTCCAAACTGCTGGCGCCCAGTTTTTCGGATCGGTCTGGCGACCATCCTTCAAACTCATTTGGTGCATCAGCTGTATCTTTAAAAGGCATTTCAAGTGTCATTGACAGGCAATCGTGCGTCTCAGCCGTATTGTTACTACAAATCGTAAGATTGGCTTTCCCCGGTTCATTCTGCGGGTACCCATGAGTGATTTGAAAATCGGGGCTGGCTTCCATGTAATAGGTTTGGAAGCGATCCAGTAAATTTAATAATCGATCATCAAAAGACGGAATGCCGTGGGTTCCCGCGATGAAGTTATGCGGGATAGCTTCATCACCGTGAATATCAAACATAAGATCCACACCAGTTTCCATCATTTTCTGACGAACATAATAAACTTCGGGACTTTTTTCCAATGAAGGTGCCTGCCATTCACGATTCAAATTAGAACCAACGGCATTAACCCGAAGATTCCCTCGTCGGCTACCATCCGGGTTCATATTCGGGACAACATAAAAAACAGCCTTTTTTAACAGTTCTCGTGCGATAGCATCGTTCTCATCCAGCAGGCGTCCCAAAAAGCCTTCCATCCAGAATTCTGTCATGCTTTCGCCGGGGTGTTGTCTTCCAATAATCCAGCATGATTTTTTGTTTTTGTCAGCTTCGCCAATAGTCAACAGATCGATATCCTGCCCGTCAATAGTCTGTCCCAAGACATCAAGAGTAACTCCTTGCCCATGTTGAGCTTCTGCAATGAGATCTGCGTGTCGTTCCATAGAGTAGGGGGCAAAATAAGCGAAATAGACTGAGTTATATCCTGGTGTAAATTCAATTGTTAGTACTTCACCGTCATAAGACGTGGTCGGTACGCGGAACCACGTTTCACGGTCATAGGAAGCAACTGCCTGATAGTTTTCCCACCCACCAGGATACGCAGCACCGCCAGCATTGAGAATCTTCAACGTGCAGATCTGATCCTGAGCGCCACTAAGACGAAAGTAAAACCATTGATAAAAATGGGAATTCGTGTCTGATTCGATTTCTAACTGAATATTAGAAGGATTATCAGAAGATAGGCAGCGAATGTTGCCTGCATCAAAATTGCTTGAAATACGGATCATTAGAATATTACTCGCTTAATTATCCTTATATATTTAAACATCAGAATACCTGATAAGTAACAGGCAGCAAGTCTTGTGTCGTCCTGTTCAAGAAATCTTTCTCCTGATTAAAAATCTGACAATAATCTTTGTAACAAAAAATTATTTTCTTTAAATTTAAACGCTGTTTCTGCACCCTGGAATGAAAAAAATTACTGATTACAGATTTGAAATAGATGAAAAAAAAGAATTTCCCGATTTGATTTTCCACTATTGGGCTTCTTGAAAATGATTATCTTCAACCTGATTTGCCTGTGGCAAAATTGCGCACCGGATTGAAATTTGTTCCAACAACAGGTAATGTGATGTTCCAAACTACAGAGAAAGGTAGTTGTATCATGCGTAAAAAGCCCACCTATTTACCAGTGATACTCAAGTCTTCTGGTTGGCTTCTAAGTCGAATTGGAACACTGCTGGCTACAATTTTTGCTGCTAGTGCATTTGCAACGCTTCTCCCCATTCTTGGGAGAAATAGTCAGTTATTACTGGAACCACTTATGCTGTCAGCTCTTATAGCTGCTATTATCGCTGTTAGCGGTTTTTTGATGGTCAAGTGGACTGAACACAAGTTTGGCGATCCTCTCAAGGATTTTCCGGCAACACTGTAAATAAAAATTTTCCAAAGTTTAGTTCTTACATAGAAAACAGGGAATAATAAGTCGTTATTCCCTGTTTTGTTTTTAACATCTGTGTTCTTTATATTTCTTGAAGTGAAACAGAGTAATTGATCGTTAATGGATTTGTCGGGTCTAATTGAATACCGGTGGAAATGCCAGCTGTCGACAATGGGTCATCAGACTGTGTTATACCAAGATCAAAAGGAGCCGCAATCGGCTCTATTCCAATAGCTCTGACCCGACCATTCCAGGGATAATAATCACGCCCTCCACAGGATATCCATAAAAGACAGGACGGTAAAATTTCGGCATCCCATTGTAGCAGTGTGCTGTAGCCTTCCTCTGTATGATCAAGTTTCACTTTGCCCTCTGTTCCCGATAACAAAACCAAATCCTCTGAAGGTTCAATAAATGGAAGATAATTAATACTATCGGTTTCTCCATTTCGATTTACAAGTTCATCAAGCTTGATATTTCTTTGATCAGCCTGAAACCAGCTTCGATCAGATTGAATATCAACAGGAAATGTCCACGCACGTGCATTTTTGCATACAGATATTTGAGCTGCAGCAGGTGTTATGGGAAGAGAAAAAACGGGATGTAATCCAATTGGAAGGAATGCGTTTTGTCGTGCATGAATGGTTAACGAAAGATAGATTTTTGGCCGTTTTTCGGAAAGAACTACTCTTCTTTCCAGCCATTCAACAGGGTGATCTTCTGGGTATTTAAGCCTGCAAATTAAAGAATTATCATTTTGTTTTTCCAGATCCCATTCAGAATTCGAAGAAATTCCATGTGGATTGGTTTCACCAGAAATACTTTCTACTGAAGTCTTAATCTTCCATTCATCTTTCAAACCTTCTGGTCTTATGGTTCTTCCAAAAGGAACACAAGGCCATTCTCCACGTAACTTTTTTAACAGGGGAGGGAGTGAAGCATAACATGGGTTGTCATTATCATCGCACCAGGGGGCGACAAAGAATGGATTAATATCCTTTCCGCCAGGAAGTATAAATCTGGCAGGCCCAATCATTGCGCCCAGAGGCTGTATTTCCAGACTGATTTTGGATGTCTGCAATAAAATAGAATTTTGCTTTTTTTCTGTACTTCTCATTTGTTCAGCTTTTTATCGAACATAAGAATTGTTTCCTGAAGATAATTGAGTTTATTAATATCTTCATTCTGTAATCGTCTTTGTAGAAGAGTTCCCAACATGTGACCCGCTGCAGAAAGGTCCTCGTATATTGTTTCAATTTTTGGCCTGATTTGATCAAGTAGAGGTGATGTTTGTTTACCAATAATATCAACATCTTCGCCAATTTTTAATCCGGCATCCGTTAAACCAGCCAACGAAGCAAGCGCAGAAACCTCGCCACCGCAAACATATCCGTCGGGTGCAGCCGTGCTCTTAGCTGCATTATAACAGTAATTTTTTATGTCATTTGCCGGGCTGTAAATGCTTAGATTAGTAGGTATTTGAAACCTGACACCAGATTCTTGAATTGCAGTCATAAAGCCATGTTGTAAATGCTGGCTAAATGTGAAACTTGGATTTGCAGGAAAAAAAACAATATTTTCCCGACCTTTTTCTACGAGCCGCTTCGCAGCGTGGTACCCAAAATTGAAATTATCATAGTCGACATAAGGGTGAGGAGTGCTCAGAGTTGTCCGCCCGTGACAGATAAATGGAAAGTCACTTTCCAATAGGAGGCTAACTCGTTCATCAAAAGGTTTTGTTCGCGAAAAAACGATCGCATCTGCTGTTTTGTTTCTCAGTATGTAATTAATTGGTTCAAGAGTTGGTGTGCCGTGAAATTGCGGCATTACATTGAGATGATAGTCTGTACCGCGCAGTGAATGTGTTAAACCTGATATGAGTGAACTACCGAAGCCAAGAATCTCTTCGTGGGGATTCAAAACCAGGCTTATAACATTGGTTTTGCCTGTTCTCAATTTTTGTGCAGCACGATCAGGCGTGTACCCCACTGATTGTGCGACACTCTGAACGCGTTCGCGTGTTGCTTGAGCAATCGCGGGGTCATTTTTAAGTGCTCGTGAAACAGTAGTTAAAGCCAGTCCCATACTTTCAGCTATAGAACGTAATGTAGGTTTTTGGGTAGTTTTGATATGTGAGACTTTATTTGTTTTTTTTTCAGCACTCATTTTTACTGCCTTTAGTACTGTAGGAACATTATCCTGCAAAAAAAAATTATAATTATAACGTTGCAAAATTACAAACAGATTTTACATTGGAATGGGTAAACGTATCACTGAATCTAAAAAACAACTTAATATCAATTACATAAATTCAGAAAAATATTACCCATTGACAGATGCTTAATTTATAACGTTATAATTATTCGCAATTAAAAATACCAAACTATATAAATAATAATACCATTGGAGGCCTCAAATGCTTAAGAGATTAATGTTGGGAACTGTTTTTACTACTCTTTTATCTTTTCAAACTCATGCAGATCAGAGTGTAGAAGTTCTGCACTGGTGGACTTCCGGTGGGGAAGCCGGTGCGTTAAATGTCTTGAAAGATGATTTGAGTAGCAAAGGTGTTAGTTGGAACGATATGCCTGTAGCTGGTGGAAGTGGGACTGCGGCAATGACTGTGCTTCGAGCCCGAGTTGCAGCAGGTAACCCGCCAACAGCAGTTCAAATGTTAGGCTTTGACATACTTGACTGGGCGCAACAAGGCGCATTAACAGACCTGAATGCTGTTGCAAAAGAAGGTAATTGGGATGCCGTCATTCCAACTGCCCTGCAAAAGTTCTCCAAACATGAGGGCAAGTGGATTGCCGCCCCGGTAAATGTTCATTCAACAAACTGGATTTGGAGTAATAAGGCCATTCTTGATGAATTGAATATAAGTGAACCGAACTCCTGGGATGATTTGGTTAGCGCAATGGATAAAGTAAAGGCCAGTGGTAAGGTTGCTTTGGCTCATGGTGGTCAACCTTGGCAAGACGCTACAGTGTTTGAATCTATCGCCTTGTTAACGGGTGGTGGCGATTTTTACAAAAAAGCTTTTATTGATCTGGATGAAGAGACTTTAGGTTCAGATACTATGAAAACCGTATTTGAACGCATGGAAGTTCTCCGTGGTTATGTTGATGATAATTTCTCTGGTCGAGACTGGAACCTGGCTTCAGCTATGGTTATCAACGGCGAAGCTGCATTTCAAATTATGGGGGATTGGGCTAAAGGCGAATTTTTGAGAGCAAATAAAAAGCCGGGAGCCGATTTTCTTTGTCTGCGTGTTCCAGGTACCCAAGGTTATGTTACTTTTAACTCCGACCAGTTTGCTATGTTTAATGTAGATGGCAATCAAACTGAATCGCAAGCGCAATTAGCAAAATCAATCCTGGCCCCGGAATTCCAATCTGCATTTAATGTAGTTAAAGGTTCTGTACCGGCTAGAACAGATGTTTCTGATGCTGCATTTGATGAATGTGGTAAAAAAGGAATGAAAGATCTTGTTGAAGCAAACGACAACGGGAAACTTTATGGGTCTATGGCCCATGGGCATTCTGCACCTGCAGCAATAAAAAATGCATTTTACGATGTCATCACTGCGCATTTTAACGGTGAATTTGATAGTGAAACAGCTGTTGCAGAACTTGTCGATGCTATTGCAATCGCCAAGTAAATGAAATGCAGGCGCACTACATCTGAAACAGAATGTAGTGCGCTTTTCTGTGATTTTTACGCCTGCTAAGAAAGATCAAAGATTATGTCTTCCTATTCAAAACCGGATATGACTAGTCGTGTGCAGAATATTCTACCAAAAATTGTCTTGTCACCAAGTCTGTTTTTGATATTGATCTTTGTTTATGGCTTTATTCTGTTTTCAGCGGCACTGTCTTTTACAGATTCCAGAATTTTACCTAGTTATGATTTTGTTGGCTTTAGCAATTATATAAAGTTATTTGGGCTGAGACACTGGTCTATTGCGTTAACAAACCTCTTCATATTTGGTGCATTATACATAGTTATTTGCACCTGTATCGGGCTTAGTCTGGCCATCTTTCTGGATCAAAAAATCCGGGGAGAGGGTTTCTTAAGGCCAATTTATCTGTACCCGATGGCTTTATCATTTATTGTAACCGGTACAGCATGGAAGTGGTTTCTTGATCCTGGTATCGGCCTTGAGCACACAATGCATCAACTAGGATGGGAAAGTTTCGAATTCAATTGGATCAAAGATCGAAATATGGCGATCTATACCGTTGTTATCGCGGCTGTATGGCAAACATCAGGCTTTGTAATGTCCATGTTTTTGGCTGGCCTTCGTGGAATTGACAATCAGTTATTAAAAGCTGCGCAGATTGACGGAGCGTCTAATTTCAATCTTTACAGACGTATCATAATCCCTCAGTTACGTCCGGCATTTTTATCAGCTTTTGTTATTCTCAGCCATCTTGCCATTAAATCTTACGATCTTATTGTCGCCCTGACCAATGGAGGGCCGGGACGGGCAACCGAAGTCCCGTCAACTTTCATGTACTCTTATACATTTGCCCGAAACCAAATGGGTATTGGTGCCAGCTCAGCCGTCATTATGCTGCTTACAATTGCAAGCGTTATTGTTCCCTACCTCTATGCAGAATTAAAGGAAAATAAAAATGGCTAGTATTACACAGGATACAGCCATAAATACCGGGCGCATTACAAGAGCACTGATCTATCTTTTCCTTTTTCTTTTTGCTCTTTATTATCTGTTGCCATTCGGAATAATGGTTTTAAATTCGGTCAAACCACTTGACGAAATCTTAAGTGGAAATATGGTTGCATTTCCAGATCGTTGGACAATTGAGCCATGGTTGAAGGCATGGTCAACAGCACAAGTTGGTATCGAACCAACAGGACTTGCGCCATATTTTTGGAACTCTATCAAAGTCGTTATACCTGCTGTGATAATATCGACTCTTCTTGGCGCCTTTAATGGATACATTTTAACAAAATGGCGTTTTAAAGGTGACACAATTTTATTCGGGTTAATGTTGTTTTCCTGCTTTATCCCTTTTCAAATTGTCTTGATACCCATGGCGCGAATTCTGGGGATAACAGGTCTGGCGGGATCGACAAGTGGTCTGATCTTCGTTCATATCGTTTATGGAATAGGTTTTACTACTCTTTATTTTCGTAATTATTATAAGGCAATTCCAAATGAATTGATTATGGCAGCGCAAATTGATGGTGCCGGTTTCTTTCGAATTTTCTATCGGATCATGTTGCCCGTTTCAGGGCCAATTATTGTAGTTTGTGTCATTTGGCAATTTACGAATATCTGGAACGATTTTCTGTTCGGGGCTTCTTTTACAGATTTTGACAGTCAACCAATGACCGTTGCACTTAATAATCTGGTTTCATCATCTACAGGCGTCAAAGAATACAACGTACATTTTGCCGGTGCCATCATTGCCGCATTACCAACACTTCTGGTTTATGTACTCGCAGGTCGTTACTTTGTACGTGGCCTTATGGCCGGTTCAGTAAAAGGATAATTCATATTATGGCGTTTCTTGATATCAAAAATGTCAGCAAATCATACGAAAAGCTAACTGTACTTCATGACATCAATATCGCTGTTGAAGAAGGTGAATTTCTGGTGCTCGTAGGACCGTCTGGTTGCGGTAAATCAACTTTGTTGAACATGATTGCAGGCTTGGAAGAAATAACATCAGGCTCTATGACGATAAAAGGGCAAGAAATGAATGGTGTTCATCCTTCCAAACGTAACATTGCCATGGTTTTTCAATCGTATGCGCTTTACCCAAATATGACAGTGGCTGATAATATTGCTTTTGGACTGGAAATGCACGGAGTACCCAAGGCCGAACGTTTAAAGGCTGTGCAAGATGTTTCCGGAATGTTGCAAATTGAACCACTTCTGGATCGAAAACCTTCGCAGTTGTCGGGGGGGCAACGTCAGAGAGTAGCCATGGGGCGTGCCCTTGTTAGAAACCCTGATGTCTTTTTATTTGATGAACCACTTTCAAATCTGGACGCAAAACTCCGGGTAGATATGCGTACTGAAATTAAAAAGTTACATCAGGATTTAGGCTCTACTATTGTTTATGTAACTCATGATCAGATAGAAGCCATGACACTATCTACCAGGATTGCGGTAATGAATGGCGGGCATATCCAGCAATTGGGAACACCCAAAGAAATATACGATAATCCTGCAAACATATTTGTTGCCAGTTTTATGGGATCGCCTTCCATGAACATATTTCCTGCAATTATCAGAGAAATTGAAAGCAATCTTGTTGGTGTAGAAATTTCAATCGGTGCGGGTGCAGAAACAAAAGTGTTGAAATTTGCTCCCGGCACAAGAATTAACCTTCAAAACTTCAAAGACAGGAAAGTACTGCTAGGTATCCGTCCAGAGGCTATCACAGATCCTGATGGTGCTGATAAAGCTGCACAAATTATTGAACTAATTGATAATACTGTTGAGGTGACTGAACCTGCAGGCTCTGATACATATGTTATCAGCCGTCTTGGTGGTCAGGAAGCCGTGGCCCGAATGCGGGCCGATGTAATAGTGACACCAGGTGAAAAAGCTGTTTTTGCTCTCAATATGGATCGAGTAGTAATTTTTGATCCTCAAACAGAAGAACGAATTAATTAAAACCAAAGGTAAACAATGATCACAACAGGAATGATTGAATGTATAACGCGATGATTAGAGGCATCAAATTATTCTTGTAAATTGAATTTGGGGTAATCTGAATTTTTTACAGCCTAATTGCAGTGAAACTTTCTATCGCGAAATCAGGTCCTATCCTATCTGGTATTATCATTACCTTTGTTTCCAGGCTTTGTTTATGATTTCATATCACAGGAACAAGCTATAAGTAATTTATCATTATTGACATGATCAAGTTTACTGAAGTACTGGTAACTTCTTATTCTACAGGAGTGACGGTATATGGATTGGGAAAGAGTATTTGCCACGCGGTCTTCGCGGATGAAGGCATCCGAAATTCGAGAACTGCTCAAGCTTTTGGATCAACCGGATATTATATCATTTGCTGGCGGCATTCCTGATCCCGCACTTTTCCCGACACAAGAATTCCAACAGGCCTTTGCCAATACCCTGACAGGGGATAAACAGACCACTGCATTGCAGTATTCCGTAAGCGAAGGCTATGCCCCTCTGCGTCAGTGGATTGCCAAACAGATGGAAGGTCTGGGTATTCCCTGTAGCATAGATAACATTCTGATCACATCCGGGTCTCAACAGGCTCTGGATTATTTGGGCAAGCTATTACTATCTCCAAATGATACAGCCCTTGTAACCTGGCCAACCTATATGGGGGCTCTCGGGGCTTTTAATGCTTATGAGCCCAATTACGACCGTTTGATTGCAAATGGTAACCGTTCTGCAAAAGAGTACCGGGAAGCCGCCGCAGAAAAGAACAGCGAAGTAAAATTCGCCTATATGTCTGTAGATTTCGCAAATCCAACCGGAGAAACCCTTGACCGTCCCGGTCGTGAAAAATTGCTGGATCTGGCTGAAGAACTTAATATTCCAGTTATCGAAGATGCAGCCTATCAATCACTTCGCTATGATGGCGAAGCAATTCCACCGATCCTGGCACTTGATATTCAACGCAAGGGACATATTGACAAAACCCGGACACTCTATTGTGGCAGTTTCTCTAAAACACTTGCTCCGGGCTTAAGAGTAGGGTGGGTTTGCGCCGCTCAATCAGTTATTAGCAAGCTTGTTTTAATGAAACAGGCGGCAGATCTACATAGCTCAACCATCAACCAGATCGCTATTCACGAAGTTGCCTCCAAAGGTTTTGACAAACAGGTTGCCAAAATCTTCACTGCTTATTCGACCAGACGCGACTGTATGCTTGCGGCACTGGAAGAGCACATGCCAGAGGGTGTAAGTTGGACAAAGCCCGAAGGCGGCATGTTTATCTGGTTGACGCTCCCCAAACATCTGGATGGGGCCGATCTCTTGGCAAAATCGATAGAAACACAGCGGGTTGCCTTTGTTCCCGGGCATGCATTTTATGCAGATGGATCAAATCGTAACACAATGCGGTTAAGCTTCTCTCAAGCCAACGAAGAAACAATCAATGAAGGTATTCGCAGATTGGGCCTTTTGTTGAAGTCTGCATGACGTAAAATCGCTATTATGAATTAGTTCTGACTTGATCTGACACCACACTCTTTTCAAAGAAGAGAATTAAAGGTGGTGCTTCTCTTGCAATAGAACATGATTATCCGTTTTGATGGCAAGGCAGATCGGCGGCCTCTCTGATTTACGGTTACGTGAATTTTACGTGTACATTTCTTTGCCATTACATATATGACCTTCAATAAGTTCAAATTATCTTGGCTGCTGAACTTTACTCAGCAGCCAAGATAATACAATTTAAATCACGCGAGCGCGCCATCGACATATTGTTTAAGGAACTCTTCGCTTGGCGGTATGATTTTGATTACGTCGATGAGAACTCCATTTGGATCAGACGTAATAAAGTGGCGTTGCCCGAATGCTTCATTTTTGATCGGTAGGTGAATGGATAGACCGTTCTTTTGAGCGCGCTCATATTCAGCGTCCACATCATCGACCTCAAAATTCAAAAGAAGGCCACTGATTTTACCTCTTGCTGGTTCAGGAACCGTTTCATGATCACCTTGCAGGACAGCAATATTTACCTTCTCATCTTCCGTAGATTGTAGGTGAATATACCAGTCACTTTCAAATTTGGAGGCGAATTTAAAGTACGTTTGATAGAATGTAGCTGTTTCGGCAACTTTGTCGGTCATAATCACTGGATAGAATTGAGTGCATTTCATGGGTTTATCTCCGTACAACTTTCACATACAATTTGTATGTATGTATTAATTAACAAACAGGCTGTATGTATGCAAGTTAAAAATAAACGAAAATCGAATGCCGATAGAACTAAAGATACCCAGCAGGCTCTAATAACTGCTGCTAGGCAGCTTTTTATAAGGCATGGCTATGCGGCAACAAGCACGCCCGACATTGTGAATGAGGCAGGTGTTACACGCGGAGCGCTCTATCATCACTACAAAGATAAAGCAGAGTTATTCCGTGCTGTGCTATACAAGGAGGCCCTTGCTGTCGCAGAAGAAATTGAAATGAGGACCTCAACTGACATGGAGCCCATGGGCGCGCTCTCTGCTGGTTCAGACGCTTACTTTGATGCAATCTCAGTTCCCGGACGCGCCAAGATGTTGCTGATTGACGGACCAGCAGCACTGGGTTTTGACGAGATAAGAGAGATAGGACAAGAAACAGGGGGAGAGGAACTTAGGCAGGGACTTGAACATCTATTTGGCGACAAAAATCCTGACGTTGATATCACAATTCTTGCTGATCTGTTCTCCGCAATGTTTGACCGTGGCGCTCTTGCTATTTCCTTGGGTGGGAGCAGTGACCAATACAAATATCACACAAAGCTAATCTTAGGACTATTGTCTGGCTTGCTTCTCACGTCAGATGAAGACAACCAAGGCTAGAGCTTGCACTTATCCGGCTCTTCCATAAAAGAGAAAATAGACTGAACATGATCTAAGTTCACCTTACGCAATATTATTTCATTCTTCGGAAACGTAATCGCCAACAAATTTCTGCAACTTATCATCGATCTGATACCAGTCAGGCTTTGATCCGGTATGTATATGAACCGTTGGCCGTATTCCAGGGTCATCATCCAAAGCAGAGGCCGCAACAACATATATGTCGCCAGCAACCATATCCCCCAATGAAGTTCCACATTCTTTGCAAAAGCACCGTTCCAGTTTCCATTCTGGGCCAGTTGGGACCTTTGCAATTTTTTCTTGCCCAGCAACTACTTTTAAATCATCCGCCTTACCAATTAACACAGCAGAAAAAATTCCCGCAGCCTTACGGCATCGGGAACAATGACAATAGCTTAACGACGAAGGTTCTCCGGAAATTTCAAATTTCACAGCACCACAGAGACAGCTTCCTTTAATCATCTGATTTGCTTTCTTATAAATCCAACAAGAAATCAGAACATAGCATGAACAAAATTTATTTGATAGAAAAATTAGACTCAAATTTGATAGGGCATCAGTAATAATTATCTACACCAACAATTCGCATAATCTATATTATGGAAAATTATTGATGTTGTTGTGAAACCATGAAACCAGATAAAACTTAGAAACTAGGTCATCATTCTTCAGAGAAATATTTCACGTACAAAGTTTTGTATTCTTCTGTGGCTTTATACTCTTCCATTTTTTTTGCAAAAAAAGTGCTGATGTTATCTTTCTCGGCTTTTTTCGAAAATCCGATGTACATCGGGCGTTCCAATACTGGCGGATCAATGATGGTAAATTTATTCAGGATTTCTGTGTCTTTATAGGCAGAATAAAAATCACTTAGATAAACAATGCCGAGGTCACCACGACCAGCCAATAACAGGTCTTTTAATCTTTCAAGTGTCGGTGCAGCGTACTTTTTGAGGTAATCAGCATTATCAAATTCATATCCATAGGAAAAACCCGCTTGAGTCACGATACGATAATCCCTCAGCAATTCGAGATCACCATTAAAAACGATTTCATCTACTCGTGATTTCTGGACGACATAAACAATTTTTGCTCTGTGAAGGATATTTCCTTCTAAATAGCGGGTATCCTTCTCGCGCTCAGCCGTCCACCCATAGTAAGTAAAGGCATCAACTTTACCGGTTTTAAGCATCTGTTGTGCACGCTTAAAAGGATAACGTTCAAAGGTAATTGCCAGATTATTTTTCTCGGCAATAGCCTGAATAAGCTCAATATGGAACCCTGTTAACTCACCATCTTCGATATATTCATAGGGCGGATAGTCTTCGGCACCGATGGCAAAAACATATTTTCCAGACAGGGAAGATCTCTCATCTGCAGCAAAAGCCTCTGCAAAAGTATGACAAAACAAAAAAATACAGATGATACCGGGCAATAGACTTCTTATTCGATGCACTCCACTAATAAGATGCTTGTTTAAATGGTATCAGAAAACGTAACCACATCTGTATATTAGGTAATAGATATTAATGAAATTTTATCGTAATAAGCAAAACCCATAAAGCAAATTACACTTATTATTTATAATCTATGCTTTGCAGTACACCAACAACGCTACGCTTAAAATTTACACCCGAAATCTGCGGCATTTTTCCACATTTATTTTATAGCTTTAATCGGTAAAATTGCTGCCTTAGCCTCCCTCTTCTTCAGATAAAGGTTTCATTATGAAAGTTATTATTGCCGGGTCGCGCACCATTAACGATTATGATGCTCTTGAACGTTTTGTAGAGAGCGTTGATTGGCCTATTGAAGAAATTGTATCCGGTGGCTGTCGCGGGGTCGATACATTGGGTGAACAATGGGCTGAAAAGAAAGGCATTCCCAAAAAAGTACTTCACGCCGACTGGGTTAAATATGGTCGGGAAGCTGGTGAACTTAGAAATCGGGAAATGGCAAACTATGCCGATGGACTGATCCTTTTATGGGATGGAAAAAGCCCCGGTGCCAGCTGTATGCTAAGAGAATCAGCAAAATCCGGCATCAAAATTCATCACCAGATATATGGTTTTGATTGGAAAGAAATGGAACAGGCAGAAAAAGCCATTCTGGATTACTATTGGTCCGGTAAAGGCCGTCTGGTTTTCCAACATAGTCACTGGGAATGGGAAACTGTTGAAACTGAAGCCCCTGTTATCCCGCAAGAAGCCATCACCGGACTAATCGAACAAGGCTTTCTGGAAGAAGACACCATTACAGTGCTAAAACCAGTACGGGAAGATTACCATAGTAAATTTGCTTAAAACGAACTGATAAATATTGAACTGTCTTATTGCGAGCGAAGAATAAGCTTGTCCCCGCGGAATTCAAAACTGGGGAACCGTTCCAGAAACGCCATACCTAATAATGATGTGGACATTTCGGCCTGATTAATAGAAACGCGCAGGTCTAGGAACTCTCGCTCGCCCAATGTCATCCGATAAACCTGAGCCGAGGCCCCTCTCCCGGTGCCGTTTGCCGTCTCAAAAATCCGGTTAAAAGTCAGTTTATCAAAATCAAATCCCAGACGTTGTGCATCTGCCGGACTTAAAACAATTGAAGTTGCACCTGTATCAACAAGAAATTTAACACGTTTATTATCAACAAAGGCCTCGATATAAAAATGTCCATCGCTGGCGCGGGTAAATTCAAGATCACCAGCCTGATTTGTATAAGCTTGGCCGGGAACGAGATTGTTCGAAACACGGTTCCAGACATTTTCGAAAACATCGCGATAGCTATAGCCAACAAACAAAACGATGAATATGACCACCCAGAGTCCGATATCCCGCAAATGTCTTGGTAAATCAGACTTTTGAAGTCGCCCGATACCAAGTATCGAAGACATAATAAGGAGTAAAATAGCAAGACTTCGAACAAGATCTATCTGGTCATCATCACTGCTAAGTGATCCGGGGAAGCGATCTGCCAAGAAAAACACCCCCAAGCCAGTCAGAACGATGAGAATGACAAAAAGCCAAAACCCTGAAATACCACCTCTTAAAGATTTACCCCCTTCCCCATTATTTGAATTCTTGTCAAACGGGTTAGGTTTTCGCTCAACCATGTCTCTTTTCGCCCTGTATCAATCTGCACTTAAAGCCTAACATTTCACAAATAGGAATTTTCGTAAAAGCTTTAAAGTATTTCTTCAAGCATTTGATGTCAGAAGCTTTATTCCCAACGCGCCCATCAAGCCGCCGGCAATGCGATCAATCCAGCTTTTGGATTTAAGATAGACCTGACGCGATGCCTTGGCAGAAAGAGCACAAGCCACCAGAACGTACCATCCAGTCTCTACAAAAAGTAAGGCTGGCAATAAAAGTGCGGGAAACCAAATCGAAGTTTCTGCCGGCATGAACACCGCAAAAACTCCACTATAAATAAGAGCAGCTTTGGGATTACTAATCTGCGTCATAAAGGCAATATAAAAGGAACGTGTCAGGCTTTGTACGGCCTGCGGTGTTGCTCCCTCTTCTTTAGTAATCAGCTTGTTTTTGGCTCCCCGCCAAATCTTTATACCGAGGTAAAGCAAGTAAAGACCGCCAAAAATTTTAAACGCTGCGTAGAGCCAAACAACCTGCGTGAAAACAAGGTGTAACCCAAGCAAAGCCAAACCTGCAAAGACCAAAGCCCCGAGCCCCATACCGATAGAAGCCGCTATTCCATGAGAGCGTGAATTGGCCAGAGAGATTTGGGCAACGACAAGAAAACTTGGTCCCGGTGTCATTGCTCCGATAATGATCACCCCAACAATACTTGCAATGGCCAACAGCTCGTTCACATCCATCTCCTGAAACGATTACTTCTATAAATTCATTTTACCTTGTACCTTAAAAATGATCATACGCACGAATAAATATTCGTGATCCTTCCGATCACAAAAATCAATCATAAAAAAGGACAGCTAAAAATGCTGTCCTCTAAGTTATATGAATCTTACGCTTCTTCAAGTCGCTTAGATGGTCGGATATTAGATAGCCAAGTATTCTTGACGCAGCTCTTCATTATCCAGAACTTCCTGTGCAGTGCCGTCAAAAACGACCTGCCCCATATCCAGGATAATAGCCCTATCCGCCAGATGCAGTGCTGCGATAGCATTCTGTTCCACAATAATTGTTGTAATACCGTGCGTCTTGATTTCCTGCAGAATTGATTCAATCTCATGAACGATCACAGGAGCCAAACCTTCATAGGGTTCATCAAGCAGTAACAACTTTACATCCCGGGCAAGAGCGCGCGCCACAGCCAACATTTGTTGTTCACCCCCGGACATCGTTATGCCTTCTTGGTCACGACGCTCTGCCAAACGAGGGAAATGTTGATAAAGTCGCTCAATCGACCAGCCAACAGGTTCCGCAATCTGGGCAAGTTGAAGATTTTCTTCAACAGTCAGTCCCGGAATAATCCGACGATCTTCCGGAACAAGCGCAACACCGTTTTGAGCGGCTTCAAAATCTTTCATGCGATGAAGTGGTTTATGGTCTAACCATACTTCGCCTTGAGTTAAAACAGGGTCAACAGCCCGGGCGATTGCCCGAAGAGTAGAGGTTTTACCCGCACCATTACGACCGAGTAGTGCCAGGATCTCCCCTTCGCGAATATCAAAGCTAACGCCCTGAACGATATAACTCTCACCATAATAGGCGTGGAGATCGTAAGCAGAGAAGTAAGCTGGCGCTGTACCTTCACTTTTAATTGGTTGCATGCGGCTCATAGATGCGCCCCTCCCAAATAAGCTTCCTGAACGCGCGGATCACCTTTGATCCCTTCCGGCGTTCCTTCGGCAATAACAGTACCTTGCGCCATCACACTCACCTTATTTGCGAGAGAGAAGACCACGTGCATGTCGTGCTCAATGATCACCTTGGTAATACCACGTTCTCCAATACGCTTGAGCAGATCAATCGTATTGTTGGTGTCCGCACGGGACATTCCCGCTGTCGGTTCATCCAAAAGAAGAAGTTTGGGATTTTGGACTAGGCACATAGCCAACTCGAGGCGGCGTTTATCCCCACGTGAAAGGCTTCCAGCAGTCATATTTCGTTTATCGATCAAGCCAACGTCTTCGAGCATGTGCTCTGCACGACCAATGATCTCGCTATCCTGATCTGCACGCTTCCAACCGTTGAATTTAAAGGCGCCATCACGTGAAGCCAGGGTAGGAATAACCACGTTATCCAACAGGGTCAGATCGCCAAAAATCTCTGGGGTCTGGAACACCCTGGAAACACCGGCCTGGTTAATTTCGTGCGGCTTGATCCCCAGAAGAGAACTGCCGTCAAAATTAACGCTGCCGCTATCGGGAATAAGCAAACCAACCAAGCAGTTAAGGAAAGTGGATTTCCCCGCTCCATTTGGACCAATAATGGCATGAACGGAGCCTTCTTCCACATCCAGTTCGACTTTATTGAGGGCCTTTAGACCGCCAAAGCTCTTGTTCACATCGCGAACTTCAAGAATACCCATAATCTTATCTCTCTATTCACCAGGTTGAACTTTGGCTGAACCAACTGGGTCGGCTTCGCCATTTTTGGATCTGTTTTTAATGCGGTCAATAATCCTGCTAAAGCCTTCGACCAAGCCACCCGGCAGGAAGATCACGATCAGCATAAAGAGTAAGCCCAAGGTCAGGTGCCAGCCTTCGCCGACAAACAGACCAAGAACAGCAACCACACCGTCTTGAAGGAACTCAGGCAAGAAGCTGAATATACCTTGCAGAACGTTTTCGTTAATCGCTGAGAAGATGTTCTCAAAATACTTGATCACACCAGCACCGATTACAGGGCCGATTAGGGTACCGACACCACCAAGAATGGTCATTAACACTACCTCACCAGAAGCAGTCCATTGCATACGCTCAGCACCTGCCAGTGGATCAGTTACAGCCATAAGAGACCCTGCGAGCCCTGCATACATGCCAGAGATAACAAAGGCTGTAAGCGTATATGGCCGCATATTCAGACCAGTATAGCTCATGCGGTTTGAGTTTGATTTCACTGCTTTTAGCATCATGCCGAAAGGCGAGCGAAAAATACGCATAGAGATATAGAAACCGATGATCATCAGAACGGCGCAGAAGTAGAAGCCGGAATAACCACTCATCTCTATTCCAAAAAAGTTCGTCGGTGGAATACCCTCTGTTGCAGCGACGCCGACAAGGTTATCCAGAGATCTGGGATCGTCCAAGGCCAGTTGCAGGCCGGTTTCCCCATTGGTAATTGGGGTCAGAACTGAATAGGCTAGATTGTAAGACATCTGCGCAAATGCAAGCGTCAGGATTGAGAAGTAAATCCCGGAACGACGCAAACTGATGTAACCAATAACAACGGCAAACAAACCAGAGGTAATCACTCCAAAGATGATCGCAGGCACCACACTCATACTGAGAAGTTTAAAGGACCAAACTGCTGTGTAAGAACCCACACCCAAGAAGGCGGCATGACCAAAGGACAAATAGCCAGTTAGGCCAAAAAGAATGTTAAATCCGATGGCAAATATACCAAAGATTGCAAAGCGTTGTAGTAGATCAGGATAGCTTGCCCCAATTGGTGCTAACCAGATCGGCATTGTTAGAACTGCGATGGTAAAAATAGCCATCAGTATTAAGTCTTTACGAGGCGTAGCAGTAATCATTGTTTTAGGACTCCATCACGCCTTTGCGTCCCATCAAACCTCTTGGACGAACCAAGAGAATGACAACCGCAACAAGGAAAATAATAATTTGATCGATACCTGGAAGAATTTCTTTCACTTCGTTCATAGAAGCAAAGGACTGAAGAATTCCCAGTAGGAAGCCAGCTGTTACAGCACCACCGAGAGATCCCATACCACCAACGACTACAACGACGAAGGAAAGAACCAGAAAGTCCATACCAAGATGGTAATCAGGCGGTACAATCGGTGTATACATAACACCGGCCAAGCCAGACACCACTGCGGCGATACCAAATACGATGGTAAAGCGACGCTCGATATTAATACCCAAAAGGCCAACTGTTTCGCGGTCTTGCATACCGGCACGCACCACCATCCCGAAGGTGGTAAACCGGAGGAAGCAGAAGACAGCAGCAATAATGATCCCCGCGAATACCAAGTAAGCCAAACGCCACCAAGGGTAGATAACGGAATCACCAAGACCGAGGAAAGATCCAACATCCGCAGAACCTGTCAGAAGCTCAGGTGGCGGCATTGGTACGGGGTTGGCGCCGAAGAAGGCTTTTACAATTTCCTGTAACACAATTGCCAGACCAAAAGTCACCAGGATCTGTTCGGCATGTGTCCGTTTGTAGAAAAAGCGAATTAGACCACGTTCCATTGCCAAGCCAACAAGAAGCATGACGGGAATGGCCAGAAGAATTGATAGCGGTACCGCAAAATCAATTATCGTCGTACCCGTTTCACCCCACCATAGTTCCAGGTAAGGGACTTCTTTGTAGGCATCGAAGAAAGTAATATTTTCATCTTTAACCTGCTTGGAAATAGTAAGAATTTTTTTAAGGGTAACGGCACAAAAAGCACCAAGCATAAACAATGCTCCGTGAGCAAAGTTTACGACGCCGAGTGTGCCGAAGATGAGTGTTAATCCCAAGGCGATAAGGGCGTATGATCCCCCTTTATCCAAGCCGTTCAGGATTTGCAGTACAAATGCATCCATTGTTCTAATTTCGCTGCTGTTTTATTTTCTGGGGCGCTTCATGAAAGGCCTCAGAGAATACTCTTTCTGGCTTAATACCAGAAGTACGGTCCTTAAAGAACTGGCCGCCCTTTGAAGGGCGACCAGCATAAAACGGGGTAATTAAACCTCGTATGGGCCGAGCTCACCACCAAAGATGGAAGCATCATATTCAACCTGAGAACGCGGAACCTGCTGAACGATCTCAAGAAGATCGAACTGTGTAGATGGGTTTGCATTACCACGTACAACCAGAACATCT
The DNA here is from genome assembly GCF_900313065.1 of Kiloniella sp. EL199. Classification (GTDB taxonomy): domain Bacteria; phylum Pseudomonadota; class Alphaproteobacteria; order Kiloniellales; family Kiloniellaceae; genus Kiloniella. The sequence goes on from NZ_OMPU01000008.1 coordinate 355,682, forward strand.
TTAAAGCACTGGTGATCTTCACCGCGATAAAGGGTTGGGCCGTTACCCATGCCGTCGAACTCGAAGTCTTCAAGCGCTTTGATAACTTCAGGTGGATAGAAAGTACCAGCCATTTCACAAGCATTTGCATAGAGCAATGTCTGAACATAACAAGTATGAGCAGCCTGTGACGGTGGGAAGCCGTATTCTTGACCAAAGGACTTAACAAAAGCCTGAGAACCGGCATCCTGCAATGTCCAGTTCCAGTTAGTAGAACCCAGAATACCTTTGATATTTTCGCCAGCACCCTGCGCCATTAGACGTGAGAACAGTGGAACGATAATCTCAAAATTCTTACCGTTAACCTGCTTGTCACGCAGACCGAATTGAACCGCCTGTGTCAAGGAGTTGACCATATCCTTACCGTAATGGTTCAGGATAAGTACGTCGGCACCACTATTAAGAACGGGTGTGATATACTGAGAGAAATCACCAGCACCCACAGGTGTTTTCACAGTATTTACAGTTTCCCAACCAAGACCTTCAGTGGTGTTTTTGATGGATTCTTCCTGGCTCCAGCCCCACGTATAGTCAGCTGTCAGATGGTAAGCACGACGCTCTGTGCCCATTTCATCCTTCAACACAGGACCAAGAGCGGCACCAGATTGATAAGCATTGAAGAAATGGCGGAATCCATAGCGACGACGGTCTTTACCAGTCGTATCGTTAGAGTGTGTCAGACCACACATAAAGATGATGCCCATTTCCTGAGCAAGAGACTGTACGGCAATCGCCACACCAGAAGAAGAACCACCAGAGAACATGGTGACACCTTCTTTTTCGATCATACGCTTGGCAGAAGCACGTGCAGCATCAGACTTTGTCTGTGTATCACCGGTAACATACTCTACCTTTTTGCCGAGAATACCATTACCCTTAAGAGAGCTTGGTTTCAAGGTGTTGAGCATCCCACCATCGCCTTCGCCGTTCAGGTGCTTTACTGCGAGTTGGAAAGCGCGGAGTTCATCGGCACCTTCATCAGCGTAAGCACCTGTTTGCGGAACGTTAAAGCCTAGCTTTACAAAAGACTGGCTACCTGGATCATTTCGGAAATCCGCAGCATAAGCGCCTTTCACGAAAGAGTATGGTGTCGCACCACTAAAAACAGCAGCACCCGCACCTGCTGCTGCAGCACTGGTTAATAGTTTGCGACGGGAAAGTTTAAATTTATTCGTTGTATTCGTCATGACAGTATTCGTCTCCCAAGAAGTATACTCATGCTGTTCATTTGTGCTGGATCGCACTGATTAACTTTTCATTACTTTTCGGCTTGTTAATTTTATTTCGCCGTTATGCCTAAAATCATCGTCTTGTTTCGTAATTCGAACAACAGAACTTTAAAAACAACTCAAACGTTTGTTATTTTTTTTACTCTTTTTTTATTTTCTTTGTAAAAATTGAAAACAAGAGAAAATCTCGTGATAAAACTATAGGTTTAATCATCTGCCTCAAACAGTCACGCACAAAACGTCCCAATAATAAATCATTATACAGCAACGTAATATTTGATTACTCTCTCAGAATAGAGAAGATGCAAAACTTAAAGTAACAACAAATTCAGGGGCTATCTTAAATTCTTATGGTGTTTTATGAGTAAACAAATTCCTGATGTAACCAAACAAGGTATTTCCCGCCTTATTGATCTTATGAAAGATCTTAGAGATCCGGATGGCGGATGCCCTTGGGATATAGAGCAAAACTTTCGTACAATTGCGCCTTACACTATTGAAGAAGCCTACGAAGTTGCTGAAGCGATAGAAAAAAATGACCTCGTTTCACTTAAGGATGAACTTGGAGATCTTTTGTTACAGGTCGTTTATCATGCCCAGATAGCAAAAGATGAAAACCTTTTTGATTTTGAAGACATTGCCCAGGCAATTACTGAGAAAATGATAAACCGGCATCCGCATGTATACGGGAATATCTCTCACAACAATATTGAAGAACAAAAACTCGCGTGGGAGGAGTTGAAAGCAAAAGAGCGTGAGAAGAAGCAAGGAAAAGAAGAAGATAGTGTGCTGGATGGAATTACAGTTGGGTTACCAGCTGCCACACGTGCTATAAAACTTCAAAAACGAGCGGCCAAGGTTGGTTTTGATTGGCCCAGTCTTTCTCCTGTTATTGAGAAAATTCACGAGGAAATTGATGAACTGAAAGATGTTTTACACCCCGATCAACAAATCAATACTTCAGATCTTCACGATCGGGCCGAAGATGAACTCGGCGACGTATTGTTTTCGGTTGTAAATCTGGCAAGGCACCTGGATATTGACCCGGAACAAGCGCTTCGGCGTACCAATCAAAAATTTGAAAAACGCTTTCGTGTTGTTGAAAAAACAATTAAATATAATGGGTTAAATATAAACGATACATCGTTGGAATATATGGAAAATATTTGGAATTCATGTAAGAGATGAGAATAGAATTCACTGTGGATTTTTTATATTTTATCCCCTGTTTGGATAAATAAATCCTGCGCTGATATAAATGGCTCTGCCTGATCAATGACAAAGCTTTTTGATCCGACCTGACTCTTATAACCCGCCTCTGTTAATTGAGCTGTATCCAGTGTTATCTTGTATTCTCCATAAGGAATATGATTAAAGAAGAAATAGCCATCATAAGCACTCATTGTTTCTGATATTTTTCGACCATTACTATCAAGAAGTATCACCCTTAATCCTGCGCTATTTTTTTCTGTAATTTCTACTGCACCATTAGTCGTTAGTGAAATGTCTTCAAGAATTACAAGGCCATCGACTTCACCAGTTTCAATAACGGGAAATTGCAATGTCGTGGTTGTACCAGGTCGTAAAATTAACTTTCTGTTTTTTGTTGCTGATACCCAGAAAGGATCGACAAGAGTGCCATTATTAAGGCCAATTTCAATTTCTCGGTAAGGTTCTAAACCAACAATAAAGGCCGTTCCATCTGCAGATGTCTTGATATCCCGCGACAATGCCCCGCCACTAAAACCAGCATTTTCAATCAAGCTGTCATCAGGTCCGTAGACTCCATCATTATCTTTATCAAGAAAAACCTGTGCACTAATTGCGCTCCGACGTGCAAAAGCCTGACTTTTCATCTCAACACCGCCAGTATTTGGATCGTGTCCCAAACTAAATGATAGTCCCATGCGAGCATTATAATTACCGTCGCTATCCGCTTCTAAATTGACTCCCAATGCAAAATTATCGAACTGGTGATTTAAACCTGCTGAAGCAACGTTTAAGGATTGATTTCCTCCAGAATGAGAGAGACCAAAGCGCGTGCCAAAGTCTTCATTTATCCGCCAATCAGCACTTAGAGATACTTTATCAAGTTCAGCGACAGGAGTTATTTTATAGCCAACCTCCCCACGCAGCCTGAAATCCCCCATGAGAGTACTTATCAACATTCTGGCATCACTATCGCTTTTTTGATCACTTCTGATGCGAGCCGTAGAAGACAAAGCTAAATTAAAGGGCCTTACAACAGAAGAAACCCGCCCAAATATCTGTGTTTCCCGCTCTTTATCTTCAGAAATTTCGTGTGCAACAGAGGCTGTGAAGGGCTGATTACCCAAGCCATAATCTGGAATATGGCCGTTAACACGAGCAATCGTTTTACTTCGTAAATGCCCATCGACAGAACTATTATCTGATTGTTCGGAATGAAAATTTTGAAACCAGTTTTGCTCAACTGCTAACGACCAAGATCCAAGTTGAGTTTGTGCCCGGGCACCAACAGCTGTTCTTCCAGCATCATCAACAGCAATATCCATATTTCCCAAAGCACCAAGGAAAGTTGTTTGTGCCCCTACCTTCGCGTAATTTCGTCGAGTACCGTCATATGAAAGAGATGCAACGCCGCCATTGATAGACAGAACATCGGTTATGCCATATTCAGCTTGGGCAACAATTCGGTTTTCACCGTCATCTTCACGCGGATTTATTTGCTTTTGAAAAGAAATTAAATCTCGGTTGGTCTGGTTAGCAGCAATACGAAAAGATCCTTTTTGAGATTCAGCCAATTCAGCCGTCACAAAATAGCGTTCAAATTTTTCTCGCCTTTGCCCTTGAGGACCATAAAAAACCAAACGAAATTCGTTCAAGCCAGAGACAGTAGCAACGTTCGTAAATTCATAACGCCCATCCCCCACATCTGTATCAGTTTGAAAGTCAATAAGTTCACCATTTCTATAAATTTCGACTTCCCAACCAACTGCAAGCTCCCCGCGTAACGTTACTTTGTTGGTTTGCTCTAATCTATTTAAGTCAAAAGAAGAAACAGAAAATCCACGGCCTACCGTGTTATCGGCTATTAAAGCCAGATCCGGGGTCGTCACATCTCCTAGAGAAAATTCCCTGGCATCCAAAGGGCCCAACAGACCTCCATCAAGAGATTGCCGCCCCATATGCAATCTGATGTTAGGAAATTCTTCCGCACTATTGGCAACCAAAGTTGCTTCACTATCCAGTCCACCAACAATACCGACAACAGTTGTAGTTTGTCGAACCTGACCTTCGATAGAGTTCTCGGTATTGCGCCCCGATGCGTCAATACTGATATCCAGAAATGGTAATTCAAACCAATCATTCTCTGGAACAATTAGCTCTAAACCTTCCTCGCTCTCTCCGTGTTTGATTTGTGATCGTCGAGCTTCTTTTGCGATTCTTTCCTGAAGAGGAAAAGGTTCTAGTGCACGAACACCTATTTGGAGATCTTCAAAACGAAGCTCTAAAACAAAAGGGAACCATTTTTCCAGCTCTGAAAAGGAGATATATAAATCATCAGGATGTCGCTCTACTTGCCCTGGTTCGATTGGAAGAGATCTCTTTTTCAGTTTTACATTGCCGGCTTTTAAATTTAAATCAAAGGTTCTATCATCATTTAGGAACCACCCTTGAGCTATTCCTTCCCCAGTGTTTATTTCAATCGGGAATTCCAACGCATCAGCCAACGCACCCAACGGAAGGAAAGCTTCTTTTCCATCATAAAAAAGAATGAAACCTTCCGATAGGATATAGCCATCCAACTCAAGCCCGAAGACGTAGATCTCGTCATCAGGTCTTTCATCCCAATTCGAGAATTGACCAACATCGTTGTCAGCTTTAGCTTCGGGGATTCCAAGTCCTAGGCTCAATAGAACAAGAAGCCCTCGGATCAATATCTTGATCTGGCAAACCATTTTGCGTGATCTGTTTAATCAGGACCAGGCAGATCTATTGGATTGTTATGTTATTAGAGGCAATTACAGGCCCCTGTCTTCCTTTACGCGGGAGATAGTCAACACTGATCGTTTTTCCGGAAAGAGCCTGTAACTTTTCTTCCAGGAGAGGGACAACGACCTCTCGATAAGGTGTAGAAAGGTATACTGCAACATTATTCAGGCGCCCAACTTCTTTTCCTTCAGATGACAAAACAACATCGCCCCTAAGAGACTGATTTCCTGTACGGTTTATCCGTAGTGAAATCGCATCAGAACCATTCTCTTTCTTTGCGGGTTTCAGTTCGGTAATTTCTCCATTACCAGAAAGATTTCCATGGCGAACAATTATTGGGATTGAGATGCCAAAAATTGTTTTGATCTCGACAGAAATACCGGCACGACTAGCTACATCTGAATTCACAGCTGCAGTTTCAGGTACTTGCTGGAAAAGTAAATGTGAGCGATATTCACCATCTTCTAAGCCAGAAGGACGGCGATACAAAACTCGTACAGTTTGAGGTTTACCTGGCTTCAAAGTCACTTGACGTGGTGCAAATCTGAACAAACCATTTGCAAAGGCATCCTCACCAACAGGTTTATCTATTTCAAAAAGGTTACCCTGTTCATTCATCCGGTAATTAATAACCGAGATACGATAGGTTTCTGCTTTTTGCCCTCTATTAGCAAGTGTCAGGACAGTGTTTCTGTTTTTGTTATCAAGTTCTACCAACTGAGGCGATATGACAATGCCACCAGCAGCCATAGCCGTGTGAGGAAAATTAATTCCCATAAACAGCGAAAACAAAAGAACAAATTTGATTAAAATTTTAATAAATAGATTTGAAAAAAAACTAAACTTTACATTATCTGTCATTGTACCACCCCCAAAGAAAAGGAGGTAGCAACCCCTAGGATTACTACCTCCTGAACAGATATTTTTAATAATTGACTGTGACTGTATAAGTGCCGGAATAGGCGCCACTTGCCTGTGTGGCATTCACAACCATATCTCCACCAACATTAAAGACAAGAGAACCTGATCCATCTGTTGTTGGTGTTCCCCCCGCATTGTGAGTAAAATTATTCAAAGCCATCGCTGTACCTGGCCCAGTTAATGTACCGTCCGTAAAACTGATCGTTACGGCAGTACTTGCATCAGCTGTAACCGTAAAGGCACCAGCTGTCGGTGAACCGGAAAAACTATAACCAGCAGGTCCTGAAACAGCCCCTGAAGAGGTCATGGTAACCGTACCACCAGATGCATCCACAGCTGTATTACCAAAATTCATTGTTGTATTCTCTATGACTGAAACTGCAGTTTGAATTTGTGCAGTCGCATTACCTGTCACATCAGCCGATAATGATACAGAAGATGAAGATGCAAATGCTAAACTAACAGCACCAAACGTGATAACTTTATTAAGTACTTTCAACACACTACTCCTTAAAAACAACCATACATTTTTATGTTTTCAAAATTGTATTTTATTTTAGATCTACATTTACTTGTAAAATCTGCAAAGATTGTTAGAAGTTTCGTATTAATTAAAGATTAACAGCGTTTATTACTTATGCTTCGAGATTCAACTTTAAGTATTTATTTCCTACAAACAAGAAGCTACCATAACAGGAAACCTATAGTGGATATTAGATAAGGTCAATTCTACCAGGATTTTGACTTTATTATCTTTTTCTAGATTTTTTCCTATTTGATTAATTTTTAAAGTTATGTAAGTTGACTTGAAGAATTTGTAGTAATAAAAATGTCATTTATCATAAAATCACAAACTATTAAGTGTATTTTTACAAAGCAAAGCACCTTTAGATTGCTGCCTCGATAAATAAAACAATATTTTATCCTTATTTTTGGAACACGTTCGAGAGTTTTTAAGTGTTGAAATGATGTGAAACGCTAATTATCTCTCGAGCGAGAATATTACGTTTCTTGTCAGGCACGTAAAACAAACCACATTAAAATTGGTAAGGTAACAATTGAGAGTGTTGTTGAAATAACGACAAGGCTCGCAACTTCTTCCGGTTCTCTTTCATATAGTTGAGCAAAGAGATAACAGAAAACAGCAACAGGTAGTGCGCATTGCAAAATAACAACACCTGCTGCAGGGCCTTCAAGCCCCAGAAACCATACAATGCCCAAACCAACAAGGAAACCACCTACCAATCTGAAAATCGCCAACCCAAAACTTCGCCCAAGATTGACAACTTTCAAACTGGCCAGAGACACACCAAGGGTAATAAGCATCAAAGGTATGGTTAAATCACCAATTAGCTTTGTTGTATTTAAAATCCACTCGGGAACAGCCAAGTCAGCAATCAGAACGATTGTCGCGATAAGTGTTGCAGGAATTATCGGCATGCTAACCAGTGATTTTGCAGAAAATTGCCCGGAAACAAACGCAACACCAATAGTCAGTTGGATAACGACGTAAACCGCGAAAAAACCAATCGCCAAAGCCAGACCTTCTTCTCCAAAAGCAAGAAGGCAAAGGGGCAAACCAATATTACCCACATTTGGCCAAGTCAAAGACTGTAAAAAAGTCCGTTGCGATAAACCTAGCAACATTAGAAAGAGGCCACCGGTAATCGCAAAAATAATATTTGCAAGTGTTGCCGCCCCGCCCATGGCTACAAGCGCGTCCATTGAAAGGTCGACGGTAGCCAAAGTGTAAAACACCAGAGCTGGCGTACTGAAATAGGTCACCAAAAAAGTCACCATTGGTGTATCAAACTTACGTCCAGCTTTGGCCCAGATAAAACCAATGGCAATACAAATTAATACGGGAGAGATAATCCCTAGAATTTCAGCAATCATTTTTCGAAATCGTATTCTTGAATGGAGTTACACAATTTCAACTAAACGAGACCATGTCAAAGAAAAGCCGGATATAAAATCCGGCTTTTCTTGAGTCACAGTATCAATTCATGAAAACACAGCTTTTGAATCTTCTGGTGCCTCAGCCCTTTTATGCATACCATAATCCCGGTCGACAGTGGCAACACGCAACCGATAGTCAAATAAAACCTCTTCTCGCCCCTTCATTTGGGTTTGTCGATGATCAAAAGAACTGCGCCATGCCTTAACCGCAGCTTCATCCCGCCAGAAAGATAGCGAAAGAATTTTCTGTTCATCAACAAGAGATTGAAAACGCTCAATAGAAATAAACCCATCAACATCCATAAGTTTATCTTTCAAATCAGCTGCCAAAGACAAGTAATGATCTTTTTGTCCTGCAGCAGGGATCACCTCAAAAATCACAGCGATCATAGAGCAACGAGATCAGCATGAGGCAAAGAAGCATTCTTTAAGAAAAGGCGATCTTCTTTAAGAATGAATTTCTCCTTTTGAGCAAATTCATAATTTGCTTTTCCAAGCGGGTGAGCCATTAGTCTTTGTCGATAAGCTTCGTACGCAGCCATACTCTCAATATTATAAATACCGTAGGCTGTTGTCGTAGAGCCTTCGTGCGGAGAAAAATAACCAACGAGATCAGCTCCACACTCAGGAATAGTCTGTCCCCAATTCTTGGCATAGGTATTAAACAGATCTTTTTTATAGGGATCAATTTGGTAGGTAATAATACACGTAATCATTTTAACCTCTTATCTTTTAGACAAGAGAGTATTATCATCCTCAGACACCAATATGTTTCGCCACTGAACGAAGTATGAGCATTTCAAGCTCTCTCTTCAGATAATTCCAAATTAGTTATATTCTTTAGAAGAGATATCATTAAATAAAATGAATACAATCAAAGGCATATTGTTTGATCTCGATCAAACCCTTGTTGATAGAAGCCAAAGTTTACAAAAATTCCTGACTTGGCAATGGCACGAATGTACTCCTTTGCAGGCCATGCCATTCAATATTTTTCAAGAAAAATTCACGACCTTGGATGATAATGGTAAATTATGGAAAAAAGACGTTTACGATAAACTTCTCAATGACCTTTCCATTGATCACATTTCACCCGACTTATTGGAAAAAAGCTATATAACCAATTTTTCCGATCATGCAATCTTGTTCCCAGATGTCATAGAAACCCTAAATAGCTTTAAGAGAAATCAGGTAAAGTTAGGGATCATTACCAATGGCAGAAAAGATCTACAGTCTGCTGTGATAAAAAACTGCCATCTACACAATATTATGGATGTTGTTCTCATATCTGAAACAGAAAAGATAAAAAAACCTGATCCACATATATTTGAGACAGCTTTAAGTAATTTGGGGTTGGTAAATCAATCCTGTGCGTTCATTGGCGACAACCCATATGCCGATATTTTTGGCGCGAACAAAGTAGGTATGAAAACAGTTTGGAAGAAAAACAACCTTTTTCCTCTTCCAGATAAATCAATAACATCAGCCACCTTTGAAGAGTTTATTGAATTATCCCAGATAATAAGTTCGCTTGGGAAAACTTACTAACATCCAACTTTAGTCGAGAAACAATTTACGATGAATTTCATCCCACCACTCTTCATTTGGAGCCAATAATAAACCCTGTTTGTTATATGCACTGTAATTATAGGCTGTTCGATCAAGACAGGCCCCATATCCGCCTGCTTCTTTATGAATAAGTTCACCGGGCAGATGATCCCAAGGCATTAACCGGGTAAAAAGAGCAAATTGGGTCTTAGACGCCGCCAAGCGTTCATAATCAGCCCCGGCACAACGCAGTGTATTAACTGTATTAAGCTTTGACCGGTTCTTGTCCAATGATTTTTTGATTATTGGATCCTGATTTTCTGAACCATGAATTGTTCCAACACTCTGATGCAAGACTTTATTAGATCCAGCGATATTCAACCGCTGCCCATCCAGAAAAGCGCCTTCTTCCCGTCGAGCCTCTAGCATGCTTTTATGGACGGGATCTAAAATCCAGCCAGCTACTGTCTCGCCCTGATAAACCAAAGCTAACATTGTTTTAAAAATATCACGACCCCGAGCGAAGTTGTTCGTACCATCAATCGGATCAATTATCCATGTAAGCTCTCGCTCATCCAGATTTTCTAGCAAGTCAGGTGTATCTGCGATTTTCTCTTCCCCAATAACCTGACTACCGGGAAATAAATCCGTTAACCGTTTTTCAAGCAGAGATTCAGCTTCAGTATCCGCAATTGTAACAGTCTCTCCGCCTTTTTTATATGAGACTTCACCTTCAGATAAATTTTGAAACCTTGGTAGAATTGTCTGTTCAGCAACTTCATTCAGAAGTTCCGCCACCTTATCCAGATTTGAAAACATTAGGTGCCTAACAGGCTGATTTTTGAAAAGGAAAAGAGCATATCAGCAGTGATTAGATACAATATTATCAATACGATCCAGATGCGGTTTTTTTTCCTCGTCTGTTAAAAAGGATCCTTCAATAGAGTTACGGCATAGCATCGCAATATCGTCTTTACTCAACTCTAAAGCTTCGGTAACGGACAAAAAGTTCGCCGTCATATAACCGCCAAAATAGGCCGGGTCATCAGAGTTTACCGTAACCTTTAAACCAGCCTCCATCATTTTTCGAAGCGGATGTTCTTTCATATCCGTCACGCCACAAAGTTTGAGATTTGAAAGTGGGCAAACTGTAAAAGCAATCCCTAATTCAGCTAACTTCTGAGTTAAATCAGTATCTTCAATTGTTCTGTTACCGTGATCCAAACGATCAATCTTTAAAAGCTCAATAGCCTCACGCACGTACTCTGCTGGCCCCTCTTCTCCAGCATGTGCCACTAGTTTGAGCCCCAGATCTCGAGCTGCATTAAAAACTCGCTCAAACTTAGATGGAGGGTGCCCCATCTCACTTGAATCAAGCCCGACACCAACAATGCGCCCATCAAACCACGGCTTAGCCTCTTCAAGTGTTGCAAAGGCTTCTTCTTCGCTCAAATGACGTAAGAAAGACATTATAAGTTCAGAGCTAACGCCCAACTTTTCCTGACCATCATCCAATGCACGCAGAATACCGTTTGTAACAGTTGAGAATGAAACACCACGACTTGTGTGCCCTTGGGGATCGTAGAAGACTTCGACATGAACAACCCCTTCAGAAGCTACTTTCCGAAGATAGGCCATTGTCAGGTCATAAAAATCCTGCTCTGTCAGAAGAACGTTCATGCCCTGATAATAAATATCCAGAAAATCCTGAAGATTTGAAAAATTATAGGCGTCCTTTATTTCCTCAACAGATTGATACGGTAGTTCAATATTATTCCTCTTTGCCAACTGCATCATCATTTCTGGCTCTAAAGACCCTTCAAGGTGCAGGTGTAATTCTGCCTTTGGTAAAGCGTTGATAAAACTGCTAAGATCGCTCATACATCTCTTCCGGTTAATTTGAAATATTGCTCAGACTCTAGCGCCTTATCATCCTCTTGAAAATAGAACGAGTGAGTTTTCCAGATCAAGGTCAACATCTCCTTCTTCCTTAAAGACGAGATCAGTGATAGCAACCAAACCACAATCTGTATCGGACGAGAAAAATGCTCAACCCAATAAAGAACCAATTGAAAGGCGATAGCAAAGGACCCCAACTTTTAATGTTGCTTTGCTATTTGATAAAGCAGATATGATTCCTTTGGATTCAAAAACCCGGCATTATTATGATGTCCATTAGTCCAGAACCCTAGGATATTTCCAGGATATAAAAATTATCACTCTATGACTATAAATCCCCCAAAATTTACGGAGATAAATAAAGAGATACAAATAATTCCGCATAATAATGGGGTTAACTTTTTTCAAATATGCTCTCTTTTACATCGCCCTTTTTCTCTAAAAACAGCTGTATTAAACCATAAATTTTGCGACGATCTGCCCCACAGACTTTCAATGCCCAACACTTGCAATTTCAGGAGCTTGGGTAGAAAGTAGCAAAAAACGAATCTCATCAGGAGAAAATAATTGAATACAACCTTTAGACAGGATCTTGTTGTCAGGCCGCGTCGTATTCGTACGGATGACTGGACGCGCCGGATGGTTGCTGAAAATCGCCTGTCTGTTGATGACTTTATTTGGCCTGTATTTCTACAGGAAGACAACGGCACCAGTGATGTTCCTTCAATGCCTGGCGTCAAAAGATACGGCCCCGATTGTTTGATAGACGCTATTGCTGAAGCTGTCGAACTCGGTATTCCGGCTATTGCGCTCTTCCCCTATAATAATTCTGAAACCAAAACAGAAGATTGCCGTGAGGCCTATAATCCTGACAACCTGATCTGTCAGGCGACAAGATCAATCCGAAAGCATTACAAAGAAATTGCCCTGATTGGTGATGTTGCCTTGGATCCTTATAATTCATTAGGGCATGATGGCATTGTCAAAAACGGGATTATTCTAAACGATGAGTCCGTCGAAATCCTTTGTCGCCAAGCATTGGTCCAGGCCGAAGCCGGATGTGATTATGTCGGTCCTTCGGACATGATGGATGGACGAATTGGGGCAATTCGAGATACCTTGGATGAAGCTGGCTATACCTATACAAAGATCATATCTTACAGCGCAAAGTATGCTAGTGGTTTTTACGGTCCTTTCCGTGATGCTGTGGGTGCAAAAGGTGTTTTGAAAGGGGACAAAAAAACCTATCAAATGGACCCGGCGAACAGCGAAGAAGCTCTGCGCCTAGTCGAAAATGATCTTCAGCAAGGGGCAGACATGGTTATGGTAAAACCCGGCATTGCCTATCTGGATATCATTCGACGTATTAAAGATACCTTTGGTGTTCCGACCATGGCCTATCAGGTCAGTGGTGAGTATTCGATGATCAAGGCAGCGTCTGCCAACGGTTGGTTGGATCATGATACGGTAATGATGGAGAGCCTTATGGCTTTTAAACGGGCAGGAACTGATGCGGTCCTCTCTTATTTTGCACTGGATGCTGCGCGATTACTTAAATAGCTGATCAAGTTATAATTTAATGAAAGGCCTGAATGAATTTTCAGGCCTTTTTCTATTTTTGCCCGCAAATAGAACCAAAAGCTAACAATAGAAAATTATTGTATTGTGATAGCTTGGATATTTACTATCAATTCCTATCTTTTAAGAGTAACATCACGCTTTCTTTTCAGAGAACTTTTTCAAGTTTTCGACTTTTTTTCGTTAGCGGATTTCCTTCCGTTCCTTATGACACCTCAATGGAGGCTGCAATGACTTTACGTCTCGGCGACACAGCACCTAATTTCACACAGGATTCTACCGAAGGTACAATCGATTTTTATGATTTTGTTGGTGACAGCTGGGCTGTTCTTTTCTCTCACCCAAAAGATTTCACCCCTGTTTGCACAACAGAACTAGGCTATGTTGGGAAGCTCAAGCCAGAGTTTGAAAAACGTAACGTAAAGGTTCTGGGATTGAGTGTTGATCCTCTATCCGATCATACACAATGGGTTGGTGATATCGAGGAAACTCAAGGGCATCAGTTTAACTTCCCGCTTCTTGCTGATGCTGATCGTAAAGTTTCTAATCTCTACGACATGATCCACCCAAATGCGAACGATACACTGACTGTTCGTTCTGTTTTCATCATCGATCCAGCTAAAAAAGTACGCCTGATCATTACCTATCCAGCAAGTACTGGACGTAACTTTGATGAAATCCTGCGCGTTATCGACTCACTGCAATTAACCGATGGTTATAAAGTAGCAACGCCAGTTAACTGGAAAGATGGTGATGATGTAATTATCGTTCCTGCCCTGAGCGATGAAGATGCCAAGGACCGTTTCCCGAAAGGTTGGGTTGCCCACAAGCCTTATTTGCGTGTTACACCGCAGCCAAACAAATAAATGAATAATTTTATATGTTTGATGAGAAAGCCCGGATTTTTCCGGGCTTTTTTTATTCGTCTAAATTTTTATCACTAACGCGTTGCATAGAAAAACCAGAGGAAGAGTACTCATAAGAGAAACAAGGTTCAGTATCCTCGGAATTTTCTGAAAAATTAGAGGGGAGTTTTCTTGTTCTTTTCCCGGGCATTGCGGTGAGTAAGAAACTGAAGATAAGGTTTACTGCTGGAACTGTAATTAAGAGTGCTAGCCACTTCGGCCATCCGATATGGTTTAACCTATGTACCATCCAACATATTTGCGTACAGAGAGCGATCAGTACAACAGAGAGTACAGTCCAACCACCTTCGATTTGGATTTCACCCGTTGGATTTTTGAGAACCTTCAAAATTTCTTCGGCAGGAATAACATGTGTAAGGCTCATGACTAAAAATGCCCAGAGAAAGAGAGATAAAAACAACATCCTGAAAACATAAGTTAGGCGGCCAAGAACTTTCTCATCACTGCTCACGTAAATAATTGTCGGCAGTAAAAAGATTACAGAACAGATCGCAAAAATCCCTATCATTGGAAGACTCAATTTGTTTTTTTCAGGAAAATTCTACCAATCAGGGATGAATCAGAAATAAATTATAGTTAAAATTGTAACTTTTTATTTCTTTGTTTAAAGTTGAAATTTTTCATATGCCCAAATATGTAATTTCCTTAATTATTGATAAACAACATAAATATTGTCTTCTTGTAATTTGAATAATTTTATAATATTTATTTTAAAATAAACAATCTAAAATTTTATGAGGATTTTATGGGTCGAAATCTATCATTTGATGAAAAAGAGACGCTTGCGAAAGTCGTAAATATTTTCCGCGAAAAAGGATATGAAGCAACAACGGTTAAAGACCTTGAAAAAGCGACAGGTTTAACATCGGGAAGCCTTTATAATTCGTTTGGCGGGAAAGAAGCTCTTTTTGATATCGCGATTAGTTTTTACAACAATAACGTTGTACGAAATCGGATCAGTACTTTTTTGGATCAAGTTGAGGATCCGCTTTCTGGAATGAAAGACCTTTTCCGTTCATTACTCAATGAACCTGATGGTCAGGAAAATGGATGTTTGTTAACGAACACCGCTGTTGAGTTTAACAACAGGCGTCGACATACCACGCAAGAACTTGATACCGGATTTTCTCTTTTAGAGGCCGCGTTCAAAAGGCAGATCATTCGCTGCACCGAAAAAGGTCAAATTGCCAAGCACTCTTCTGCGCAACAAGCTGCTATTCGGCTACTTGTTTTTTATCAGGGAATTCTTGTCCTTGTTCGGGCTGGGTTACGGCGTAAAGAAATTGAACAAATCATCGACGATGAAATTGATTTGATCCTAAGGAGAGAGTTTTGATGTTGGAAGAGCCTGAAAAATACAAAAATGACTTTGCTCGATATATATTTGAACAACGAGAACCATTGGGAGAGCTGAAAATTGGGCGCTTCTTTGATGGAAAATCTATAAAAATACAGGAACAAACAGTTCTGCATGTTGATGAAAAACAGGCTCTACTTCAGGGTCAGTACCGATAGTCTTTCTGAATATCTGGATTAGAAATCAGAGTCTTTTAGTTGTTTAACAAAAAAAGGACGCGTACAGGTCAAAAAATATTACAAAGTTCCTGCAGAGGTTCTTGATGATATAGATGAATTAAATAGCTGGGCAAAACGTGCTATTGAAGCTGTATTTAAATAAACGGTCTCCTCTTTCAGAAAAATGCTTTATCTCTTACTTTATCCCGCAATTGTACGTTTTAACTTTGCAAAGGTACTCTCTGCACCTAATTCACCACTTAGCTGTTTTAAATAACTCCGGACCTGTGAACTCATAACAACAGATCCGTCGTTCATAAATCTTTCGTGGTTCTTTTCAATATCCGCAAGGTCATAGCGATAATTGACCATGATACCACTTGCCTGTGAAATCCCCTTTTCAGAAGTATCACCCAACCAGTTAATTTGATTTAACTGAGCGCCATTTTTAAGGTGAAACCGTGCAACGGGATCCAATGCGCGCCCTTTATGATCTTTTTCGTGGAAATAAGCGACACACAAGCGACTAAGAGGGCCGCGCAGAAGCTCGCTTAATTCTTTATTTTCGAACCAGTCCTTGTCTTGAAAACAGAGGAAAACTGCTGTTTTGGCAACATCTGCGCCCGTTTTGGTCTTTAAGCGTTCCATTTCATCAGATGTTACTGCATCTTCATAAAAACTTGCATCCAGATCTGCCAGCCATGATCTGAATCCGGGAACAGGAGACAAAGTCGCATAGGTCTTTATCCAGGGCATTTCATGGGATAGATGCTGGACAACCTGTTTAATCAGGTGCTCACCAAAGGATATACCACGTAATCCGGTTTGCGTGTTGGTTATAGAGTAAAAAATTGCTGTGTCTGCATTTTTGGGGTTTCCAAGGGGAGCTTCGACATCAAGTAGAGCTTGAACATTCTTTGCCACGCCTTTTACCAAAGCAACCTCGACAAAAGCGAGGGGTTCATCCGGCATTCTTGGGTGAAAGAGCGCATAGCAACGCCGGTCAGAATCTAACCGATTGCGTAAATCGTCCCAAGAATCGATTTCATGCACGGCCTCATAAGCAATAAGCTTCTCCAAAAGCGCGGCAGAGGTATTCCAGGTCATTTCAACTAGATCAAGAAACCCGGTATCAAACCATGAATTGAGAAGTTGTTGCAGGTCACGATCAAGGGCGTTCAGATAAGGGTCTTTATCTTTTATCTTTAAAAGATCATCCCGAATATCTACTAAAAACTTAACACCATTTGGCAAAGCATTGAATTGGGTTAGTAATTTCAATCTATCTGGTAAAGATGACTGTCTTAAATGATATGCTGCGACAATACGTTCAGATTCATTTTTTGCCGCTTCGTATTCATTAATGGACTCTTTGATAAGGTCATTATTAGCGCAAAAATCTTCGGCAAGAGTTTTCAGAAAAACACGCTTTCCGTCCGAATCAAGGTCTAGGTATGTCCGACCGAGGTCCGCTGTTCGCATTCTGGCTGATACATCACCACCCGGCCCGTTCAAACATTCATCCATCATCTTTTTAAGGTTTTTTGTACTGACAGATGTATCAGACCTCGAAAGCCCAACACTTCGGGCTGCTGTTTGTGCTATATCCCGCCATGCACCTGATAGCTGAGATAATGTACTTACAGTTTCCAGATTTTCTTTCGCCATTAATTAAGTACCTTTAAAGATCAGAATGCTCTTAATCACACGTGATGCTGATCCTGATTAATTCAAGATCAGCTGTTAACAAGATACTATCTAATCAGTGACGAAATTATGATGCAACTTTTTGGAGGACACCCTTTACCATATTTTCCTGAATAATATCTGGATCATATTTTTTTTCGGTAATTTAATTACCAATATTAAGGTTTAATTTCTTTTGCAGCTCTGTTGTGGGCCCGCCAACTCTGTGCCTCTATAAAGACTTTTCTGACGTCTGCGTGGGTCGTTCTGATCTGTCGTTCCATTTTGGAAATAACACTTTCCAGATCCTGTGATGAAATATTATCCTTAAAATCCAGAGATAGAGTAACCAGAATATCCATTGGGCCATTTTGAAGAGACAGAATTTCATTGGTTCTGAGAACTTCGGAATGCTTGGCAATAATACGACGGATTGATTTCTCAACCTCGGGATCAGCCCCCTCACCGATTAGCAATCCTTTGGTCTCATAAGCCAAAACCCATGCGATTGCTGCGAGCAAAATACCAATAACAACAGATGCAACACCATCAAGTTCTGGAATATCTAGCCACAGACCGAGACTTAATCCGATCAAGGCGATCAAAAGTCCTAACATAGCCGCTGAATCTTCAAGCAGGACCGCAAAAATCGAAGGATCTTTGCTTGCGGCAACAGCTGCAAAGTAATTTCGCCCCTTCACCGATGTTTTGAATTCTTTGAAAGCGATATACCAGGCCGCGCCTTCAAATATCAAGGCAGCACCGAGAACAACGAAGTTGACCATTGGGTTTTGTATTGGCTCTGGCTCCATTATTTTATGAATACCTTCGTATATGGATACGCCAGAACCTATGGCAAAAACCAGTAAAGCCACAACAAAAGCCCAAAAATATAACTCTCGGCCAAGCCATAGGGGTGTCGGTCATCGGGGGAACGTTTCGCACGATGTAATCCGTAAAGTAACAGGCCTTGATTGCCAGTATCAACTGCAGAATGAATTGCTTCACTAAACATGGCAGAACTGCCAGTATAAGCAGCAGCGACCGCTTTGGTTATTGCAATTAGACCATTTCCGGCCATTGCAGCAAAAATGACCACTTTGGAAGAATTTCCGGCCATGTCTGTTCCCCTTAATAATGGTCAAGTTCATGGCCTGTTGTAAGAACCTGCCCAGTGATCTGACTTGGATCGTTTATTGAAATAGAAATCAAATAAGATGCGACATAATAAGCAACATATGAGAAGGTTCAATCATCTTCTGTTATTATCTGGCTTTTACTATCTGGTTTCTGCGATTTCTTTTTTATGCGAATTATGATGCCTGGTCACATTAAACGTAAAATTAAACTTCTTTTTTTCTGTCTTGTTGGCGTGTCCCTTTGTGTATTTCTGTCTGCAACAGGATTGTTTTTCTGGATACGTGGATCTTTGCCACAACTAGCAGGCAACATCCAGATGGAAAGCTTACAGGAAAAGGTCGATGTTATCCGCGATGAAAACGGACTGGTGACGATTAAGGCACAAAATGTGCCAGATGCTTATAAAGCACTTGGTTTTGTTCATGCACAAGACAGACTTTGGCAAATGGATTTTATGCGAAGAGCTGGTTCTGGGCGATTGTCTGAAGTCGTAGGGGAAGCGACACTCGGCATCGACCGCTTCATGCGAACTCTGGGCTTTCGCAATCTGGTCGCAGCAAACTACGAAAAACTACCTTCCCACGTGCAAAATGCCTTCGTTGCCTATAGCACGGGTGTCAATGAGTATATAAATAATCATTCGTCAACACTTTCACCCGAATTTCATCTGTTAAATTATCAACCGGAAGAATGGAAGCCAACAGACTCCCTGTTATGGGGACGTCTTATGGCCTTGCAACTTTCAGATAATTTTAACCGCGAACTCTTGCGTCAAAGACTTTTGAAGCATCTCTCTGCAAAAGAGGTCGATGGTTTTTGGCCCAGAGATAACAACGACCCGGCTATTATCCCTCAATTTGACTTATCAAATAATATTCAAAAAGAAATCTTTGCTGGCACACATCCCCTGCCTTGGCCCTTGGCCCCAAAAGATGCATCGAATGCGTGGGTAGTTTCTGGCGATAAAACAAGTACAGGAAAACCAATTCTGGCTAATGATCCTCATCTTGCTTTGGATGCCCCGGGTCCTTGGTATTTGGTGAGAATTGAAACGCCGGATTACACTTGGGCTGGTGCAACATCCCCTGGAGTGCCCTTTCTAGTGCTGGGGCACAACAGTCATATTGCCTGGGGCTTTACAACAACGCACAGTGACACACAGGATTTGTTTATTGAAAAGCTGAACCCGGATAACCCCAACCAATACCTAACGCCAGAAGGGTATGAAGATTTTGAAGAAGTTACCGAGAAAATCTTCGTCAAGGGTCAAACATCGCAAGAATTTACGGTTCGCAAAACACGTCATGGCCCCATTCTTTCGCCTGTTTTGAACGGCACGGCTAATAAAGAAGATGGGCATCTTTTAGCACTCGCGTGGACTGCGTTACGAGAAGACGATCTCACGGCTCAGGCACTATACGATATTAACTATGCAAAACAGTCAGATGACTTTGCGCGTGCCGTAGAGAACTTTCATTCACCGCAACAGACATTAGTGATGGCAGATCACTTTGGTAATATTCAGTTAATGGCACCGGGACGCGTTCCAATTCGTAATCGAGGGGATGGCCGTTATCTTGTTGCTGGTTGGACGGGTGCGAACGATTGGATTGGTATCGTTCCACATCAGGATTTACCCAAAAAACTAAATCCCGCTGATCAAAAACTGGTTACTGCGAATAATAAACTGGTCAGTGATGATTATCCCTATTTGATCGCCAAGGATTGGCCCAATTCTTATCGCGCCCGTCGAATACATCAACTTCTTGATGAAAATGATAGGTTATCTGTAGAGGATAACCTGACAATTCAAATGGATACCTTATCTATTGCTGCTTTGGAAATTCTAGAAATATTACTCGATACGCCTGTAACTGACCCAAAGAGCGAAGCTATAAAACAAAAGCTTTCTCGGTGGGATGGACGGCTTGACGTAAACTCTACGGAGCCCGCTATTTTTTACCACTGGATTTATTGGTTAAACCGGGCAGCCTTTGGAAATCTTCCCACTGATGCAAATTCTTTCCAAACACCAAACATCCTGAGACTTCAAAGGCGTTTGTCTGAAGATCCAGATTCCTGGTGCCTATATGGCGAAAAACTCGTCAATGAAGAGAACTGTGTCGCCCAGATGACAGAAAGCCTGAGAAGAGTTGCTTCTAATCATCAACAACTGGAACAGGATATTTCTTGGGGAGAGTTACATTCAACAAGTTTCCAACATCAAATTTTTGATAGAATTCCAATTTTAGGTGAGCTATTAAAACTAAAGATCGCGACACCGGGCGGGCATGACACAATAAACCGTGCAAGCCCATCTATGAAACGTGGTGATTTATGGCGTTTTCCGAATGTTCACGGACCTTCTTATCGGGCTGTCTACGATCTAGATAATCTTGATAATTCAAGGTTCTTAATCGCAACAGGGCAATCGGGTAACCCACTATCAAAGTTTTACGGTAACTTTCTATTACGTTGGCGCGATGGAAACTATGTGAAACTGGATGGAACAAGCACAGAAGAGAAAGTTCAGCGATTAACGCTGAATGCTAAAAGTATAAACTAAATATAAAAACATTAGGATCGATAGGGTGACAGTAACAATTGAAGATATTCGCCAAGCGGCGGATGAAATACGTGATGAAGTGGTTAGAACACCTTTTGTCCACGCAAAGCGACTTTCTAAGATACTTGGTTGCGAACTTTACCTTAAATTGGAAAGTCAGCAATTTAGCGGATCGTTTAAAGATCGTGGCGCACTGTATCGAATTAAAAACCTGACGGATGCGCAAAAAGAAAAAGGTGTGATTGCCATGTCGGCAGGAAATCATGCGCAAGGCGTTGCTTTGCATGCCAATCGCATGGGAATACCAGCTACAATTGTTATGCCGGAAACAGCTCCTTTCAGTAAAATAGAGCGTACTCGTGCTTTAGGTGCCAAGGTTATCCTGTCTGGTGAAACTTTGGACGATTCTCGCAAAGTGGTTGATGAAATCGTTGCAAAAGACGGTTTGACCTTTGTTCATCCTTATGATGACGAGCATGTTATTGCTGGTCAGGGAACAATTGGCCTTGAGATGCTGGAGGAGCAACCTGATCTGGACGCCATTATCGTTCCTATTGGCGGAGGCGGTATTTTGTCAGGTATTTCCCTGGCAGCAAATGCAATTAATCCAGACATAAAGCTCTATGGTGTTGAAGCCAACCTCTTCCCCTCTATGTCTCAGGCTATAAAACACCAGCCTGCTACATCTGGTGGATCAACAATGGCTGATGGTATTGCAGTAAAAGAACCTGGTATCATTACCCGCGAAATCATTGATCAACTTGTTGAAGAAATCTTTCTTGTAGATGAAAGCCAAATTGAAACAGCTATTCTTACGCTTGTTGAAGAACAGAAAGTTGTCTCTGAAGGAGCTGGCGCTACAGGTGTTGCCGCAATCTTGAATAATCCTGAAAAGTTTAGGGGCAAAAAAATTGCGACTGTTATCTGTGGTGGCAATATTGATGCCCGTATGTTGTCTGGCTTGTTGATGCGTGGCCTTATGCGGGATGGTCGTCTGGTTCGTATCAGGACCGAAATGGTTGATCAACCCGGTCTCCTCGCCAAAATCTCAAGCGAAATCGGCAAAGCACGCGGAAATATTATCGACGTAATGCATCAAAGGCATTTTTATGATGTGCCGGCAAAAATGGTCGAAATTGATTTTATCATCGAGACCCGCGATAGTGAACATGTTGACGAGATTGTTGAACGTTTGCAGGAAATGAGAATTTCAACCAGAATATTATCTTCCAGATCAACAGATTAAGTGATGTTTTTCATCTAAATAGAAAGGGGCTTCTTGCCCCTTTTTTATCAGCCTCTTGTCAGTTACCACACGATATTCTTTCATTTTTTGAAAGGTATTCGTTATGAAAACTCACATCAGCAAAGCGATCATATTCTCATTATTTTTAACTGTACCTCTTTTCAGTTGGCCAGTTATTGCTTCCGAACCGGGTTTCAAAGAAGTCCCCTGTTCAATGTTTGATGATGAAGATGATCTGATGACTTTTGCCTTTTGGTTGGATGGCTATATTACAGGAACACAGAAAAAATCAATTTTTAACCAGAAAGCAATTGAGCCACTCCTGGAAGCAACCGTAACGTCTTGTCAAAGCAATCCGGAAAAGGCAGTGTTTCAAGTCGTTAGCGATTTAAAATCATCATAAGTGAATGAAGCACCTCTCATGTCTGATAGCCTCAAGAGATCTGTAAAACGCCCCAATAGACTGTCTTTTGCAACCCGTACAATTCATGCTGGCCAAGAGCCTGATCCGAGTACAGGGGCTATCATGCAACCAATTTATGCTACATCAACTTATGTGCAGGATGGTTTGGGTGCTAATAAGGGCTACATGTATAGCCGTACGGAAAATCCGACACGTCAGGCCTATGAACGCTGTATTGCTGATCTGGAAAGTGGTCAACTGGGTCTTGCTTTTGCATCTGGCTTGGCTGCCATAAGTACAGCACTGGATTTATTAGATAGTGGCTCTCATGTTATTGCCATGCATGATCTCTACGGGGGAACACATCGCTTGTTTCGCGATGTGCGCCCTCGTTCAGCGGGATTGGATATTGATTTTGTTGATTTAACCTCAACTGATGCTTTAAAAGCGGCCTTGAAACCAGAAACAAAAATGATCTGGATTGAGACGCCGACCAACCCTCTTCTTCAACTTGTTGATCTTCAAGATATTGCGTCTATAGCAAGACAACACGGAATTATAACCGTTTGCGATAATACCTTTTGCTCCCCTTGGGTACAGCGACCATTAGAGTTGGGTATCGATATGGTCATGCATTCTGCAACCAAATACCTTAACGGTCACTCTGATATGATTGGGGGTATCCTTGTTGTGGGGGAAAATCCAGGACTTTGTGAAAAGATAAAGTATTTGCAAAACGCCTTGGGGGCTATTCAGGGGCCTTTTGATTCTTTCCTCGCGCTAAGAGGTTTAAAGACCTTGGCACTAAGGATGGAACGTCATTGTAGTAATGCGCAAGAAATTGCGAGTTTCCTGGAAAAACAGGATCAAATCGAGAAGGTGTGGTATCCGGGATTATCAAGTCATCCCCAACATAAACTTTGCAAGCAGCAAATGAAATCTGGTGGGGGCATTGTAACTTTCACGCTCAAAGGTGGACTGGAAGCGAGTAAACGTTTTCTGGAACGCGTTGAACTCTTTGCGCTCGCCGTTAGCTTAGGTGGCGTCGAAAGCTTGGTTGAACACCCTGCCACTATGACCCACGCGGCAGTTTCCCCTGATCACAGACAGGCAATTGGCATCACCGATAATTTGATCCGATTATCTGTAGGTGTTGAGGATGTTGATGATTTGAAAAACGATTTAAGTTACGCACTTAACTGATTTAAATCAAAATCTTATGAAGTGATTTTTATACCTTTATTCAATATGGACGCCGCGGTATTTTCCACGAAAATACAATAAAGGATCGCCCTCGTTTTGGATTAGTGTCTCTTCGACTTTACCAACAATAATAATGTGATCTCCGGCATCGTATTGTGCATGCATAGTACAATCCAGATTAGCCAGACAACCTTCCAAAACTGGTACGCCAGTTTGAAGAAAGCGTGTTTTTACGCCTTCCCAACGTTCTTCCGAAAAAGCAAAGCGATCCGAGAGATCTTTTTGTTTGTCAGTTAAGATATTAACGGCAAATGCTTCGGCTTCATTAAAAGCTGGCAGGCAGTTTGATCGCTTATCAATACAAAACAAAACCAAAGGGGGCTCTAAAGAAACAGAAGAAAATGAGTTGGCTGTCAATCCATGGGGCGTACCTGATTTATCTCTGGTTGTGACAACAGTCACACCTGTAGCAAAATTCCCCAAAACTTTGCGAAACTCATTAGAATTAAAAGCCATTACCCAGTACTCAATTCATAAATTAGTCTGTATTCATTACCTCAATAGGCGCAACGGCACCCTACAAACAAAATAACACTGAAAACAACTGAATTTTTGTGCAGTACCAAATATTTCCCACAAAAATGCTAAAGTATTCTGGAAACGACCTCATTTTCTGTGGCAACTTTTCAATTTTCGCCAAAATTCTTTCCTTTTAGCATCCTGCTTGTAACTCATTACAAAAGACGATAAGGGAACGGCCTTAGGTGTTTAGAAGTATCGTGAGTTCAAAGGCCATGTCTCGTATTCAAGCCAATCTGGTATTACTAGTCGCTGCGGCAATTTGGGGATCAACATTTGTTGTCCAACATGTGTCGATGGATATTATTGGGCCAATGAGCTTTACCTCGACACGATTTTTTCTGGGATTTCTGGTTGTTTTACCGCTTGCTATACGAGAATGGCAAAAAAAGAAAATGACACTTAAAGAAAAAACTCATGAGGTTATTGCAAAAAAAGACCTCGGTTTGATGATTGTTATCGGTGTGATTCTCTTCACAGCAACCATCATTCAACAGTACGGTATTATCCATACAAGTGTTACCAACGCCGGTTTCTTGACGGCTCTTTATGTCCCAATGGTTCCTTTATTGGGGCTTATCATTTTTCGTAAAAAACCCCATTGGATTACATGGATTGCAATAGCTTGTTCTTTTTCGGGTACAACACTGATAAGCGGCGTTGATTCAAGCTTGCAACTGGGGTATGGCGATGCGCTTATTCTTACTTCAACCATTTTTTGGGGACTACATGTTCTCTTGGTTGGTTTGGTTGCTGCGCGTACATCAATGCCGTTAACCCTTGCCGCAATCCAGTTTGCCATTTCAGCCATCATTGCGGCCGCTTTTGCTGTTGCAATGGAAACATTAACGTTAGAGATACTTAAGGCGGCTTTTTGGTTTATTGCCTATGCAGGTGTTTTATCTGTGGGAATAGCTTTTACGCTTCAGGTCGTTGGCCAAGCACACACACAACCAGCCGATGCAGCTTTGATTTTAAGTATGGAGACGGTTTTTGCAGCCGTTGCCGGGGCCGTTATACTTGGTGAAAGACTTGAAATGACGAGTATGATTGGCTGTGCGCTTATCCTCAGTGCTATTTTAATGGTCGAAGTTTTGCCAATTCTTATTCGAAAACGCAGACGGTTTAGTTAAAACCACAATATTCATATTAAATTTGAAGATTATTTAACTAGTTTTTACAGATAATTACGACTTGTTAACCTTATTCCGTGATGATGCGAAATATAGAATTTAAAACAGGAATCGAACTTCTGTCATGACAGTTATTGTTGGTCTCATAATCGTCGCAGCTTGTGTGGTCGGTGGTTATATGGGCGCCGGGGGGCATATGGGTGTTCTCTGGCAGCCGTTTGAATTTGTTATCATTCTCGGTGCGGGTGTTGGTGCTACAATCTGTGCCAATTCCAAGGCTACTCTTAAGGGAATAGGTTCAGCTTTTGGCCGTATGATCAAGGGGCCTGCATACAAAAAAGAAGATTTTCTTGAACTTTTATGCCTTCAGTATCAAATTTTCAAACTAGCAAAGACCAAAGGAATGTTGGCTCTGGAACAGCATGTAGAGAATCCTGATGAGTCTGCTTTGTTCTCTCAATTCCCTAAATTTCATGGTGACCATCATGCGGTCTCTTTTGTTTGTGACTACCTCAGATTAATGAGTTTGGGTGCTGATAACCCTCATGAAGTTGAAGGTTTGATGGATCAGGAACTCGAAGTTCACCATCTGGAAGACGCGAACGTTGGTGGCGCTTTGGCCGGGTTGGGGGATGGTTTGCCGGCTCTGGGTATTGTGGCTGCTGTTCTTGGGGTTATTCACACAATGGGGTCAATTAGTGAACCACCAGAAGTCTTGGGTAAGTTGATTGGTGCTGCGCTTGTCGGAACTTTCTCGGGAATTCTCGCGGCTTATGGTTTTGTATCTCCTATGGCTTCTGCCTTTGATAAGGTCGCGGAAGAAGATTCCAGATACTATGAGTGCCTAAAAGCTGGATTGCTTGCTCATATGGCAGGAAACGCACCAACCGTTTCTGTGGAATATGCTCGAAAAACACTTATGTCTCATGTTAGGCCCAGCTTCTACGAAGTTGAAGAAGCTGCGAATGAACTTCCTGCTCCGGGCTAAGTTTTATGCTTCGTGTTCATAATTTCACCTAAATATTCATGTATCTGTTTTAAATCTAGTTAACCTGGAAAAGAAGAATGGCTGAAGAAGCTCAAGGCGAAGTCATAATAAAGAAGGTCAAGAAAGGCGGCCACGGCGGACATCACGGTGGTGCCTGGAAAGTTGCCTATGCTGACTTTGTGACTGCGATGATGGCCTTTTTTCTTCTTCTATGGTTATTAAATGCAACAACTGAAGAGCAAAAACTGGGTATTGCTGATTATTTTGCCCCCTCCTCTAACATTTCGAAAGCAACAAGTGGCTCTGATGGATTATTAGGCGGCCGATCAATTTCAGCTGATGGGGCTTTGGTTTCTCAGTTCTCGAGTATTGGTGTA
The DNA here is from genome assembly GCF_900313065.1 of Kiloniella sp. EL199. GTDB lineage: Bacteria > Pseudomonadota > Alphaproteobacteria > Kiloniellales > Kiloniellaceae > Kiloniella. The sequence continues at coordinate 382,592 of NZ_OMPU01000008.1, forward strand.
CAGATGCAGTTGCCACCAGAAGAAGAGAGTGACGAAGTTGACCCCAATGCTGAAAAAGATCCATTAAAGGGTGAAGGTAAAGCAGACGAAGAACAGCTGGAAGAATTCAGGCGCGAACAAGAACAAAAACAGTTTGAAGAAACAGCTGTCGCTTTAAAAACAGCAATTGCCGATAATCCAGATCTTGCCGGATTAGAGGAAAACTTGCTTATTGACAGAACTCCGGACGGCCTCAGAATACAACTTGTTGATCAGAATGGTACATCCATGTTCCCAAGCGGCGCCTCAAACATGCTTGATCATACAGAAAAGCTTTTGGGACTGGTTGCAGATGCGATCAAGGATATTGACCAACAGATTGCAATTAAAGGGCACACGGATGCAACGCCTTATAAAACTGCAAATGGTTATACAAACTGGGAACTTTCTTCTGAAAGGGCAAATGCCAGCAGACGTGCCCTTATAAACGCAGGACTAGCAACGGATCGAGTTGCGTCTGTTGAAGGATTGGCTGCGACCGAACCTTTTGATAAAGAAAATCCTACAGCAGAGATAAACAGACGAATTTCCATTATTCTTTTGAAGGATAATGATGAAGTCTTGAAGGAAAAGATGGATCAGGGAAAGTCTATTGATGTTAACAGCATCACGTCAGATCCTACATAGTAAGGTGTGTTTCTAAGGTTTTACAAAGGTAATCCTGTTGAGAAATCTTGAATTATGCCTTTATCCTTCTTATCTTTATGATATGACTGATACACAAGCTGTTGGCTTTAACAGAGTAGCACAAAAGTTAAGATTTGGCATTCGCCCTTCTGATACAAGAGGCGTTCCTTTTGATAGAAGCTTGGCCTATATCATTGATTTTATTATCTTGGCTGTTTTAGGCCTTATTGCAGGTTTTATCGCATTTGTCCTGACAATTCTTTCGTTTGGAATTCTTTCTCCTTTATTGGCTTTGCTATCATTTTTACCCCTTCTCTATCACAGTTATTTCCTATCTCAGCAAGGGGCCACACCGGGCATGAATGCCATGGGAATCAAGATGGTAACCATGGATGGAAAGCCCGTCACGCTGGTTCATGCTTTGTTGACCACAGTTATTTTTTATCTGACAGTGCCAGCAACAAGCTTTCTTATTTTGCTTGTTGTATTTTTCAACGATGAAAAAAGAACGCTGCACGATCTTTTGACGAATACAATTGTTGTGAACGACGAAATTCCAGAAGCAACAATTGATGAGATACTAAGATGATTTGGATTTGTTTATCATCTATCATCGACAAAGCCCATCTGGTTCCTGTTTCTCCATAATTTAGCCTTATTAGTGCTTAATAAATCTGTCACTTTTTCATCTGGTCTTATTGAGTTTTTCTCGGTAATAAAGGTGTAGAATTTGTATTAGATTATCTATTGAGAAAAACAAAAATGCAGCGTGAACTTCTTGGAACAGAGTGGCAGGTAAAAAAACTTACGTTTTTAACTGCTCTAGCTGTTCTCATCGGACTTTCGTATATCTGGACATCAACAAGTGAGCTTTGGCATGCTGTAAGTGTTGATTTTTTCTGGGCTGTTAATAGTACCTTGACCTGGGGAGAGCCCTGGCAGATCTTTTGGGCAGCGACGAATACCCCGGTATTTGACAAGTTGAACGGGCTTATTATGGCCATCCCCTGCCTTTGGTATGTTATTGGTGATCGCAGCAGACCGCTTAGCCTGCGCTTAAGCCACATGTTGGTGATGGGCATTGGCATTATTGTCGGTGTTTATTTTGCCAAACATGCCTTTAGATCCTACGAATCTCTCAGCCCTTCTCTGATTTACAGTGATACATTCAATAACCTGAATGAACTGGTTCCCTGGCTCAAAGCTAAAGTTAGTGCGGATGACAGTTTCCCCGGGAATCATGCTGTTGTCGCCGGAATTTATGGTTTCTTTTTCTATTTTGCCATCGGCCGTAAATACTTCTGGCTTGCTTTGCCTATTGCTATTCTTGGGGGAACAGCACGTGCTGTTGCCGGGGCGCACTGGTTGTCAGATCTGGTTGTCGGCGGTGCGATACATATTCTTCCCATTATGGCTTTGACCTTCACAATTCCGGCAATTCGTTGGGCGGAAAGTTTTTTGAATACATTGGCAGATGTTCTGGTTTTGAATCTACCAGATGCATTAACTCTTCCCTTTGTAAAGCTGGCTAAAAAACTCACTTAAGATAAAACTGGCGCAGGTTTTTGAAATGTTAAATAACAGGGCCGTTGACCATATGCAGCGGCCCTGTTTATTCTTTGTCAATCACAGTCAATAATTATAATATTTGCTATATGGTGTTCACAAAACCACAACTGTTTTTCACAACTCCCCCAGCACCTTGTCCCTATAAAGAAGGCGAAGAAGAACGCAAGTTGGTTACCGAGTTTTCAGTTGATGAAGCCATTCAACAGTATAACTTACTTATAAAGGCTGGCTTCAGACGTAGTCATAACTATCTCTACCGCCCCCTTTATAATAATCCTGACTATTGTCTGTCTGTACGCGTTCGCGTTGACGATTTCAGGATGAAAAAATCTCAACGGCGAATTTGGAATAAAAATCAGGCATTACAAGCCAAAGCCTATAAATCGGTGGCAACAGAAGAACAGTTTGGTCTTTTCCGCTCTTACGTACAGCAACGTCACGGGGATGGTGATATGAGCGACATGTCCTGGAATGATTATAAAGACATGGTTGAAACCAGCCCTATTGATACAGAGATCATAGAATTCAGAGCGACAGATAACAGTCTTGTTTCAGCTTGTCTCGTTGACTGGGTCAATGACGGTGTTTCAGCGGTTTATAGTTTCTTTGACATTCATCAATCAGATAAAGGTCTTGGTAGCTATATGATTCTATGGCTTTTGGATGAAGCTAAACGAAGAAAACTGCATTATCTCTATTTGGGGTATTGGATTAAAGAATCGCAGAAAATGTCATATAAATCCAAGTTTACCCCACTCGAATCATTTCAAGGTGGAGTTTGGATAGAAGGATCACTTTCTCCTGATTTTTAATCGTGTTCAGGGCTCGATAAATATTTCAATTTCTGACCATTTATTAGCTCTAAAGTTAATCTCAGACTAATTCCAAACGAGAGCAGGAATAGATCCTCTGGGGTTAATATGATGACAAATACCAGGTATCTGTTTGTTATATATAGGTTATGCATAAATTTCAGTACCATTATGCAATAATACTATCTGTTAAAATGTCGGGATTTATTGCACTCGCGAACTAACTTGCTTATTCTGTGCCTCACTTCTTTGTTACTAATCCATAATATTCCTAAATTGGAAATATCTCAGCAGGGAGACAATTTTAATGAATCGTAGAAAGTTTCTAACGGGTGCAGCTACGGGTGTAGCAGCAGGTGCTGCAGCGGCCACACTGAGCGCACCAGCGATTGCACAGGGCAAACGCGACCTGAAAATGGTAACCACCTGGCCAAAGAACTTCCCCGGTCTGGGAACCGGTGCCCAGCGTGTTGCCGATCGTATCACGGCTGCTTCCGGCGGCAAGTTGAACGTAAAACTATATGCTGCGGGTGAGCTGGTGCCACCTTTTGAATCCTTTGATGCCGTTTCCAACGGTACAGCGGATATG
>NZ_OMPU01000016.1 GCF_900313065.1 Kiloniella sp. EL199
GATGAAACCTATATAAAGGTTAAAGGGAAGAGAAAGTACTTGTATAGAGCGATTGATAAGAACGGGGACACCCTCGATTTCTACTTATCAACAACGCGCACACCAAAGCAGCCAAGCGTTTCCTTAGCAAGGCACTCAAACGCAATAAGAAATATATCCCTGTGTCGATCTCATCAGACAAGGCTCCAACATATGGAGAAGCTATCAAGGTGTTGAAAGCTGAAGGAAAGATCCCTGATGAGCTTTTACATCGACAGAGTAAATACCTGAATAACAGGCTTGCTAAAATGGGGCACTACATATTAACCATTATCTATGTCAGCCCCCTCTTTTACGAATTTCTCTTGCTGTCATGTTGAAGCTATCTTTAATAACTCTGGAAAAATGTGAAGAACTGGCAAAACCAGTCATATAGGCTATCTGTGTAATAGCTAGATCAGTCGTATTCAGAAGAATAAGAGCCTGCCGTAATCGTTCATATCGTATAATTTTGGAACAAGTTGTCTCTTCACTTTGAAGTCGACGTCTGAGTGTTATTTCACTCATACCAAGCCTGCTTGAAATATGAGAAACTTTCCAATCTTTTGCTATATCTTCTGAAATAATATTGCGGATTTTTGTTTGAATTCCGTCAACAATATTCTCATTTTTAAAATTACCAACCATCATATTTTCTGATAAAATTTTGTATATCCAGTTTTTAATCTCAACTTTTCCAGCTTCATTATTTACAACATTGTAATGGTCATTATTAACGGACAGAATATTCACAGTTATACATACTTCTATGTTGGGAGAAAAATTATATTTCCCATGTTCAGCAAAAGTAAAATGCTTTAACTCAGTTCTCTCATCAGACACTATTTGTAGCTTTGCAATACTACTCATTTTCCAAATTTCCAAAAATTTTCAGCTAAAGCCATTACCCAACAAAGCATCAATTTATTATGGTAACTCTCTATCCTAACTCTCCGATTAGCATTATGATTAATAAAGAAGTTTCCTAGCTAAATTTATAGACAGATATATAGTTTCTAATTTCAGGGCTTCCCCAAAACAAAAAGCATTGTCGAAATTACATCTTTAAAATATTTCTGCTTCCCTTATCACATAGAGAGTCAGCATCTCATCTATCACATAGAGAGTCAGCATCTCATCCGCTATAAAAAAAAACATAAGAATAACTAGGACTAACCAAAATCTGTGCAATCCCATTGTTTGTTTTTCCATATAAACCACTCATGCACTACATGCAGAAACAATGTTCGACACAAAAAAAAACAAATCAATCAAAACATCGCCAAAAAAAACGTAATCTACATTTATTCGCCAATAGCATTTACGAACAAAAAAACACTCCGTCAAAATAGCTCGCAAAACCAGGGCTTGTTGACATTTATTTTATACGAATGAGAGTTGCTGCAATTGAAATGAATGCAGTGAAACTCTGATCGGTTTTACAGGATCTCATTGCTATGCCTCTATTCTCTTTGAGCTTTCCAAAGTAATGTTCAATTAAGTGTTGCCACTTATATGTCTCTTTATCAAACCCAGCAGGAAGCTTTCGATTTGATTTTGGCGGTATAATAGGAATAATACCGCTTCTAAAAACAAACAAGTATCTCGGCCTGTACGGCCTTGATCAGTTAATTTCCCTAAACAGAAGGGCTCTACAGTAATATGGAGGAGTTTTCAGGGCTCACGTCACTCCGCAGCAACACTAGGGTTTGAACCCAATTCACTCTCTTGTAAAATATGATTTTTTGTGATTCATAGCTCCTGTTTTATGGAGTATTATATGGCACGATTTGATTTAAGTGATGAAGAGTGGCTGGTTATTGAGCCTTTATTACCAAAGAAGGGTCGAGGTCCTGCTCGTCGTGATGACCGTGTTATTCTGAATGGTATCTTCTATATCTTGCGCACAGGCGCACCCTGGCGAGATCTTCCGGAACGTTATGGCCCTCACACAACGGTTTATAATCGTTATGTTCGTTGGGGAGAGCGTGTGACCTGCTCCCCAGAAATGTTCCTGATTTTGAGTTAGTCTTTTTCCGAAGAAGGAGACATTCAATGAAGAGATCCCGTTTCAGTGAAGAGCAGATTATCGGTATTTTAAAAACCCACTAGGCAGGTATGTCAGCCCGAGAGCTTTGCAGGCAGCAAGGCATAAGCGATGCCACATTTTACAACTGGCGTTCAAAATAAGACATATCAAATTGTCAAGAAAACGACCATTTTCTTGACTAATCGATCTGCAATCCAGCCCACGCAGATTGAGTATCCTCACCATCACACAAGCCCTGACTATGCCGCCATTCCTCGTATCCTGTCGTCTAGAAGGAATTGTAAGGCTCTTCTGCGGACGAATATGTTTGATAATTAAAAAGTATGTGAAGTGGTTTCGTTAGTTTTTCTCGCGAAATTGCCCGCACGCTCCACGAAATTGGCTCTTTGGCGGGGTTGTATGCCTCTTTTTTGCCTCTATACACTTATTGGTAATTATGCATTGCAGGCCCTTTTCTTTATCAGTTGATGATTAAATCTGCCTGTTGCGGGATAAGGAGCTTTAAACATGGTTGAATTGAGCAAAACAGAGAG
>NZ_OMPU01000002.1 GCF_900313065.1 Kiloniella sp. EL199
CCCAGAGAGTGTGCTTAAGTACTTTTTTCGCAGATCAATCCCGTATTCTTCGTGAATAACATTCATCATTTCCCCATAAACAATGTTCTTGAGCTGTTCATCCTCAAGAGCCCGTTCAAGGCGTTTGATCTTCTGGGCGGGAGTTTCTTTGTTCTTTGGCATGGCTAAATGGTTCAAAGGTTTCGACCAATCAAGTTTACCATGCTTGCGAAGCCACGTTAAGCAAGTACTCCGGCCTTGAATGCCATAAAGATCCTGAGCTTGCTTATAAGTCAGATCGCCTTTTTCTATCTCATCAACAACTGAAAATTTAAAGCCTAAAGGATAATCCTTTTGACTACGCCTAACCCGCTCTGTCTTTGAATGTCCCATTATAAGTCTCCAATATGTAAACTTATTTCAGGACGGGACACTATTTTAAAAAAGAGCATACCTCGGTAATACCGTCTGAACTTTCCGGATATAATTTCCTGCACTATTCAAACTTGAACAGAACATCTGGATTGAAGCTGGCCGGAGAAGAGGGAACGATAACTGTTCCTTTAAGCAGTGATCTCTCGGCCAATAATGGTGATTTTATTCTTTCTGCCGTTCAAGAGGGAATAGGCTTTGCCTGCATGCCTGACTTTATCTGTCATGACGCGATTAAAGAAAATCGTGTGATCAAGGTATTGCCAGATTGGAATGTAGATACAGACAATGCCATATACGTGGTGTATCCGATTAATCGTAACTTGCCACCCAAGGCGCGGGTATTTGTTGATTTTACCGCAGAATACTATGGGAAAAGTTTAAATCTGAAGCCTTAATATGGAGATAGGGTGTTTTTTGAAAAGGCTGTTCTGTTGTTTTTCTTGCTTTGACAGTTGGAAAAATCGTGATATCGAAGACAGATAAATCGTATTCACTTTTATTTAAGGCTTGGTCATTTAGATGCCCAACTGTTGTGAACATCTCCGACGACGACGCATCTGCCCTCGAACTTCTGTTCGCTGGGCTGTTAGTCTGTGTGTCGTGATGGATTGTTCGGCGACCTGAAATAAGGTCAACCTGCACTACCCAAAGGCAGCAGTTAGCAAAAAAATGTCTTTGAAAAATAAAAGTACAGGCTCGTGAGAGCTGGCACGAATGCAGGATGTACCATGTGTGACTATACGATTACTCTCCAGAACGCTACAGATGAAGCGCAGATTGAAACGTTATTGGATTTGACCTTTGGTCTGGAACGTAAATCTCGCCCTTCTTACTCTTTTCGGGCAGGTATCTCTGCCGTGCCGAATTTAAGTTTTTCGGTGCGGTCATCTTTTTCTGACAAATTGCTTGGGACACTCCGTTTTTGGCCTGTGCTTGTTGACGGTGAAACTGCCCTGCTTTTGGGACCTTTGGCAATACAGCCTGATATACAAGGCAAGGGTATCGGAAAAGCTTTGGTAACTCATGGGCTGAATGCAGCAAAAAAGATGGGATACCGTTTGTGTTTTGTTGTTGGTGAGCAGCTTTATTATGCTCCGTATGGTTTCAAGCCCGCCAAACCTCTTGGCTTTGATATGCCGGTTTCCGTTAGTACAGAGAAATTTCAAGTTCTGTCGCTTCAGGAAGATCCTTTCTCGACGCTTCCGAAGGGGCTTTTGGCTCCTTGGGAAAATGTTGGCGAAGTTCAAGCCGCACTGAAGGTTTAGCGCCCTTCACGATACCAAGCGCCAAATGCTGTCATCAGCAAGAGAGATAGAAAAATCCACGGAGGTAATAAAGGGTTTCGTGTTGATCCAACGAGTCTTTCAGCCTTTTGCGCGAGTAATCCGGCCCACTCTGTTCCTGCCAGAGAGCCTTTCCCGCGTACCAAGCGGAGTCTCGGCTTAAGTTCGTTGAGGGGGTAGATGCCGCCGCTACTGGTTTCGATAATCGGTGATAAAGGTGCTGGATCTGCACGTACTCTTTCGTGTTCGGGGCCGCTGAGGGCCTGTTGAGCTACGACAGTATGGAGACCATCATCAATTGTATAGAGTCCGGGTTCCGTCGCTTCTATTCTTGTTGAAGCATAGCCGTGAGTATCTGCCTGGAGTGTTGTTTCAGTTACCTTTCCCGATGGACTTGTTATTGTCAGGAGGATTTCATCTTCCGACATCGTCTGTCGCATGATCGCGAGTTGTTGATCTCGTAGTTGGGCTTTTAAAACTTCTTCTTCCAGTTCTGGTTCTTTCATAAGCCAGTGAACCAGGCGTCGTATTAATTCTGTTTGCGGGCCGCCACCTTCGATGTTGCGCCCCCATAGCCATATATGGTCGCTGGTGATTTGAGCAACACGTCCCTGTTCGTAATGATCCAGAATAAGTAAGGGGAGGCGATTATTGCCAGTCATTAGTGTAGAGCCGCCAAGTGTGTCCGTTTCAACCTGTCGGAACCAGCGTCCCCATCGTGGCTTTTCATCTTGTGAGAGGTTTGCCTTTGGTAAGCGTGCCGTAACTGGATGACGTAATCCCAATTGCGTAATCAAGGGCTGGAAAGCTTGCTCGGATACTTTGCCTAACGGTTCTGCGGGAAGGATACTCCCCAAAGCCGTATTATAAAGAGAAGCTGGCGAGGCGTAGCCGGGACCGCCGACCTCTAACAGAGCGCCACCCTGTTTTACATATCTTACAATATTGGTCAGATAGTGGCTGGGGAGAAAACCTTGACGTTGATATTGATCAAAAATAATCAGATCAAAGTCAGCCAATTTAACTTCAAACAGTTCATGAATAGGGAAGGCAATTAAAGAAAGCTCTCTGATGGGGGTGCCATCTTGCTTGGTTGGATGGCGCAGAATGGTAAAGTGGATAAGATCAACAGAGGGGTCTTCTTTCAGGATGTTTCGCCATGCTCGTTCGCCCGGATGAGGTTCTCCTGAAATCAAGAGTACTTTCAGTCTATCTCTGACTCCATTTGCACTGAAAACAGCCTGATTGTTGATCGGTGTTATTTCTTCATCCAATATTTCTGCTGTTATATCAAAAATTGCTTCGCCTCTGTTCTCCAAAGTTAGTTCATGGGTAATTGTCTGATTAATTGGTGCCTGAAATTCGGCAACGGTTTCTCCATTTTTTCTCAGGGTAATGGCGGCGGGAGCGTCGACTTCATTAATGTTTTCGTCGATGATTTTAAAGGTCAACTCGGTTTTTTGGTCTATGATGCCAAAGGCCGGGGCCTGTTCAATAACGATACGGCGATCTCCTTTGGTGGGATCTCCTGTTAAGAACAGGTGGAGAGGGATGTCCTGTGGAAATTGTGTTTCTTCAAGGGTTTGGGGAATGTCGTGGATTTGCCCATCCGAGATAATAATGATCCCTGCCAGACGCTCTTTTTCTTCTGCTGTCAGGTAAACTTCATCAAATAGTTTGGTACCATTTTCAGCATCGCCGTTAATCTGGATGGTTTTGAGGATCAGATCTGAACGTTGATTAACCTGTTCATGTAAAGAAGTCAGAGCATTTGCAGCCTGACTTTTTCGTCGGCCATAATCCATTGACGGACTGTTATCTACAATAGCGAGAACGAGCTCAGGTAGAGCTTCGCTGACTTCTTTGTGGAGACTGGGGTTTGCCAGAAAAGCTGCAATGATTGTAAGGAAGATTGCTCTGAACTCTCCACCCTTACTCCTGAGGAAAAAGAGTGGCAATAAAGAAACCAATGCGAAGCCGATGATCGTATAAATCATCCAGATCGGGACCAGAGGTTGCCATTCAATACCATAGCTGGAAATCATTGGCCCAACCTCTCCAGGATATGAGGGATATGAACCTGATCTTCTTTGTAGTTCCCCGTCAGGGCGTACATCACGAGATTGATGCCAAAGCGATACGCAAGCTCCCGCTGTCGTTCGCCGCCGCGGACCATGGCATAAAGGGGACGTCCTTGCTCATTGATGGCCCATGCACGGGACCAGTCATTTGAGCCAATCAGTATCCTTGCAACTCCATCATTTCGATAGGGATCAGTGCTTTCAGTCCAGAAATCACGATTGTTATTACGACCGGGAAAGCTTTCGAGAAGATAAAAGGACCGGGTAATGACATGGCCAGCTGGAACAGGTTCCATTTGTGGAATACTTATTTCTTCAGTCAGCATTTGTAGATATTGCGCATTGCCCTGTGAACCCAACGCTGAATTTAAAGTGCTGGATGCTTCTCGTAGATCAAACAAAATCAGGCCGCCGTTGCTGATGTATTCATTTAAGCGACGTTTTCCGCGTGCGGTCAGCGATTCCTGAACTGCTGTGATCGGCCAATAGAGAAAGGGATAGGGCGATATTTGATCTCTATCCAGATCAACCCCAGTTACTCTCACATTTTCAACGGCAGTACGCCTGTGTAGTTGAAGCGAGAGGCCCGCCAAGCCGGAATGGCTGTCGGAATCGATTTTGTTATCACCGGTGATGATGTAAGCAAGATAGGTATTGAGAGTTGCTTCTATACCTTGGCTGTCTAAAGGCTCTTCTATATCTTGTGCCATAGCTTTATGGGGTGGCGATAATGTCAGAGGAAGCAAGAGAAGTAGAATGACTGCAACAGGTTTTCCGATAGCGACACTCGAAAATAAGCCTCTGAGCCAGAGTGTCAGGGCTTGATCAAAGAGGAACAAAACAAGGGCAGTGAAAAGCAATGGGATTTGAAGTGGACTTTCTTTTTTTGCGTTATAGATCTGTTCACTTTCGGCCTGGAAATTATTTTTCTGGATCTCTGGCAAATGCCCCGCAAGGTTTATAGCTTTTTGTCTTTTATCTTTTCCGTAATATCCTGGCGGTGTTTTGGGACCAATGTCCTGTAATATTCCCTCTTTTTCGGGTGAAACATTCAATAGAATGGCTGAATCTTCCATTGGCGTAAGATTGCCATAGGCATCGAGAATATCATGGATCGGTATTTTGTTTTCTGATGTATTTGTTCCGCTCACGCCTTGCCCAAATTGTAAAATACGTCTCAGAATATCGACAAAAGAGCCTGACAGAGCCAAATTTGACCAGCGTGTGTTGGATGACGTGTGCACTAGAACGATCATACCATCGCCTTGATCATTAGCTGTGACAAGGGGGGTGCCATCCTGAAGCCTTGCCCAGGTATGGCTGTCTAGCTCTGGTGTTGGTTGTGCGAGGAGCTGTCCGGATACAGTGATCTCTGGATTTTGGGGGAGGCCGTAAAAGGGGCTGTCTTTCTGAAATGCTTCAAGGGTGAGTGGTTGTTCCCAGGTTAAGTTTCCTTCAAGGTTCCGATAGCCACTGCGAAGAGGAACAGAGATAAAATTATCTCTTGTTTCTGCCAGATTGGGGCCGGAAAATCGTAAAAGTAATCCACCTTGATTAATCCATTCACTCAGCGTTTCTCGATCAGACTGTGGAATGCTTTCTTTATCTGTGACAACAATAGCAGAAAGCTCTCGAGACAAGAGTTCTTTAACAGATCCATACCTAACATCTGTGAAAAGGCTTAGAGCACGTTGAAGATAGTAGTGTTCACCAAGGAGAGATTTGTTATCTTCCTGCCCTGCTGCGGTCAGAATACCGACCGGGAAACGATAATTGCTCTGATCAAGCAAGAAGGTTGTAGCAGCCGTATTTTTTCCAACGACAATTACTTTCTGCACTTTGTTATAGAGTTCGTTTGGCATGGTCAGGGTTGTTGAAACACTTTTCTCCTCTTGGTCGAAAACAATCTTCTCGGAAGCGAGAACTTCATTTTGCTCTGAAAGGGCAGCTATTCTTTCTTGGTTTTCAGGGCCGGTAAAACCACGCGCAATTGATACCCTTAATCCGTTGCTCTCTGGCTTTACTCCCGTAATCCATAACGGGAGTTCATCGTTTGATGGTAAGTAAATTTCTGACGTGGCAAAGGTATCAAATAAGTCAGAGGCATCATTCGATAGCGGGGAAGAAACAAGTCCATTGGAAAGCCAAAGAATTTTCAGAGGATGGTAACGCTCAAGCTCTTTTTCTACGGAATGTAAGGCGTCCTGAGGATTTGATTTCCAGCTTTGAATTGAGGGTAATTGTTCTGTGTCGCCCAGAAGGCTTTCAGGCTTCTTGAAACCAGAGAAATCATAGTGTCCAGTTGCATTCTTTGCTGTGGAGAGGAAGGCAATTTGTCTGCTGCTACCTTTATTCTGCTCAAGTACAGATTGTAAGGTCGCAAGCTGTTTGGTCCAGCTACCAGCGGAAGCCCAATCGTTATCCAAGAGAACCAGTGTGTTGTAGGTTGTGTCTGTTCTTTTTACTGGCGCATAAATCGGTTCAGCCAATGCCAGTATAAGTATGAGCAGGATCATTATTCTCAAGAGAATAAGCCACCAGGATGTTTTTTCAGGCTTGGACGAGGCCCCTTGTAAACCAAAGAGTAAGCGTAAGGCCGGGAAGGTAATTTTTTTTGGTGAAGGGGGCGTTATGCGCAGGATAAGCCAGACCACAGGAAGAGTTATAAGGCCTAATAAGAGCCACGGATTTAAAAAACCTATGATCCCGAAATTAAGCATGCTCTTTACCCATATCGTTTCCAATCAGGTTTTCTTCGCGTGTGTGTGTAAAGGTGTTTTGTCTCTCTGAAATACTTCGATATAGAGTTAGAAGCGTTGATTCTGGCGACTTGTCAGTTGTGTGGAGAATGTGATTCCATCCCCATTTTTTGACGAGGCGAGATAGATCTTTGTTATGGCCTCTGATGCGGTCAATATAGAGATCACGGATTGATTCAACATCAGAGTGTAGAAGCTCATTATCGCTGTTGGGCTGTTGAAATTTTACTCTTCCAGCATAGGGTAAATTCATCTCGGCTGGGTCAAGAACCTGAACCAACCAAACACGCAGGTTTCGATGGGCAAGATTTGCAAAGACTTGTTTTTGTTCTGATAGCGGCGCGAGAAAATCTGAAAAACAAACAAGAGCAGAATGCTGTGAAAAGCGATGCCCATGTGGCAATTCATTGGCGACAGATTGATTATTGCTTGAAGTGTTTTTGCCTTTGGAGTGCTGACTTTCCAACTGCTGGGCAATGGTGTAGAGGTTTTTTCGAGAGTTTGAAGGGGAAGTCCCTGACCCGGCCAGCGCGACTTTTTCGCCGCCACGAATTAAAAGTTGAGCTAGCGCGAGACTCAAGACGGATGCCCGATGTTTTTTTGTGACAAGATTTTTGTCTGAAGCCCAATCCATTCCGGGGTCGCTGCTGTTCCATAGCCACAGACTTTGAGCTGACTCCCACTCTTTCTGGCGAATGAATAGGCCGGCATTCTCTGAGTTAGGATCAGACTTGGCTGAACGACGCCAATCGATTTTGCGCGGAGAATCCCCAGGACTATAGTGTCTATATTGCCAAAATTCATCGCCTTGCCCGATATGCCGTCTTCCATGAGCGCCCTGAAAAACTGTTGCTGCAACACGCTCTGCTTCAATCAGGAGGGGCGGAAGTGTTGCTGAAAGCTTCTCAGCAGAAGTTTCTATACTTGGTGTTTTAATGAATGATGCCCGTTTGTTCATCTTAACCCTCTAGTTCAGGGGGGCGACTAGGCGTTTAATAATCTTTGGTATGGTTATGCCTTCGGCTCTTGCTGTGAAGTCCAGATGAATTCTGTGTCGTAATACGGGAGCAGCCAAAGCGATAACATCGTCCAGCGAAGGACTTAACCTTCCCTGGAGCAAGCACCTTGCTTTACTCGCCATGAGCAAGGCCTGACTGGCACGAGGGCCAGGCCCCCAGGCAACGAACTGCTTCACGAATTCATCATCAGTTTCTTCAGGGCGACCGCTTCGAACCAGCGATAATATGCCCTCTAATACATCTTCGCCGACCGGAATTTCTCTGACCAGTTTTTGTGCTGCCAGCAGTTCCCGTGATGTCAAAATTCCTTCGGCTTCGGGTTCGCTTGTTCCTGTTGTGGCAAGAAGCATCTGTTTTTCTGCTTCCCTGTCTGGATAACCGACATAAATTTCCAAAAGAAATCTATCAAGCTGAGCCTCTGGAAGAGGGTAAGTACCTTCCTGTTCAAGAGGATTCTGTGTTGCCAGAACATGAAAGGGAGAAGGCAATTTGTGGCTTTGTCCAGCGACGGTGACAGTGTGTTCCTGCATCGCCTGTAACAGGGCTGATTGTGTTCTGGGGCTTGCACGGTTGATTTCATCTGCCATCAGAAGTTGAGAAAATACAGGACCTTGAATAAAGCGGAAAGACCGTCGGCCATCTTCGTCTTCTTCCAGAACTTCGGCACCGATAATGTCTGAGGGCATCAAGTCAGGCGTACATTGAATACGTTTTTCCTGTAGGCCAAATACAATGCCGAGGTTTTCGACCAAACGGGTCTTTGCGAGGCCCGGAGCACCGACCAGAAGGCCGTGTCCACCAGCCAATAAGGTGATCAATACCTGTTCAATAACGTCTTCCTGTCCGAAGACGACTTTTCCCAGATTTTCATTAAGTTGTGCTAGGCGAGTGCAGAGTTGATCTGCCTGTAAGGTAAGGTCTTCGGATAATGTTGTACTCGGATTTGTATCCGTAGTGTCCATTTTGCTTCCTCTTTTGACGTAACTGCTAATGTTGTTGTCTAAGTAGTTGGCTTATGTCATTTACCGTTTTGTATTGTACGTACCTGTTTTCCCAAGTCTTAAAGATTTCGGGTCTTAAAGATTTCGGGCCTGTAACTTGGTGCCGTTGTTCAGGTGTATCCTGTGGTAGTATACATCAGTTCTTTGACATGTTGGTTAACACATTGGTTATAATGAACATAAAACGTGCGTTTGCATAGTGATATCCGATCAATCAACAGTGATCACTTGCTAATAGGGCCATAAAAAGATGACAGATTATCAGCACATGTCAGAAAAAGATGACTTAGCAGAAGCAGCCCGTAACTTGCCGATAACCAGTGATGTTGATATGCGCATTGATCGTAATGGTGTTTGGTATCACGAGGGACGTGAAATTGAACGAAAAGCCTTGGCACGATTGTTTTCAACAGTGCTCCAACGTGATGAGTCTGGTGACTATTGGCTCGTCACACCAGTAGAAAGAGCCCAAATCGTTGTTGAGGACGTTCCCTTTATAGTTGTGGAATTAAAAGATACGGGACAGGGGCTAGGTCAGGTTCTTTCCTTTCGAAATAATATGGATGAATGGGTTGATCTTGATAAGGATCATCCGATTCGAATTGATTTTAAAGATGAAAGTGGTGAGCCATCACCCTATATATTGATTAGACAGGGCCTAGAGGCCCGTATTGTCAGGTCTGCCTTTTATCAATTGATGGATCTGTCAGAAACAAAAGATAACAAAGCCGGGGTCTGGAGTTCCGGAATTTTTCATGTGCTTGGGGATCTTGATTAGACGCGTACATAATAAGTGAAACACTTAAGGGGAAAGGACGGTATAAAAGCGTGGGGTTTGATTGGACATCTCAAAGATTGATACAGGTTTTTGCAGAGCAAAAAGTAATGTCATCAACGCAAAATGCTTTGCGTGGCGATCACGATTTGAATCCGGGCTTTTTTGATCCGACACACGATAAAACACCTGCGGCAGTGGTTGTTCCTCTTGTTGAGCGCGAAAATGGCTTCACGGTTCTCTTGACGAAACGAACAGATCATCTTCATGATCATGCCGGTCAGGTCAGTTTCCCCGGCGGACGAGTTGATCCAACTGACCTAAGTCATCGTGATACAGCCTTGCGAGAACTGGAAGAAGAAGTTGGCCTTCCCCGAAAACATGTCAGTGTTATCGGCGAGTTGGATACCTATGTTACCCGCACAGGGTTTATCATCACGCCTGTTGTTGGCCTTATAAAACCTCCTTTTCCTGTTAATCCTGACAGCTTTGAGGTTGCAGAGGTTTTCGAAGTTCCTTTGATCTACTTTTTGAAACCGGGCAGTCGACAGCGGCATTTTCGGGAATTTGAAGGCTATCGGCGATATTATTATGCTTTTCCCTTTAATGACTATTTTATCTGGGGCGCCACAGCAGGCATGCTGGTTAATCTATGCGAAGTTTTAAATTTACATCGGGATAATAATATTTCTGATGAAGATGTAACTTGTAAGGGGAAATAACAGGGGATGTTGACCAGATTACTTTTAATCCTTCTACCAATTCTGTTGCCGTTTGCTCTCTACCTCGCCTATTATCTTGTTACGCGAAGGTCTCGTTCTAGTGCTGACGGGGAATTGCGTGAAGAAGATCTTCCCTGGATAGAGCGAGGCCCTTGGGCCTGGCTATTTCTAAGCGGTGTAGTTCTGGCCGGGATTGCGATGGGCATATATTTTTCAAACCCTGGTCCTGCCCCGGGTGACAGCCTTGTGTCACCAAGTTACCAGCCAAAAGTTCTGGAAAATACTGACACTGATTCATGACGAAGACTTATCAGTTGCAAAGCCAATCATGGATGTTGGCAGAGGAAACTCGACGTGTAATCGAGGCGTTGTCTACGCAAGGACAAGATATACGTTTTGTTGGTGGTTGTGTTCGCGATGCCATGTTAGGGCGCGAAATCAAGGATATTGATATCGCGACACCGGATCATCCAGAAATCGTGATTAAGCTGTTAGAAGCCGGAAAGATAAAAGCTATACCGACCGGGCTTGATCATGGAACGATAACAGCTGTCTGTAATCATCAGGTTTTTGAGATCACAACGTTAAGAGTAGATGTCGAAACCGATGGTCGTCACGCAACTGTGGCCTATACAGATAATTGGGAAGAAGATGCTGCCCGTCGGGATTTAACAATGAATGCGCTGTCCTGTCGCCTTGATGGTACTGTGTTTGATCCCTTTGGCGGCGTTCAGGATCTAAAAGAAAATCGCATCCGGTTTGTTGGTAATGCAGAGACACGTATCGAAGAAGATGCCCTGAGATTATTACGGTTTTTCCGGTTCCAAGCTTGGTACGGTACTGATGTTTTTGATCAAGAGGGAGTATCCGCAGCTAAATCAAAAGCCCATATGCTCAAAGGCTTGTCCGCAGAACGTATTCATAGCGAATTAATGAGGTTTTTGTCTGCACCTGATCCAATGCCTGCTTTGAATGTTATGCTGGAGAACCAGATTTTTTCATCCTTCCTGCCCGAAGTTCGTTCAGTTGACTGTTTGGCAGCGTTTATACCGCTTGAAGGACGAAGGGATCCACTTGTTCGTTTGATTGCTTTACTCGAAGGTGGGGAAGTTAAAGAAAAACGATCTATTCCAGATCGTTTGCGCTTTTCTACGGCGGAAAAACAACATTTTCTCTCTTTGATAAAGCCAGAGTACGAAATTAATTCTTCGACAGAAAAAATGCTGTTTCAAGAAGCGCTCTACCGTATTGGCGCTGGTTTGGTGTCCGATTTGCTCCGGCTGCAGATGGCAAGGGATGGTGTAAACTTCAATGACGAAAATGCCCGCTCTCGTGCAAAGATGATCGAAGAATGGCGCCCGGTTTTCTTCCCACTTCAGGGAAGAGATCTCATTCAGTCAGGTATCGAGCCAGGCCCCAAAATGGGACGGCTTCTAAAGGTCACAGAAAGCTGGTGGATTAAACAGTCTTTTAAGCCCGATCAGGAAGAATGTTTGGCCTATGCCTTAAAAATTTAGACGTGATCAATGGCTGATTTTCCTTGAAACGTAGTACTTCGTTTCGGGAAGATCTTTAGACACCTTGATCATTTTCTCAAATGTGAGGCCAATTTTCTCTAGTACTCTGGCAGATCCAACATTATCGGGATTCACGATACCGACGATTTTTTCAAGTTTTAGCTGATCGTGCCCGTATTTGAGAATGGCGTCAGCGGCCTCGGCAGCATAGCCTTTTGAACAATATTCGGGAAGCAAGGCGTAGCCAATATCTGGATCATCCAGTCCGTCGCGCTTAACCAGCCCACACATGCCAATTGAAGCTTTTCCTTCTTTCAGAATAACAGCGTAGAGGCCAAAGCCGTTTTCGCGGTAGCTGGTGACAGGTCCAGAGTTAATATATCCACAGGCCTGATCAAGTGTTCTGACTTCTTTGTCGACGATGTTTTTAATGAAAGCAGGGTCGTTCAAAAGACGCAGGATAAACGGGGCATCGGTCTCGCCAAGCTCCCGCACGATCAGGCGATCCGTTTCCAATATAATCTTTTGTTGAGCCGAGGGCATATTGCAGGTCCTTGGATGATTTTATCTGTATCTGCCGGGTTATTTTCTGGAGTTTATCGGGAAAAAACTAGGGCCAGGCTGCTTCCGGCGGCATGGACATAAGGATTGCTTCGACATTGCCCCCTGTCTTGAGGCCGAACATGGTACCGCGATCATAGAGCAGGTTAAATTCTGCATATCGACCACGGCGGAAAAGCTGATGTTTTCGTTGCTCGTCGTTCCAGTCTTTGTGCATGTGGCGGCGCACAAGCTGGGGGTAGATATCTAAAAACGCTCTGCCGACATCTTGAGTAAAGGCGAAATCGGCGTTCCAGTTCCCCGTATTCAGATAGTCATAGAAAATGCCCCCGACACCGCGGGCTTCATTGCGATGAGGAATATAGAAATATTCGTCACACCATTCCTTGAAGACAGGGAAGAAACCTGGATTGTGTTTGTCACAGGCATCCTTGTATGCCCGGTGGAAATCATGGGTGTCCTGACCAACCGGATACATGGGGTTCAAATCACCGCCACCGCCAAACCAGCTGGTTGTTGTGACAATATGGCGTGTGTTCATGTGAACGGCGGGTACAAGCGGCGAATGCATGTGAGCGACAAGGGAAATACCACTGGCCCAGAAACGCGGGTCTTTGTCTGCGCCGGGAATGCGTTTGGAAAATTCTTCACTGAATTCCCCCATGACCGTGGATATATTAACGCCCACCTTTTCGAACACGCGTCCGCGCATGATGGACATTTCGCCACCGCCCCCGCCGTCGCGATCCCACTGTTTTCGTTCAAAGCGGCCTGCTGCTGGTTCGCCCAGTTTGGCTAGGACAGTACCGGAAAGTTCGTCTTCCAGCCTTTCAAATTCGGCACATATGCTATCCCGGAGTTGTTTGAACCAGCGTTGGGCCTGTTCTTTATGATCGTCCGGTGCGCCGTGATTGGGAAAAGGACTTGTCGGATCTTGCCGTTGGTACATCTGTTACTCGTGAGGTTACGGTGTTCTCGGGTGGGAATATGTTTAAGATAATATATAATGTTATACGGCGCTTGGAACAGGAAATCCACCTATCTGTCGCAGTGCTTCGCCAAGAACCATAGCGGCAGATACTGCAATGTTCAGGGATCGAACGCCAACCGCCATGGGAATGAGAACGGAATGATCAACGGCCTTGTGAACATCGTCTGGGACACCGGCTGATTCTCTTCCAACCATAAGTATATCGTTGGGTTCAAAGATAAAATCCACATAGGATGTGGTTGCTTTGGTCGATAGCAAAATCAGGCGTTTAGGACGAGCACTTTCTTGGCGATTATTATTAAAAGCATCCCAGGAGGTGTGGCGGACGAGTTCGGTTTGGTCCAGATAATCCATACCAGATCGTTTCATGCGTTTGTCGTTAAGAACAAAGCCGCAGGGTTCAATAATATCGACGGCAACATCAAGACAGGCAGCCATTCGAAGCATTGTTCCTGTGTTTTGAGGAATATCCGGTTGGTAAAGAGCAAGACGCATGCTGTTTATCTCTAAAATGAAGTAATCATATAGCCATCAATACGGCCCATAAATATGGAAGTGACGGAAAAAACGTTATTTTCCTGTCCGACTCACACTTAGAGTCTTTGCCTTTCTATGACAAATCCTTTATATCCCTGTCACTAAATATAGGACTAGTCCTAAGTGCGACAGGATGTCACATCCGTTCTTGCATCCAGCGATGCTTAGATGGGGGCGCAATTAGGATTAGACAAGGGCAATGGCCCAAAAATCCTGTATCGTATCGCAGCTCTTTGTTCTAGAGTTGTAAGCTTGAGAGATGAAAATAGGGATTACACAAATGGCAGACGGCGCGAATCCTGAAAATTCCGCCCAAGGGTCCGGCGAGACCCGGCGTGAATTTCTGTACCTGACGGCCGGGGCTATGACCGTTGTCGGGGCTGCTGGTGCAATATGGCCGATGATCGATTCTATGAATCCTTCGGCTGATGTTCTGGCTCTATCCTCTATTGAGGTAGATTTGTCACCGATCGAAATCGGTCAGTCGGTAACTGTTACATGGCGGGGCAAACCTGTGTTTATCAGACGCCGGGTAGCTGAAGAGATCGCTATTGCAGAGGAAACTCCGTTGGCTGACCTTCCAGATCCTCAAACCGATGAAGATCGTGTTGAGAAACCTGAATGGCTCGTTCTTGTTGGTGTTTGTACACACCTTGGGTGTGTTCCATTGGGGCAGAAGACGGGAGATAAAAAGGGTGATTATGGCGGATGGTTCTGTCCTTGCCATGGGTCGCACTATGATACGTCTGGTCGTATTCGTAAGGGACCGGCGCCTACAAATCTGGAAGTGCCGCCATACGCCTTCTTGACTGATAACTCTATCAAGATCGGCTAGGGGGAACAGGTCATGAGTTTTAAAACGAATAATAAAGTCGTCCAGTGGGTTGAGGATCGTCTGCCTCTAATCTCTATGGGACATCACACCCTTTACGAATACCCAATGCCAAAGAACCTGAACTATCTTTGGAACTTTGGATCCCTTGCCGGGTTTGCTCTGGTAACAATGATCGTAACGGGTATCATTCTTGCGATGCAGTACACTGCGCATGTTGATATGGCGTTCAATTCTGTTGAACGTATTATGCGTGATGTGAATAACGGTTGGCTGATTCGTTATATCCATATGAACATGGCATCATTTTTCTTTATTGCTGTGTATATTCACATGATGCGTGGATTGTACTACGGATCTTACAAAGCGCCACGCGAACTTCTTTGGCAACTGGGTGTTGTTATCTTCCTGTTGATGATGGCAACAGCGTTCATGGGATATGTTCTTCCATGGGGCCAAATGAGCTTCTGGGGTGCAACGGTTATTACCAACCTTTTCTCAGCCATTCCGGTGGTTGGAGAGAGTATCGTTACCTGGCTTTGGGGTGGTTTCTCTGTTGATAACCCTACACTGAACCGTTTCTTTGCTCTGCATTACCTGTTGCCATTCATTATCGTCGCTGTTGTTGTTCTTCACATTGTGGCCCTCCACACTGTAACATCGAACAACCCGCTTGGTATCGATATGAAAGGTCCTCAGGACAGCCTGACATTCCAGCCTTATTACACCATTAAGGACTTGTTTGGTCTGGGTGTTTTCTTGATGCTGTTTGCGTTTTTCCTTTTCTGGGCGCCTAACTTTATGGGGCATCCGGATAACTATATACCAGCAAATCCGTTGTCGACACCTGCACATATTGTTCCTGAATGGTACTTCCTACCTTTCTATGCAATTTTGCGGGCGGTTCCTGATAAGCTTGGTGGTGTTATTGCAATGTTTGGTGCGATCGCAATTCTTTTCGTTCTTCCATGGTTGGATCGTTCAAAAATCCGCAGTTGCAAATTCCGCCCTGTGGCCCGGATTTTCTTCTGGATCTTCTTGGCCAATGGATTGCTACTCGGATGGCTCGGTGGACAACCAGCTGAAGAGCCATATGTTGCTCTTAGCCGTATCGCCACAGCATACTACTTCTTCCACTTCTTGATATTGCTCCCTATTATTCTGCCGATGATTGAACGTCCGCGAGAATTACCGAGCTCTATTCATGAAGCAGTATTGAAGTCTTGATAAGGAAACGCGACTAATGAAGAAAATTCTTATTGGTTTCTATGCTGCAGCATTGTCCTTAACAAGTTCAGTTGCTTTAGCCTCTGGTTCTTTAATCGAAATCCCGAAGCAAGAGTGGAGTTTTCAGGGAACCTTTGGTTCTTATGACAAGGCTTCTTTGCAACGTGGTTTCCAAGTATACAAAGACGTTTGTTCTGGGTGTCATTCTCTTGATCTCGTTGCTTTTCGTAATCTAGCTGATCTTGGCTATAACGAAGATGAGATTAAAGCGATTGCTGCTGAGTATACCGTAGAAGATGGACCTAATGATGAGGGGGAAATGTTCGAACGTAATGCAATTCCTGCTGATCGTTTTCCGGCTCCTTTTCCGAATGAAAAAGCTGCGGCAGCTTCAAACGGTGGTAAAGCGCCACCTGATCTTTCTTTGATGGCGAAAGCACGTCATGGGGGTAGTGATGGAGATGGTGCTGATTATATCTATGCTCTTTTGACTGGATATACTGACGCCCCGGAAGAAGTACCTGCATCAACGCAAAGACAGTTTACTGGTTTGTTTGATTTCCTTTCATATAAGCTCTTCGCAACAGAAGAGGAAAAGAAACCAATCATGGAGCCGTTGGAGCTTGGTGATCTTAGCTATAATGAGTATTTTAGTGGCTATAAGATTGCAATGGCACCACCACTCTCAGAAGATGCAGTGGAATACAGTGATGGCACTCCGGCAACTGTTGAGCAAATGTCTGCTGACGTTAGCCACTTCCTGATGTGGGCAGCTGAACCAAAGCTAGAAGCTCGTAAAAATACTGGCGTGAAAGTTATGATCTTCCTGATTATCTTCACACTGGTTATGTATGCAGCAAAGCGTAAGGTATTTGCTAAAGTTCACTAAGATCTTTCTTGGTTTATGGGAAAGGCTGCTCAGTTCGGGCAGCCTTTTTTTATGGCATTTTCTGTTAAATTTCCCTGATGATATTTCTGTTGGATATGGGGATTACTTAATCTTTCCGGATAGAGTAGGCTGGATAAGCCGAATATTATCAGCCGAATGCTATCAAAGGAAAAATTGAATGCTTTTCAATTCGTCTCTCAAGGGGGTTGATCATCTTTTGATTGGTGTGCAGCAACTGGAAGAAGCACGCCACCATTACCTGCGTCTCGGGTTTCGTTTAACGCCTCGGGGACGCCATATTGGCTGGGGGACGGCCAACTATTGCATTATGTTTCCTGACGATTATCTCGAACTGATTGGTATTGTCGATAAAGGTCAGGACACTAATGGGCTGGATATCTTTCTTGAAACCGGGCAGGGGGGACTTGGTCTGGCATTCCGGAGCGAGAATATCGCCAAGGCTGCGGCTTGCTTGCAAGAGGTGGGGGTTCCCATCGATGGGCCGAAAGATTTGAAACGTATTTTGGAACTGGAACATGGCGATGTGATGCCTGCTTTCGAACTTTTACGATATGATAGCCAGGTTACTCCCAAGATTTCCTCGTTTGTTTGCGATCACAAAACACCGGATGTGGTCTGGCAAAAACAATGGCTTGAGCATGCGAATGGAGCTTGCGGAATCAGGCGGATTGTTTATGTCACAGCGAACCCAAGTGATGTAATTACAAAATACTCGGAATTTTTTGGTGAAGACGCTGTGATTGTGGCTGACGGGTGTATCGATATTCTTGTGAGTGAGCGAAAACAGGTTTTACGCTTTATCGCCCCCGAAGATATCAATCGTTTCTATCCGGGAATTGAACCCAAAGATTTTACTGGTGACAGCTACATGATTGCCTTTCATCTGTGGGCAGATGATTTAAAGACCACACAGGCGTATTTTGATCAATATCGTGTCAGTTATCAAAGAGAAGGCGATTCACGCATCAGTGTGCAAGAAAATGATGCTTGTGGTGTCATTGTTACCTTTGATGCACTTGGTGAAAGTTAACAAAAAGTCTGAGAAAAACCTTAATGTGCCCCAATTTGTAAAGCTGATGGTTCAATAATAATATGAAAATAGAATGATCGGTCCATTTTTCTTATATCGGATAGTGAATAGAAAATTGGATCTGTGTAATGAAAGACTATCTTACAAAATATTTGGGTAAAGGGAGTGCTGCACCAGCGATTCCCAGTATCAGCCATATCTTGTGGAGTTGGATTGGGGCCTTGTTGGCGATAGCCGCGATTGCCTGGTTATCTGATCAGGCCGGAGCACTCTTTTTCATGGTGCCTTTTGGGGCAAGTTGTGTATTGGTTTTTGGTGTTCCTAATAGCCCATTGGCTCAACCACGAAGCCTGGTTCTTGGCCATCTGATAGCGGCATTGGTTGGGTTGGTTGTCTTGGAATTACTTGGTGCGAACTGGTTTGCTATGGGGATCGCTGTTGCAACCGCGATTGCCTTGATGCAATTAACGCGAACGCTTCATGCTCCGGCAGGTGCGACACCGCTTGTGGTAATGTTGGAAGGTGCTGATTGGGCTTTTCTTGTGACGCCTGTTTTGAGCGGTGCACTGGTAATTCTTATTGTTGGTTTGATAACAAATAACCTGTCCAGAAATCGCTCATATCCAGAATATTGGTGACTGTGCTACCACTGATTTTCTGATTAAGCACAAAAAAGGCGGTATAAAAACCGCCTTTATATAACTAATTCAGAGGAAATTATTTCTTACACGTTGAAGCGGAAGTGGAAAATGTCACCATCTTTGGCGATGTATTCTTTTCCTTCTGCACGCATTTTTCCGGCATCCTTAGCACCTTGTTCGCCATTACATTCGATGTAGTCATCGTAGGCAATGGTTTCAGCGCGAATGAAGCCGCGTTCAAAGTCAGTGTGAATAGCGCCTGCTGCATTTGGTGCCGTAGATCCTTCGACAACTGTCCATGCGCGTGCTTCTTTGGGGCCAACAGTAAAGAAGGTCAGGAGGCCAAGTAGGCCATACCCGGCGGCAATAATTCCAAAGAAGCACGCGCATGGACAG
>NZ_OMPU01000018.1 GCF_900313065.1 Kiloniella sp. EL199
GTATGAATTTGGTCTTGAATACGATCTGATCTTTAGCATGTGTGGTTATAAATCATTGATTTATCTCTGCGTGTGTTAGGGTGAATTTCGATCAAGCGCTTTAAGAGCATCTGGTGGATGCCTTGGCGTATAGAGGCGATGAAAGACGTGGCACTCTGCGATAAGCTACGGGGAGGTGAGAGCAACCTTTGATCCGTGGATTTCTGAATGGGGAGACCCAACCCTTTAGGGTTATCGTTATCTGAATACATAGGATAACGAGGCAAACCCGGCGAACTGAAACATCTAAGTAGCCGGAGGAAAAGACATCAACCGAGATTCCGTTAGTAGTGGCGAGCGAACGCGGACCAGGCCAGTGGCCTTAGGATAAGAACCGGAACAAGCTGGAAAGCTTGGCCATAGTGGGTGATAGCCCCGTACGGGTAGAAAGTCCTAGGGTCCTCGAGTAGGGCGGAACACGTGAAATTCTGTCTGAATATGGGGGGACCATCCTCCAAGCCTAAATACTCCTATACGACCGATAGTGAACCAGTACCGTGAGGGAAAGGTGAAAAGCACCCCGATGAGGGGAGTGAAAGAGATCCTGAAACCGGATGCTTACAAACTGTAGGAGCACCCTTGAGGTGTGACTGCGTACCTTTTGTATAATGGGTCAGCGAGTTAATTTTGTGAGCAAGCTTAAGCCGTTAGGTGTAGGCGTAGCGAAAGCGAGTCTTAATAGGGCGCTCAGTTCGCAGGATTAGACCCGAAACCGGGTGATCTAGCCATGAGCAGGTTGAAGGTGCAGTAACATGCACTGGAGGACCGAACCAGATAATGTTGAAAAATTACTGGATGACTTGTGGTTAGGGGTGAAAGGCCAATCAAACCCGGAGATAGCTGGTTCTCCGCGAAATCTATTTAGGTAGAGCGTTATGTGAATACCCTCGGGGGTAGAGCACTGGATCGGGAAGGGGGGCGCGAGCCTTACCAACTCGAACCAAACTCCGAATACCGAGGAGTACTACATAGCAGACACACCATGGGTGCTAACGTCCATGGTGGAGAGGGAAACAACCCAGACCATCATCTAAGGCCCCTAAGTTACGGCTAAGTGGGAAAGGATGTGGGAAGGCCAAGACAACCAGGATGTTGGCTTAGAAGCAGCCACCATTTAAAGAAAGCGTAATAGCTCACTGGTCTAGATAAGCCGTCCTGCGCCGAAAATGTACCGGGGCTCAAGCCGTACGCCGAAGATATGGGTTCGTACTTTGTACGAGCGGTAGCGGAGCGTTCCGTAGGTCTGTGAAGGGATACCCGTGAGGGGTCCTGGAGATATCGGAAGTGAGAATGCTGACATGAGTAGCGACAAAGAGTGTGAGAAACACTCTCGCCGAAAGTCCAAGGGTTCCTGCGCAAGGTTAATCCACGCAGGGTTAGTCGGCACCTAAGGCGAGGGCGAAAGCCGTAGTCGATGGAAAACAGGTTAATATTCCTGTACTCGTAGATGGTGACGGATGGCGTAAGTTGTACTCTCTTATTGGATTGAGAGTGCAGTGATGCTGTTCCAGGAAATAGCCTCTACACAGAACCGTACCCTAAACCAACACAGGTGGACAGGTAGAGTATACTAAGGCGCTTGAGAGAACTATGCTGAAGGAACTCGGCAAAATACCTGCGTAACTTCGGGATAAGCAGGCCCTGTCAGAAGGCAACTTTAGGCAGGGGGCACAGACCAGGGGGTAGCGACTGTTTACTAAAAACATAGGGCTCTGCGAAGTCGAAAGACGACGTATAGGGTCTGACGCCTGCCCGGTGCCGGAAGGTTAAATGGAGTGGTGCAAGCTGCGAAATGAAGCCCCGGTAAACGGCGGCCGTAACTATAACGGTCCTAAGGTAGCGAAATTCCTTGTCGGGTAAGTTCCGACCTGCACGAATGGCGTAACGACTTCCCCGCTGTCTCCAGCATAGACTCAGCGAAATTGAATTCCCCGTGAAGATGCGGGGTACCCGCGGTCAGACGGAAAGACCCCGTGCACCTTTACTACAGCTTTGCAGTGGTATTAGGACAAACATATGTAGGATAGGCG
>NZ_OMPU01000005.1:0-2500 GCF_900313065.1 Kiloniella sp. EL199
GCCGTAAACGATGTGAACTAGTCGTCAGGATGCTTGCATCTTGGTGACGGAGCTAACGTATTAAGTTCACCGCCTGGGGAGTACGGTCGCAAGATTAAAACTCAAAGGAATTGACGGGGGCCCGCACAAGCGGTGGAGCATGTGGTTTAATTCGAAGCAACGCGCAGAACCTTACCAGCCCTTGACATACCAATCGCGGATTTCAGAGATGAATTCCTTCAGTTCGGCTGGATTGGATACAGGTGCTGCATGGCTGTCGTCAGCTCGTGTCGTGAGATGTTGGGTTAAGTCCCGCAACGAGCGCAACCCCTGCCTTTAGTTGCCATCATTAAGTTGGGCACTCTAGAGGGACTGCCGGTGATAAGCCGGAGGAAGGCGGGGATGACGTCAAGTCCTCATGGCCCTTATGGGCTGGGCTACACACGTGCTACAATGGCAACTACAGTGGGCAGCGACCATGCGAGTGGAAGCTAATCTCCAAAAGTTGTCTCAGTTCGGATTGTTCTCTGCAACTCGAGAGCATGAAGGTGGAATCGCTAGTAATCGTAGATCAGCATGCTACGGTGAATACGTTCCCGGGCCTTGTACACACCGCCCGTCACACCATGGGAGTTGGTTCTACCCGAAGCCGGTGCGCTAACCGCAAGGAGGCAGCCGACCACGGTAGGGTCAGCGACTGGGGTGAAGTCGTAACAAGGTAGCCGTAGGGGAACCTGCGGCTGGATCACCTCCTTTCTAAGGATTTCGAAGAGCCGCTCTTTTTAGGAAGAGTTCTTTTTGAAATTACTTAAAAATACTAAAATGTCGTTGATGGCAAATTGCCGTCCTCGCATCCTTTCCAAATATATAGTTTAGATCATCATGATCGTGTTTTTATATATTCAAGTTCTGAACGCAGTGAAGCAAGGTCGACTGACCGTCCGCAGCGCAGCGAGGAAAACGAGCTTGGGTAAGCGAAGTATAGCAAAAATGCGAAGCATGAGATCAAGTTTTCGGGCTTGTAGCTCAGTTGGTTAGAGCGCGCGCTTGATAAGCGTGAGGTCGGAAGTTCAAGTCTTCCCAGGCCCACCAGTCGCCGAGCGGCGACAGGCGTTTTATCAAGTGCCTGTTGATTAGCTGAGTTTAGTACTCTTAAGCTGAGTTCTCCGAACGTAAGTGAGGCAAGACCGACTGGTCGCCCGCAGCGTCAGCGAGGACAGCGAGCACGGAGTGCGAAGTATCACAAAGGGACTTAATACGGGGGCATAGCTCAGTTGGGAGAGCGGTAGCTTTGCAAGCTTCAGGTCGTGGGTTCGATCCCCTCTGCCTCCACCACTTACTTCGTAAGATGTAAATGAGTGCCAACCGAACGTAGTGAGGCAAGGTCGCCATAAAATCTGGTGGCCGCCCGAGCTTACGCGGGGTAGCGAGTGCGGAGTACGAAGCATCGTACAAGTCTAATTTAAACTATATATTATTTGGAAAGTTCCTGAATTCTCTAATTTATTAGAGAGTACCCGCTCTAGCGGGTTGTTGTTTGACATTGTTGATAAGTATGAATTTGGTCTTGAATACGATCTGATCTTTAGCGCGTGTGGTTATAAATCATTGATTTATCTCTGCGTGTGTTAGGGTAATTTCGATCAAGCGCTTTAAGAGCATCTGGTGGATGCCTTGGCGTATAGAGGCGATGAAAGACGTGGCACTCTGCGATAAGCTACGGGGAGGTGAGAGCAACCTTTGATCCGTGGATTTCTGAATGGGGAGACCCAACCCTTTAGGGTTATCGTTACCTGAATACATAGGGTAACGAGGCAAACCCGGCGAACTGAAACATCTAAGTAGCCGGAGGAAAAGACATCAACCGAGATTCCGTTAGTAGTGGCGAGCGAACGCGGACCAGGCCAGTGGCCTTAGGATAAGAACCGGAACAAGCAGGAAAGCTTGGCCATAGTGTGTGATAGCCACGTACGGGTAGAAATTCCTAGGGTCCTCGAGTAGGGCGGAACACGTGAAATTCTGTCTGAATATGGGGGGACCATCCTCCAAGCCTAAATACTCCTATACGACCGATAGTGAACCAGTACCGTGAGGGAAAGGTGAAAAGCACCCCGATGAGGGGAGTGAAAKAGATCCTGAAACCGGATGCTTACAAACTGTAGGAGCASCCTTGAGSTGTGACTGCGTACCTTTTGTATAATGGGTCAGCGAGTTAATTTTGTGAGCAAGCTTAAGCCGTTAGGTGTAGGCGTAGCGAAAGCGAGTCTTAATAGGGCGYWYAGTTCGCAGGATTAGACCCGAAACCGGGTGATCTAGCCATGAGCAGGTTGAAGGTGCAGTAACATGCACTGGAGGACCGAACCAGATAATGTTGAAAAATTACTGGATGACTTGTGGTTAGGGGTGAAAGGCCAATCAAACCCGGAGATAGCTGGTTCTCCGCGAAATCTATTTAGGTAGAGCGTTATGTGAATACCCTCGGGGGTAGAGCACTGGATCGGGAAGGGGGGCGCGAGCCTTA
>NZ_OMPU01000005.1:5000-188887 GCF_900313065.1 Kiloniella sp. EL199
GCTTATCAACTGAGAAACTCAGAATGGTTTACTGATAACTGCAAATGAACTAGGCTCAGGACCTATTAATTTTTAGGGATTCTCATATAGTTTAATTTGTGATTCACTTCCTTTTGGAGGTGTTTTATGAGTGATCTTTTTTGGCTTACCGAAAGGCAGCTTTCTCGAATAGAGTGTTGTTTTCCCCAATCCCATGGCGTCCCGCGTGTTGATGATCGGAGAGTTGTTTCTGGGATCATTCACGTCATCCGCAACGGGCTACGTTGGCGTGACGCTCCTCTGGATTATGGTCCGCACAAGACGCTTTATAATCGTTTCGTCCGGTGGAGCCGTCTGGGTGTCTTTGACCGCATTTTCAGTGCCTTGTCGAGTGAGACAGGAGAGCCGGATACGCTCATGATTGATGCGACACACCTCAGAGCTCACCGCACCGCAGCCAGTCTGCTAAAAAAGGGGATGTTCCCCGGCGTATTGGCCGGACAAAGGGAGGCCTGAACTCAAAACTCCACGCTGTCACAGATGGTCAGGGCAGGCCCRTTATCCTGTGCCTGAGTGAAGGACAACTTAGCGATCACATTGGTGCAAAACTTCTCTATCCCTTGCTCCCTAAAGCAAAACGACTGATCGGGGACAAGGGCTATGACAGTGATGAGTTCCGCGAAGCTCTCAAGGCAAAGAAAATAACGCCCTGTATTCCCCCGCGCTCAAACCGAAAGACCAAGCATCACTATTCAAAGAAGATTTATAAACAAAGACATAAAGTCGAAAACATGTTTGCCAAACTCAAAGACTGGAGAAGAATTGCAACACGGTATGACAGGTGCGCCCACACTTTCTTCTCCGCTATTTGCATGGCTGCCGCCGTTATCTTTTATCTTAAAGAATGAGTCCTGAGCCTAGTTACCCATACGACATGATAGCGGTGATAAAAGAGGTATGAACTACCTGTACAATAAGACATGAAGCCTTCTCCTGAATTGGCTCACCCTACGGATAAGCCAATTCAGGAGAAGGCTTCATCTAAGACAGACAAAAATTCAAGCTAAAGCTGACCGACTAAAAGTCGGTGGATTTAAACCTAAAATTTGGAAATTAAAAAAGATATCCATCTATCCTGCCCCCGATTTAAAATTAGCTTAAAGTAAGATAGTCTTTTTGCAGTTTGATACCGGGAGACCGATGTATGAAAAGACGTAAATGGACGAGTGAGATGAAGAGCCTGATTGTATTGTCAGGCTTGCAGGGACAATCCGTCAGCGATATTTGTACTGAGCATGGCATCAGTCAGGCACAATATTATCAGTGGCGAGACCAGCTTTTGTCGAATGCTTCGAGGGCATTTGATAGTGAGAAGGTTGGCAAGAAGCAGGCTCGGCTTGAAATTGAGAACCAGAAACTCAAGGGACTGGTTGGAGAACTAACGCTTGAATAAAAAAAAAGCGAGCCGTGGTTATGAAGCGGGGTTCTTATGCAGCAGTCGCTGTTAAAAATGCGCCTCTTGTCAGACGTATAGGGGAGATTAAATCAGACCATCCTTTCTGGGGTTATCGCAGGACATGGGCACACTTGAGGTATGTGGATAATATCAATCTTAGCAAGAACCGTGTGCACCGCTTGATGAAGGAGCACAATCTTTTGGTGACAAAAGACATGAAGCTTAAGGCTATTCGCCGGGCAAATACCAAAAAGCCAAAACCAGATCGTCCAAACCAGTGGTGGGGCATTGATATGACCAAGGTTATGATCGAAGGTTATGGTTGGGTTTATGTTACGATTGTTATCGACTGGCATACCAAGAAGATTGTTGGTCATCATGCTGGCCTGCAATCCAAAGGGCAATGCTGATACCGAACGTTTTATGCGGACCCTGAAAGAAGAGCTTGTCTGGATCAATGAATGGACAAGCCCAACCGTATTTTTTGAAGCTTTAAACAAATGGATTGAGCACTATAACAGCAGCTATTTGCACTCAACGCTCGGCTACATGCCGCCTGAAAAATTTGAGAGTGAGTTTAACCAAAAACTGCACACCAAAACTATCTTAAAACGGGCTTGCTAAAATGGGGGCACTACACATCATTGAGAAAAACACAACACCTCCTTAAGTCCTTAATTTTTGCTATAATAGCCGGATTCAATCATCAACAACTAATTTACATATGAAGAAAAGTCTCTATCAACAGAATGACGCACGGCATAACACTCGATTTCAACGAGCCAAGAAGCATTGCATACATTCCCTTTAACCATGACAATTGGGATATCTTTAGTTATTTTTGAACGTAAAAAGCTAAGTACTTTCTCGTGATCTGATATATCACGTAAGTATACAATAAATTGCAAGGCATCTTCTAACGTAGCCTCCCCGTCATCCAATAATGCAGCCACATTATCTAAAGCACGCTGAGCCTGACGCAAAACGTCTCGCAGATATAAGATATTTCCATCTCGGTCTATGCTCGCCGTCCCAGATATATAATAATGATTACGATCCCCATAAGATATCTGAGTTCCACGTTCAAATGTCACATTTTGCCCTACTTTTCCATAAGATCGATCGCTACAGTAGGCATATGTCGGGCATATATTTTTAGGAGAGCTAAGATATTTGACCTGTCCCTGGACTAATCCTTTAACTACAACACTATCCATATAATACAAACAGTTGGCCTTTTCATTAAGCGCCTCGATACCTGTACTCGCAACATAATGTGTCTCAGGGGTCATATTTATTGTATCGAAATACTTTTTTCTTTCGTCAGCGAGAACTTGATAGTTCATATCAATATCCCGGATATATATCCATGTACGATGTAAATCTTTCTGAACATCACCCTGGTTAAAATCTACATCCCTGCTTAAACAATTTAACAAGTCCTTTGCTTGTTCATCTCGTTCTAAATTAGGGTTCGATTTATTCCTAATAAACAGGGTTTCATATTCACCATTACTAAACTTGAAAACGTTATCGGATACTCTTCCCTTAACCGATAAATCAGTGTTTGCTGTATTGCGTATTAAATATGCTTCAAATGATACTTTGGACAGGGAAGTCGGCGCTTGACCAATTGTTATGATATTACGATCTTCAAATTTATTCTCCGCTATAAACTCACATAATTCGCCATATTGATTTGCTAGATCGCTCAAATATAGGCGAACTCTAACTTCATCATCTACTTGCAGGTTTTCACTATCCAAAAACTCTTGATAAACTTTAAAAACCTGATCTAAGGTTTCTTTAAAATCTTCAGATGGTTTTCCAAGTATATGGACGATATATTCCCCGTCATAATGGGCCAATTCTACTTTCATAATAGTATACCTAACTTTTATCTTTATGTTACTGCCCTAGAGTTCTTGTGTGACCGCGCCCTGACATTCCCTGCGGTATATTGCGTTCTAGGCTCGTCTCCAAAAGCTCATCCTCTTCAACGTCATAGACAATAAATTCAGTCGCGTTTTCGAGTACGATATACCGACCATCCAAAGTCGGGTTTACCGAATAACATGTCATCATATAATCAGGACTAAGTTCACCGTTTGCAGAAAGCACAATTTCCGGTGCCTCAAATAACTCAACAAATCGCCATAACTCCATGGTATCTGCGTTAACAAACACCAATTTATTTGGCACCGAAGTGATCGCGATTAAGGTTAGATCCTTAAAACAAAATACGGAGTGTTGGGTAATTCGATACAAAAATTGTGAACTATAAGATCCTAGTATTTTTGTAGCGTTATCTTGAATTTTAAATTTGTAAATTTGTGCAGGTCCTTCCAATTTCGTACCTGCGCTAGAGATAGAAATATTATGAGCTGAGGCATAAAAAACATCACTCTCAACCGGGTCAAATTCAAGATGAGCAGGAACAGGCGTTGGAATCAAATGTTGCCAATAACTCTTCTTTTCCAGGTCAACGATTATCACCGTTTCTTTTTTTATCCCCGCACGATATGAACGCTCATAACCCTGAGGATCCAATTCATACGGCACATCGGGGAAGGGTATTTCTTGTTCGTATTCAAAAGGCGACATGATTGCATATCGATCGTCAGGAGATATTGTCAACTGATGGACCTTTCGAGGTAAAGCATACTCTTTACCGTCATCCCAACCTTCAACATCTTCAATTCGAATAACACATTCTTGCTTTAAAGTTTCGATCTCAACGGACCAAATCTCAATCGAATTAGGAGTATCTCGTTGTTTGTCCCTAGAAGTATTTGTTGTAGGCCATGCACAGTAATACCAATGATTATGCCTACTATCGAAATCACCAGTACTGCTGTGTAGCTTCATACCTCCAGTAGCACTAATCAAGTTAACCTTGTTTGTTTTTGTATCTATAACAGCATTACAAAAACCATTTTCAGCAACACCAAAAGAAACAAACAACTTTTCTCGATCACAGTATTGCACCACATGTGGCGTCATATAGTGATCGATATAATACAATTCAGGATTATCGTAATTATAAGGAAGGCCATCGGGGTAAATGACCTCGCATATTTCTTTAAGTGCACCATCAACTTTTATTATAGGGAATGACCACCGACTAATCTCTCTTTCCCTACAGTTCACAACATCAAAAAGATACCCTTCGCGATTAGAACGGCAAGCTGAGAAAACTAAATCTAAATTGGGTAAGCCTGCGATTATTGATAAATTAATAGTTTCTTTTATTGCTTCCATAAATCTAAATTCCCAACCAAAGGAATTTACACTAATAAACTGAATTTTTAACAAATATGATTTCGATCAATTCTTCCAGAGATATCTGAGATTTTTTGCAAGGTTAATTTTCATAGCTTGATTTCGGGAGCACAAATACAGCAAGCAGCTTAAGATAAAGTATTTAGGCTCAGGACTCATTCTTTAAGATAAAAGATAACGGCGGCAGCCATGCAAATAGCGGAGAAGAAAGTGTGGGCGCACCTGTCATACCGTGTTGCAATTCTTCTCCAGTCTTTGAGTTTGGCAAACATGTTTTCGACTTTATGTCTTTGTTTATAAATCTTCTTTGAATAGTGATGCTTGGTCTTTCGGTTTGAGCGCGGGGGAATACAGGGCGTTATTTTCTTTGCCTTGAGAGCTTCGCGGAACTCATCACTGTCATAGCCCTTGTCCCCGATCAGTCGTTTTGCTTTAGGGAGCAAGGGATAGAGAAGTTTTGCACCAATGTGATCGCTAAGTTGTCCTTCACTCAGGCACAGGATAAYGGGCCTGCCCTGACCATCTGTGACAGCGTGGAGTTTTGAGTTCAGGCCTCCCTTTGTCCGGCCAATACGCCGGGGAACATCCCCTTTTTTAGCAGACTGGCTGCGGTGCGGTGAGCTCTGAGGTGTGTCGCATCAATCATGAGCGTATCCGGCTCTCCTGTCTCACTCGACAAGGTACTGAAAATGCGGTCAAAGACACCCAGACGGCTCCACCGGACGAAACGATTGTAAAGCGTCTTGTGCGGACCATAATCCAGAGGAGCGTCACGCCAACGTAGCCCGTTGCGGATGACGTGAATGATCCCAGAAACAACTCTCCGATCATCAACACGCGGGACGCCATGGGATTGGGGAAAACAACACTCTATTCGAGAAAGTTGCCTTTCGGTAAGCCAAAAAAGATCACTCATAGAACACCTCCAAAAGGAAGTGAATCACAAATTAAACTATATGGGTATCCCTAAAAATTAATAGGTCCTGAGCCTAAATATCGTTTCAGGGTTCTGCTAGGTGAGATGCGTGAGCGTTTAAGGGACATTATTCGCCAAAGCTGTGAGGAAATGGGTGTCTGTATTGTTAAAGGCGTTCTTTCCACGGATCATGTCCATATGTTTTTGTCGATCCCTCCACATCTGTTTCTGTCAAATGTTATGCAACGAATCAAAGGGCGCTCATCTCGTGAAATTCAGATGGAATTATCCCGAGCTTGGAAAACGATACTGGGGACGACGTTTCTGGGCGAGGGGTATTTCTCTACAACAAGCGGAAATGTAACCGATGAGATCATATTACTGTATCTGGAGTTACGCTCCTCACGCAAACCTACCGACATCTGTCAGTAGCGGTTAGTATTATCTGGTTTTTGCAAATGTAGATACTGAGAATATAATGATTTAGGATTGTTGATACAATCTGGTTGGATGTCTATAAGTGAGAATAAGAATTATAGGAATTCAATTAGGAAATGAGTATGCTGTCTTATCAGGTGAAAAACACACTTACCCGGATGTTATTTAAGGGTGATTTTTTTGAGATCATTTCAAAAATTAAAAATCGCGTGCTCTATTCTAATACAGATAAAATTAGTAAAGAAAATGAGGTGTACTTAGAAAAGGAAGCTCAAAGTATTTCTAGCTTTATTGATGGAATTGACCCAGTTTTAGCAGAAGAAACCCAACAAAAAGTTGAAGAAATAAGAGTTAACGGCAAAAAGACCCTGGAAAAAATCTATTATGATCTCGGAGGTGGGGGGGCTTATGATCTTCTTTATTTCTTAATCCGATATCTCAAGCCTGCTGTCGTCGTAGAAACCGGTGTTGCTTCTGGGTATTCATCCTACGCTTCTTTGGAGGCATTAGAGGCCAACAAGTCTGGGATGTTATACAGTTCCGATTTTCCTTATTTTCGGTTGAAAAATCCTGAACAATACATAGGTATTATTGTTCCTGAAAAGCTGAAAAAAAATTGGAAATTATATATCAAAGGGGATAGGCAGAATTTGCCCTCAATTTCATCTCAGATAAATAGGATTGATATATTCCATTATGATTCAGATAAAAGTTATAATGGGAGAAAATTTGCGATGTCCTCTCTCGATGAGAAATTCACTCAAGATTCTGTAATTATAATGGATGACATTCAAAATAATGATTTTTTCTTTGATTATGTTCGGGAAAGAAAAATTTCTGATGTGATAATATTCGAGTTCGAGGGTAAATTTCTAGGGATGTGGATGGGAAATAACGTAACCCAGAAACTTATCAAAAAGTAATTCATATAATGACAGCAATATTTCATGTGATAACGAGTTTAGATGAGGGTGGCGCTGAAAGAATGTTGACGAGAGTTGCTGTAAATGGCGTCGCCGAATTAAGCAATCAAAAACAGGTTGTTATCTCGTTGAAAGGCTTGGGGATCTATGGAGAAGAGCTTGTTAAAAATGGTGTGGAAGTTTTTTCATTAAATCTTGATAAAGGAAATCGGGTCGCTGCACTTTGGAAACTATATAAAATTTTTCAGAAATATAAACCAGTTATGGTTATGACTTGGTTGTATCATGCAGATTTTATTGGTTCGATATTTAGTATTTTCTTTGGTGTGAAGAGTATTATCTGGAACGTACGTTGTTCTAATATAGATTTTTCAAAATACTCAAAATTAACATGGTTACTTGTGATGATTCTGTCCTATTTTTCACATATACCTAAAGCCATAATCGTCAATAGTAAAGTCGGTCAAAAAGAACATGAGAAGCTTGGATATCAACCGAAGGAATGGATTTACATTCCGAATGGCTTTGATGTTGATGAATTTTCTCCCGACGCTAGTTTGAGACAACAAGTCAGGAAAGAACTGGGTGTTGGAGAAAATGCCGTAGTTGGTATTATCGCTAGGACGGATCCTCAGAAAGATTACGATACTTTTTTAAAAGCATCTGTATTACTCGCTAAAAAAGAAAAATCGGTTAAATTTCTTTTAGTTGGAAAAGGCACTGATAAGCTTTTAATCCCTGAGGAGCTTAAAGATATTGTAATATGCTTAGGCGCCAGAAGAGACGTGGCAGCCTTGTTACAAGGCATGGATATTTTTGTTTTGAGTTCTGCCTATGGTGAGGGCTTTCCTAACGTTTTGGGAGAAGCTATGGCTGTTGGTGTTCCTTGTGTGACAACTGATGTTGGCGATGCTGCAGAGTTAGTACAAGGAATCGGCGAAATAGTTGAGCCTCAAAAAGCGGAAATGTTGAGCTCGACTATTGAGGATCTTTTAGCTGAAGGGAAAGACGGACTTTCAAGAAGGGTAACTTTGGGGCGAGATAGAATTGTCAACTGTTATTCAATAAGTCATATTACAGACCAATACTTGAACGTTTATAATTCAGCTTTAGGCGATAGTAATGGTAACTAATTATGAAAATATTGTGGGCCAGGCTCTTTATGCCAGTAACCAAAAGGGCATAAAGAAGTTTCTACCTTTAGATTATCGTTTGGCCATTAAAAAGGGCACTTTAATTTCCAGAACATACAAACAGTATTTTGATAGAAAAAAAGCCTTAAAAGCTTCTTCTCCCAGTCAAACTATTCCTGATTGCGGCGTGACTGCCTTAAAGGGTGAGAAACTACCCTACTGGGAAGAGCTTGTTGATTATTGGTCAGGCTGGACTGAAAAAGAAATTAATAAAAAGAAGAACTCCACGGGTAAATATCGTAGACACTTGGCTGAGGCAAAAGAGTTATTAGCACATGAAAATACCCGCAACTTTGCCCTTAGTGATGAACTTTTAAAGATTGTTGGAAAGTATTTGGGGACTGCAGCAAGCTTTTCTAATGCTGGATTATGGTGGGGTAAAAAACAAGAAAGGTATGCAGGGAGCCCTGGGTTTCATTTAGATTCTTTGGATACATCTTGTGTAAGAATTTACGTTTATCTCAGCACCGTGGAGAAGGAAAACGGCCCTCTCTGCGTGATTCCCCAAGAAGAGTCAAAGAAGTTTGTTAAGCAGACGGGCTACTTAGGGAATACGATACCCGATAATGATGTTTATCAGGTGATTTCTGAGGATAAGCTTGAAGTTCTTACGGGGGCTCGTGGCAGTGTTTTTGCTGCTGATACTACAAAGTGTCTTCATTATGGAAGTAGGTGTACAGGCGGAGATAGAAT
Organism: Kiloniella sp. EL199; assembly: GCF_900313065.1. Lineage (GTDB taxonomy): Bacteria > Pseudomonadota > Alphaproteobacteria > Kiloniellales > Kiloniellaceae > Kiloniella. The sequence continues at coordinate 13,881 of NZ_OMPU01000005.1, forward strand.
TGCGCTTATTTTCACCTATGCTAGTTATCATAATTTTGATGATAACAGTAAAGTACTACGAGAAATCTCTTTACCCGAAAGACCCAGTAACTTGCAAAAGTTAGCCTTGAAACACTTTTCATATCCATCTTGAATTTGGGTGTTTTAAGGACTTTAAAAAATGGGAATAGGCGTATTCCAAGGTGAATTCCTTTGGAATACTGTTTAACTGGGCTAGGTTTTTTTCCTTTGGCTGAATTGCATTAACTTTAGTTATGAAATCGTCGCCAAAAGAGGCGATTTGGAGTTGGTTTTGATCTTCGAGTAGATCTTTAATATCCTGGACACCGCCAGATTCCTTTGTCGCAATGCAGGGAGTCCCGCAGCAAAGAGCTTCTAAAAGTGCATTTGGCATACCTTCCCAGCGGGAAGGCATAAGGAAGCAATCTGCTAACCTATAATATGTCCAAGGATTGTCGGTATTCTTTAAGAAATGAACCCGATTGTTTTCTGAAAGTTCGTCAACACGAGATTTGAGGCTTGTCTCTTCTGGTCCATCGCCAATGAAGAGAAAAGATATATCCTTTTTAATTAAGGGGATGATTTCTATAAAACGGTCAAATCCTTTTTGCTCAACAAAGCGACCAGAGAGAACAGCCAGAATTTTTGATGATTTAATAAAATTATTTGATTTAAATGAGTACTCGCGAATCTTACGATCATCCACTGGATTGTAAAACAAAGTCAGAGAGTCTTTTGGAGTGTTCAACCGATCCTCAAACTCTTTTTTCATTCGTTTTGATGTCACAAAAACTTTATCGGCCCGTTTGTATAGAAGATTGTATAGGAAACGCTTCAGCCAAGGGTATTTCGAATTATCAATAAGCACTGAGAGGAGATTAGCTTCTCGTACAATCACTTTAGAAGAGAAAAAGTGCGACATAAAAAGAATGGCTAAGTTAACATAGCCTAAAGTTGATAAGACATAATCGCCTTCCAACTTTTTGATCGTCATAAGTAGAGGCAATAGTGCATATAATAAACGCGGCTTCTTTAACCGGATTATTTTTATATTTTCATTAAGATCCCGAATTTCATTATCATCTTCCTGAATTACGACGAGTGTAACTTTTATACTATCTTCTGCTAACCTATTCATAAGATTAACAGCCACTCTTTGTGCACCCCCGATTTTTAGGTTAGGTAAAATGACGATAAATTTTAATGTAGTTGCTTTTCTCAATGAATTCTATTTTGCTAATTTATTGTATATATTAGATATTTGTGAGATATGACTATCTAATGCGTAGTACTTTTGGGTGTGATTCTGGGCCTGTAAGATAATTTGTTCTTTAAGGGTGGCTTGTGTTTCTAGTTGGATGATTTTGGATGTAAAATCTTCAATGTTATCGACCTCGCAGAGTAAACCGGTCTCTGAGTCTTTTACTATTTCTTTATGACCACCAGCATTGGCTGCAACAACAGGTAACCCTATCATCATTGCTTCTATTAAGGTCCGCCCAAATGCTTCTACGGCGCAAGGTGCGATCAGATAATTTGATTCTCTAAAAAGGGCTTCAACTTCAGAAGTAAAACCAAAGAAGTGTACGTTACTTGATACACCTAAGCTTGATGCGAGTTCTTTTAAATCCGGGGTAAGATGCTCTTGGTCAGGGCCGACAATAAAACCATGTATCGGTCTATCAATTTTCTTAGACAAAGAATGCACAATCTTAATAAATAAATCTGGCTTTTTATAAGAGACCAGCCGCCCAATAAATGTAAGAACTATGGCCGATTTAGGGATATTTAGTTGTGATCTTAACGAGGTATTTTTTTTCTTTTTGGTAGGAGTGCGAACTTCAATCGGATTATGAATCGTTTGAATTTTTGTTCCTTTTCCACGCCTTATAGAAGTTTCAACGGCTCTGGATATAGAGATAATTTTATCGGATAAAAATGGAACAGCATGCCAAAATGGAGAGTGGGATTTGGGAAGGGCTCTTTGGTGCCAGATAAACTTGTTCGGCATACAAAGACGGCTCAACGACCATGTCAAATTAACCCGGATGTCATTGCCATGAATTATGTTTATGTTTGAGCTTTTTAAGTACTTTCTGATAGGTTTTGCTGACCTAGCTGCATCGGCCAGAATTTTTAGCGGAGACGGGGTGGTTCCAGCATAATGAGGAATAGGTAAGAGAGTGTATTCATACCCCTCCCTATCAAGAAAATCTGATAGAGGTCCTTCTTCGTGTACGACGATAAAAGGTTTAAACTTTGTTGTGTCTAAATGCCTTATGAGGGTCAATGTAGAAATGTGACTACCGCCAACAGAATCCCCAATAAATGGAAATGCTATGTTGGTTACCATATTCTGACTCATAGGCTCTTAGAACTGCATTTCAACACATCAGCGTTTGGCAACAAAAAGATGTCGAGGAACTGGAGAGACACTGGTCGGGAATTCTCCTAAGTAATCTATTTCGGTGAACCCAATACCCTTTAAATGCTCTTCAATCCATGTCCGGCTGTCAGGAGCCATAAATTCTAATTCCTTTGCCCAGTTTTTGGACTCTTCCTCTGGTTGCCCTGTGTCAAAAACAAGTGCTTTTTTGGTACGTTTTGCCAAGGAGAACAGCATTTTTTCTGCCTGCTCTTGGCCATAAAACCTTACCCAGTGGTGAAAGATGGATAAGCAAACAGTCACATCTGTTTGAGGGAAATTTTCAATACTTTCAGCATCGAGAGTAAGTTCTGAAAAAGCGACGTTGTTGATACGGTTTATGGCAGCTTTTGCCTTTGCAGCCATGATCTCTGATCTATCATTATCAATGCCAATGCAATAACCTCCCTTTTCTGCAAGCCGGAAGGTGAAATAGCCTTGATTACATCCCAGATCTAGAGAGGAGGGCGTTTCAAGGCCTTCTAATGAACGCTTTATAGCCTCGTATCTGTCATGACAGGCCCTTAGATCTTTAGCGCGATCGTCTTTGAAAGGGTTTGGTTGGTATTCATGGGTTAATTTCAGACAGGATTGGATACAGAGACGAACTCTTAAAAGAAGAAGGCTAGAATGGAACAGAAAATAGTTCGCAATATCTTTAAATTTCATAAGAAACCTTGGCAATAAGAGAGAATTCTTCGAATGTATATATTGATAGGGAGTTGTAAGGCAATGTTTAGTTACGCTTTAAGCTGGGAGATTCTAAACTAAATACGCAAAAAATCGATCAGTTTTGTTTTGATTGGGTCACTTATTTCTACATTCAAGTTCAGTGAATGGATTTGAACATTTCTATTGAGTAAATACTCATGGATTATCTGCTGGATTTCATAGGCTTTCACATAGCTCTCTGATGAAACTGAATAGTCAGATCTTCTGTCAGTTTTTTTTTGCCGCTCTAAATAACGTTCCAGCGCAGTCTCTATATCTACCGTTACAATCACAACTTTATCGGGAAGGGGGATTAAGTGTAATAGCGCTTTAAGGAGCGAAAGGTCTAACTTGGTACCGCCATATTCTGCTGGAAATGATAATAACGGTTGTAGGATACCAGAATCTCTTAACACAGCATTTTCTTTTGCGGGCCTGGAATTTAGACTAGCTAATCTGTAGGCGACTTTTGAAATTATCCACCAACTGTTTTTAAAGCTTTTAGGCTTGAGGAATAGGGATGGATAATAAACCAAGAACCCAAGGTAAAGCCTTGTTAAGGATGAGAAAAAGTACAGCTTTTGGGGCGCTTCAGGCCAGCGTTCAGCAATACCGGAACATTCTACTTGGTTTTCAATTGAATTTATTAAGGTACTTTTACCTACGCCGGGTAAGCCGATGATTTCTGTGTACGGTAAATTTGTTTTCATTTACTGAGTATTCCCCGCCCCTTAATTTTTGGGTGAGCCATCCCAATTCAAGTTATGGGATTTCAGATATAGAGAAGTTAACCAAGAGATGGCATTCCTATGAGGACGTGAAGTAGAGGCTACATCCCACCATGAGACTGCTGCATATTTTCTAAGGGAGTCCATTGAGTGGGCGAAAAATCTGTTCTCAAATCTGTGCCAGGCAGGTTTGCCAAAGGGAGAGCAGAATGCTTTACCAAGAAAGCGTAAAGGTCTGATATAACTAGGTGTGACCCAGGTTGGTGCTGGAAGTAAGCTGTTCCAAACGCCTCCCCAATTAGCTTCGATCATACTATTTTTGTATAGATTCTGATTTACTTTATATTCCAGAGGGACGCTCTCCCAGAATTCAATGAATTCACTATCCCATAAAGGAAGGCGCCAACCAAAACCGTAATGTTCATATCCCCTTTGATTTCCAAGGACATATTTGGCTTGTCTGTTTACGAACTCGTAATATTCATAAAGAGAATAGGCATTTTCCTTGGTTAAGTCTGGGGCGTTAGCCTCAATTAGTTCTGCATTTATCTGCTTGATAAAATCCTGTTTTTCCAACTTTTCAAATAAACTGGGCCATAATCCAAAATGTTTAGAAAAAATCGAAGAAAATAGCTGGTTTTTGGCTTCTTGTGTGGACCCAAGGTCAGAGGGCGTTTGTAGCGCTTTAGGGATGTGGTTCCCACTAATAAAGTCGCCAGTTTGTCCGTTGACCACGATGCCATTTCGGGCCCAATCGCAATCTTTCATCATATGCAGAGTTACGACATCCTGCTCGACAGGTGTTGAGATAAGACTGTCAGATTTTTTCAGATATTCTTGGTAACTCTTAGTGTTTCGGATTTGACGAAAATTAGCTGTGGTCGTTGGTAAAAAATGCCAATTATACCCTAGCTTATCGGCAATTTTCTTGGCTGTATATGATTCATGGTTGCCTTTTCTGCCGTAAGAAAAGCATTCGAGATTACTAAAGCCCAGCTCTTTGAAGCCGGATATAATTACTCTGGAATCCATTCCCGCGCTAAGAGGTACAAGAATTTTTCTGCCTTTAGCACTATCAATGGTTTTTTGCAGAACTTTGAGTGTTTGGGAAAGTAGAGTGTGCTTGTAGTCTTGGATTTCGCCTCTATTTTGCTCTCCTTTCCATGGAGAAAATTGGTGATATTTAAATCGTAGGACCTCTTCTTTTGGAGAGATCGTTATATACTCACCCGGCAAAAATCCAGTGATGTTCTGGTATAAAGTTTTAGTGCCAATACAAAATCCGCTTACGGCAATTTCCAGTGCTGCGTTTTTGCTGATGTCATCGGAAGCTAGTTTCAGATGTTTCAGTATTGGGGCAGCGTGATCAGAGATTACCCACTTATCTTCATCAGATTTTGCATAGAGTAGAGGAATACTTCGTACTCGATCTACTGAAGCAACAGTAAGATCTTTTCTTTGATAGATTAAGGCAAAGTGCCCATCTAATTGGTCTATAATTTTTGCTAAATTACTTTGCTCAGATATCTGGTCAAAGTGGTCCATTAATTGGGCTAGAAAATTTTTGCTTTTGTAGGCAGTATTATGTAAATGGCCTTTAAAAAACAATTGGCTAGAGTTGTTATCATGATGGGACCAGCCAAAACTTTCTGCTAAATAAATTGATGTATAGCCCATGATATTAGGCATGTTTCTCGCAGTCTGACTATAGGTTTATGGTGAAGTTAAAAGGTCGTGCGAACTAGCTGAAATGCTTCAGCTAAAGGAACGCCAACATCGGTTCCACGCAAGACATTTCTGGCTTCGATGGCATTGTAAGATCTTGAATGGGGGAAGGGGCGCATCTCTAGATCATATGCCTTTAGAGCAGCCAATTTTTTATCTTTCTGTTTCGATATATCTACAAAAAAATTGGGTTGGAATTGAGTAGATGGACTTTGTTGAGACCAGTTTGTTGCTGAAGGAACTTCCATTGATAATATGGTTTTAACGGCGTGGCCAGGCTGGGGCCTACAGGCCGTCATAACAGACCGATAAGTTATCTGGTGATCTATATTCAAGTCGGACTGGTGGTGGGTAATAATTAGTTCTGGCTGGTGTTTTGAGATAAGTTTCTCAATGTGTTGTGCAATGGAAAGCAAAGGAACACTGTCCATTGAATTATCAGGGAAAGAAGCAAAATTTATAGACTGAGTACCAACGATTTTATTTGATTCTCGCGCCATTTCTTCGCGATCATTTTTCAATTTTTCGACGACAGTGCCTCTAGCTCCAACTCCGTCAGTCATAAAACAAACATGGACTTCCGTTCCTTGTTTACTTAAACGCGCCATCGTCCCGCCGCAACCGAGGATTTCATCATCAGCATGCGCAACGATGACACAAGCTGTTTTGATTCCTGTAAAGGTCATGGTTTCCTTATCCGTAAGTTTTGAGGGTTGAAAAGTCAGCGTCTTCCTTGTCTAGAATAAAATCCAGTTTCCGGAAAAGCGAGAGAGAAGCTGTATTTGTTGTCTTAACTACCGCTACAAAGATCAGAGCTGAAGGAGCGTGGAGTTTCCGGAGCCTTTGCATGCCAGCAGTCAAGGCTTTGAATGCCAGATCGCGTCCTCGGAATACCTGTTCAATATAAATATCAATGACAAAGGATGCACTCTGTTGGCCTTGTTCCTGAAAACGCATTTGACCGACAGGTTGATCCTGATCCAGAATCATGAAGAGGTGTATATTGTCTGTCCCAAGAACGGACTCTAACCAGCGTTTGTGATCTGATTCGAGAATGGTTTGAACCGTCAGCTTCTTGTTTGAGAGGCTCTCCGGGCTGTTAACCCATTCCAGAAGTTTTTCCCAGTCATCAAATACAGCTTCCCGGATTTCCATCAGGAACTCTTTCTGACCTGGAAGGTCGGTTGTATCAGTTCACCCCGCAGGAATGTGTCAGGTTTTTTGCTGTCAACGGCAGCCTTCAGAGTTTGCAGGGCCTTTTCAAATCTTGAGATTGTCTCGTCTGTTACCTCGGGAGCTGTGTGGGCCCAGGAGAGATTGAACGAAGCATTCAATAGAATTCCGTTTGCATTCAGTTCTTGTCGCAAAAGTGTTTTGAAAAGAACGTCCTCTGTTTCCAGTCCCTGGGCTTTGAGCAAGGGCCACCAGTCTTCAGCATATACTGACAGATTGTCTTGGAAGCCGTATTGTCTGAAAAGCGCATTGAGTTTTTCTTTCAGCAATTTACCGCAAGCAGAGATTTGTGACGGCACATCGTATTTGGTCAACTTGTCAATTGTGGCGCAAGCTGCTGCAAGTGACAAGGTTTCTCCTCCAAAGGTGCCCGAGAAGAAAATATCCTCCATCAGGCGCATGACCCTTTTCTGTCCGACTACGGCAGAAATCGGCATGCCGTTTGCCATGGCCTTTCCGAAACAGGACAGATCGGGTGTCACATTGTAAACGTGCTGTGCGCCCCGGACATCAATGCGGAAGCCGGTGATGATCTCATCAAAGATCAGAACTGTGCCCGAATGGTCACAGAGATCTCGAAGATGCTGAAGATAGCCTTCCGGAGGCTGTACAGCGCCACAAGGTTCAAGGATGATGGCAGCAATCTGATCGCCTTCGGACGTGAATAGGTCGCGGGCTTTTTCGAAGTCCCCAAAATCAAGCCTGAGAGAGAGTTCCTGAACACTTGCGGGTACTCCGAGATTGCGAGTGGTCGTTCCAATGTACCAGTCGTGCCATCCGTGGTAACCGCACGCGACAACCTTGTCCCGTCCCGTGTAGGCTCTTGCCAGTCTGATCGCAGCCGAAGTGGCATCAGAACCATTTTTACCAAACCGGACCTGTTCGGCAGAGGGGATCAGCTCAACAAGCTTTTCCGCCAGTATGAATTCGAGGTCAGAGGGAAGAGAGAAGGTTATACCCTTTTCAAGCTGACGGTGAATGGCCGCATCAATATCCGGATCACCGTAACCGAGAACGTTGGGGAGCAGGCCCATAACGTAATCAATGTAGCTGTTGCCATCGATGTCAAAAACCCGGGCACCTTTTCCACTGTCAAGGAACAGGGGGCCTGCGCCTTTGGAAACCTGCTGATAGCTTTTGCTGAAAGTCTGACTCGCCAGAGGGATGATTTTTTCAACCCTCTCAAAAAGCGAATTGGATTGCTCATAGCGACGGGGCAGATTGCTCCGGTTTGAACGTTCGACATCCTGTCCGGTTTCGAGATCGGCCAGCGCGCTCGTTCTGGATTTGATGTCCCGGTTGTAGTGCAGAAGGTCGGGATTGGTCATCAGGCATGAGAGACCGTCTTCCCATGAGAAGTCTTCCGGCAGAAGTGGGAGAAAACGTTGTAGGAAGCAGAGGTCTTCCTCGGTATCCAGCGTCCAGCGCAGATGGGAAAAATCACTTTTGTGTTTGAGATGACCGACGCGAAAGTCTCCTGTCATTTCGCGCGGGAAGAAGCCGGTTCTCAAATAAGGTGTTACATGCTCGCGGAAGCGTTGGCTTGTTACCTTTTCATGAGCCTCTTCAAGAGCCTTGAACGAAAAGACCTCGACATCCAGCCCGTCTGGGTAGGTTCTGAGAAGAGCGTTGGAGTAGTAGTCATAGGCACCGGTTTCAAAGTTAGAGACTGCCTGATCGATCAAATCGGGATCAATGGCAGGGCAATCGGCTGTCAATCTGACAAGTGTTGTTGCTTCCAGTGTCTTGGCTGCCTTGTAAAACCTGTCCAGGACATCGGTTTCACTGCCGCAGAAAACAGGAATTTCAAGAGCCTTGCAGGCTTCTACTATCGCCTGGTCTGCCACTTCCTCACTTGTGGCAACACAAATTTGACCCAGTTTTTGTGCCTTTTTCATACGTGCGACCATGTAAGCCAGGACGGACTGGCCATTTGTGATTTCCCTGAGAACCTTGCCCGGAAGTCTAGAGGACCCCATCCGGGCCTGAATAATTGCAACAGTTTTCATGAAAAAAACCTGTAAAGGGTTTCCCCGACAGTTTCAGATATAACCTGCTGAGCGTCGCGGGTTGAAGCAGCCAAATGAGGAGTAACTATAACTTTTGGATGTTCAAGGAGAGGGTGTGTGTAGTTGGATAAACCACTGGATTGAGTAAAAGGTGGTTCTGGATCCAAAACATCAACCGCAGCAGAGGACAATGTACCGTTATCCAAAGCGCAAAGCATGGCTTGCGTATCTATACAAGCAGCTCTGGCTGTATTGATAAGGATAGTTCCTTTTTTGATGTGAGTAAAAGCTTCGGTATTCAGAAAATGTCGAGTGTCTTCTGTCAGGGATAGATGGAGAGATATTACATCACTTTGAGAGTAGATTTCATTGATGTCTTCTGAAAACTGTCCACCAGCTGCATTGAGTTCTTTACCTTTGGCAGTGTCCTTATCCCACCCAATAACTTTACACCCGAAGGGGATCAAACGATTTGCTACTCGAGAGCCAACATTCCCTAAACCAATCACACCCACAGTCATTTTCGACAGCTCTCTGCCTTCCAATAGATGGCGGCGGAAGTCCCCCTTGCTGATTGCCGTAAGAGTTTCAGGGAATTTTTTACAGATGGCGAATATTAAGCCAATAGTGAACTCGGCTGCAGAAACAGAATTACCCGTTGGCACATTGAAATATTCAATTCCAAGTTCTTCAAGATCTTGGGTGTTGATATTTTCCATACCTGTACCAGCACGTGCAACGATTTTAAGGTTGGGAATAGATTTTATGGTTTCCCGATTAATTGGTGTAACACTTTTGACTACAAGTGCATCTGCGTTGGAGCTCTCTATTAGAGCTTTCTCTGTTGCTATCTCAGTTAAGTCGATGACATTTGAGAATTGCTGTAATCTTTTCAAGCCCACCGGATGTATTTTTTCTAATATCGCGATGGTTGGTGTCATCTTGTGTGTCATGGTTATCGTTTAGCGAGCGCAGTGTAAGGGAAAATTATTTGATTATAAGACTGGTGAGTAGGTGCGATAGGTTCATCGCCATAAAGGGATAGCATGTCATCAAACAAAGGCATACCTGCTGCAATAGCTACAGACAAACTGCCACTGGCTCGTGGGTTAATCTCAAGAACAGCAGGTTTCCCATCTTTGGTGGTCATAAAATCAATATCAAAAATCCAGCTGGTTTTAAGTTCCTGCGCGACTTTTCGGCCAATTTCAGCCATAGGCGTGTTTTCGATTAAAATATGCCCTTCATTTGGCAGAGCAGAGTTTAATCGTTTCCGAGGGATTAGATAGTGGCATTGCCCCTGCCATGATAGGATATCAAGATCATGAACAGGTTCAACTAATCGCTCCATGATCATTATTGGTTCAGAGGGGAGTTGAGATAGATGTTTCTCCATAAAGGTCTGTAAGTTCATATGGAGTTCTCTACTGCCTTCGAAGGAAATCGTCTCTGTGAGACTGTTACTGATGACCAGCGTGCCTCTTCCTCCTCTTGCGGTTGGGAGCTTTACAACAGCTTCTCCTGTTATGTCCATAATTTCCCTTACTGCAGACAGGGTGCTTTCCTGCCCGGTGGCTTCTTTCCAGATAGGTAATTCTATTCCCAGCTGGGCCAGTTTTTTATACGTCGTAAGTTTGTTTGTGAAAATTTGAAGAAGGTCGAGATCATTACAGGCAACTGTTGTTCCCGTGATTAATAATTCTGCTTTATGAGCAGCAAGTGTCAGAGCCTCTTCATCAGCGCAGGGAAAAATTAGATCGACACTTTCTTGGGCACAGATACTCTTAATTTTATCAAAATACTCAGGTGCGTCTCCCGAAGGAACTCTGTGAAAGGTGTCACAAAAATGTCTTGCAGCAGGAGTGTCATTTGTATCTACCCCAACTATTCTGAGATTGTGTCGTGAAGAAGCTTTAATCGACTGTATAAACTGTGCTGAAAGCCCCCCACCAATACAGGTGATCATTACCGTTATATTCATGATTAAATTGTGTCCTGTAAAATGGCGTCTAGTGCTTTCATGTCTTTACGGAGCGGGTGTCCGATTAGGTCACGAAACATGGAGGCATTGAGTGGTGCGTCGCTTTGTTTATTTAATCGGAAGAATAGGATATCTTCTTCTTGAAGAATATGCCCCTTTTTCAAATCTGTCGCAACGACCATGTAGCGGCTCATTTGATCTCGCATGTCTGATGTTTCTTTAGAAAGAACTTTGTCGTGAGTCCCCATGATCTTTTCTGTTTGTCGAATTGATTCGACCATGAGTGCGAATTCTTTGGGTTCAAGCGAGAGGCGATGATCGTATTCCGGGAGTTTTTTATCAAGCGTAAAGTGTTTCTCAATCATGACTGCTCCGGCTGCGACAGAAAGACTAGCAGCTGCAGTGCCGATACTGTGATCTGAAAAACCGACAGGCAGATTAAACCGCTTTTCCATCCATGGAATGCTAGCCAAGTTTAAATCTTCATTTTCAGCAGGGTAGAGAGAAGTACATTGAAAGAGAGCGACTTGATCGTTGCCAATGGATTTTACCGTGTCTAGAGCAGCTTGAATATTGGCTTCATCAGCCATGCCTGTAGACATAAGAATCGGTTTGGAAAAGGACGCTGCCTTCTTAATAATTGGAAGACAGCTTAAAAGGCCGCTTGAAACTTTAAAGCCGGAAGGATCAAGTTTATTGATCCATTCCAGGGTTTTGAAATCACCAGCAGTTGTGAAAGGTTCCATACCGAGTTCTTTGGTATATTCGAACATTCGGGCGGTTTCTTCCTGTGACAGAACAGCTTTGCTGAAGAGTTCGTAGCTATAGGTGTCCTTCGCGTAATTCCGCTCAGGATCAATAGTCTGTAGCTTGATGGAACTGGCTCCGGCTGTAGCCGCTTCTTCAATCATTTTTGCACAGGTTTCAACAGAACCTTCGTGATTGATACCAATTTCTGCAATCACGAAAACAGGATGGCCTTTGCCAATCAGTGTTTTTCCGAACTGTAGAGACATGTTAGCCATTGACTCTTCGTAGTGTCGCCATTCTCTCATTATGATCACGTGGGACGATTGAATCGTGATGAAGCAACTGTCTGATTAGGGGGGTAAAACTCTGCATTTCTTCTTCATTGAACATCTTATCAAAGCGATGATATGGTTTCATGAACCAAGGACCATAGGTATTAAAAACACCCCATCTACTTTTCCCAGATGCTTCACCAATTTTGTGCCATAAAGCTGTGTCGAAGATCACAATTGAGCCTTTGGGGGCTTCAAGGTATTCAAACTCTAGCTCGGCATTACGATCAGCAGGTCGTTCGTATCTTAAATGTGATTTAGGAATGTAATGTGTAGCGCCGTTATCTCTAGTAAAGTCATCAATACATAGAATTGACATATAGCACAAACTGGGATTAAGGCCTTGACCTTCCCCGATAAAGCGTGAGTCCGTGTGCCACCCGTGGCCAGAAGTTTTTCTTCCGAATTCTTGATCTTTAAGAATTCGTCTGTTTCTTGCGGAAGGAGAAATGAGTACATAATCATTATCGATAAATTTCCGCATTACTTTGTCAGTAACGTCTTGGGTCAGAAGTTCAAGTAACTGAGGGGCGCCCATGAAGTAGTTGTCGAGAACTTGGTTTACTTCATTTCCACAATAGTGTCCGTCTTCGCGGCGTTTTTGCACCAACTGATCGAGTTCGGATTTTATCTGGTCGCAATATTCTTCAGATAAAACATCCTCTATTACCGCTATACCTTCAGATTTAATAGTTTGAACAATTTGATCTATATCGTAATTAGACATGTAGTTTGTCCTTGTCTTTTATGCACTGATTCAAGCTTTCCCATGTTTTTGCAAGGCAATAAGCCATCCACGTGTATCTGCTTTTTTCAGGCCGCGAGAGAAATTCATGAGCTTCTTTACTGAATGGAAGAGATGTGAAAACTGAGCTTTCAGCAATTACCTCTTCCATTTTTAGCTTTTGAGAAATACTTTCGTAATTCCAACCAGGTTTAGAAAAACCATATTTGGAACGGTATGCAATCTCTTTGCTGACGTTTGTTTCTACGAGTTTCCGTAGTATATATTTTGAATATTTACCCATATTTGTTCGCCACTTTTCAGGTGTGGCGATCATTAATTCTACGAGATATCTCGCCTGAAAGGGGAGACGTGCTTCAATACTTTGTCTCATAATCCCGCGATCACTTCTGGTGTTTACATATTCAGGAAGTGATGTACAGGCATATCCCAGCGCGACTCTCTGAGCTATGTCAAGATTCTGATAAACATCGTTATAAAAATCAGGAATACGGCCAAATGATTTGTAATCAAGGGGATTTATATCAGGACTGAATAAGTGCTGCAGTATTTGTGTACTCGTACCACCGTGATTAGGGCGAATAGCAAATGGTGTATCCTCTAAGTATGCCCAATTTAATAGTGTGCTTGATTTACCAGCCATATGTGATTGGTCGTATGCCCGTTTGATTAAGGTAGACCTAGCAGCTTGAGGATAGTGTGAAAATTTATGAAATACCTTTGTGGATCTTATATCTGTTGGATAGCCGTTTAATAATTCATCAGGGCCATCAGAGAGTACAAGAACACGTTTGTTTTGAGAGTTTAAGTAGGCAGCAAGTTGTCCAAAATCTGCGGTACCTTCACAGAAAATTCCATCAAATGAGTTTGCTGCGGCTTCTTCATATATTTTAGAAGCGTTTTCTTGATGCATCATCAGATAATGATGATGCGAATTTAGCTTCTTTGAGGTTAAACAACTGGCCTCATATTCACTTATATCTTCTCCCTTGGCAGGAGATACTGAGTGTGATTCCCCAAAGAGGGTCTCATGCCTTTTATCATGAGTTTGACTAATGAAGTAATTGATTAATGTACTGTCAATTCCCCCGCTAAGTGTTGCGATATAATCAACTTCTTGTGGGAGCCGAATTGAACAGGATTTGTAGAGTAATTCAGAATACTTTTCGATTACTTGTTTTTCATTGGGGTCGTTCGCAAAAAATTCCTGCGAAGTCTCAAAGCTAAATTTTTGTTGCTTAGCTATTCTGAGATCAGCCTCTCCTGGAGTTATAACTAAAGAGGCTCCTGGCTGTAATTTTTTAATTTTCGATATGAGAGAGTGGCCAGGAAATGTAGCCCTATACTGAAATGAACAAATTACGGCTTTATAGTCTAATTCAATGGCCTCAGGTGGAAGGACTGAGAGTATTGGATTAATTTCTGAGGCAAAGTACAGTCGCCCATTGTGGATGGCATAGTACAGGCTTTTTTCGCCGAGTAGATCCCGTGATAGAATGACTTTGTTTTCGCTTTTGTCGTAAAAAGCAAAAGCCCAAAACCCATCCGTTTTATCTAAAAAATTAAGACCATTATATAGTACGCCATTTAGGAGTACTTCGGTATCTGTCGAAGTTTGAAAAGCGCATCCCTGTTGCTGTAGGGAAAGGCGAAGCTCGTTATGATTAAAAAGCTCTCCGTTATAAGTGACACAAGCTCGATCATGGATGTCATGTATAGGGAGATTAACGGTGTCTTTTGTCCCAACAATTGAAAGGCGAGTGTTTGTAAAGCACACAAAACGATTATGGGAAATAAAATGTCCAAGCTGGTCTGGTCCTCTGTGAGCAATGCAATTTGACATTTTATCAAGTGCCCAGCTGCAATTTTGAAGAGGTTCCCGATTTAGGCTTATTATTCCTGCAATACCACACATAAAATTAAGTTACTCCAATGTATTTCAGGACTATGTTGTGTAAATATTTTTCTCTAAATGATATAGCAAGGCTTCTTTTTCTTTTAACGAGCTATACTCACACCAAAAAAGGCCTAAGAGTTCTTTTCTATTATTGGAGTTATTAATTATGTCTCCTTCTTGTGAGAACAATTTATAACTACGTAAGTGCTTTTTAAATTGGTTGTCTTCCATTCCACAAATTGACTTGATCCTGCCCCTTTGAGTATGGAATTTCTGATAACAAAACATTCCATGGGTATGATTACGTGCTATGTATTTTCTGTAATCTCCAAGTGGATTTGCTAAATAACTAGCATAAGCTGCAATTGGAGAGCCATTACCTCTCAAGATTTCTGACTGAATACTATGGAAGTGAGGACTTGCCTCAATGACATAAATTTTCTTTGAATCTGTTATGAGAAGATCAATTGTTAACGGCCCTGTATGGTAATCTAAGGTTCTTGCAGCCTGTTGTGCTATTCCAAATACGGTTTCCTGATAACCGTCCCATAACTCGGCTGGCTGTATCATTGCAGTACATATTTGGGCTGTGTCCGCGTCGTTAAGCCGTATTGTAGTTGAGATCGAGTGACTCTTTCCCTCCAAAACCAATACGTCTACGTTCCCAATCTGCCCTTCTATAAACTCTTCGATAAGTACCTGCGATGAATATTGAAATGCATCATGTAATCCATCTGTAAAAGCCTGCAAACTAGGTTCGTGTAGAATATGGATCCCTTTACTGTTATTCTGATCTACAGCTTTTATCACGCATGATTTCAGTGGTTTTTGGGCGAATTCTTTAAGCAGACCAGGCAGTTCATTCCTTTCTCCATACCATATTGTTTCGGGGCAAAGGATACCTGACCCGGAGATTGCCTGTTTTGTTATGTATTTATTATTCAGGGTTTTGTATTCAGTTTTTCGGATAGCTTTGATATCGAAGCATTTATGGATTGCTGCGACAGTTTTGTAAGCGTAATCAGCAACACCGTAGGCACCAATAATCTCATAATTCGTTAGCTTTTTGAGCTCGGTCAAAATTAGGGCGGTATCAGTTATGCTTGCTTTAATAAAAAGATCTGCAAAAGCTAGACATGGCGGAGCTTCAGACTGGTCAACCAGAATTATATAAAGATCGAGAGACTTTAATGATTTAACGGCTTCTACTTGAGGAAAACTCCCGCCGAGGTATACAAGAGCTTTTTTGTGTGGAGTCATCATTCGCATAACCATACAGGGCGGTTAGCTAAACCGGTTTGATGAGACCCAACAACTTCTGAGTTAACTTTATAATCAACTAAACCTGTATCTAAATTCCGGTGGCATTTGTATGTCGTATAACTTTGAGGATCATTCAAAGAACCTAGCGTGTAAGTTAGGTTGTTTAGATTTTGAATAGTTCCTACTGACTTCACTTTCCAGCCAGCCTGAGACAAAATGTTTGCGAAATGACTTACTGCTTCTTCAGATGGGAAGAGTTGTATGTTTTCCTGACTGTTACCTGTTTGAATAAAAAGGTGTGAAGCTTTATCTCTCATAGCAGCCAGACGGTTAATCGCATAAGCCTCCCAACTGCTAAAACTCGCCACTTTTTCTTTATCGAAAATATTCCCAGCATGATGAAGAACATTAAGTTCAATGATCAAGTCACATGTCGGCAGGCTCCCAATATCATCAAACAGGACACCTTTAGAATGGAATGTACAATAATCATCAATATCAGTGAACTGAGACATAAGAGAAGCAGCCTGAGCGTATTCGGAAATAGGCTCGTAACCAGTTACGACACACTTTTGTTCTTTGGCTAGGCGTAATAGGAAATATCCAAGATTTGCCCCGATTTCTGTCACACTAAGACTATTGCACTCTAAACTGTTTTCCAAAAATTCATATCGAGCATGATCCAAATTTAGTTGTGATTTTTCATAGTGCTCAGTCGTGTCTATATTCTCTAATTTCTCAGTAACAAATTGGGGAATATCCTGATAATTGCTGAACCTGACGCCCTTTGAGTTGAAGCTTTCCATAAGGCGTTTTTGCAAGATATTTTTGTCCATTAGAAAGACTCATTCATTTTTGTTTTTAACCATTTATAACCATTCGGGCCTGATTTCGAAGAATGTAGGCCAAATAACTGTTTCAACATGGTCTCTCTTCTTTTGGTATCTCTTTTCCAAACGCTAGAGAAATCTGTAAGAGGTTTTTTTAACTGAACTGCAAGATCTTCGTAGCAGTCGGGATTCCGTAGATCAAAATACAAATTTTGATTTTTGAAAAAAGCTTTTAGATCCTCGGAAAGACGATATCCCTCATAGGGTGAGTCAATATATAGGGTAGGTATGCCGGACATTAGACACCAGCTTAAAGTGCTACTGGCTCCACAAGTTATAATCAGCCCATATTGCTGAGCAATAAATCTAAAGTCATGTTCAGATGTAAGCAAAGTCATGTTCTTTGTTTCCATGACTTTTCTTATCAAAGGGCTTTCGTCAGGATAACGTTTAGTTGGATACGGTTTATAATCTACAGAGTGAGGTATAGCAGAGAATACTTCGTTAACTAACTTTAGTTCACTTTGATAGTTTTTATAATCGTTTTGATAGACGCCGCCATTAAAGAAGTAGCCTGGTTGATTTAAACTGGCAGGATAAATAATTCGGTTAGATTTGGTTTTCCACGTACTTCTTTTTGTATAATTGATAAAATCTGATACTGCTCCTAATGCAACAGTGTGTTCTCGCGATTTATGCTGCCGGTAAACGCAATGATCGGAGATTGCCTTACCTTGTTGAGTTATGAAAGCAGCGTAGGGCGCTGAAACATTCTCATAATTTATTTTGTTTTGATGAGAACTGATAATCTCTCTGGTGACACCATGTTGAAAACCAACAAATGGAACTCTTTTCGCGTCACATACTCTGGCTAAGGCGGCACAGAAACCCGCCCATGGGTAATTTGTCAGAACGACATCTTTTTGGGTTTTGATAGGGAAATTTTTATCAATAGATAGATATTCAAGATTGA
Organism: Kiloniella sp. EL199; assembly: GCF_900313065.1. Classification (GTDB taxonomy): domain Bacteria; phylum Pseudomonadota; class Alphaproteobacteria; order Kiloniellales; family Kiloniellaceae; genus Kiloniella. Next base: position 31,483 of record NZ_OMPU01000005.1, read on the forward strand.
TTCTATAGGTTTCAATCTCTTGCTGAAAAAGTTTGCGTAACTCATTGAACAAATAATGGTGTGAAGATTCTGTGTTGATTTTTTTGATATGGTTTAAAAGAATATCTTGCGAAGTTTGAATGGCAGTGTCTGCAATTCTTTTAGTGTTCTCTGAGAGTGTTTTCAGTGGTTTAGTATTTATTTTCGAAGCTGAGTAACCTTTAAGAATAAACTCGCTTGCTACATCACGTAATAATTCATTTTCCCGGAAATAATAAACAGTACCCCGGGATAGGCTATGGGGTAATTTGCTCCATAGTTTACATCCTAAACGCCATAACACATGACGCCAGCCCATGAGGCGAAGTTTTCTATAGTTATTACCTAAGGTGCTTTTTTCAGTTCTGAGTGTGAAATTTAAATCAATACTGATGGCGTGGGTAACGGCATTGGTGTTGTCTTTTAGAAGCTCAGTCCACGGTAAAGTCCAGTTTTGATCGAGGGCAGCATTTCCTGAGTTAGGATTTAGTATTAAACAAGGTTCTTTGAAATCGTCAGAAATAAGAAAGCCCGATTGAATGATTTTTGTGTTCCAAAGCCATACCATTTGTGTAAGTAAGTGGGCATATTCATGAAGCTCTTCATTATCTTGAAATACATCAAAGCACTTCTTGCAAGTTAGGTCTATTCGATCGAAAAGAGACTGGAGTTCCTTAATATTTACTCTTTCGTCTAGGTTAATTGAGTTTATTTTTTTGTTATCCAAGATTGCTGGAGACCGGCATAAAATTTTTGCATCTTTGGAAAGGCCCATTTCATAAGCCTTTTCTAGGGCACGAAGGCTTTCACAAAACACTTTTTTGTAGCCTGAAAACTCAATTTTATTTTGAAGCATAATTTTAATTAAAAGAAATTTGTTATATTTTTTAGCGTATTAGATATTGTTGAAACATCTTCCCTCGTTAATTGTGGATACAGTGGGATGGAGAGTGTCTCTAGGTAATATGCTTCCGCCCCAGTGAGAAAAGGATAGTTTTGTTGACGATACCAAGGCTGCCTGTAAAGGGGTATGTAATGAACTTGGGTTCCTATTCCCTTTTCTTTGAGTTTCGCCATAACCTGTCCCCTAGATAACCCAAGTTTATTAAAGTCAATTTTTATAGGGTAAAGATGCCAGGCGTGGTTAGATGGATGGGGGGGGAGTTGAGGGCCATTGATAAAATCTACTTCAGAGAATTCCTCATTATACCAAGAGGCAATTTTTCTGCGTTTTTCATTCGCAGTTTTTACACGTGATAATTGACTGCTGCCTAGGGCGGCTTGCATTTCAGTCAGCCTTAAATTGAAAGAAGGCTCAGACATTTCATAATACCAAGGTGCGAGCTTTTCAGGCTGATATTGCCAATCGCTAGGGTTTCTTGTCGTTCCATGGTTTCTAAATGAAATCATACGTTCTTTGTATTCAGGGTTTTGGGTGATACATGCTCCTCCTTCACCCATACTTAGATGCTTGATAGCGTGAAAACTAAAAACAGCGATGTCACTTAAATCTGCAGAACCGAGATATGATAGGGTATTTGATCGAGTTTCTGCCGTAGCCCCAAGAGCATGGCATGCATCCTCTACCAATGCGCAATTATACTTTTGGGTTACTTCTCTTATGGCCTCTAATTCACCGCCCTGGCCAGCTAGATGTACCACGGTAACTGCTTTGATAGGAAAAGGAGCTTCCTCTAGGGCTTGTTTAACGGTTTCGGCTGTCATTAATCCACTATTGGGGTCAACATCAGCAAAATATACAGGAGCATCTAACATTATCGCCATACTGGCCGTGGCAAGAAATGTTATCGGCGAAGTAATAAGGCCTGCTTTGGGGCCTAACTCAAGTGCCTTGTAAGCTAACCAAAGGGCTGATGAGCCATTGTTGCAGGCAATTGTAGAACAGTTTGGGCTGAGAAAAGCGCCTAACTTCTTTTCAAAAATTTCAAGTTGTGGTCCTTGAGTAAGGAAATCAGATCTAAGAGCATCACAAACTGCTTTCAAATCATCTTGATTGATACTTTGTTTGCTATAAGGATAAAACATTATTGGCCCATTAAATAGGGAGAGTTGGGTTCCCTAAGGAATTAAGTAATTGTTGAGCGATTCTTTGCGCCCCTCTTCCATCAATGATTTTCTGCCCATTAATAGTTAGGTATTCAAGCAAAGAGTCATTCTTGAGGAAGCTACAGAGCTGCGTGGTTAACCCGTCAGTATTATGTATACTTTGAGTTTCTATCAAACCGAGTTTTACGGCTTCTTGAATTGTAAGGGATTGGTTATCGGCAGCTTGAACAACTATTGATGGTAAACCATAGGCGATACGTTCCAACATTGATACGCCTCCTGCCCCTAGAGCAACATCGTGATTTTGGTATAGATCCACCATAGAAGTAGGGTTGATGATAAGCCTACTTTCTGTGAATTTTTTTAGTTGTTCCCGAATAGTTTGGATATGAGGTGCATTGGGGCCGAGTACTACTGTTATCGGATTTTTTAATCTTATATCTGCACAAAGTGCCAATATTTTTCCTGTGTTATTGATGCTATCAACGAAACCCATGCTTATTAGGATTTTTCTTGTGTGCGGTTGTTTTATCCGATGCAGGCGTTGTGAGGGGGGCGTAATTGGTAAAATGATGTTTTCTGGCCCATCAATAATATTTGGGTAGATATCATCTTTCTGCTGACTTTTGATAAGGGTTTGCCTAATTAAAAATTTTCCATGATTTTTATTTCTGAAATCATCAAAAGAAAGAATATTAAGTGTTGGAAAAAATTGTAAAAATCTTGATGGGCAGAGATCGTAACTGTCTAATATGATGATATCATTTTTTTGGCTATGGGCGATTGCCTTATCACAATCAATGTTGGAATTTTCTTCGATCCAATCAATGCCATGACTATCTAGTGTACTGATCCAATGTTCATTATGTTTTTGGGGGTCGGGGTCTAAGTAAAAGGTACAACTTTGTCCAAAGCTGGAGAGAGCTAAAGCTAGTTGGAGGGAGCGCTTTACATGTCCTCCCCCGACACCAGGGCGTGAGGCAACTCTAAATAGCCACTTAGGGCTATTCTTTAGTTTGGTGCCTGCGTTCATTAAAGTGTTGTTCTATTATAAATCGATTGAATTTATGAGCTCTAGAATTTGGTCACCTGTCATCCAATCATCATTTGATCCACTGTCGTATTCGAATGGTTTAGATACCGGCTTTCCATACTTCTCTATTTTTTCCATAAAACCTTTTGTGTTCCACCAATGGAGCGTTGGTTGAAGGATATAGTAATCCCCCATATCTATTGCATTACGTGATTCTTCGTAGGGTATCATTACTTCATGTAACTTTTCCCCGGGACGGATACCAATAATTTTATAGGTTGCGTCTGCACATAAGTGAGGAATTATATCGGTTATTTTAACACTTGGTAGTTTTGGAACGAAAATTTCGCCGCCTTCCATGCTCGCCATCGCGAGGTTCACCAGTTGTACGCCGTCCGCAAGTGTAATAACAAATCTGGTCATGTCGGCGTGTGTAATTGGGAATTCGGTCTCACCATTTGCTGCCATCTGTTTGAAATGGGGAATGACACTACCTCTTGATCCCGCGACATTTCCATAGCGTACAACAGAAAAGCGTGTTTTGGTTTTTCCTGATAAGTTATTACCTGCAATAAAAAGTCGGTCAGAACACAGCTTTGTCGCGCCATAGAGGTTTATGGGGTTTGCTGCTTTATCAGTAGACAAGGCAACAACTTGTTTCACATTGTTTTCTATCGCGGCATCGATAACATTCTGTGCGCCTAGGATATTTGTCGCAATACACTCTGTAGGATTGTATTCGGCAGCTAATATATGCTTCATGGCCGCAGCATGAACGATAAGATCAATTCCATTACACGCCCGAATTAAGCGTTCGCGATCCCTTACATCCCCAATAAAATAACGGATAGGATATCTATCTTCAGGAAACTGTTGAGCCATTTCATACTGCTTCAGCTCATCACGAGAAAAAACTACGACCCTTGCAGGATTGGCATGCTCAAACAACGTCTGAACAAACTTTCGTCCAAACGAGCCTGTTGCTCCGGTTACGAGGATAGATTTCCCTGTGTAAATATCGAAATACTTATCTTTTATGTTCATAGGTTTTGCTCATATTGATTGAAACAAGCCACTTTATACACGTCAGTAAAGTGGCCATTAAATAACACATGGTCTTTTAATGTCGCTTCAAGGTGATATCCGGCGTTTAGAAAGGCTTTATATGAGCCTTCATTAGGCATGTACATACCTGCAGTTATTTTGTGTAGTTTTAACTCGTTAAAGGCATACATCGTCGCCAGTTTTATTGCTTGAGTGCCTATACCCTTACCATGGAGATTTGTATTACCAATGATAAGGGCAAGTTCCCCACGTTGATGAGGTGAGCTTAAGCCTGAAAGGCGTATATTCCCTACGTGGCCGTGTGTTTCGGTGACAATGCGCCATAAAAACTCATCAGAAGAGCTGTTTGATTTCGTTACATAATCTCTACAATCTTCTGCTGATTGTTTAGTTTTAGCTATTTCAGTGAATTGGGTGATTTCTTTATCGTTGAGCCAAGCTAAATAAATAGGAGTGATGTCTAGAGGAAGAAAAGGCATCAAGTATGTCGGCTTATTTGGTATTTTAATTTCTGGTGCAATCATTTAGGTATCTGAAGTTTCCAAGAAAAAGTAAGTTATTTCCATAACCTAGGGTCAACGAGCTTTTCTGGTAGACCACTATTCTCCCACTGTTTTTTTTGAATTACCTCCCTTGAAGCTGAGATAATGGTATGTAAATGAAGGCTCGTATGCACACCAAATACCGCCTCGTCAACCAAGGCGTTATCTCGAATGAAGGCCATACACGCTGCTTCGGTAGAGGTGAAATTCTCTCTTAAATCTTCTATGAAACTTCTTGCCTCAGTGAAAAAGGAAGGCAACTTAGAAGGGTTTGTCAGGAGAAGGCCTTGAAGAAATATTGAGCGTGCTTGAATTGTAATACCTAAGTTTTTCAATCGGTCTAAATGCCCTGAATGTATCAAGCGCTGATCAGCAATACTCACGGGTAATTGAATGACATCAGGTTTAAATAGCTCAAGGGTAAAGTCAATATCTTCGGCATCATAGACTGAAACGCCGATCCGTTTGGTGAGCCCTTTATCTTTGAGTGATTGCAGGAATTTAATCAGGCTTTTCCCCTCTGTACCTTTCAGCTGTTCGACACTATGAACAAGAAAGCTTTCAACTTCTGACGTTTGAAGGGCTTTGAGGGAGTTGCTGAACTGCTCTTCGAGCTGCTTTGGAGTAAGGTCGAGTTGCCCACCAAAGGTTTTGGTTTGGAGAGCAAAGGATCGAGCAGCATTGAACTGGCCTAGCCTCGTTTCTGAGGTGCCGTAAGCTGGAGAGGTGTCCAGCATCGCAATGCCTGATTTTTCTGTTTGCTCCAGGAGATGGCGCAGAGTTGTGTCATCCACATGATCATCTGTTCGGGTGACCCCATAAGGAAGGCCAAACTGCGCTGTTCCTAAAACAAGCTTTATTGGCTTAGATTTTTTGTTATTCATCTAGCATATAGTGTTCTACTATTTGCCCATTCTCCATTTTAATTACCTCATCGACATCTTCTATTGTTGTGTCTCTATGAGTAATAATTATTACCAGAGCATTATAGGTTTGTGCATACTGGCGTATAGACTGGGTGATCTTTTGTTCTGATAGCCGATCTAGTGAACTAGTGGGTTCGTCAAGTATTAGTAATGGGCTTTTTCTTAAAAAGCATCGGGCAAGCGCAATACGTTGTTTTTGACCACCAGATAAGTTCTCCCCAGCTTCATCTAATTGGGTATCATAACCATTTGGTAATTTCTCAATGAAATGATTCGCATAAGCCATTTCGCAAGCTTTGATTAATTCATTATGATCTGCGGAGGGCGAACCTATTTGAATATTTTCTTTTACAGAGCCTCTAAATAGAAAAGGTTCTTGGGCCGCATAAGATATTATATCCCTTAAACTTTCTTGATTTTCTTTTGAAATGACTTTTTCATCAAAAGAAACATGACCATTGGTTGGGGTAGCCAATCCAGACAAAATATCGACTAAAGTAGATTTTCCAGCCCCGGAGCTTCCTGTTATCGCGACTATTTTTCCGATGGATAGTTTAAGGTTTATGTTGTGTAAGGCTAATCTACTGTCATTGTTATAAGAGTATGAAAGCGATTTTCCACAGATTGAATTTTTGAGGTGTACTTCAGTTCTTTGTCCGGAAGTATCGGGGTTCTGGGTGCAAGTGATAATACTTTCCTTTAGTGCTTCTAAACTAACTATATGTTTTGCTAAGCCTTGTTGTTGTTTTGCAAATGCTTGTGCAGTTGGAGCTAACCTCAACATAATTAATGCAAATAAAGTTATGGTATTGATAGTCATGTCGAGATAAGTGACTGAGATGTATAGGAAAGCCATTAGGATAGCAGTAATCGTGGGCGCCATAATTAATGGAATTTTCCCACTGTTTTTTACTAAATTGAGATTCAACCTTGCATGTTTTTCATTAATTTGCTTGATACGCTTGATTTGCCGAGACTGTAGGCCGAAAATTTTTACAGTTCTAAAGGCTTGATAAGCCTCTGTTAAAAAAGAGGCTAGTATTGTTTTATAAGTTATTAATTGATTGGAAACTTCACGAGTCTTTCTTACATAAAACTGAATAATAACTAATAAGCTTCCAAGGAGGAATATTGCTAGGCCGCTTGATAGCGGGGCTGTCATTATGATTAGGGTTACATAAACCGTAAAGGTAACTATATGTCTTATATATCTGATATAACCAACCAATACTTGAGACGTAGATTCTGTTTGATGGTCTAAGAGGTTTATAAATTTCCCACTACCCATTTTGTTTATGATATCAAGTCGAGTGGATTGTATTATGGAGTAACATTTAGTTCGAAGATTTTTTTGAAGAGTTACTTCGGTTAGGGTTAATTTAATTAAATATATGTAGTCAAATAACTGCCTTAATACAACGGCAATAAGAACAAGAAGTGTAAGTGAAAAGAGATTTAACTCTAAATTAAGTTGGGAGAACGTGCTTGTTGTTATTGTCCAGAATTCATTGTTTTTTCTTAGATATTCTGTGTCTCCATTTGCGGATATGAAATCTAGTACTGGTAATATTAGGCCTAGCCCAAGAGCTTCAAAGAAAATTCCAATAATACTTAATAATACTAGGGTGATTATTTTGTTGAGTTTTGTGTCTCCATATTTGCCGAGAAATTTTAAGTTATTAGTTAGCCTCATAAAGTAAGTACCACCTTTATAATTATCAATTAACATGCAACTCTTTTACTAACTATTTGCTCAGTTGTAAGGTCTTAAAGTCAGGTTTTAAAACCATTGGTGACTGAGGGAAAGCTGCATTTGGATAATTCCATCCAGGTTGTCTTAATAGCTCTGCTGAGTGCATTTCGATGGTAATATTCATCTCGTTTTTTTTCATTTCTGATTTAACACTCATACATAAGTGAGGACTTTTTTGATATATATATATGTTTGATAGTGGGTGCAGTTCGGAAAGTTGTTGATTGATATAGTTAGCTAGCGGACTTGGATCATCACCTAACATATAGGCTGAAACAGTATTTACTTCGTTATCTATGCAATCTCTATACTTTGACTTTAATGCGCTAATTCCTTTTTGTGCTCTTTTTGTATAGAGATGACCAATTTTAAGGTGTGAAAATAAAAAGCCCTTACCGTGAATATGTATTATAACAACTTGGCATGTATAAACACTAAAAGTGTATAAATGTTTGTCAGGGGAGTATTTAGTCTGTCCGGGAAAAACCGTCAGCTCTTCCCCTTCGTTAAACAAAAATGGTGTATTATTTGGAGAGTCAAATTTATTTGTTACCCAGTACATATATGGTAACAAATGTCCATTATCATTTAGGTGGATTAATGAAGATATTTTCTTTTGATATTGATGTTTAGCTATAGAAAAGTTTGCCGCTTTCTCTAACCGTTTAGGGGATACTGGTAATTTAGTGTCTAGGGATAAGTTGAGGCGGTGGCAATAGATTTTTAATCGAGAAGATTCTTTGTAATCAATGGCTTGGAATTTTTTTGCATAAGCTTGAGGCATAAATATAGCCAAATAGGCTTCAATGTATTGCTCTAGGTTACAGTCTATTGTTCTTTTCACATTGAAGCTTAAGGGGGATGGTATAAAGCTGCTAAAAAATGAGAGAATGATGTGAAGTATTTTGCTGAGTATATAGGTTATTTTCTTTATCATTGATTATTCTTAGTTAGGGCTGAAACTCTTAAGTGCAAATCTATAGGCCAATAGTTTAGGATTTAGGGGTGATATTTTAATCATTACCTAAACAAAATTTTATTTGACGCTTGTTTATTTCGCCTAGAGGTTTCTCTTTCAATTCTAATAAATGAACGTCTCCTTTTTCATTGTAGGTGTATTGCCACGGGCGTTTGAGGAAGTCTTTTAAGAATCTGGCATTGGTTGTCCGTCCGTCAATTACAATCAGTGTGCCTGGCAGAAGAAGGTATTCAATACTAATCAAATCGGATGATAGGACAACTCTGTCATTATGCCTGAAGGATATGCCGTTTTTCTCCCCTTCAACGTCAAAAGGGTGTGGGGCATCTAGATAAACGAAATCAGGGCAGATGTTTGGTAATTTGTTGTAGCGATGACATATACGCCCTTGGTGTGTGGTTATTTCTACGTTGCTTTGGTGGTAAGTAATTATGCCTCTTAGGTGCTGAGGAATACGATTTTTGCTAATCTCTATCCAATGTTGAGATACTTCTATACAATGAAGCTCGAATAAGTTGTTCCTTCTTAGATCCAATTTTAGGATGTCATCTTTAAAATCAATGCTGTTTTTATACAGTGCATCTGCTAGAACAAGGTTTGAGTAGCCAACACCAAATTCCATAATCGTTGTAACTTTTCTGCTCCTGACTAGTTTGTGTAGTCTGGCAAGGTCATCAAGTTGTGGTGGATATGGTGTTGTATTTTCTGGTTTAGCCCGTTCATTTTGTGTTGAATGACTATCTACGATCTCAATCAAATAAGGTAATAACTCTTCATTGGCTAGGTATTCTGCGGCTTCTTCCATACAGCAATTCTCCTATGTTATTTTTTTGCGATTGCAACTAAGGTATCAGTCGCGTCTATCATTTGTAGAGAGGCTTCATAAGCACTCTTTAATTGATCGTTATCTATACTGCTTAGGATATTTTTATGCCCACCAGGTCTTTTTTTACTCAACCAAGTAAGATGATTTGATAAAGGATACCTCTGCTTTCCCTGTATTGTTATGTTATGGAAACCTGTAGATGTAAGAAATTTAAATAGCGATTCCCTTGTGTGAAGTATTAAATGTTGGCTCCAGAGAGTGAAATTTTTAAAATCATTGCAATTTAGTTGTTGTAATAAGAAATCTTTTGCATGGGGAACCTCAATTATTATGGTTCCCCCTTCTTTCAGTATACGAAAAGACTCAGCTAACATCTTTAACGGCTCGAGAAAGTGTTCCAGAGAATGAAAGGCAAAAATTGTATCTATTGAAGAGCTCTTAACTGATACTAAATCATTAAAACAGTTGATTTTGTTCTTTCTTAAATGATCTAAGCATCGTTCTTCTAGTTCAATGCCGATACAACCTTTAAAGGAGTTGTAATTAGACAGTAAAAAGTCACCTGCACCGCAACCTAGGTCAAGTACAGTTTTTCCTTTGTAAAACTGTTTATAATCTTGAGTTCTACGATCTAAATCGGTTGATCTTTCTAAATCAGGTTGCCCCGTGGTTTCTGTTTTGATTTCCCGATATTCTCCAAGTTCATAAGTTTCTTCACCTGTATAAAAATCCTCAATAAATATGATGCCACTCATTCGGTCCTTGTAAACTTTGAGATTTGGGACGTCTCTAGTGCAGTCTGCATAAACTTCACAGGTTTCATCTTGTACTAAGTTTAATGATTGGAGAGTTTTTTTTATATTGCTCATGATTTATTTATCTAAGTTTTTATTAAGGTAAAAATTCGTCAGTTCAAGATCTAACTCAGTGTCAATACTAATGAAATTCCCAGGTGTAATAAGAGCGCCTGGATTATTGCCTTTTATAGATGCTTCTTCCATAAGTGTTTCTCTTCTAATGGCATAAGCGAGACCATTCCGGTGATATACTGGCGAAAGCTGTTGCCGGGCGATAATCAGCGCACCTGTTTGATCATAATATTCGAACGATTTGGTATTGGTGTCTATGGATAGCTGCTTTAACGGATGAGATTTACTATCTGTTTCGGATAGTGTCCAAACAGCAGAATAATCATTTTCCGCCAGCATCTTTATACAATCTGCCACGTGCTGTATTTTTCTAAGTGGAGAAGTTGGTTGAAGCATGACTATGATGTCATATTGAGTTTGGTCAAACTCCTCAGTGGTAAGAAGGGCATGTTGGAGAACTTCTAAATCTCCAACTCTATCACCGGATAGCTTTTCTGGGCGTCTAAAAAAATTGTCCGCACCGTATGAGTTTGCAACAAGTGCAATCTCCTCATTATCAGTCGAAACAACTGTACGGTCAATTTCGTTAACTGAGGTAGATATATTTGCCGCCAAACCAACCAGTGGGACGCCCCCAACTTTACTTAAATTTTTCAGGGGTATACCTTTGCTCCCCCCTCGGGCTGGTATGACGGATAGAACTGATAGATTATTTATCATAGCAAAGTTGATTTGACTTTAAGAAGCATGAGTAGTCTGAAATTTTATTTGGCACTTCTTGATTGAAATCGTTGTACTCATTCTTGAGAGCGACAAAAAAAATCTCATGATGAAGCGCAGCTTTTCGATCACTTTCACCGTCACCAAATAGAATGAGTCTTTCAGGTGGAATTTTGTGGCTATGCATTAGCTGTAGAATATTTACTTCTTTCGTTTTTGGAGTGCCCAAAACTTCAGTAAAGTAATGTGACATTCCAAGTTTATTTATAAGACTTTGAAGGGCATTCTGAGGTGTTAGGGAGCAAAGAAAAACCTTCTTATTATGTTTTTGAAGCTCGCTTAGAAAACATTTAGCGCCATTTACTTCGGCAGCCGTCAAAATTTTTTCCTGACATATTGCTGCGTAAGTTTCTATTAGCAATTGTTTGTATTCGGGGGCTTTGAGTGTTTCTGTTAATTTTGCAAACACTTCTACTCTAGTCCCCCCCTTATTGGGTTGTGATAGGATTTCGTTTATTAAAGAGATAGAATCGGGATGGTTTTTACTAAAATTTGTTCTTTCAATAGTAAGTAAGAAGCCATCCCTTTTGATGTTATTCGATTGTACTATTGTGCCGTCAAAGTCAAAAATTACGCCAAGGCAGCTTTTGAGTTCATTGAATATTTCGGAAGAGATTTTATCCATCTGTAAGCTGGAAACGTCCCCAATGATCTACGATTGTTTTGCGTTCTTCGCGTTTCTTTTCATTAATCTTAGGGTCTTTATATATCGAATCATTATTAAAATGAGTAGTCGATACTTCTTCAAAAATCACACCCGTTTCGGTCCAGAAGCGATGCCATACACCAGGTAGTACGAGTGCAGTGTCTCCGGGGAGTAACTTTTGTACTCTTCCGTCGATTTCTGAATACATTTCGCCCCAAAGAACCTGAAATGTTTCTTCTTTCCTTTTGTGGAAATGAAATGGATGGCTTTGGTTGGGGAGCTGGACAAGGACTTTTTTGCAATACTCGCGGTTAATACAGTTGATAATAACCACGCCTGTTTTGGTGAAGTTCTCAATACCGTTGTGGTGAGAATATTCAACTTCAAACTCCGGCCCTAAAACAATATTAGCCTTATTAAGCATGGCTTTGACCTCGTAAATTGCTTTCTTGAGAGCCATTGCTTTTGGAGGTTGTGGGGCTTCAACATCACTCTGTGTAATTATTTCGTTAACCTTTAGGGCCCGCTTTAATTTTATACCTGGTTTAAATAAGCCGCTATCAAGCTGCTCACCTTCACAAGGCATAGCAAAGAAAACATCCTCTGCTGATAGCACGGTGTCCTTTTTAAGTTGTCTCTTAGCAAATACGCCACGTTTTAAACCCTTAAGTGCATCAGCTTCTATAGGAGAAGCGGGTTTACGGGAATAACTTCCTGACATTAATATGCTTCGTTTGTAAGCAGAAATCCAATTATCAAGCTGATCTTCCCTTGAGGAATAAGCATTTAGCTTGATGTTATCAGTTTCGTGACCTATGTGTCGCTCAAACATTCTGGCCCCGTAGGCATAAGATACCTGAATAGGTGTGCAATCATCAGGATCTTCATGTGTCGACCAACCTATAATCCGTTTGGGGTAGCGTTGTCTTAGCATCGCTATGTTTGCCAAGTTCATTTCATCAAGCGGTGTGGGGTAAATTGATACGCAATGCATAATTGCGTAGTCGGCACATTTGTGATCGAAAAAGCTAACAAGTTCATCAATCTGTATAAGCTCTTGACCTCCTGTTGAGAAAATTACAGGAATGCCTTTGGATGCGACTTTCTCTATAAGTGGCCAGTCTGCCGCAGAACAACTAGCAATTTTAATAATATCAAAACCCATTTCAGCAATTGCATCTACAGATGCTTCATCAAATGGAGTGCACATGCTCAATAAGTTATGTTTCCTCACTTCATCAAGAAGCTCTTGATATTGTGGAAGGCTAAGTTCGGTGGATAAAAAACGTGGGATATGTTTGTTGTCACTAGCATCTTTATGTGATGGGTGAATAAAAGTTTTTAACTGTCTAAATTGAAATTTTATAGCAGCCTTAACTCCATGCTTTTTGACAACCTTTGCGGCATTTCGGATGACTGTTTTGCCGTGTTCTACTGATCCCTGATGATTGTTAGCAAGGTCTAGAACGAAAAGGTCGGAGAAGTCGAATGTCTTTTCCATGGTATAAATCGATATCCTTTGCTTAAGCCTGAGTTAATGCTTCTGAATCAAAGCCAGATGAATAATTAATATTTACAACGTTCTTTGTGAAATGGCTTTTGTAAGCGGCGCTAATTACCATCATTGTTTCCAAACCTCGTTGGCCGGAAATTATTTGGGGGTTTGCACTTTTATTATTTAGAACTCTTTTTATGTGTGATAACTCCGCAATGAAATCATCTGGACGTGTTTTTGAAAAATGAAAAGCTTCAGTATTTTTGTCGTCTAGTTCTAAGTAGACAGTATCAGTACCAGGTTTGGAGCCACAAACCCACTCTATTGCACCCAGTGTTCCTTGAATTCTGGCCCATTTTCTGGTGGGTTTTGTTACTACGTCTTGTATAACTCGACCTTTAAAATCTCTTTCAGTCGTAAGATTGATTGCGGCTATTTTGTCATATGCTAGTGTATCTTTTTCTATCATATCCATGGTAGCGGAAACCTCTGATACCTTACCTTTACAAAGTAAGTGAGCAAAATGCTGCCATAAATTGAGTGCGTGGCTGTGTTCCCCACACGCTCCGCCTCCTCGCTCCCAATAACCCAGATAGCTATCTTGAGGACCAGCAAGCCATGGATGTGCGTTGAAAATGCCCCCCCAATGTTCACGAAACTCAACATCCAATGTTTCAACGTTACCAATGATATTTTGTGCAATTAATTCGGCCACTTTTCTGGTGGCTAACCCAACAACGTGATCGTAACCAACGAACAAAGAAACTCCTAATTTTTCAGCTTTTGAGCTGAGTGTTTGAGCGTCTTTTAAGGAAGGAGTGCAGAAAGGCTTTTCAACAAGGATTGCTTTTGGGAGTTCCTCTAGGGCTGACAACGCCAGGCTATTGTGGTGATCGGGAGGGGTTCCGATGAATATAATATCAAAATTACCTTTTGGAGCATCATCATTTAGGTGAAGTTTAATATCGTCATCCCACAGCCCGTATCTTGATGGGTAAATCTCTTCTTTTGTGCGTCTAAGTGCCTCGGGGTCAACATCGCAAATTGTCACGTCCCACCCCAATGACCGAGAAGCATTGGCTAGGTGATTGCCAATGGAGCCGGCTCCAAATATTTTTACTTTATAAGACATGAATGTACTTTTACCTCTTCTTTTTTTTGGGGCGGCGGAGTGTATAGGAATCGTAAGGCAGTTGTTAGATTGTCAATTCGCTTAAGGTTTCAATTAGCCGATCTGTCGCGCAACCATCTGCAGCATAGGTGTACTTATTGAAAACATGAAAGCGGTTTGCCGAAACTGATTTTGTAAGTTTGTAATCATTGTTCATTGCATTTAAAATTTGTTGTTTAAACTCCAATTTCGAAGCTGCTATTTGATAAGTAGACGATTCATCTTTGAATGAGATACATTTCTCCCATTTAGGATCTTTTGCTTCTGCGAAAATAGGGATAATGACAGTTGGGCATAGGAGGCCTGCTTCGAGAAGTGTTGTTGAGTTAAAGCCGGCTACGATCCTACTTTTCGTTATCAAGTCATGAACATTATGTTCAGCGTCAATCAATAAATTTTTAGGAGTATTTTGTTGTTTTACATTCACTATTTTTCGAATATTTTCTGTCCAGCGCCCTCCCCATTTAGGTTTGATGATAAAGGTCCAATCCGGATTTTCAGCCGCAAGCTCATAAATTGCTTTATGTGTCTCCTTACAGAAGTTGTATAGGTAATCTTTCGGGTTTTTAGGCCAGTGAGGAGGGCTGCTTTCAAGTATGCCAGTCATGGGGCCGAAAGAAAAAAGGGTGATAACCTTTGATCGGATATCGTAAGAGTTGTTTCTATGGGTGTGAACATAGTCATCCATGCGAGGGATCCCTGTTACATAACCCTGAGAATGAGAGATGTATCCTGTTTGCACAAATAAATCTCTTTGAATGTGGTTATGGAAGAGAATATGCGTTCCATGAAATTGGTTGTATTTTCTTAACCTTTCTACAAAAAAGTTCTGCATATAGAGTGAGGAAACATTGCTCTCACGCTGCATTATAATAGCGGGTATTCCGATTTTTTTTGCTATGGCTAGGAATTCATAATCTTGTCTGTAATGAATTGCGGCGGCTATGACAGCTCTTATTTGATATTTTTTTTGTAGTTTAAGGAGTAAGATTCGAACTATCTTTTTGTATTTATGTTTGTTTCTCTTTGTCTTGTGGTCCTCAATTTGGGAGGTGAGTGGATTGTATTCGTTTTTTAGTATGTCATAGAAGTGAGCATATAAAAAGCATTGCCACTTAAACGACATCCTTGTTATCGAGAACTTTTTTGAGGAAACAAGTATTTCTAATTCACCTCTGAAGCGATTTGGATTAAGGGCCAATAAATTTATTTTGTCTCTACTTCCCCCTTTGGTAATGCTGGAAAGAATAAGTGAGTAGAAGCAGGTGTTCGCTATTACCCAAGCTGGTAAAGGTGAAATTGATTTGTATATAATTGATTTAATTACAGGCACTGGGGTGATATGTTTGAAAATATTTAGGGCCACGCTACCGCACTTTGGGTGAAACACTTTTTCACCCATTTTTGTTGTAATCTATTGTTTCTAAATGATTTTTAAGTAACTGTCGTTACGCCAAATCTAGAAACAGATGTATTTACTTCTCTTCCTAAGAGGTTGAGTAGTACTGAAATGCGCTCTCTGTCAATCATATGTGACAGGGAGCCGATGATATTTGCAAAAGGACCAGATAAAAACTTTACCTTTTGACCAGGTTTAAGGTCTGGGTCAGACAGTTCTTGGTCAATTTTTGCTTCGCGTAAGTTTGCCACAAAACCGTCAGGAAGGCTGGGCAGTTTGCTTCCCGCAGCGATAAGCCTTCTGACGCCGTAGGTGCTGTTTATAGAGCCCCAGTTGTCAGATGTGGGGTCCAGTTCGACAAAGATATATCCCGGGAAAAGGGCCTTTTTTACGATGTCGACCTTGCGAGCATGCTTCCTCGCTTTGAGAAAGTAAGGCAGATAAACTTGAAACCCTTGGCGGGTCAAATTTGCTTCAGCTCTTAGCTCTTGATTGGAGTGAGTATTAATTACATACCATTTTCGCATTATTCTGTTCCCGTTGAGTTATTGAGGGCTTCAGGCGAATGAATGCGAAGGAAATCTGGAACGATTAGCCGATCGTGGTCAAAGCACTGTACGGCGTTTTCATAGGTTTTTTGGGGGGCGTCTGAATCCGTGATTACAATGGCATCAAAATCGGGAATATTACTCAAGGTTTTGATGACAGGTAAGTGGCCGACTTTTTCGCGGGATGTTTTCTCATCTACAACAGCAACAAGTTCAATTTGTGTATCCCATGCTGCCATAATGGCGATTTCCGTTAACTCTCCGGCCCCAAGCAATGCTATTCTTTTTTGCCCATTGTTGGCTGCACGTTCGAAAATCTCTGAGTATTGATTTCGCGTGTTTTTGAAAAAGTATAAAGAGGTATCTAAATACTCAACAACCAACCGGCTTTTCTCGCTAAAGCCTCTTGGGGTTAGGTAGTAGGCATAGCGTTTATAGGGCGCAGATTTAGCTTTTACGTAGCCTTTGTGAATCGCTCTTTTTAGAAGAGCATTTGTAAGGCCTATGGATACACCAATGCGTTTTGAAAGCGTCATCTGTGAAATTACTTCACCCTCTTCTAAGGACTGAAGGAATTCAATGTCTGTTTTAATATCAGATTTTGACGGCATAGGTGTTCCTGTTGTTAGCGAGGGCACTTTAGATAGATTTTTTCTAGAGGTCAACAATTATTCACACTGTGAATTTCAGTTTCTGAACGCCTTTCTCTGTGCCTGAAAGAGATTTTTGTGCTTTAGCTGTTGGGTTCCTAAATCTAAGTGCTTGTTAGACGTAATAGTAAGGTGTTAATTAATCACGTCGTTTTGTCCGTGATCGTTAACTTTTCTGTGGAACATCATCTTCCCATGTCAAAAAAAACTTATCTCATTACCGGCACGGCTGGATTTATTGGGTATCACCTTGCAGAGCTTTTACTTGATCTGGGACATGAGGTTGTCGGCGTTGATGTCGTAACGGACTATTATGACGTTTCTTTGAAAGAAGCTCGTTTAGTCAACCTCAATAAGCACGATGATTTTATAGAAAAGCGAATAGATCTTGCCGATTGGTCGGAGATTGAAGCAGTGTTCAAAGAGTATCGCCCAAACTACTGTGTGAATTTAGCAGCACAAGCAGGTGTTAGGTACAGCCTCGAAAATCCAAGAGCCTATCTCAAGTCAAACGTTGATGGCTTTCTTAATATTCTGGAGGCCTGTCGCCATTACCCCGTTGAGCATCTGGTTTATGCTTCTACCAGTTCTGCCTATGGCGGGAATACTTCCATGCCTTTTAAAGTTAGTGAAAGCGCGGAACATCCTATGACGCTCTATGCTGCGACCAAAAAATCAAATGAGATGATGGCCCATTCCTATTCCCATCTCTTTAATATTCCCAGCACTGGTATGCGCTTTTTTACGGTCTATGGCCCTTGGGGGCGTCCGGATATGGCGCTCTTTATGTTCACCCGGGATATCCTTGCGGGTAAACCGATCAATGTTTTTAATAATGGCAACATGCAGCGTGATTTTACCTATGTGAAGGATATTGTTGAGGGCATACGCCGTTTGGCCGAGGTTCCATCAGCCATTGATCCAAACTGGGATAGTAACAACCCGAATCCGAATACCAGCGGCATTGCCCCATACAGGGTTGTAAACATCGGTAACACCCGTTGTGAAAAGCTAATGCGCTACATTGAAGTGCTGGAAGAGAAGTTAGGTGTAAAGGCCGAGTACAATATGTTGCCAATGCAAGACGGTGATGTCCCTGCAACCTGGGCAGATGTTACGGAATTAACCGAAATTACCGGATACAAACCCTCTGTCACGATTGAGGAGGGGATTGGCCACTTTGTTGATTGGTATAAGGCCTATTACAAGATTAATTCCTGATATTCCAGGGTGAAGCTGTCTAGAATTTAATTGTGCTCCAGCCAGCTTTGTAACATAAGCACCGCCCATAGCTTGTATTGCCAGTTACGGGAGCCAGCTTGGTGTTGCTGGAGCTTTTCTTGTATTTCTTTGCCGTCTATTAACCCTGATCGGTCAAGCCTTTCCTGTGAAAGAAGATCCTGTGCCCATTCTTTTAATGGGCCGCGTAGCCAATGGTCTATTGGAATTCCAAAGCCCATTTTGGGGCGATCTATCAACTTAGCTGGAACATATTTATCCAGTACTTTACGTAACACCCATTTCCCCTGGCCATCTCGAATTTTCATATGCATGGGAAGAGACCAAGAGAATTCGACAACGCGATGGTCAAGAAGAGGTACGCGGGCTTCTAGAGATGCAGCCATTGAAGCGCGGTCAACTTTGGTTAATATATCATCAGGTAAGTAAGTGAGGGTATCAAGATACTGCATTCTTTCGACATTGTTCGGGATAAATTGTTCGATCGTTTGATCCCATAGGATGCCGTGATATTCGTGCCCGCTCCTCAGGATACTGTCAGGGTTCTGCCAATTACTAACGAGTTTTCTATAATAGCCATCACTTGTTTCTCCAAGAACGCTTGCCAGTTTGTATAGAGTATCACCCGAATGACTGGGTCTTTTATGGTCAGGAACAATTTTGAAAATTTTATCCCAGGCTTGAGGAGAAAGACTTTGAATTATTCCAGAAGACAAAGCTCCTATAAAACGAGGTAATTTACGGATATTATTTCCGTATTTATGGGCTGTGATATGGCGCCGATATCCCCCGAATAATTCATCCCCACCATCACCGGACAAGGCAACGGTCACATGATCTCTTGTCAGTTTTGAAACGAGATATGTTGGAATTTGTGATGAATCGGCAAAAGGTTCATCGTATATGTCTGCGAGATTGGGGATTGTTGCTCTGGCTTCCGCAGGTGTTACATATAATTCTGTATGCTCTGTGCCGAGATGCTTTGCAATTTGAGCTGCATGTTGAGCTTCGTTGTAAGCTTGATCCTCAAAGCCAATGGAGAAGGTTTTAATTGGAGAGGATGATTGCTTTTGCATGAGTGCGGCAACGGTACTGGAATCTATACCGCCTGATAGAAATGCGCCAAAGGGGACATCCGAAATCATGCGTTTTGCGACGGCATCTTCTAATAGCTCTTCGAGTGTTGTTATGGCTTCATTCTCTGTTCCGGAGAAGGCTACATTTTGACCCTGTCTTACGGCTTGATCTAAAGACCAATAGGTTGACAGTTTAGGTGTTTTATCGCCATCCACGTCAAAGGTTAAAATGTGTCCTGGAAGTAATTTTTGCACATTCTGATATATGGAATGAGGGGCTGGAATATAGTTAAATCGTAAGAAGGATGCGATAGAATTTTGATCGATTTGCGTGGGGCATTTAGGGTGTTTTTTCAAAGCTTTGAGGATGGATCCAAAAATAAAAGCACCCTTGTTATAACTCCAATAGAGTGGCTTTATGCCCACTCGATCTCTGCAAAGAGTCAGTCGTTTGAGCTTTTTATCCCAAACGGCAAATACAAACATCCCGATCAGGTGATCCAAGGTGTCTTTAATACCCCAGTTTGCGATTGCTTCTAATAAGACTTCTGTATCAGAGTATCCCTTAAAATTTATGCCATATTGGGAGATTATTTTAGCTCTTATCTGGGCCGCATTATATATTTCACCGTTGTAAACGAGAACATAGCGGCCACAAGATGATATCATTGGTTGCTGACCTGCTGAAGAGAGATCTATGATAGATAGGCGTCTGTGCGCAAAGGCTACGCCATTATCTGGGCCAATCCATACTTCACCACCATCAGGGCCACGCCTGTACATAGCTTCGCCCATAGCATGCGCGATACTTTGTTTTTTGTTAGTGTCGTTTATGGTGCCGTCAATAAATCCAGCGATGCCGCACATAGATGTTCTATCCAGAATAACTCAAGCCATTTTTTTCATCTATAAACAGTCAGAAAGAGAAATGCACGCTCGTTTCTTGAAAGGAGAGTACTATATTTATAATGCAGACGCTTACATCTTTTTGATCTTGGCCAAAGCAATATCCAACCAGCCTTTGGGGATCATGTGTCCATAGTCGTGCAGGCAAATGGATGTTTCCTTGCCGCTGTTACATCCTGTCCAGTGATGACAGGTGAAGATATTTATTTTCTCTACTGTATCAGGCTCAATTTGGCATTCATTTGTACGGCGCCATAATTCGATGCCTTTGAGTGGATTATTGCTGTTGCCTCTGGGCAGAGACATCACGTTATCTTTGAGGCCGTGAACATGGGTAATGTTAATAGGGCCTGCTTGGCATTCAATATCTTCTTGCTGCCATAGGGTTCCCGCTATTGCGAGAAGGCCAGCAAAATCTTGTCCGCTTTCACAGGCCAGGCGCCATGCCATGGCGCTGCCGTAAGAAAATCCTGAGAGATAAATTTTGTTCTCATCAATGGGCCATTTGGTTTTGAGGTTTTTGAGGATTGCTTGTGCGAAAGGTGTGTCTCTTGATGCCTTACCCCAAAAATCCCAACTTTTCCCGAGGCCATCCGGGGCCACAAGTAAAAAGCCGTGTTTATCCGTTGCTTCGGTTATTCTTGGGTTGTTGAGAACATTTCTTCCTGTTCGGCCCCAACCGTGAAAATGCATCAGAACAGGCAGAGGTGATTTTCCATCCCAACTGGATGGTGTTTTGACCTGATAACTTCGCCCATCCAACTGGCAGCTTGTTCCATGCTCACACCCATTTTCTACTTCCAATGCTGTTGTGCTCCAAACGGGCTTTGCAAAGAAGCACGTAAGAAGCATAAACATGAGATAGCGTGAGTGAAAAAATCTGGCCATGATGGAGATTATTATCCTGATATGTGTTGGTAAGCGCATCGTAAGGATAAAGTTGCTCACCGCCAATTCAGGGAATTGTGATCACAAAGCCATTGCGAGAGACAAATGGATCTAAATCATCTGGAAGGAGCTTTGCTCTATTCAGTAAGCTTTTTATGCACATGCTCCAGAGCTTGATTCCAGGCGGTAAACCCCTGTTGTTTTTTCAGGAGATTCAGACCTTCAAGGGTAAAGGTTCCTTCTGTCGCAATTTCACGGGTGATGTCGGCGAGCTTTTGATCTTCTTTTTGCAACGCGTAAGCGGTTGCACCTCTTATATTGTGTAAAATGACATTTCTAGCCTTGTCATGAGGAAGGCCTTTTTCTTCCAGCCAGTTTGTCATTGTTCCAAAAAACTCATAGAGCCATCCATTCATACAGGATGTGGTTAAAGCCAGATCGAAATCATGCTCGGAATCAAAGCTGATTGGTGTGCCTGTAAAGTTTGCAAGCTTTTCCACCTGTGGATTGGGAGGGTAGATGGGAACAACACCTTCACCTGCTTCGATACTACAGACCGGGATCATTCGTATAAGTGTTTTGGGTAAGTGGTTTGCTGCTGCATAATGTTCTGTGATGGTTTTGCCAGCAACGGCGGTGATCACAATCTGATGGTCCCGAAAGGTTAGCGCTTCCAACAAACCGGATAGCTGCTCGGGCCTGACAGAGAGAAGAACAATATCGGATTTATCTATAAGATCCTGATTATCCTTTGCGATCAAGCAACGATGTCTCTGTGAAAGCCGCTCCGCAGTTTTGGTATTTCTTGGTGATAGATAAATTTCTCCCTCATACCCACCGTTCCTTAGGGAGCTTGTGAAATAAGAGGCGAAATATCCAACGCCCAAAATACCAAGCACAGGGTTTGTTATATCTTTGGTCATCCAGTTATTTCTCTCTGCAAGTGTCTGGTCATATCTTTTGTAAATCCAGATGACTGTAAGCGGATTAATCTTGTTTGCCTATTATAGAATTCGCGGAATATCTTTCGGAAACACAACTTGCCTAGTCGAGTTAGGTTCTGTTAGCTTGATGCAACTGTTCTTCCCGTTATTTCGTGCTCTCTGAATATTAGATAGATGATTACAGGATGTTTTGGCGGGACCCAACGTGCCTTGTTGGGGCTAACAAATAAAAACTAAAACGCTAGGAGCATAAGAATGAGCGCTCTGGATCAAGTGTTGTCCCACGTGGACGATCATCTGGAAGAATCTATCGACAGATTGTTTGAGCTTGTCAGAATTGAAAGTATTTCAACAGACCCTGCCTACAAAGCAGAATGCCAGAAAGCGGCAGAATGGTTAGAGCGCGAACTCACAGAGCTTCAATTCGATGCATCTGTGCGACCAACCCCCGGTCACCCAATGGTCGTTGCCCATACGCCGGATCAGGATACTGGACCACATGTACTGTTTTACGGGCATTATGATGTTCAGCCTGTTGACCCGTTGGAACTATGGGATAACCCACCTTTTGAACCGACAGTCAAGGAATTACCCGATGGCAGTAAAGAACTGACAGGTCGCGGTACGTCGGATGACAAGGGACAGCTTTTGACCTTTGTTGAAGCTTGTCGCGCCTGGCGTGCTGTAACAGGTAAGTTACCTTTGAATGCGTCGATGATTCTGGAGGGCGAAGAAGAAACAGGTAGCCCAAGTCTGGACGATTTCCTCGCGACACACAAAGATGAACTAAAGGCCGATCTGGCGCTGGTCTGCGATACCGGCATGTGGGACAAGAATACGCCCGCGATTACAGTTCGCCTTCGTGGAATGATGAAAGAGAACCTTGTGATCAAAGCTGCTGATCGTGATTTGCATTCTGGCGGTTATGGCTCTGCAGCGCGAAATCCGTTACATGTTTTGTCCAAGATTATTGCTGATCTTCGTGATGACAAGGGGCGCGTTCAAATCCTTGGGTTTTATGATGGTGTTGGCGAACTGCCTGCAGATATCAAAAAACAATGGGACGAGTTGGGTTTTGATAGCAAAGAATTTTTGGGTGAGGTCGGGCTTTCGGTGCCTGCTGGGGAAGAGGGCTATTCTGTTCTTGAGCAACTGACGTCTCGTCCAACCTGCGAAGTAAATGGTATTTGGGGCGGATATAATGGTGAAGGCTCCAAAACAGTTATTCCGGCCGAAGCGAATGCCAAGTTCACTTTCCGTTTAGTGGATCAGCAAGAGCCAGCCAAAATTCGTGAGGCATTCCGTAGTTTTATTGAAGCTCGTTTACCTGCTGATTGTTCGGTTGAATATGAAACCGTCGGGGGAGAGTTTGGTCCCTTGGTTGTGGATACGGATATGCCTGAGACACAAAAAGTGATCAAAGCGCTTTCTGATGAATGGAATAAAGAAGCAGCCTTGATCGGGTCTGGTGGCTCTATTCCTATTACAACTGAATTCCGTCGCGTATTGGGGATGGAAACTCTTTTGGTTGGTTTTGCGTTGGAAGATGATCGTATTCATAGCCCCAACGAGAAATATGACCTTAAAAGTTTTCACAAAGGAATACGATCCTGGGTGCGAATTATTGCGGCACTGGGCAATTCATAAGATGACAATGGGGCGGCTGATTAGCCGCCCTTTCGTTACTCGTTGCGTAAGCCTTTTTAGTGTATCAGATAGATACTGCCTATAATCAGGCCGGCAATAATTAAGGTTTCAACCACAACTAGTATCAGGGCTTGGTGCCCAATTTGCAGAACATCGCGTAAAGATGTTTTTAGGCCGACTGCTGCAATTGCTGTGATGAGGCACCAGCGAGAGAGTTCTGAGAGTTGCGTAATTAAAAAGTCTGACAACAATCCTGTTGAGCGCAATCCCGTGAAGACGATGAAGCCGATTAAAAACAGCGGGGGCAAATAGGCCTTCATCTTATTTGGATTTGATTGTTTGAATAGTGTTGTGACAAAAAGTGTAATTGGAACAAGAAGGGCAACACGAAATAGCTTGGCCACAGTGGCGGCGTCGCCTGCTTCGGGAGAGATTGAATAACCAGCCCCAACAACCTGCGCAACATCGTGAATAGTACCACCGATAAAGAAGCCTGATTCTTCCGGTGTCATTTCCATCCATAAGGCAAGGGGTGGATATAAAATCATGGCCAGAGTGGATAGTGTTGTTACTGCAACGACAGCAAAGAGTGTTGAGCGTTCTTTATTCGGGGAGTTCGGCATTGCCGCAGAAATTGCAAGAGCTGCTGATGCGCCGCAGATTGCTGTCGCCCCACCAGTTAATAATCCAAATCTTTTATCAAATCCAAAAAAACGAGCCAGCAAAACACCGGATATGATGGTGATAATGACTGCAACCACCAGAATACTGGTTGAGCTAAGACCTAGCTGTGTGATTTGGTCCAGACCTATTCGTACACCCAAAAGAGCAACGCCGATACGCAAGACAGATTTACTGGTGAATTCAATACCTGGCTTGGCCGATGATCCTTCGATAAGAGAATTGAGGCTCATGCCAAAAAGCAGAGCATAGAGAAGGGTGGGGCCGCCATGGTGATCAGATATAAAGGTGGCGGCAAAAGCCAAAATGACGGCCAGCATAACACCGGGTAGTAGCGATTTTAGATGGGCGTACTTTTTAGCCCCCAAAACGAGAACAGGCATTGTTTTGCTCAATATGTCTTTGGTGATTGCATTGCGCTGAAGACGCGACGTGTATTGGCGAAGATCCTAGAGGAATATCAACCTGAAATCTCAAAAAAAATTATCTTTTAAGCAAAACTAATGACAGAGCATGCGTTTTATTAAACAGACGCCATAATTATGAAGATTGCTGTAGGATAAAAAATATTAGGCGCGTTCTGTTTCCGTGTTTTCAATTAGTGTGTCTTGTTTTGCCTGATGCCGCATACGGTTTTGAACCATTCGATCATAGAGTTTTGTAACCAATTGGCTGCCTGTCTTTTCAAAAGCGCCAGGAATAAAGGCATGACAGAGGCAGACAAAAAAACCAATACACATATTAAATGAAAAATACAGAGCCTGCCCCATGTGCTCAAAATAGGTTTCGTTCACCGATTGAGGATGGTTGATAAAAAGGTTGTCGATAATTTTTTTCATTTAATTCACCAAGATTTAGTTATTTTTTTTGCCTCTTTCTTTTAGTATAAATCAACATTGCAGATAATTTTTTCTCATTTTACGTGGTAATGTGATTTGATATTGAGAAAATATCCCAACAAAGAGAGTTTTGATGAAGCTAGATGATATTGATTTAAGAATTTTGAAAGAACTCCAACGTGATGCCAGTCGTCCGGCATCGGAAATTGCTGAACTGGTCAATCTGTCGACTAACGCTTGCTGGCGGCGCATAAAGTTGCTGCAGGAATCCGGTGTTATAAAAAAGCAGGTCGCGTTGGTTGATCCGACGATGGTGGGGAAGGAATTAACGGTTTTTGTTGAGTTGAGGACGGCGCATCACGGAGATGGTTGGCTGGAAAATTTTTCCGAAGGTATCAGCAGGATTGATGAGGTTGTCGAATTCCATCGTCTTAATGGAAATGTGGATTACCTCTTGAAAATTCTGGTATCCAGTATCGAAGATTATGACCGGGTTTATAAGAAGATTATTCGAACGGCGCCACTGCATGATGTGACGTCTTACTTTTCTATGGAAAAGATCAAAGAAACCACAGAGGTGCCACTGGATAAAAGATAAGTGTACGAAGGAAAAATCGCGTTATTTTGCAGTGAGATCCCGTTTTCAACTTCCTAAGTATTCATCGTCATGACAGCATGTTGTCTGTCTATGAATTCTATCTTCTTTCCTCTCTTCGTGCAGAGCCGTGACCATGACTGGATCTGAAAATTTTACGCATCAACCCTTTTGGTGGACAGATGCTCGTTTCCAACCAGACAATTACGTTCAATCAGACTTGCCGCCACAAAAGGCCGATGTTGTCATCATTGGCGCTGGATATACCGGACTTTCTGCAGCACTTACGCTGGCGCGTGCGGGACGGTCAGTTGTGGTTTTGGAGGCAGAGCGTCCGGGGTGGGGCTGTTCGGCACGAAACGGCGGGCTGTTGGGGCCTAGTTTTCATAAACTCGGGCTTAAGGGGCTAGAGCATGCCTACGGAAAAGAAAAAGCACGCGCCATCATGCTTGAAAGTCTGGACTGTATGCGATCCTTGATTTCTTTTGTCGAAAAGGAAGAAATTGACTGTGAAGTGGTAATGCGCGGACGGTTCAGAGGTGCCGTTCGACCTACACATTATGACAATCTCGCCCGACAAGTAGAGATCATGCAAAGAGACCTTGGTCTCAATGCACATATGGTACCTAAATCTGAGCAACATGATGAAATAGGATCTGACCTTTATCATGGTGGGGCTGTTTATGAAGACGACGGAACACTACAGCCTGCATTATTGTTGCAAGGGCTTTTGCGAAAAGTCACTGAAGCTGGAGCCAGGATATATGGCGGACAGGCGGTACAGGATATTTCTGGTTCGGAAGGCAAGTTAACCGTTAGCACAAAAAATCATTCTTTGATCGTGCGTGACATTATCGTGGCAACAAATGGTTATACACCTAAAAATCTACAATGGTTCCGTCGACGTCTTATTCCGATCCGTTCTGCCGTAACTGCAACGGAAGAGTTGCCCCCGGAAAAAATTCTCGAATTATCGCCTAAATCAAGAGGCCATGGTGATACACATCGACTGGTTTTTTATTACCGTCCATCAGCTGATGGAAAGCGAATGATTTTTGGCGGTCGGGCTAAAGACCTTAAGGATAATCCACAAGAATACGTTACTTATCTTAGAAACGCGATGCGACGGATATATCCGCAGTTACAATCGGTGAGGATTGAATACGCCTGGTCCGGAGTTGTGGCCTATACCTTTGATCATACACCCCATGTCGGGAAAGTTGACGGTGTGCATTATGCCATGGGGTATTGTGGATCGGGTGTTGGACGTGCCGTTTATTTTGGTCGGAAAACAGCCTTGAAAGTGTTGGGCGATCCAGAGGGGCGAACTGAACTGGATGATCTGCCTTTTGAAGGTCGTCCCCTTTATACGGGGTCTCCCTGGTTTATGCCTTTCATGATTCGTTGGCATGCTTTCGCGGACAGGATGGGATGGTAGCTTACCTTTGGGCCGAAGCGAGCAGGGCACCAAAGCTGACAAAAGTAACGCCAAGCACACGTCGAACAAGGCGAATACGTTTCACACTACTCATGAAATTCTTTAACCGACCGCCCATCAAGGCAATTGTCAGGTGATTCAAAAAGCACAGGATTGCATAGGTTGCAGATAAGACTGTCGCCTGAAATAAGGCAGAGCCTTCTGTGCTCATAAAGGGAGGAAACAGGGCAAGAATAACAACGATCGCCTTTGGGTTGGTAAGCGATACAATCAAGGCAGTTGAAAAGAGCTTATGTTTTTGAGGGGGAAGTGTGTTTTGACCTTCTTCTACCAGGCCGCTTTTATCTCTCCAGGTTTTAATACCGAGCCAGATGAGATAGGCAGCGCCAATAAATTTCAGAACTGTAAATGCCAGCGCTGATGTTTCCATAATCGTACCCAAACCCAAAGCTGCTCCAAAGCCGAGAATAAATAAACCCAGTGCATTACCTGTTGCTGACCAGATCGTTGCGCGTCCCCCAAACTTGAGTGTGTTGGAAAGGGCCAGAAATACTGCTGGGCCGGGGCTGATTGCAGGCGCAAGGCTAACGGCAATAAAAAGAAGCCAAACTTCTAATGTCATGGGAAAACTCAATTTAGGGATGTTATTGATTAGGTATAAGATCCTGCGCTTCTTTTTTAATTCGTGCAAGTTTGTTGAAAGAAAAAGATGATTTTTGCGTTTTCGTCACAATTCCTAGTCCGAATTGATCCTTTTTGTCCTGTCGCTGTTTGCGTAATCTCAGGGAAATTTATTTTAAGATACTGCTTAAGGATTTAATGATGGCTGGTCGTAATTCACTTTTCATCCCCGGACCAACAAATATGCCGGAACGTATTCGCTTGGCGATGGATGTAAATACGGAAGATCACCGCGCTATGTCTGCACCAGATTTCATGGTGCCCTTGTTTGAAGATCTGAAGAAAATCTTCCGGACAGACAAAGGTGAAGTGATTGTTTTTCCTTCATCCGGGACAGGTGGATGGGAGGCGGCTATTACCAATACTCTTTCTCCGGGTGATAAAGTGCTTACAGCCCGTTTCGGGCAGTTTTCAAGTCTGTGGATTGATTCGTGTCGGGCGCTTGGCATTGAGGTTGAAGATATTGATGTGCCGTGGGGTGAGGGTGCCCCCGCGGGACAAATAGCTGAACGTCTGGCTGCAGATACACAGCGTGAAATCAAAGGAGTTATTGTTTGCCACAATGAAACGGCGACAGGTGTCACATCCGATATCAAGGGGGTTCGTGATGCTTTGGACGCCTGTGATCATCCGGCGTTGCTGTATGTAGATGGGATCAGCTCGATTGGGGCCATTAAGTTTGAAATGGATGACTGGGGCGTTGACCTTGCCGTCGCTGGTTCACAAAAGGGTTTCATGTTGCCGACGGGTCTCGGCATCATTGGTGTGAGCCAAAAGGCCCTCCAAGCTGGTGAAACAGCATCCTGTCCGCGATTTTATTTTGATTTCAGGCTGATGATTAATCAAACCCGCACCGGCCTAGGGCCCTATACACCCGCTATGGGACTCTTGAGAGGTTTGCGTGCTTCTGTTGATGTCTTGTTGGAAGAGGGCATGGAAAACGTGTGGCAAAGACATCATCGTTTGGCAGAGGGGGTCAGGCAGGCTGTTGCAGCATGGGGATTGTCAACTTGTGCGAAAACGGCTGTATGGCAATCAGACACCGTTACGGGGGTTATGGTCCCTGAAGGGATTGATGGACAGGAAATTGTGAAACGGGCCTATCAGAATTATAACCTTTCTCTCGGCGGTGGACTTGCCCAGGTTGCAGGAAAGCTATTTCGGATCGGACATCTTGGCGATTTGAACGAATGCATGTTGTTTAGCGCGCTTGGCGGTGCCGAGATGGTTATGCGTGATCTTGGAATGGACATTGAGCCTGGTAAAGGTGTCGGGGCTGCTATTGAATATTGGCATAAAAATAAATAGCCTAATAACGCATCTGGTTACGAAAGGCTGTCTGCTTCAGGTGGCCTTTCTTGCTTCTGCTATTGAAACCTCGGAAAAGGCCGCTTAGAAGAGATGCATGTCGTTTTATGTGAAAAGCGACAGAATTCAGTCATTCATACCTGACATTCATAAGAGAGAATAAAATGTTTCCAGAACCCAAAGAAGGCAAGACCCGATGTGTTGGCTTTTTGCTCTTGCCGGGGTTTTCAATGAATTCTTTTACCTTTGCGATGGAGCCTTTACGCGTCGCAAATAAAGTTGCGCGTGAAGAACTTTATGACTGTCCGGTTTTTTCTCTGGATGGAAAGAATGTTGAGGCGTCGAATGGATTGCGTTTGGAAGTGCAGGGGGATTTGGCCTCTGCGAGTGAACCTGAAAATATTATTCTCTGTGGGGGCCATAATATATCCGGCTTTGACGCTAGCGACTTTATGCCATGGTTAAGAGCTGTGGGGCGTCAGGGCAGGATGATTGGCGCGCTTTATACGGCATCATATTATTTGGCTAAGGCAGGGTTGGTTGATAAAACCAAATGTGCGGTTCATTGGGAATATTTGTCGGCTTTCAAGGAAACATTTCCAGAAATTGAAACATCCAACGAACTGTTCGAGGTTAGTGCAAAGGGCTTTACCTGTGTTGGGGGGACCGCTGGTCTGGATATGATGTTGAACTTTATCTCTGACCTGCACGGTTTTGAGTTGGCGAGAATGGTTGCGGATCAGTTTGTGCACGAGCGTATTAGGGATCGGCGTGAATTTCAGTACTTTGGCCTTTCCGCACGGTACTCTATTCAGGATCAACGTTTATTGCGGGTGATCCAAATTATGGAAGATCATTTAGAAGAGCCTTTGAGCCTTGAGGAGCTGTCCAAGATCGCGGGGTCATCGCGCCGTCAGTTGGAACGCATGTTCAGCAAGCAGTTTAATAAATCTCCGGCTAGATATTATAGCGAATTGAGGCTCTATCGGTCACGACAGTTGATCATGCAAACCAAGATGCGAATTATCGAGGTTGCCCTGGCTTGTGGGTACAATTCATCTGCGCATTTCTCACGCTGTTATCGCAATTTCTTTGGTTGTACACCGCTTTCAGAACGTAAGCTGCCAAGCCAAAACCAGAAGTTATAATCAGTATTATTATAACTACGTAATTTTACGCTGATCCAATTTTTGCCTTTTTTCGCTTATACTGTTCCTCAACGAACAAGAGATGAGGTTATGTTATGAAGCGACTAATCAAAAAAAGTTTTGCGGCAGCAATCGTGCCAACTATTCTTAGTCTTGGTGCCGTGAGCCTTGTATTTTTGTCGCCTGCCTCTGCGGCTCAGAGTTCTCAGGAACAAGTCATCGAAGATGTGATCAATGAGATTGAGCGCACAGTGATTAATCGCTATTTCCATAAAGATGATCAGACGACTCAAGGTCACAAAAAGAATAAAGGGAAGGGCAAGAAGAAAGGTCTGCCGCCAGGTTTGGCAAAAAAAGGGTCTCTGCCTCCTGGACTACAAAAGCAGCTGGATGAAAAAGGATCTTTACCACCGGGCTTAGCTAAGCGCGATTTGCCTGATGATTTGCAAAGCAGATTGCCACGCCGAAAAAACAGTAAATTTGTCATTGTCGATGACGACGTTGTTCTGATCGACATTCTTACCAATAAAGCCTTGGATGTTCTCGAAAACGTTTTGAAGAAATAGATTTCCGAATTTAAAGCGGCGTAGGTTCCTGAAGCGCTTTGCGTTGCTTCAGGAAGCGTCCGAGTGTTCCGTGGTTTGGGGCGAATATCATTGAGAATGCCTGTAACAGGCAAGCGACAACTGCAATCATACCGGCTGCGTTTAACGCGTAATTTTCACCGAGTAAAAACGGACCAAAAGCAGCGATCAAATATCCTAAACATCCGGATAAAAGTGCAAAGATGGATGATAGGATGATTTGAGTACTCAGTTTATCCGTCCACATCCGTGCCGTTGCAGCAGGGCAAATGAACATTGCAATGACGAGGATAGATCCAACAGCATCAAAGGCCGCGACGGCTGATGTTGCGGTTATGATGATCAGGCCTATGCTGATATAACGCGCGTTGAATCCCAGCGAAGTTGCCATGGCAGGATCAAAGGTTGATATCTTCAGTTCTTTGAAAAATAGGATAATGACAAGCAGGACCACAAGGGTGACGCCGCCAAGTCGGCTGATGCTTCCCGGCATCTGTGCCAACCCGTCTGCTGAGAGAATATCAGACCAGTCGTTCAAACCGAACCAAAGGGTAGATTCCAGGTTTCCATAAAGAGCGTGTTCGACATCAAGGTGTACGCCTGATGTGCCTGTCTGTTCCAAAATAAGCACGCCAAGGGCAAACATAGATGTAAAAACCACGCCCATGGCTGCTCCGGGCTCTACATTGCCCAAGCGGCGAATAATTTCGATCAATAGTGCTGATATAAGGGCAGCACCCAAAGCCCCGAGGAGCATCGGTAAAGTATCCAAAGTTCCAGACAGGAGATACCCGACAACAATACCGGGTAGAACCACGTGGCTCATCGCATCACCGATCAGGCTTTGCCGCCTGAGAACTAGGAAATTGCCGGGTAGGGCACAGCAAAGTCCCGCAAGGGACGCAACAAGAAGTGCCGGGAAGTCGATTTGTAGAAAATCTGCGAGAGGTAACTCCATTAGCCGATTTCCTTCTTTGGATGGTCAATCGACATTTCCAGCTCTTTTATCAAATCGCGGGGGAGAATGTCGGTAATCATGGCGAGTGACCAGCGGTTTTGGGCGAAAGCTTCTTCCGGGTAGTCACTGAGGTATTGATTCCAAAGTGCTTGATCTCTGGACATAGAGCTAACGGTTCTTTTGCCTTTTTCTGTCAGGGTGAGATCGCTGTTCAGAACGCCTTCACGCTTTAACATGAAGGAAGCTAAAAGAGATAGATCCTGTTTATTTTTGCCGAGGGATAAAAGGGCACGGCGTCGTGTGATTTTGAGCCTGAAGGAAAACTGTCGTAAGGCAGTGGCAATCACGCCTCTTTTCGGAGCGAAGAGAAGAGATAGTGTAAAGAGGGCAGTGGCTGTCAATACTATTGTTGCCCCAGATGGTAAGTCAGGGGTGAGTGCGGATAATGCTGCACCAAGATAACAACTCATTCCACCCGTAAAAGCAGAAATTGCGACCATAACACCTAAGCGGTCGGTCCAAAAACGGGCGGCAACAGGTGGAATGATGACTAATGCAATAATCAGAATAAGACCAACTGTTTTAAGGCCAATGACAACTACGGCAAGCAATAGTGCCATCATAAGAAGGTCGACTTTGCTTACTGCCCAGCCACGTGATGCGGCATAGTCAGGGTCGAAGCATACCAAGCCAAATTCTTTCATGAACAAGACAGCGAGCACGGTTATGACAAGAGCAAAAAGGGCAATTATTTCGGCTTCGCTTTGTAACATGCTGGCTGTTGAGCCTAGCAAATAGCTTTCCAGGCCGGCCTGGCTACCGCTTTTTAAAGTTTGGATGTAGCTCATCAAAACGACCCCAAGGCCAAAGAAAGAGCTAAGTACAGTACCAATTGCTGAATCTTCCGGAAGGCGTGTATTGTCCTTGATCCATTGAACCAATAAGACGCCAAGAATACCGCTTAGAGTTGAACCGACCATCAGGAAAGGAAGGCTCTTGCCTGTTCCTGTAAGGGCAAGGGCAACGAGAAAACCCAGTGTGATCCCGGGAAGGGTTGCGTGGCTGATCGCATCACTGATTAAGGCACGTTTGCGCAAAAGAGAGAATACACCGACAACTCCCCCTGCGGTGCCCAGTAAGCCAGCACCGAGAAGGACAACATTTGTGTTGTAACCGCTCTGGAAAGTTAGGATTTCAAAAAGTTCCTGAAGCACGATTCTGCCTTTGGTGTTTCTGGTGGTGTTTATTGGTTTTCAAAGTGTTCTGAGTATTTGTCTCTGCAGGCGCAAGTTAAGTTACTGGCCCGCGAGTGACATTAGTCCTGACAACTCCGAAGGTGCGAGGCGGCCACCGTAGGCACGTTGCAGGTTTTCAGAGGTAAAGGCCTCGTGCATTGGGCCACTGGCCACTGATCTTACGTTGAGAATAAGCGCGTGATCGAAATAATCTGGTGCGGATTGCAGATCATGATGAACGCAGATTACAGTTTTACCTTGGTCTTTTAGCTTTTTCAAAACGTTGATAATGGCACGCTCAGTTGCGGCATCGACGCCGACAAAAGGTTCATCCATGAAATAAAGTGATGCGTCTTGTGCCAGAGCGCGGGCAAGGAAAACACGTTGTTGTTGACCGCCTGATAGCTGTCCGATTTGCCGATCTGCAAAATCGACCATCCCGACTTTGTCCAGATAAGACAGAGCCTGTTCTTTGTGATTTTTTCGAACGGGTTTGAGCCAGCCAATCTCGCCATAAAGACCCATGGTGACAACATCCAGTGCAGACGCTGGGAAATCCCAGTCCACACTGCCTCGTTGAGGAACGTATCCGATAAGCTTGCGTTGTTTATCTACTGGCTTGCCGTAAACTGTGATTTTTCCGGATAATTTAGGGATCAAGCCAAGGGCGGCCTTGATAAAAGTTGATTTTCCTGCGCCATTGGGGCCGACAACCGCGACCAAACCCTTTTCAGGGGCAACAAACGAGAGATCCCATACCACTGGCTTGTGGTGGTAAGAAACTGAGAGGCCTTCGATTGCCAAAGGGGCTTTCTTGGCAGTATCTGTGCTGAGGGAAGTACTCGGTTGCAGTTTCAATAGCTTCGCGATCATCGGAAAATTTCCTATACAGCCTTAGTTAGCTGTGTGTTGCGTCAAGGTCAATTGTTTGCTCATGCCTGCCAGTGGTGCTTCACCACCAAGGGCGCGACTAATTACAGTTGCATTATGATCGAGCATGCCAATGTAAGTACCTTCGTAGGTTCCCTCAGGCCCCATAGCATCCGAAAACAATGTTCCACCGATTGTTATGTTATGACCGCGTGCTTCAGCACCTTCAATCAAAGCTTTCACATTGCGATCCGCTACCGAGCTTTCGACAAAAACGGCTCTGATCTTGCGGGTGACAATTAAATCAACCAGATTTTCTATCTTTTTCAGACCTGCTTCACTCGCCGTGCTTAGCCCCTGGATGCCGACAACTTCAAAACCATATGCTTCACCAAAATAGTTGAAAGCATCGTGGGCCGAGATAACAACACGTTCGTTTTCAGGGACACTCGCAAGGACGGTTTCTACATACCCATTAAGCTGTTCCAGTTTGATCAGATACTCTGCAGCATTTCTATCGTAAAAATCCGCATTTGCAGGATCGTATTCTTTGATGACGTTGAGCGCTTGACTTGTGACGGCCATCCACTTTCTAACATCCATCCAGACATGCGGATCATTCTTGTCCTCGTAATCCTGACTGGTTAACAGCAGAGATTTGTTGATTGTTTCTGCCAAGGGAACCACGGGCTTTTTTGCTGCCATGCGTTCAAGAGCATCTTCCATCTGTGCTTCCAGATAGAGGCCGTTGTAGAGAACTATATCTGCTTTTGTCAGGGCGGCGACATCATATCTGTTCATCCGATAGGTGTGGGGGTCAACACCTTCACCCATAAGACTATCTACTTCCATCTTGTCCCCGACGATGTGGCTAACGACATCTGCGATCTGTGCGATTGTTGTCATCACGACAGGTTTGTCAGCTCTGGCTGACTGGCTAGAAGCGATAAGAATAACAGCAACCAGAATAGTTTTGACTATGGAGGTAAAGGATCTAAATAACATCATCAGTTTCTTTTTATCTGCTCTATTTCTGAAACGTTAGGTGGTTGGTGGAATCGAGTCGTGGTTAAGTATGGCAACATTGATGTCGACAGGTAAATTTGTAGCCTAGGCTACATTTGGTGTCAATGGCATAATGTTTCAAGCGTATCTTATTTGTTTCGCGGGTAATAATTTGATGTTGATTTTTGGAGATACATAAGTGTGCTTGCTCTTTTACATTCGGGATTCTTTCAGGTAAGTAAGGCGAAGCAGAGTTAATATTAGATGAGTGGCGGAAGGTTATATTTAAGCCCATGACATCAGTGACTGACCCAAAGATTGAGCCAGAGAGCGATCTAGAAACTGGCCCAGAAGTTGCCCCGGAAATTGGCTCGGAAAATTCTGGACAGAATATAGAGTTGGAAGATGCTGAGCAGCAGGCTGCAAAGTTTGAGCGTGTGCGTGAAGCCCATAAAACAGAGGTTGCAGAAGATTATGTCGAGTTGATCGATGATTTAATCAATGCGAACGGGGAAGCACGTGTTGTTGAGTTGGCAGAACGTATGGGGGTTAGTCACGCAACTGTTAATAAAATTATCCAGCGTCTTCAACGCGAAGGTTTGGTTATTTCAAAACCTTATCGATCAATATTTCTGACCGATAATGGGCGAGCTTTGGCACAGGCTGCGCGACGTCGGCATGAAATTGTGGTTCGCTTTTTAAAGGCGGCTGGTGTGAGTGATGCAACGGCAGAGATTGACGCCGAGGGTGTTGAACACCATGTGAGTGAAGAGACACTGGAATGTCTTTCCGCTTTAACACTTAAGATCGAGAAATAAGCCGCTAGTTCTTTTAAATTTCCTGTTTGTTTCCTGACTTATCGCGAGCAAATTTTCTTTTCTTTTTATCTATTCGGAACTGAAAATCATTTAGATGCGATTTTCGCTTTTGATACAGGGGGGAAACGGGCTAAAGTGCGGCAGAAATTCTAACACTGAAACGAAACTAAAGAATTGGGGAAATCTCATGGCTCTTGAATTACCAGCCCTTCCATATGCTTATGACGCTCTGGGACCATACATGTCTGCAGAAACTCTTGAGTTTCACCACGACAAACACCACAACGCTTATGTTGTGAACGGCAACAAACTTCTCGAAGGTTCTGACCTGGAAGGTAAATCTCTGGAAGAGATCGTGAAGGGTTCTTTTGGTGATGCGTCTAAAGCGGGTATTTTCAACAATGCTGCACAGCATTGGAACCACATCGAGTTCTGGAACATGATGAAGCCGAACGGTGGCGGCGCTATACCTGGTGAACTTGAAAAGAAAATCATCGAAGATTTCGGTAGTGTTGATCAATTTAAAGCCGATTTCGTAAATGCTGGTGTTACACAGTTTGGTTCCGGTTGGTGCTGGCTGGTACTTGACGACAGTGGCAAGCTTGCTGTGACTAAAACTGCAAATGGCGAAAACCCACTGGTAGCTGGTGGTCACGCGCTTCTTGGCTGTGATGTTTGGGAACATTCTTACTACATCGATTACCGCAATGCGCGCCCAGACTATGTAAAAGCTTTTGTTGATAGCCTGGTTAACTGGGAATACGTTGCAGAGCGCTTTTCAAAAGCCGGGTAATATTACGAAAATTCCCGGTTAGAATTCTATATCAGAATTTTTGGCAGGAATTAATGCAAAACGGTCCGATTGTCGGGCCGTTTTTGTATGCAATATGATGTAGCACTTGTGTGTTTTCTTGTTGATTGCATCGAGATTCTGACGTGATTTTTGGCACAATTTCATGGGAATCTTGATCTGAATTTCAGTGAGACGATCAAGGCGGTTTTCTTTATCTGATCTTCCTGTTATTTTGCCAATGCTTTTATAAAGTATGTTTGATCAATTTGGTGACCAAATAGGCAACGACCTATTTGAAATGGGGAAAGAAGTCGTATGAGAGCATTAGGGCGTATTGCCGGAACGATGGTGGCTATTGTCGCTGGTTTCAGCTCTTTGGCAGAAAAAGTTTATGCCCAGGATTTGGTTGGTGAACCGGCACCAAATCAACTCATTGCTTTTGATAATTCTGAATATTCTGGTGCTGCAAAGATTTTTGAGCTTTCTGCTGACCAACTCTATTCTTTTGTTCCTTCTCTTGGTGATTTTTCTGGACGCATTTCATCGCTGAAGCTTGGCTCACAAGTTGGGGCGATATTTTTTGAGGGGCCACTGTTTCAAACAACTGACAAATCTTGTGCACCTCTTTTAGGAAGTAAAGAAGAGCCACATTTGTTGTGGCAGGGGCCTTCAGCTGATCTTGTTCCGTTGAAACGGGTAAATGATGCGCCGATATCAATGGCTGCTCCGCAAGATGATACCTATTCATCAATGATTATCTATCGTCGTGACATGGGGCCTCCGCCCGGGGTTCTTATGTTGCAACGTTTGAACACCTACAGCCGTGGTTGCGCAAATGTTCTTGAGCAGTTGAATTACCGACGCGCCTTTATCCCGGCATGGGACAAAGGGCGGACAGGCTATTGTCAGAATTTAGTTGGTCCGACGACCTACGCTGGTGAACGCGGTACCTTCCGGTTTAATGATAGCGATCAGTTGGTCTTCATGCATCCGGATGGAATGGATCGTACCTATCAATCTGTTCATCATCGTGTACGGGCAACGCTATATGACTTCCCTGATTGTCAGGGGAATCATGTTACTTTTCCTTTTAAAGCGGAAAGTATTCGCAAGTTTAATCTTGCGGATTATGGATACAAGGGGCGCGCACGTTCTGTAAAGGTTGAGTATGTATCTGGCCCTGCATCTGCTTTATCTGCATTGGCAGTAGCAAGCGCATCACCTAAAGCTGTTGTTGCAAAAGCATCTGAAGCCCCAGCCCCTGCTAAAGCTGTCGCATCTCAAACTGCTGCTGTAGAGCCAAAGACAGTGCCACAAGCTCCTCAGACTTTTGTTGCGCCAGAGCCAGCCACCACGCAAGAAGCTCCTGTAATTAAAAAGAGTGTAGAGGCCCCGCAATCTGCTGTAGTACAGAAGCCTGCACCACAGGCATCGACTGAAACACAAGTGTTTGTTGCTCCTGAACCTCAAGTGTTTACAGCTCCGGCACCTGCTGAGACGTTTCAGGCACCTGCTTACAGTCCGGCAGATTCAGATTTGCTTGCGGCGGGTATAACACCTGCTGGTGATGATGCGTTAATCCCTCAGCCTACACAGGCCACTGAGGGAGAATTGGAACGCCAAGCGATCACCTCGCAATCGGAAAATCCACTTTTTACGCCATCATACCAACTGTTCGAAGCACAACCTGCTGAAAATGTTGATAGCCAACCCCTGAATTCTGATGGCTCGGCGGATTCTGCAAATCAAGGAAGCTTACCGACGGAAACGGCAGAACGTTTTGTGAGTCCTTCAACA
This sequence comes from Kiloniella sp. EL199, assembly GCF_900313065.1. Taxonomy (GTDB): domain Bacteria; phylum Pseudomonadota; class Alphaproteobacteria; order Kiloniellales; family Kiloniellaceae; genus Kiloniella. The sequence goes on from NZ_OMPU01000005.1 coordinate 69,700, forward strand.
GGGGGAATAACTTATGAGTTTCCTGTTTTTGATGCCTATCGCTTGAATTATTGCTTAACACCGGGAACAAACTGCGGAGAACCAGCCGCACGTGAGTGGTGCAAGAAAAAAGGACATGAAACGGCCGTTGCGTGGGTCAGAGATGATAACATTGGTTCGCTCTTCCCGACGATTAACATGGGATCAAAAGAGATTTGTTCAAATTATCGCTGTGATGGTTTTAAAGAACTGACGTGCTCGAACTAAGACGTCGTTTGGTTGGATTCCGAATAGAAACCTTGGATTAATCAAACAGGGTTGGCTATGCCAACCCTGTTTTTGTATATTTATGGCGCAGGGAAAGAGCTGTAAATTTCTTCTAGCAAGATATTGTGCTTTTTTATTGCTTCAGGACCTTGGTCAGGGCCGTCATAAAGGCCGAGTTCTCTTAACAGAATGAAAAAGCCACTACGCGGAATTGCTGGTTCACCGCGACTGACAGCAAGAGGTACCAGCGAGAGATCTCCGGCATTATGATCTGTTCGCATGATGTCTTCGAGTTTATGTGTCAGTTTGTGAATGATTTGAGGCCCAGGAATTTCGGCTTCTATAGCCAGCATGCGATAAGTGATCGTTTGGTGTTTCTTAGCTGTGTTTCTGAGTATCGTTCTGATTTTTTGTTCTGTGTCGGCATTCACGAAACGCATTTCCTCTGTTGTGATCCGCTTTTGATTTCAGACTTAATGTAAAGCCCACTTCGGACTTGAATTTGAGCGAGCGACTCTGTACCACTTCCTTTAAGTAACAAGCTAGTTGTAAATAAGAAACCATTTGGGCGCCAGAAGTCTCATTAGAAATTTCATAAGAACCACAGGAAGTAATTATGACCCAGTTTCAAACGATCGACGATCTTCAATTGAGCGGAAGGCGTGCGCTTGTCAGAGTAGATTTTAATGTGCCTATCAGAGATGGGAAAATCACTGATAACAGTCGTATTATTCGGGTGTTACCAACAATACGTGATCTAAAAGCGCAAGGCGCCAAAATAATTCTGATGGCCCATTTTGGCCGCCCAAAAGGAAAGGTCGTTCCTGAAATGAGCTTGGCCCCGGTCGTTAAAGGGCTTTCAGATGCTTTGGACGGTGAAGAAATCGCTTTTGCAAAGGATTGTATTGGTGCTGAAGTTGTTGCTCAGATTGATACCCTTTCAAATGGTGAAATATTGCTGCTTGAAAATCTCAGGTTTCATGCCGGAGAAGAAGGGAATGATGCTTTCTTTGCACAGGAACTCGCGAAGCTTGGCGATGTTTATATTAATGATGCTTTTTCTGCTGCTCACCGCGCACATGCCTCAACCGATGGATTGGCCCGCTTACTTCCTGCGGCGGCTGGCCGATTGATGCAGACGGAACTTGAGCATTTAACGCAGGCATTGGCGCACCCCAAACGCCCTGTTGCTGCCTTGGTTGGCGGAGCAAAGGTATCAACGAAGCTGGATTTGCTTGGTAATCTCGTGAGCAAGGTAGATGTACTGGTTATTGGCGGTGGTATGGCCAACACTTTTTTGAATGCACAGGGGATCGAAGTCGGACGTTCACTTTGTGAACACGAAATGGCGGATACTGCGCGTTCTATCCTGAAAGAAGCTGAAGCACAAAATTGTAAAGTGATGTTGCCTTGTGATGTAGTTGTCGCGGAAACACTGGCTGAAAACGTTCCGACTTCAACTGTCGAGACATCATCGGTTCCTGATAACCAAATGATTTTGGATGCAGGTAATCAAACGGCACAGGAGATAATTTCCGAGTTGAAAGATTGTAGGACACTCGTTTGGAATGGCCCGCTTGGATGTTTTGAAACAGAGCCGTTTGATGCGGCGACAAATTCTGTTGCTCAGGCTGCGGCTCGTCTGACCACATCTGGAGAATTGCTTACTGTTGCTGGTGGCGGTGATACTGTTTCTGCCTTGGCTCACGCCGGAGCTGAGAGTGATTTTTCCTATATTTCAACTGCGGGTGGTGCCTTTCTGGAGTGGTTGGAAGGAAAGACTCTTCCCGGGGTTAAAGCCTTGGAAGATGCGGCTTAATACAGCTCAATCAATCTAGTTTAAAAAAGCGAACTGGGGTCTTTAGAGAGGCCCCAGTTTTGCCATTAAAACCAGTGCAGTTGCACCTGCTGTGACGCCTGCGAGTAAATTTTTTCTTGTGAGAAAGAAGACGGCGAGAGAGATGATTGTTGCTCCCGCGCGTTGTCCCAGGCCGAGTTCTGCCAGTGGTCCGATGGGAAGGAGGATCATGCGGGCGATTAATCCGGCGAGTAAGGCGTAAGCAACACAGGTAACCCAGCGGAAAACAGCACTGTCTTTATCCATTTTCCCTGATACAGCAACGCCTAGTCCTCGCCAAAAGTAGGTAACAGCAGCTGCAACCCCCAAGGCAGCCATTGGTGCCATGAAATCTGAATTTAGAAAGCTGTCCAATTCGCTCATTACGATTGCGCTTTCCTGAGCTTGCACTCGCTGATCAGGAAGGCGATTGTTCCGGCAATAAGCCCCGTGATAAGTAAGCTCCAGTTGGGGGTGAACAAAAAGGTTAATGGCCCAAGAATGGCCCCGAGAATTAGAGCTGTCGGACGTCCCGGTTGGGTAAAGTCAGCAAGAAAAACCAGCATAAAGTAAACCGGGTTCAGGAAGACCAACCCCATTGTTACCTCTACTGGTAACAGGCCGGGAAGGTGATATCCAATATATGTGGCGAACATACAAACCGACCATAGAGGAACAACAAAGCCGGTAAAGTATGGCAGGCGTTGTTCTTCTGGTAATTTTGGGCACTGTTTCATTGCCGCTGCCCATCCCGTAACGGCGATGAAGTTGCTCATGAAGTAATAAACAATTTTGGGCGTTGTTTTATTTCGGATAAAGGGCATTAAAACAATAGTCATGGGCATCAGACGGCAATTAATCAAAGCAACTGCCGCGGCAATTACGAACAGGGATGCGTTGATTGCGTAGAGTTCCATCGTGGCGATTTGCCCGGGCACGGCCCAGTTAACGGCCGTTGAAATAAGGGCGTGCCAGACTTGCAACCCGGTTTCACTGACCAGAGCACCAAACCCCATATAGGTGCTGCCCAATATGAGTGCTGGTATTGTGAGAGCATCTTTTGCTCCCTTGATATAAGCGGCTTGTCTAGAGCCAAAATCATCAGGTGTGTCGTGCATACCCGGCTTTAGACTCCGGATTAAAAAGAAGAGACCAAAAGCCTAGCACAGAGGATGGAATGAAAGCATCTGTTTTGTGCGGTGCAAAATATTTCAGGTAAAATAGTACGTCGTCGAGGGGATCAAGAGGGTAATATTCTGGAGCCTGGTAGAACACATTTAACCGAGGTTCCTTTGCCTGGATCGCTCGTCATTTCCAGCTCACCGCCGTGTAGTCTGACTAATCCTTGTGCCAAGGGGAGGCCAAGACCTGTGCCATCGAACTGTCGACTTAGGGTGCTATCAATCTGTGCAAAGGGTTCAAAGGCTTTTGGTATGTCTTCTTCAGACATCCCAATGCCGGTATCCATGACGATAAATTCGAAATCGCCATCATCATTAACCCCACCAGCAAGTTCTACGATGCCGCCAGATGGTGTGAACTTGACTGAATTGGCGAGCAAATTGATAAGAACTTGCTTGAGTTTGCGCTGGTCTGCATGAAGCATTGGCAGTTTCGAGGGCAGGGAAAGTTTAAGTTTCAATCCTGCATTTTCAGCGCGCTCAATCATCAGGCGTTGAACGGATACGGCCAGCTTCAGCGGGTCCGTTGCATCCTCCAGTAACTCTAGCTTGCCAGCTTCAATTTTTGCCACGTCAAGGATATCATTGATCACGCTTAGAAGGTGGCGGGCAGAAGTATGAATGTCGTGAGAATATTCGTGATATTGCTTGTTCCCAAGAGGTCCCAAAAGCTGTGATGACATCATCTCGGAAAAGCCGATAATGGCGTTAAGAGGCGTACGAAGTTCGTGGCTCATATTCGCCAAAAACTCTGATTTTGCCCTGTTGGCTACTTCTGCTGTTTCTTTGGCTGTTCTAAGGGCACCTTGTTGATACTGTTGCTCGGTTACATCTCTGGCGCTACCCCGGTAACCTGCATAAGCCTTGGTTTCGTTGGTATAAAAAGCAAGGCCACTTACTAGAAAAACACGCTCTTCACCTGATCTGCTCAGAACTGTCAGTTGTTCATCTCTAAAAGGTTTATGGGGCCCTGTTGCTTTGGTGTTTGCAAATATATGATTCGGTTCTTCTACAATGAGATCTTTGATACTGCGACCCAAAAGCTCACTTGGGTGATACCCCAGGGCCTTTTGGACCTGTGGTGAAACATAGGTAAAGTTTAGATCTTTGTCTGTTTCCCATGTCCAGTCAGAAACCAGTCGACTCATGTCATTCAGGCGATTTTGCACAGAGTCCAGAATTTTCTTGAGTTGAGCATTTTCGTCATGAGGGCGTAAAACGACGGCAGTTGCACCGGGGTGTACGTTTGTTGCACTTATAAAATGGTAAGAAGCTAGATAGTGTCGAGCTTTTTTATTAACAATAATCGTATATTCATCAGGGTTACTACCACCAGCCGATTTTATGGCTTTTATTTCTGCGGGACTGTATGGAGGGGCAATTGCATTTTCGATCAAGCCTGCCTCTTCCATTTCCGTGGCGATCATTTCATAGGCTTCGTTCGCGAAGATTACCTGACCTTCATTACTGATGACACAGGTCGGGGGGCCGTTGTGAACGATATCATTTTTTAGTGCCGAAATAATTTCGAATGAACTGCTTAAGTTATAGGGAAGGCCAGTATTTTTACCTTTCGTATCGCGATCCTTGGGAAGCTTGACGATACGACCCTTCGTTTCCTTTACCATCACGATGCCTTTGCCCCACTTGCCGATTTTTTACCTGTGGAGGCTGTATCGATTTCACTTATTGCGTTTTGATACTTGGGATCCATTCGCCAGGAATCAGTAATTAACTGAGCATCATCTTTACTGACTTTGTCGTAGATAAGCATTGCCCGGGAAAGGTCTCGCGGATCTGTTTTGTGACCACGGGGATTCCCTTTCCGACTTAGTAAAAAGATGGTGGCAAATGTTTGTTTAGGTATCTCCATGGCAAGACATAGAATTGCAATACCTTCGCCTTTGGTTTCATAGAGGGCTTTTCGCAAGCCGCCTGGCCTAAAGCCACTCATTTCACAGAACATACTTTCAAATAATTCAACTTCGCCTTGTCGAAGAGCCTGAACCAGACTGTCAATGGTTAACAAGTTGTTTTGTTTTAATTTCTGGGCGAGTTTTGTCGACGGGGCATGGAGTTTCGGAGAAACCCTGTCCTGATCGACAAGTTTGTGAATGCCAGACTGGATTTTGTTATCAACTTCCTGAATGTCCACCGGGAAATTCTTGATGATGTGTGATCTCAGGGCTGCGGATACCCACCAGTACATGCGTTCTGCCAGGTGAGCGGGCAGGTCCTCCCGGTTAACCAGAGGTTCTTGAAAATCGTCAATACGCCGGGATTGGTCTGCGAGGTATTCAAGTGTAAGTTCTGAAATAGTCGCATTTTTGTTTTCTAGCAGGGTTTTGATGACGTCTTTTTTTCCTGTATTAACAAGGGCATCAGAAACTTCACTGCTGAGTTCATTTCGAAGTGCTATTGAAAGCTGATGTTGATGCGTGCGTGATTTAATAATATCGACCAGATCTTGATCCTGAAGGATATTACTGTTCATTAAAATGGGGCGAGCAACTTCAATGTCGTCATTTGCGAGCATTAAAATCAATTCATGGGGAACGGTTTTTGTTGAGGCAAGTTCTTCACTTAATGCCTGTCGTACAAGTTGCTCAACATCACTTATCAATTTACTCAGGATGTCAGTCATCAAAGCTCTTTCCAGTTCGGAAAGAACACGTTCTTCTTCTGAGAAAAGTTGCCCTATCGTACGCGCAAGCGTCTTCCGACCCTTGACCGAACGGTCAAGTGCCATAGCCAGCAACTTTTGCAAGTTATTATCCTGGTCTTCCGGCAAGGGAATCCCCGCTTCCTTATACCCCGGTGCGCTACATGCGCGTTCACAGCCATTATTGGCTGTATTGGTCCTTATTATACAAGTGAATCGGCTACCAGGCAGACTCACTTGTTAACAAACAATTACGACAAAATTTATGAAAATAGTCTTAACTTTTTCGTTAATCTATTAGGTGATTTTTAGATGCAGGTTTAATAGATACTAAATATAGTAGTTTGGTTGTGTAGTTGATGGCAAGTTCTGTATGGTTAATAAAAGTTTCATCAAAAGAATCGACCTAAATATACAACGAGAAAATCCTGGATGATTAGTTGGTGATAACTTATGCGTTATGATGCCGAATATTTATTCTCTTAAAAAGAGTTGTTGATTTGAAATATTATCTGATGCGACTTTTTCAGTTGCGATTAACGTATTGTTTACAAGATTTGGTCATTCTGCTCTGATGAAAGTTTCCAATAAAACGAGTGCTGGCTTCTTTTCGGATGTACTATCTGACGGAATAACAAAGCGTCAGCCATCTAAAATTAAGAAAGAAACGGCTCCAGCACGGTTGACGGTTGAAAAGGCACTTAAGCCCTTTACCGGTGATCTCAGGAGTTTCGGTATTACCGAGCGTCTTAAAGAGCTTTTTGAAGCAGCGAAAATCGCAGCTGAATCCGGTAAAATAATGCCACGAGGATCATTCTTGAATATTACGGTGTGACAGCAACAATAGTATTGTTTCCAGCGGTATTCGTGTTCTTTTAGTATTTCCATTCGCTATTCATTCATACGTATATATTTATGAAAGCACTTATCGTGTCTGGGAAATACAATTTTCTTGCTCTCAGGTCGTAGCGCGGACATGCTGATCGTATGAACAATGATGATCATTTACACATTCCATCGGATGCGTCTTTTTCCCGTCGAATTCCTGATCAGGATGACAGGGAACGAATAGTTTGCGATACCTGTGATTATGTTATCTATGAAAACCCCAAAATTGTTGTTGGGGTTGTTGCCGCGTGGCACGAAAAAATCCTGTTGGTTAAAAGAGAGATAGAGCCAAGGCGTGGATATTGGTCACTTCCTGCTGGTTATTTGGAGCTTAATGAAACAGCGGAAGAAGGCGCAGTCAGGGAAGCTTGGGAAGAGGCGAGAGCAAAGTTGATCATTGATCAAATTCTTGCCGTTTATTCTATTCCTCGTATTAGCCAAATTCAGATAATTTATCGTGCCAAGTTGTCCAATCCGAAAGTATCTGCTGGGCCAGAAAGTCAAGAAGTCGAGTTATTTGGCTGGGAAGATATTCCGTGGTCTGACTTGGCTTTTCCGACGGTTGAGTGGGCGCTTAACCAATATCATTCTGTCCGCAATAGAAATGCGTTTCCTCCCTTTGCTAATCCCATTGGTTCTGAAATCCTTTAAGGTTTGTTTTTGGTGATTTATCAAGTTGTAATGCCTGTTAAAATGATTGGTGGCGTTATTGGGGCGTGCGCAAATTAAGTTGGATTATAGCCGGACTGAAAAGCCGTTGATTTTGGCACCTGAATTCTGGGTTGAAGAATTTTCCTTAACATTGATTACCATTACACCAAGTAAAAAGGTTACTGTTTCCGTGACTGAGACTGTTGAAGAAAAAGGGCAGGTGCAGTTGAGATCTCACGTAATGTTTAAGAAGCGGTGATGGCTACTGATGAGCCCTTTTTATTTTCTGTTCTGAGACTTGCTATAAAACACTTTCTAAAGGCATCAAGAACAGGAGAAGGGTGTGTACCTGCCCTGACAATTAAGTCAAAAGTTGATTTATAACCTAATTTCTGAGGGTTCAGTGCTTTCATTTCTCCATCCTCAACCCATTTCTGGGCGAGATGATCGGGGAGATGGGCAAGGAAATGCCCGGAAAGTATCAGGTAAACAAGCCCTTCCATTTGGTATGATAAGGCACCTGATCCTATTGTTTTAATGTTTGAAGGGTGAGGGCGACCTGCTGTGTAGCCGCGTTGAGCAATCTTGTAATCTGCTAAGCCTTGAGGTTTTAGCTTATCGGTATTCTTGTGAAAAAGAGGGTGCTTTGAGCCGCAGTACAGGATTTGATTTTCCGTAAAAAGTGGTTGGTAATGAAGACCGGGTAGGTGTTTGGGAAAAGCACCTATTGCAATATCCAAACGCTGGTCAAGCACTTCTCTCTCTAACAGGTTGGGAGGAAGAATATTGATTGTTGCCTCTATTTTTCCTTCCAAATTGAATAGCTCATGCAAACTTTGTGAGATTGAAGAGTTGGGGTGGGTAATTAGGTTGTCTGTAATGCCCAATGAGAGTTTGCCGCTTAGTTCTTGGCGGAGATCATGAACCTCATTGGTGAAGCCATCAATCTGATTAAAAAGTGTTTTAGCGGCGCTATAAACACGCTCTCCTTCTTTGGTCAAAGAAAAGCCTGTTCGTCCGCGCTGACATAGGCGCATACCAAGTCGGGTTTCGAGGTCCGACATTTGAATACTGATTGTCGAGATGCTGATATTCAACTCGGCCTGTGCTTGTGAAAAACCGCCGCAGTCAGCCACAGTTAGGAAAACGCGGAGCTGGCGGAGGTCCAGACTATCTAATTTCATGCTTTGATTTTTCTCAAAGTAAATTTTATTATTTTATAATTTCTTTAAGTTACTTCCAAAGTCACACTATTGGCGAGTTTTATTTTGGGAGGCAAGAATGAGCAACGTTACGGAACTACCACCAGACGGAATGGATTTACCTAGATTTAGTGGTATTGCAACTTTTATGAGATTGCCACATGTCACTGACTTCACGGGGTATGATATTGGCATTATCGGTGTTCCTTGGGATGCTGGTGTTACCAATCGACCAGGGACGCGTCATGGTCCGCGTCAACTCAGGGATATGTCGAGTCTTATCCGCAGATATAACGGGGCAACCTGGGTTGCTCCCTTTGATGATTGCCGGATCGCCGACTTTGGGGATGTGAAAGTCAACCCTGTTGATCTCGATATGACAATGCAGCGCGTCACGGACTATATGGCGAGTGTTCGTGAAGCTGGTGTCATGCCAATGGTGGCAGGTGGAGATCACATGATCTCGCTTCCGATACTACGTGGACTTGTTGCTGATACCGGACCTGTAGGTATGGTGCATTTTGATGCCCATATGGATGTAAACGACAGCTATTTCGGTGGGAGTAAATTGACCCATGGCACGCCTTTTCGACGCGCAATAGAAGAGGGTTTACTTGATCCAAAGCGGGTTGTGCAGGTCGGAATACGGGGGTCGCGATATGACCGCTCTGATGAAGAATATGCACAAGAGGTTGGCATAAGAGTTATCACGATTGAAGAGTATTTTGATCTTGGAATTCAAGAGGTTATTAAGGAAATTCACCGTGTGGTTGGAGGTCAAGGAACCTATGTGACCTTTGATATCGATGCGTTGGACCCTTGTTATGCGCCCGGGACCGGCACACCTGAAATAGGTGGGTATACACCATTTGATGCGCAGGTGATGATAAGATCGCTTGGCGATTTAAATCTGATTGGTGCAGATTTGGTTGAGGTATCTCCGCCATTTGATCAATCAGGTGGCACGGCAATCGTTGGTGTCAATCTAATGTTTGAGCTGATCTGCGTACTTTCGCAGGCGCGATGCCGACAAAAGACATGATTTTACGCTAGGCGGTGTATTTGATTTCAGAGGATCCTTAAGTTGTAACTTAAGGATCCTTTGGGGCAAATGCCAAGCGGAACTGTTGCATCAGCATTCTTGTCAGTTGCCAGCCCTGGAGCGTTTGCTGATTGGTTGCTTCTCCGCAAGAAGCTTTATCTTGAGATGCGGCAGCTTTGTATGAAGCATCAATAACAGACGTGTCAGAAGTATCCGAGTATCTTGTTTGTAGTGCATCACTTAGCGCTTTGTAGCCAACACGCAATTGTTCTTCATACTCAGGTAAAAGATGGTTGCAAACAGCATTGGTCCCAGCCGCTGCGGCGATAATATCAATTCTTTCTTCGTCGAATTTTTTATCGCTGACATTTAACTCAAAGGTCTGTCCTGTTAGTTGCTGTGTCAGATCGCGTGCTTTTTGCAGGGAGCGCTGAATGAAACCTTGTGATTCCTGATCGCATTTGAATCGTTCGTCTCTGGATGTCTGGTAGGCTGTGCCTCGGATCATATTAAGGACTGGCGCGTTGGTGAAGATCTTGTTGAGTGAATAATCCAGCAGATACTGTTGCCAGTAATATTCTCTGGTTTCTTCTGGGGAGAGAAGTAGGCATCTTTCTTCCAGCGCAAGGCCGGTAGCAATTTTGCCGTATTCAGTGATTACTTCATTTGAATCAAGCTGTTTTTCCAGTTCAGCATAGCTTGCTGATGTCTGTGTAATTGCAACACAAAAGACAGTGCAAACTGGGATGAGGGCTTTTATGAGCAGAGAAACAGTGCTTTTCATTATCTTCCTATAAGGATCAATGGTGGTTTAGATATTGTCTAATCCCATAAGAGAACGTGAAAAATCTTTGGCTGTAAAGGGGCGTAAATCATCGGCTGTTTCACCTACCCCGATTGCATGAACAGGTAACCCAAATTTTTCCGCTAAAGCGACCAGAATTCCCCCGCGTGCAGATCCGTCCAATTTGGTGACAACCAGACCAGTTACATCAACTAATTCTTTAAAGGTACCTACTTGAGAAACCGCATTTTGCCCTGTTGTTGCATCGAGCACCAAGACCACGTCATGGGGTGCATTTTCATCTAATTTTTTGATGACACGGATAATTTTTTGGAGTTCTGACATCAGATCGGATTTGTTGTGTAAGCGCCCGGCAGTATCTATGAGAACAACATCCGCATTTTCTGATCTTGCTTGCTCGATGGCTTCGTAAGCAAGTCCTGCTGCATCTGCACCCGTTTCTTTGGCGACAACAGGGCATCCTGTTCGTTCGCCCCAGATCTGGAGTTGTTCAATTGCTGCCGCCCTGAAAGTATCACCAGCGGCGAGCATTACTTTCAAACCTTGAGACTTGTATTGTGTGGCCAGCTTGCCAATCGTTGTCGTTTTTCCACTGCCATTGACGCCAACCATCAAGATAATATGGGGGGATTTGGATCTATCAACATCAAGAGATGTCGCGACAGGTTCCAGTATTGTTGCGATATCTGCAGCCAGCGCTTCCGAAACTTCTTGTGGCTCAACATCTTTATTAAATCGGGTTTTTGCCAAATTACCTGTGAGCTTTGTCGCTGTTGCAACCCCAAGATCAGAGGTGATAAGAAGTTCTTCCAGCTCTTCGATACTTTCTTCGTCGAGTTTCTTCTTAGTAAATATCCCACCAATACCATCACCGAGTTTAGAGGACGAGCGGCTAAGCCCAGCTTTCAGACGGGAAAACCAGCCACCTTTTTTCTTATCTTCACTCATTTGGGGTATCACTCATGTTGTGGGTTTTATGTTGGGTTATTGGGTAGAAAGTTGCTCTCGGGCAATATTTGCTGCGTCTGTTCCCAATGGGTAAGCGAGTAGTTTCCCATCGCGGACACTGGCAATGTACACAGGAACGACCTGTCCGGAAAGATCTCCTTCAAGGGCGTCAACCTGAACAGGCGCATAGTGCTCTGTCCGTCCAAACCCATTCTTCTCGATAAGAACCTGTGCTGTGGTACCTACTCTGTCATGCATGAAAAGATTCTCGGCTTTTTGTCCGGCATCACGTAAGCGTGCAGCACGCTCTTTACGAATATTTCCTGGTACTTGAGGCATCTTTGCAGCTGGAGTCCCGGGACGTTCCGAATAAGGGAAAACATGAAGATAGGTCAAGCCAAGCTCTTCGACCAGACGATAGGTGTTTTCGAACATTTCATCGGTTTCAGTCGGAAAGCCCGCAATAATGTCAGCGCCAAAGACAACATCAGGCCGGAGTTCCTGAGCTTTGACCACCATGTCGACAACGTCTTGTCGTAAATGTCGTCGCTTCATCCGTTTGAGAACCATATCATCACCGGCTTGAAGTGAAATATGCAGATGAGGCATAATTCGCGATTCTTCGCTGAATAGTCTATAGGTATCTTCGTCAATCTCTACAGGATCAAGGGAAGAAAGCCTTAGGCGTTTGAGTTCAGGTACTTGTGCAAGCAATCTACGTGTCATCTGGCCGAGAGTAGGTTTTCCCGGCAGATCTAGGCCATAGTCAGTGATATCAACCCCGGTTAAGACGACTTCTTGTACGCCATTGTTAACAAGTATTTTTACTTGTTCGGTAATCGCACCAATAGGTACAGAGCGATTATTACCGCGCCCAAAGGGGATAATGCAGAAAGTACAGCGGTGATTACAGCCTTGTTGGATCTGAACAAACGCCCGTGTGTGTTCTTCAAACCCGTGCACGAGATGAGCAGCCGTTTCTGTGGCTTCCATAATATCATTTACGGATACCTTGGCGCTTGGATCCAGATCGAAACTCTCACGCTTTAACTTCTCCTCATTGCCCATGACATGATCAACCTCTGCCATATCGGCGTAGAGGTCGGGGTTAATTTGAGCGGCGCATCCGGTCACAATGATTTTGGCATCTGGGTTCGTGCGACGTGCTTTGCGAATACTTTGACGGGCCTGACGTTCTGCTTCTGTGGTCACGGCGCAAGTGTTGAAGATAATCGTATCTGACAATCCAGCTTCACGGGCATGCTGGCGCATTACCTCGGACTCATAGGTATTAAGCCGGCAACCAAAAGTAACAATCTTTGGATCTGTCAGATTCTTTGTCATGCCGCTTTATGAACGATCATTTAAGCCTTGTCCAGCAACGGCTTTGCAAGTCAGCTATGCCCGACAAAGGTTAGTTTGTGTTATTGAAACTCTGGTTTTGGGCAGCGGATATGCGTTGTTGAATATATTGCCAGATTTTTGGGGTTTCTTTTTCTCTGAAGCATCGGCTCCAGGGGTAACCGTGAAAGTCTGAAACACCACAATCTTCCGGGGTTTGGACAAACAATGTGATGTTGTTCATTTTCTTCATGAAGTCGAGATCTTCAGGCGGGGCAATTGTATCACCTTCAAACGTATAAACGAGACCCGGCTTTTCTGTTGCTTGCTGGATAGTAGATTTCCAGATCTTGTAATAGGGTGCTACGTCATCTGATTCTTTACTCTTACCTGTATAAGCAAAGCCATATCCGGGGGCAGAAACGATGAAGCCGTTAAATGAATTCGGTATATCTGCCGCTGCGACCAAAGTGGTCGATGCACCACCTGAATGACCTAATAAAAATGTTCTATCTGGTGTAATGCCGTGGCGTTTAAATCTCTCTAAAAGGAGTTCTATTTCAACACTTCTTTTAAAGTAACGGGCTTCACTGGGTGTTTTACCGCTTACTTGTTGGGAACAGAGATAAAAAATTACGGTTTCTTCATGCTGGCGAACAATTGCACGTGCGTAGGATGGAATGAATTCTGGATAGCACTTTTGGCCGTGTCCACCATTACTTGTTCCATGGTTGTAGATAAAAAGAACTGTGTTTTCCGGATTGGGGATGTTCCGTTTCATTTCTTTTAAGAAATCTGCATCCCTTATGGCAGTAAAACTGTCGCCAACCGCAAAAGCACCATAGGGATCGTTTATTTTGTTTATTTTGGTCGTTTGGCATGCCGTTATGAGCATAAGTGATAGCGTAGTACAGAAAACGTATAGTCCTAATTTCATTATACTCTTCTTCATCTATATGACAGAATCAATGAAAGGATGAGCTTTTATTCACTGCTTTTTTTAATATAATTCAAGATGAATTTGGTTTCACTTAGAGCGAAACATTTAGTCCATGGATAAGCATGAATTTCGTCTAATTCGCAGGTTGTATCATCTTTATTTAATAAGATTTTGTAGTCAATGTTACGCATGTTTTGCATGAACGCAATATCTTCAGGAGGGGAATATTTATCACCAGGGAAGGCATAGACAACTCCCCGGGATTTAGTGCCTCTTTGAATGATGGTTTTCCAATTATTATACAAGTTTCCGTAGTTTGAAGCTTGATTTGATCCTCCCAGATAGGCGTAGCCGTAACCAGGTGCTGTTATAATATAACTATTGAATTTTTCAGGTGTTCTTGAAGCAGCCATTAAGCTTGATGAGGCGCCACCTGAGTGACCCATCAGAAATATATTATTCTTTAGGATTCCGAGTTTTTGAAATTTATCTGATACTTCAGCGATTTCGATGCCTCGTTTGTAATGTACTTGATTTACAATACTGTTTCTGGAGTTTCCTCCAGATTCTTGTGAGCATAGATAATATGCAATGATATCTGAATCTTGTTTGGTTAATAGTCTGACATAAGCAGGTAGCCAGTCTGTGTGGCACCTTTGGTGGATACCTGAACTTATTGTGCCATGGTTGTAAATTAAGAGGGTCGTTTTGCTGAGATCTCTATTTTTGAAAACCTTAGTTGTATCAAGTTCGAAATCGTTCAGTGTTCCGCCGACAACTTGGTCGCCATCGACATAAAATGCACCATGTGTTTCTTTTGATGATTTATTCGTCGTCTGGCATGCGGTGAGAGCAGCAAGGCATAGCGTAACAAGAAATAGATACTTCATTTAATTCCCCCTAGTTTAGAGAGAAAATGTATGCCTTTAATGTGAAGTGCAATGAGAAAATTTCAACATACTAAATTTTACAAACTCAATTAAAAGGTGTGAACACCTCCAATGTTTGCGTAACTATTTATAATCAATTGGAGATTTATAATAATTCAGGTGCTATGTGTCCTTCAAAGACTTTTGAAACAGGGCCTGTCATCAGGACAGTGTTGTCTTCCTGCCAGCGGATAAACAGAGGGCCACCATCAAGATCGACCTGTACTTTTTTGTCCGTTAGCCCTCGCCTTGCTGCGGCTACAGCTGCTGCACAGGCTCCTGACCCGCAGGCTGATGTAATGCCGACGCCACGTTCAAAAACGCGCAGACGAATGTGATCGTCACCAATTAAAGAGGCGACACTGATATTTGCCTGCTCTGGGAAGAGCGGATGGTGTTCCAGCCTGGGGCCCAAGGCTTCGAGTTCGATGGCATCGGCGTCTTCAACAAAAAATACAGCGTGTGGGTTCCCCATATTTACGCAAACCGGGTTGCGTAAGGGAGGGAGTTTGATACCGGTATTGAGCGTATCTCTTTCTTCCGAGAGCGGGATATCTTTCCAGTTCAAAAGCGCAGGCCCCATGTTCGCGGTGATCAGACCACTTTCTTCTTTACTAACGTGTAGAAGGCCTGCCAAAGTTTCTACTGTAACTGTATCTTGCTCTGTTTCGTCCATGAGTATGGATGCGATACAACGGGTGGCATTGCCACAGGCGCCAACCTCACTACCGTCTGCATTTTTAATGCGCATAAAGGCGTTGGCGTCAGGGTTTTGGCTTTTTTCAATGATGATAAATTGATCACAGCCAATACCAAAGCGACGATCTGCAATCAATCGTGATTGATCTTCCGTAGGTGTGAATGCTTTTTCCCGTGCATCAATGACGACAAAATCATTGCCAAGGCCATGCATTTTAACAAAGGATCTGCCGCTCATTTTATGTTCTCTTATGACGTTATTTTTTGGTGTTTAATGCCTTAAGGGAATTGAATTCCTTATCTGTTGTAAGGTTAGTGAAAAATTCTTCTATTTAAAAGCCTTTAAGGTACTTATTGGCGAAGCGAGTCTTTTATCAACTTGCTGATTTGTTGATGAAAGAGACTCCAACCAACAGCATGTCAACTTTTACACCGTCTCGGGCAAGCGGAAGAATCAGATCTTCGACTTCAACGATTTCTTTTTTAGGCCCTACATAAGGTGTGTGCGGATAAACTGGTAGAGCGGTTTCAACAGCTTCCTTGCAATTATTCCATATCGTACTTGGTGGTTTTTGATGATGTAGGGCACTCATCCATTGATTTGTCAGGTCGTTTTCAAGGTACGCTGCGATATGAGTGCCAACCAATCTGTACCGGAAATCGAGTGGGGCTGTTTGGACATCAAGTAATACTAAGTGCGGAAGAAAATCAGCCATTTCAGCCGGATCAATGTCATGCCGAGCTGGTAACTTATTTTGAGGCGATTTACTTTGCCAATACTCATATAGCTTTTTTAGAGGTTGTGTTTTTATATTAATTTTTAACATGCCGAATTTGTGCCTGAATCGGATGTGTTTTTATTGTCGTTAGGATATGAAGTCCGCATTCGGGTATTAGAAGCCGTTGTTTTCTTGTTATTTATTTATGGCCTATAATTAGGCGAGACGAATTAAATGACAACTGACGAGTGATTGTATTTCTTACATGAACGACACTTGGCGAGTCGAATGAGATAAAAACGTAACCCCTGACTGTGCTGAGTCGCTGAAAAAGCTTGACCTTCTCGTGCGTTTTTTATAGGTTCCACTCAAATATCTGCAAAAGTTAAGTGCATCAGCTCCAAGGAGCTCCGCCAGTCCGCGAGTATCGCGCACTGGCGTAAATTGCGTTCGGCCTTTGTGATGAGCGTTTTCAACCCTATTGGTTGAATGATTGAGGGAAAGAGGAACAAGTATGTTCGATAGCTTACAGGATCGTCTGGGATCAGTCTTTGACAAGCTGAAGCGCCGTGGTGCATTGAGCGAGGCTGATGTTACAGCTGCTCTGCGCGAAGTGCGTGTTGCTTTGCTTGAAGCTGATGTGGCGCTGCCTGTGGTCAAGGACTTTATCGAAAAGGTAAAGGTTGAAGCTGTCGGTCAGGATGTTCTGAAATCTGTCACACCGGGCCAGATGGTCGTTAAGATCGTCAACGATCATCTCACTGAGATGCTGGGTGCAGATCACGTTGCCCTTAATCTGCAGGTGACACCACCTGCTGTGATCATGATGGTCGGCTTACAAGGCTCTGGTAAAACAACCTCTACCGCTAAAATTTCTAAACGCCTGAGCGAAAAAGAACGCAAGAAAGTCCTGATGGCTTCTCTCGACGTTCGTCGTCCAGCGGCACAAGAACAGTTGGCTGTTCTTGGTGCGCAAATTGGCGTGAGAACCTTGAATATTGTTCCCGGCGAGCAACCTGTGGCTATTGCCAAGCGTGCTGTGCAAACTGGCGCACTTGAAGGTTTCGACGTGGTGATGCTCGATACCGCAGGGCGTCTGGCTATCGACGAAGAGTTGATGGCCGAAGTTGCGAGTGTCCGGGATGCGGCCAAGCCAGCTGAAACTCTGTTGGTTGCAGATGCGATGACTGGTCAGGATGCGGTCAACGTTGCAGATACCTTTAACCAGAAAATCGGGTTAAGCGGTATCGTGATGACCCGTATGGATGGTGATGCCCGTGGTGGTGCAGCCCTGTCCATGCGCGCTGTAACCGGTTGTCCGATCAAATTGATCGGTGTCGGTGAAAAACTTGACGAACTAGAAGATTTCCATCCTTCCCGCGTTGCTTCCCGTATTCTCGGAATGGGCGACGTGGTCTCCTTGGTCGAAAAGGCCGCTGAATCCTTTGAAGAGGACGAAGCAGCCAAACTTGCCGAGAAGATGAAGAAGGGTAAGTTTGATCTGAACGACTTGGCGTCTCAGCTCAAACAAATGCAAAAGATGGGTGGCATGTCGAGCCTGTTGAACATGCTTCCGGGTATGAACTCCGCCCAAATGAAGAAACTGAAAGATGCCAAGATTGACGACAAGATTATCAATCGTCAATTGGCCATCATTTCATCCATGACACCTCATGAACGTGAAAAACCGGAAGTTATCAAAGCAAAGCGGAGAACCCGTATTGCCAATGGTTCCGGGACTTCTGTTCAGGATGTGAACAAGCTTCTAAAGCAACAGCAGGAAGCTGCCCGTATGATGAAGAAGGTCCAGAAAATGGGCAAGAAAGGCATGATGCGGGGTGGGTTGCAAAACCTGATGCCTCCTGGGATGGGGTTCCCTAAATAAGGGACGTCCACGAAAGAGTGCTTCTGAATAAATTGAGTATTAAGTTTAGTGTTTAACAAGAGGAACTGAAATGGCTGTAAAAATTCGCCTGGCCCGTGGCGGCGCCAAAAAACGTCCATACTACCGTATCGTAGTTGCTGACGCTCGCGCTCCACGTGATGGTCGCTTCATCGAAAAGATTGGCGCCTATAACCCAATGGTACCAAAAGATCACCCAGAGCGTCTGATCCTGAACGAAGATCGCGCTAAATACTGGTTGTCTACTGGTGCTCAGCCTACAGATCGCGTTGCGCGGTTCCTGGGCAATCTTGGTCTTGCTGAAAAGCGTGCTGTTCCAGAACAGACCAAGAAAAACCAGATGAAAGCGAAAGCAAAAGAGCGTCTGGAAGAAAAGCGTATGGCTGCGGAAGCGGCTGCTGAAGAAGCTGCTGCAGCTTCTGAAGAAAGCGCAGCTGAGTAATTCAGCGAAGTTAGGATTTCTTAGCTCATGGCTTCAAACCACGAAGATAGAATTTGTGTAGGTGTGATCGCTGGCGCGCACGGAGTGCGTGGTCAGGTCAAGGTCAAAAGCTACACCGAAATTCCTGAAGACGTGGCGGCATATGGACCGGTGACGGATGACGCGGGCAACCGCCTCAAAATTACTGTAACAGGCCAGGCCAAGGGCACTGTTCTTACGCGGATTGAGGGTGTGAAGGGTCGTGATCGCGCCCAGGAAATGCGAGGAACAAAATTGTATGTTAACCGTGATCTTCTACCGAAACTGACAGAAGATGATGAATATTACTATTCTGATCTCGTAGGCCTTAAGGTCGAGAACACTCAGGGAGTGGCTCTTGGTACTGTAAAAGGTGTCTTTGATTTTGGCGCTGGGGATATTCTTGAATTTGTCAGTGATCGTGGACAATCGGAAATGGTCAGCTTTACTGAAAGCTCTGTGCCGGTTGTGGACCTCGAAGGGCAACGTATCGTAGTTGATATGCCCGACGTTGTTCTGGGTCGGGAAGACTAGGGATAAAGATCTGTGATCTGTGTTCCATGTCTTTCAAACCGGGTTGCTCGACAGGATGTTGGATAGCGTGACGGCCAACTGGAAAGCAACAGTACTTTCGCTTCATCCGGAAATGTTTCCGGGCTCTTTGGGATTATCCCTGGCGGGCAAGGCTCTTGAAAAAGGGATCTGGGAGTTGGAAAAGGTGGACATTCGCGATTTTGCGTATGATAAACACCGTACTGTTGATGCGATCCCCTTTGGGGGAGGTGCCGGTTTGGTGGTGCGCCCGGATATTGTTGATGCAGCTTTGGACTCTGTGGCTGGCAATGCTGGCCCGGTTATCTATCTCTCGCCGCGTGGACGGCTTTTGGACCAGGATCTGGTCAAAGAGCTAGCGGCAGGACCCGGGGTAACTCTCTTGTGCGGGCGTTATGAAGGGATTGATCAGCGGGTCTTGGACGCGCGTGAGGTGATAGAGGTTTCGGTTGGTGATTACATCCTGTCCGGTGGCGAACAGGCGGCGTTAATCCTTATGGATGCTGTCATCAGGTTGTTGCCGGGGGTTATGGGGAACAAGGAATCCGCAGACGAAGAATCGTTTGAAACTGGTTTGCTGGAATATCCGCTCTATACGCGACCTGCCGAATGGCAAGATCGCAAGGTGCCAGAGGTTCTATCCTCTGGCCACCATGGAAAGATAAAGCAGTGGCGCCAGGAACAGGCGGAAAAGATTACCAGGGAACGACGCCCGGATTTATGGGAAAAGTACCTGGATAAACGTAACGATACCAAACTGGGCCGATAGGTCCGTTGAAAAGTTAAACGGGTCATTGGCCCCAATAGAATGGTAGAGGATAGAAACATGAATGTAATCGAGAAGCTGGAAGCTGATCAGGTAGCCAAACTTACAGATGGCAAGAACACTCCCGAGTTTGCTGCTGGTGATACCGTCCGCGTAAACGTTAAAGTTGTTGAAGGTACACGTGAGCGTATCCAGGCATTTGAAGGCGTATGTATCGCACGTAAAAATGCTGGTCTGAACTCTTCTTTCACTGTTCGTAAGATTTCTTACGGTGAAGGTGTTGAGCGTGTATTCCCACTGTACAGCCCACGTGTTGATTCAGTTGAGTTGGTTCGCCGCGGTGATGTGCGTCGTGCTAAACTTTACTATCTACGTGGCCGTCGTGGTAAATCTGCACGTATCGCAGAAAAAACAACCGGTGCTGCGGGTAAAGCTGCTGCTGCGGATCGTGCTGAAAAAGCTGCCGTTAAAGCGGTTGGCAAAAAATAAGTTACATGATGGCTTGATGAAGATATTTCTTTGTCGGTCAGGAGTTACAAAAAGGGTGCTGTCGGGCACCCTTTTTGTTTGTTTAAATTTGCAGGAAGGTTCTATGGCTTTCGGAAAAATACGGATTTACTTAAGATCCAGTTGAAGCCGTTGCGACAGCGGGAACAGAGTTTAGACCCCAGTCATAAGTATGATTTTCGATAGAGCGAATCTTCATGAGTTCTTTCTGGCGTTCTTTCGATGCATAGGTGCGCAAATGATCCAATACTGCCGCATCGCTGCCGCCAAAGTCTTCTTTGAACCAGACATAAATACTGGAAACAATTGCTTCGTTATTCTCGCCAATACTCACTGCTCGGGAATGATCAATAAAGCGCCGGGCCGCAGCCGTTAGCTGAGCGTCGTGTTCCACGGCGGTGATAACTTCTTTTGGTAAATCAGGACAGCCTAGGGATGCACAGTTGAGAGCATAATGAATGCGGGGATCCTTCCAGCCCGGACGCAGAATACCGTGTTCAATATCATTGAGGGAGACTTTCTCTCCTTCGATGCGGAGGAGCTTTTTACCCCAGGGACCGGATGCGAAGAGCCCGGGAGAAATATTGATATCTCGGATACTTTCAACAGGCATGTGCTCCAGAATCAGATTTACGGTTGTTGCATTGTAGAGATTAATCCAATAGGCAAGTTGTTGATTTCTGTTGAGGTTGCTGACTTGGATACCCTGCAGATATTTAAGATGTTCTTTGAGTGCCAGTCGATCTTCGAAGCTAACTCTGTGATAGGCTATACGCGCGATGCCGTCATAGTTTTCTTCGCGGTATTTCTGGATGAAGGTAGCCCATTCATTCTGATTGACCGTTTCGGTGCTTTCAGTGTTAAAATCTGCCCAACGAGGAATAAGATTGGAATTTGGGGCAAAAAGCGACTCGAGGGGACTGAAGCCACTGGTGAATACCAGTATTGTTAAGGCCAGGGGCACAGCCAGTTGCCTAGAGAATCTCTGTGTAAAACTGGCCATATAAATAAACTCCCATTTTTACCTAAAAATTAAATGAAAACCTAGTTTGAAACACATTGTCATAAACTTATGTACTTATTATGGGCAAACTGAGGCCATTTGGTGAGTGTTCGTCCAGTAACAATCCTGTGGCATAAATGGTCAATATTCGTGAAAATAGTTGGTAATTATATGTTCTCGCAGCGATTTTTCCTCACAGAGAGCTCACTTTTTTCGTGAAGGGAATAGGGCGTAAAAACAGTGATTTTTTGAAAATTGCACAATTTCGTTCTGTATAAAGTATGTGATTTACAGTCCAAAAGTGAAATTTTCTTATAGAATCGTCATAAAAACAGATTCAATCGTTCTAAAGGACTTTTCGCCGCACTGCGGAAGCGCTATGCTCCGCGCGAAACTAGTAAGAAGACTGCTTGGCCGTTGTCGGAGGTCTAGCCTCGTTGACAGAACCTGTTTATGGCGGGAATAGCCACTTTAAAAATATGCAGTTAAATATACAAGGACGATGTTAGGATGAGTAACCCGCGTACCCTTTTCGAAAAGATTTGGGATAGCCATCTGGTTGACCGTCAGGAAGACGGCACCTGTTTGCTTTATATTGATCGCCATCTGGTACACGAAGTCACAAGCCCGCAGGCGTTTGAAGGACTTCGTATGGCTGGCCGTAAAGTTCGCCGCCCGGAAAACACACTTGCTGTTCCCGATCACAACGTACCAACGTCTGGTCGGGCACAGGGAATCGCTGACGAAGAAAGCCGCATTCAGGTTGAAACGCTTTCCAGTAACTGTGAAGAGTTTGGCGTACAGCTTTTTGGTATGGATGATGTTCGCCAAGGCGTTGTACACATCATCGGCCCAGAGCAGGGCTTTACCCTACCGGGAATGACAATTGTTTGTGGTGATAGCCACACGGCGACGCACGGTGCTTTCGGTTCTCTTGCCTTTGGTATCGGAACATCCGAAGTTGAACACGTTCTGGCGACGCAAACGCTGATCCAAAAACCAGCCAAAACAATGCGTATCACTGTTGAAGGTGATTTATTGCCGGGCGTTACCGCGAAAGACATGGTGCTGCATATCATTGGTGTAATCGGTACTGCGGGTGGTACAGGCTATGTGATCGAATATGCTGGTGAAGCCATGCGCAAGCTTTCCATGGAAGGCCGTATGACGATCTGTAACATGTCAATCGAAGCTGGCGCGCGCGCAGGCCTGATTGCTCCTGATGAAATAACATTCGAATATATCAAAGGCCGCCCAATGGCCCCGAAGGCGGGTAACTGGGAACAGGCTGTTGAATATTGGAAAACACTACCTTCTGACGAAGGTGCGACCTATGACAAGGAAGTTGTCATCAAGGCTGCGGATATCGAGCCACAGGTTACCTGGGGCACATCGCCGGAAGATGTTGTTGGCATTTCAGCGGTTGTTCCTGCGCCATCTGATGGACGTGACGAAAACAAAAAATCTGCAATTGAGCGTTCTCTTGAGTATATGGATCTCAAAGCAGGTCAGGCGATCAAAGATATTGCCATTGATAAAGTCTTTATCGGATCTTGCACCAACGGTCGCATCGAAGATTTACGTGAAGTGGCACGTATCGCAAAAGGCCGTAAGGTTTCCGACAGTGTTTATGCCATGATTGTTCCCGGATCTGGATTGGTTAAAATTCAGGCGGAAGAAGAAGGTCTGGATGAGATCTTTACAGAAGCAGGTTTTGACTGGCGTGAACCCGGTTGTTCCATGTGTCTGGCGATGAATGCTGACCGTCTGTCACCGGGCGAACGCTGTGCGTCCACATCAAACCGTAACTTCGAAGGCCGTCAGGGCCGTGGTGGTCGTACGCATCTGGTAAGCCCGGCTATGGCGGCTGTTGCTGCAATCGCTGGTCACTTCGATGATGTTCGCAAATACGATTAAGCAAAGGAATACAGAGAATGGATAAGTTTACATCACTCACCTCTGTGGCGGCTCCCTTGCCATTGGTGAACATCGATACGGATATGATTATTCCAAAGCAGTTTTTAAAAACTGTGAAGCGCACAGGCCTGAAAGCTGGTTTGTTCTATGAATTACGTACAGATGAAGACGGTAATCCCGTTGATTTCGTTCTGGATGAACCCGCCTATAAAGAAGCGAAAATTCTGGTAACTGGCGACAATTTCGGTTGTGGTTCTTCTCGTGAACATGCGCCGTGGGCCCTTTTGGATCAGGGCATTCGCTGCGTTATTGCGCCAAGCTTTGCGGATATTTTTTATAACAACTGCTTCAAGAACGGTATCTTGCCAATTGCCTTGCCACAGGAAGAGGTGGACAAGTTGATGGATGATGCAAAACGCGGTTCCAATGCTATTGTTTCTGTGGATCTGGTTGCCCAGGAAATTAAAGGCCCGGATGGCGGTACAATCTCTTTTGAGGTTGATGCTCATCGCAAACACTGTTTGTTGAACGGCTTGGATGATATTGGCCAGACTTTTGAAAAGTCCGCGCAGATAGATCAGTTTGAAAATCAGCGTAAAGCGACACAGCCTTGGCTGTAATGATTTGATGAGGGCCATAACTGGCCCTCATTTTTTGTGAAAAGGCACTGGGATATTATTGAAAATATCTCAAAAGGCCTGTGTTTATAGAAAGACTGGCAATCGCCAGTCTTATCTTTGTAAAAATTCGGAAGAAGAAACATGGCATCTAATAAAAATCTATTGATTCTCCCCGGGGATGGAATCGGTCCTGAAGTTATGCGCGAAGTGCGTCGCGTTGTCGATTGGATGGACAAGCGTCGCGCAGTGACATTTGATATCGACGAAGATCTGGTCGGTGGTTCTGCAATTGACAAACACGGTGTTCCCCTGGCTGACGAAACAATGGATAAGGCGATGGAAGCCGATGCCGTGTTATTGGGTGCTGTGGGTGGTCCACAGTGGGATAATCTTGATTTTTCCATCAAGCCTGAACGTGGTCTCCTTCGCCTGCGTAAGGAAATGGAACTCTTTGCCAATTTACGTCCGGCACTTTGTTTTGATGCTTTGGTTGATTCTTCATCCCTAAAGCCAGAACTGGTTTCCGGTTTGGACATTATGATCGTGCGTGAACTTACGGGTGGAGTTTACTTTGGTGAGCCACGCGGGATCGAAGACCTTGGCAATGGTGAGCGTCGCGGTATCAACACGCAAGTTTACACAACATCTGAAATTCGCCGTGTTGCCGAAGTTGCTTTCGATCTGGCTCGCAAGCGCGACAGCCGGGTCTGTTCTGTTGAAAAAGCCAATGTTATGGAATCAGGCCTGTTGTGGCGTGAAGAAGTGACCAAGCTACATGGTGAAGGCTTTGACGATGTTGAACTGTCTCACATGTATGCTGATAACTGTTCAATGCAGTTGGTACGTACGCCAAAACAGTTCGATGTTATTCTGACTGATAATCTTTTTGGTGACATGCTCTCTGATACAGCGGCAATGCTGACTGGGTCACTTGGTATGCTGCCATCTGCATCTTTGGGTGCGACAGACGAAACAGGTCGTCGCAAAGCAATGTACGAGCCTGTACACGGTTCTGCACCGGATATCGCGGGAGAAAACAAAGCCAACCCGCTGGCGACCATTCTCTCCTTTGCCATGAACCTGCGCTATTCTTTCGACATGGGTGATGAAGCTGATCTGATTGAAAACGGCGTAAACAAAGTTCTGGCATCTGGCAAGCGCACAGGTGATATCATGGCTGCTGGGTGTGAAATCGTCTCCACCGAAGGTATGGGCGATGCTCTTCTTCGCGCTTTGGATGAACAGGCTGCTTAAGTTAACAGGAGCGTAAATTTGTTTTTTGGATCTCTTGTTGTACAAACAAGAGAATCTAGAATTTCATTGTTGACCGATGAGATAAAGCTGATTAGGTTTACGCCCGAGTTAAATCCCGAGTGGAATAGAGTTCATGTTTAATAACGTTGTACATATGGCACCGCGCGCTGCACACACTGCGAAGTCTCTTCGTCGTGCGTTCACTGCTGCGCGTCCAGTTGTAACAACTACATGGACTACGATTACCAGCACGCCTGTCAAAACCATGAAGGTTAAGATGGGCGACAGTAGGTAAACCCTCTCGGGAATAAAGGCTGATAAAAGGGCCGTCCCATTGAGGGGCGGCCCTTTTTCTTTAGGGCTTCTGTCACTACTTCTGAGGTGGTGAGGATGAGAAGATTTTTGAAACGGTCCTTTGGACCAGTAACTGAAAGAGCATAGGCTAAAGCCATGGGTCACAAGATTGCAGTAATGGGCGCAACAGGCGCCGTAGGTCGTGAAGTTCTAACAACTTTGTCCGAGCGCGGGTTCGATATCAACAATATCACCGTTCTTGCGTCTAGCCGTTCGACCGGTACCAAAGTTTCTTTCGGTGAAGAAGGTGAACTAACCGTTCAAAACCTTGCTGACTTTGACTTCAATGGCATCGATATTGTGTTGTCATCACCAGGTGGTGCCGTATCTGCAGAATATTCACCAAAAGCGGCTGCGGCGGGTGCTGTTGTAATCGATAACACTTCCTACTTCCGTATGGATCCGGATGTTCCTTTGATTGTGCCTGAAGTTAACCCGGAAGCTTTGGCTGGTTATAAAAAACGTAACATCATTGCCAACCCGAACTGTTCAACTATTCAGATGGTTCACGTACTCAAGCCGTTACACGAGCTAGGCTTGATCAAACGTGTGGTTGTTTCCACATACCAAGCGGTTTCAGGTTCTGGTAAGGATGCCATGGACGAGCTGTTTAATCAGACACGCGGTATTTTTGTGAACGATCCTGTGAAGAAAGAATGCTTCACCAAGCAGATTGCTTTTAACGTTATTCCACACATTGATGTCTTCATGGAAGATGGCTACACTAAAGAAGAGTGGAAGATGATGGTCGAGACCAAAAAGATTCTCGATCCAAAAATCAAGGTAACAGCAACTTGTGTGCGTGTGCCTGTTTTCATTGGTCACTCCGAAGCTGTTTCTATCGAGTTCGAAAAAGAAGTGACTGTTGAGCAGGCTCGTGAAGCGTTGAAGGACACGCCCGGTATTTCCGTAATCGATTATCGTCAGGATGAAGGTTATGTCACTCCGCAAGAAGCGCAGGGCGAAGATCCAACTTTTGTGAGCCGTATTCGTGTTGATCCAACCGTTGAAAACGGTCTGAGTTTGTGGATTGTCGCTGACAATCTACGTAAGGGCGCGGCCCTTAACGCAGTTCAAATTGCTGAACTGCTTATTAAGGATCATCTCAGCTAAGCTGAGGTATTCCTTAATACCTTCTCTGTCGTACTTGCCGGGCTCGGAAATTTATTTCCGAGCCCTTTTTTATGATCACTGGTGCTCGGAAATTTATTTCCGAGCCCTCTTTTTGTGGCCACTGGCGTTCGGAAGTTTATTTCCGAGCCCTCTTTTTGTGGCCACTGGCGTTCGGAAGTTTATTTCCGTGTCTTCTTTTATGGTTATTGGAATTTGTCACTCATAACAGAGCTTGACTCTTATTAGACTTGAGTACAAATTTAGACTGTAGTCTAAATAATGAGTTATTCCTATGGTCAAAAATTCTCGCCCTAAATCCCGTGATTTAATTATGGATGCTATGGAAGGCATCTTGAATCAGCATGGATTCGAGGCCGCTACGGTTGATGTGGTTATTGAAAGGTCCGGTGTAGCTCGGGGAACCTTTTATTATAATTTCCCGAGTAAGAATGCTGTTATCCACGCCTTGGCCCGACGCGCTGCGCAGCCAATGGTGACACGAGCGAGAGAAAGGCTATCAAATGATGCATCGCTATCAGAGATTTTGTCTGATATTGCGTTGGGAATAGCAGACTGGAACCAGCAACATCCAAAGCTGGGGCGCGCTGTTTTAAGTAGCATCTATGACGAGCGCGGTGTACCCGTGCCAACTGATCCCAATAATCCGGAATCTTTTCGCAGCTTTCTTTCCGACGTTTTTTTGATGAGTCAGCAAAAGGGTGAAATTCGCGAAGATATTCCGGCCATGAACTTGTCGTTGATGTTTATTGGCATGCTTTATCAAGGATTGTTTATGTGGTTTGTCCGCCCCGATGCGGCAAATCTTCCTTTGTGGGCACAACAATCAGCCTCGCTTTTTCTGGAGGGAGTTAAGTTATGAGTGGGTATATCCTTACGATGGAAGAAGCCTTTGATCATGGAGCAGATATTGTTGGGGGCAAGAACTGGGGCCTTGCAAGGCTTGATCGCTATGGCTTTAAGATACCCAAAACATTGGCGCTGACGAATGCGCTATATCTGGAACTGATTGAAACAGCTGTGCCGGACAGTCTGTTAAAGGATCTGGTATCCAGACCGGATGATCTGATTTTGATCGAACAGGCACATGAACTTCTTTTAAAGTCTGAATTGCCGGAAGCATTCATTGAAGAGCTAGAGACAAGCCTTTCCATGCATGATTTGCAACACGCGGATCTTGCTGTGCGATCATCTGCTGTTGGAGAAGATGGTGTTTCAGCATCCTTTGCCGGGCAACATCAATCAATTCTTTCCGTGAGGGGAATTGATGCGCTGATTCTTGCGATTAAACAGTGCTTTGCTTCTTTGTGGACCCCTGCGGCTGTGGCTTATCGCACCCGTATGGGCTTTGATGTTCTGGATGTTACGATGGCGATTACACTCTGTAAAATGATTGGAGGGCGCACAGAAACCACCGCTGGTGTGGCCTTTACTGTCGATCCGGTTACAGGGCGGCGCGACATTATGGTTGTCGAGGCTGTCACAGGATTGGCTGATGCACTGGTCAATGGTCAAGTTCAGGGATGCCGCTATGAAATCACCCGGCAACATTTGACGGCATCTGCTGTCCAAAATGGTCCTTTGAGTGATCGACAATTAGAGTTACTGGCTGAACAGCTCTCCCGCCTTCACTGGACCATGGGGGATGGGGATACAGCCTATGATACAGAGTGGGTTTTTGAGGGGAATGATCTGTACTTTGTTCAGGCTCGCCCCGTAACAGCAACACCGCATTTGACGCTACCGAGGCTTGCCTCTGATCCTGTTATCTGGAGCAACGCCAACTTCAAGGAAGTTCTTGCTGAAATACCTTGTCCGATGAGCTGGAGCGTTATTGAAACAGCAATTCCTGAAATGTTGTACATGATCCCGAATTGTACAGGGTATCAAGTTCCATCGGGGCTTCATACCATCAAGCGTATTAAAGGGCGGTGCTATGCCAATCTGTCAGAATTACAATGGCTTTGGTATGACGGTTATGGACAAAATCCAGATGATTCCAATAGAAATCTAGGTGGTCATCAACCTGCTATCGCTTTGCCGGAACAGGAAGGTTTGTTTGTAAAATTAAAACGTATCTGGCGCGGAATACGAGTCATGTTGCTCTTAAGTGGTGCAGATAAAAAGCTGGAAGAAGCAAGTGCAGCCATTTTTGAAAGGGTTCGATCTTTTCGTAAACATGATTTGACGGAGTGGAAAAAAGAGGATCTGACCGATAATCTGTGGCGCTGGATGGCTGATACAGAAGCTTTCATGCCTGATTTTGCAAAAGGCGCCAATTACTGTGGTATCAAGCTTTTCCTCTTTGAACAGCAGGTCAGTAAGCTGAAATCTGAAGCAGATCGTAAGCTTGCCTACGCTTTGTTGAGCGGAGGTGGGCAGATGGATAGTGCTGAACACGCTATTTCTCTGCGTGCAATTGCCGAGATGGCCGAGAATGATCCCAAGGCTAAGGATATACTGGAAAGCAACGATTTGCCCATCGAGGTTGGGGATGGTGCTTTTGAAACTGCTTTGCGGGACTATCTGGATCTTTATGGGCATCGCGGTGTTGGTGAATTGGATATGCGATATCCACGTTGGAGCGAGTCACCCCGATTTTTGTTTGAGCAAATCAAGTTTCTTATGAATCAAGGGAAAAATGTTTCAAAGAGATCCACTGTTGATAGTGATTTGAAGCAGATGCTGGATGCTTTGCCTGCGAGGCAGTGTAGAGCTTTAATGGGGGCTGCAAAACAAGCCCGTGCAGGTATGGCGTTACGAGAACGGGTTAAATCAGCGATTGTTGCCCTTATGGAACCAGCCCGGCGGTTGGTTATGGAAAAGGGGCGCCGGATGGCCCGAGATGGAAGTATTCAGGCGGCAGATGACTTATGCTGGATTACTTTTCAGGAATTTTCGGCTCTAATCGAAGGAACATGGAACGGTAAAGGGCTTTGCGAGTTGATTGAAATTCGACGTCAGAAGCATGACCAGTGGGCTAAAGAAACCGTTGCAAATGTCTATATCGAAGAACCCGGGCAAAAGCCTGTTCAGCAAGTTACTGAGCGGTTGGCTGGGACTGAGTTAGTAGGGTTTGGTGCCTTCCCGGGACAGTACCAAGGCATAGCCAGAGTGCTGAGTTCACCTGATAAAGGGCAAGGAATGATGCAAGGAGATATTATGGTTGCTCCCTTTACGGATCCGTCCTGGACACCATTGTTTTTAAGGGCAGGAGCACTTGTCATGGAAATTGGGGGCACAATGTCCCATGGTGTTATTGTTGCGCGTGAACTTGGACTTCCAACCGTGGTCAATATTCCCGGTGCCTTGGAGTGGGTGCAGGATGGGGAGTTGCTAGAGGTTGACGGAAGTTTGGGGCGCATAACCAAAAAGGCAGCGTAGATCTGTCAGATATAAACACACCAAAATATAGACGCAGTTATGAAAATCGGATCCATGATTTGGTCAAGAGGGGCCAAAATGCTGTAAGTACTCTGTTGTTGTTATGCCGAGATTACGCAGAAAACTTCTGCGCATTTTTTGAAGATCGCCAAAGCCACATAAGCTTGCGACCTGTTTCATTGAAATGCCTTTGGCCAGAAGAACTCTGGCCTGATTAAGCCGGGTCAGTTCAACAAACTGGACAGGGGAAGAGCCTAACGCTTGATTGAAGTGGCGATCAAGTGTGCGTGGTGTCATGTTTGCTTCTTTTGATAACTCAGATAGTGTCCAGTTTCTACTGAGATCGGTGCTAATTTTATCGACAAGCTTTAGAAGGTTTGGTTCAAGACGCTTTTGTGCTTCGAGAAGATCAGAAAACTGCTTTTGTCCACCATTTCTGCGGAGGTAAACAACGAGCTCCTGGGCTACATCGAGTGAGTTTAATGTGCCATGGTCTTCTTCAATAATTGCCATTGCCAGATCAATGCCGGTTGAAACACCCGCAGAGGTATAGATTTGATCTGATTTTGTGTAGATGGTGTTGAGTTGCCAATTTACATTGGGAAAGCGTTCTTTTACAATCTGTTCCCGGGACCAGTGGGTTGTGGCTTCACGGCCGTCCAGAACACCTGAAGCCGCTAGAATAAGAGCACCTGAACAGATGGAAATGAGTCGACGATCTTTGTTGTGGGCGTGAAACCCCTTAAGCATATGCTGTAAAGTTCTGTTTTCAAGAAGCTGATCGACACCAATACCGCCCGGGATTAACAGATCTGAATGGAGATGTAGATCGGTTATTTTACCGTGGGGCATGATTTTCATCCCGCAGGATGTGCGAATTGATTCGCCGTCAAGGGAAAGAAAGCGGTGTGTGTAACGCGGTGTATTATCTGTTGCGCTATCTGATCTCCTGTGTGTGTTTGCACGTGCTGTCTTTTCTGGCGTAGAGGCGCTATGAAAAGCTTGCACAGGGCCGCTTATATCTAGAATATTTGCATTATCAAAAATCAGAACACCGATTTCACGGCCCATTTTTTCTGGTTTCAGCGTTTTCTTTGCTCTCAATACTGCGCTCCTGTTTTTCCTGTCAATATGGCTTGTTTTATAGTTATTGGCAATATTTGATGTTAAAGTGTCATTTTTGACATTAGGTGTATGAAATACAGTACGTCTTGTGAATGAGAATATTTGGATTAATCCGGGTTAGGAATACCAATAACAGGAGTGCCGATAATAGTATGAGCGATAGTATAAACATGCCGGATCAAACACAGCGATTGAATTTTTCGTTAATACTTCTTGGTAATGCGGTGCTTGGAACGCCAATGCCCATGTTGATTATCCTGGGTGGGCTGGCAGGGGCCATGCTGGCACCTTCGGGTGAACTGGCAATTCTCCCGGTTTCGGTGCAGATGATGGCGGGTATGTTAACGGCGGCACCGATGTCTGTCTTCATGGGAAAATATGGACGAAAGCTTGGGTTCTTGTTAGGGGCTACGGTTGCTGCATCAGGAGGAGCTCTGGGTGTCTATAGTCTGTTCTACGAAAATTTCTATACTTTGTGTCTGGCTCATGCCGCTATGGGAAGTGCGTTGGTTTGTTTCGGTTATTTCAGGTTTGCTGCTGCAGAGGTTGTTTCTGAAGCCTGGCGCCCAAAAGCCATTTCTTTCACTCTAGGCTCTGGCCTGGTTGCGGCATTGATCGGGCCAGAGGTTTTTATCTACAGTAAAGATATTTTCTCTCCGATCCCCTTTGCAGGTGCCTATGGGGCGATCACAGCATTGTCTGTTATCGGGAGTCTTCCAATCCTTGCGTTGAGATTGGTGGTAACGGATAGTTCTGGACAGTCGGATAGGGATGAAAAAGTGACGTCGGTTGGTGAAATTGTTCGGCGTCCTGCTGTCTTTACTGCCATTCTCTGTGCGGCGATCTCATTTGGTGTCATGGTTTTGTTGATGGCACCGACGCCCCTCGCCATGGTGGGGTGTGGCTTTACTGATGTACAGGCTGGCGATGTAATCCGCTGGCATGTTATTGCCATGTTTGCACCGAGCTTCTTTACTGGAAGCTTAATTTCCCGATTTGGTTCCGGGAAAATTATTTCCTGTGGTTTGCTGATGCTGTGTTTATCGTCCGTGATAGCGATGGCAGGCATAGAGCTTACAAATTTTTATCTTTCGTTGATTTTATTGGGATTGGGGTGGAATTTTGGGTTTATCGGAGCAACGAATATGCTCAATGAAAACCTGAACGCGGGTGAAAGATCTGTTGTCCAAGGGGCAAATGATACCCTTATTGCCCTTGTCTCTACCCTGGCATCGTTTGGATCTGGGATTCTGATTTCCAGCTTCAGCTGGACGGTGGTGGCAGTAACAGCCTTGCCGCTTGTTCTGGTTGCTTTTGCCGGGCTTATCTTTTTGCGCCAGCATGCCCGACCCGCTGCATGAACAGTAAATTGGTAGTGATGTTTAGTGGTATCGCCTCCGTTGGTCTGGGTGAGTGTTGATGCATGGGAAATAAAAAGTCTTGTTTGTCGATCAGTTTGGTGGAAGTATGCAATAAATGCTGCGGTGCACAATAAATTGTTGCGAAGATCAAAATGACGGCAAGACAAGACAGAGGAGCTAAAGATGGTAACGGCACAAAGACCAAGAAGATCTGTTCTTTACATGCCTGGTTCGAAAGCTAGGGCCTTGGAAAAAGCGCGAAGTCTTTTGGCGGATGCGCTGATCTTTGATCTGGAAGACGCTGTTACTGATGATAAAAAGATCGAAGCTCGACAAATGGTCGTTGAGGCTTTGCAACAAGGAGGATATGGCAAGCGCGAAATCATTGTTCGCGTGAATGGGCTGGATACAGAATGGGGTCTTGAGGATATCAAGGCGATCTCTGGAACAACAGCTGATGCAATCTTGCTTCCCAAAGTCGAAAATGAAAGGCAAGTGCATAATCTTGTCGACTTGATGAACAAGTCGGGTGCGCCGGAAAGTATGTCTGTCATGTGTATGATGGAAACTCCTTTGGGTATGCTCAATGCCAAAGAGATTGCGGCTTCATCCGAACGAATTTCCTGCCTTGTAATGGGGACGTCTGATCTGGTTAAGGATTTGCAAGCCCGACATACACGAGAACGCTTGCCCGTGATTACATCGTTGGGGTTATGTTTATTGGCAGCCAGAGCTTATGGCATCGGTATTGTCGATGGAGTTTGTCTTGACCTTAACAATGATGATGCCTTTGCAGAAGTCTGTGTTCAGGGGGTAGCTCTGGGCTTCGATGGGAAAACGCTGATTCACCCCAAAACGATCTCTGTTGCAAACAATACCTTTGGGCCTTCTAAAGAGGCAGTGGAAAAAGCGAGATCCATTGTTACGGCTTTCGAGGAAGCAAAAAAGCAAGGGCAGGGTGTTGTCGTGCTGGATGGCCGTCTGATTGAAAACCTCCATGCTGATGAGGCCCGCAGATTGATCGCCTATTCAGATGCGGTCATCGCGTTGGAACAGAGCGCGTAATAAGAGAATAGGGGAAAAGGTCATGGGTATTAAAGATCATACAAAAAATAAAACCCGGGAAGGGAATTTCTTCGAAGATTTTTATCCCGGTATGGTGCTTACGCATGCAACCCCAAGAACTATATCTTCTGGCGATCAAGCTCTTTACACGGCCCTTTACGGTTCCAGATTTGCCTTTTCTTCTTCTGATGAGTTTGCGCGATCCCTTGGCTTTAATCGCGCACCGATAGATGACTTTCTTGCATTTCATATTGTCTTTGGAAAGACTGTTGCTGATATCTCATTAAATGCTGTGGCTAATCTTGGGTATGCAGAAGGTGTTTTCGGGGTGCCATTGTATCCGGGGGATACAGTCTCGACGGTTAGCGAGGTTGTTGGAGTAAAAGAAAACTCCAACGGGAAAACGGGTGTTGTTTATGTTCGCTCGACTGGATGTAATCAACGCGGGGAAATGGCGCTTGAGTACGTGCGCTGGGTTATGGTGCGAAAGCGTGAAGTCGGCTCTCCTGCCCCGGAAGTTATTGTGCCTGATTTGAGCAAGGGTGTTACCGCAGATTCTTTGTCCATTCCTGACGAGCTTAATTTGGCAGAGTATGACTATACCTTGTCTGGTTCAGCTTACAGATGGGGCGATTATAATGTTGGCGAACGCATTGCTCATGTTGATGGCATGACCATCGAAGAGGCCGAGCACCAAATGGCGACCCGACTCTATCAGAACACCGCGAAGGTTCATTTTAACCAGCATACAGAATCTCAAGGACGCTTTGGGCGGCGCTTGATCTATGGAGGGCATGTCATCTCAATCGCGCGTGCCTTGTCTTTTAATGGTATGGAGAACGCGTTCAAAGTAGCTGCGATTAACGGGGGAACTCATGTTGCCCCGACGTTTGCAGAAGACACGATTTATGCCTGGAGTGAAGTTCTGGAGAAAATTGAACTTTCCGGGCGCGATGATGTCGGGGCCTTAAGAGTCCGCTTGGTTGCGGCCAAAAATAACAATTGTGAAGACTTCCCCTTAAAGAACAGTGAGGGGAGGTACCAAGACGATGTTATTCTGGATTTTGATTACACAGTCCTGATGCCTATGTGAAAAAATAGCTCCAATAGCGGGTAATTGTCAGTATTTGCTCGGATACGTGCTAATGTATCGATGCAATAAATATTAAGTTTATTCAATGCTGTTGTCTTAATCTGCTCCTTTGCATGAATAAAGTTCAACACTTCTGTCCTTCGTGTTGATTTTTTGTAAGAGGAAAGTGATTTTTTATTTCAGTATTTCTTCTTTTATATGTGATTGTGCGATGCAGCATTGCTGCGTATGAAAGTCTTAAGGTGATGTTAATAAGTAAAAGTCACAATTATTATCACTGGAAATTACTTGTTTGCTGTCAGGTCGTTCTTTAGCAATTTTCAGTCGCCTTGCATTGACTAATGCTGCATTGCGGTTTAACGTCGTCAAATCTTTGGGTTCTGCTAAATATAAGGCGCGCGAAGTTGAAAAGTGGAGCCAGTGCGCAATATCGGGAAAGAAAATATGTCCAGGGGTAACAGACCTCTTTCACCTCATTTGCAGGTGTATCGTCCTCAATTAACTTCCGTACTTTCTATTCTATTCCGCATCATGGGCGTTGCCACATCTGTGGGTTCCATCGTTCTGATCTGGTGGCTTGCTGCGGCAGCAAGCGGCGCGGAATATTTTGAACTGGTACAATCCTTCTTGGGATCCTGGTTCGGCCGATTGCTTCTTTTCGGTTGGACTTTAGCCCTCGTTTTCCATCTTTGTAACGGCATTCGCCATCTCTACTGGGATGCGGGTAAAGGCCTTGAGCTTGAGACCGCCTATGCATCTGGTAAGGCTGTGATTGTGTCCACAGTTATTATCACCTTGGGGCTTTGGGGCCTCGCCTATGTAGTGGGAGGAGCTTGATATGTCGCTTCGTACGCCTTTGGGACGTGCTCGTGGATTAGGGTCAGCAAAAGAAGGCTCTTCACATTGGTGGTCACAACGCTTGACCAGTTTGGCACTTGTTCCTCTCGTGCTGTGGTTTGTTTTTTCGGTTGCGCTGATGACCGGGGCTGACCATGTGCAGTTTCTGGAATGGGTGCAATCGCCTGTGGTTGCTGGATTGTTAATTCTTTTGATTTCTGTTGGTCTTTTGCATTCTCAACAGGGAATGCAGGTGGTGATAGAAGACTATGTACATGGAGAGGCCAGTAAAGTTCTTTCCCTGTTCCTGAGTCTGTCGGTCCATGTTGTTCTGGGTCTGACGGGTATTCTTTCAATTTTGATGATTCTATTCAGGGGCTAGGAAATAAACGATGAACACTGCTCCATCAAACAAAGCATATGAGTTTATCGACCACACTTATGATGTGGTCGTTGTCGGGGCCGGTGGCGCAGGTTTGCGTGCGACGCTGGGTTTGGCAGAAGCAGGTTTGAAAACGGCCTGTATTACCAAAGTTTTTCCAACCCGTAGTCACACTGTTGCTGCTCAAGGGGGCATTTCTGCTTCTTTGGGGAATATGGGGGAAGATGATTGGCGCTGGCACATGTACGATACCGTTAAGGGATCTGACTGGCTGGGTGATCAGGATTCAATTGAGTACATGGTGCGTGAAGCTGTTCCGGCGATTGTTGAGCTTGAACATTACGGGATGCCATTTAGTCGTACGGAAGAGGGTAAGATTTATCAGCGTCCTTTCGGTGGTATGACAACCCGATTTGGCGAAGGTATTGCGCAACGTACTTGTGCAGCTGCTGACCGTACAGGCCACGCGATGTTGCATACGCTCTATCAACAGAGCCTGCGACGTCACGCTGAGTTCTTTATTGAATACTTTGCCATTGATCTGATCATGGAAAATGGCGAATGTCGGGGTGTTGTGGCGTGGAATCTTGATGATGGTACGATCCACCGCTTCCGTGCGCAGAAAGTTATCTTAGCGACTGGTGGCTATGGCCGTGCGTATTTCTCCTGTACCGGGGCTCATACCTGTACAGGTGATGGTAACGGTATGGCGTTACGTGCTGGCCTTGATTGTCAGGATATGGAATTTGTTCAATTCCACCCAACTGGAATCTATGGCGCAGGGTGCCTGATTACCGAGGGTGTTCGCGGAGAAGGTGGGTATCTGACCAATTCTGAAGGCGAGCGTTTTATGGAGCGCTATGCCCCGAGTGCCAAAGACCTTGCATCCCGTGATGTTGTTAGTCGTGCCATGACAATGGAAATTCGCGATGGTCGCGGTGTCGGATCGGGCAATGATCATATTCACTTGCACATTGAACATCTGGATCCCGATCTTATTGCTGAGCGTCTGCCGGGTATTGCTGAATCAGCAAGTATTTTTGCCGGTGTTGATGTTTCAAAAGAACCTATTCCAGTGATCCCGACCTGTCACTACAACATGGGCGGTGTCCCTTGTAAGTACACAGGCGATGTTGTGACCAGTAAAAACGGTGATCCGAATACAGAGGTTCCCGGTTTGATGGCTATTGGTGAAGCTGCTTGTGTTTCTGTACACGGGGCAAACCGTCTAGGGTCAAACTCTCTGCTTGATTTAGTCGTCTTTGGTCGTGGTGCTGCGCTTCACTGTATCGAAACGCTAAAACCAGGTGCTTCACAAGCACCGCTTCCTGCCGATGCTGGGGATAACTCTCTCGCGCGTTTGGATAAGGCACGTTATGCCAAAGGTTCAATGAAGACATCAGAAGTTCGTTTGGAAATGCAAAAAGCAATGCAGAACCATGCGGCCGTGTTCAGAACTGGTGAAAGTTTGAAGCAGGGTATTGATCTTCTCGGATCAATCTGGAGTAAACGTGACGATATCAACGTTACTGATCGCTCTTTGATCTGGAACTCTGATCTGGTCGAGACTTTAGAGCTTGATAATCTGATGTATCAGTCACGCGTCACCATGGCTGGTGCCGCAAATCGTGAGGAAAGCCGTGGCGCGCAAGCCCGCGAAGATTTCCCGGAT
Source organism: Kiloniella sp. EL199 (assembly GCF_900313065.1). Classification (GTDB taxonomy): domain Bacteria; phylum Pseudomonadota; class Alphaproteobacteria; order Kiloniellales; family Kiloniellaceae; genus Kiloniella. Next base: position 107,176 of record NZ_OMPU01000005.1, read on the forward strand.
CGCGATGATGAGAAATGGATGAAACACACGCTAGCCAAGTGTGATGAAGACGGGAATGTTACTTTTGATTACCGCCCGGTTAATCTGGAGCCGTTAACTGATGAAGTGCAATCCTTCCCACCAAAAGCCCGCGTTTATTAAGTGGCTAAAGGGAAAGCGTCTAGGAGAAAATAACAATGGTAGAATTTGCACTTCCAGCTAATTCAAAAATAAATAAGAGCGGGAAAAAACACCCTGCTCCGGCTGGGGCAACAAAGACCAAAACCTTCCGCGTTTATCGCTGGGACCCTGATAGCGGGGAAACACCACGTGAAGATGTTTACGAAGTGGACATGGATAACTGTGGTCCAATGGTCTTGGATGCCTTGATCAAAATTAAAAACGAGATTGATCCAAGCCTGACCTTCCGGCGTTCCTGTCGTGAAGGGGTTTGTGGATCCTGTGCTATGAATATTGATGGCACGAATACATTGGCTTGTACCAAATTCTGCAGTGATGTGGATGAAGGAGATGAAGTTAAAATCTATCCTTTGCCACATATGCCTGTGGTCAAGGATCTGGTTCCTGATCTCAATCAGGTTTATGCGCAATATGCATCAATCGAGCCTTGGCTGAAAACCACGACGGCAGCCCCTGAAAGAGAGCGCCTACAAAGCCCGGAAGACCGTAAGAAATTGGATGGTCTCTGGGAATGTATCCTTTGTTTTAGCTGTTCAACTTCCTGCCCGAGTTATTGGTGGAATGGCGATCGCTATCTCGGCCCGGCTGTTTTGCTTCAGGCCTACCGCTTTATTGCCGATTCTCGTGATGAAGAAACCGGGTCGCGTCTGGATAATCTGGAAGATCCGTTCAGGCTTTTCCGGTGTCATACAATCATGAACTGCACGAAAACCTGTCCGAAAGGGTTAAATCCTGCCAAAGCGATTGCAGAAATCAAAAAACTGATGGTTGAAAGAAAAGTTTAATTATCAGTCAGGTTATTGATAAGATGACGAAAAGGCTGGCAGTTTTTCCAGCCTTTTTCTATGCAAATTTTGTCGCATTTACTTCCTGTTAGTTTTCATTACTAATACTGCTAGTATATAAAAGTAAATGTTTAAGTTTTAGGATAATCTCCGCAAATTCTGGGTGGTTGATAAGAGAGATACTTCTGTAAAGCGAGTATGGGGTTAGGAGCCTGGTCATTAGATGCTGGATTTGACTGCCGAAATTATTCGCGCAGCCGTTCTGATCATTCTTGTTGTGGTAGTTATTTGGCGTCGCCCGACCCAGGACCTAACTTTTCAGGGATGGAATTACATAACGGCGGGCTTCATTTTCTTGGCTTTTGGCAGCCTGCTGGATGTCACGGATAATTTCCTTCAACTGGATAAATTTCTGATTGTTGACGATATACCTGTTCAAGCGATACTCGAAAAGTTGGTAGGTTATTTAGGGGGAACACTTTTTCTCTTTGTTGGTGCTATTAAAGTAGCCACCAGTTTTAAAAAACTTAGCGAACAGGTTGAATGCTTTGAATCCGCAGAGCGGACAGTAGAACGCCACAATGATTTTCTCCAAACGCTGTTGGATGCAATGCCAGCACAGATCTTCTTTAAGGATCATGAAGGTAAATATTTAGGGTGCAACAAGCTCTTTTTGAAAAATATTGAACTGGAACTGGATGAGATCGTTGGGAAAACGTCACATGAACTTTTTCCTAAGGATCTGGCAGACTCTTTCATTGAAGATGACGTCAAGGCAATAAAGTCTGGTGTTACAGATGAAAAGGTGGCTGTCTTCACCCGCCCAGATGGTTCGCACATGCATATTCTAATGCACAAGGCTCGCTTTAATAATCCAGATGGCAGCTTTGCCGGGTTAATTGGCATAAGTGTCGATATTTCCGAACGGATAAAGGCAGAAGAGGATCTCCGTATCAGTGAAGAACGCCTTCGTAGATTATCGGAACTCTCTAACGAAGGGATTATTATTCATTCAGAAAAGGGAATGTCTGATTGTAATGATGCAGCCATGCGTATGTTTGGTTATGAATATGAAGAAATGATAACACTTAGGGCGCCCGAACTCATTGCACCGGAATCACTTGATAGGGTAATGGATGCAATACGTGCGAAAAAAACAGGTGGTTACGAAGCTATTGGTGTTCGTAAAGATGGCTCTCGGTTTGAGATAGGGATTATAGCGAAGGACAGCGTTCTTCACGGGGAGAATAACAGAATAACCTTCATTCGTGACATCTCTGCGCAAAAGGAAGTCGAGGGGCGTTTGCGTAAGTTGTCAAAGGCAATAGAACAAAACCCGGCTGTCATCCAAATTACAGACCCTCAAGGTGTTGTTGAATATGTGAATCCTAAATTTACTGACGTTACTGGCTATGAGCCGGACGAAATTATCGGCCGAACACCAAGCGTATTGAAGTCAGGGCATACTTCGGAACAAGAATACAGAGAGCTTTGGGAAACGATTTCGAACGGTAATGTCTGGACTGGTGTGTTTAAGAACAAGCACAAAAATGGTGATTTTTTCTGGGAACGTGCTTCTATTTCCAGTGTTGTGAATGATTTGGGTGAGATCACAAATTATGTAGCGACAAAAGAAGATATTACCAAGCAACGTATGGCTGAAGCTCAGTTAATGCAGGCAAAAGAAAGTGCCGAGGTTGCCAACAGGGCAAAATCAGAGTTTTTAGCTAATATGAGCCATGAACTCCGGACACCCTTGAACGCCATTATTGGTTTTTCCGAGTTGATGGAGCGAGAGGTTTTTGGACCTCTGGGGTCCGAGCGCTATCACGAATACCTGTCTGATATTCGCAATAGCGGTGATCATCTTTTGAAGCTAATTAGCGATATACTGGATCTATCCAAGATTGAAGCTGGCGAGTTTTCTCTAAATGAAGAAAATATTGATCTTCAGAGTTTGATTAACTCGTCTATCACAATTATCCGCCCAAGGTTGGATAGTGGGGATTTGGATCTGGAAATTTCATCAACATCTTCTCTGCCGAACGTCTATGCGGATGAGCGGGGCATAAAGCAGATACTGATCAACCTTTTGTCCAATGCAGTGAAATTTACCCCCTCAGGCGGTAAAATACGTATTGAAGGGGGGCTTGATAAAGATAATATCTTTATCAAGGTTGTTGATACCGGTATTGGTATTCCAAAAGAGAAGTTGGAAGATGTCATGAACCCTTTCACTCAAGTCGATGCTGCGATGACACGGCAGGTTCAGGGTACAGGTCTGGGGCTTTCAATTTCTCAAAAGCTTTGTCAGTTACATGAAGGTAGCCTCCAGCTTTCCAGTGAAGAAGGTAAAGGAACCGTTGCGTCTGTCATTTTACCCGCGAGCCGAATTGTTCAGTAGTTTGCAAAATTTAAGGTCAGGGTTTGCCGTGTTGGTGCCTGCCTCGTGTTCCCCACAAAGAAAGAAATGTACTACGGTCTTCTGGTGGTAAGGTCATCGCGATATCTAGTAATTTTTTTGTTGTCTCGCTGTGAATAGCAGATTGTTCAGCGCGAAATATTTCAAAAGCAGCTTCAAATTCACCGCGTTCGGTTTTCCCTTTCAAATTCGCTTTTAGCTTTTTATGGGATGTGCGGAGTTCTTTGAAAGTGGATTTGATCTCATCTTTATTCTCACGCCAGATTTTTTTGAAAAGATCGCGTTGTTCCGAAGAGAGCTCTCGCCATTGCTTCCTTTGATCGTGAGATTTGCCGTGTGTTACGCTTGGTCCATAAGTACGGGCGTGCCACATGTGTGATCCTATCAGGCCACCCATGAAAATATTTAAAGCCAATGAGATAGAAAAAAGAATGGTAAGAGCTTTTTTTGAAGGAACGGGCATTAGTCGATTTCTCCTTCAGGGAAATTGTTCGAAAAATTATCACCAAGTGAAAATTCGAGATAAGCGCTTTCGATCTCTGTTATCTCTTGCTGATAGAGAAAGTCTGGTGAGCTTGTGCCAAGTATGATGCCGAATACTCCCGCGGTCGTTAGGGCTGACAAAGGACGCCAAATGCTTTCATAAGGCCATAATTGGCTTAAAAGATTTGGAGCATCTTGTTTCCTTATTTCCTGGGTTTTCTGAGGAGCTTGCACCAGAATCGAGCTGATGAGGTGGGATGAATTTGGTTCGGCTGAACTGCAATCAAGCAACTGATCCAGTTCCAACGCTTGATCTCTCATGATTCTGGCTTCTTGGTATTGCTCAATAAGGTTCAAAGCCCAGCTGCGTTTTTCTTCTGGCCAGTGGTGGGTGTAGGCCCCATAGCAATCCAAAAGAAAGGTGAGTTTGTCCCTGTCTTCACCTGAGAGATTTGAATGTGACATCACAATGTTGCTCCCAATAAATCTGCACGGCTTTCTGAAAGGATCTTCTTGAGGCTTTTCCTGCCCCGTGCCAGCAGAGATTCAAGTGCATCAACGGATATATCCATAACGTGGGCCGCTTCTTTGTTCGACATATCTCTATGATGGACAAGGGTAATGGCTGTCCTTTGCCGTTCAGGCAAGTGAGATATGGCGGTTTCAATCTGCCGTGTTATGTCCTGTTGATGTAGCATATGATCCTGATTGTTTTGCGTACACGTTGTGTTTTCGTTTATTTCTACCTGATCGTTTACAGACAGCTTTTGTCGTTCTCTTCGGCGAATGGCATCAATAGCAAGATTGTGAGCCACTCTGTACAGCCATGTTGATATTTTTGCCTTAGCCTGCCAATCGTGACTTTGCTTCCATAGCCTGACGAAAGCCTCTTGGGCGATGTCTTCGGCTTCAGATTTGTTCGTTGTCATTCTCAAGGCCAACCCAACAAGTGGATTGAGATGGCGGTGCACAAGAAGACGACATGCATGTTCATCTCCCTGTGCAACACGGGCCATTAATTTTGCATCCTCTATTGGGGTTTGAGGCGTTGTCATTGACAGCCCGTTTTCTCTACAACTCAATCAAGCGATGATGGGGTAATTATCGTGCTATCCTTTATGCCATTTATTTTTGGGCATTTCATCCTGAGTAATAATTCCATCATTATTGCGATCAAGATGTTCTACCATCTTGTTTATTCTGCTGTTGAATTCTTCAGCTGTGATTCCACCAGAATTATCTGCATCCATTTTATCAAATTTTCTTTTTGTTCGTTCTGCAATGTGTTTGGTAATTGCTTCTTGCATCTCTGTCAGGCTGATAGAGCCATCATTGTTTAAGTCGGCTTGGCTGAACTTGGTCGCCTGGGCATTGGCAATTTCCTGCTGTGTAATTTGCCCGTCGCCGTTCGCATCGACTTCTTCAAAGTTCTTCTTCCATTTGCCTCCACCGGCAGCGAAGGCCGCGCCAGCCGTAAGGAAAGCGATTGAACCTGCAACGATAAGTGTTTTTTTACTGATCATGATTTTTCTCCAGCAATGATCGTTTCATGCTCTTTCAACGCTGGGGGAAATAAAAACCGTCGCTTGCCCGGAAAAAAATTATTCCAGCTCTATTTTTCCGTCAATTTTATGGTTCAATCCAAGATCCGGTGCATGTAATTGCACGGAGATGGTAAAGGATGATTTATTGTTCAGCTTATCATTCCCGATGCTATTGCGAATGGCGGCCTCTATTTCACGCTGTGATGTAATACCGACTTTTTTGAGAAATTTTCGGATACTCATGTTCAGGGCATCTTCATTCATTGTTCTTCTCCTGTAATTTAAATCAGCTTTAGCCGATGAAAGTGAGCGGATGAATTTTCAACTGTTGCTCTGCTTGTTATTTCATTATGACTCAGGGAGTTGAAATAATAATCATTTCAGGTTTTTATGATCTCGCATTGCGATATCAAGCGCAAGACGGGAGGTACTATGAACAAAGTTATGATCGTTACTGGTGGGAGCAGGGGAATTGGTGCGGCTATATCAAAAACAGCTGCGGCAGAGGGCTATGCTGTGGCGATTAATTACCATACCCGCGCTGATGACGCTGATAACATTGTTTGGGAAATAAATGAACAGGGGGGCATTGCGCAGGCAATAAAGGCGGATGTTTCTGATCCTGTACAAGTTAAAACACTTTTTGAGGAGGTGAAATCCAAACTCGGTGTACCTTCTGCTGTGATTAATAACGCTGGTACGACGGGTAGGATTTGTCGGATTGATGAAGTAGATGCCGAAACGATGAATCGCGTAATCGGTATTAATACGATGGGGGCGCTTTATTGTTCGCAAGAAGCCATAAAACTGATGTCTGCGAAGCATGGTGGAGATGGCGGATCAATTGTGACGGTCTCATCCATTGCTGCCCGCTTGGGATCGCCCGGGGAATATGTTTGGTATGCTGCTTCAAAGGCAGCCGTTGACGCGATGACTGTTGGCTTGGCGAAGGAAGTTGGTGGTGAAGATATCCGCGTGAACGCAGTATCTCCGGGTATTATTGATACGGAGATACACGCTTCTGGTGGAGAGCCGGGACGGATTGATAGAATTGCCCCAGCTATTCCAATGCAACGTGCAGGGATAGCACAGGAAATTGCCAATGCTGTTCTTTGGCTTTGTTCAGATCAAGCGTCTTACTGTAATGGAGCAATACTGGACTGTTCCGGTGGACGTTAAGGCACTTCATCTTGTTAACTTATATACAGGCTTGGGAATTTCTTTTCTATGAGTGAAGGACCGCTCTTTCTCTATCGTGACATGCGTAATGCAGGCGAACTGCGTCCCGATCAAACGCAGGAACTTGCAGCTGAAAAACTGCAAAGTCTTTATCTCGCATTGAAAAATTATCAACCTTCCACTGGTATGGGGGGGTGGAAAGAACGACTTGGTTTGGGGAGGCGGAAAGTAACACCACCGCAAGGCTTATATCTGTTTGGTGGTGTTGGTACTGGTAAGTCTACGATTATGGATATGTTTTTCTCTGTGGCTCCGACAGAGCCGAAGCGACGCGTACATTTCCATGCTTTCATGCAAGAGGTGCAGGAACGACTGCATAAATGGAGAGAGAAACATAAGGGCACACGGGCTGACCCCTTGCCGGATGTTGCTGCAGAGTTAGCTGAAGAAGCCTTGCTGCTTTGTTTTGATGAATTCCATGTGGTGAACATTGCTGATGCCATGATTTTGGCCCGTCTGTTTGAAGCCTTGTTCGAAAAGGGTGTTGTTGTCGTGGCTACATCAAACTGGCCACCAGATCGTTTGTACGAAAATGGCCTGCAGCGCGATAGTTTTTTACCCTTCATAGATCTTTTGAAAGAACGATTGGATGTGTTGCAGCTTGATTCTGGAATTGATTACCGTTTGGAACGGATGAAAAACCTTCCTGTCTACCACAGCCCGTTGAGCAATGAAGCTAATCTGGCATTGGAAGAAGCTTTTGCTCAATTGACCGAAGGTGCGAACGCCGAGGAAGAGATGCTTCATATTAAAGGACGTGAAGTTAAAATGGCTAGGACAGCTCGGAAAGTTGCGTTTGTGACGTTTGATGAGCTCTGCGCAACAGCTTTGGGGCCAGGTGATTATTTAACGATTGCCAAGAAATATCATACGTTGATTATGTCCGATATCCCTGTAATGGGACCTCAGAACAGGGATAAAGCCCGCCGCTTCATGTCTTTGATTGATGCATTGTATGAACATCGTTGCAATCTGGTTGCAGCTGCGGCGGCTGAACCGGAAAAGCTTTATCCTAGTGGAGATGGTGCTTTTGAGTTTGAACGCACTGTCAGCAGGCTTCAGGAAATGAGGTCACAGGAGTATATCGTTCAACCGCATGTTGATGTATAATTGGCTTACCAGAAAAGATATGACAGCCGATCTTTTAGGTAAAGCTTCCTTTAAATAGCTAAAAGCCTTAAACTGGTCAGGAATGAGTGAAAGCTCTGATGAGCTGTGAACTTGCGGACTTTTTTGGTGCTGACCTGAGTCAATGACACTTTAAACGCAAGTGACATAATCCCAATAGTGCTATCAAAATGAATAGAACTATCAGAAGGGAATCTATGAAAATGCCTGATCTGAATAAAGTTAAAGCCAACCTAAAAGCCCGAATGGTAGAATTGGGTGTTAGGGTGGACCAAATTGAACATGACCTTCGTGAACCCCATAGCCAGGATTGGGGTGAAAACGCGACAGAAAGCGAAGGAGATCAAGTGCTTGAGGGACTTGAAGAGGCGGGTTTGGATGAAATTAATCAGATTCGAGCTGCGCTGACGCGGATAAGAAATGATAGCTACGGTATTTGTTCCGATTGTGGTGAAGCTATCCCCGAAGGACGTTTGCTTGCCCTTCCTTATGCAACGACCTGTGTTAACTGTGCAGAATAGTTCGAATCAGATAAAGGTGATCGGATCTGCTCTTTTGATAGGGATCACCAAAAATTGAAGAGAAGGAGTCTGTGTGCAATGCAACAAAGTTCCTTGCTCCAAATGGGGATACGCGCTAGGACTCCCTGTGTATTTTGCAGGTTCTTTAATCTGCGACGCATTTGATCGAGGGCCCGATCGGGCCGAAGAAATCCTGATAAGGACAGAAATCATGGCACGTAAAAAGATCGCGCTTGTTGGTGCTGGTAATATTGGCGGCACCCTTGCTTTGTTGGCTGGAATGAAAGATTTGGGCGATGTTGTTCTATTCGACATTGCTGAAGGTATTCCTCAGGGTAAGGCGCTGGATCTTGCTCAGCTTTCTCCTGTAGAGGGTTTTGATGCTGATCTTAAAGGGGCAAACGACTACGCAGATATTGCTGGTTCTGATGTTGTTATCGTGACTGCTGGTGTGGCACGTAAGCCAGGTATGAGCCGTGATGACCTTCTGGGTATTAACATCAAAGTTATGCAGTCTGTTGGCGCAGGTATTAAACAGCATTGTCCAAATGCTTTTGTGATCTGCATCACCAATCCGCTGGATGCAATGGTTTGGGTTCTTCAGCAGGCATCGGGTCTTCCGGCAAATAAAGTTGTTGGTATGGCCGGGGTTCTCGATTCTGCCCGCTTCCGTCACTTCCTTGCTGATGAAATGAATGTGTCTGTCGAAGACGTGACTGCATTCGTTTTAGGGGGGCACGGCGACACGATGGTACCCATGGTACGTCATTCAACTGTTGCCGGTATTTCGCTTCCAGAGCTCATTAAAATGGGTTGGATGAGCCAGGAAAAACTGGATTCTATTGTTGAGCGCACAAAAAATGGTGGTGCCGAGATCGTTGGATTGCTGAAAACCGGTTCTGCTTTTTATGCACCAGCCGCTTCTGCGATTTTGATGGCAGAAAGTTATCTGAAAGATAAGCGCCGTGTTTTGCCATGCGCTGCATATCTTGAAGGTCAGTATGGCGTTGAGGGAATGTATGTTGGTGTGCCAGCAATTCTGGGCGCGAACGGTGTTGAAAAAGTTGTTGAAATTGACTTGGATGCTACAGAATCAGCGCTTCTCGCCAATTCTGTCGAGGCTGTAAAAGGCCTTGTTGAAGTTTGCAAGGATATTCAGTCAAAGGGCTAACTGGATACTGTGCGTTGCACAATTAGATCCCCTTACGATTGAGAAGATAAAAGGGCGTTGCTGACCACAGGTCGCAACGCCCTTCGGTCTTCCGACAATCCGCGTCATTTTATGTCAATTTTCCGACAAAAATTGCTGCGGTGCGGTTGCGCTCTGGGTCCGGGGTGTTAATCTATCGCTAAGTATCTGGCGTTATGCTCTTATCAAATTAGGTGTATATCGCGGGTACTAGGGTTTCCGGACTCGTTAACCATATTTAAAAAATAAAACCAATTGAGGCTTTGTGGCGTCCCATGAACATTCATGAATATCAAGCTAAAGAGCTGCTGAGAAAATACGGTGTAGCTGTTCCAAGAGGATCAGTCGCTTTCACACCGGAAGAGGCAGAAAATGCAGCCCGCGAACTGGGCGGCCCAATCTGGGTTGTAAAATCCCAAATCCACGCAGGTGGACGTGGAGCAGGCCGTTTCACCGACGACCCTGATGGCGATGGTGGAGTTCGTCTCTGCAAGACGCTTGATGATGTGAAAGAAAACGCGCGCAAGATGCTCGGTCATACCCTCGTGACAAAGCAGACTGGCGCTGTCGGTAAAGAAGTGAAACGCCTTTATATCGAAGAAGGTTGTGACATTAAACGTGAACTCTATCTCGGTATGCTGATTGACCGCGCGACCAGCCGCGTGACGATTATGGCGTCTACTGAAGGTGGAATGGAAATTGAGGAAGTGGCGGAAGCCACGCCTGAGAAAATTCTAAAAGTTGCGATTGATCCTGTGGAAGGCTTCATGCCTTACCATGGTCGTAACCTTGCTTTTGGCCTTGGACTTGAAGGCAAACAAGTCAGTTCTGCTGTGAAATTCATGGCAACAATGTACAAAGCCTTTATGGATCTTGATGCCAGCATTGTTGAGATCAACCCGCTGGTTGTTACTGGTGAAGGTGACATTATTGCCCTCGACGCGAAAATGAACTTCGATGATAACGCACTCTTCCGTCACAAAGATGTTGCAGGTATGCGCGATGAAGATGAAGAAGATGCAAAAGAACTTGAAGCAGCTCGCCATGAATTGAACTACATCTCACTGGACGGTGAAATTGGTTGCATGGTGAACGGCGCGGGTCTTGCAATGGCGACGATGGACATCATCAAACTATATGGTAGCGAGCCTGCCAACTTCCTTGATGTTGGCGGTGGCGCAACCAAAGAACGTGTGACCGTTGCTTTCAAAATCATCCTTTCTGATCCTAACGTTAAGGGTATTCTGGTAAACATCTTTGGCGGCATCATGCGGTGTGATGTGATTGCCGAGGGTGTTGTCGCTGCTGCCCGCGAAGTATCTCTCAGCGTTCCATTGGTTGTCCGTCTGGAAGGTACAAACGTCGATCTTGGTAAGAAAATTATGGCGGAATCCGGTCTCCCGATTATTTCTGGCGATGACTTGGCTGATGCTGCTGAAAAAGTGGTCAAAGCCGTGAAGGAGGCCGCGTAAAATGTCGGTACTTGTTAATAAAAATACTCGTGTTATTTGTCAGGGCTTCACAGGTGCACAGGGCACTTTCCACTCTGAACAGGCTGTTGCCTACGGTACACAGATGGTTGGTGGCGTGACACCGGGTAAAGGTGGTACAAGCCATCTTGATCTACCTGTTTTCAACACTGTTGCAGAAGCCGTTCACACAACAGAGGCAAATGCATCTGTTATTTATGTACCACCACCCTTTGCTGGCGATGCTATTCTTGAAGCTGTTGATGCAGGTGTTGAGCTGATCGTTTGTATTACTGAGGGCATTCCGGTTCTTGATATGGTACGTGTTAAACGTGCGCTTGCAGGATCCAAATCCCGTCTGATTGGTCCAAACTGTCCGGGTATCATTACCCCTGATGAATGTAAAATTGGTATTATGCCGGGGCACATTCACCAGCGTGGCAAGATTGGTATTGTTTCCCGTTCCGGTACATTGACTTATGAAGCTGTGGCGCAAACGACAGCTGCGAACCTTGGTCAATCAACCTGTATTGGTATCGGTGGTGACCCTGTCAACGGTACAAACTTTATCGACTGCCTGGAGCTTTTCCTGGAAGATGATGAAACGCAAGGCATTATCATGATTGGTGAGATTGGTGGTAGTGCCGAAGAAGAAGCCGCAGAATTTTTCGCTGCGTCTAAAGTGAAAAAGCCAATTGCTGGCTTTATCGCGGGTGTTACGGCACCTCCAGGTCGTCGTATGGGCCATGCCGGTGCGATTATCGCTGGTGGTAAAGGTGGCGCAGACGACAAGATTGAAGCCATGAAGTCAGCTGGCTTCCATGTTGCAGATTCTCCTGCTAGCCTCGGCAGTACTATGCTGAAAGCTATGCAAGGATAACAACCTAATATTGGAGGGAGCCGAACTGGTACCCTCCAGTTCGGCTACAGGTTATAGATGGCGAACACTACTGTTGGGCATGAGGCCCGCTATTTTGGCCCAAAAGCAGGCGAACTGGCTGATCTCTATGCTCAGTTCATAAGCCACCCTGATTCAGTTGATGCAGGGTGGCAATCTTTCTTCTCTAATCTGGAAGAAGATGCCAAAGATTTACTTGCCGGGATTCACGGTGTTAGCACCACCCCGGCAGCTCCGGTACAAGTGAGTAGCGTGCCGTTGAGCGATGAGGAAAATCGACGTGCAATCCTTGATTCAATCCGTGCTTTGATGCTGATACGGGCTTACCGGGTCCGTGGTCATCTCGAAGCCAACCTTGATCCTCTTGGATTGAAGCCGATTAATCCTCACCCTGAACTGGATCCGAAAGCCTATGGCTTTAGCGATGCAGATATGGACCATCCGATTTTTATCAACGGGGTTCTGGGGTTGGAGACGGCGACACTGCGTCAAATCGTAGAACGTGTTCGTAAGACCTATTGTGGTAAAGTTGGTGTCGAGTTTATGCACATTCAGGAACCAGAGCAAAAAGCCTGGATCCAGGAGCGTATTGAAGGCATCAATAACCGGACAGATTTCACGGCCAAAGGCAAGCAAGCTATTTTGGAACGCTTGACCGCAGCCGAGATTTTCGAACAATTTCTTGGCAAGAAATATACTGGAACAAAACGCTTTGGCCTTGATGGTGCCGAGACGATGGTGCCGGCGCTTGAGCAAATCCTTAAGCGAGGATCAGCCCTTGGATTAGAAGAAGTGGTTTTGGGTGTCGCGCATCGCGGACGTCTGAATATTCTTGCCAACCTGATGGGGAAACCTTTCCGGGCAATTTTCAGTGAATTTAAAGGTGGAGCAGCTAACCCGGAAGATGTTGGCGGTTCTGGTGATGTTAAGTATCATTTGGGAACATCATCTGACCGTGAATTCGATGGAAATTCGGTTCATCTGTCTCTCACAGCTAATCCCTCTCACCTTGAAGCTGTTGATCCCGTTGTTGTCGGTAAAGTCCGAGCCAAACAGGATCAGAAAAACGATACAGATCGCAGTAAGATCATGGGTATTCTTCTCCATGGAGATGCTGCTTTTGCTGGGCAGGGACTTGTTCCCGAAACGTTGGATCTGTCTGAACTTGATGGTTACACAACGGGTGGAACGATCCACTTTATCGTGAACAATCAGATCGGCTTTACGACTGATCCGGTGCATTCTCGTTCCGGTCCTTACTGTACAGATGTTGCCAAGATCATTCAGGCGCCAATTATCCACGTAAATGGGGATGATCCCGAGGCCGTTGTACACGTTGCACGTATTGCTATTGAATATCGTCAGACCTTTAAGTCGGACGTGGTAATCGACATGTTCTGTTATCGCCGCTTTGGTCACAACGAAGGTGATGAGCCGACTTTTACACAGCCACAGATGTACAAAAAAATCGCACAACAGCGTTCTGTTCGTGAATTGTATGCTGAACAGTTGTCGTCTGAAGGTACGGTTACCAAAAGCGAAGTTGATGCGATCAGTAAAACCTGGTGGGATAAACTGGAAGAAGAATTCCAGATTGCTGAAGGCTATAAGCCAAATAAAGCTGATTGGCTGGAAGGCAAATGGTCTCATATCGGAGCTGTCCGTGGATACGATGCGCGTCGCGGAAACACAGGGGTAGAACTCGATCTTCTCAAAGAGGTCGGTAATGTTCTCTGTAAAGTTCCTGGCGATTTTAACATCCATCGTAAGCTAACGCGTCAACTCAAAGCCAAACAGGCTATGATTGATAATGGTGAAGGGCTTGATTGGGCAACCGCTGAAGCTCTTGCTTATGGTACTTTGCTTGTCGAGGGACATCCGGTTCGCCTTTCGGGGCAGGACTGTAATCGAGGAACATTCTCGCAACGTCATGCCGCCTGGATCGACCAGCAAGATCAGTCTGAATACAAGCCGTTGAATAACGTTCGTTCCAGTCAGGCGCAGGCCGAGATCATTAACAGTCCGCTTAGTGAATTGGCAGTACTTGGTTTTGAGTATGGTTATTCGTTGGCCGAGCCAGATGCTCTGGTTCTGTGGGAGGCGCAGTTTGGCGATTTTGTGAACGGTGCGCAGATCATCATTGATCAGTTTATCGTATCAGGTGAGTCAAAATGGCTGAGAATGTCAGGCTTGGTGATGCTTCTACCTCATGGTTATGAAGGACAGGGGCCTGAGCATTCATCTGGTCGTGTCGAGCGTTTTCTCCAGTCTTGTGCGGAAGATAATATTCAGGTTGTTAACTGTACAACACCTGCAAACTATTTCCATGTTCTCAGGCGTCAGATCCACCGTGGTTTCCGAAAACCATTGATCATCATGACGCCAAAATCGCTTCTGCGTCACAAACGCTGTGTTTCCAATCTGGAAGACATGTTGCCGGATACATCGTTTCACCGGGTCTTGCCATGTAACGTCAAGGTGAACCCGCCGAGTAAGATCAAGCAGGTTATTCTTTGTACGGGTAAGGTTTATTATGACCTGCTGGATGAGCGTGAGAAGCGTGGCATCAACAATGTTCACCTGATCCGTCTTGAACAGCTTTATCCATTCCCGGCCGAAGCTCTGTCTCAGGCGCTTAAAGGATATGAGCATTGTGATCTGGTCTGGTGTCAGGAAGAACACCGGAATATGGGAGCCTGGACTTTTGTTTCAACTTTCATAGAGGAAGTTGCAGAAGAAATGGGCTTTGAAAATTATCGTCCTCGTTATGCCGGTCGTAAGACTGCGGCATCGCCTGCGACGGGATCTGCCAAAAAGCATGTGCTTCAGTTGGAGGCCCTGTTGGATGATGCCTTTACCTTGGGTAAAAAAGCTATGAGCCGTATCCAGACTCGTAAAGCTGAAGAGCTTGAAGCCAGAGATGCGGCTGCGACAAAAGTGGAAAAATTACGCCCGGTTGCGAAAGCCGGTGAATAAATAGAAAGGGTGACCTGTCCCGGGTCACCCTTTTTCTTAACGGATGATCTGATAAAGATATCAGTGAGTTCAAATAACGAACAGTATAATAAACATAATAGAGACAAAAAATGGCCACCGAAATAGTCGTTCCGGCACTAGGGGAATCTGTAACAGAAGCAACAGTTGCGAAATGGCTTAAGCAGCCAGGTGAAGCAGTTGCGATGGATGAAGCTATTGTGGAACTTGAGACAGACAAGGTCACGTTGGAAGTAAATGCGTCAGTTGCAGGTGTCCTCGAAGGGATTGTTGCCAATGAAGGTGATGATGTCGAAGTGGGCGCTTTGCTGGGATCAATTGCTGAAGGAGCCGCGGCTTCTTCTGCATCAGTAACTTCTTCTGCTCCTTTAGAAGAAGTTACTTCAAAAGAAGAGCCAGCTGTTGTTGAGGCAACGGGAGATCCCGTCGAAATTCCTGTCCCCGTTCTGGGTGAATCCGTGACTGAAGCAACCGTCGCACAGTGGATGAAGTCTGTTGGCGATGCTGTTGCACAGGATGAAGCGATTTGTGAGCTTGAAACAGACAAAGTGACACTGGAAGTGAATGCACCAGTCGCGGGTGTGTTGACATCAATTGCTGCTGAAGCTGATTCAGACGTTGGCGTTGGCGCCATTTTGGGAGTTATTACACCTGGATCCGGAGGTGTGGCAGCACCAGCGAAAGCTGCGGCAAGTTCGCCAACTCCGTCGCAGACGGTTCCACAGGCTGCTGTATCAGCCGCGGGTGATAATCTTGATCCGTCACAGATTTCCGGTAGCGGTGCTGGTGGAAAAGTGACAACAGCAGATCTGGTTGCTTTCCTTGAGGGTAATACCTCACCAGCTGCGATGACCTTACCGCCTGCAGTCGCAAAATTGATTTCGGAAAACAATCTTAATCCGCATCAAGTTAAAGGTACCGGTAAAGACGGTGCCTTAACAAAAGGTGATGTTCTCGAGCATCTGAAGAATCCACCTTCAGCGTCTGCGCCAATTATTCCCGTTGGGGCAGCGCCTGTACCAACAACGGCAAGTGTTCCGGCTTCCGTAACTCCAGAACGTGAAACACGCGAGAAGATGTCAAAGATGAGAAAGACAATTTCTCGTCGTTTGAAAGAAGCTCAGAACACCGCAGCGATGCTGACGACATTCAATGAAATTGACATGTTTGCTGTAATGGATGCGCGTAAGCAGTACAAAGAAGCTTTTGAGAAGAAGCATGGCGTTCGTCTTGGCTTTAACAGTTTCTTTGCCAAAGCAGTTGTTCAGGCATTGCAGGACGTTCCATCTGTGAATGCGCGTATTGACGGTGATGATATTGTTTACAACAACTTCTTTGATATCGGCATGGCTGTTTCAACGCCATCCGGATTGATGGTCCCTGTTATTCGGGATTGTGATAAGAAGAGCTTTGCAGAAATCGAGGGCAGCCTCGGCGATCTTGCTAAAAAAGGTCGTGATGGCAAACTCGGCATGGATGATATGACGGGTGGCAGCTTTACCATTACAAATGGTGGCGTTTTTGGCTCATTGCTTTCAACGCCAATTCTGAATATGCCGCAGGCCGCAATCCTTGGATTACACAAAATTGAAGAACGTCCGATCGCTGTGAATGGACAGGTAGTCGTTCGCCCGATGATGTATACGGCCCTGAGCTATGACCACCGTTTGATTGATGGACGTGAAGCCGTGACATTCCTTGTGCGGATCAAGGAATGTATGGAAGATCCCCAACGTCTTCTCTTGAGCATGTAAGCTCATTGCGAAACAGAGAAAAGGGAAGCTTCGGCTTCCCTTTTTTGTTTTGCCACTATCTGTGAATGGTTACTTGGTGCTGTCATGTTTTACGGATATGATACTCCAATGTTTGTAACGTCCATGTCTTGGGGCGTTTGAAAATGGGGGTTGGTATGAATGACGTTACACTGAACCTGGATAATCTTATCGACGGTAGTGGTTATGCCGATTTTGAACTTGATCTCACAGGGTTGGATCTCAGGCATGCACTAGAGTCCATTCGGCAGATGATTGAACGCCAACGCCGCCGAAGAAAGGTAAGGTCAGTATTGATTCGTCTTGACCCGCCTGTGCCCGGACAAGGTGAAACGCTCTTTCGTCCGGTCGGAAAACATCTGGTTGAACTTCTCAAGAAAGAAATGATTTCTCGGGTGAAGCCGTATGCGGACAAGGAGTGTTCGGGGTTTGTTATCCACTTACCGGCAGGCAAAGAAGAAGATGTCAATGATGATGACGTTGAAAGCTGATTTATAAATTCCAAAACATCGAAAATATCTCCCAATGAAAAACTCCTGATGCTTTCGTATCAGAGGTTAATTTATAAACTCATTAATGAGCTGGTGTAGGTTCATCAGACTGGATAATGAACTATTCCCCCGCACCGATCAGGTTTTATTTAGAAAACGTGGTCATGGCTTAAAGAAATTATTGCATCTAGGCTATATCGTTGGAGTTTCCTATGCTATCCAGATAAACGAAATCAAATCTTATAGCCGACTTGATGTAATCGTCTTGCTGACATCCTACAGGGTTGCATCTTACTGGACGGTATAGGGAAAGCACCTGGATACGGAAAGGATCCTTAGAAAAATGAGTGAAGCTCTTTACGACCTGGTCATTATTGGCGGTGGCCCGGGTGGATATGTTGCTGCAATTCGTGCTGCCCAACTCGGCCTTAAAACAGCCTGTGTTGAAGGTCGGGGCACATTGGGTGGAACCTGTCTGAATGTCGGGTGTATGCCTTCAAAAGCGCTTTTGAATTCTTCCGAGAAGTTTGTTGATGCGCAAAAGCACTTTGCCGAGCACGGTATTAAAGGATCTGTTGAACTGGATCTGGAAACAATGCTGGGGCGTAAGGACAAGGTCGTTGAGGATCTGACAAAAGGCGTTGAGTTTCTTTTGAAGAAAAACAAGGTCGATTACATCAAAGGTTGGGGATCTATTCCAAAAGTTGGTGAAGTTCTTGTCAAAGGTGATGACGGTGAACAGACACTCAAAACCAAAGATATTTTGATTGCGACAGGTTCTGAATCAACACCTTTACCGGGCATTGAAACGGATGAAGAGCAGATCGTTACTTCTACTGGTGCGCTTTCCCTGAAAAAAGTGCCTGAGCACATGGTTGTTATCGGTGCTGGTGTTATTGGTCTGGAACTGGGATCAGTCTGGTCACGCCTTGGGGCGCAGGTCACTGTTGTGGAGTTTCTTGACAAGATCCTTCCCGGTATTGACGAAGAAACAGGCAAGCTTGCCAAGCGTGTTTTGGGTAAGCAGGGCCTGAAATTCAAACTCGGCATGAAGGTTGCCGCAGCAGATAAAGTTGATGGCAAAGTCAAGTTGACAATGGAATCTGTGAAAAAGGGTAAAGTTGAAGAACTGGAAGTTGATACTGTTCTGGTTTCTATCGGACGCCGCGCCTATACATCCGGTCTTGGATTGGAAGAGCTGGGTGTTGCCATGGAACGTGGTGTGATTCAGGTCGATGGTAATTTCAAAACATCTGTAGACGGTATCTACGCCATTGGTGATTGTGTGCCGGGGCCGATGCTGGCGCACAAAGCCGAAGAAGACGGTGTTGCCTGTGTGGAAACGCTGGCAGGTCAAAAGGGCCATGTAAATTACGAATTGGTACCTGGTGTTGTTTATACACACCCGGAAATCGCCACCGTTGGTAAAAGCGAAGAGGTTCTCAAAGAAGCTGGTGTTGCCTATAACGTTGGTAAGTTCCCTTTCAGTGCCAACAGCCGTGCACGCGCCATGGGTGAATCAGACGGGCAGGTGAAAATTCTGTCTGATGCAACAAGCGATAAAGTTCTTGGTGTTCACATTATTGGTCCGGCAGCGGGCGAATTATTGTCCGAAGCTGTGGCTGTTATGGAATTTGGCGGTTCTGCTGAAGATATCGCCAGAACCTGTCATTCCCACCCAGGCCTGAGTGAAGCAGTTAAAGAAGCTGCATTGGCAGTAGATAAACGCGCAATTCATATGTAGGCGGCTATCTAACTTAAGAGTTTTCCGCTTTATGCGGTTAAAGGGCAGCTTTGAGCTGCCCTTTTTGATTTTAGGTTGTTCCATGGTTTTCTGAGGTGAGCTGAATTAAGTCTGGACAATTTGTGGACATCGCTGCTTATCATCAGTCGGTATATTTATGAGGCGGGAAGATGCTTGACGGAAGCACACCTAAAAAAGCGACAGTATTGATTGCAGTGATGTGTCTTTCCCAAGTATTGGGAATGCTTGATAATGCAACCTTCTCGGCCCTGATCACTTTTTTCCAGCAGAAATGGCAACTCAATAACACTGAAATTGGTTGGATAAGCGGTATATATTATGGAGGTTATGCTGCTGCAGTGCCTTTACTTGTTGCCTTTACCGACCGTGAAGATGCACGAAGGATCTACTTGTATTCTATGGCATTGGGAGGTCTGGCCGCTCTTGGTTTTGCATTCCTTGCTGGTGGCTTTTGGGGGGCAATGTTCTTTCGGCTTTTTGCCGGGATTAGCTTAGCCGGTACCTACATGGTTGGTCTTAAATTACTGACTGACCTTATTCATGGGAAAAAAGAGCAGAGCAGAGCAGTTGCGTACTATACCGCGCACTTTGCAATCGGAACTGGTGTCTCGGTTTTTGTTGCGGGCGAGGTCTGGCAACTTTTGGGGTGGCAGTGGTCTTTCATTGTTGCGGGCATCGGCAGCTTTTTTGCGTGGTTGGTTGTCCTACTTTTTGTTGCCAGAGGCATAAAGCCTGAACAGCATATTCCCTTTCGTGACGTTGTTAATTTCAAACCCGTTATCGCGAACCGACCAGCCCTTGGTTATATTCTCGCCTATGCGGCACATCTGTGGGAGCTTTTTTCTCTTCGGGCCTGGCTCGTGGCTTTTCTTGTGTTTTCTCTCTCTTTACAGCCAACAGGTAGCTTTGATTGGAGTCCGACGCAAATTGCTTCCTGGGTCTTCCTGCTTGGCTTGCCAGCCAGTGTCATTGGAAATGAGTTCTCGGTTCGTTTCGGGCGTCGAAAGTTATTAACAGTGGTGATGGGTGCATCAGCTTTTATAGGGTTTGTTATCGGGTTCTCGGCAAGCTTGCCCTTTGTTGTGGTTATCGTTGCCTTTACGATCTACGGCATATCAGCGACAGCAGATTCGTCATCCCTGACATCTGGCGTTGTTGCCAATTCTGATCCCAAGAGGAAGGGCGCGACAATGGCTTTGCAGTCCCTTGCGGGGTTCGCGGCGGGATCTCTGTCCCCGATAGTTTTCGGAACTGTCTTGGATTTATTCGGCGGATCAGAGGATACTTTGGCGTGGGCGGCAGCTTTCTCTACAATGGGCATAGGGGTGCTTCTTGGACCCTTAATTATCCATAAGTTTGGTCGTCCAAAGCCACTTTCTAAAGGACGCTTTTAGGGGTGTTTAATATCATCAAGCCACTTGTTACTATTAAAGCTTTCAGGAATATCTTGTTCTCCAGGGTCGTCAAAACCTAATGCTTCCAAGGTATCAAACCAAAGATCACGCTTAGAGTCCGGTAATTTTGTTCCGCACCAAGGGCAGAAGTCGATACTGATTGAGGAGGCTCCTCCGTCGTGAATGATAAGTCCATATTCCTCAAAGCGATCGCTATAA
Organism: Kiloniella sp. EL199; assembly: GCF_900313065.1. Classification (GTDB taxonomy): domain Bacteria; phylum Pseudomonadota; class Alphaproteobacteria; order Kiloniellales; family Kiloniellaceae; genus Kiloniella. The sequence continues at coordinate 127,669 of NZ_OMPU01000005.1, forward strand.
CTGATGAGAACATCTGGGCACTCAAATGGATCGTTATGATCTTTACAGGTGAGTGATAGATATTGCGTCATGGCATCGCAGCAGTGCTTCTTCATTTGGTTATCTTCTCTGTTTTATTGCTTATTTTTGTTTTGGTTCATTTCTTTGCGCTGGGATGGGCTTTGTCGTACACCTTTAGCAATTCGTCGGCATCTACATCAGTATAACGCTGGGTTGTAGAGAGAGAATTGTGGCCTAATAATTCCTGAATTGCTCTGAGGTCCCCGCCATTGGAAAGGAGGTGGGTGGCAAAGCTATGACGAAGGGCATGGGGTGTTGCTGATTCTGGTAGGCCAAGGAGACCTCGCAGCTTTTGTGTTTGGAGTTGAATAATTCTTGGCGAAAGTCGTTTCCCTTTCACACCAAAGAAAAGAGGAGCGTTTTGGTCTTTCGCAAAAGGGCAGGAGGCTTGGTAGCTTTCTATGGCATCAATAATTATTGGTAACACCGGAACCAGGCGTTCTTTGTTTCTTTTTCCCTTAACACGCAGAAAGTCCTGGCCTTTGCGCGGAGCATCTTCCTGATTCAAATCCAGAGCTTCAGAGATGCGCAAACCGCAACCATAAAGAAGAAGAAGGACTGCTTGATCGCGGAGGCCAACCCAAGTGTCATCCTGTAGCTCAGAGCTTTGATCCATAACCTGTTGGGCTTCTTCTTTTGTGAGAGCTTTTGGGACGGTGTGAGGCTTTTTAGGTGTACGAAGGATATCAAGCGCATGATTGTTGATCAGCTGTTGCCTGTTCATCCATTTAAACAGGCCGCGGACAGCAGACAGTGCCCGAGCTGTGGAGATTTTGCTTAAGTTTTGCCCGCTCCGGGCGGCAAGCCAAGACCTGAAGTCATGAATTTCAAGTTGGTTAATTGATTTTAAGGTTAGGGTGTGACCGCCGTGCCCAGCAAGGAAATTTAGGAAAGACCGGATATCTTGTGCATAGGCTTCTATGGTTTTGTCTGAAGATCTTTTTTCATTGCGATGCCAACTGAGCCAGCCTTGAAAAGCATCTTGGATATCATCGTTCCAGGGAAGAACGGTAAGATCAATTTTCTGTGTCTTTGTTGGTGTTTTTTTTATGGTTCTTCCCTTTGTGGATGTTTTACTCGGGTAATTTCAACCAGGTTCTGATCGTGTTTTCAACAACAGAGCCAATGAAGCGAATTAATTCCGTGCCTTGACCAGGTTCAAATTGATCATCTCTTTGAGACCCGAATGCCAACATGGCAGGAGGAGTTGTTGATGAGATATGGAGCCTGATCAAAGCATCGGATTGGATAAGTGGTGCCATAGTTCCGTAGAGGCAGACGTCGCCCTGTATGTGACTACGAAGGACAGCGGGTTGTCCACTGCCAATCAATCCATCAACCATATCTGGGAGGAGGCAGGAAATGCCTTCTACCGGGGCCGCGACATCTGCATCCCCGGGCTGTTCAACGCCAATGGCAATGGCATCCATCCCCATGATGATGGGAAGTTCCGTGCTTATAATGTCGATAAGGTGTTCGAAGTTCTTTGCAGAAATCAGGGCTGTTACAGCCCGATGGGTTCTGTCTTGAGTTAGCTTGTTGTGATGGCTTCTTGATATGACGACGTCGCGCTCTCTTGTTACCTGAGAAAGTTGATTGCGCAACTTTTCGATCATGTGCTGTTGAAGATCGGCAAGACCGCGCCCTTCTGTTTTTCCGGGTATCTCAAGGCCGTCAATCACCTGGGGATGTTGCACCAGAAAATCCGCGTGCTGACGAAGATATTTTTCGACATGACGCGCAGTGATGAGAGGTTCTTTGATTTGATCTGTCTCTACATCCTGAGAAGGGCTGCTCATAATCTTGTCCTACACCAACTGCTAGAGAATTGATTGACCGGTTTTTTTCCAGTCAGCCATAAAGGCTTCCAGACCTTTGTCGGTTAATGGATGCTTGAACATTGCACGCAACACAGCCGGTGGAATCGTCGCTGTATCTGCACCCATCTTTGCGGCTTCAACCACATGGAGGGGGCTACGTGTAGAGGCAACGAGAACCTTTGTGCTGATATCCGGGTAGGCGCTGTAGATTTCAACGATGTCAGAAATCAGAGTCAAGCCATCTTGGGCCAAATCATCAAGGCGACCAATAAAAGGTGAAATATACGTCGCACCAGCTTTTGCTGCTAACAGAGCCTGCGCTGAGGAGAAGCAAAGTGTTACATTGGTATCAATGCCTTCATCTGAGAAAGTTTTACAGGCTTTCAGACCGTTGGGAGTAAGAGGAAGCTTGATAACAATGTTATCAGCGATGGCGGCAAGCTTGCGACCTTCGGAGATCATTCCATCATATTCGAGAGATGTGACTTCGGCGCTTACGGGACCCGGTACAACGTCGGCAATTTCTTTGATGACCTCAATAAACTGACGGCCGCTTTTGGCGATCAGGGACGGGTTTGTTGTTACACCGTCAACAAGGCCGGTTGCAGCAAGTTCGCGAATTTCGTCGATATCCGCAGTGTCGATAAAGAATTCCATCAATCAATCCTGTAATAGTATGTCGCGTTCTGATGTTTGCCCAAGAATGTATTCTCAAAGAATATATCTCCCAAGAATATATCCCAAGGTAACAGAACATGTTGTTTGCCCGTAAGATAGCGAGTTACTGCCCTAGGTCCAGAGTTCCTGTATATATAGATCATGAATTTGCGAAGGGAAAGTGAACGATAGAGTCTTTATATTGATGACTTGGGCACATCGTTTGTATTTTAGAAGGGGTTGATGGCTTTTCTTTCTTGTCATTGAAGCGTCTATCGGCAAAGGCTAGGGCGCAATTAATTTAAAGTAGGGGATAGCGATTCGTGCTGGACGGTGGTGAGGGACAAGCTTTGTTTGAAGAGATGAATAAGCAACCTCTTCGCTGTCGGGTACAGGTTATTCTGCCCATCGAAAAGCCTTATGATTACCTATTACCCTATGGTCCCGATGGAGTTCAGATAGATCTGGAGCCAGGGCAAGTTGTAATGGTCCCTGTCGGACGTCGGACCTTGCCGGGTGTTGTCTGGGATGGGTCTGCGGATGAGGATGTTCCTCTTAAAAAGCTGAAAGAGATCGTTGGTGTTTCCGAGGTGCCTCTGCTGCGAGAAGAACTGCGGAAATTTGTTGAATGGGTGGCTAACTATACTCTTTCTCCGCAAGGTTCGGTACTCAAGATGGCTTTGTCCGTCCCCCAGGCACTGGAAAGTCTGGTAGGGCAAAAGCTCTATCGTCTAGCGGGTGAGGCCTTAAATGGGGAAAATGATACGGACAAACCTCGACTGACAAGTGCTCGACAAAAAGTGATCGATGTCATTACAGACAGCGGTGGTTGGGCACTAGCTGATCTGGCGAGAGAGGCAGGTGTTTCCAGCTCTGTGGTTAAGGGACTGGAAAAGCTTGGAATGATTGAGAGTTATTTCGAGTCCCCAGATTTTTTCTTCCCGCGCCCGGCGGAGGAGACAGTAGGGCCTGAGTTATCGCCTGACCAAAAAGCGGCTGCGGATGATCTTGTTTCTAGGGTTCAGGGGCGAACTTTCTCAACAGTTGTTCTGGATGGTGTTACCGGTTCTGGTAAAACCGAAGTCTATTTTGAGGCTGTTGAAGCCGCGATGAAGGAAGGCCGACAGGCATTGGTGCTGTTGCCTGAAATTGCGCTTTCAAGCCAGTGGCTCGATAGATTCAAAAAACGATTCGGTGTTGCGCCCGCAGAATGGCATTCGGATTTAACGCCTACTTTGCGACGGAAAACCTGGCGGGCGGTTGCGGCAGGTAAGGCGCCTGTTGTTGTCGGTGCGCGTTCTGCTCTGATGCTGCCCTATAGTGACCTTGGTCTCATTATTGTAGATGAGGAACACGAAGGTTCTTTTAAGCAGGAAGACGGCGTTTATTACCACGCAAGGGATATGGCTGTGGTCAGGGCAAAGGGATGCCGTTGTCCAATTGTTCTGGCATCTGCGACCCCGGCGCTGGAGACGATGATCAATGTACAGAACGGGCGATACGAGCGTTTGATTCTTCCCGGACGACATGGTGAAGCAGGGATGCCAGATGTCGAGTTAATCGACCTTCGGTTTGATAAGCCGGAACGATTGCAATCTGGTCCCGGTTGGTTGTCGCAGGCACTTCGTGGTGCCATTCGTCAAACGCTTGAGGTTGGCGAACAGGCGATGCTCTTTCTGAATCGCAGGGGTTATGCGCCGCTTACACTTTGTCGAACCTGTGGTCATCGATTGCAGTGTCCACATTGTACGGCGTGGCTGGTTGAGCATAGGCGGTTCCGACGATTGCAATGTCACCATTGTGGATTTTCAGCTGCACTACCTGAAAATTGTCCTTCTTGTGAGGCAGAGGATTCTCTTGTTCCCTGTGGTCCGGGGGTTGAGAGAATTGTGGAGGAAGCAAAGCTGCTTTTCCCTGAAGCCAATGTCGCCCTTATGGCCAGTGATACGATGACATCTCCGGCCGCCACTAAAGAAGTGGTCGACAGGATACAGAATCGAGAGGTTAATCTTCTGGTTGGTACGCAAGTCGTCGCAAAGGGGTATCATTTCCCTTATCTAACGCTTGTTGGTGTCGTTGATGCTGATCTTGGGTTGTTTGGTGGTGATCTGAGGGCTGCGGAGCGAACTTTCCAGCTGTTGCATCAGGTGGCTGGGCGTGCCGGGCGTGCAGAACACAAAGGGCGAGTGTTGTTGCAAACATCTGATCCCAAGCATCCTGTGATGCAGACTCTCAAAGAAGGGGACCGTGACAAGTTTCTGGAAATTGAAGCGGAAACAAGAGCTCGCGGTCATTTGCCTCCCTTTGGACGTTTGGCAGCAGTTATCGTGTCTGGCCCGGATGAAAGTGGGCTGGATAATTTCTGTGCCAGCCTTGCCAAGTCGATTCCTCAGATTGACGGTGCGCAAATTCTTGGACCTGCACCTGCACCACTCGCCTTGTTGCGTGGGAAGTTCAGGCGGCGTTTTCTGATTATGAGTAAACGGTCTGTTGCGCCGCAAGGAATAGCGCGAAGTTGGCTTTCCCGGTTTAAAACTCCATCGCGAATCAAGGTTGTCGTTGATGTTGATCCATACTCTTTTCTTTAACTTCCGACATGGAGATCGGCATTCTTCCCACCTTATATATTAATATAATATGTTGTTTACGGAGATGGTGCGCTCTGGATGTCGTAATTGGCCTCGTGAAGTAGCGGAGATCTGGCAGTAAAAGTTTTTTTTGGAAATTTGAGATAAAAAAAGAGGGTGTCCTGCAGGCATATTTTCAAGGATAAACAGGGGCTTCACTAGGGTTGCAGGGGACTCATTTTGCCGCAGTTGCGAAAAAGTCTGTCATAAAAGGAAGAATCTTTCACCTGACTCGCTTGAAACCCTGTTATGTCTGTGATACCAAACCCGCGCCTGATGATTAGTACACCTTGTACTTTTCTTATCGATTGAATTTCGGCTTCACTGAAATGCGACCTGTTCAGGCAGGGTCAATTTCTGGCTTATCTTGGGGGCAACCAGCTTGGCAGGCGAAAACTCTAGCTTGAATGGCTTGGCAGGGCGCTACGCATTAGCGCTACTGGAAATTGCCGAGGAAAAATCTGCACTTGATGCAGTGGCTGAAGATTTGACAGGTCTGAAACAAATTGTTTCTGACAGTTCCGAACTTCAGGATTTGCTCAGCTCTCCGCTTTACACTCGCGATCAGCAGGTAAAAGCGATTTCCGCGATTCTAGACAAAGCAAGCGTCAATGACGTGACGCGCAACTTTGTACTTGTTGTTGCAGAAAATCGTCGTCTTGCTGTTCTGGCTGACATGGCTGATGCCTACTTGGCAGAATTGGCACGTCGCCGCGGTGAAGTACGGGCAAAAGTAACAGCAGCACATGAATTGACAAAGACACAGCAGAAAGCGATCGCAGATGCGTTAAAAGCTTCTACTGGTGGATCTGTCGAAGTTGACGTAACTGTCGATGAATCTCTAATCGGGGGCATGATCGTGCAGGTTGGTAGCCGCATGGTTGATAGCTCCTTGCGTACAAAACTTCAGAGACTTGAACTGGTGATGAAAGGGGTTGGGTAATGGATATCCGCGCCGCTGAAATCTCTACCATTCTCAAAAATCAGATTGAAAACTTTGGTGCTGATGCCGATGTGGCAGAAGTAGGCCAGGTTCTATCTGTGGGTGATGGTGTGGCTCGCATCTATGGTCTGGACAATGTTCAGGCTGGCGAGATGGTGGAATTTGCTAACGGTATTCGGGGTATGGCCCTTAACCTTGAAGTCGACAACGTAGGTGTCGTGCTTTTCGGTGATGACCGTGGTGTTAAAGAAGGTGATACGGTCAAGCGTACCGGTTCTATCGTTGACGTACCAACAGGCAAAGGCCTGCTCGGTCGCGTTGTTGATGGTCTTGGTAATCCGATTGACGGTAAAGGTCCTCTAAAAGACGTAGAACGTACTCGTGTGGAAGTTAAGGCCCCTGGCATTATCCCGCGTAAGTCTGTTCACGAACCAATGCAGACTGGTCTTAAGTCAATTGACAGTCTTATTCCAATTGGTCGTGGCCAGCGTGAGCTTGTCATTGGTGACCGTCAGACTGGTAAGACTGCGATTGCTTTGGATACAATTCTAAACCAGAAAGCAACAAACGACGCAGCAGCAAGCGAAAGCGAAAAGCTGTTCTGTATCTACGTTGCTGTTGGTCAGAAGCGTTCTACTGTTGCGAAACTGGTTAAGACACTTGAAGACAACGGCGCTATGGAATACTCCATCGTTGTTGCCGCGACTGCTTCTGACCCGGCTCCACTTCAGTTCCTGGCTCCATATACTGGCGCTGCTATGGGTGAGTACTTCCGTGATAACGCAATGCACGCTGTGATCGTTTATGACGATCTTTCCAAGCAGGCTGTTGCTTATCGTCAGATGTCTCTACTACTTCGTCGTCCTCCTGGACGTGAAGCTTACCCTGGTGACGTTTTCTATCTCCACTCCCGTCTTCTCGAGCGCTCTTGTAAGCTGAACGACGAACACGGTGCTGGTTCTTTGACTGCTCTGCCAGTTATTGAAACACAGGGTGGTGACGTTTCTGCCTTTATTCCGACCAACGTGATTTCTATTACTGACGGTCAGATCTTCTTGGAAACAAACCTCTTCAACAAAGGTATCCGTCCGGCTGTTAACGTTGGTCTGTCGGTTTCCCGTGTTGGTTCTTCTGCGCAGATTAAAGCCATGAAGCAGGTTGCTGGTACCATTAAGTTGGAACTTGCCCAGTACCGTGAAATGGAAGCGTTTGCTCAGTTCGCATCTGACCTTGATGCGGCAACTCAGCGTCTGCTGGCTCGTGGTTCTCGTCTTGTAGAACTTCTGAAACAGCCACAGTACAAACCGCTAACTGTTGAAGAACAGGTTGTTGTTATCTTCTCAGGCGTGAAGGGCTACCTTGATGCGATTGACGTGAAAGACGTTGGTCACTTCGAAGAAAAACTTCTGTCTGAAGTTCGTGGCAATGGCCAGGATATTCTGGAAGCTATCCGTACAGAGAAAGCTCTGTCTGCCGACACTGAAGGCAAACTGAAAGCATTCTTGGATAACTTCGCCAAGACCTTTGTATAAGGTTTTGGTCTGCAGAATTTAATGGCTGTGGGAAACGAGTAACGACATGCCAAACTTGAACGACCTTAAACTTAGGATCGCCAGCGTTAAGTCAACGCAGAAGATCACATCAGCCATGAAAATGGTTGCTGCGGCTAAGCTACGTCGTGCACAGGAACAAGCTGAAGCATCCCGTCCATACGCTGAGCGTATGGAACGGATGCTCGGTTCTCTTGCTGCATCGGCTGGTAAACAGCCGGGTGCTTCTCCGCTGCTCGCTGGGACTGGTAAAGATGACGTTCATCTGCTGATCGTGGCTGCGGCTGATCGTGGACTTTGTGGTGGCTTCAACTCTAACATTGTTAGAGAAGCCCGCACCAAAGCGAACGGACTGCTGAAAGCTGGCAAAACGGTTAAAATCTTCTGTGTGGGTAGAAAATCCCGCGACCAACTACGTCGCGATTTTGAAGCCAACATGGTTGGTACAATCGAAGATATTGCCAAGCCTAGCCTTGGTTTTGACAAAGCTGCAACGGTTGCTGACCGTGTGCTGGCGATGTTTAAAGCTGGTGAGTTTGACGTTTGCACGATCTTCTACGCGAAGTTCCAATCTGCAATCGCTCAAATTCCTACTGCTCAGCAGTTGATCCCGTTTGAAGCTGAAGGCGATGCTGACGCATCAACCCTCGCTGACGGTGGTGTATATGATTACGAGCCTTCTGATGAAAAAATTCTGAGCGATCTGTTGCCTCGCAACATTGCTGTTCAGATTTTCAAAGCAATGCTCGAAAATAACGCCAGTGAGCACGGGGCGCGTATGTCCGCGATGGATAATGCGACACGTAACGCCGGTGAAATGATTGATAAACTGTCTATTCAGTACAACAGAACTAGACAGGCGATCATTACAAACGAATTGATTGAAATTATCTCCGCCAAGGAAGCTCTCTGATCATAGAGAACTTTGGCAAGCGCATTGGCTTAGGAGTGACACTAAATGGCTGATAAGAATATCGGTAAGATCACACAGGTTCTTGGACCCGTGGTTGACGTTCAATTTTCAGGTGACCTGCCTGAAATCTTGAGCGCTCTTGAAACACAGAATGATGGCAAACGCCTTGTTCTCGAAGTTGCCCAGCACCTGGGTGAAAACACAGTTCGTTCCATTGCTATGGATGCGACTGAAGGCTTGACCCGCGGTCAGGAAGTTGTTGACACAGGTGACGCGATCAACGTTCCAGTTGGTCCTGAAACACTGGGTCGTATCATGAACGTTGTTGGGGAACCAATTGACGAACGTGGTGACATCGGTAACAAGCGTACCTTCCCAATTCACCGCAATGCTCCTGAATTTGACGAGCAGGCAACCGACGCTGAGATCCTGGTAACAGGTATTAAAGTGATCGACCTTCTCTGCCCATATGCTAAGGGTGGTAAGATTGGTCTGTTCGGTGGTGCCGGTGTTGGTAAGACAGTTACCATTATGGAACTGATCAACAACATTGCGAAAACACACGGTGGTTACTCTGTGTTTGCCGGTGTTGGTGAACGTACTCGTGAAGGTAACGACCTTTACCACGAAATGATCGAATCTGGCGTTATCAAGCTGGAAGGCGACAGTAAGTGTGCCCTAGTTTACGGTCAGATGAACGAACCTCCAGGGGCGCGTGCTCGTGTTGCTCTGACTGGTCTTACTCAGGCGGAATACTTCCGTGATGAAGAAGGTCAAGACGTTCTGTTCTTCGTGGACAACATCTTCCGTTTCACCCAGGCTGGTTCTGAGGTGTCCGCGCTTCTTGGTCGTATTCCTTCTGCGGTTGGTTATCAGCCAACTCTTGGTACTGATATGGGTGCCATGCAGGAGCGTATTACTTCTACGAAGAAGGGTTCCATTACATCTGTTCAGGCTGTTTACGTTCCTGCGGATGACTTGACTGACCCTGCGCCTGCGACAACCTTCTCTCACTTGGATGCGACAACCGTTCTGTCTCGTCAGATTGCTGAGCTTGGAATTTACCCAGCTGTGGATCCATTGGACTCCACCAGCCGTATTCTTGAGCCTTCAGTTATTGGTGAAGAGCACTACGATACTGCCCGTAACATTCAGCGCGTTCTACAGTCTTACAAAGACCTTCAGGACATTATCGCTATTCTGGGTATGGATGAACTATCCGAAGAAGATAAAATGACTGTTGCGCGTGCTCGTAAGATCCAGCGTTTCTTGTCACAGCCATTTGATGTGGCTGAGGTCTTCACTGGTTCTCCTGGTGTTCAGGTTCCATTGGAAGAAACAATTCGCGGCTTTAAAGGCATTCTTGCTGGTGAGTACGATCACCTTCCAGAAGCAGCTTTCTACATGGTTGGTACCATTGATGAAGCTCTTGCCAAAGCTGAGAAAATGGCCGCTGAAGCCGCTTAAGGTTTCTGATTTTTAATTGTCGTTAGACAGGTAGCAGGAAGAGAATGATGGCCAAAGAACAGGTCGAATTCGAACTCGTTTCTCCAGAGAAACTACTCCTTTCCCAAAGCGTCGACATGGTTGTCGTGCCAGGTGAAGATGGTGACTTTGGTGTGCTGCCGCGTCACGCACCGATGATTTCCACGGTTCGCCCCGGCGTAATCGCGATCTACTCTGGTAAAGAGATTAGTGAGCGTATTTTTGTCGCCGGTGGCTTTGCCGAGGTAACCACGGAACGCTGTACCGTTCTCGCTGAAATTGCGCAGCCTGTAGGCGAGATTGACAAAGCAGCAGTCCAGCAACAGCTTCAGGATGCAAAGGAAGATCTTTCCGATGCAAAAGATGATGATGCTCGTGACGCCGCAAGAAAACAGATCGGATTGTCTGAGGCCATGCTTGCAGCTATTGGCTGATTAGACAGTTTACTAAAAGAAAAGCCCGGTGCCTTATGGCCCGGGCTTTTTTTGTGCTTACTAATATGGTTTCAAATCTTATCGTTGATCCACAAGATAATTTGGCTGATGATTGCGGGGAATTGTTTAGTCCTTAATTGCAAAAAACGAGCTTATGGAAAACCTTGTAACTCTGCTAAACGAGCCATCAGCCTGGATGGCTCTCTTTACCCTGATTGTGATGGAAGTAGTTCTGGGAATTGACAATCTTATCTTTGTATCAATTCTGACGAATAAGCTTCCGGAAACACAGAGGCCAAAAGCTCGTGTTATTGGTCTCACTCTTGCGCTTGTTTTCCGACTTGCTCTGCTTGGGACCGTTGCAATCATTGTTCAGCTTGTTGAACCGGTGATCACACTGTTCGATCACAGTTTTTCATGGCGCGATATTATCCTGATCGCCGGTGGTTTGTTCCTGGTCTGGAAAGCAACGAAGGAAATTCACCATAATGTTGATCCGGGGGATAGCGAGGATGATGCAAAAGGAGCTGTGGTAAGCAGTTTCGCAACTGTGATTGGCCAAATTCTTGTTCTAGATCTTGTCTTTTCCATCGACAGTATCATTACGGCTGTCGGGATGACTGATCATGTCTCAATTATGGTAATTGCTGTTGTCACAGCGGTTATAGTGATGTTATTGGCTGCCGGTCCTTTGTCTCGCTTTATTGAAGCTAATCCAACGATAGTGATGTTGGCGCTAGGTTTTCTTTTGATGATTGGTATGACATTGATCGCAGATGGCTTTGGTGTTCATGTGCCAAAGGGATATATCTATGCTGCGATGGCTTTTTCTGCCTTTGTAGAGCTACTCAATATGCTGTCAAGAAAGCGCCGCAAGAAGAGAGCCGGATAGATTTGATAAGGTTTCGAGTTAGAAATTGAGAGCCGCAAAATAAAATCTTGCGGCTCTTTTTCCTGTTTCCTGATGCTTTGATCTTATGATTTTTTAACGTATTTGGTCAGAATTACAATTTGCTGTCCGTTGACACGGCCTTCGATGTGTTCCGGTGTGTCCGGTACCAAAGAGATTCCCCGAACGGCTGTTCCTCTTTTGGCTGTAAAGCCACCGCCTTTGACGTTTAGATCTTTGATCAGGGTGACCGTATCGCCTGCTTCAAGAACAGCACCGTTTGCATCAAGGTGTTTTATTGCACTTTCCTCTTCTGGAGACAGGGAAGTATCTGATTGAGCCCAAGACAGGGTTTCGTCATCAAGATAAAGCATATCCAGAAGGTCTCGTGCCCAGCCTTCACTGCTTAGGCGATTTAACATGCGCCACGCCATGACTTGAACGGCGGGAATGTGACTCCACATACTGTCATTGAGACAACGCCAATGATTAACATTCAGTTCGCTGTTTTGATTAATTTGTGTATGGCAAGTTCCGCAGAGTAAGATTCTTTGATCTAATGTATCATCTGTATCTGGGGGGATGTTGTAAGCATCCAGGTCGGTTGTTGTACTACAGAGTTCGCATTTGGATTCAGCACGATCAAGAAGAGCACTATCCAGGGCCATGTTTAGATCTTTCGTTTGTAAAGTAGGTCTGAAAGGTTTTGAGTCTAATAAACACTCTCCGATTTTGCGGGACGATAACAGGCCCTTAGCTAAACAACAACGCCTTAACAAGAAAGCTGGCCTGCAATATTTGATAGAAACTCTGTTTACGGCAATAACGAAGATACCGTTTTTTCATTCTTTTAGACGATAGTCGTAATTAACAGTGAGCTTTATAGGTCCGACACGATTGTCGCGCTTTATTGATGATTAGGGGGGCTTCATGCCTTTTATGGAAATCGTTTTGCTGGATGACGGTAGAATAATAAGGCCTTGTGGTATTGACGATATTGAAGATGTATCCGAAATGGTGATCTTCGAGGCGAAAAGAAGTATTGCATTGGATTTTGATGCACAGGGATGGAGAGATTTTCAAGACTATGTATCTTTTGATCAGCTTTTGAAAAGGCTGGTTACAGGATCAAAAGCTCTTTTGGTGCAGGAGGAGGATGATCGGATATCCGGCTATCTGGAACTTCATGGAGATCAAATTCTTCTTCTTTTTGTCGCTGACTATGCGCAGAAGCAACAGTTGGCAACACAGCTTTTCAGGCGTGTCGTTACGACATTGTCACCGAGTGAGCTATATGTAAATGCCTCTTCTCAAGGGTATGATTTTTACTGTTCTCATGGTTTTGTTGCACTTGATGAATGGAGCGAAAAAGAGGGGGTAAAATATCGACCAATGAAGTGGGAAAACGAGAATGCTGAAAATGAGAGTTTATGAATGATACATGTCTTTGTTATTGCTTGTTTTTTATCCTGATTCCTTGCTATTTTTTGAAATAATTTTTTGATGTTTTATGGATCTAAATCTAATGCCACACTGTATTGTTGAATATGCAGCACCCCTACAAAATAAAATTGATGTTCCCAACTTGGTGGAAAATCTGTTCGAGGGAATGATCGATAGTGGTTTGTTTGATCGGGCAACAATCAAAGTAAGAGCAACCCCTAGTGATCATTTTATGACGGGATCTGACAAACAACTTTATATGCATACAACTGTGAAGCTGTTGCCAGGACGTAGCCCACAACAAAAAGAGATGCTTGGGGAAAGATTGCTTGAAATAAAGACACAAGTTCTCGCAGGAACAGCGATGTTATCCGTAGAAGTTGTCGATCTGAGTGAAGCCTATTTCAAATGATTAGCCGTACTGGATAAATTCCTCAACAAGCTGTTGATACAGCTTCTTTTTAAAGGGAACAATGAGATCCGGTAAGGATTTCATCTCGACCCACTTCCAGTCAGAAAATTCCGGTATTTCAGTCTCTATATTGATATCAGTGTCCTGCCCTTCTAATCTGAAGACAAACCACTTTTGCTTTTGCCCCCGATAACGGCCTTTCCATATCTTTGGGACAAGCTCTCTGGGCAGATCGTAGGCATACCAGTCTTGACTTTCGGCGATCAAGCTGGCTTTAGCAGTGCCTGTTTCTTCTTCCAGCTCTCTGAGGGCCGCAGTCATTGGATTTTCACCTTCGTCGATACCACCCTGTGGCATCTGCCATGCCTCACCAGGGTTATCGATACGTTGCGCTACAAAGACGTAGTTATCCTGATTAAGAAGCATGATGCCAACGCAGGGACGATAGGGAAGAGCGTCGATCTGGCGATCTGTCAAAGCGGGGGCATCAGACATCTGTTTATGATCTTTTCCTAGTTGGATTCAATTGTGGAACTGTTAGGCGCAGTTGAGCTTGGTATTTCTGGTGATGGTGCCAGTGAGCTTTCATCTATTACAGCGGTAATTGGCACTAGTTGGTAGCCTTCTTGCTCAACTGTACTAACCCATTTGGCAATACGTTCCAGTGTGACTGGGAAGGGGCGTCCTGTAGCGATTGCAAAGCCATTTTTTGCTGCAATACGTTCAACTTGTACAAGTCTTGCGTCAATAGCATCTCTGCTGAGTTGAGCTTGATCAATGGCTCGTTGATTCACGACAACTGGGGTGCCAAGGCTTTTCCCAAGTGAAGAAACAAGGCTGGCATCATTGTTGCCGTTATCAAGAAACAAGAGGCCGTGATCTTTAAAATATTCCATTACGGGCCGCATCTGTCGCTCTGAGGTAACAAAGCGGCTACCCATATAGGCGCTCATGCCCACATAACCGGATCCTCTGTTGGCGATCCAAGCGAGATTGTTGAGATTACCTTCTGGTTGACGACCAGTTAGCAGGGCTTGGGGACCAGGATCATCTGATGGGTAGGTAAGGGGTTCCATTGGCAAATCAAGCATGACTTCGTGATTATGGGAACGTGCTAAGGCAATCCAGCTCTCAAGGTTTCTGGCATAAGGTGTAAAGGACAATGTAATCGCACTGGGAAGCTGACGGATGGCGGCCTCAGTTGCTGCGCGTGATAGGCCTAATCCAGTTAAAACAATGGCAATTCTGGGGCGTCCTTCCGCGGCAGGAACTTTTTGACCATAGAGTTTCCAACTGGGTTCTGTGCTGAACACCGGAGGATTTTTCGGGAAGGGAGACGGATCTATAGCTGCGACTTCGGGTTCTGTAGCTGAAGGTGTACTTTCTACTGGTGATGCTGTTTCTTTTTCTTCTTCTTTTGGAGCCATAGTTTCCGGTTTGTCGCTATGGTCCTGTCCGTCTTGTTCAGAAGATTGGACTGTGGTCGATACGTCTGAGGATTCATTGTCTTGAGGTGCTTCAGTACCTGAATCGTGATTTTCTGTCTCTTTCAATTCTGCCGTTTCTTTTGGGGCAGCACTTTCTGCTTCGTTAGGTTCGTCCTCAGTTTTATTGTCATTATCTTCGGTTGTGCTTTCGTCCTCGTGCGAAGAAGAGGTTACGTCCGTGTCTGTATTTGCCGGGACGTCTTTTGATTCGGATATTTCTTTCTCGACAGAAGGTGTTTCTGGGGTTGTTGAGCTGTGATCTGGACTTTCTTCATTGCTCATACTTTCATTTGTAGAAGAAAGCTCGTCCTTTGAATGTTCATTGCTATCTTTATGAGAATTTTGTTCTTCTACATATTGATAGGGCAAGGGTACATGAGGCCCCAGAATTGTATAGCCAACGGCTGCACCAATCATAGAGATCAGTACAGCCCAACAGGTTATGAGTAAGATTTTTTTCCAGTTCACAGTTGATCCAACGGGTGTTGCCTGCCCAGAAGTTTTTAGTTACTTGCTCCGTTGCTTGTGCTGTAGAGAGCAATTCCCTGAATAAGATCCAAAGCGCGATCAAGTTGGTAATCTTGTGGCTTGGCAGCTTCGGCTGCTTTGTCGTCACCATTGCTATCGCTATCGCCGTTTGTACCACCTTTATTTTCCAGGGCACCTCTTAGATCGGCTTCGCGTCGCTGTCCCTTGGTATCAAGTGTTTCAATCTTGGCTTGTTCAACAATGATATCAGGTGCAATACCTTCGGCCTGAATGGATCTGCCAGATGGCGTATAGTAACGGCTGGTGGTCAGGCGCATCGCACCATTTCCAAGCAACGGCATAATTGTTTGTACTGACCCCTTACCGAATGATTGGGTTCCCATAATGATTGCACGTCGGTGATCCTGTAGAGCACCGGCAACGATTTCTGAAGCAGAAGCAGAGCCACCGTTAATCAAAACAACTAACGGTTTTCCATTGATAAGGTCACCAGATCTGGCATTGAAACGTTGAGCATTACTGTTATCCCGTCCGCGGGTAGATACAATTTCACCCTGTTCGAGGAAGGCATCAGATACCGAGATTGCTTCGGTCAACAAGCCACCTGGGTTCAATCGTAAATCCAGTACAAGGCCGATCATTTTGTCACCGAGTTCATCTTGAATCGCTTTAATGGACTTTTCCAAACCGGGTGTTGTCTGCTCGTTAAAAGAAGAGACCCTGACATAACCAATGTTGTCTTCTACACGGTGGCGGACGGAACGGACTTTGATTACATCGCGTTCCAACGTTACATCGAAAGAATCAACACCTTCGCGACTAATCGTTATTTTTAGCTCGCTGCCGACTTTGCCGCGCATTTTTTCAACGGCTTCTTGAAGGGTCAGACCCAAAACAGCTTCACCGTCAAGGTGCGTGATGTAATCGCCAGCTTCTATACCGGCACGAGCTGCAGGCGTATCATCAATGGGGGAGACAACTTTAACAAAGCCGTTTTCCATTGTGACTTCAATCCCAAGTCCCCCAAATTCGCCCCGTGTCTGTACCCTCATATCTTTGAAAGAGTCAGGTGTAAGGTAACTGGAATGAGGATCAAGGCGGGTTAACATGCCTTGAATAGCTGATTCGATTAGCTCTTCATCAGAGACCTCTTCGACATAATTGGCCTTGATGCGTTCGAAAACATCGCCAAACAATTCAAGCTGTCGATAGGTATCACGCCGGGGATCAACAGCCGAGTCCGCCACCAGACCGGAGGGCAGTGCAATAGCAAAAGCTGTTGTTAAGAGCACTTTTTTGAAACTGAGCATTAACCGTTCACCTTATCGAGATTTGAAATCGTTTTGTTTGTTAGTATCCACGGGGATGGATTGATGGGCTGTCCGCCTTGACGTAATTCAAAGTAAATTTCAGCATGTTCCAGCTTCTTGTCACTCATGCGTGCGACCGGCTCACCTGCTAAAACCCATTGTCCTTCAATTACATCAATTCTTTCAACGCCTGCTAATAGTGTATGATATCGTCCAGAATGTTCAATGATTAAGATGCGTCCATAGCCACGGAATTCACCAGCATAGGCAATTCGGCCATCAAAAGGGGCGATAACCTGTGCTGATGGGCGTGTTGCGATGACCAGACCCTTGTCATAGGACTCATTTGTTCCCCTTTTTTGTCCGTATTTGCTAATCACTCTTCCGCGAGCAGGGTACAAAAGGACACGTTTTTGACGAGAAGGGAATTCTCGGATTTGGCTTGGGTCCGGAACAACAGTTAGCTTTGCTACTTGTTGTTCAGACGGGAACGAGGTTTCCGATGTTGAGGTTTGTTGAGTCTGATTCGGAACCTTTTCAGGTCTGGGCTTTGGTTTTTGTGCTGCCAATGCCAGACGTTTACGCTCTGCCTCTAGTTTCTTAACCAGGTCTTTCATGTTGCGTGCTTGCTGAGCGAGTTTTTTTACTCTGGTTGTAACAGATTTTTGTGATGCCTGTGCCTTGGATTGTAATTTTTGCTTTTTGTTGAGCAGAGCATTCAAGTCTTTGCGTTCGCGTTTTATATGCTGCTGTGATGCAAGGAGTGCTGCGCGCTCATCTTCGATTCGGTTTTTGAGTTCCGCAAGCTCGTCTAAATCGTCACGAAGGCTTTCCACCCGAGTTTCTATTTCGGGGACAGCCACTTTCAAGAGCATGGCGCTACGCACGGTATCTACAGGTGATCCCGGTGCTGCGACTAAAGCTTCGGGCGGTAACAAGGCGATGCGTTGTAGGGCGGATAGCGTGTGTCCAAGCTTCTCACGGTTCTTGGTCAGGCGAATTTTCTTGTGTTCGGCGTTTTCTTCCAGTGAGATCAGCGTCTCTTCAATATCTGTCAGGTCACTTTCGTAGTTCTGCACCTTCTTGGCAGATGCAATCAGCTGTTGTCTGAGGCCACTGACTTCGGCGTTGAGTTTCTTTGTCTGCGCTGAAAGTCTTTTCGCTTCCTGTTTACTTTGAACTGCTTTCTCTTCCAGCGTGAGGAGCTTTTCGGTTGCATCCTGTGCTTTGGCAGAATTTAAAAAAAATGAGGCCCCAAAGACCAAGCCCGCAACAGTCATCAACCCGACACAGCTTCGAAAGAAACTGTGTCGGGTTGATGATTTGTACGAGCGTAAAGCGTTTGGCAACTGTGACCTCAAATAAGTTTATTCTATAACTGTTTAATCATCATCTCGTCTGATAAGTGACTGTCCATCCATATCAGCAGGTTGATCCAGATTCAGTAAGTCTAGAATTGTTGGTGCAATGTCCGCAAGGCGACCATTTGCGATCTTGGTAACATTATCGGGACCATTTACTAATAAAATGGGAACAGGATTCAAAGTATGTGCTGTATGAGGCAGTCCTGTGATTAGATCGAGCATTTCTTCGGCATTACCATGATCCGCTGTGATCAGTAATCGTCCGCCCATTGACAAGGTCGCCTGATAGATATCCTGTAAACAGCTATCAACAGTTTCAGCGGCTTCTATTGCGGCCTGTAAATCACCAGTATGGCCAACCATATCGCAGTTGGCGAAATTGCAGATCAACATCTCATAGTTACCACTTTTAATCGCGTTGCAGAGCTTTTCGTTTACTTCTGGTGCTGACATTGAAGGCTGGAGATCGTAGGTTGCGACTTTGGGTGATGGCACAAGAATGCGGTCTTCACCGGGCAATGGATCTTCCACTCCGCCGTTAAAGAAGTAGGTCACATGTGGGTACTTTTCCGTTTCGGCGATACGGAGTTGGCGTAATCCGGCGTTGGAAACAATTTCGCCCAGCGTTTTGGTTAAATCCCTTGGGGCGAACATAACACCCATCTTTTTCGCCAGTTCATCAGAATAGGAAACCATGCCGAGGTAGGCGCAGCATTTCGGATGAGCCTGACGTTCGAACCCTGAAAAGTCATGATCAATAAAGGCGTGGAGTATTTGTCGTGCACGATCAGCCCTGAAATTGGTCATCAAAAGTGCATCGCCATTTTGCATGCCTTGATAGCCATCTATCACGCAGGGCAGGACAAATTCGTCCCAAACCTTTTGTGCGTAGCTGTTGGCAACGGCTTCATCCGGGGACGAGGCCGTTTCTCCCTGACAGAGAGTGATAGCATCATAAGCTTTTTTAACACGCTCCCATCTGTTATCGCGGTCCATTGCGTAATAACGTCCGAGAACAGTCCCGATTTGAACCTCGGGTGTTGTTGCTCTGAAAGCGGTCAGGAATTCTGCTGCGGATTGTGGTGCTGTATCTCGGCCATCTAAAATCGCGTGAACAATAACCGGTATACCAGCTGTCTTGAGCGTATTGACCAGATAAGACGTTTGATCCTGATGTCCGTGTACACCACCATTTGAAATAACGCCCAGAATATGCGCGGTTCCACCGCTTGCTTTTAGGCTTGCGATTGTTTCTAGCAAAGCGGGGTTCTGGGCAAAGCGTCCGTCCTGAATTGCGGTATCAATACGAGGCAATGATTGCATAACGACACGTCCGGCCCCGATGTTCATATGTCCGACTTCTGAATTGCCCATTTGTCCCGTGGGCAAACCTACATCCAGTCCACAAGTGGCCAAATATCCCAAGGGGACCTCTTTACTTAGCTTGTCAATCAGAGGCGTTTTTGCCAGGTTAATCGCGTTATGATCATCTTCTTTACGAAATCCCCAGCCATCAAGAATACAAAGAACAACAGGCTTGGGTTTATTTTGAACTGATGACATCGAGAGGTAACACCTTCTAACTTATTATGTTTATTCCGGCCTTTAGATGATCCGGAAACGAAAGATGGATGAGTGAGGGAGCCTGTCACAACTGTTTTGCATGTCGTTTTTTATTTAAGTATCAATTTTGAAAGGCAATGTAGCCTTCTTTTAAGACAATTTCACGAGCTTGTTTGGGTTTGGGCAAGAAAAAGTACCGGATTGTAAGAATATTAGAAATCAATGCAGAAATTTTTCCAATAGATTTTCCCAGTAGAAAGAGAATAGGTGGTATTTTTATTCCCGGTGGTAGGGATGGCCGCTTAAAATACACGAGGCGCGATATACTTGTTCAGCAAAAAGACCCCGAACAAGCATGTGCGGCCATGTAAGGCGCCCAAAACAGAGACTTTGTTGTGATCTGGCTTTCACGGCACTTGAAAGGCCATCTGCGCCCCCGATAAGGAAGGCTATATCCTGATCACCGCTGTCTTGCCATTTTCCAAGAAGTTTTGAAAATTGCTGACTGGATAGATCTTTTCCTTTTTCGTCCAGGATCACAATTTTAGCGCCCTTGGGCGCGGCGGCGAGGAGCAGTTCGCCTTCACGTTCTTTTAATTTTACAGCAGGCAGATTCTTCTTTTCTTCTACTTCCTTGAGGTCAAGGCTCCAGTTGAGTCGATTACCCCGCAGGCGATTACAGTAAAGTTCAAAAAGATCCTTCGCCGGACTGACCTTGGCCTTTCCGACTGCAATTAATGTTATCCGCATTGCCTACTTCTAGTTTATGGCTTTTGCCTATGCTAGGTCTGTTAGCCTTCTTGCGATGCAAATGGTTGTGCTGATTCAGGCAATTCCAAACCCCACATTTTTTCCAAGTTATAAAAAGCTCGGACTTCAGGTCTGAAAAGGTGAACAACAACATCACCGGCATCCACCAATACCCAATCACCACGATCCTTTCCTTCAGCAATGATACTTTTCATGCCGGCGTTTTTAAGGCCGCGAAGAAGATGATCGGACATGGCAGAAACTTGGCGGTTTGAATTACCGCTGGCAATAACCATGTAGTCAGCAATGCTAGATTTTCCGGCAAGTTCGATGACGACAATGTCTTCTGCCTTGTCATCCTCAAGAGAGTTACGAACTAGTTCAAGCAGGTCACGGTTATTTTCCGTGGTATCCTGTATATTGGCCTCTGGGGCCGTTGATTCTCGTGGTATGATCGGTCTCCGTAAAAAGAATCTGCTCGTGAGGTCACGACTTCCCACTACAGATAGTTACTAATACGTTCCGTACTTATCGCTATACAGAACAAGGGTCTTACAGTGTCAGTTTAGCACAGTAAAGGTGCACGACTCTATATGTTAATGATCATCGTTACATTAAAGGGATAAAATCGTTGTTTCTTTGTGATTTTTACCCCTTATGAACATTACGCTTTGTACTGATTACTTCTTGTGAATACCATTCCTGATTGCAGTCGA
The DNA here is from genome assembly GCF_900313065.1 of Kiloniella sp. EL199. Taxonomy (GTDB): domain Bacteria; phylum Pseudomonadota; class Alphaproteobacteria; order Kiloniellales; family Kiloniellaceae; genus Kiloniella. Next base: position 148,581 of record NZ_OMPU01000005.1, read on the forward strand.
TGATATATCCAGCTGTTGGCCATGAATTATTGTCCAGGCAGGTGCAGAGCGTTTCGGCAGACTTCTTGCCAGTTTTTCTGAAACTCGTGTGTTTTTAAAACGTTGCGCTGCTTTTGAATTGCTTGACTGTAGCGAATAACCCGGACGAGCAAAAACGGCTACTTTCACTGTGCTGAAGATATCTTGCCAATCGCGCCACAGGGGAATTTGGCTCAAGTTATCAGCACCCATAAGCCAGGTGAAGTTAACAGAAGGAAATATCTGCCTTAAACGGGAAAGTGTATCGGCGGTATAAACTGATCTGATCTGACTTTCGATTGTGCTAACCCGTATCTTGGGATGCTTTGGAATAGACAAAGCACTTTTGACCCTGTCCGGGAGTGAGGCCATATCTTTTGTGTTTTTCAAAGGGTTTTGCGGTGATACCAACCACCAGACTTCGTCCAAACCCAAGTGAATGATCGCTTCTTTGGATATTTGACAATGCGCCTTGTGTGCAGGATTGAAAGACCCTCCAAGCAGGCCAATTTTACTTCCTTTAGGAGGGAGGCGTCCACCCAGACTGTTTGAGATGCTTTGGGGGCAAAGCACCTTGGAGAAAATCAGGCTGGGTGGTTTTTGTCTTAGCATCTCGTTTTGTAAATTGCTTTGCGACTAAGGTCTGGCATGACCTGTACCACGAACAAGATACTTGTAGCTTGTCAGTTGATCTGCCCCGACGGGCCCGCGGGCATGCAATTTTCCTGTGGAAATGCCAATCTCGGCACCCATGCCAAATTGTCCGCCATCGGCAAACTGTGTCGAGGCATTGTGGATCACGATACCTGCATCGACTTCCTGTTGAAATGTTGCTGCTGCATCCTCATTGGCTGTGATAATGGCCTCTGTATGATGAGAGCCATGGCGGTTGATATGCGCAATCGCGTCTTTTAAATTCGTCACCTTTTTCACGGAAAGAATAGCATCCAGATATTCTGTATCCCAATCCGCAGTAGTGGCTTCTTTTACCCGACTATCCAGTTGCTGGATTTCGGCATCACCCCTGACTTCGCAACCCTTGTCCATAAGGGCACTCAAAATTGGTTTCAGGTTTTTGTCTGAATAGTTTGTATCAACCAGAAGTGTCTCTGTTGCACCACAAATGCCTGTGCGGCGCATCTTTGCGTTCAAGACCACTTCAAGAGCCATTTGAGGATCTGCCGCTTCGTGCAGATATGTATGACAAAGGCCATCAAGGTGAGCGAGAACAGGCACACGACTCTCTGTTTGAATACGTTCAATAAGACCACGTCCACCCCGTGGAATGATCAAGTCAACATACTCGTTCATGGTCAGCAAGTGGCCAACTGCTGCGCGATCTGTTGTGGGGACACGCTGTATTGCTGCAACGGGCAGGCCAGCTTCTTCCAGACCTGTTTGCAAACAGTCCAAAATAGCGCCGGAAGACTGAAAACTTTCCGAACCACCACGCAGAATAGAGGCATTTCCCGCTTTCAGGCACAATGCACCTGCATCTGCTGTCACGTTGGGGCGGCTTTCGTAGATGATGCCGATCACCCCTAAAGGCACAGAAATTTGCTCGAATGTCAGGCCATTAGGTTGATCCCAGCTTTTAAGTGACTTCCCGATTGGGTCGGGAAAAGCGGCGATTGCTTCTAGGCCTGCGGCCATGGTTTCGACACGGTCATTGTCCAAAGCAAGGCGGTCGAGCATTGCGCTGCTGATACCTTTGGCCTCTGCCGCAATCATGTCTTTCTTATTTGCATCAAGAATTATCGGTAATTGAGCGCGAATGGCTTTGGCAGCGGCAAGCAATGCATTGTTTTTTGCATCTGCCGGGGCCAGAGCCAGATCCTGTGCAGCAGCTTTTGCAGCTTGTCCCAGCTGATCCATTTGCGCTTTCAGTTCGCTCATATCCTTACATTCCTGTTTTGGTGCAACTTTCTTTGCTGCCTTGGTTATATCTCAATAGAGATTTGATTATATTGTGTTTTTTTAGTTGAGAACAAGATCGTCTCTGTGAATCAGTTCTTCCCGCCCAAGATATCCTAACCTTGCTTCAATTTCTGATGACTGTAGGCCGATGATTTTCCTGGCATCACCATTGGAATAGGCTATGAGTCCGCGGGCAACTTCGCGTCCATCCGGTGATTTAACCAGAACAGCATCTCCACGTTGAAACTTTCCATCAATAGCCGTAACCCCTGCAGGAAGAAGGGATTTTCCATTTTGCAAAGCTTTGAGAGCACCGGCATCGAGTGTCACGGTGCCCAAAGGTTTCAGGCTACCCGCGATATAGCGCTTACGAGCTGTTTTGGGTTCAACAGAAGCTTCAAAAACGGTGGCTCTGTTGCCCTCTATAATGTTCTGTAGCGGATTAAGCTTATGACCGTTCGCAATAATCATGCTACAGCCCGCACCAACAGATATCTTGGCAGCTGATATCTTGGTGATCATACCGCCTGAACTATAACCGGGAAGCGCTTCACCTGCCATGGCGTCAATTTCAGGTGTGATCTCGCTAACGACAGGCAGAAATTTAGCATGCTCGTCACGCTTTGGGTCTGCAGTATAGAGGCCATCAATATCGGATAAAAGCACCAACAAATCTGCGTTAACCATGGCACCAACCCGTGCGGCGAGGCGATCATTATCCCCAAAGCGAATTTCGCTGGTTGCGACGGTGTCATTTTCGTTGATGATTGGAACTGTACCCAATCGCAACAGAGTGGTCAGGGTGTTTCTGGCATTGAGATGTCGGCGACGTTCCTCTGTATCCCCAAGGGTCAAGAGCACCTGGGAAACGGTTATATCGTGCCTTGCCAGTGCTTCCTGATAGGCATGAGCCAGAAGAATTTGTCCCGTTGCGGCAGAAGCCTGTTTTTCCTCCAGACGCAGGTTTTGTTTGATTAGACCGAGATGGTTTCTGCCAACGGCAATTGCGCCAGAAGAAACCAGCATAACCTCTGCACCGCGTGCACGGAGGTTTGCAACATCATCTGTTAAGGCATTGAGCCAGTTCAGGCGCGGTTTGCCTGTCTTGTCGTCAACCAGCAGTGCAGAGCCGATCTTGATGACAATACGCTTCGCAGATCTCAGGTGTTCAGCGGCAGATAAACCTGTCCCGGATGATATGTTGCTCATAGATCTGTACCACGACTAGATTGGGGAGTAGCCTTGCGGACCCTGTTCGGATTCAAGCTCTTCCTGCTCCTCTTCACGACCATCGAGAATATGATCAAGTAAAGCAGCAAGTACTTCTTTTACGCCGTCCTGACTGATGCCGGAAAGAAGGTGAACTTTCTGGCCAGATAGTGCTTCCAGTTCGGCCTGTCTTTCAGCAGCTTCTTCTTCGACCAAGGCATCAACCTTGTTGAGCGCCAGAACCGAAGGTTTTGTGTCCAGACCTTCACCATAGGCTTCAAGCTCGGCGCGGATGACTTTGTAATCTTCCAGATAGCTGTCAGAGGTTCCGTCCACCAAGTGCAATAGAGCGCCACAACGTTCTACGTGTCCCAGGAAGCGTGTGCCAAGGCCATGCCCCTCACTCGCCCCTTCGATCAACCCCGGAATATCGGCAATGACAAACTCTTCCCCACGGCTATAGACGACACCAAGGTTCGGATGCAGTGTGGTAAAGGGATAGTCAGCAATTTTTGGTTTGGCACGAGACACAACAGACAGGAAGGTTGATTTCCCGGCATTTGGCAAACCGGCAAGGCCAACATCGGCGATCAGTTTCAGACGGAGCCAAACCCACATTTCTTCGCCGGGCCAGCCGGGGTCAGATCGGCGAGGGGCGCGGTTTGTTGATGTTTTGAAGCGCGCGTTTCCAAAACCGCCATCACCACCTTTACAGATGATAAACTCCTGGCCTTCTTCGGTGATGTCACAGATGACCTGTTCTTTGTTTTCGTCCAAAATGACGGTGCCGACAGGTACTTTGATGACCATAGGCTTTGCCGCAGCTCCAAACATATCGCTCCCGCGGCCGTTTTCACCACGCTTTGCTTTAAAGTGTTGTGCATAGCGGAAATCGATCAGAGTATTCAGTCCATGAGCGCCCTGGATGATAACATCGCCACCGCGACCACCATCACCACCATTGGGGCCACCGAATTCGATGTATTTCTCGCGCCGGAAACTGGTACAGCCCCCGCCACCATTGCCGCTTTTTACAAAAATTTTGGCTTCGTCAAGAAACTTCATCGTGGTGCCTGTTCTCTATCATTGCAAAATCACGTCACCTTGTCGGAACGGGTGTTGCAACGATAGGTGTTCAGAGTTATCTATTGCCGCAGGTAAGGTTGCGATATAGCCGGAATATAAGTGGAAAACTTAAATACGAAAAGGGGGGAATGGATTGCCATTCCCCCCTAAACCATTTCAACCCAGACGCAAGGACTGGTTGGCGGGGCCGTTAGGCCGCCGGCTGTACAGAAATGTATGTGCGTCCACCAGCTTTCTGGCGGAATACAACTTCGCCTTCAACTGTGGCAAAGATTGTGTGATCTTTACCCATGCCGACGTTGTCACCGGGGTGGAACTTGGTTCCGCGCTGACGAACCAGGATGTTGCCTGATACGACGTGCTCACCACCAAATTTTTTAACACCTAGGCGGCGACCAGCTGAGTCGCGACCGTTGCGGGACGAACCGCCTGCTTTCTTATGTGCCATGAGGTCTTATTCCTCTGCTGCTTTTTTCTTAGGAGCTGCTTTTTTCTTAGGAGCAGCTTTAGCCTTTGGTTCAGCCTTAGCTTTAGGAGCCGCTTTTTTCTTCGGAGCTGCTTTTTTCTCCGTAGTGTCTGCGTCTGCTGCTTTGGCTTTAGGAGCTGCTGCTTTTTTAGCAGGCTTCTTAGCGCCATCGGCGAGAATGTCAGTGATCTTGATGACAGTGAGATCCTGGCGATGGCCGTTTTTACGGCGATGGTTCTTACGACGCTTCTTTTTGAAGATGACGACTTTGTCGCCACGTGTCTGTTCAACCACATCAGCCTTGACCATGGCGCCGTCCACTACAGGCGCGCCAATGGTTGCCTTCTCATCGTCACCGATCATTAGAACTGAATCGAAATCAACAGAAGCACCTGCTTCCAGGTTGATTTTTTCGACGACCAGAACGTCGTCCTTACGGACTTTGTACTGTTTACCGCCGGTTTTGATTACTGCGAACATATTTATCGGTCACTTAGCTGTTAAATTAGGCATTCTATTCATGCATACATGGCCGCACGGAATCCGGGCAGCCAGTGATGCTGGAATATAGCCGTGCTTGCGCGAGAGTCAAACGCTTTGTGAAGTTTAGGTGATTCTTTCAAGAGCTTTGTTGATATCAAGGCTTAAATTACATCGAAAACGGCCATCTATAAAGGCTGAACTCTTCGCTATCTTCAAAAGCCCTTATATATTGAAAAGGTGGTATTCCTGCTGTAGAGAGGCAAAAACATCGCTGGATATATAGGATAAAATGGCGCACATTCGTTGGCTGGGTGCTGGCCTTTCTTTAGTGCCGAGTATTCGGCGTCTGATCGTACGGGGACACGGTGTAGTGGTATGGAATCGTACTGTTGAATCCTATCCAAATCGTGCTCTATGCCTATGGGTGATACCCACACAGCCATGGGCCGTTTGATTTCAAGGCCTGTCAGCGATGCTGCCGAAGCTGTGTTGAAAGGCGAAATTGTTTCCGGGGTTTTTGCCAAACCGAGTGATGTGAAGGTTGCCAAACAATGGCTAGAAAATCTTCGGGCTATTGGCGAGAAAATGATGATCGTTGATTATCTTGTCTGATTAAATTTTATTACTTGAACTTTAAAAATTAAGGGCTGTGGAATGATATAATCCCGCAGCCCTTCTTATTCTTTGGTACTCTTCTCGCCGTTATTGACGTTTTGATTATATACCATCGACGAGCAGGAAGGTACATTCGGCATTGGCACGCCTAATCTTTTTAATGGGGGCGTATTCTTCACTGTTGACGAAATTTCGAGCGGTTTGCATGTCAGGAAATTCGACAATAACAATCCGCGTTGGCGTCCAGAGATCTGATTCGAAGGTATCCATCTCGCCGCCTCTGGCACGATAGATGCCGCCAAATTTTTCGACGATCGGTCTGGCTTGGGCTTTGTAGGTTTCATACTCTTCTGGATTGCTGATTTTCGTATCAACGATGAGATAGGCTGCCATTGGAATATTCGTCCTTTTGGATGGAAACTAAGTTAATTTATTGGCCTATTTATGTATTGTTTCTTCTAATTCAACAGCTTGATGAAAAAAAGATATTGTTAATCACAACCTTCAATACATGATTTTATCCAACCAAGGCGCGCTTGTGGTACAAGGCCGTAATTATAGTAATTTACGCCATCTGCCCCGGCTTTGACGGCGGTCTCAATTCGTCCAGATAGCTGTTCTGCTGTCGGTGTGTGGTCATAAAACAGACTGACTCCCAAACCGAGATATTTATCTGATCCCAAGAGATCTCGTATCTTGGTAATGATATTTGAAATTTCTCTTGCTGTTGCCGTGTAGGCGCAAAGGATAATACCGTCACATTTTTGAGAAATGGCTTTGATATCAACGCCATCACGCCAGGCATTTTCCCCTTCGATAACCAGAATTTTACTGTCGGGATGGGTAGCTTCTTTTATGCTTTGAACAATTTTTGTTGGGGCCTGGGTACGCCACTGAAGAAACGTATAGAGCGCCGTGTAATCTTTGAAGCATTCAAGTCTTTGTTCGGGGAAGTGAGGAAATTGTGCCTCGGGGGTTTCCCGGTTACAGGCCTGTATAATCAGATTTTGAACGTCTTTTTTTGCAGAGAGAGCATCTACGCCAGCATCCTGTGCGGCTTTAATGCAGTGATCGCAAAAACAAATAGAAAGAAGAAAGTCATCTTCGGCATTAAGGCCAAGACCATCTTTTTCATGGTGGTAGCCATGATCAAAGCCCATAAAACCGATGGTTTCCAGCTCGACTATATCCGGTCTGTAGCTGTGAGTCAGGTTTGCAACAAGGGTCGTTGCATAGTCTCGCACGGCATCGCTGTTAGGGCAGAGGCTATAATAACTAGGGTCGCCAAAGGCGTTGCGTGCAACATGTTCAGGATGTTTGAACCCCAATCGACTGTTGTGCAGACAGACTGTCCAGCAGGAAACACTTAACCCATGTTGTTTTCTATCGTTTATAAGGGGAGAAAGCATGTCGTCTGATTCATGGAGGTTCCGTGCTACAAGAGGCTGGATTTCCTTGTCAGCCCAGAGCTTTTCATCAGGGATGAAGTAAATTGTTCCGTCTTCGGGATAGTAACTTTTTCGCTTGAGGCTTCTGGGCTGGAGAAAACGCCCCGCGTGGTAGGAGACAGCCAGACTGATACCATTTACACCCGCCAGTTCATTATAGTCATGATAGGTTGTATCCAGTCCGAGATCTTGTAGATCCCATGGATAGGCCCACATCGAATGACGCATATCTGTCTCCCCCTTTTATCGCAACTTTATCGTACAGCTTATACGGCGGCGACAGCGGTCATTTCAACAAGGATCATTGGGTCAGCAAGGCGTGCTTCGACACAGGCACGAGCTGGGGGATTTTGAGGATCAATCCAGGCATCATAGACAGAATTTATTTTGTCGAAATCTGCAATCGCGGGCAGGAAGACATCAATCGCAAGTATTTTGGATTTATCGGTTCCGGCTTCTGCCAAGAGATCTTCAATTTTTTGTAAAACAGAACGTGTTTGAGTTTCTAAGTCAGCGGATCTGTCTTCAGCAACCTGCCCCGCGATATAGACAAATCCGTTATAGGAAACGGCCTGACTCATACGGCTGCCAACCTGAAAGCGTTTAATCATTGTTTCTCTCTTTTGAAAGTATATTGAAAAGTTTTTGTCCAAAATAAAGGACATTAATTTGTTTTTTTGGAATTCAGATAATACGGCATTATTTTGTGGGTGCAAGTGCGGCACAGATCCGGGACGAAAATATAGCGTTTTGTTTATGGTATGGTCGGGGGAAGAATAGGGTAGGCAGGAATCAAAAATCAGTGTTCAACTGTGCTTCCAGTTCAGCAGCGGCAGCTTTGAGATTTTTGAGGTAAGCTTCCTTGTTACGGTGGCCGTCTTCTCTGGGTGTGACGAGGCAGAGTGTGGCAATACAGATGGATTGCGCATTTTTTACCGGAACTGCAAAACAATGGGTAAAGGTGTCAACGATACTGTCAAAGGTATAGTGCCCATCGCGAGTTGCCTGACGAACTTCTGCTATAAACTTGTCGGAAGATATGGTTTCTCCGTTGGGTAAAATAAAATCATCCTTATCCAGAAAATCGATAATTTCCTGATCAGAGAAATGTCCCAAGAGGAGACGACCAGAGGCTGTGCTGGGAACGGGAACCAACTCACCGAGGTTGGCTGAAATTCGGAACGGTCGACTGCCTTCTTTCATTAAAGAGACTGTGTATTTGTTGCCTTCCAGTTTGCAGAACTGAGCAGTTTCGCTTGTTTGTTCGACTATGTTGTTCAGGGTATTTTCTATGCGTTGGTACAGATCAACTTTGTCATTATAGGCACGCCCTAAAAAATAAAGACGACTGCCCAGAAAAACCTGCCCATCACGACCATTGTTTTCCAGTACATTCATGTCCAGCAACAGGTGAACAAGCTCATAGACTGAGGATCGCGGTGCGCCCATCAACTTGGCTATTTCATTGGGGCGCATGGCACGGTTTTCGTGCCGAATGAGGTCGAGAATATCAAAGGCACGTTCCAGTCCGCGTGCTCGTTGATTTGTTGGCTTCTCTTTGGTCCCCATCCACACTTCCCATAGATTCAATGAAATTTATTAGCTTGGTGTTATATACTGGACGTGTTCGGATAAGCCAATTTTATATTATTATTGTAGATGCCTATGGCGTTCATGCTCTTGTATTGTATCTAAGGTATTTGTGCCAGCTATTGAGCCTCAGCCCTTTACCTATCTTCTATGAGTAAAGGGCCGGAGAGTATGAATTCAGGTGTGAGACCAATCGTCTGGATCATCGGAATTATTGGGGGATAAACCGATAATATCTCCCTCTGTTGAGCAGCCAAGTCCCAAGACAGTACGGTTTGCATAATTGAAATAGGATGAAACTTGATTGACTTCCAGAATTTCTCCGTCGCTATATCCTGCCTCTCGCATTGCTTTGACCATTTCTTCGGTTGTACTTGCGGGTGATTTGGTTAGTGCTTCAGCATAAATCATTGCGAGCTTTTGTTTGGCATCCAGTGGTGCAATGTCAATGTTACGATTATCGATAGCTTTTCTGATACCAGCAGCTTTTTCATCGTCCTGCAACAGACGGCAAAGTCCACCGAAGTGGTGGTCGACACAGTAACCGCAATCATTCAGTGAACTAACCCATACACCTAGCGTTTCCAGGAACCATTTCGGTATGGTGTTGCCGGTATGGTGCAGGACATATTTATAAATCGCCATATGCCCCTCCATACTGTGGGGACGTAGCGAATGCATCATCATGATATTATCGACGTTATTGTCCGGACCCTTTACCCGATCATAGAGGCGACGAAGTTTTCCTTCTGATTCTTCATAGGGAACCGTTTCTATCCAGGGCATGTCAAAAGTGTCCTTCTTGTCTTGTTTAGAATATTTTTAAAGCTTTGCAGCAGACATAGTATTAATGTATTGTCCCAAAATGTGAGATATTATTTTATATAGTGGGATTTGTTCTCTGTGAATGTCAAGCAACAATCTAAACCTGTTCAGACCTCTTCCTTGACTCCGAATCAGGTCGGTGTTGGTTTGTTGCATAAAGCTTTCGAGCTATTGAATCTCTTTCAGATGGACAGGGTTGATTGGTCCCAGAGCGAGATAATCGAAGCGACAGGGGTGAGTCGCTCTACTGTAAGCAGACTTGTACGTTATTTGGTGGAAACCGGTTATCTAGCCGAGATTCCAAAAACCGGGCGCTACAGTTTGGGAATGGCAGCAATTAACCTGGGTCAAAGGGCTCAGGCCGGGTTTGATATTCGTGCAATCTGTCAACCTGTACTGGAGAGGTTGGCAAAGATAACACCGGAGACCATTATTCTAACTGTATTTGACAAGGTTTCTAATAGTGTGGTCTGCGTTGATCAGATTGAAAGTCGACGAGGTGGGCTTCGGGTATTCGAAGAAATTGGCGGTAACTTTCCCCTACATGCCGGGGCTGCCCCAAGAGCAATACTGGCTTGTTTGTCGGATCAGTTTGTTGATTTCTATCTCAAGGGGAAACTTCAGTCTTTTACGAAGCAAACGATGATTGACAAAACGAGGTTAAAAGAGGAAATCGAACACATTCGTGTTCAAGGATATGCTTTTTCATCCGAAGAAACCTACGAAGGTGCTGCGGGTATTTCCGCAGCTTTTCTTGATTCTGCGGGGCAACCTCTTGGCAGTTTGGCAATTGCTTTTCCCGTTAATCGATTAGATGAACAGGAGCAAATCACGATGGGAAGGCAATTAAGAAAATTTGCAGATGAAACATCACAGCTATTTTAGGATGATTCATTGGGTTTGATGATTTGTTGCTGTTGAAATCGGAAACCTCAAGCTGATTGTTGTGCCCGCACCGAGTTCACTTTGCAGTGTTAATTCCCCGCCTTGCAGTTCTGTATAGGATTTGGCGAGAAAAAGTCCCAAGCCAACGCCTTCATGTGCTATTTCGGCATTTTCCCGTGCCTGTCCAAAAGGTTCTAGAACTTTACCCATGTCTTCTTTGGCTATACCTCTACCGGTATCTGTAACATAAATGGTTATGGAATTTGTGCCTTGTTTGGCCTTGATTGTTATTTCTCCATCGGCAGGTGTGTATTTCACACTGTTTGATATTAAATTGAGAATAGTTTGTTTTAGCAGGGTTTTATCAGCAACAAGACATGTATTTTCCTGAACAAGATCGATATCAATCGTAATTCTTTGTTCTTCGGCACGATGTTTGATCATAGAGATGCAAGTAGAAATAATTTCGCCAAGATTTACATTTGAAAGATCACAATTGTAATTACCACTTTCGATACGGGAAATATCAAGAACATTCGCAATGACATCCTTTAGATGCAGCCCGGCTTTTTTGATGTCACTTGTATATTCCAGATACTGATCATTACCCAAATTACCAAATAGCTGAGCTTCCATGATCTCTGAGAAGCCAATAATACCGTTAAGTGGCGTTCTGAGTTCATGACTCATATTGGCCAGAAAGGCCGTTTTGGCTTTATTTGCTGCTTCGGCGGCGTCTCTTGAATGTATGAGTTCTTGCGTTCTTTTTTGTACACGACGTTCCAGCTGTGCGTTTTGTTCTTTGATCTGTTTGTGAAGCATGCGAACCGTAAGCATGTTCCGTATCCTGTGTAGAACTTCTTTTTTATCAAAAGGTTTTACAATGCAGTCTTTTGCGCCTAGCTCGTATGCTCTATATCTGGTTGCGTCTTCTTGCTGCGCTGTAAGAACCGCAACAGGTAGATAATCATTTTTGATTTGCATGGAAAGTTGTTCAATAACTTGAAAGCCATCCATATGGGGCATTCTTATATCAAGTAGTATCAGGTCAAAACCATGCGCCTGATGTAAATCGGCTACTAAGCGTGAATCAGTTAGGTATGTTATGTCGGTATAACCTGCTTTTTTGAGAATCATTTCCAGAAGTTGAACGTTTGCAATTTGATCGTCAACGATCAGAATTTTTGCGGCAAAACTATTGCCATTCATTGTTTCCGGTGTTGAATTCATTTGAATATCCGTACGTCAATTCTCCATGCGATAGATATTGTATCCTTAAAAATTGATAATTATAATGAAAATCTAATCTTAGGTTGTTGATGTGGCTTTTAGTTTGCTATTTTTTATAGAAACCTGGGAACTGAACCCAAAATGTGGAGCTTTGCTCTGAATCATTTCTATAGCCAATTGTTCCCCCCATTTCTTGTGCCAGTTTTTTGGATATTGCCAAACCAATTCCTGTTCCTTCTACTTCTGATCCCTTGTGGTGTAATCTTTCGAAGGGGGTGAACAGTTTTGCAGTCATGTGCTTTGGTATACCCGGCCCCGTATCTGAGACATAAATATAAATTTTGTCATCGGGTAGATTCTGGCACCCAAATATTATTTTGCTTCCTTCGGGTGCATACTTAATCGCATTGGAAATGAAATTAATGATAATTTGCTTGAAACGAAAGCGATCCAGATAAACACTTTTGTCTGATTCCTGAATGTCTTTCATTGTAATCAAGCGCTTGCCGGCCTGTTCTCTAAACATTTCAAAGCATTCCCTAAACACCTCTTTGGGATAAAAATACTCAAGGTTAAAGGTGGCATAACCTGCTTCAATTTTTGACAGATCGAGAATTTGATTTATAAGCTCCAGCAGATATCTCCCTGCTTTTGTAATATTAGTTATACAGAGCTTTTGTTCATCGTTTAAAGGAGTATGATCATCTTCTTCCAGTAATTGGCTAAAGCCAATGATAGAGTTTAACGGCGTTCTTAATTCATGACTCATTGACGAGAGGAACTCGGATTTTGCTTTACTCGCCTTTTCTGTGAGTTGGGCCGTTTTTTGACGTTCTGTTATGTCTAAACCGGTTCCTTGGTAACCTAAGAAATTTCCTTCATCGTCAAATGTTGCTTCACCGTTTATAGAAAGCCACACGGTCTCCCCGTCAGGTTTTGTTCTTGTGTGGATGAATTCTCGAAATGATTCATGATTTGCCAAACAAGCCAGGTGCTTTTCCCATTGATCCTCAGTAATACCGGGAACGCCGGTCTCTTCCCGGGTTTTCCCGATAAGCTGCTCGGGATTAACGCCAGTTACCTTGCTGAAACGATTTGAGAAAAATGAAAACCTCAAATCAGTATCCATTTCCCAATACCAGTCTGCTGAACTTTGCGCGAACATTTTAAAACGAGATTCTGATTGTTGGGTTGTCTGGATTTGTTGATGTAACTCTTGATTAACCTTCTCAAGCTCTGATGTCCGTTTCGCGATTTGTTCTTCAAGCAAATTTTGGACGTGCTGTGATGCTTTGGCGGCTTGCTGCATGTCCAAAGTCATTGATTTAAAAGCGCGAAACAGATCACCCATTTCGTCCTGGCGCTGAAGTTGTTTTGCGTCAAGATTGCCGGGGAGTCCAAGCCCATAAGGATCGACACACAGGTTTTGTAGGCTTAAAATAGGTCGAAGGATATATAACCAAAGAACGGACACCGTAACAATTGTTACAAAAAATGAGATGAGCAAGACCAAACCGGAAACCCTCAGAACATAAGCTTCCAGTTGATTGGTAATTGAACCGGTATCCATACGGATATAGATGTTTTGTTGATGATCATGGTTGTCAACAGAAAGGCCCCAACCTACATCGTAAGAAGAAGTGTTTTCTGATATTTTTCGATAAACTTCGTTTGGAAGTAATTGCAACGATGAAGTTGTGGGAATTTGTCCAACAGAAATAACTTCTTTGCCATTGTTCTGTATTATCACGCCGATAATCTCGTGCATCCCGAAAATACTTCTGGGATTTGTTATATCTTCTACGCCCATTAAGTGGTGCTCACTCGAAAATGCCGAGGTAATAGCCACATATCCGGTGTGTTCCAGATCTGCAAAGAGTTTTTCTTTTTGGCTAGCGTAGGAGAAACACAGAATGATAATTTCGATGATAATGATCGAGAGGAAAATCATAAAACTGATTTTCCTGCACAAAGGAGAATGAAGTGCTGAGAAAAACCCAACAGGCCCTTGAGAGGCAGGGCTTTCTGAAGAACTCACTGCCATAATTTCCTAACTGTTATTATGTTTATGATTGAAGATAATTCAATATAGATAATTGAAGGTTAATACCGGAAAGCAGAGTGGTAAATAACAGGAAAGAGCTTGCTTCATCTAATTCTTGATAGGGGGGGAGGCAATTATTGTTTTCCCCTGTGATCTATGCACTATTCGGTTCGTTTTTTTTATGTCAATCTTTCGCTATAAACATTGTTATCAGAAAGTGTTGAAAAATGCGTGGGTGGGTATCTTCGGATGTGCAAGGGATAGATGGGCTAGAGTTTGTTGATCTGGATTTAAAGTTATCAGACAGACAGCAGCTTGTTATTGATGTGAAAGCGGCGGCTCTTAATTTTTCTGACCTCCTGATGTCGGAAGATAAGTATCAAGTTCGCCCCCCTAGGCCCTTTATACCGGGACAGGAAGTTGCCGGGACGATTGTTTCTGCGCCAGAGAATAGCCAATGGAAATCAGGTGATCGTGTTGCCAGTAAAATTTCCTGGGGTGGCTTTGCTGAACAGGCGCTGGTTCCTTGTGATGCTGCATTTTCTATTCCTGGTAATATTTCCTTTGAATTGGCTGCTGCGTTACCTGTTATCTACACGACTTCTATGATTGCCTTCTTTGACAGTACACAACTGCAGCCTGACCAAACTGTCTTGGTACATGCCGCGGCGGGTGGTGTTGGCCTTGCGGCTGTGGAAATTGCCAAGGCTATTGGCGCTCGGGTGATAGCGACAGCAAGCAATGAACAGAAACTGGATCTGGCCAGGGAGCATGGGGCGGATGTCTGTATCAACTATAGTGATCAAAACTGGGTAGAGTTGGTCAAGGATGCCACAAATGGAGGGGGTGCCGATGTTATTTATGATCCGGTTGGGGGCGAAATCGGGTTACAGAGTATACGATGTCTTGCCCGTAACGGCGTTATTCTGATCGTGGGATTTGCGTCGGGAACTATAACCGAGCTTCCGGCCAATCGGCTAATGCTTAAAAGAGCATCAGCCAAAGGGGTTTATTGGCATCATGATCAGGATGCCGCGCTGATAAAAGATATGATGGATAAGATGTTCGGGATGCTGGAAAAAGATCTTCTCAATCCGGTTGTCGATACACGATTTACGCTCGCACAGTTGCCTGATGCCATGCGGGCCTTGCAAAATAGAGAAACCGTGGGGAAGGTGGTTTTAGCTGTTTGAATCCTAGATGTTAGAAACTGGTTTTCCTGCTGTTCAGGCGAAGATTTTTCTCTTTTTGCACTTCTCTTTAGGTGAATTATCTGGGTGAGATGTGCGACTATGTTCCAGAAAAAAACAGGAAAATCCTCAGGAAGCCATCTTGTGAAAGTTTTACAGGGCGGTTTTGATGAGTTCGTTTCAGTTGCTATCCTCTTTATTATGACAGGTGTTGAGATGGTGATTTTGCCAGATACAGTTGAATTGAGTTTTGCCCGTACAGAATACGCAGAACGTCTGTTAAAAACGCGTCAGGCAATGCAAAATGCTGGTCTTGATAGTTTGCTGATCACGGACCCGGCGAATATGGCCTGGTTGACCGGGTATGATGGTTGGTCTTTTTATGTCCACCAATGTGTTATTGTCACGCTTGAGGGAGAACCGATCTGGTTTGGCAGGGGGATTGATGCGAACGGAGCCAAGCGCACAACTTACCTATCCCATGAGAATATCATTGAATATCCGGATCATTATGTTCAGTCAGATGAACGCCATCCTATGGATTACCTGTGCCAAATCCTGGAGAGTAAGGGACTTGGACGTCATTCTATCGGCGTTGAAATGGATAACTATTATTTCACGGCAGCGGCCTATGCGTCTTTAGTGCGGAATCTCCCGAATGCCAATTTTAAAGACTGTAAAAATCTTGTTCACTGGCAACGATCTGTGAAATCGGACCAAGAACTGTCCTATATGCGTAAGGCTGGGAAAATTGTGGAAGGGATGCATCAGCGTATCAGGGAAACAATTTGCCCGGGATTGCGAAAACATGAACTGGTCGCGGAAATTTACGATGCGGGATTGCGCGGTATTCCCGAATACGGTGGGGATTACCCCGCGATTGTACCACTTTTGCCTTCCGGGGCCGATGCATCTGCATCGCATTTGACGTGGAATGACAAGCCCATGCAGTCGGGCGAGGGAACTTTCTTTGAAATCGCCGGCGTGTATAAGCGTTATCATTGCCCATTGTCGCGGACAGTTTTTTTAGGAAAGCCGGATCAAAAGTTTCTTGATAGCGAGAAGGCTGTTCTTGAAGGCATGGAAGCTGGCTTGGAAAAAGCCAAAGCAGGTAATCTTTGCGAAGACATTGCGATTGCCTTTTTTGACGTTTTAGAAAAACATGGAATTATCAAAGACAGCCGCACAGGCTATTCCATAGGGCTTGCATATCCGCCTGATTGGGGAGAGCATACAATGAGCCTTCGCAAAGGAGATAAAACCGTAATGAAAGAGGGAATGACATTCCATTTCATGACCGGGCTCTGGTTGGATGACTGGGGGCTTGAGATTACCGAAAGCCTTGCGATTGGCGCGAACGGACCGGAACTGTTGTCCTCTGTTCCCCGGGAATTGGTCGTAATCTCATGATGGATCTGCTCTCTTCAACCAAAGAGATCTTGGGGAAACTGGTTTCCTTTCAAAGTCTGTCAGGACAATCCAATCTTGATATAATTTCCTATATTGAAGAGTACCTGAAAAGACATGGGATCTCATCGTCACTTTCCTATGACGAGACAAAAAAGAAAGCCAATCTCTATGCCACGATAGGTCCGGTTGTTGAAGGGGGCGTTGCTCTGAACGGTCACACCGATGTTGTACCGGTGAAAGGGCAGTCATGGGCAACAGATCCCTTTGTTCTTACAGAGCGAAATAATCGATTGTACGGGCGTGGCGCTGTTGATATGAAAGGGTTTTTGGCCTGTTCATTAGCGATGATTCCAGAGTTTCAACGTTCAGGGCTTAAGCGGCCAATTCATGTTTCTTTCTGTTATGACGAAGAAATTGGTGGTTTTGGTGCGCCTGTTTTGGCGGATGATATCGTTTCCAAGAATTTTAAACCTGATGTGATGATTGTTGGTGAGCCCACAAACATGGGGCTTGTCACAGGTCATAAGGCTGGAATGGAAATTACAACTCGCTTTACCGGGTTTGAAGTGCATTCTTCTCAGCCGAATAAAGGGGTGAATGCGATCGAATTTGCGTCTCGTTTTATTGGAAAGGTTTTGGAAGTTGGCGCCCGTTTGGCAGCGGAACCAAAGATTAACTCTCCTTATGATCCGCCTTATACGACGTGTAATGTCGGTCGAATTGACGGTGGTGCGGCAAGCAATATTACGGCAGGCAGTTGTGAGATAGTTTGGGAAATAAGACCAATTCCGGGTGATAACGGACAGGCTATTTTTCAAGAAATCCTCGATTTTTCAGATAATGAGTTGTTGCCAGAAATGCAGCGTGCATCGCCCGAAGCCAATATCGTGACAGTTCTGGATGCGAACATGCCAAGCCTGGATGCGAGTGATGATTCCCCGGCGGTTACATTGATCCGGAAGTTGACGGGGAGTAATACGCGCGGTGTTGTTTCCTTTGGGACAGACGCTGGTTATTTTGAACGCGTGGGATTGTCCACGGTTGTTTTTGGTCCGGGATCAATTGATCAAGCACACAAGCCTGATGAATTTATTGAAATTTCAGAGCTTGAGCGCTGTCTCTCTTTCTTGCATGATTTGGCGAAACACCAATCTCAATAAGAGAAGCCAATTTACAAAAAGAAAGTGAGGGTTACTGAATGTTCGCTGCTGGTCTTCGCCTTGATGATCGCGATATTGCTATTCTGAAAATATTGCAAACCGAAGGACGCATAACAAAGGCAGCGCTTGCTGAACGTGTAAATTTATCTCCTACACCTTGCTGGGCGCGGCTTCAGCGACTGGAAAAAGCCGGTGTTATTGAAGCCTACGAAGCACGGCTGTCGGTCAAAGTTTTTGCGCCGCTGTCGTTTGTATTTATGGAAGCTGAACTTGGCAGCCATCAGGCAGAAGATTTTGAACAGTTCGAACGAGCTGTTCAAGATTATCCAGAAATACAGGAATGTTGGGCCGTCGGTGGAGGCCTTGATTATATTCTCAAGATCGTGGTCAGGGATGTTGATGGATATCAGCGTTTTGTCGACCATCTGCTTGCGGCCAAGGTTGGCTTGAAGCGCTACTTTACCTATGTGGTTACAAAACCTGTAAAACAGACAAATGCTTTGCCCATTGATGTTTTGGTTCAAGAGGAAACGCCAAGCGTATAGACGAAATATCTGATTTTGACGATATAGACGAAAACTCTTCTGCTTTTTTCCTTGTCTTTAGACGCATTTTTCCTTTGAGACCCGATATTATGAGCTGCTGAATTAACTGCAGCCAAACGAATGATCTTCATCGATTGAAGCCAAATGGCAAGAAAACTTCAAGGAAAATAACATGCTTAGAAATGATCAACTGGCCGAGTGGGATCGGGATAATTTTTTTCATCCTTCAACACATTTGGCCCAGTTCGCCCGTGGAGATCTGCAAAACCGGATAATTTCCGGTGGGGAAGGTCTTTATATTGAAGATCGCGATGGTAACAAAACTCTGGATGCTTTTGCCGGGCTTTACTGTGTAAACATCGGTTATGGACGGCAGGAAGTTGCCGATGCAATTGCAGCACAGGCCAAAGAACTTGCTTATTATCATTCGTATGTCGGGCATGGAACTGAAGCGTCTATTACGCTGGCAAAAATGATTCTGGATCGGGCGCCCGCGAATATGTCCAAAGTGTATTTCGGCTTGTCCGGGTCTGACGCGAATGAGACCAATATCAAGTTGGTCTGGTACTATAATAATGTGTTGGACCGCCCTAAGAAAAAGAAGATCATTTCAAGATGGCGAGGGTATCACGGTTCTGGTCTGATGACTGGCTCTCTAACGGGGCTTGAGCTGTTCCATAACAAGTTTGATCTGCCATTATCGCAAGTCGTACATACTGATGCGCCCTATTATTACCGACGTGAAAAACTGGATCAGACAGAAGCTGAGTTTGTGCAGCAATGTGTCGATAGTCTGGAAGAACTGATTGCGCAGGAAGGGGCAGACACAATAGCGGCTTTTATTGGTGAGCCTGTTCTTGGGACGGGTGGCATTGTGCCGCCGCCTGCGGGGTACTGGAAGGCTATTCAGGCCGTTCTGAAAAAACACGATATTCTATTGATCGCTGATGAGGTTGTAACTGGCTTTGGTCGTTTGGGATCAATGTTCGGATCTGACCACTATGATATAGAGCCAGATATCATCACGATCGCCAAAGGTTTAACATCAGCCTATGCACCTCTTTCCGGATCAGTTGTATCGGAAAAGGTTTGGAAAGTTCTAGAGGAAGGAACGGACAAGCTGGGGCCTATTGGTCATGGTTGGACCTATTCAGCACATCCGATTGGGGCGGCGGCAGGTGTTGCAAACTTAAAGCTGATTGATGAAATGAATCTGGTCTGTAACGCACGTGAAATGGGGACTTATTTCAACAATGGTTTAAAAAACGCTCTGTCTGATATTTCGATTGTTGGTGATGTCAGAGGGGAAGGTATTCTCTCGGCTATTGAATTTGTCAAAGATCGTGATGACCGTATCTTCTTTGATGCGGCAGATAAGATTGGGCCGCAAATCGCCACTGTTTTGCTGGAACGAAGCAAGGTTATTGGTCGTGCGATGCCACAAGGTGATATTCTCGGGTTTGCCCCGCCGCTTTGTATGACGAAAGAAGAGGCGGATATTATTATTGAAGCCGCCAGAGATGCGATTTCCTATGTTGCTGAAAAAGTTATCTAAAGCTTGAAAGATACGCCAACTGTGCGGATATAATTTTGCTCTGAATAGTTGGCGTATTTTGTTTAGGAAATGCCGAGTAGGTTTCGAGCTTCCTGTGCTGTGGCGATTGTTTTGCCCATTGCCAATACATAGTTGTATGTCTGTGCGATTATTTCGGCAGTCGAGTTCGCCTCTTTGCCGGATTTGAGATAGGCGTTATTTTCAAACCCAACCCGGGCGTGTCCGCCCTGTGTGATTGCTTCAGAAGCACATAGAGCTTCGCTATGGCCAAAGGCGCAGACGAACCAAGGGCCAAAATCAATTACCTCTGAATCCCGTTTTATTTTTAGAAAAGGTGTGAGTTCTTCAACTTTGCCCAGATTATCTGAGGCATAACGGCCCAGAACAAAAAGAAGGGATGGCTGTGCTTTGGGTATTAAGCCTTTTTGAGCAAGATGTAGAAAGCGTTTAAAATCTCTCGCATCATAAAGAATGTGCTGAACATGAACCGAAGCCTCTTCGGCCCAGTGATAGAATTCAGATCCATGGGCCTCTTCGCCGTTGGGCATCATCTCCCTCAAAGCAACGCTGACGGCTTCGGGTTTGACGCTCTTGACGCAACTGGCCTGTTCTTGTGGACTAAATCGTCCAACGGCCTCTGTTGTTATCTGAACCAAGAGGTCGTTGCCGATTGCCTCTTTAATGCCGTTTAGAACTTCTGTGTAAAGGCCAGAATCAAGAACATGTTGCTGATCCTGATTTCTGACATGAAGGTGGGCCATTGCTGCACCTGCTTTTTGGCAAGCAATAGCTTCTTCTATGATTTGGGGAACCGTCACTGGCAGGTTCTGGTGATCTAATCTGGTTTTCCGGGCACCGTTCGGGGCTGCCATAAGGATGGTTGGCGACATTACTTTAACTTCCTAGTGCATCAAAGACAGATGAGAAACTGGTGGACAGCTTCTCGACAATTTCTTCGATATGGTCATCTTCAATAATAAAAGGCGGTGCCAGTAGAACATGATCACCGTTTTTACCATCGATGGTTCCGGGCATTGGATAGCAGATCAAGCCGTTTTCAAAGGCTGCCTTTTTGATTTTTGCGTGAAGCGCGAGGCTTGGATCGAAAGGTGTTTTTGTTTCTCTGTCCTTTACCAATTCCAGCGCGATGAACAGGCCGCGCCCCCTGATATCACCAACAAAGGGGTGTTGCCCGAATTCATCTGTAAGGGCTTGTATCAATTGTTCCGAGCAGTTATTAACGTTGTCCAGAAGGTTGCGTTCCAACATCGTTGAGACAACAGCATATCCGGCGGCGCAAGCGGTCGGATGCGCTTGGTAGGTATGGCCGTGTTGGAAAAATCCGGACCCGTTTTCTATGGCACTATAGACATTCCCGGTACATAGCATAGCACCAATGGGTTGATAGCCTGCGCCAAGTCCCTTTGCGATACAGAGGATATCCGGGGTGATGCCGTCGTGCTCGCAGGCGAACAGAGTGCCGGTGCGCCCCATGCCACACATAACTTCGTCAAGAATAAGCAAAACACCGTATTGATCACAAATTTCGCGAATGCGTTTCAAGTATCCAGGTGCTGCGGCAACTGCCCCCATTGTTGCGCCGACAACGGGTTCACAGATAAAGGCTGAAACTTTCTTGGGGCCGACTTTAAGAATCTCTGTTTCCAATCGATTTGCAGCACGTAATCCATAAGCGTCATCACTCTCGCCCTCTTGCTGGTCGCGATAGGGGTAACAGGGATCAATGTGCGACATGGGAACAAGCATCGGCATGAAGGGTTCGCGTCGCCACTTGTTACCACCAGCTGAGAGTGCTCCAATTGTATTGCCGTGGTAGCTTTGCCAGCGGGCGATAACGTGGGATCTGTCATTATCCCCGTGTTCCAGATGGTACTGACGGGCCAGCTTTAATGCAGCTTCGACAGCTTCCGAGCCACCAGAAACATAATAAACGCGATCTATACCTTCTGGTGCGTTTGCAACAAGCAGATCGGCCAGCTTTTCAGCAGGTTCGGTTGTAAAAAAACCGGAATGAGCAAAAGCCAGCTGATCTGTTTGTTTTTTTATGGCTTCCTGTACGACTTGATCAGAGTGGCCAAGGCACGATACCGCAGCGCCACCAGATCCATCAAAATAACGCTTGCCGTTTTGATCAATAACGTAACAGCCTTCACCTGCAACAGCTGTTGGCAGATTGGTTTTTGTGTGACGTGGAAATACATGACCCATGTTTGCTCTCCGGGACAAAGCGAAACCTTTGCCAAATGCATAATATGACAAACAGAGTTCGCTAAAATATCGTTTGTGTCAATAAGTGAGATATAATAACATTTGTTATATTTTGGTGTGTTGAGAGAGGATAAAATGAGCCTGGTTGATAAAGCCCGTATTGTTGAGCGTTTGACGAAAGAGCTGAACGCATATCCTCGCAGTTTACGTCGTGTTGCAATGTTTATCATCGATAATCCTGCTGAGTTTGGGATGAAATCAATTCGGGATTGTGCCGAAGCCACAAGCGTCAGCACCAATACTCTGGTGCGCCTGGCACAAAAGCTGGGGTTTGAGAGTTATAACCAGTTAAGAGAGCCGTTCAGGGCCGCCTTGACAGCCAGCGCGTCTAATTCAAATACAACCCAGTGGGTGAATGAGCTTTATGATCGTGGTGGTATTGAACGGGTACGAGCAGATACGGTTACCAGTGTTATTGGTAATGTTACTGAAGCTTTACGTCACAATGAAGCCGAGGATGTTGAACAGGCTGCTGAAATGATTCTGAATGCTCGGGATGTGTACTTAATGGGGACACGTGCGCCTTATACCTTAATCCATTATCTCTACTATGTTGGCAGAATGGCCCTGCCAAATTTAATTGTGACGCCGGGACCTGCCAATTCTCCCGTTGATGAGATTTTGACGGTTGAGGCTGAAGATGTGGTGCTTGCTGTTTCGATCTCCCCCTTTTCAAGGGAAACGATTGAAGCTTGCAAGATTGCCAAATCAAGAGGGGCTAAACTAATCCTGATGTCTGACAGCACGGCCAATTCTTTGCCCCTTAAACCAGATGTGACCTTGATCTCGCCAATTACGACGCCTCGGAATTATAAAGACTTTGTCGGGTTTGACAGTTTTGTCGGATTTTTTGCATTGGCAGAATGGCTTATGACAACTCTGGTTGAAAAAGGAGCGCCGGATACAAAGCAAAGAATCCAGAGCTTTAATGAATATCGTAAAGAGACAAATGTCTTCTGGAAGTCTTGAGGGACTTCATTCCCAAAGGTGTGTGTAAACTAAGGCTTTTTGAGGTTTTCAAATGTATAATTCAGAAAAAGAACAAATGTTATCTGTTGACTGTAAATATTACATACGCAACCATGTAGGAGATAAGAACTCGCATAGTAGTTCATCAGACAGGGAAAATATGAATTGGCTATTTCTTTAGTGGTTGTTTTGACGTAAGTTAAACACATGAAACGAAAGTAGATTCGAAAAGGTAACAACGGATCCAATATACTTTTCGTAGTTTTTGAACAGGCTTTGTTCAGAGACTATTGCCAATAACAAATAATCTACCTGTCAGGACAAAAGAATTCTACGGTGCTTTTGCATCGGGATTACCTTTGAAACTTCGTTGTTGAAGATTTTCAATGGTTTATAAGATTTAATCCTTGTGTGTGAGGGTTAATAGTATTCGTTTGTGGTTCGGCACATGAATATGATTGTGGGATAAAGCAGCTGAAAAAGTTGATATCCTACAAGATACTTAGAGTTATTAAAAAAGCATGAAACCAAGGAGTAGGCATGTTTGTAAAAAGAATGGCAATGACAGCAATAGCAAGTGTAGCATTGATGGCATCTTCTGCTTATGCTGACACAAATCACGTTGTTATCGGTACAGGTGGTCAAACAGGCGTATATTATCAAGTTGGTGGCGCGATCTGCCGTTTGGTTAACAAAGGTACAAAAGATCACGAAATTAACTGTACTCATAAAACAGGCGGTTCCGTTGATAACATCAATGGTATGCGCGCTGGTGATATCGACATGGGTGTTGCTCAGTCTGATTGGCAGTATCACGGTTATAACGGTACTGCGCCAGAGAAGTTCCCTGACGGTGCTTACAAAGAACTCCGTGCCGTATTCTCTGTTCACCCAGAGCCGTTCACGGTTGTTGCACGTGCTGACTCCGGCATCAAAACCTTTGATGACCTGAAAGGTAAAAAAGTAAACGTCAGTAACCCTGGTTCTGGTGCCCGTGCGACAATGGAAGTTGTCATGGATAAAATGGGTTGGCAGATGAGCGATTTTGCACTTGCTTCAGAGCTTAAATCTGCTGAACAAGCTGCCGCACTTTGTGATAACAAAGTTGATGCGATCGTGTTCACTGTTGGTCACCCGTCAGGTACAATCACAGAAGCAACGACTTCTTGTGACTCAAAGCTGATCACTGTTGATAATGATGTTATTCAGAAGCTTGCTTCAGATAATGATTACTATGCAATGACATCTATTAAAGGTGGTACTTACAACGGTAACCCAGAAGATGTAACAACATTTGGTGTTGGTGCTACTTTTGTGAGCTCCACAGCTGTTGATGACGAAGTTGTTTATCAAATGGTGAAAGCTGTTTTTGATAACTTCAAACGTTTCAAAAAAATGCACCCTGCATTTGCACATCTTAAAGAAGAAGACATGATTACAAAAAATCTGTCTGCTCCACTTCATGATGGTGCTGTTCGTTACTACAAAGAACGTGGCTGGATGTAATCTGGTTATCTAATGCTAGGGCGGAAGAACTATGGTGCTTCCGCCCTATCTCTATTTATGGTCAGTTTATTGTTTGGGCCTGTGATATTTTTAGTTTTGTATATCAGAAATTATGAACTCCATTTAATCTGATTGTTAACACATGAAGCACTGGCAAAAATGGTTCTCAGAAGTCACAAAGCCGGGCATAGCTAACAGGGATATAGGGGATGTCTTCAGAAAATTCGAATACTGCTCTGAGTGATGAGGAGCTTCAAGACCTCGTCGCATCGACAGATACGGGGGGGCGAATACCCTCTAATAAAACAATTATTCTCGTCATGTCGGCTACGGCACTGATTTGGTCGATTTTCCAGGTCTGGATTGCGTCTCCGATACCGTATGAACTGGGGTGGGGAGTGTTTTCGACACGTGAATCCCGTCCAATTCATCTTGGTTTTGCTGTGTTTTTAGCCTTCTTGGCTTATCCGGCTTTCAAAAATTCACCACGTCGCCGTATTCCTATGGCGGATTGGGTTTTGTCCATTGTTGGAACCTTTTGTGTTCTCTATCCATTTTTAGCCGATACGTCTCTCGCTGAAGCTATTTCCGGGTTGCGGTTATCGAACCGCCCAAGTAACCCGACAGGGTTTGATATCGTTGTTGCTGTGATCGGAATGGTTCTTCTGCTTGAAGCAACCAGACGTGCTCTTGGGCCACCTTTGATGGTCGTGGCAATTGTATTCCTAAGTTACACTTTCTTTGGTCCGTATGCGCCTGACCTGATTGCTTGGAAAGGGTCATCTTTTGGGGGGACAACCTATCATCAGTTCCTCGGCGACGAGGGTGTTTTTGGTATTGCTTTGGGTGTTTCTACCGATCTGGTTTTCCTCTTTGTGCTGTTTGGTGCCCTGTTGGATCGTGCCGGTGCCGGTAACTACTTTATCAAGGTAGCTTTTGCGCTCATGGGACACTTTAGTGGCGGACCTGCAAAGGCTGCTGTGGTTGCTTCGGGGATGACGGGCCTTATTTCCGGTTCTTCCATTGCAAACGTTGTTACCACGGGAACATTTACCATTCCTATGATGAAACGGGTTGGTTTTAACTCTGAAAAATCAGGTGCGGTCGAGGTTGCATCCTCTGTGAATGGCCAGATCATGCCACCAGTTATGGGGGCCGCTGCGTTCCTTATGGTGGAGTACGTAGGCATTTCTTATTTCGAAGTTGTGAAACACGCCTTCCTCCCGGCGGTAATTTCCTACATTGCTTTGGTGTATATTGTACATCTGGAAGCCAAAAAGTTGAACATGCAGGGGCTGTCTCGCCATGGCGAAACAAAACCAACATCATGGGTACTCATGTCTTGGGGAATTACACTTTCCATGATTATCGCTTTGGCTGGCGGACTGTACTACCTGTCCGTAGTTTATCAATTACTTGAAACATCAACGGCACGGTTGGCAGGAATTGTCGGTGTTCTTGCTATTATGTACGGCATTGCTGGCTTTCTTAAAAAATCTGCGGATGAATCTACTGTTGCCAAGACGATTTCCACTGGTGCGATGGTTTTGGGAACGACTGTCATTGGTGCTTTTGGGTTGTTCTTTGTCATCGATTTGATCAAGGCAACTTTTGGGGACGAGACGCAATGGGTCATTATGGCTCTGATTTTTGTTGCGTATCTCTTACTGGCTCGAATTAGTTCTTCTTACCCGGATCTCGAGATGGATGATCCCAACAGCGCGGTCGTTGAGCTGCCGAAAACAGGCCCGACTGTGAAGTCTGGATTACATTTCCTGTTACCTGTTGTGGTTCTAATCTGGTGTTTGATGGTTGAGAGGAAGTCACCGGGAACGTCGGCTTTTTATGCTGCTGCCTTGATGATTTTTATCCTGTTTACACAGCGTTACCTTTTTGCGTTCTATCGCGGCGAAGGAACGGCGGGTACAATCCGGAGAGGCCTTGACGAATTGGTCGAAGGCATGATTGCCGGGGCGAGAAACATGATTGGTATCGGTATTGCCACTGCAGCAGCTGGTATTATTGTGGGAGCTGTTTCTCAAACTGGTGTCGGGTTGAAACTCGCTGCTTTGGTTGAGTTCTTGTCCCTTGGTCATATCATGTTGATTTTGTTCTGGACTGCGGTCCTTAGCTTGATTCTGGGTATGGGGTTGCCGACAACAGCAAACTATATTGTTGTTTCATCCTTGCTGGCTCCAGTTATTCAATCTCTTGGTCAGCAAAACGGACTGGATGTGCCACTGATCGCGATACACATGTTTGTCTTCTACTTTGGCATCATGGCAGATGTGACACCGCCAGTTGGATTGGCATCTTTTGCTGCGGCTGCTGTATCAGGGGGCGATCCAATTAGAACAGGCTTTGTTGCTTTCTTCTATTCTCTCCGGACGGCTTTACTTCCTTTCCTCTTCATCTTTAATACGGCCTTGTTGTTAATTGGAGTGGATTTCTTTGAAGGAGTATTGATCTTCATTATTGCTACTGCGGCCATGTTGATATTTACGGCAGGTACCCAAGGGTACTTCTTGGCTAAATCAAAGCTTTGGGAATCCTGTGCACTGGTCCTAATTGCCTTTACTTTTTTCCGTCCTGGTTTCTGGATGGATTTGGCAATTGAACCTTATGAAGAGCGTGGTGGAAGTGGGCTTGTTCAGGCCATGGCTGATGTGAACCCAGATGAAAAAATTCGTTTGATCATTTCTACTGAAGACGATGTAGGGGACCCTATTGCCCTTACATTGATGATGAAGGTTGGTGATGAAGCATCAGGTCCTGAGCGTCTTGAAGGCTATGGTCTGGAACTTCTAGAAGACGAAGGAAAGGTTATTGTTGATGGAGTTACCTTTAACTCTGCAGCTGAAAAAGCCGGGTTCGATTTTGATCAGGTCATCACATCGGTTGGTGTGCCTGTTGAGCGTCCTGCTAAGCAATGGTTCTATATTCCTGCACTCTTGTTGCTTGGGTTTATTGTACTATTGCAACGTCGCCGTCGTAATCCACTTGCTGAAACAGCAGCCGTTTAAGGAGATTTTGAATGTTTAAACATATCCTGTTGGCCGTTGATCTCGACCAGAAAGAAAGCTGGGGCAAGGCGCTTCCTACCAGTGTTGAATATGCCAAGGCTTTTGGATCAACACTTCATATCATGACGGTTGTTCCCAACTTTGGCAGCAGCATTGTGAGCTCTTTTTTCCCAAAGGATCATGAAGAGCAGATGATGGAAGGGGCAAACAAGGCGCTGCACAAGTTTGTCGATGATAATATCCCTGATGATATCAAGGTTCAGCACATTATTGGGCACGGGAATGCTTATGAAGAAATCCTGCGTATTTCTGAAGAGATAAGTGCCGATGTTATTATCATGGGGGCGCATCGTCCGCGGATGGAAAATTATCTCTTGGGGCCAAATGCTGCGCGGGTGGTCCGTCACGCCAAGTGCTCTGTTTTGGTTGTTCGTGATTAACGACGTGTAAGCTTTTCTCGCAATTGAACAACAGGCTCGGTTATGAAAATGATCGGGCCTGTTTTTGTGTTTATTGGATAGGGAATATACGGAACTTCTTGAAATGATGGATCTTCTTTTTTTGTTGTGTCATCATATTTGAAAGCCTTTTCGTACTGGTTGCAAAAGACCTAAAGGAAAGGCGAGACAATACAACTGATAAGTAGAGCGCTTTTTTGTCTTTGATAGAAAATGCACTGACAGCGTAAAAAAACGCTAGGGGGATAGATGGGCATTTTTCATAATTCATCACTGGGGTTATTTCTTCTACGCTTTGGCCTTGGCGGCATGATGATTTTGCACGGTATTCATAAGCTTGGGAACCCAGGTTCTATTCAGTTCATTGGCGGCAAGTTGGCCTCTATGGGATTGTCTGAATTTATGGCCTATGGTGTGTTTGTTGGTGAAGTGGTTGCACCGCTTATGATCATCGCCGGGTTTTATTCACGGCTGGGGTCTTTGCTGGTCGCGGTTAATATGATTTTTGCTCTGGTGCTGGTTCACAGCCATCAACTCTTGCTTTTGGATAGCCGAGGGGGGTGGCAACTGGAACTTCAAGGTTTCTTCTTGATAACTGCCTTGGCACTTCTTTTCACAGGCAGTGGACGTTTTGCTATTAAACCGGATTAGGCAAGCCAGATTATAGGTCAAATTTCATTAAGATGTAAGCGGTGCACAGCGACCTTGTGCACCGCTTTATTTTTATGTGAGTTGTGTTTCAGGCTGTCTCTCAACCCAGAGCATGATGCCCAGAGAAATGAGACCAAGGATGGCAAAGGAATAGACCAGGGGTAAAACCGTGGTATCGTAGTTTTGTCCAATAGCAATGCCGATTGCCATGCAGATATAAGTTGTCAGGGATCCAACAACGGCGGAACCAAGGCCAGCAAGCTTGCCAAGAGGTTCCATGGCAAGAGTATTGAAGTTTCCGAACAAGATACCAATGCAGAAGAAACTAAGCATCATATAGATCATAAATGACCATAGCTGTGGTTGTCCCGAAGCCAGAGTTGCCGGGATCAGAAACAAAATGGCTAGGATGGTCATGGTAATCAGGGCTATTTTGGAAAGCTTTCTCATGCCAAATTTCATAACAAGATTGGCATTGGTTAAAGAAGCTGCACCGATTGAAAGAGAAAGGATTGCAAAATAGAGAGGGAAAAGCTCTGTAATGCCATATATATCCTGAAAGATCTGTTGGGCGCTGGTGAGATACCCGATGAAGGCCCCAAAAATAATACCAGCGGCAAGAGTATAGGCCAAAGCCTGTTTATTGGTGAGGATCGTCTTCAAACCATGCCAGAAATGTCCAAAGGTCAGGGATATCCGATGTTCTTTTGCAAGAGTTTCTGGTTGTCTGCACGCAAACCAAAAAAGAACAATACTGGCGAGTAGGAAGAAGCTGTAAAAGATAGCCTGCCAGTCAAAGAGTATCATAATTGATTGCCCAAGGGCCGGTGCAATTGTCGGCACAATGATAAAGACGGACATAATAAAAGACATAATGCGTGCCATGGCACGCCCTTCAAATTGGTCGCGGACTAGGGCAACCGAAATGGTTCTTGGACCGGAAGCTCCAACGCCCTGGAGTAAGCGCCCAAGTAACATAATGTTAAAGTCGCTAGCCGTGGCAGAGATTATTGAACCGATGATAAAAATTGTTAATCCGCAATAGATAACAGGCTTTCGACCAATGCTGTCAGACCAGGGACCAAAGAAAATCTGTCCCGTAGCCAGTCCCAAAAATATGATGCCGATTACAAGCTGTACGTCATTTGGTTTTGTAACGGCAAGTTCTTGCCCGAGCAAAGGCAGGGCGGGCATCATTGCATCAATGGACAGAGCAGACAATGACATCAAAAAAGCAATAAGTGCTATGAATTCTCCTGATCGAAGAGGAGTTGTGGGGCGTGTAAATGGCATGGGGCTCTCAAAAAGACATAAACTTATATCTCATCATATAAGGACCCTTATAAGATCGGGCAAGTCGAGGTGCTTTATTCAGTCAACTCATTTTGTGCAGAATTTTCTTTTATCCAGCCGTAAACTTTTCTGACATACGGGGAGGCGCCCTCCCGTAGTTGGAGGCAATAGGAACGATCACTTCTCACAGATTTTGGCCAAGCGATTACAAGTTCATTTTGCTCAAGCTGTTCTTCAATAAGGCCTTTCCAACCCAAGGCCAGTCCTTGATCTCTGATAGCAGCTTGTAAAACGAGGGTGTAATTACTGAGGCCGATTGTTGTTAGTGGAGGGGATTTTTCGACATCTTGCTGTTCTAGCCAACTTTTCCAATTGTGCCAGTCAGTGTCTGAAGAAGCGGTCAAATCCAGCAATGTCTTATCAGATATGTCTGCAGGACTATTGAAGGGGCCGTGCTCGGCAAGAAATTTTGGACTGCAAATCGCGAAAACTTCTTCGGCAAAAAGAATATGATTTCGTGTGTCAGGGATCGGAGATTCTTTGAGGGATATGACCAAGTCACTTTGAAAGTCTATGGGGTTATCAGGTGTCTGCGATGTGAAAACCTGAATGTCGAGGCCTGTTAGATCGTTTCTCAAATCGGCCAATCGGGGCACCAGCCAGTGACCGGCAAAGGCAAAGTCGGTGCTGATGCGGACCTGCTTTGTTGATCTCCTGTTTTGGATGTTTTCAAAGATGTCACGGACAGACTGGAAGTTTGTGTGGGTCGCATCGAAGAGGGCTTTGCCCGTAGGTGTCAGCTTTACGCCGCGATTTTGTCTCAAAAAGAGAGGTTCGCCGACAAAAGTTTCCAGACGTTTGATCTTTTGACTAAGCGCGGGTTGCGTGATGTTTAATTGTTCTGCGGCTTTTGTCAGGCTGCCCAGCCTGCTGGCAGCATCAAAAGCGTGAAGTTCGGCGATGTGTGTGTGAATTTTGTTATCTAAATTATTTATGGTAGTCATGTCAAATCTCAATCTACAAGCCGAAATTTATTTGTCATATAATTTGGATCGTAATTTTTGTTATGTCTTATGGTCAATCAAATTATTGCTATTGCGATTGACTGTTTTCTAGATAGAGGATCTCGGCAATGAATGCGCAACCAAATATTTTAATCATCATGGTTGACCAGTTGAACGGAACATTATTTCCGGATGGACCAGCTGGTTTTCTTCACGCTCCGCATCTTAAAGCCTTGGCCCAAAAATCTATGCGTTTTCAAAATAACTATACGGCAAGTCCTCTTTGTGCGCCGGGACGTGCGTCATTTATGGCGGGGCAATTGCCTTCGAGAACAAGAGTTTATGATAATGCGGCTGAATATGCGTCAGATATTCCAACCTATGCGCATCACCTGCGACGGGCAGGGTATTACACCTGTTTGAGCGGGAAGATGCATTTTGTCGGGCCGGATCAGTTGCATGGTTTTGAGGATCGTTTGACGACCGATATCTATCCGGCTGACTTTGGCTGGACACCTGATTATCGAAAGCCCGGCGAGCGAATTGACTGGTGGTATCATAACCTTGGCTCTGTGACGGAAGCTGGAGTGGCTGAAATAAGCAACCAGATGGAATATGATGATGAAGTCGCGTTCCACGCTCAACAAAAACTGTATCAACTTGCTCGAGAACAAGATGGTGAAAGGCGTCCCTGGTGCTTAACTGTTAGTTTCACACACCCCCATGATCCCTATGTTGCTCGTCGTGAATTTTGGGATCTTTACAATGATTGTGAATACTTGGAACCAACGGTTAAGCAAATTGCCTTTGATGATCAGGATCCACATTCTCAACGCATATATCTTGCGAATGATTATGAGAACTTCGATATCAAGCCTGAGTATGTAAAGCGATCACGCCAAGCATATTTTGCGAATATCTCCTATCTTGATCAAAAAGTAGGCGAGCTTGTCAGTGTTCTTGATCGTTGTCGGATGCGTGATGATACCATTATTGTTTTTTGTTCTGATCATGGGGATATGTTGGGCGAGCGCGGACTGTGGTTCAAGATGAATTTCTTCGAGGGTTCGGCGCGTGTTCCCTTGATGATTTCTGTGCCAAAAGGCAAAACAGGCTTGGTAAAAGCACCGGTTTCAAACCTTGATGTTGTTCCAACCCTTGCCGATCTTGCTGGTGTTGATCTAAGTCAGGTTGAACCATGGACAGATGGCGAAAGTCTGATTCCCTTGATGAACGGGGGGACGCGCAATAATCCGGTTTATATGGAATATGCGGCTGAAGGGTCTTATGCACCGTTGGTTTCTGTTCGTGAGGAAAAATACAAATTCATCCATTGCGAATTGGACCCGCCCCAACTCTTTGACTTGGAAGAAGATCCCAACGAGATAATAAATCTGGCTGAGGACAATCGCTATTCAAGTTTGGTTGAACAATTCATCATGAAAGTCAGAAATAGATGGGACATGGCTTTGTTTGATACGCAGGTACGAGAGAGTCAGGCACGTCGCTGGGTTGTCTATGAAGCTTTGCGAAACGGAGGGTATTTCCCATGGGATTTCCAACCCTTGCAAAAAGCATCAGAGCGATACATGCGCAATCATATGGATTTGAATATCCTTGAGGAAAGTGCCCGCTTTCCTCGTGGGGAATAATATGTCGAAAACCTGACAAGTGTGTAGATTTGAATTCCACTTATAGTGATTAAATCTATACGTAACGGTATAGTAGAGTTAAGAAAAGTATAACATTTTTTGAAATGAGTGTTTTTCCTGCCGCAGATTGAGTTAATGCTTAAAACAACTATAGGTCGCAATTATCTTCATGGTTTGTTTATATTCTCCTAGATAAAATAGAACCATGCTTTTCCACATTGCCAATGATTGCACAGGGATCAGGGGGAGTTAATGAATTCGAGTGATTCTAGGATACTTTTGATCGAGCCGGATGAGAGTTCTCAAAATGAGATCTTAAGTTTTTTGAATGAAAAAAAATTTGATGTTGTCTGTTCTTTAGAGCCAGACACAGTTCTTTTTTCTAAAGAGTCTGGGGCTTCTCCTATAGGATTAATTCTCATCTCCGATAGCTATGATCGAGAGTCATTATCAGAATCGTCCCTTGTGTTGGGCGCGCCGCAAAAATTACCCCATCAAATTCCTATTGTAGTGATGACAGAGATTGAGAGTCGTAAGTCTCCGTTGGAAGTGGTTGTTCACAACTGGTTTCATACGATTGCAAAACCCTGCGATATGGAAATTTTATATTCTGTAACCTGCGCTGCGATTAACCAGTTTAATCATGTTAAGAGTTTACTGAATGAGATAGAAACCCGTTCATCGGCTATAGGATTGATTACGTCTGGAACTTTTGAGTTTCGGACAATGAAGGAAGCTCGTAACTTAACAACAATGTTGAGTCTGGCCTGTCCCGGAGCTGACGGGATTGTTATTGGTTTAAACGAACTGCTTCACAATGCTGTCGAACATGGTAATCTGGAAATCGGCTACGATCTTAAAACTGAGCTTGTTGAAACAGGGCGCTTGTATGACGAGATACAGAATCGCCTTGCAAGTGGTCTCTATAGTGATCGGTTTGTTAAGGTCGAATTTAAACGTAGTGATCAGGAAGTTGTCTTTACTGTTGAAGATCAGGGAAACGGGTTCAACTGGCGCAAGTATTTGACAATTGATGACGAACGTATTCGATCCAATCATGGGCGGGGTATAGCACTGGCAAAGATGATGGCTTTTACCGAACTTGATTATAATGAAAAGGGTAATAAAGCTACGGCCAGAATTGCACTTTAAGCCTTTGCGTTTACAGGGGGAGTGATCTGGTTGTTGTCTGTGCACCGAGCTATCTAAAGATAATCAAAGCTGATCGCGGTTAAATCATCCCTTAGATCGTCTCCACCATTTTCAAAGAAAGCCATGATCAATTGATCAAGCAACTGTGGGTTTGGTTGGGCATTGGTTAAATCCTTTACCCATTCTATAAGCTCATCACCTTCAAGGAGGGTGCCGTCGTTGAGTTTTGTCTCGACCAGAGCATCGCTAAAGGAAAACAGGAAATGATCAGGGGTGAAGGGGATTGTTTTCAGATCATAAGTCGCTGATTTACTGATCCCGAGCGGAAGTCCGGTTGTATCCAAATATTGTAACTCTGCCGGTTTTGACCATTCGCCATAGATGGGTGGAGGAGCTGCTGCCCCTGCATAACTCAGCATTTTCTTTTCAGGACAAATTAAGCCGATTATCATCGTTGCGTATTGACCTGTTGGTAGCATGTCACAAAGACTTTGATTGATCTTGGAAAGTAAAGCACTTGGTTTTTGCCAGGCTTCTCCGACATTGAACAGGAGTGTGTGTAGCCTGATCGTGTTTAATGCTGCAACTACCCCGTGTCCTGAGAAGTCAGTGACATAAAATCCAACAGAGCCGTTTTTTAAAATATGCACTCCCCAGAAATCGCCGCCTAGCTCTGAAGAAGGCTGACACATGGAAGAGATATGTAGCCCTGTTTTTGATCGAATATCATCAAGATATTTTTGTGAAGGTAAGATATTTTGCTGAACATCCTTTGCTGTCGAAAGCTCGTCAGCAACCCGAATGCGGTATTTTTCTCTTTTTTCTGTTAGTATCAGGTTTTTCAAATGCAATTTTGTGCGTATGACAAGCTCTAGTGCGTTTATCGGCTTTGTGACCAGATCGCTTGCCCCTGCTGCAAAAGCCTTGAGGCGTTCTTCGTTATCATTCATTGCGGTTTGAATGATAATAGGAATGGATGCGGTGTCTTCAATTTCCCGAACCAGACGACAGACTTTCATGCCGTCCATAATCGGCATCATGAGATCCAGAATAATTATGTCAGGAGGATTGGCCGCAACTTTGAGCATGGCTTCCTGACCATTTTCAGCTTGTTGAATGTTATTGAATCCGGCTTTACGTAAAATACTGGCAATGACATCGCGCAATGACTTGGCATCGTCGACAACCAAAATTTGCCGATTTGCGATGGCTTCAAAAGGTATATCGTTTGAATCTTTCCCGATGCTAGTCATTCAACCCCTTAGTTTTGTTCTCGTATGTGATCGTATAACAAAATGTTGAATAGTTGTTTAATCGATCTGTTAATCTTTGATGATGGTCACAATGGTTCCCAGCTTTGCGAGAGTAAACATTTTCTCAACTTTTTCACGAGGGTTGCTGATAGAGAATCGCCAACCTTCTTCTCTGGCTCTTTCTTGTGCAACCAAAAACATACCAAGGCCAGCTGAATCGATATATTCTATATCAGCTAAATCTATCTGAATCGATTTGGCGCCTGTTTTTACCGCTTCATCAATCATGCCACGAAAGGCAGGGTGATCGTTGAAGGTAAATTCTCCTGTAAGCATACATTTCAAGAGTGTCCCGTCTGATGAAAATGCATAGTCCATTTCTTTATTAGCCTTCTTGCCAGTTAAAATAATTCAATGTCATCCTCGTTTGTATCCATAGAGGAGACAGCTTCGACAACAGGTTCTCCTTCTTCTGTCTCATCATATAGGGCATGCATAATAAATCGTTCACGCATCTCTCCAAGATGGAAACCATTAATAAGTTGATTGAGCCATTCGCGATCAAGCTCTGGCGTAATGTGTTCCCCGACTTGTTCTTCGGTCTTTGCTTTCATTTCATCGCCGGCTTCGGACAAGATGTTGAGAGCATCTAGAATATTACCAAGGCGTTGGCTGGTTCTGTCCTGAAATTGAATGCCCGTGATCATTTCTGAGACCTTTTGAGTCATGTTGTCCGAGTTATCAGCTGAATTCTCGATTGACTTACTAAAAGCTTTGTTCCGGGCCATGAGGCACCCCATAATTTTTTCGATTTTTTCTTTGGCGAGGATGTTTTCGGTCATATCAACTGATGTAACTTCTTTAAGGTTGTCCTGACTTTTTGCCAAAGCTTTTGATACATCGGAAATTTCTTGCCTTATTTGCCCGGATAGATTGTTGATGGTATTTGAAAGTTCACGGACGCCATCCGCAACAACTGAGAAACCTGCACCTGCATCCCCGGCGCGCATAGCTTCTATTTTTGCATTGAGTGCCAAAAGATTTGTTTGTTTGGTGACTGTTTCGATGTCGGTCACTCTTGCCTCTACTTTTTCGACGTTTCCATAAAGATCAGACATCGCGTAGGCCATAGACATACCATGTTTCGATACATGCAAAATTTGTTCAACAACACTGCCTATGGACCCTTCCATAACATGTAGAACATCTGTTAACGTGATTTTCTTGTCATCGACGATGACGGTCCCGGCTGTTTCTATAATGGATTTCAGTTCTTCGGCCTGGTTGCGAGAGAAAGTTGCTAAATCCCGGAAGTTTTTTGACAAATCATCTGTCGAAGTTTCGATCAGTTCGGATGCAACCTCTACTTCTTTGGTCAGGGCTTTAAAGGTTCTTTTTTGAACATCGGATAATCCTACCCACAAAGTTAGAAGATCATGCATTCCTTCGTTACTGCCAATCGGGGGGGCACCAGGAATAACAGGAAGGCTGTGGTCAACCTGATCATCCTGTGAAGGAAGAGCATTGTTTTCTATTTCTTGCATATCCTCTTCCTCTGTCGGGTCATAGGTGTTGGTTTGAGCTACCATAGCCATTTAATTTCTCCTTGCGATGCGAGGATGACCCCTCACGTTCTTTGATGTGTTCCGTAATGACCGGAAACATCTGTATTAGACGCGTATATGACGCTCCTTTGCACTGCCACAGGCATTCAACATAGCTTCGGCCATTTTACTGATAGGCAGCTGGTTTTCGACAGCACCCACATCATATGCTGCTTTGGGCATGCCATAGACGACACAGGATCCTTCGTCTTGCCCGAATGTTTTCGCGCCAGCTTTTCGCATTTCAAGCATACCGAGTGCGCCGTCCTTGCCCATGCCGGTTAAAATAACGCCAACAGCATCTTTACCTGCGGCATCACAAGTAGAACTGAAGAGAACATCAACTGATGGCTTGTGGCCTGACACGGGGGCATCATCTGTTAATTGACAGAGATAATTCGCACCGGACCGTTTAAGCCTCAGATGTTTCCCGCCAGGAGCTATATAAACATGCCCGGGTAACACTCGTTCACCGTGTTTTGCTTCACTTACAGAAACGGCGGAAATTTTGTTTAGACGTTCAGCAAAGGTTTGAGTGAATTTTTCCGGCATGTGTTGTGTCACAAGAACGGCGGGGCTATTGGCTGGCAGGTCTTTGATCACGACACGTAATGCTTCAACGCCACCGGTTGAGGCGCCGATTGATATTATTTTCTCTGTGGTTGAAAATTTAATCCTTGATAGAGCGCTGGAACTTTCCGAGGAGTTGTCGTGTCGTTCCAGTGTCTGAACTTTTGCCCGAGCTGCTGTTTTTACTTTGTAAATCAACTCATCTGCTCGGTTTTCTATGCCACGTTTCATATCCAGTTGCGGCTTGGGAAAGAAATCAACAGCCCCGAGCTCCAAAGCATTCATAGTTGCTTCGGCACCTTTTTGCGTAAGGGACGAGACCATGACTACCGGCATGGGACGAAGGGTCATAATCTTTTCCAGAAAAGAGAGGCCGTCCATTTTTGGCATTTCAATGTCGAGTGTGATGACATCGGGTAGTAACTGTTTAATCATTTCTCGAGCCAGAAAAGGATCTGGCGCAGAACCAACAACATTAATTGACGGGTCCTGTGATAACAGGCTTTTCAAAAGCTCTCTCATAAGAGCTGAGTCATCAACAATAAGGACTTTTATCGGAGTCAAAATCAATTCCTGTTCAAAAGAGTTCAACACTGCCTTCTATTTCCTGATGGTTCAGGTTAGAGCTAAGCTTTCTTTCGCTTTGCATAACTTCTTCATCAAAGGCATGTGGAAGAAGCTTCATCTTCACGACACCAGTCTTTGGAAAGTAAATTACTTTCCGGGCTTGATTACCACCAAGGTGCTGAGACGATGGTGCCATGTGTTCGTTTTTTAAATATTGTTCAACGAATTGGACGTTTTTTGCACCAACCAGATTTGACGAATTGAGAACATGGCCTCCGCCAAAAAGTTTGATTTCCATACGGTTCTTTGCACCACCCATGGAAAGGATATCATTAAACAAAGTTTCCATGGCGTGATTACCATACCGCATTGCCGCGCTACTTCCGCCCCATTTTCCAGAATCGCTTTCCGGAAGCATGAAATGATTCATTCCACCCACACCAAGCGCGGTATCGCGAATACATGCGCTGACACAGGATCCCAGGGTGGTGACAAGCATTTCATCATGTCTCGAGGTTACGTAATGGGTGCCGGGCATTATTTTTACAGCGTAGTGTTTAAATCGCGGGTCAAAGAACCTGTTTGGCTCTCCTTCATGAGGGTGTTGCAGATCTGTATCGTCCGAATAAAAATGATCAGGAACGTTGCGAGTTGGAGGACTTTTATGTTCTGCCATTGTGGTCATTCTTACCTCCTCTGATCATTTCGTTGGTAGATTGTTTTACCGATTAACTTAAGTTGAGTTTCCTCAATGGGCAGGCTCTCGGAATGGCCGATATATAGCCAACTGTCTGATCGCAACATTTCTGAATAACGTTTACCCAGAGAGACTTTCGTCGATGTATCGAAATAAATCATGACGTTACGGCAAAAGATGGCGTCAAAAGGGCCCTTCATTGGCCATTTTTCTAACAAATTCAGCTGTTTGAAGGTGATCAGTTTACGCAGATCCTGGCTCATTTTAATCTGAGTATCGGAAAGTTTTTCTGTATAGCGTGACCGAAATTTGGCAGGTAAATTTTCGATTGACTTTTTATTGTACACGCCAGCCATACCAGTTTGTAACATGCTAGTGTCAAGATCTGTCGCCAATACCCGAATATCTATAGGTGCTGCTTTTTTCAGAAGCTCATTCATTATAATGGCAATGGAATATGGTTCTTCGCCAGAGGAACATCCCGCAGACCAAATTCTTAAACGGCGCTCTTCGCCTCTGTTTGTTTGCGCCTGAACGATATCGGAACAGGCATCAAAAAGGTGTTTGAAGTGGTGTGATTCTCGGAAAAATTTAGTAAGATTTGTTGTTATTGCATTTATCAACAGACCTGTTTCTTCAGAACCATTGTTGCTGTTCAGGTACTGGAGATATTCTTTAAACGAAGGGATCTTCAGTTTGCGTAATCGGCGCGCAAGACGTCCGTAAACCATATCCTTTTTATTTTTGTTTAAAACGATACCGGCTCTTTCGTACACCATATTGGACAAGATTTTAAACTCGTCATCCGAGAAAGGGAACTCACGCTCTTGTCCCGCGCCTGGTGGACTGACTTTTCTTCTTCCAGCTTGTGTCGAAGCAAGTGCAGAGGCGCTCATAATTTCATAATCCAGTTTAGTTTAAGAGTGTAGGTTTCCATTTACATTTTGCTCGCTTAGAACTCGGACCAGTCGTCATCATCCTCGACAGCTGCAGCGACAGCGGTTGTCGGTTTAAGGGCAGTGACTGTTTTGGGAGTTGTTTTTGAGGTTACTTTGGATGTGTTCCGGTTTTTGGGTTTGCGTTCGCTATGAGTGCTTTGATCAGTTTTAAAGAAGCCGATCATTTCGGAGAGGCCCTCGGCCTGCTCTTCCAGCGTTCGCGCCGAAGCTGAACTTTCCTCTACCAGGGCGGCATTCTGCTGGGTCATTTCATCCATGGCTGTGATAGCAGTATTTATCTCTTCAACACCAGTGGCCTGTTCCCGGCTTGAAGCGGCGATCTCGGAAATGATGTCAGCAACACGTTTGGATGAATCAACAATCTCGGACAGGGTGTCCCCGGTAGATCTGACAAGGGTAACACCTTCTTTAACCTGATCATTGGCTTCAACAATCAGGGTTTTGATATCCTTGGCTGCTTCGCCGGAACGTTGCGCCAGTGTCCGCACTTCGGCTGCAACAACCGCAAAGCCTTTACCTGCTTCGCCCGCTCTGGCCGCTTCAACTGCTGCATTCAGCGCCAGAAGATTGGTTTGGAAGGCAATCTCGTCAATGACACCGATGATGTCGGATACTTTCTGAGATGCCTGTTCAATCCCAGTCACAGCAACAACAGCGTCTTTCACAACTTCACCGCCACGTTCAGCAGTCTCTGTTGCGTTGAGTGCCATCTGATTGGCCTGTTGGGCGCTGTCTGCATTCTGTTTAACGGTTGTGGACATTTCTTCCATGGATGCTGCAGTCTGTTGCAGGCTGGAAGCCTGTGCTTCGGTTCGTTGGGAAAGATCCATTGAACCGGATGCAATTTCTGTGGACGCGGAGCCAATCTCATCGGTTGTTGCGACGATATCGCCAACAGTTTCTGCCAAACGTTTTGATGTCTGGTTTACATCCTGTTTTAAGGTTTCATAAGTCCCTGTGGAACTGGTTGTAATCTGATGTGTC
>NZ_OMPU01000003.1 GCF_900313065.1 Kiloniella sp. EL199
GTGTATTAGTTGCCGGACCAATCATGGCTTGCCTTATTTATGATATGTTTGGAAGTAAAACTTTTAGTGAACTTAATTACCGTTTAACTAGAGCCTAGATCGTCCAAAGCTACTTCGGCATCTTTGGTAATTTCAACGCTAACAAACCCACTACCACATTCGATGTCTGCTGGTTTACCCCAGTTAAATACTTCGAAGGCTGTTGCCCCATATCGAGCAGCAACTTCAGTTAAATCTGTTTGCTCCAAAAGAGCTGCGTAAAGTATTTTTAAACAGATTTCTCGAGTTAAACTATTCTCACTTGAAGGATCATTTATTTGCCGAACCATATTCTTTTCCCTTATAAATCAACTAAGGGAAATATAAACGATAGATAAAATCTAGGGTAGGTGCGCCTCGGCAGACGCTTACTACTTAAATATTCTACAACAAATTTCTGCTGAGTATAACAAAAGGGGCCTCGATTTGAGGCCCCTTTTGTTATGGTCTTGTTTCTTATTCCTTGTGGGCAGACTGACTATTCCTGACCCGGAAACTTGCCGTCATCGGCTGCTTTGCGTTTCGGATCGCGTCCTCTGCGCCTGCGGCCACCGCCGGTTTGTTCTGTCGGTTTAGCCCCCAAAGGACCAGCTTCATTCATCTCTCTCGCACCGTTGGAGATTTCCCCCAGACGCGAGATGATTTCATCGAGGCTTGGTTTTGGCCCACGTGTATGATTATCCAGTGCTTTACGCATGTGTTTGACGTGATTTGGAGATGTCCCACAGCAACCACCAATAATTTTAACGCCGGAATCAACGGCAATTCTTGCATAATCAGCCATTAATTCTGGGGTGCCGGTGTAGCGAATGGCGCCATCAACATATTCGGGAATGCCACAGTTACTTTTTGACACTAGAACATCGCCTTCTTGAGCGCACATTGCCATGTTTTGGAGAGCTGTAACCATTTCTGATGCGCCGACACCACAGTTGGCACCATAGGCGACGGGTACTGTGGATAGCTCTTTGACGCGTCCGGCAAAGTCGCCGGGGGTAAGACCCATCATGGTACGGCCATTGGTGTCAAAGCTTAGTGTTGTGACAATTGGTAAGCCTGTTTCACTGCATGCTGTAACGGCTGCTTCCAGTTCTTCCGGTGCAGAAATTGTTTCCAGCCAAAGAACATCTGCGCCAGCCTCGGCCAGTGCAATGGCTTGTTCACGGAATGCCGCAATGCCTTCTTCACGTGTCAATGAACCAACAGGTTCAAATATATCACCTGTAGGGCCCATCGATCCGGCAACAACAACGGGACGGCCTGCTTCATCAGCAACACGTTTGGTGATTTTGACTGCAGCAGTGTTTATCTCTGCAACGCGATCTTCTGCTTTGTGAAGCTTAAGACGGTTTCGTGTGCCGCCAAAAGTATTGGTGAGAATAATGTCAGAACCAGCATCAACAAATGATTTTTGCAGATTATAAATTTTTTCAGGCTCATCGAGGTTCCATAGTTCAGGCGCATCGCCGGTTTCCAGACCCACTTCAAAAAGGTTGGTGCCTGTTGCGCCATCAGCAAGAAGCCAGTCGCGTGTTTTTAAGAGATCTAGGAATTTATTGGCCATGGTTACTCGCCGCACAAAATTGAGATTAGTATCTACTGAGGAAACTATGCTCTTTTTATAGGTGACGCAAGCTATATCAGGATTTCTTTATATAGTTTTTTGAATTTGAAAGGTTATGCTTTCACAAAGAGATACAAGATCGTGAAGTTGTTGAGACATAAAAGTGACATTTTTATTTCGCTATGGGTGGTATTTTCCACAAAAAAAGTATAGATATATGCTGCTCGCGAAAAATTTCCCCGCAGCTTTGATTTCTATTTTCGGTTTTTTACTCACCGAAGGGGCGAATACGAGCACCGTACAAGGGTTGGAAAATAATTAAATGTCGAGTTTAAAAGACCGAAAGATTGGCGCTGGCCGATCTGCTACAGTCTATCTGGATCATCTTCCGGATGGTCGGGCGACAGCGCGTAAGATATTTGTTGGTTCTACGTTGGCTGGCCTTGTTCACAATGTGATTTTTGGCGCAAACAACCCTTATATCTGGCATCAGGGATCAATCCTCGAAGCTGCCTGTCGACGTCGTGTTCTTTCCGCCCTTATGAAACTTTGGCTGCCCGGTAAACTTCGTATCGCTGAGATTATTTCTGTATCATGGAACGAAGAATTCCGAGCCAATGAAATTACCATGGAATTTATCGATGGGCGTGCACCATCGCTTCACCACCCATATTCTTCTTTGAAAGAAACGGAAATTCGGGATCTTGTTGAAAATGTCATGAAGCCTCTGCAGGGATTACTTCTCGATGCAGGGTTTGATGGTCTTGCCTGGCAAGCCGGATATGGTAATCCCGTCGCGACCAGTAACTTCCTGTTAGAAACGACTGAAGCGGGTGAAAAGCGCTGGGTCTGGGTTGATCTGGAATCTGGTGTGCCTGCGTTGTTCCCGGCGAATCCCAAACTTCTATTCACCTATTATCTACAACGTACATTGGTGAATGGTCGCCCGCTTTATGATGACGTGGATGTACCAAAACTTCGTGATTACATCGCTGAAAACAAAACCGCACTCCTTGGGGTAATGAGTGAACAGGAATACGAAGCATTTTGTGTTGATGTGTCCGGTCTTATTCATAAGCCCGATGACTGGCGTTTCATGTCGCGTCTGC
The DNA here is from genome assembly GCF_900313065.1 of Kiloniella sp. EL199. Taxonomy (GTDB): domain Bacteria; phylum Pseudomonadota; class Alphaproteobacteria; order Kiloniellales; family Kiloniellaceae; genus Kiloniella. The sequence continues at coordinate 2,713 of NZ_OMPU01000003.1, forward strand.
AACGAAGCATTCAGGCGAAGTTTGCACGTGGGAAAATTTCCGAAGAAGAAACACATTATTACAAGAAGCATCCGTTGCGCTGGTATGCTCGACAAGCCAAAGAAGGCTTGCATAAAGCTATCGGAAAAGTGGGCTCTTTGCTGACAGAGAGCAAGCTGATCAAACAGCTTGGAAACCTGATGCCGAAGATTAAAGCCTTTATGTTACTGCCGTCCTATCGAACACAGTTGAGTCGATTACTGGTTGGACGCAGCATCGAGGATTGGCAGAAACGTCGTCAGCTTACCGAGCAGGAAGCCGATGTTTTGAAACATGAGATGGAAAACAGCGAAAGCAGTCTTTACATCACCGACTTTGGCGTCTTGATGGCGCTGAAACCATTTGTGAAGGTCACCACCCTTGTTGTTATCTTCGGTTTGGGGGCTTTGGATGTTATCGGCCTTTTTGGTGGAATCATAGGATATCTAAGTGGTGGTGTGATTGTACGCACGATCTATACGACTTGCCGTATAATTGCCTCTACTGCCCGGGGAACAAGCCGACCATGGTTTGCACTTCTCCTTGGGTTTATACCGGTTATTGGGAACGCTGCTTATCCTCTACAACTGTTGTACGAGGGAACCCGCGGCGGGAACGGTGTCGCAAAGTTCATTATTTACGATATCATGGCAAGGCTTGGCCGTGCCGTGCCGATCTGGGGTGGTCCGGACACCTTGGTGGAACATAAAGCCAATAGCATTGGTGATCTGTTGATCCGCAATCGTAATGCTTTACCAGAAGCTGCCGAGTAAAGAAGAGCCAACCTAACAAAGATCTATATTATAGAGTTTTTAAAATGGCCATCACATAATTGTGGTGGCCATTTTCGTATCTCTTTTGTTTATTCGATGGTATTATAGTCTATATGATCAACTTATGCGGTAGTCAGTGTCGTGAGTGATCACCAGGTTCTTGGGGCGATGCAACAGGAGCAATAATGTTCAGCGTGCTTAACTGGCGTTTGGTTTTTGCATTTCTAGGATGGTCTTTGTGGGCTGGGCAGTGCATTTCTTTCAACAATGCTGCGCAGGGCAAAACGGGATCTTACTGCCCGGATCGTTGGAATGCGGGTCAGTTTTTCCTGAAGAAACTTTTCGAACGCCATAAGATCTGTCGCGACAACTTTAAGCAAAAAATCCTGACTGCCGGTCATCAGGTAACATTCCACAACTTCTTCAAATTTATCTATTTCCTCTTCAAACTGCTTCAGGTTCTCCGACGCCTGTTTTTCCAGTTCAACCGAGACAAAGATGTTGATCATGTAACCCAACTTGGTTTGGTCGACCCGTGCTGTATAACCGGTGATAACGCCTTCGTCTTCAAGCATTTTTACGCGCCGGGCACAGGGAGTGGGCGACAAGCCCACGCGTTCGGCCAGCTCAATAGAACGAATACGCCCTTCCGTTTGAAGGATTCGCAAAATCTTTATATCAATCGCATCAAGTTCCATAAATCACTACTCATGATGTATTTGTTAGAGAAAAATAGCTTATTTTCTTCTTTATCATAATGATTTTGGGAATAATCACCAGTCAGAATATGTCATAATTACTGTCAGAGAGCATGCCCCGAATTATACCCAGAATAACAAGTGTAATTACAACAAGCCGAAATCGGCGGAAAAGGGGCAAGCCTAGGGAGCGACATATGCCAAAAAAAGATATATTGAGAGATATATTGCCGGAGAAAAATAGATGAGTGAAAAGAAGCGGCTCCATCTTCATGTGCCAGAGCCAGAATTCCGTCCCGGAGATACCCCGGATTTCTCCAATGTTACGATACCCAAAGCAGGTTCTGTAAGGCGTCCTGATGTTGATGTTTCGCCTGAAGAGATAAGAGATCTTGCCTATTCTATTATTCGTGTCCTGAATAGAGATGGAGATGCTGTTGGTCCTTGGGCTGATCTGTTGAGTGATGACGAATTGATCAGAGGTTTGCGTCATATGATGACGCTACGGGCTTTTGATGCCCGTATGATGATGGCACAAAGACAGGGGAAAACATCCTTTTATATGCAGCACTTAGGTGAAGAAGCTGTTTCGACTGCTTTTCAATGTGCGTTGGAAAAAGGGGACATGAATTTCCCGACCTATCGTCAGGCAGGTCTCTTGCTGGCGCAAGATTACCCGATGGTCAAGATGATGAACCAGATCTACTCTAACGAAGAAGATCCGCTAAAAGGGCGCCAACTCCCAATTATGTATTCTGAGAAAGAATACGGCTTCTTTTCTATTTCCGGTAATTTGGGGACGCAATATATTCAGGCTGTTGGCTGGGCCATGGCCTCTGCGATCAAAAATGACACCAAGATTGCTGCGGGGTGGATCGGCGATGGATCAACGGCAGAATCAGATTTTCATGCTGCATTGGTTTTTGCATCTACTTACAAGGCACCGGTTATTCTCAATGTGGTAAATAACCAATGGGCGATTTCAACCTTCCAAGGGATCGCGAAGGGGGGATCGGGAACCTTTGCGGCGCGTGGCCATGGCTTTGGTATTCCGGCACTTCGGGTTGATGGTAATGACTATCTGGCTGTTTATGCGGTTGCAAAGTGGGCTGCTGAGCGCGCGCGCTTGAATCTTGGCCCCACGATGATCGAATATGTAACCTATCGCGCTGGTGGGCACTCGACCTCTGATGACCCTGCCGCTTATCGCCCAAAAGAAGAGTCTGATGCCTGGCCATTAGGTGATCCGATTGAACGCCTGAAACTTCACCTGATCAGCAAAGGGATCTGGTCAGAAGAGCGTCAATTGCAGACGGAAGCAGAAATAAAAGACACTGTGCTTGCCGCGCAAAAAGAAGCGGAAAGTCATGGCACGCTCCATTCCGGAGGGTCGCCTTCAACACGTGATATGTTCGAAGATGTTTATAAAGAAATGCCGCCACACTTACGGCGTCAACGTCAGGAAGCGGGGATTTAATTCATGAGCAGAATGACGATGATTGAAGCCATCCGTGATGCAATGGATGTCATGATGGATAAAAATGACAATGTTGTTGTTTTTGGCGAAGATGTTGGTTATTTCGGCGGTGTTTTCCGTTGTACCCATGGTTTGCAGGAAAAGTATGGCAAGAACCGCTGCTTTGACGCCCCGATCAATGAGTCCGGGATTGTCGGCGCTGCCATAGGGATGGCTTCTTATGGCTTGCGCCCCTGTGTTGAAGTCCAGTTTGCTGATTATGTTTATCCGGCCTATGACCAGATTGTCTCTGAAGCTGCGCGATTACGGTATCGTTCTGCCGGTGATTTTACAGCACCTATAACCATTAGAATGCCAACGGGTGGTGGTATCTTTGGGGGGCAAACACATAGCCAAAGCCCCGAAGCGGTCTTTACTCAGGTTTCTGGCCTGAAGGTTGTTGTGCCATCCAACCCTGCCGATGCCAAAGGGCTTTTGATTTCTGCGATTGAAGATGACGATCCCGTTATCTATCTGGAACCCAAACGTCTTTACAATGGTCCCTTTGATGGTCATCACGATCAGCCGGTAACCCCTTGGTCAAAGCATGAGTTGGGTGAAGTTCCTGATGGTTACTACAATGTCCCATTGGGTAAGGCTAAAGTGACCCGCGAAGGGGCTGATGTTACGATTATTGCTTATGGCACGATGGTTTATGTCGCTGAAGCCGCAGCGAAAGAAACCGGGATTGATGCCGAGATTATCGATCTTCGATGTTTATTGCCTCTGGATGAAGAAACAATCATCGCGTCGGTTAAAAAGACGGGACGTTGTGTTGTTGTTCATGAAGCAACGCTGACGTCTGGTTTTGGCGGAGAACTTCTCTCTCGTGTTCAGGAAACCTGTTTCTATCATCTCGAAGCTCCCATTCAACGGGTGACCGGATGGGATACGCCTTATCCACACGCACAGGAATGGGCTTATTTCCCTGGACCGGAAAGAGTTAGCCGCGCGTTAGAACAAGTGATGGAGGCCTGATCAATGGGTGAATATGTAATCAAGCTTCCGGATGTTGGCGAAGGTGTCGCCGAAGCCGAGATTGTCGAATGGGAAGTATCTGTTGGTGATGTCGTTCAGGAAGATGCGGTCCTTGCCGCTGTGATGACAGACAAGGCAACGGTTGAAATTCCGTCGCCAGTCGACGGGCGCATTATTTGGCTTGGGGCAGAGCCCGGGGATGTAATGTCTGTTGGTGCACCCATTATCAAACTTGAAGTTGATGGCGAAGGGAACAATACGGAGGCAAGTAGGTCTGCCATCCAAACTGGGGAGCCAGAGACGGAAAAGTTAGAGAAAAATGCTCCTGAAAAGCAGGAACAGAGTTTTATTGTTGAACCACCAAAAGCAAAGGTGGAGATAGAGAAACCTTCCGGCTCTAAGTTACGTAAACAGTCTGTGGGGCCCGTCAGAGCAGAGGGGGAAAAGCCCGTTGCATCCCCGGCTGTCCGAAAGCGAGCGCAAGATGGGGGAGTTGATCTCCGACAAGTTGCCGGGACTGGACCAGCCGGGCGTATTACTCATGAAGATCTGGATGCTTATTTTGACGGCAGCAGCGTCGCGATTGGCCCCAAAGGCGGTCTTGTTCCAAATACTTCGGTTTCAGAAGTCAGGGTCGTTGGCCTGCGTCGTAAAATTGCGGAAAAGATGTCGATTTCCAAGTCGCGTATTCCGCATATTACGATTGTGGAAGAAGTTGATATGACGGCGCTGGAAGAGTTGCGCGCGACATTGAACAAGAACAGGGCAGAAGATCATCCAAAGTTGACACTCTTGCCCTTTTTGATGCGGGCTTTGGTCAAGGCCGTTGCTGAACAACCCAATCTCAATGCAATATTTGATGATGAAGCGGGCGTTGTCCATCAATACGGCGGTGTCCATATCGGCATGGCAGCACAGACACCAAATGGTTTGGTCGTACCTGTTATTAAGCATGCCGAGGCCAGAGATGTCTGGGGCTGTGCCGCAGAGGTTAATCGCTTGGCTGCCGCATCCAAAGCGGGAGCTGCTACGCGCGAAGAGTTGAGCGGTTCGACCATCACCATTACATCACTTGGACCTTTGGGGGCGATTGCAACAACTCCCGTTATTAATCACCCGGAAGTTGCCATTCTAGGGGTCAACAAAATGGCTGTGCGCCCCATGTGGGACGGGACTGATTTTGTGCCACGTAAAATGATGAATATTTCTTCCAGCTTTGACCACAGGGTTATTGATGGTTGGGATGCCGCCGTTTTTGTGCAGCGTATTAAATCCCTTCTTGAAACACCGGCAATGATTTTTATGGAGGGCTAAGCCATGAAGGAAATTAAAACAAAGCTTCTGGTCATTGGTGCCGGTCCTGGTGGATACATCTGTGCCATCCGTGCGGGGCAACTGGGGATAGATACTGTTGTTATTGAAGCAGGAAAACCCGGTGGCACCTGTTTGAATGTAGGTTGTATTCCATCAAAAGCCTTAATTCACGTGGCGGATGAGTTCGATAAAGTCACTCATTTGTCCGGGGAAAATGCGCTTGGAATTTCAACAACAAAGCCGTCTATTGACCTGGCCCGGACTATGGAATGGAAAGATGGCATTGTCAGTCGTTTGAATTCTGGTGTTGCGGGGCTTTTGAAAAAGCACGGAGTTAAAACGGTTGAAGGCTGGGCCAAGTTTCGAGATGGTAAAACTGTTGAGGTTGCCACACCGACAGGCCCGCAGATTATTCGCGCTGAATATGTGGTAATTGCCACAGGTTCCAAGCCTGTTGAACTGCCTTTCTTGCCTTTTGAGGATAAAGTAATTTCCTCTACCGAGGCCCTATCGTTAACCGAAGTTCCAAAAAAGCTGGCTGTAGTCGGTGGCGGTTATATCGGACTGGAACTTGGAATTGCCTATGCAAAACTTGGGGCTGAAGTTACGGTGGTCGAGGCCGCAAAATCTGTTTTGCCACAATATGATAAAGATTTGGTGCGTCCCGTTGTCAAACGCCTGAACGACCTTGGCATAAAGGTCATGACCAACGCCAAAGCAAAAGGGCTTTCGACAAAAGGTAATTCGTTGCTTGTGGAAAATGGTGGTGGGGCTGATCACAAAATCCCAGCGGACAAGATTTTGGTGACGGTTGGCCGGAAACCCGTCACTGAAGGTTGGGGATTGGAAGAAATTGATCTGCGTATGGATGGTGCTTTCATTCATATCAATGATAAATGCGAAACGTCAATGCGGCGAACCTATGCAATAGGGGACGTTACCGGGGAACCAATGCTTGCTCACCGTGCTATGGCTCAGGGGGAAATGGTTGCTGAAATTATTGCGGGGGAAAAGCGTGCTTGGGATAAAGTTTGTATTCCGGCGGTTTGCTTTACTGATCCCGAAATTGTAACGGCTGGGTTATCCCCGGCAGAAGCAAAAGCACTGGGGCATGATATTAAAACCGATCTCTTCCCGTTTCAGGCCAATGGTCGCGCCATGTCTGCTGAACGCGAAGAAGGTTTTGTGCGTATCGTTGCCCGTGCCGATAATCATCTTGTTCTTGGTATTCAGGCCGTCGGTGCAGGTGTTTCGGAAATGTCCGCAAGCTTTGCACTCGCCCTTGAAATGGGGGCCCGTCTGGAAGACATCGCCGGAACAATCCACGCCCACCCAACACAAAGCGAAGCCTTTCAAGAGGCTGCACTTAAGACGCTGGGGCATGCGTTGCATATTTAATGAACACGCAGTGTTCCTAGGGTGTGAACCCATTTTAATGTCTTGCAGAATATAACTTTTTGTGATTCATAGCTCTCGTTTTAGGGAGTTTTACATGGCCCGATTTGATTTAAGTGATGAAGAGTGGCAGGTTATTGAGCCTTTACTACCGAAGAAAGGTCGCGGGCCAGCCCGTCGTGATGACCGTGTTATTCTGAATGGTATCTTCTATATCTTGCGCACAGGTGCACCCTGGCGTGATCTTCCGGAACGTTATGGCCCTCACACAACGGTTTACAATCGTTACGTTCGTTGGGGTGAGCGTGGTATCTGGAAAGGTATCTTTGATGTGCTGGCAACAGAATGTGAAGACGCTTTGATTTTTATAGATGGCTCCATTGTAAAGGCTCACCGCGCAGCGGCCGGGTCAAAAAAGGGGAACTGGCGGAAGGTATTGGCCGCTCACGCGGAGGTCGCACAAGCAAAGTTCACGTGGCTGTAGATCAGAAAGGCCGCCCGGTCCGTCCGTCTTGCCATTAGTGGTGGTCATGTTCACGATAGTAAATTAATGCCTGAATTTCTGGACTGGGAGGTACCGCCTCTGGCTATTGTTGCCGACAAAGCCTACAGCAGTGGTAAAATCAGACTGGATATCGCTGATGAAGGTGCTTTGGCGGTTATCCCCTCAAAACGAAATGCCAAAAATCCTGCGTGACCTTTGCCCATCACAAAAGAGAGAGGCAGAGGTAATAATTTGCCAAACAGCCGCCAGACATATCCTTTGTGGTGCAGGATAACCTTTTCGCCATCCCATTCATAGGCAAGTTTCCAGCCAATAC